>CAWARK010000005.1:0-131163 GCA_963784415.1 uncultured Alphaproteobacteria bacterium
CTACCTGATGATCGACGCGGTCGCTGACTTCCGCGAACTGACCGACATCAAGATCGCGGCGGGCACCACCGGCCTCTTCATGGTCGGCGGCGGCGTGCCGAAGAACTTCGCGCAGGACACCGTCGTCTGCGCCGAGATCCTCGGCGTCGAAGCCGAGGTCCACAAATACGCCGTGCAGATCACTGTCGCCGACGTGCGCGACGGCGCCTGCTCGTCCTCGACGCTGAAAGAGGCCGCCTCGTGGGGCAAGGTGTCGACCACGCACGAACAGATGGTCTTCGCCGAAGCCACCACCGTCGTGCCCCTGATCGGCTCCGACGCCTATCACCGCGGCGCCTGGAAGAACCGCAAGAAGCCCCGCTGGGCCAAGCTGTTCGAATAGTCTCTAACGAAGGCCCGCTCCAACGAGCGGGCCTTTTATTTTGCGCCCGCAAGCCCGGCCTCGTCCTTCGACGGACGGCCCGACGGGCCTGCTCAGGATGAGCGCTCAAGGACCGCCAGCGCCAGATTAGCGCTCATGCTGAGCAGCGACCAAAGGGAGCGTCCGTCGAAGCACGAGCGCGTGGCTCACCTACTTCTTCACCGCCCCATACTTCCAGCCATAAGCATTCGCCAGCGAGACCATGATCTCGTTCGCCAGCCTCGAGCCGCCCTGCGCGTTGGTCATGATGGCTGCCCCGCCATGCCCGTCCCTGTAGGCAAACAGGAACGCTTCGAACCCCTCGTCCACTCCGCCATGGGAAAACACCTGCCCGTCGCCCGGCGCGGCAAGATCAAAGCCCAGCCCATACGTGCCGATCTGCGTCGTCAGCATCTGCTGCGTCACCTCCGGTCCCAGCAACGCGCCCTTGTCGCCACGCGCCGACCCGACGACAGACAACGCCAGCCGCGAAAGATCGCTCGGCGTCGTCCACAGGCCGGCCGCCGCCATCTCCGGATAGGTATGGCTCTGCCCGGGCACGACCGTCCCGTCGCGCTTGTGCGCCGTCGCCGCATTGGCGCGGTTGTCCATCGGCAACGGGTTCACATAGGACGAGCGCGTCATCTTCGCCGGCCGTAACACCAGTTCGTCTGTCAGCGCGGGAAAGCTCTTGCCCGACACATCCGTCATCGCCAGCTGCATGATGGTGTAGCCGCCGCCCGAGTACCGCCAGCTTGTCCCCGGCGTCTTGTCCACCCGCACCTTCGCCGTGTTGGCCGGCGCCACGCCATCGAGAACCTGGGGCACGGTAGGCACGGACACGCCCGCCGCGTATCCGGGAAAGCCGTGCACGGTGAGGCCCGCGCCGTGGCTCATGATCCCGCGCAGTGTCACCGGCGCCTGTTTCGTGAATTCATTGTCCGGCAGTTTCCACGACGTGAGGAAGTCGTTGATCGGCGCATCAAGCTTCAGCTTGCCCTGCTCCACCATGCGCAACGCCGCGACGCCTGCCGTTGGCTTCGAGATCGACCCCGCCTGGAAAATCGTCTGCGCATCCACGGGCTGCGCCTTCCCCGTTTCCAGCACGCCATAGCCCTTCGCCCACGCGATCTTGCCATCCTGGATGACCGCAATGCTGACGCCCGGCACCTTGTAGAAAGCCATCCGCTCTGCGAGCGACCACACAGGCGCCGGCTCGCTGGAAACCCAGACGTTGGGCGAAAGTCCGGCCTCCACCTTTGCAATCATTGGATCTGGCGTCGCCGCAGCCGGCGCACCACCTGCTCACACGCGCCCGCCCACGCCAAGCGCAAGCACCGCAACAGCCAGCCTCGAATACGGATCATGCTCGTCCCTCACGCTTCTGACGCCCGCATCATTGCGCAGCGCCACGCCAACGCAAGGCAAACCTCCGCGATCGTCGCTCTTCTCATGCACGGCCCTGGAGAGATTTCCGCAGTGACACCGCCCGCTGCTCCCCACGTCCTGTCAGCATCACGCGCGCGTCCGCTTGCGAGCGTCACACGCCTGCGCAATCTTCCCGCACACAGGACGGACGGAGGATACATCCCATGATCGGTTACGTAATGCTCGGCACCAACGACTACGCAGCGGGCGCTGGAATTCTACGACAAGGTGCTCGCCCCCATCGGCGGCAAGCGCGCGATGGATTTCGGCATACAGCACCGCCTACGCCAACGGCAAGGGCGCGATGCTCGCCGTCACCCAGCCCTACAACAAGAGCTGCCGCGACCTTCGGCAACGGCACGATGGTGGCGCTGCAGATGCCGTCGAAGGAAAAGGTCCACGAAGTCTATGACGCCGCCATCAAAGCACGGCGGCACGGACGAAGGCCCGGCCGGCCCGCGCGGCGACACGTTCTACGCCGGCTATTTCCGCGATCTCGACGGCAACAAGCTGTGTGCTTTCTACGCCGAGGGTATGTGAGCCTTGCTAGCTACGCCGTGACATGATTCCTTCCCTGCGATCGCAGGGAAGGACGTTTCATGATCGGCTACACGACGATCGGCGCGAAAGACATCGACAAGGCTATCGCTTTCTATGACGCGCTGCTGGGCGAACTCGGCGGCAAGCGTGTCATGGAGATGAAGAACGGCCATCTCTACGGCTTTGCCCAGGGCCCCCTGTTCGGCGTTACCAAACCACACAATGGCGATGCGCAGCATTGCGGCAACGGCAACATGATCGCCCTGCGCTGCCCCTCGTCCGACAAGGTCGACCTGCTACACGCCAAGGCGCTCTCGCTGGGCGGCACGGATGAAGGCGAGCCCGGCGATCGCGGCGGCGGCTTCTACGGCGCCTACTTGCGCGACCTCGACGGCAACAAGCTCTGCTTCTTCACGATGGGCTAGCGGGCGCTGATACGCGGCGCAGGAAGCTCCGCTCAGCGCGGCAGCAACCCTTCGCGCAATCTGCGTAGCACGGCGGCCTGCGCATCGGTCGGCTCGACGCCGGGGCTGGCGATGCTGACCGCCATGTCGATCAGTTCCTGGCGTTCCGGCGGCTGCAGCGCATCCGTCCAGATCGGCAGGAAGCGGCGCACGATCTCGATCGTGTCCGCCACCTGTCCCGACGCCCAGCCGGCGAACGCCATCGCATCCTCGCGATCCTGCTTGTTCATCCGGCACACCGTCTCGAGCATGGTGTCGATCTTGTCTTCGTCGGTCAGCGTGACCGGACGGCGGAGCGCGGAGAGGCTGTAGAGCAATGTCGCCACCGCCATGCCGGGCGAATCGACGCCTGCCAGCACGGACTGGCCCGAGCGCTGCCGGAACCGCGCGCGGCTGATCATGCCTCGCGCCTTGCCCGCTGCATCGATGACGCTGTCGGCGGCGCCCTTCACCTGCTGGGCGCGATACCAGAAAAGCCGATGCCGCCGAGAATGCGCCGATCAATGCAACAATGGCCATGACGTCCCCCCGGAAGTCGAGAAATCTCAAAACGATAGAGACCCACCACGCATTTATGCGGGGCGGGTTCGCGTCCGTCAAACCTTGGCGCGCGCCTCGCCCCGGCCTAACCTTCACGAAATTCAGGGGAACCCACCATGCCGCTTCACGCCCAGATCGCCTGCATCGGCGGCAACGGACTGTTCGCCCTGCTCTTCGTGATCGCGGCGCAGGGGTCGCTCACCACGGGCGACTTCGGGCTCGGCATGTTCATGCTGATCCTCGCCGCGGCGGCAGGCTACACCTGCTGGGTGCTGGTCAAGTTCCGCCACTATCTCTCCGCCGAAGCCTCGATCGAGCGCGAGCTCCACGTCGAAAAACTGCAGCTCGAGATCGAGGCGCTGAAAGCGAAAATCCCGACCTGAAGGCCGACACCCTGAAAGCAGACGGGCCACACATCGCTGTGCAGCCCGCCCCGGTGTTCGATTGTCGTGAGAGCGATCAGTCGCCGGCGAGAGCGCCCTGCTTGCGAGCGAGGCTGTCCAGCGCCGATCGTGCTTCGGTGTCGCCACCGCCAGCCGCTTCGCCGTCGGCATTCGGCCCGCCTTCATTGCTCCGCCGGCGTCCACGCCGACGACGGCCACGGCCCGAGCCTTCGTGGCCGCCATCATCACCTTGCGCGTCCTGCGGCTGGGCTGCCCCTCACGCGCCTGAGCATCACGGCTCGGCTATTCGGCTTCCTGACGATTGTCGCCATCGGCGTCGTTCTCGTCGTCGCCGTCATCCACGTCGTTGTTGTTGTGACCGTTGTTCTGATTGTTGTGCGTTGTTGTGGTTCTGGCCATGCTGCTCGTTCGAGCGCATCGCGTCCGGCTGTTCGCCGTTCCCGTTGCCGTCGTTCTGCTGCGCGCCGTCGTCGTCCAGCGACGACTGCGCCTGCAGGCCTGCTTCCTGCTGTTGCAGCAGGCGCTCACGCGGCATCGATGCCGCCATCACGCGATAGTAATGTTCGGCGTGCTGGAGATACGTCTCGTACCTCACGCGATCGCCGCCCGACTGCGCGTCACGAGCGTACTGTGCGTACTTCTCGTAGATCTGCGCGGCCGTGCCCCGGATTTTTACATCCGGCCCATTGCTCTCAAGCGATCGGTTGCCGTGGTTATGGTTGTTGTTGCCACCACCACCACCGCCGCCACCGCCCGGCTTACGCCCGCGGCCCCGCTGACGCTTCATGTAACCTTCCCGGATCTTCAGTGTAGCGCCCCATTTGGACGGATTGCGGTCTGCCATTGCAGACCCAAACGGAGGCTGGCTGACTGCCCTGTATCCAGGATTCGCCTGCGGTCCGTAGTTTCAGACGCTAGCCTGTTTGGCTTGCCGCGCCAAGCGATTTCCTGTGGTTTTTCCGGAGCTACCTCTTTGGTTTACGGGGCTCCTGCCGCCCTGCGACCGAATGCAGCGCGTTCGATCCCCGCCAGATCGCGCAACACCTCCACCTGTTCCAGGCCCGCCTGCGCCATCAGATCGCTTACCGCGAGAGACTGCCCGAGCCCGAATTCGAAGCCGATCCATCCGCCCGGCGCGAGCACATGCGACACGCGCGCGAGGATCGCCCGATACGGCCCCAGCCCATCGCCGCCCGGCGTCAGCGCCAGATGCGGATCGTGGTTAATCACCTCGCGCGCGAGCCCCTCCATCTCCGCCGCCGGAATGTAGGGCGGGTTCGACAGCACCAGATCGAATGCACCCGCAAGCGCCGCGTCCCAACCGCCTTCGACCAACTCCGCGCGAGCCACCACGCCCAGCGCCTCCGCATTGATGCGCGCAACACCCAACGCCGCCGCCGAGATATCCACACCCACGCCGGTCGCGTCCGTCCGCTCCGCCAGCACCGACAGCAGTATGCAGCCCGAGCCCACGCCAAGATCCAGTACGCGCCCATCCCGTGGCAGTCGCGCAATCGCCACGTCGACCAGCAGCTCCGTCTCCGGCCGTCGGGTCGAGCACGTCCGGCGTCACATGAAAACGCCGCCCATAGAATTCCCGCCACCCCCGTATGCGCGACACCGGCTCGCCCGCCTCCCGCCGCCGCACCGCCGCCTCGAACGCGTCAGACCGACCGGATCAACGTCATCCATCTCGCGCAGGATCACATCGACCGGCTCGACGCCCAGCGCATGCGCCAGCAACAGCCGCACGTCGCGCCTCGCGCCGTCGACGCCCGCTGCCTGCAGCCGCGCCGCCGCATCCCGCATCACATCCTGCCAGGTGCAGTGAACGCTCATGGCAGCATGGCTTCTTCCGCAGCCGAGAAAGCAAGACCGAGCTTCCGCTCCTGCGCCGGGTCCGCGATCTCGCGGCCATACGCAAAGCGCGACGATGTCGCCTTGTCCTCGCCATGCATCAGGCCAAAGCGACAAGCGCCGCCCCACGCCTGTCCAGCAACGGCAGCGCGTTCCCGGCGCCGGCCACGACCCGACCGCAACCACTGGCCAGCTGAACCACCTCTTCGCCGCGATTGACGAAATACATGCGATCGGCAGCCCCAACCAAAGCCTGTCCCGCGGTCGTGACCGGCCTGCCCGACACAGCATCGCCCTGCATGTTGAAGCCGCGGCTCTCCCACTCCAGCGGCAGCCCCGAACTGTCGAGCGTCGCGCTCGACATCTCATCAAGCCCCGCCCGCGCCTGACCCAGATGGATACGCGCGATGCCATGTCCATACATCTCGTCCGGCGACGCCGGCGACAGATCGAGGGCTGCCGCAAAATCTTTCTCCGCCTTCTCCCAATTGCCACGACGCAACTGCAAATAGCCCCGCGTCGCCAACACGACCGGATCGCGTGGCGCGAGGCGCACCGCCGCATCGCACGCCGTCAACGCGCCCTCGAGATCATGATTGGCGAGCGCCAGATTGCGGCAGAGCCCGTTCTGTATCCGGACATCATCCGGCTTGATCCGCACCGCCACGCGATAATCACGCGCCGCCAGCTCGGGATGACCGAGCGACACAAAGAGGTCCGCACGCTGCACATACGCGCCCGCGTCGTCCGGCGCTGCCGCAATCGCACTGGCATAGGCCGCCAGTGCATCGACATAACGCCCGGCGGATGTCGCCTCACCCGCTTCAGCGAGAAACGGCTTCGCCGCCTCCGTCTGCGCAAAAGCCACTGGCTGCGTGAGCACAAGGCCCAGCATCACGGCTCCCAGCCTCAGCCATCGATACGCGATTGCGCTCATCTAAATGCCCCGGCGCCCGTATGCGCCCGCGCCGCCACTGTCCGACTAGGCATAGTCCCGTCAATAGCCGCTCCGCACATCGTCAGACGCGCGTCATCTCGGCAATTCCGTCAGCGCCCCCGCTGCGCTAGGATATCGCCATGACCGACACATCACGCCTCGACGCGCTCGAAGCCCGCATCGCCCATCAGGACCAGATGATCGAGGATCTCAACGAGACGATCACCGCCCAGTGGAAGGACATCGACCGCCTGAAGCGCGAAGTC
Organism: uncultured Alphaproteobacteria bacterium; assembly: GCA_963784415.1. Classification (GTDB taxonomy): domain Bacteria; phylum Pseudomonadota; class Alphaproteobacteria; order Caulobacterales; family Hyphomonadaceae; genus UBA7672. Next base: position 6,837 of record CAWARK010000005.1, read on the forward strand.
GAGCGCCTCGGCGACCGCGTCGCCAACGCCGAACAATCCATCGGCCCCGACCAGGGCGACGAACCGCCCCCGCCGCACTGGTAGCACGCGCTAGCCCGCCAACGCATCGCCCACCTTCACCGCGCCACCCTCGGCAATCGAAAAATAAGTCCCCAGCGTGTCGCGGCCAAAATGCTCGCGCAGCCTCGCCACCATGTCGATGTCGCGCTCGCCGGTTTCAAGGTTCACGTCCGTCGCCACACACCGCACGATCGGCTTGAACACGGTCAGCTGCGCCTCGCCCAGATCGACGCGCCCGCCGGCGACCCACTCATCCTCTGCCCACGGCGCCAGCCCATCGACATAGACATTGGCGCGAAAGCGCAGCGGATCGATCGGCCTGGCCAATGGCCCGCTCCGACCGCCGCGACGCTCGCAAGGTTCATCACCGAGATGTAGCCCTGCGGATGATCCATGAAGCGATAGCCCGGCGGGCTCTCCAGCACGCGCAGCTTGCCCGGCGCATCCTCGCCGAGAAACGCCTGCAGGAAGCGCTCCAGCGCCGCACGACCGTCTGCCGTCGTCAGATCCGTCTCGACGCCAAACCCGCTCGCGTCGCCGACATGGAAACGCCCCGTCGCATCATCCAGCCGCGTCTTGATCCGCGCGAGCGAGGGAAAGCGCGCCAGCACCGTGAACCTCTGCTTCGAGATATGCTTCGGCGCCGCCGGATCGAACCCCGAAGGCCCGACCTCGATTGCATAGTCGCGATCACCGGGAAAATATGCGCCAGCCTCAAGGCGCGACCGCGCCCAGCTGCTCAGGCGTCAGCCCCTTCACGGGATGGCGGTAGATGGAGGAGACGGTTCCACGCATGGAAGCCGCCTACCCTCTGCCCCGATAAGGCGCAACGCCCGTGTCCGGAACCCACAGACCCATCAGGCGCCTTGCCCGTCTGCCAGAACACGTCGATCGGCATGCCGCCGCGCGGATACCAGTAGCCGGCGATGCGCAGCCAGGTCGGCGCCAGCGTATCGACCAGCCGCTTGCCGATGGAGACAGTGCAGTCCTCGTGGAACGCGCCGTGATTGCGGAACGAGGTGAGGTAGAGCTTCAGGCTCTTGCTCTCCACGATCCACTCGCCCGGCGCGTAGTCGATCACGAGGTGGGCAAAGTCCGGCTGGCCCGTCACCGGGCAGAGCGACGTGAATTCCGGCGCCGTGAAGCGCGCCAGATACAGTGTTCCCGGGTGCGGATTGGCCACGCGCTCGAGCACCGCCTGGTCAGGAGATGCCGGCGCCGGGGCATGCGCGCCCAGCTGTGTCAGTCCGGTGGGGTTTGAAGGTGAATTCATGCCGCTAGATGACCTCCCCGCGCAAATTCAGCAATAGCGCCGTACGATTCGTCCGGGACCTGACGGTTTCTTCCCGGAAATGCACGCAACAGCGTCATTAAGACGTCGCTTACCGCGCGAAACGTACCATGGGGGGCGCCCAATGTTCGGGCGAACGACCCTAGGGCTGTCATGAAATTGTGCGGGTACGCTGCGCCGCACAAAGGTTTGGTCGAAGCACTTCTGGTGTGTCCTCTCAAATCGTCATGTTCACCCGCAAGACGGATGCGTTCCCCAGCGCACCCGAGCTTGCAATGCCGCGTCTGCGGGTCGGTTCAACTTGAGGGGAAAAGGGTCTGAATAATGCGCAACCTTCTGGTTCTCGGAGCTCTCGTAGCGGCCTCTGCCGCGCCCGCGTTTGCTCAAGACGTCGCCATTTCTGGTAACGTCGCCCTGACGACGGACTACGCTTTCCGCGGCATCACGCAGTCGGACGGTAGCCCGGCAGTCCAAGGCGGCTTCGACGCCTCCTTCGGCAACAGCGGCGTCTACGTCGGCACCTGGGCTTCGAACATCAACTTCGGCACCGGCGGCGCGAACCTCGAGCTCGACGTGTACGGCGGTTACAAGTTCGCGGCAGGCCCGGTGAACTTCGACGTCGGCGTCATCGGCTACCTCTACCCGAGCGCGTCGGATGACGGCGCTGAACTCGACTATTACGAAGGCTATGTGAAGCCCTCGATCGCGCTGAGCCCGCAAATCACGCTGGGCGGCGCCCTGTACTACACGCCGGAATTCACCGGCGAGCTCGGCGACGGCATCTACTACGAAGTGAACGGCGCCTACACCGTCTCCCCCGAGCTGAGCTTCTCGGGCGCGGTTGGCCTCCAGCACGTTGACACGGCCGGCGTCTTCTTCGGCGACGACGAGTACACCACCTGGAACGTCGGCGGCACCTACTCCGCGATGGGCCTCGGCTTCGACCTCCGCTACGTCGCGCACCGACGTCGACAACGTCCCGGCGTTCGACGACCGCGTGACCTTCTCGATCAAGAAGGCCCTGTAGTCTTACAGGTCTGTCTGACGGGCGGCTTGCCGCCCCGGAATATGGAGCCGTCGCGGCGACGCGGCGGCTCTTTCCGTTTTCCTGCCCGGCCTCCCCGTGCCGCCCTCCTTCCTCTGGCAAAGAACCCGTGCTTAATGCCAGTTGTTCAGGGCTGAACGGGCGAACAGCGGAGAGACGCAGCGCGTGACGGCCGTCGAAACCTTGCAGCCAGCCATCATCTATTTGGGCGCCGGCCTCACAGCCGCCCTTGCCGCACGGGCCGCCCGGCTGAGCCCGATCGTAGGCTACCTTGCCGCCGGCCTGGTGATCGGCCCCTCCGGCTTCAGCCTCGTCCAGAACAACGACACCGCCCGCTTCCTTGCAGACCTCGGCGTGGTCTTCCTCCTGTTCGACATCGGCCTGCACTTCTCCCTGCGCGAGATCGCGCTGCGCCGGCACGACATGATCAGCCTCGCGCCGATGCAGATCATCCTCTGCGGCGGCGTCTTCGCGCTAATCGGTTACGCCTTCGGCTTCCCGTGGACCGTCGCCGTTCTGGTCGGCGTATCCCTCTCGCTATCATCAACCGCCGTCGTCGCGCGCATCCTGTCAGACCGGAACCAGCCGGGCTGTCCGATGGGACGCTCGGCCACGGCCGTTCTCGTCGCACAGGATATCGTCGCCATCTTCATCCTGACCTACGCCGTCTCGTTCGGCGCGTCCCCCAACCTGCTCGGCATGGAGGCGCTGGTCATTCTTGCCAAGGCCGTCGTAGCACTGACCGTCGCCATTCTGGTCGGGCGGTTCCTGGTGCGCCCGCTGTTCGAGTCGCTGGCCGCAACCAACAACCGCGAGACCTTCACCGTCGTCGCTTTGTTCATCGTGCTGGCCGCTAGCGCTGCGACTGCAAAGGCTGGCCTGTCGTTGAACCTCGGCGCGTTCCTCGCGGGCATGGCGCTGTCGGATACGCCTTACCGCCACGTGGTGCAGGCCGAGGTGAAGCCGTTCGCGGGCCTCCTGCTCGGCCTCTTCTTTGTCAGCGTCGGCATGGGCGTCAACCTGCCAACCCTCGCCCTGATCTGGCCTGCGGTCCTCGCAACCGCACTGGTCATCATGATCGTGAAGACGGTCGTGGTCTTCATGGCCGCACGCCTCAACGGGTGGGCAGTCCCCGGCGCAACGCAACTCGGCTTCCTCCTGAGTCAGGGCTCCGAATTCACGCTGGTGGTCGTCGGCATCGCCTCTATCGCCGGCGTTATGCCCGCGCCATGGGCTGGCATCCTCACCGCCTCCGTCGCGCTGACACTGGTCGCCGCGCCGATCTGGACCTCGCTCGGCCTGCACATCGCCAAGCAGATCGCCGAGAAATCCAAAAGTGCCGCTGTGGATACGGATGAGGTGGCGGAAGAGCATCCCGTCCTGATCTTCGGCATGACGCCGGCCGGGCGCCTCGCGGCTGACGCTTTGCGCGATCACGACATCGCCTATGTCGCCGTCGATTCCGACCCCGACCGCTTCGTGCTCGCCGCCTCCGACGGCTATTCGATCGCGTTCGGCGATGCGCGCGATGAGAAGCTGATGGCAAGCCTCGATGCCGGCCACGCGCGCGCCATCGTTCTCGGCGTGCGCGGTCTTGGCGCTGCGAGTCTCGCGCCCTTGCCCGGCTCAACGCAACCGCGACTGGTCGTGGCCGCAGACATCGCGGAGCAGGCAAAGCTGAACGCCGACGGCTTCCGCGCCCACATTGCGCGCGCCGAACCGCTCGGCCTCGAACTGGCGGCCGACCTGCTGGCGCAGATGGGTCTCGGCCACGAGAAGATCAGCGCGTGGATTGCCGACCAGGTCGAGCGGCGCGGCCTGCCCGAAAAACCGCTGATCGACACGCCCGCAAGCGCCGCGTCCGAAGCAGCCTAGCGGCTCAGCGAACGGATCCACGGCTCGACGAGGCGGATCACAGCGACCGCAAGGAACGACTTCAGCACGCTGCCGAGCAGGAACGGCGCGACGCCGGACTCGAACGCGGGTTGCGGCCCGATGATCATCGCGAGCCGTCCCCAGCCACACGCCAGGATGACGGCGTGCCCAAGCAGAAATACGCCGGTCATCGGCAACCAGCCGCGCAGGCTCGGCTTTTCCGACAACGCGCCGCTGACGATCACACCGACCACGAAGCCTGCAAGATATCCCGCCGTCGGTCCGGCAAATGGATCGAGACCGCCAGAGCCGTCAGCGAGAAACGGCAGACCGAGCGCTGCCTGCGCCAGCCACGTGATGACGATGGCGACGCCGAGACGCGCGCCCGCCAGTCCCGCGACAAGAAAGATCGCGAACGTCTGCAGCGTCATCGGCACGGGATACATCGGCGCCGACACCCATGACGACGCAGCAATCACCCAGCTGCCGCCGACAACCGCAGCGAGACGCCAGAGCGCTGGACGTTCCGAAAGAAACGCGCGCAAGGGCGCGACATGAACTTGCGACATTCGGCTTTCCCCCACCGGCTAGCCAACCGCATTCAGACTAACCCAACGGCCTCAAACATCGCCGCGCCCCGTTGCCGCATCTCGACGCAAAAAGGGTGATCCTTTTCGGTATCAGCAGCGTAGACCGCACAGGATTCAGGCAGCAGGGTTAAGCGATGAAGCGCTGGCGTTTACCTCTGGTCGGATTGGTCGCCGGACTGGCCGTGGCCTTGGGCGCCACCGCCTGCGCCTCGCGCGAGATTCCGTTCGCGGAACTCCGCGCCGATTACGGCCTGCCGGCGTCAGGGACCTTCACACCATCACCCGGCGTAAAAGTTCACTACACGGACGAAGGCCCGCGTGGCGCGCGCACGCTCATCCTCGTCCACGGCTTTGCCGCATCGGTGCACGCATGGCGGCCATGGGTCGAACGCCTGAAGACCGACTATCGCCTCATCGCCATCGACCTGCCCGGCCATGGCCTCACCGAAACGCCGCCGGGCTATCAGGCAACGCTCGAAGGCAACGCCGCGCTTGTCGATGCACTGGCAACGCACCTCGGCGTCGAGCATTTCGTGCTTGCAGGCAATTCGATGGGCGGCGCCGTCTCGCTCAGCTACGCGATGGCGCACGCGGACAAGCTCGACGGTCTCGTGCTGGTCGATGCAGCAGGATGGCCTAGTGATGAAAAGAATGGCGATGGCCGTGGCGGCCCGCCCGGCATTCGTCGCCCTGTTCAACAACGGCTTCGGCCGCTTCCTGATAAAACTGATCAACCCTCGCCTGTTCGCGACCGGCGGATTGAAGTCCGCCTATGTCAACGAAGCGCTGGTGACCGACACCCTTGTCGACCGCTATGTCGACTTCGCGATGGGCGAAGGTCATCGCGACGTGCTGCTGACACAGCGCTCGCAAGCCTCGCCGCCGTGGACGGTCGACAGCTTCCACCAGATCGATGTTCCAACGCTCGTGATGGTCGGCGCGAAGGACGCGATCATCCCGCCGGCCGACGCGCAGGCCATCGCGAATGCGATTCCGAAAGCCTATCTCGTGACCTATCCGGAAGGCGGCCACCTGCCGATGGAGCAGTTGCCGGATGAAACGGTTCGCACCCTGCGCGCGTTCATCGGCGGCCTGCCGATGCGCCGTTGAGCGGCATACAGATGCATTTTGCCCCGCATTGCAGTCGTGTCGGCGGAAATAGGCAGAACTCTCCACGCAAGGCTCTGGCGGGTATCGTCTGGATTCTGGCATAACCAGCCCCGCAGGCTGAGGAGATCCGCATGAAGATCGGCGTTCCGAAAGAGATCAAGACACAGGAATATCGCGTGGGCCTCACGCCCGAGAGCGTGATGGAGCTGACGCGCGCCGGCCACGACGTGTTCGTGCAGACCAGCGCAGGCATGGGCTTGGGCGCGACGGACGCTGACTATGTGAAGGCCGGCGCGAAGATCCTCGACACCGCCGACGAGGTTTTCACGACCGCCGAGATGATCGTGAAGGTGAAGGAGCCGCAGGCGGTCGAGTGCGCGATGCTGACGCCGAAGCACACCCTGTTCACCTACCTCCACCTCGCCGCCGACAAACCGCAGGCCGAAGCGCTGATGAAATCGGGCGCAACGTGCATCGCTTACGAGACGGTGACGAACAATGCGGGTCGCCTCCCCCTGCTGCAGCCGATGAGCCAGGTGGCCGGGCGGATGTCGATCAATGTCGGCGCCTATGCGCTGATGAAGACGAAGCGCGGGCGTGGCCTGCTGCTCGGCGGCGTGCCCGGCGTGCCGCCGGCCAATGTCGTCATTCTCGGTGGTGGCGTCTCGGGCGTTCACGCGGCGGAGATGGCCATCGGCGCACGGGCAAACGTGACGGTGTTCGACCGTTCGATGCCGCGTCTTGAAGAGCTCGACGTGCAGTTCGCAGGCGCCGTCGATACCGTCTATGCGACACAGGCCGCGATTGATCGCGCCGTGATCGAGGCCGACCTCGTGATCGGCGCCGTGCTGATCCCGGGCGCAGCTGCTCCGAAGCTGGTGACGCGCGCCCATCTGAAGCAGATGCGGCCGGGCGCCGTGCTGGTGGATATTTCGATCGACCAGGGCGGTTGCTTCGAGACCTCACGGCCGACAACCCACGACGATCCGATCTACGAGGTCGATGGCATCCTGCATTATTGCGTCGCCAACATGCCGGGCGCGGTGCCGCGCACGTCGACCTATGCGCTCAACAACGTGACGCTGCCGTTCGCACTCGATATTGCCAACAAGGGCGCGAAGGCGGCCCTGCAGGCCGACAAGCATCTCGCCAATGGCCTCAACGTGGCCGACGGCAAGATCACGCACGCGGCCGTGGCGCATGATCTCGACCTGCCCTTCGCCAAACCGGCCTGGCTGGCGGCATGAAGCGGAGCCTGAGCGCGCTTCTGTTTCTGATTGTCGCGGCGTGCGGCGGACCGCCCGCGCCCGACATGAAGGACCCGGTGTCGGTCGCGCAGGCCTTCGTCGATGCCTACAACACGCGCGACCTCGCGCGCATGCTGCCGCTGTTCGACCAGCTCAACATGGATGCGATCAAGGCCGCGCTGGCCGATGGCCCCGAAAGCGAGGCCTGGCGCAGCATCTTCGCGCCCGAGATGGTTGCGATCATCGCGCGCGAGCAAGGCAAGGTCGACGGGCCGCGCTATGAGCGGCGCGACGCGGTCGTGAAGGTCGGCGCGTCAGGCGATGGCGATGTCTTCGTGATCGTTCTGTCGAAGGGCAAGGACGATCGCTGGCTGATCGCGGAGAACTCGGTGCTGGGAGAAGCGGAGTTCGAGGCATTATCGACGGAGCCGCCGAAGAAGCGGAAGTAACCGCCAAACAAAAACGCCGCCCCGAAACCGGAGCGGCGTTTTGCGTTAGCGCAGAGCGGACAGCCTAACGGCCATCCTTGCTCTTGAAGTATTTGAAGAAGTCGCTGTCGGGCGACATCACGAACGGCGTGCCCGCCTTGATCGAATTGTCGTAGGCGATCAGCGAGCGGTAGAAGGCGAAGAACTCCGGGTCCTTGTTGTAGGCCGAGGCGTAGATCTTGTTGCGCTCGGCGTCGCCCTCACCCATCAGGCGCTGGGCCTGCTGGTCGGCCTCGGCGGTGATGACGCTGACCTGCTTGTCGGCTTCACCGACGATGGAGCTGTAGAGCCCCTCGCCCTCGGCGTTGTATTGCGCGACCTTCTGCTGGAGCTGCGACTTCATGCGCTCATAGACCTGTTGCGTGTTGGCTTCCGGCAGGTCGGCCTTGCGGATACGGACGTCGATGATCTCGATGCCCAGCGATGTCATCTGTGTCTGCAAGGCGACGCGCACGCGCTGCATCAGCGTGGCGCGTTGCGCCGAGATGATGTCGGGCTGCGCAACCTTGCCGAGTTCGCCTTTCAGCGCCGCGTTGAAGCGGGTGCCAAGCTGACGACGGCCAACTTCCTCGGTCTGGGCGGCGCGGAAGAACTGCAGCGGGTTCTTGATGCGCCAGCGCGCGATGGCGTCGAGCTCAAGGCGTTGCAGGTCGCTGGCGATGATCTCGTTGGCCTTGAGATCGTAACCCATGTTGCGTTTGTCGTAATACCGCAGGTCGTCCACCAGCGGCATCTTGAAGTGAAGGCCCGGGCCAAGGTTCGCCATCGGACCGGTCTCGGACATGCCGGGCTCGGTGGCGTTGACGGTGTATTGCGCCTGGCCGAAGCGCAGCATGATCGCCTGCTGGTCGATCGGCACGATGTAGAGCGCGTTGGCGAGGACCAGAAGGACAAGAGCGGCGACAATGCCGCCAATGACGAGAAGGCGTTGCATGATTATTGCCCCTTCGGCGTCTGGCGGCCGCGCAGCTGGTCGAGCGGCAGGATGGGCACGACGCCCGACTTGGTGTCGATGATGGTATTGTCCGTCCGGCCCATCACTCTTTCCATCGTCTCGAGGAACATGCGCTCGCGCGTGACGCGGGGCGCAACCTTGTACTGGTCGTAGATCAGGTTGAAGCGGTCCGCTTCACCCTTGGCCGTGGCGACAGTGGAGGCCTTGTAGCCTTCGGCCTGCTGGACGGTCGCGCGCGCCTTGCCCTCGGCTTCGGGAACGACCTTGTTGCGATAGGCGACCGCGTCGGCTTCGCGCTTGGCCTTGTTCTGCTCGGCGCTGGAGACGAGGCGCTGGACGGTGACCACTTCTTCAGGCGCGGACGCCGAACCGATAGCGATCGAGATGATCTCGATGCCGGCCTTGTAGGAGTTCAGCGTGTCCTGCATCAGCTGCCGCACACGCTCCTGCACGCCCGTCCGGTCGCCGGCGGTGATCGGCTCGAAGGCGGACGAGCCGACGACTTCGCGCATCGCGCTCTGCCCGATCTGCTCGATCAGCTCGTTGCGGTTGTCCTGTTCGTCGACGACGTTGAACAGGTAGTCGCGCGGTTCGGCGATGCGCCAGTTGATGGTGAAATCGATGTCGACGATGTTCTCGTCGCCCGTCAGCATCGTGTTGGCCGCGCCCTCGCCGCCGATACGCGTCTGCAGCTCGGTGTTCACCGCGACAGGGTAGTGCTGCTCGATCGGGCTGGGCAGCCGGATGTGGAAGCCCGGCCCCTCATAGCGCTCGAACGTGCCGAAGCGGAGCACGACCGCCTGTTGCTGTTCGTTGACCTGGTAGATGCCGGTGAAGAGCCAGCCGACCACAGCGATCGCCAGCAGGATGACGAGGCCGGTCGCGCCGAACCCGCGCGCACGACCCGGTCCGCCGGATCCGCCAGACCCGCCGCCCGAACCGCCACCGTCCTTGCGACGGAAACGCTCTTGCATGCGGCGCAGGGTTTCTTCGAGGTCAGGACGATCCTTGCCGCCGCCGGGACCGCCGGGGCCGCTCGGCTTGTTGCCGCCGGGACCGTTGGAGCCGCCGCCGGGTTTGCCCCACGGGCTCTCGCCGCCGCCATCCTTGCCGCCACCGGAGGACCCGCCGCCGCCCCAGGGGCCGCCACCGCCGCCCTTGTTGTCGTTCCAGGGCATTAGCCCCTCCTCTTGCGCACATGTCAGGGAGATTTGTGTCGTCTACTAGTTGAGCCTGCATTAAAGCCGGTTCAAGGCCGCGCTTTAAGAGACTTTCCCCCATAGCGCGACCAGTTTCCCCCATGACGAAGCCGTGAATTCGCCCAACGAAGACTTTGGAAGGCTTATTCGCCGTAACCTGCATTACTTGGGCTCTCGAAATAGTGCCGCCATGGCGGTGTTCTTGCAGCCCGTTCCTCATGCCGGCGACGCCATCACCCATGATGCCCCCCTCCACCCCCCCCGGCGTCACCGTGGTGATCGCAGCGTGGCGTGCGGCGGGAACCATCGGCCGGGCCGTGGCGTCCGCGCTGGCGCAGCCGGAGACCCTGGAAGTCGTCGTCGTCGATGACGCCTCGGGCGATGACGGCGCAACCCTCAACGCAGCGCGCGCAGCGGATGATGGAACCGGGCGGCTCACCGTTCTGGCGCAGGCGAAGAATGCAGGGCCGTCGGCGGCGCGCAACGTCGCCATCGCCGCAAGCAAGGCCGACTGGATCGCCATTCTGGACTCGGACGACTTCATGGAGCCGGGCCGCCTCGCCAAACTGCTGGCTCTGTCGAACGCCGGCTACGACCTGATCGCCGACGACCTCATGCAGACGCCCGAAGGCCAGCCGCTCTCCGCCGGCAAAGTCCTGTGGTTCCGCGACGACCAGACGCCCGTCGACGTCTCGTTCGGCATGTTTATCGACAGCAACATCACCAAGGCCTCGCGCATGCGTCGCGAGCTGGGCTTCCTCAAGCCGCTGGTGCGCCGCAGCTTCCTCGAGGCCCACGGCCTGACCTATGACGAAACCATGCGCCTCGGCGAGGACTACGACCTCTACGCGCGCGCCCTGAGCCTCGGCGCAAGGATGCGCCTGATCCCGTGGACCGGCTATGTCAGCATCATGCGCGGCAACTCCCTGTCGCTGAACCACGGGCGGCCCGAACTCGCAGCGCTCGAAGCCAGTGACAACCGGCTGCTGGCTTCAGGCAAACTCTCTACGCCGGACGGAAAATTGGTCGAGCAACACCGCTTCTCGACCCGCTCGCGCATCGTCTGGATCGACTTCATGGCGGCGCTGAAGGGTGGCAAGCCATTCCACGCGCTCGGCATCATCTTGAAGGACGTGCGCCAGCTTCCCTATGTAATGCGGGGCATCGCGCGGATGGTGGCGAGCCGCTTTGGCGGCGCGCAGAAAACCTGATAGCAGGGCGCTCGTCAGACCAAACGAGACCCTATGCCCTCTTCGCTCGAAACAAGTGTTCGTACCGCGCTCGACAGCGTGATGGATCCACGGACCGGAAAAGGTCTCGTGACGTCTGGCCGCGTAAGCGGTCTGGTCGCGCGGGCAGATGGCAAGGTCGGCTTCGTCATCGAGACAGGCGTCGGCGCCGCGGACGAACCGTTGCGCAAGGCAGCCGAGGATGCCGTCGCACGCGTTGCCGGCGTCAGCGCGGTTACGGCCGTGCTGACCGCCGAAGCAACGACCGGCGCGCGCAGCGTACCTGCATCCCGCCCGGCGCCAGCGCCCGCGCCGCAGCCCGCACCGCAAGTCGTGAGACCGGCGCGCGGCATCATCGCGGTGGCGTCCGCCAAGGGCGGCGTCGGCAAATCCACGGTGGCTGTGAACCTGGCAGTGGCCGCAGCGCGCAGCGGCCTGCGCGTGGGCCTGCTCGACGCCGATGTCTTCGGACCATCCCTGCCCACCATGCTGGGCACGGTCGGCGTAAAGCCCGAGGTGAGGAACAAACGCATGCAGCCGGTGATGGCGCACGGCATAGCGACAAACTCGATCGGCTATCTCGTCGATCCGGACCAGGCGGTGGTGTGGCGCGGGCCGATGGTGATGTCGGCCGTGAACCAGCTGATCTCGGACACCGACTGGGGCGATCTCGACCTGCTCTTCATCGACACGCCCCCGGGCACCGGCGAGGTGCAGCTGACGCTTGTGCAGAAGCTGCCGCTCGATGGCGCGGTGATCGTCTCGACCCCGCAGGAAGTTGCGCTTGCCGATGTGCGGCGCGGCGTCGGCATGTTCCGCAAGACCCACGTGCCTGTGCTCGGCGTGATCGAGAACATGGCGTGGTTCGAACAGCCGGACGGCTCGCGCGCCTACATCTTCGGCAAGGAAGGCGCCCAGCGGACGGCCGAGGAGCTCAACGTGCCTTTCCTCGGAGCCTTGCCGATCCTGCCCGAGCTGCGCGAAGGCGGCGATGCAGGTGTGCCTGCAGCAACAGGCTCAAGCTCTGCGGCAGAAGCGTTCCGCCTGCTGGCTGAAGCGGTGAGCGAGGCGCTGGGCGCTGCGCCGAACAAGCCAGCGCCGAAGATCGTATTCGAGTAGCGCCTAGAGGATCTGACACGCCTCTTCGAACGACAGGCGTGGCAAGCGAGGAAACAGATTTTCCTCCGTGCCATGCCCGATATTGCAGATGAAGTTGGCGCGCAGGGCTGTGCCCTTGAAGAACTCATCGTTGACGCCCTGCTCCTTGAAGCCGGACATCGGGCCACAATCGAGGCCGAGCGAGCGGGCCGCCATCATCAGGTAGGCGGCTTGCAGCGAGCCATTCCGGAAGGCGGTCTCCTGCGCCACTTCGGGCTTGGCGAACCACGCAGCAGATTCTGGCTTGTGAGGAAACAGGAACGGGATCTTGTCCGCAAAATTGAGATCGTAGGCGATGATGACATTTACGGGCGCGGCCAGCGTCTTGGCCCGGTTGCCGCTCGACATGTGCGGCGCAAGACGGGCGCGAGCCTCGGGCGTCGTGAGGAACACGAAGCGGGCTGGACAGCAGTTGGAAGCGGTCGGCCCCCACTTCGCCAGCTCGTAGATTTCGCGCACCAGCACCTCCGCGATCTCGCCCGGCGCGAACGCATTATAGGTGCGCGCGGTGCGGAAAAGCTGGTCGAGCGCGGCGGGGGCAAGCGCGTTGACGGTGCGTTCGGTCATGTCAGGCCTGTCGGTTGGCGAAAATCGGTTGGCAAAATTTTGGTTGGCGCTAGGCGAGGCTATGCCATGCTTGCCACGAAGCAAAACGGTGAAGCGATGTCCGACGACACGATCATGCTGCCCTGCCGGCCCGAGCCGATCGCGGTACCCGCATCGAAGACGGCGGTGATCGTGATCGACATGCAGAACGCCTATGCCTCCAAGGGCGGCTATCTCGACCTCGCCGGGTTCGACATTTCGGGCGCCGAGCGCGTGATCCAGAACACCAGGGCCGTGCTCGACGTTGCGCGCGCAGCGGGCATGACGGTGATCTTCTTCCAGAACGGCTGGGACTGCGATTATGTCGAGGCGGGCGGGCCGGGCTCGCCCAACTATCACAAGTCCAACGCGCTGAAGACGATGCGCGCGCGGCCCGACCTGATGGGCAAGCTGCTGGCGCGCGGCGGCTGGGACTATGAGCTGGTCGACGCGCTACAGCCGCAGCCGGGCGACATTCGTCTCCACAAGACGCGCTATTCCGGCTTCTTCAATTCACAACTGGATTCGGTTCTGCGCTCACGCGGCATCCGCCATCTGGTGTTCACCGGCATCGCCACGAATGTCTGCGTCGAGAGCACGCTGCGCGACGGCTTCTTCCTCGAATACTTCGGCGTCGTTCTGGAAGACGCCACGCATCAGGCCGGGCCGGAGTTCGTGCAGAAAGCCGCGATCTACAACATCGAGACGTTCTTCGGATGGGTCAGCAGCGTCGCGGACTTCAAGGGCGCGTTCGGGCAATCCGAACGCAAATAGAGGAGCATCCCATGCCCAAAAAGATCATCCTGCCGCCCGGCACGCATACGCCGATCGCGCCATTCTCGCCGGGGACATACGCCGACGGGATCGTCTATGTCTCGGGCACGCTGGCGTTCGACAAGGACAACAAGATCACGCATCTCGGCGACGCCGAGGGGCAGACGCGGCACATCCTCGAGACGATCAAGAGCGTGATCGAGACGGCGGGCGGCACGATGGATGACGTCACCATGAACAACATCATGCTGAAGTCGTGGGACGACTATGCCGCGATGAACAAGGTCTACGCCGAGTATTTCCCGGGCGAGAAACCGGCGCGCTGGTGCATCGTGTGCGGCCTCGTCCGCCCGGATGCGCTGGTCGAGATCGGCTCGATCGCGCACATCGGAAAGAAATAGTGGCGACCACCGCTGACGGCCTCTGGTATGATCTGGTCCCCGGCCCGAAAGGCGCGGAGACCATCCTCCTGTCCGCAGGCCTCGGCGGATCGGCGAACTTCTGGGCGCCGCAGATGCCGGCGCTCACCGCGCGCTTCAACGTCCTGCTCTACGATCATCGCGGCACGGGCCGCAGCATCCGCACGCTCACCGATCCGCACTCCGTCGACGCCATGGCCGCCGACATGCGCAGCGTGATGGACGCGGCAAAGGTGAAGAGCCGCGCACATCATGGGCCACGCCGCCGGCGGGCTTGCCGCCCTCGCCCTCGCGCTGAAAATCCCGAAGCGCGTCGGCAAGCTGGTGGTGGTGAATGGCTGGTCGCGGCCCGATCCCCACATCGCCCGCTGCTTCGAGGCGCGCATCGCGCTGCTGAAGAAATCAGGCAAGCGCGCCTATGTCCGGGCGCAGCCGATCTTCCTCTACCCCGCCCCGTGGATCTCGGAAAACACCGCCCGGCTCGACGCCGAGGAGGAGCACATGGTGAAAGGCTTCCCGACCACCGACGTGATGCTGGCCCGGATCGAGGCCCTGCTGGCGTTCGATATCGACGGGAAGTTGCCGAAGATTGCGGCGCCGGTGCTCGTGATGGCCTCCGGTGACGACATGCTGGTGCCGGTTACTTGCTCGAAACGCTTGGCGGACAGGCTGCCCAATGCCACGCTCGATATCACCCCCTGGGGCGGCCACGCGATGAGCGCGACCGATCCGGACGTGTTCAACGCAACGCTGATGGATTTTTTTAGCGGCTGACGGAGGCGAGTTATGGAAGTCGGTGTCTTCATTCCGATCGGCAATAATGGCTGGCTGATCTCCACCACATCGCCGCAGTACAAGCCCTCGTTCGAGCTGAACAAGACGGTGACGCAAGCCGCCGACCGCTACGGCTTCGACTTCGCGCTCTCGATGATCAAACTGCGCGGCTTCGGCGGCAAGTCGGAGTTCTGGGAATACAATCTCGAGAGCTTCACGCTGATGGCCGGTCTCGCCGCCGTCACCGAGCGGATCAAGATCTTCGCAACCGCCCCGACGCTGATCTTCCCGCCCGCAATGGTCGCCCGCATGGCCGCGACAATCGACTCGATCGCGCCGGGCCGGTTCGGCATCAACCTCATCACCGGCTGGCAGAAGGCCGAGTATGACCAGATGAACCTCTGGCCGGGAGATGCGCACTACAAGGACCGGTACAACATGCTGGCCGAGTACGCGACCGTCCTGCGCGAGCTGCTGGACACCGGCCGGTCGGACTTCAAGGGCAAGTATTACCAGATGGAGGATTGCCTCGTCCGTCCCAACGCGGCGGGCGTGAAGCTGATCTGCGCTGGATCGTCCGACGAAGGACTGGCCTTCACCGCAAAGTACGCCGACTACGCCTTCGCGCTGGGCAAGGGCGTCAACACGCCAACCGCATTTGCACCCGTGAATGCGCGACTGGAGGCCGCCGCCGCCAAGACCGGCCGCGATGTCGGCTCCTATCTCCTCATGATGGTGATCGCCGACGAGACCGACGAGAAGGCGATGGCCAAGTGGCAGCTCTATCGCGACGGCGAGGACAAGGACGCCACCAAATGGCTCGCCAACCAGGCCGCCCCCAACGCCAAGGGCGGCGCCAACACCAACACCACGCAGCTCGCGGCGGCGGAGAGCGCGGTCAATCTCAACATGGGCACGCTGGTGGGCAGTTATGAGACGGTCGCGCGCATGCTCGATGAAGTGGCGTCCGTGCCCGGCACATCAGGAGTTCTGCTGACGTTCGATGACTTCGTTCAGGGCGTGGAGAATTTCGGCCGCCACATCCAGCCGAAGATGAAGTGCCGGCAGCACGTCACGGTGCGCTGAAGCATCCGCTGACGGCGCGCCGAGCCCCGCGCTACGCCCTTTCACGTTAACCTTTGTGAACGCCGCACGACGGGCAACAACAGGTAAATTGCGGCTCGAACAGTTGAAAGCCCTTGCGCTCGGCCACGCGCGACTTAACGTTTTGTTTACGGCGGCGTTCGCTCCAGTGCGTGTGTTAACGAATGCGTTAACGAACTGGAGCGGAGGTTCGGGAGGTGTGGCCCGGAGAGTGCATCTCTTAACGGGCAAGGACGGGAGTAGCGTATGGGCCACACGGTTCGGCTGCGCGGCGCCTTCTGGCCCCAGGATCACTGGGGCCGGGTCACGAACGCGGCTATCGCGCGCGAACAGATCGCTCAACCTGCCCTTGAAGCCACCGACGAAGTTGCCGATGCCGCGCTCGAGCGTTTCGGCGAACAACTGCATTCCGTGTATCTCTCCGGTCCGGCTGCGCGTGGGCGCCCGGGCGGCCTCGCCGTTTTCGTTCTGCTCCGCATGGGCGCAACGCACACGCGCAGCGTCGCCGATGGCTGGGAACATGCGCTGGCCGCGCAACTGCGCCGCCGCCATCCGCGCGTGGGCCGTATCGCCATCGCCGTGTTCAGCTGGAAAGACGTATTCACCACCGACGGCGCCTTCTCGCCGGCGCGCTTCCGCCTTGCGGTCAACTCGGTCTGCGTCGCTGGCCGCAACATGACGCGCATGCTGGCCCCGCAACGCCTCGACGCAGCCGTGATGAATGGCGACATCCTGAATTTCCGCCCGCGCATGCTCAATGCCGCCGGCCGTCTCGGCGCCGCCAAATCGCCGGACCGCGTGCGCGCTGCTGCGATGGACGCCGGCCATGCCGTTCTCGCGGCGGGTTTCGCGCTGATCCTCGAGCGCGAGCAGACCTACACGGAAGACCTCGACCTGCGCCGCGACATGTTTGCGCTGAACTATCCCAATCGCACCCGCGACATGGAGATGGCGTACACGATGGCGACGCGCCCCTCGCCCGACGCCATGAAGGCGCTGGTCTTCGTCGATGCCGCCTGCCGCTGGATGACGCCGCTGACGGATGCCTGGCTCAACGCCAACAACCCGCAGCGCGCCGACCGCCTCAAGGCGTAAGCGTCACCGTCACGGATTGCGACAGGCTCTTGCATGGCCCGCTTGTCGTGAGAAACGCAATGTCGGCCGCATCGCGCCCAACGCCAATCCGCACCAGCCCCTCGACCGGCGCAAGCCGCGTCGGATCGACCAGCCACCATCCGCCGTCGAGATAGACCTCGAACACCGCATGGAAGTCCGGCGGATCAAGCTGCCAGGCATAGGCGCTGACCGCGCGCGCGGGAATGTTCAGCGCCCGACACAGCGTGATGCCGAGATGGCTGAAGTCGCGGCAGACGCCCGCGCGATCGACGAAGGTGCGCTCGGCCGTCGTCTCGACATTGCTGACGCCGGGCGTGTAGTCGATGTTCTGGTGGATCCAGTGCAGCACGGCCAGCACTTGCGATCCGCCATCGACCATCCCGCCAAACTCCCGGTTGGCGAACAGGAGAAAGCGATCGGACGGGCAATAGCGGCTCGGCGTCAGGTACTGGAGAACCTCCTGCGGCAGGTCGACCCAGCTCGATTTCCGCGCCGAGCCCAGCAGCAAGATCCGAAAACCATTATCGACGACGGCTTCGTAAACGATGCTGACCTCGCCCTCGAACCACGCGCGAAAGCGGCGTTCGCCCCGCGCGTCAGCGACGTCCTGGACAATGTTCGTCCCGGGCGTGATGTACAGGCGCTCGGACACCACAGTCTGATCGAGCGAATGCGCCGCCTGCACCGAGACGATAGCCTCCGACCCGGTCGAGAAGTCGAAAACGAGTTCGGCGCGAACATTCAATTGCATGCGTAAATTCCCCGGACGTACCACAATGCGCGGGCAGCCGCGGGGTTCCGCAAGCACCCGCTGTATCGCACTACGCTAGCGCTGCCCGGATGGCTATTTTTTCGCCTTGAGCTTCCCGCGCGCGTCCATCTCCGCGCCACAGCCCTGGCACGTATAGCCGCCCCACATCGCCTGGTTCATCGAAGTCGGCGCGCGCATCTTCGGCTGCTCGCGTCCACAGCTCGGGCATTTGACCGGCTTCCGGGACGTCGCGAACAGCAGCAGCACCACGGCCGCGCCTACGCCGCCGACCAGCATTCCCAACATCCCGCCATCCATAGCCGTCTCCCTGTCGCTGCGGCGAAGGATGATTTGCGTTGGCCGCTGCGTCCAGCCCGTCCTGTAGCCTCAACGCGCGGTGGACGGGTCAGCCGCCCAGTCCTATCAGAAGCAAAACAACGGTCTCGGGAGGATCGGATGAAAACGGCTTTGCTTGGCTTCGTATCGCTTGTCGCGCTCGGCGCGTGCGCGACCGCAGAGGCGCCGCCCGCCGCACCGCCGCAACCCGCAGCGACACCTCAACCCGTCGCCATGACAGGCGCGGAAGCGCCCTCCAGCTTCACGCGCGCCGAGCACGCGACCGTAAAAGCCGAACGCAATTTTGCCGACGCTCGCGATTTCGACTTCGCCTCGCGCGGCTTCGTCGCGACCCGCAAGGATCCGCTCATCACCAACGCCGCCGGCCAGACCGTCTGGAATCTCGCCGCATTCGACTTCCTGAAGGAAGCCGCGCCCGAGACCGTGAACCCCAGCCTGTGGCGGCAGGCGCCAGCTGATGGCGAAGCACGGCCTGTTCAAGGTCAGCGACAATATCTGGCAGGTGCGCGGCTTCGATCTCGCCAACATCACCTTCGTCAAAGGCAAGACCGGCTGGATCGTCATCGACACGCTAGGCTCGAATGAAACCGCCAAAGCCGCCTACGATCTCGTCACCGAACAGCTTGGCGCCAACGCCCATCACGACGGTGATCTACACCCACTCCCACTCCGATCACTTCGCGGGCACCGCCGGCATCGTGAACCTCGAAGACGTGAAAGCCGGCAAGGTCGCCGTCATCGCGCCCAAGGGCTTCCTCGAAGCCGCCGTCGGCGAGAACGTCATCGCCGGCCCCGCGATGCAGCGCCGCGCGCTCTACCAGTTCGGCATTCCCCTGCCCAAGGGCGCCGACGGCCTCGTCAACGCCGGCATCGGCCCCGGCATCGCCAGCGGCTCGTCGTCGCTGATCCCGCCGACGAAAGAGATCGCGGCCACCGGCGAGACGATGACCATCGATGGCGTCAAGCTCGTCTTCCAGTTCACCCCCGGCACCGAAGCGCCCGCCGAGATGAACATCGACTTCCCCGACTGGAAGATCGTCGACATGGCGGAGAACGCCAACGCCACCCAGCACAACATCCTCACCCCGCGCGGCGCCGTCGTGCGCGACGCAAAAGTCTGGGCCGAAGGCCTCACCAAGGCGCTGCGCATGTTCGGCGACAGCGACATCCTGATCACCAGCCATGGCTGGCCGCGCTTCGGCAACGACACGATCCGCGACTATCTCGGCAAGCACCGCGACGCCTACGCCTTCCTGCACGACCAGACCGTTCGCCTGATGAACCAGGGCCTCAACGGCGACGAGATCGCAGCGAAGCTGAAACTGCCGGCCGAGCTCGACAAGGAATGGTATGACCGGCCCTATTACGGCTCGCTCAGCTTCAACGCCCGCGCGGTCTACCAGTTCTACATGGGCTGGTACGACGCCAACCCGTCCAACCTCGCGCCGATGCCGCCGGTCGACACCGGCAAGCGCTATGTCGCGGCGATGGGCGGCGCCGCCCACGTCTACGAGCATGGCGAAATCGTCCTACGACAAGGGCGACTATGCGTGGGCGGCCGAGCTGCTCAACCACGTCATCATGGCCGACAACACGAATGCCGCCGCCAGGGATCTGCTGGCGCGCTGCTATGACCAGCTCGGCTGGCAGGCTGAACCCTCGACCTGGCGCAACATCTATCTCACCGGCGCCAAGGAACTGCGCGACGGCGTCAGCCCGCCGCGCGGCACGCCGCAAGCCCAGCTGGCCTCGCTCGCCAACCTGCCGCTCGGCCAGCTGATCGACCTTCTCTCCGTGCGCCTCAACCCGGAAAAATCCGCAGGCCAGAGCGTAAAGCTCGCCTTCGTGCTGAGCGACAGCAACGAGCAGACCTACATCACCATCGCCAACGGCGTGCTGGTGCACGAAGAGATCGCAGCCCCCGGCCCGGTCGACGCCACGCTCACGCTGACGCGCGCCGACTTCCTCGGCGGCATTTTCGGCGGCCAGCCCATGGCCGCGAAGATCGCCAGCGGCGCTGCGAAGCTGACCGGCAATCCGCAAGCCATGCTGAAGCTCGGCCAGTGGATGGACCCGCCCAACCCGGTCTTCCCGATCGTGACGCGTTAGCAACTGAACCTCGAAATCCGCAAACAGGCCCAGCCATGCACGCCTACGATTTCATACTGATCCTGCTCTCCTTCGTGTATGCAGCAGCCGTCGCACACCTTTTGTCGACGGCAGGCGAGATCATCATCACGGCGAAGCGCATCCGGCTTTCATGGTTCAACGCCGGTTGGATGTTCGCGGCCCTGCTTTTCACCTGCGCCTGGTGGATCGGCCTCTGGGACCTGCACGCGGTGAAGGTGTGGGACATCGGAACGATTGCGTTCTATTTCTCGATCGCGGCTGGCATCTATTTGCTGGCGCAAATGGTCTCGCCCCGCATCCCGGAAAAAGACGAGATCGACCTGAAGCTGTTCCACGCCGAGCAGGGCAGGAAATATCTCATCGTCTATACCATCCTCGGCGTGCTCACGGTGATCACCAACGCGGTGCTCGGCTCCGCCCCCGGCGCCTTGCAATGGCCAGCGCAGAACCTCGTCATTGCGCCCATGACCGTGGCGACGGGCGTCGCAGCGGCCTTCGTCAGACGCGGCTGGATTCAGGCCCTGGCGCTTGTGATCCAGATCGGGGGCTGGCTCTGGTACTTCACCGTGCTGCAAGGCGCCCTGTCTGAATAGCCGGACCATCGGGAGGCCCGCCCCGGAAACAAACCGGCGGCCCGCTCCTTCTCTGGGAGAGTGGCCGCCGCATGATTGGCAGTCTGGCGCCGGTCTTCATGCCGGCTTCGGGGAGAAACGGTCTTACGCCGCCTGTCTTTCCGGGATGATACCCGCATCCCATTCGAACTCGGGATAGAAGCGGTCCATCATGCGCGAGACATAGGCGACCAGCCGTGGATAGCCGATGGCCGCATCGCGTACGGGCGTGTCGAAGAACGGCGTCATCGTTCCTGCCAGCGCCGCGAAGATGAAAGCATCAGCGCCGCACGGCTCATCGCCCATCAGGTAGGGCTTGTCCCCGATGAAGATGTCGAGCGCCTCGAGCGTGCGCGCGGCCAGCAACGTGATCTCCGCATGCGAATGGCGCCCCATCCCCCGCGCCTGGAAGTTCGCGCGAACGCTTGCCATCACACCGGCGATGAAAGCCTCGCGCTGCTCGGCCGGAACCTGTTGAAAGAACAGCGCCGGACCCTTGGCGAAATTCTCCGGAACCATCCAGCGGAAATACGCCATCGCCTGCGCCAGCTCGCGATCGACCATCACTTCGATGGCCAGCGCCGTCGCGCGCTGCTCCGGCGATAGTCCCGCGTCGAAATCAATGCCGTACTCGCGCTCGATATGCATGCGGATGAAGGCGCTATCGCCGATCAGCCTGCCGCCATCGTCGATGAACGGCACCTGCCCCTTCGGTCCCTCGGACGGGTTGGCGCGTTGCTTGTCATAGCGGAGCCCCGCCATGCGCAGATGCACTTCCGTCTTGGTCACATAGGGGCTCGCTTCGGGCAGTCCGAAATTCGCGCCCGTGCCGGAAAGCATGATCATCGCAGTCTCTCCCTCGCTATCCGGCTTGACCTGTTCGAGCCTGATGACACATACCTGCCAGATGCCTGCTGACAGCATGATGGCAGCATGGAAGCGGAGGGGCAGAACATGCGGAAAGCGGACCGTCTTTTCGAGATCATCCAGATCCTGCGCCGCTCGAAGAAACCGATCACGGCGGACGCGATGGCGGCCGAGCTGGAGACGTCCAAGCGCTCCGTCTATCGCGACATCGCAGCGCTTCTTGCCCAGCGCGTGCCGATCCGTGGCGAGGCCGGCATCGGCTACGTGCTCGACAAGGGCCTCGACATGCCGCCGCTGATGTTGACCACCGACGAGATCGAGGCGGCCGTGCTCGGCGCGCAATGGGTGATCAATCGCGGCGATCCGCAATTGTCGAAAGCAGCCAAGGATCTGCTCGCGAAGATCGAGGCGAGCATCCCCGAACGCCTGCGTCCCTATATCGACGACCCCGCCCACCGCGTCGTGCCCGCACGCGACCGCGCGACGGACATGATCGATCTCGGCGTCGTGCGCGGCGCGATCAACAACTCGCGCAAGATGAAGCTGCAGTATCGCGACGTCGAAGGCCGCCCGACCGACCGCGTGATCTGGCCGATCATCCTCGGCTATTACGAGACGACGCGCATCATCTGCGCCTGGTGCGAGACGCGGAAGGATTTCCGCTCCTTCCGGTCCGACCGCGTGGTCTCCGCCGAGGTGATGGAGGAGCGCTTCCCCGAACGCCCTTCATCGCTGCGCGTAAAATGGCGCAAGGCGATGGAAGCTGACTGGAAGCGCCGCAAGGCCGAAGCCGAAGCCCGCGCCGGCTGAGCCTGCCCTCACTCAGAAGAAGCTGCCGCAAAAGACGCCGGCCGCAAAAGAAAGACGCCGCCCCGGTGAGGGGGCGGCGCCAGGTAGCCAATTGCGGGAGCACCGCCATTGGGAAATCAAAGAGGTCCTATTGGAAGTGGAACCTCAGATCGACGCCGAACGTACGCGGCGGCGCGAACGAGAACGTCTGGAACCCACCAGCGTTTCGAGCAGCGCTGAACCCGTTCGCACCGATGCTCGTTGTCTGGTCCTCATCGGTCAGGTTGCGAACCCACGCCGTGAGGGAGATGGCTTCGTCGGACGAGTACCAGTTCAGGCGAGCGTCGAGGTTGAAGTAGGCCGGCAACTCCTCGGTCGGGTTGTTGAAGAACGTGTCGTAGAACTTGTCGCGCCACGAGTAGGAAATCGTCGGCAGATAGTACGAACCATCTTCCATGTTGAGGCGGTAGCTCGCGTTGATCGCGACTTTGTTCTTCGGCGATTGCGAGAGCACGTTGCCTTCGACCGAGCGGTTGCGAAGCGGATCGACGAGCTGCGTACGCGTTATGTTGCAGGGGCCTGGCGTACCCGGCGCTGCGGGGAGCGGGACCACGCAATTGGGGTTGCGCGTGGCATCGGAATAGATGCCCGACTCCGTGATTTCCGCATTGAGGAAGGCGTAGGTGAACCCGATATTCAGATCGTCGATCGGGTTCCAGTTGCTTTCAAGCTCGAAGCCGGTCGTTTCGACCGCCGGCAGGTTCACGAACTGCGTGGAGACCTGCTGGACCAGCGTTGTCGGGTCGACAACGACGACCGTCAGCGGAGCCTGGGCGTCGGTGTAGTTGTAGAGGAACAGCGACGCATTGGTGGTCAGGCCGATGCTGCTCCATTCCTGTTTCCAGCCCGCTTCGTACGAGTCCACGAATTCTGGGTTGGTGTAGGGCAGCGCGGCGAAGCCGAGGTTGTTGAAGCCACCAGCCTTGTAGCCACGTGAGTACTTGCCGAACAGCAGCGTGTCGTCGAACGGACGATATTCGAGACCCGCCGTTCCCGTGACAGCTTCCCACGAACCGTTGAGCCGGCGATGGGCGTGGCCGCGCGAGTCGAAGCTGGCCGTCGGGTCGGCCGCCACTTGGGCGCCGTACAGGATGCGCGTGTAGTTGAAGAGGTCGAAGCCGCAGATGATGTAGCAGCTGACGAAGATTTCCTCTTCCGACTCTTTCACGTCTTTCGACCAGCGCACGCCGACCGTGGCTTTGAGCTGATCCGTGAAGTTGTAGTCGACCTGGCCATACACACCGTAGGCGTTGAACAGGCTGGTGTTGCTGGCGAGCAGGGTCTCGCGATCCGGGTTTGCGACTACGCCGAGAACCGAGTCGATGTAGAAATTGGCCAGCGGCTCCTCAGTCAGGCGATCCTGCGAACCAGGTTGCTTCGAGTTCTCCTGATACTGGTAGAGGCCGGCGATCCACTGCAGCGGTCCTTCGGTCGTCGAGATCAGGTTGATCTCGTTCGAGAAGAACGCACGGCTTTCACCGTACTCGTTGATGACGCCGGGGTGAATTGTCCTCGGCGCGGAGCCGGTGACGCATGCGCCGCCGACCGAGGTCGGCACGCCAAGCGGAACGGCCGCACAAGGCGCGATCGGCAGTTTGGACGTGATGGCGTTGTACGTGACCGTCTTGATCGGCGTGCCGTCGCTATCGCCGTTGAGCGTGTAATCGAAGAACGTGTAGCCGCCCGTGTACTTGATATCGAACAGGTCGGTCGAATACGTGCTCTCGAGGATATACTCGTCGTAGGCGTTGAGGTGCGCCGTATTCTGGATGTTGGTGTTGTAGGCGTGCTCGCCATTGGTGGAGAACGGGTTGTCCTGACGGTTGCCGCCCTGCGTCACGCTGATGATCGAGGGATCACCCGTGAAGCCGTAGGCGCCGTTCGGGAACACCGAGCCCGTGACGATGAAGCGCTGCGTCGGAATATCGGTCAGGTAGGGCGTGGTGCTGAAAGTCGCCGTCCGGCCGCCCGGAGGGCCAGCCTTGTCGTAGCCGCTTTCGGTCGTCTTGAACCACCAGCTCCAACGATCGGAGATGTCGCCTTCCAGCTGCAGCTCGAGATACTTGTCGTTGATCTCCCAGCCAACTTCCTCGTTCTGGCCGTAGTCGTGATCGATGCCATCGCGGGATTCGCGGAAGCCGACGAGGCGATAGCGCAGCCAGTCGGTCAGCGGACCGCTGATGGCAGCGCCTGCTTTCACGTAGTCAAAGTTGCCGGCGCCCAGGACGGTGTCGACCGTGAAGTCGTCGCTCGGACGCTTCGAGATGGTGTTGATCGCGCCGCCGATGCCGTTCCGGCCGTACAGCGTGCCTTGCGGACCGCGCAGAACCTCGACCCGGTTGATCATCAGCGGATCTTTACCGGCGAGCACGGCGAAGGACGTGTAGATGCCGTCATTGTAGTTCGCGACGCCCGGATCGGCGCCGATGCTGTTCGACAGACGACCGACGCCGCGCAGCGTGACGCGCTCGTTACCAGGCGTGTACGACAGGCCCGGCGTGACGTTGGTCAGGTCGGTGACCGTGATGATCCCGAGCTGTTGTTTGGTTTCTGCTGAAATCGCGGTGACCGCGACTGCAACGTCCTGAACCGATTCTTCCCGCTTGTTCGCCGTGATGATCACGACGTCGCGGTCCGAGCGGCCCGCCCCCTTGTCATCCCCCGCAGGCGCTGTCTGGGGTCCTGATTCTGTTACCTGAGCGAACGCTGGCATCGCAATGCCGAGCGCCAACAGGCTCACTAATGAAATACGATTAAACTGCGCCATTCGACGCGTCCTCCCTGGCAGCGATCCTCCCGAGGCGTCCTGTCTCTAGGTCTGTGACGCCTGCGCGGCCTGATCTCGTAGGGCTCGCGCAGCTGTGATCCTTCAAGAACCCTCCGCTTCGCGTCAACGGTACCGCAAGGGAAGGATGCCTCAGCGGAAATTCGACAGTGTTTCCAATGCACTGTGCGCCGCAGCAATCATAGGTTGCTATCGATTCCGCTGGGGCATCACGTTCACGTCAATGGAATTTATCACGCCCACCGCTACGGCAATCACGTCCACGTTACCGTGCACGTAAAGCACATAGGCGGGACCTCGGAGAGCAAAAATCTTGCGCTGCAGCGTGGTATTTCCATGCATCACGCCGGATATATTTTCTTTTCCCCACCCAATAGCGGCTTTGGCGCAACAATCTTGCTCGCGAAATTTCGAGAGGTCCAACCAACTCAGCCAGAGGCCCCGCCGATGCCCTCAAAGGCCCATTCTGAAGCTTCCACGCCTCGGCCCTGGCCGCTCGCTTTCCCCAGCGGGCCGCTGCGCGAGCAGCATCTAGCCGGGAACCTGAAGCGCCACAGGTTGCGCTTGCAGGCCTCGCGTTAAACGTGTGCTGCGGGCTTTTGCCCTTAACCTTAAGCACCCTGCCCGGCTTGGTCAGCGCCCTGGTCGGCGCCCCGGTCGGCGCGATGGCGGCGACAGATTTCGGGCGCACAAACAAAGACGCCGACCCCTTGAGGGATCGGCGCCAATGGACCGGTTGCGCGAGCAACGCGATTGAACGTCAGGCTAGAACCGGATCTGCAGTTCCGCGCCGTAGGTACGGGGCGGACGATACGTATCCGCACTCGTGTAGCAGTCCTGCCCCAGGTAACCGAGCGCCTCGCCACCACCGAAGTTGATCGAGGTTGCCGGGCTCGAACCGCAGCGCGTCAGAGCTGCCGGGTCGCCGATGCCGGCTGTTCCCAGCGAGCTTCCCGAGAGCCTGCGCCCTGCCGTACGGCTGTCGTACTGCAGCTCATCGAACATGTTCTTGATGTAGCCGATCAGCGTGATGTTGCCATCGCTGTTGGTCCAGCTGATGCGGCCATCGGTTTGATCCCACGAGGGGACTTCCGTGATGTTCATGTTGAAGACCGAGCTGTAGGAAACGTCCTGCCAGAAATAGCTGAGCGAGGTGTCGATCTTCGATCCGTCAGCGAAGTCCCACGTGTAGGTGCCGTTCAGCGCAATCTTGTTCTTCGGGCTGAAGGGCAAGATGTTGCCGTTGAGGTTCTGGCCTTGCGTGCGGCTGCAGTTCAGACCAGCCGCCGACGCCGCGGTGCAGCCAGCCAGCAATTGAGCGGCCGTGAAGTCGACAGGCGCACCCAGGGGTTGCGCGCTGGGGTCCAGCGCGAACGGATCCAGGGCGTTCACCAGGGCCGGCGTGTCGCCGATCTCGGGGTTGGTGTAGCCGTAGTTAAAGATGATCCGCAGCGGATCGATCGGGCGCCAGATCGTCTCGAGTTCGAAGCCCGTCGTCGTGGTCTGGGGCAGGTTGACGTAGGCAACGTAGGCCGGCGGACGAAGGCCGCTGCTCGCATCGGCTGCCGGCACGATGGTGTTCGACACCTGGTAGCCCTGGTAATCGTAGTAAAACAGCGTCGCGTTCGTGGTCAGGTTCCATTCCGGCCACTCGCGCTTCAAGCCAAGCTCGAGGGCGTCGACCAGTTCCTTGTCGGTGAACGGCGTCGGCGTCAGGTTGCAGTTCGTGTCTGCACAGCCAAGACCGCCCGGTTTGTAGCCGCGGTTGTACTTGGCGTAGATCAGGGTGTCGTTGTCCGGCGTCCAGTCGACGCCGAGAACGCCGGTAACCTCTTCAAACTGCGCGCCCAGTTCGCGTGTTGCGACACCGGTGGTCGGATCGACATAGATCCCGTAGCGGCTGCGATCATCGAGGCCACCGCAGTTGACGATGATGGCGAAGGGATTGTCGGGCGGCACGACCTGAACGCCGTTGGCGGCGGTCGGGTTGGCATTGACGATCCCCCGGGCTGCGAAGCCGCACGGATTGGCAGCGGTAACGGTCGTCGGATCCGGTCCGCCGAAGAAGTTGGTCGCCGCCGATGTGAGGTCGACGCGCGCCGGACCGCCCAGGTCGGCGCCATATTGGGTGATGAAGCGGACCTGGTCTGAGCCGTGCAGCACGTCCTTCGAATAGCGCAGGCCGCCGGTGAACTTCAGTTGGTCGTTCAGCTGGTAGTCGACCTGGAAGAAGGCGCCGTAGGCGTTGTTGTTGCCTCGGTTGTTCGAGAAGTACCAGAGATCGCCACCCTGCGGCGAACCGGAGTGATCGTTGTGACCGGTGAAGTCCGGCAGATCAGGAAGCGGCGTGCCGTCAACGCGGAAAACGCCCTGGCCGATGGTCGGGTACGAGGTCGCGAATTGCGGCTGCGTGTAATTTTCCTGATACGCATAGAGGCCGGTGATCCACTGGAGCGGACCGTCATTGGTCGAGACGATGTTGATCTCGTTCGAGAACCAGGCGCGGTTTTCGTTGTAGTCGTAGGTGCGGCCAACCGAGAGTGGCGTGCCCGCCGGCGTGCCGTTCAGCGGGAACGCGAGGGCGAACTGGCTGACCGGACCGCCATCGACATCAAGCTGCAGGTTGTAGTGATACCAGACATAGCCGCCCAGGTATTTCACGTCGAAATTGTCGGCGTGATAGACCAGTTCCAGAGCGGCTTCGCTCGTGGGCTCGAGGTCGGTGAACTCGGTGAAATCCGTATTGAACCTTGTCTGCTCGGACGATCCGATATTCGGGTTCGTCGATTGCGATCCGGCCATCACGACGCTGCCCGGAATGATGAACGGGTTGTTCGATCCGTCGGTCGCGCTCAGCCCATAGAAGCTGTTAATGTTGGCGCCGCCGGGCGCGCCGAACAGACGCGTATCGTACGGCTCGGATTCGCCTGCTCCGGTCCGGCCGCCGGGAGCCCCGAGACGGTGCCAGCTGAGCGTGTTGTACTTCGCCCACCAGTCGAACTTGTCGCCGATATTACCTTCCAGCTGGGCCTCGATGTAGTAGTCGTCCTTCCGCCCGCCTTCGGTCTCGCCGCCGGCAACGTTAGTGAGATAGCCCTCGCCCTGGAAGCTGCGTGCAGCAGCCACGCGATAGCGGAGCCAGTCGGTGATCGGCCCCGAGACGGTCGCCTGCACGCTGCGGCTGTCATAGTTGCCGACGGTCATGTTGAACTGACCTTCGAACTCATCCGCCGGGCGCTTCGAAATCAGGTTCAGCGCGCCGCCGATCGAGTCGCGGCCGTACAGCGTGCCCTGCGGTCCGCGCACAACCTCGACGCGGTCGACGAAGATCGGCTCGCGGCCGGCCGGGATCGCCGACGAGTAGTAAACGCCGTCGACATAGTTCGAGATGCCCGAACGAATGCCGAAGTTGTTGGATGTCCGCGTCACGCCGCGCATGCCGAGGCGGTCGCTGGCGGTGGAGTAGGTCAGGCCCGGTGCGAAGTTGGTGTAGTCCTGCACCGTGGTGAGGCCGATCTCGTCGCGCAGCTCGGACGTGATGGCGGTGACGGCCACCGCAATGTCCTGAACCGACTCTTCCCGCTTGTTCGCGGTGATGATGACGACGTCACGGCCTGTGCGGCCGGCGTCCTGATCTTCGGTCGCCGCGGGCGCTGTCTGCGGCCCCGTAGCTGGCTGTTGGGCCCATGCAGGCATCGCCACGGCGAGCGCCAGCAGGCTTACGCATATAACTTTTTGAAACGGCGCCATGCGGACGCGTCCTCCCTAACGACCATCCTCCCGAGGCGTCCTGTATCTGGATGTGTGACGCCTGCGCTGATCCACTCGTGAAAGATCGCGCAACTGTAATCCTTCAAGCGTCGCGGTGGCGCGTCAACGGTGACGCTGGGGTAGCCTGGCGTCGCGTAAATCTCGATGCGTTGTGCATCGCAGCAGCCACGAATCTCTATCGTTCACGCTGACGACGCGTCATCGCATCAGTCATCATCGGCATGAAAAACACGATGATTATCGTGCTAACGAAACCGCGCGCGCATGTCGGCATGGCGCCATCGTCGGCGCTGAAAATCCCGCACTGCAGCGAAGTCTTTTACTGCGCGTCGCTGAATATATTTTTCAAATTTGCATGCATTCGCGTCACAGGCGAAACAAACCAGCATGCGATTTCATGAGAGTACTTGACTGACTACTTCGGCGTTCAGATGGCCTCGACCGTGATGCTGTCGAAGTTCCCACGCCACAGTTTGCGCGCCTCATCGAGCGTGCTCGCGCCTTCCGCAGCGCGCCCTTGCGCAAGTTGCGCGCGACCCAGAACCCACAGCGCAAGCGGATCGTGCTTCCACGTTTTCAGCGAGGCATCGGCTTCCGCTTCCGCCTTCGCAAACTCACCAGCCTTGAGGTGCGCCGCCGCCAGCGAGCGGCGCAGCGGATACCACCAGGTCGGCGGATCCATGAACCCGCCGAACTCTTTTTCCTGCAGCGCAGCCCCCGCGCTGAAGCGATCCATCGCCGCCCGCGTATTACCCTCCGCCATCGCCAGACGCCCCTCGAGCACGGCAAGCGCAATCTTCCCCTCGGCATCGTCCCCGATCACCCGGCGCAGCTTGTCCCGCTCGACCCGCGCGCTGGCCGCATCGCCCTTCTGCAGGAAAGCCTCGCCGCGCCCATAGGCCTGGTAGGCGCGGAATTCATCATCGTCCCGCGTGGCGACCGGCAGCGCCAGCATCGCGTCCGGCGCATAGCGCGCCAGCGCCACATAGGTCCGCGGCGTCGGATCGTACTTCACCTTCTCCCGGTCCGCCGGATACGCCTTCGTCGCGTGCTCGGCATAGCGCAGCGCCAGCGGCCCATCGCCGGACATCATCGCGCCCGCAAGCCCGAACGCCAAGTTATGCCCGTAATACATGGGCAATCTGAAGTCCTTCAGCATCGGCGGACGCGGATCGCCGCCCGCTGAAATCCACGCCGAATCCATCTCGATCGCCTGCGCGTTCACCACGGCCGCCTCGTGATAGAGCCCGGCCCGGAAGAACGTATGCCCCGGCATGTGCACCAGATGGCTCGCGGCCGGCGCCAGCGCCCCAAGACGCTTGGCATAGGGCAGCGCATCCTCCGCCCGATCATCGAACTCGGTCGCGTGAATGTAGTAATGGATCGCCCCGGTGTCGTCCGGATGGTCCTTCAGCACTTTCTCCAGCAGCACCAGCGCCGTCTTGAGATCCTCCGTCTTCTCCCCGCGCTCAACCATCATCAGGCTGTGCGCCGCCAGCACGGTCAGCTCCGTCACATCCGGATAGTCCGCCGCGATCCGCCGCAAGGCCTGCGCGAAGACCGGCTCCGTGCCCGCGTCTTCCGCGCTCGCATCCTTCTCGCCGTTTTTGTTGCCGGCCTCTTTCTTGTCCTCAACCTTCGGCGGCGGCGCGGCATAGCGGGCCACCATCGCATCGGCCAACCTGCGCGCGAGCTCATCCCCCGGCTTCACCAGCGACTGCGCCCGCACGGCCGCCGCCAGCGCCAGCACGCGCTCATCTTCCGCGATGCCATAGTTCAGCGTCGGCCCCAGCGCCCACGCCTCGCCCCACGCACACAGCGAGCACGCAGGATCAAGCGCCACCGCCCGCTTCATCGCCGCCTTCACGTCCTGATGGTAAAATGCGTGGCTCAGCGCGAGCCCGTAGTCGAACCAGCGCTGCGCTTCCGCATTGCTCGTATCGACCTTGAAGCCGCCCGTGCCCATGCCCGCCTGCAGCTTGATGTCGGGCGCAATCTTGTCGAGCCCAAGCGCCTCCGCCGAGCACAGCGCATTGATCGCCAGCAGCGAGTCCGCCGTGATCTCCGCCACCGGCGCCAGCGTGGTGATGGGTGGTACGGCAGCCGGCGCGCCCAGGCTCGCGCACGCAGCCAGGCTCGTGGCCGCAATCAGGGCGATGGATCGACGCATGGCAGGCTCCGCGATTCGCCGCGACCGTAGGGGCAAGCCCGGCGACACGCCAGACCGCGCAACCCGTTACGATCGCGTCCCGCCTCGCTCCCTACTTTTCACGCGTCGCCTCAACCCCGTCCCGGATCGCCGCCTCGAGCACATCGACATCGATGTCCTTCAGCGCTTTGAAGTTGATGCAGTACCCGGTGACCTTCGCCTTGCCGATCTTCTTTCCATACGTCCTGGGCAGGTATGTCTTGTCCGCGAGACCGATGATGTAGACCGAAATGCCGGTCGTGTTCGCACTGAAGCCGACCTGATAAAACGGCCGCGTTTTCCCATCCGCGTATGTCATCGTCTGCTCGCCATACCCGATATTCGGGTTGGTGACTTTCTTGCCGGTGTCATCCGTCCCATCCAGGAACCAGAGCTTGCTTCCCGGCATCGCCTTCAGAATCCGACGATGCAAAGCCTGCATGTCGCCCCGCTTGGGTTCAGGCTGCCCGGCAATATACGCGTCGATCTGCTTTTGAATGTTCATCCCGGATGACCTGGTTTTGCTGAGCCGGTCCTTATGGCCTCTCATCGAGAAGACGAACCGCCCCGCCGGAAGTCGACACGGCTCCGCAGATTTTGTTTGCTACTCGCCTTCCGAACCAAACCCCCACCTGTCCTCCCCCTTCCCGGGGGAGGGACCCGGCAGCGTCACCACTCTTCAATGCAAGGTAAGTTCGTGAAGCATGGTCCCTCCCCCTGAAAGGGGGAGGACAGGTGGGGGTGTTTTTCAGCTTTCGCAAACAGTCCCTTCGCTACGGTTCCGGAGCTACGACCGTGATTGATCCGAAGCGGACGCTTGTCCCTCAGTAGATCGCAAGATCGCCGCCGCCGAGGCCGACCACCGAAATGGTCTGGCCATCCACTTGGACTGCTGCGTTCCAACCTTCGTAGCCTGACGAGTTGTTGAACACCTCGAGACGTAGGTCGCCTTCAAACCTGATCTGGATGTCGGCGGTTTTGATATCCACATCGAAACCTATCACGCGACGCCCGCCAAGCAATTCGTTGGATCGAGCTTGCCCATCAACGGGTTGAGGCAATCCAAACTGCTGGTGATCATCGGTGTCGGCGAAAGCGATGCCAGAGCCAGTTACGATGCGCCAAGGCGCCTCAACACCCAAGCCTGCATCGGCGCCAAAAGAGAATGCCCAACGATGCTCCTGCCTCTCGACGGAACAGGTCCGCCCTACAAAGGCTCGCACGAATGTAGACAGGAGATCAGTTGGCATCTCGTCGTCAGTATTCCAATTCGTTCCAAGTGTCTGCAATGGGGCGATCTCCGGTCATCCAGAGTCGCGCGAGCGAACGACCGTTTCGGGGCCCATTCCGCCGTTGCGGGGTGGATTCAGGTGCGTACAATTCATCTCCAACTGAGGGAGTCCGAGATGTCCGGTGCACTCGCTGAAAACCTCACGCAGGTGGTCCCGTTTCTCCGCGTGCGCGACATGGCCACCTCCCTGAGCTTTTACCGTGATTGCCTGGGCTTCGATCTAACGCTCAAGTGGACGCCGGATGCGCCCGACCATGTCCGTTGGTGCCGGCTTGAGGCAGGCCCCGCCGCGTTGATGTTGCAGGAATACGTGCCCGGTCATGCGCCTGACGGAGAACTTGGTTCGGGCGTGTCGGTCTGCTTCATGTGTAAAGACGCGCTCCGCGTTTATCGCGATGCGATGGCCAAAGGACTGTCGCCAAGAAGGCCATTCGTCAGAAACAACCTGTGGGTTGTGAGCTTCCGTGACCCGGACGGCTACAAGATCGACTTCGAAAGTCCAACCGATGTTCCGGAAGAGACTGAATACGATCCCAACATCCACGGGGGAGCAGCCGCGATTGGGCGATCTCCAGTCATTTAAAGCCGCGCGAGCGAACGACCGTTTGAGCGCCGAATCCGGTCACGCGCGCCCCGCCAGAACCGGCCGATTCTGCGCACGCGTTTTTCGACCCCGACTCCAACAATTCCAACGCCTTGCACCGTTCAGACCGGCCGATTCCACGAACCCCAATCCTACACCCCACAGCCGTGGCTAGACTGCCCGCCATGACGATCTGGTTCGCCAAACCCAACGCGGCTTTCCACGCCTATGAGCAGAGCCTCATGCGCCCCATCGCCCGGCCCGCGCCGCGCGATACGCCCTCGCTATGGCAGCGTGCGCGCGAGATGTTCGGCGTCATGCTGGAGCGCGCCCGCGCCGTCACGCAGCTCATCGTCCGCCATCGCCTCTCGCGCACCGAACGCCGCGAGATCCTCACGCGCCTCAAGCCGGTCGAGAAGCTCACGCGCGAGCTCATCATCACCGAAGCCGCAACCTTCCTCCTGATGACGCCCGACGGCATGAAGCTGCGGCGCGAGGCGCGCCTCATGGCCCTGCCCGCGCGTGAGCCGCCCAAGCCGCCGCCGCCGAGAGGCGCTCCCGTCACCGGCTCGCGCCTCATCGCCACGTTCGATCCCAGGACGTACGCCGTGCTGCGTCCCAATCCCGTCGCCGTGAGCGCGCCCGCGATCAGGACAACGCCTCACGACGCTAACGATCCGACAACATGGCGCTGCTCCTTCAAGGTGCTCCGCCTCGTGCATCCCGAGCCCGACGACGCGCCGCCGCCGTCGAAGAAACCCACCGGCCCGCGTCCGCGCCTCATCACCTTCGACGACATCGTGTCGTTCACGCCAACACGCCCGCGCCGGCAAAGTCCCGCGCGTGACGATGGCGCCGGCCCCTGCCTCGCCCGCCGCATCGAGGCGCTGTCGCGCGTGCTCGCAAAACCAGAGCGCGCCATCCGCCGCATCGCCCGCTTCCTCGCCAGCCTGCCGCGCGAGGCGCTCGACCCGCCCGATCCGGCCTGGGTCTCAACCTACGGCTGGCATCACGGCCGCAACGAATTCCACGCCGCAGACGATCTCGCCGTCCGCGCCCTCACCGTTCTCTACCGCGTACGCATCGCCGACTTCGACGGCCCAGAACCCGAACCGGGATAGCGCACCGCTCGAACCGAAACACGAAACGCGCGAGCAAACGCTCAGCGCGATCGCGAACCCATGACAGGGAGAACGCATCTCACCCCGCTCATCCCGACAAACGTCGGGATCCAGGGCAGACATCAAGGCTTGTTCCGGCTTGCGGCTTCAGGCCCGCACACGTGGCCCGACGGTTCCTGGATCCCGACGTTCGTCGGGATGAGCGGTGGCGGTCAGTGCATCATGGGATGCACCCACTAACGCCGCTCAAACTCGCGGATGACAAACGCGGCTTCATTGTCCGCATCCGCTTCGAACTTCGTCGTCGACGTCTCGCGCCACAACCCCCGGTCAAACGCCGGAAAGAACACGGTGGCTTCACGTTCGGCATCGACATCGGTCAGCGTGATGTGCGTCGCAACCTCGAGACCGGCGGCGAAGATCGCGGCCCCGCCAATGATCGCGACCTCGTTGACGCCGGTCTCCGCCGCCATCGCGCGGCCGGCGGCAAGCGCCGGCGGCAGGCTCGAAAACACGAAAGCCCCGGGCGCGATAAAATCCAGATTGCGGGTCGCGACAATGTTGGGCCGGCCGGGAAGCGGACGCTTCGGCAGGCTCTCCCAGGTCTTGCGCCCCATCACCATCGGCGTCTTCGCGGTGATGCGCCGGTAGTTCAGCATGTCGGCCTTGAGCCGGAAAAGCAGGCTGTTGTCGCGCCCAAGCTCGCCGCGCCTGCCTATCGCCGCGACGATACGCACGCGGACAGGATCAGATGTGGCGGGAAAGGTGGACGATGGCACGGGATGCTCTGTAATAACGGCGAGTGGGACGGCAATCGGGACGGACCAGTCGAACCCTTGTTCGGCGGCAGATGCAAGCGTTGCGGAGTGGGCGGGCATGGACTCGATCTGGAACGAGATCGTCTCGGCGTTGACGAATGGGAATCCATCGCAATTCCCGCTGGCGCTGATCGGCATGACCGCGACGGCCGCGCTGATCTGGTATCTCAAGGGCCGCGCCTGGGCCTTCTTCTATGTCGCCCTCATCCCCCTGCTCAACTGGAGCTTCGGCAAGTTCAGCGGCTTCGACGTCACGTCC
Organism: uncultured Alphaproteobacteria bacterium; assembly: GCA_963784415.1. Lineage (GTDB taxonomy): Bacteria > Pseudomonadota > Alphaproteobacteria > Caulobacterales > Hyphomonadaceae > UBA7672. Next base: position 42,237 of record CAWARK010000005.1, read on the forward strand.
GAACTAGGCGGCGTGTTCGGAACGTCGGCCAAGATCATGATCAATCCGCTCACAATAGCGACCGGCATGGTCTTCGTCGTACGCGATTTCGTTCAGCGCGAAATGGGCCACAGGGTGCTGATCCTGATGGCGCTCGCGATCGGCTGGTCATTCTATTATTCGTGGCCCGTCATCGCGCTCGCCTCAGGCATCGCCTTTGCGATCTCGGAGACGTCCGACTGGCTGATCTTCACCTTCACGAAGTACCGCCTCTCGACCCGCATCCTCCTGTCGAGCGCGCTGGCCGCGCCGATCGACACGACGATCTTTCTCTACGGCGCCGACCTTGCCCGCCAGATGCAGCTCGGCGATCCGGCCGGCACGATGTTCAACCTGCCGAACTGGATCCTCTTCATCCTCGGCAAGATGATCGGCGCTGTTGTCGTCTCGTACATGATCCGCCGCCGCGAGGATCGCGGCGAGGTCGACCCGGCGGCTGCCTGACGAGAAGGCGAAAACAGAAAGGGCGGCCCCGAAGGACCGCCCTTGCCGCAGCTCTTGCGAGCTTTGAGTACTTCAGACCAAGACGAACTGGCTTAGTGAGGAGCCGGCTCGGTCGGGGCCGGCGTAGCAGCCGGGGCAGCAGCCGGATCAACCGGGGTAGCAGCCATCGGGTCAGCAGCAGCCGGGGCCGGGGTCTCAACGACAACCGGGGCCGGGGTTTCAACGGTGACAGCAGGCGTTTCAGCTTTGGGAGCTTCCGGGCTGCAGGCAGCGAGAGCGAGAGCGGCAGTCGACATAGCCGCGACAACGATCAGTTTGAACGACATTGGATAGATCCCTCCGACGGATCACGCCCGCCTCGGGGAATGAAAGTCCGGGCGGCGTCTGTGTTTTGAACGGAGCGGGAAAAAGCACAAGATGGTGTAAGGTTAGGTTTCAGTCAGCATGGAACCCAGATCGTTAACGCGGCGCCATGAAAGGGCCTCACGCGAATCGGATGCTCGACTTGGGTATTCTCGCGGCTCGAAATGGACTTGAGGCAAAAAGCCTTGAATCCATTGGAATGTCGGCTTGAGACATTCCGTGAGCGCGAATGCCGCCCGCTGGACTTTCAGACCGCAACCGGCGCTTTTATGTGCGCATCCGGGGCGTAATCCGTTAATGTGAAATCTTCGTAATCCCACCCGAACAGGTCGGTTTTCGATGGATTTATTGTGAGCTTCGGCAGCGCTTTGGGTTCGCGCTGGAGCTGGAGGCGCGCCTGCTCGAAGTGATTCGCGTAAAGGTGCACGTCGCCGAACGAATGCACGAAGTCGCCCGGCTCCAGCTTGGTCGCCCGCGCCATCAGGATGGTGAGCAGCGCATAGGAGGCGATGTTGAACGGAACGCCGAGAAACACATCCGCCGACCGCTGATACAACTGGCAGGACAGCTTCCCGTTGGCGACGAAGAACTGGAACAGGCAGTGGCACGGCGGCAGCGCCATGCGGTCCACGTCGGCCGGGTTCCAGGCCGACACCACCAGCCGCCGCGAGTTGGGATTCTGGATGATCTCGTTCCGGACCCAGGTGATCTGATCGATGGTGCGGCCATCCGGCGCCGCCCAGCTGCGCCATTGTTTTCCGTACACGGGACCAAGTTCGCCATCCGCGTCGGCCCACTCATTCCAGATGCTGACGCCGCGCTCCTGCAGCCATTTCACATTGGTCTCGCCGCGCAGGAACCACAGCAGTTCAACGATGATCGACCGCAGGTGCAGCTTCTTGGTCGTGAGCATCGGGAAGCCCTGGCTCAGGTCGAAACGCATCTGCCGCCCGAACACGCCCCGCGTCCCCGTTCCCGTCCGGTCGCCGCGGTCGGCCCCGTTGTCGAGAATGTCCTGCACAAGGTCGAGATACTGGCGCATGAATCGGTCCGGGCAGCTTCGGTCCTTCAAGTGATGGGGGCCCGGGGCGCGATTGACAAGGCAGGCCCCGCCCGGTCCGTTCTGTGGAAAACCGGGGCTTTTGTGGATGACCCGAATGACGACAGGCAAACAGGGGAATGCCCTGCCCAAGTTGGCCGCGCCCGCCCAGCGCGCCCTGGCAGGCGCAAAAATCGCGAACCTCTCGCAACTCGCTGGGAAAACCGAGGCCGAGGTGGCCGCCCTGCACGGCATTGGACCCAACGCACTGGCGACCCTGAAGGTCGCACTGAAGTCCGCAGGACTGGCGTTCAAGAAGGCCTAGCCCGCCCTACTCCGCCGCCATCGCGTGACCTGCGGCGGCGAGTCTGCGCTGCAGCCAGTCGCGGACGAAGCTGTTGGTCTTGGCGGCGACGCCCGTCGGCAGGCGGTTGAAGGCGTGTGGTCCCTCGGGCACGACGATGAGACGCGCGTTTCCGCAGGCAGCTGTCCAGCGCTCGGCCATCAGGCGGCTGTCGTCGAGCAACGGGTCGATCGTCCCGCACAGAAGCAGCGCAGGCGGCAGCTTCGAGAGATCGGCATAAAGCGGCGAGACATCGGGCGCACGGCGACCGGCCTCATCACGGTCCGGCAACAGGCGCGAGATGCCTGAGGCCATGGCAGGCCCATCGAGCACGAGCGTCTCGCGTGGCGCATTGCGAACGCTCGGCGTGCCGGAGAGATCGTAAGGCCCATAAAACAGAACCGCTCCGCGCAGGCGTGCGAAGTCGGTGCGCGTGTCGCGCAGGCGCAGCAGCGTGCACGCCGCAAGATGCGCCCCGGCAGACTCGCCGCCGATGAAAAGGTCACGCGCGCCGAACTCGGCCTCGGCATGCGTGAAGATCCAGTCGGCGGCGGCCGCCGCCTGCGCAATCTGGTTCTCGAAGGCGATGTCGGGCAGCGTCGTATAGTCGACGCTGACCACGACAAGATTGCAGTCGCGCGCAATGCGGGCGTTGACCTGATCATCCATCGACGCCGTGCCGATGGCCCAGCCGCCGCCATGATAATCGATGTAGACACCCCGCGTCTCGCCGCTGGCCGGACGCAGGATGCGCAGCGAAACCGAATGCCCCATCCAGTGAATACGGCGCGTCGCAACGCGCACCCCGCGCACGCCAAGCGGCGCGTATGCGCCAGCGCCGAGCATGGTCTGGATCATCATGCGGCCCAGCGGCGTCGGCGCACGAAAGCGCGGCGCCCAGTGCAGCCGCTGGTTCATGCGCCGCACCTGCTCCATCTCGGCAGGCGTGAAATCTGGAAAGGGTTCGAGCATGGCTTACGTCCGGCTGGTCTTCAAAAGGTAGTCAGGGACACGCGACGCGGCAATGGTCAGGCATTGCGCGGAGTGAACTTGTGCGCCGCCTGCACGCAGGCCAAGCTTGGCGCGCGACAGGATGAGCAGCGGGGCGCGCACCATGACAACCATGCCGGACATCACCCTGCCAGCAGACATGCGCCGCGCCGTGCAGGCGGACTGGCGGCAGGTCGGCGGGATCATCGCGGAGGCGTTTTCGGAAGACCCCGTGAACCTCTGGATCTTTGGCAACCCTGCGCCGATGCCGACGGTGTTCCGCGCACTGGCCAAAAGCGTCTACCTGCCGCGCGGGTACTGCCAGCTCAGCGGGGATGCCGGCGCCACGATGTGGAGCCATTCGTCGGCGGATCGCGAACTTGGTTTGATGTCGACGCTGGCGCTGGTGGCGTCAGTGATCGGCGAGGGCTCGAAGGGCGCGGTGAAGCGCGCGCTGGGCGCGAGCGACCTCATGCAGAAGGAGCATCCGAAAGCGCCGCACCTCTACCTGTTTGCGATCGGCACGCGGAGGGCAGCGCGCGGCAAGGGTCTCGGCAAGGCGCTGATGGCGCCGGTGCTGGCGGCGGCCGATCGCGACAGCCTGCCCTGCTATCTCGAGAACTCCAATCCGGCGAACACGGGCTTCTATCGCTCACATGGCTTCGAGCGAATGAAGCTGTTCGACGCCGGCCCCGGCGGTCCGCCGCTGGAAGCGATGTGGCGCGAGCCGAAGGCTGTCGCAGGTGCGTGAGAAAGCAGGGATGCGTTTCAGAACCGGCCTTGCATTAGCCGCCGCTCTGTCCGCGATGGCATGCGCGTCGAACCGGCCGAGCCCCTACCCCGGCGAAACCGACTACGTTGGCGAGACCGAGTATGATTGCGACGAGACGCTGACCACGCCGCTAGGTGTCTTTGGCGCCGTTGGCTGGCAGCTATACTGGTTCGTCAACACGGACGACGGCCAGCATGTCCAGCTTCGCTATCGCATCAACCTTGAGCCAGACGCCGGGGAAAAGCCGAAGCGCTTCACCGGACTTGGCGGCGACACGGAATTCCTGATCAGCTTTGACGAACGCGACCTGGGCAGGAACTGGTTCACCGGGCAAAACGATACGCGGATCGCCGAGGCGCGCATCGGCGACACCGTCATTCGCTCGGACGTGACAAATAGCCTGAGCGTGAACTTCAACTGGTCGCCAACCCAGGAGCTGTTCCGGCATGAGGGCGATCTTCACATCGCACTTCAAACTGAACAGGGCCGCGTCCTGCAAACGGCCACGGTTACGCGCGACCGGCTATTGCTGGTCGAGGAAACCTTGCGCGAACTCGAGAACCGTTACGCGGCAAATCTCGCGGACAAGGAACATCGCTGCCGCCTGATTCCGAAGCGGTACATCATTATCACCTGACGCCCCGCCCACCGGACGCCCCCGCAATGGCCGTTCAGATCGCGTCGAGGCCTTCCATCAACGCCGGATCGATCTCGACACGTTTGCCCTGGCGATAGTTCACGACCATCGTCAGCGCTTCGTCCTGCGACAGGCCCTGTCGGTCGATGAGGCGATCCATCAGCGTCCGCTCATCGCGGCGTGCTTCTTCGGGGCTGCGTGTCTCGACCATTGGCGGGACCTCCGTGACATACTCGTGACAAGTCTTGGCTCGTGACGCTTTGTGGTTCTGGAACTCCACGGCGGCGAACGTAAACGCATCCGCTGCACGCAGGTTTCCATGCACGCACATATGGGGCGAAGATCGGGCAATTGAACGGCTGAGCCGAGGTTTAATGTTCCGCACGCGCGCTGGCTTTGCTGCAGGTGCGCAGACTTTCGAGGCTAGTTCGCAATTGTGAGATGATAGTCCGCCGGAATCGTTGCGAGCTTTTCGCCGGAGTCCTTCACCATCTCGATGCCGAACTTGGCAAAGTCCAGCGCATCGGGATCGCTGCAGGGCGGTGTCGTTGCGGTGTCGTTCGCCGTATCCTTGCCGGCGCCGAGGATTGCCGTGAACATCTGCAGATCCAGCATGGCGCTGAACCTTTGCATCTGCCCCGTGACGGCCGCATCGAAAGCGGCTGACTCTGTGGCGGGGAGTTTCCGGCACTTCTTTTCCCAGAGCCAGACACCATAGCCGACCGCGAATGATGTCGCCGCCCCAATGGCGGCCTCGGCATTGGCCGGCAGAGGCGCCTCCTGCGCAGCGCTTTCGCCGGACAGCGCGCAACCGATGAAGAGTGCGCAAGCGGCAAGGACAGTTTTCATTGGCCGAAAGCTCCCGAGAATGTGCTGTTAAGCTCGTCGACGAGTGGCTGTGTTCGCGGGCCGGGCGCTGGCGGCAACCGGCACATCGCGCGTTGCTCATCCAGGGTCATCGTGGCGCAAAAGCCGATCAGACGGGGCAGCAGGGCGCCGAGATGTTCGTCGAGCTGCTGATAGGCGTTGGCGCGTTCGGTTGCTCTCGCCTGCAACTCGCGCCCCTGCGCGTCAGACGCATCATACTCGAGATCCAGCTGGGACATCAGCGTATCGAGTTGGCTCCCCCAGCTCTCGCACTGGGCCAGCCGTCGATTGTACTCGTCTTCTTCGAACGTGCCCTGGCAATAGGAATTGTGAGTGGCGACGCGATCGTTGTAGTCGCGCTGCCGCTCCTCGATGCTGTTGCGATGCGAGGTCCAGTCGGTGACGTTCATGTCGATGCCATCGCGCGTGATGAGGTTGCCCTCCATCGCGTTCAGCACCTGAGCGAGCTCCTGCATGACATCGGCGAGGCTGTCGGCATGCGCAGGGGCTGACAGCAGGAAGATCGCGCCCACAAGCGGCGCCAGCCGGCCGAAAAGCAAACGACCATATTTCATGGTCCAGCCCTGCCCTGTCCCGATATGCGCAGTGCTACGCCTCGCGGGAATTGAAGTCCATCGACGCATGCGCCAGCGCCGCGCAGCCTTCCGCAGAGACGACGGAGCTCTTTTCCCGTGGCCAGACATTCCGGGCTCCCTCGCGATCGCGAGGGAGCCCGTTGAGACAGTCCTCAGCTTGATGTCACTCAGTCCGCTTCGAGCGTCTTGGCGCGAAACAGGAGGCCGGCGAGACCAGCGCCGGCCAGCGGGGCGATGATGAAGAGCCAGAGCTGCTGCAGCGCTTCGCCCTGCGCGAACACGGCTGGCCCGAAGGACCGCGCCGGGTTCACCGAGACGCCCGTCACCTGGATGCCGACGATGTGGATCACCACCAGCGTGAGACCGATGGCGAGGCCGGCGAATTGCGAGGGGGCCTTGGCCTGCGTCGCGCCGAGGATGACGGTGACGAACAGGAAGGTCGCGACGATCTCGAAGACCAGCGCGGCCGTCATCGAATAACCGCCCAGATAACCCTCGCCAAAGCCGTTGGAGCCAAGACCGTAAGCGCCGACCTCGTAGCCGGCCTTGCCGGAGGCAATGAGGTAGAGAATGCCCGCGCCTGCGAGCGCGCCGAGGAATTGCGCAGCCCAGTAGGTCACCATCTCATTGGCGCTCATCCGGCCACTGATGAAGGCGCCGAAGGACACGGCGGGGTTCACATGGCAGCCCGAGATGGGGCCGATGCCGTAGGCCATGGCGACAATGGCAAGACCGAAGGCGAACGCGATGGCGAGTTGGTCAAATGCCGGCAGCAACACGGCAGCGCCGCAGCCGAAAAACACGAGCGTGGCGGTGCCGATGAACTCGGCAATGAGCTTCTTCATGGTCGTCCCTCCCCAGGGTTCTGTGGAACCCGGATGCTACGCGAAACGAGGGGCAGCGCCACAAGGATCACGTGGTTTTCGCGGATCGCCTGATGAGAACACTTGCAGAACATCGCTCGATGTTCTATTTATGTTCCTATTGTCGATTCGTGATGGATTCGAACGCGGGAGATGGTCATGCAAGGCTATGTGACGCTGGATACGCGGGATCTGCCGCGCGCCGTGAAGTTCTACGACCGGATCGCACGTGAACTGGGCTCGCGCCGGTCGCTGGAAAGCGACGATTGCGTCGCCTGGGGTCTGCCGGGCGCGCCGGCCGCCATTAGCGTCGAAGCGCCTGAACATGGCCGCATGGCCGCGTGGGGCACGGAAGTGGTTGCCCTGCAGGCCGCCGACCCGGAACAGGTGCAGCGCCTTTATGATCTCGCCATTGCGCAAGGCGGACGCGGCGAGGCCGAGCCGAGCGAGCGTGACGGCTATTATGCAGCCTGCTTTCGCGACCCGGACGGCAACCGCCTCAATGCCTTCTGCGTCACGCAGCATTAGGTTGGCGGTAAGGGCTTTCCCGCCTATATTGATCCTGTCTTCGCAAGGAGACTATGGCGATAAACTCACGTGTAATAAGCGGACCGGACCCGGGGGCAGTGCCCGGCGGCTCCACCAGATTTCCCCCGGGCATTGGCCGGGCTGTCTGGGGCCGACACAGGATCGACGGACGTGTAAAGACGACGACTTTGCCCGCTTTGGCCCCGATAGAAGCCTCTTACGCAATAGTTGCCAATGACAACTTTGCTCAGGACCAAGCTCTTGCTGCGTAAGCAGCGGACCTAGTCCGAACACTTAAGTCCTTAGCTCTAGCCAGCTAAGGCGGGGCTCGGGGCGGCGCCTGGCAACAGAAGCCGCCCCACTTATTTTTCCGCATCAGCGTTCCAGCGCCCCCTCCCCGGTGGGTCGAGACCTATGTTGCTCTCAGCAACATCGGAGAGACGACATGAAACGTACGGCACAAGCGGTCTGGTCTGGTGGACTGAAGGACGGCAAGGGTTCGATCTCGCTGCAGAGCGGCGTGTTGAAAGACAGCCCCTACACGTTCAAGGCGCGTTTCGAGGATGAGAGCGGCAAGTCAGCGACCAACCCCGAAGAGCTGATCGCGGCGGCGCATGCGAGCTGCTTCACGATGCAGCTGTCGTTCTTCCTGCAGGAAGCCGGTCATCCGGCGGCGAAGCTCACCACCAGCGCGGAAGTGACCGTCGGCCCGGTCGAGGGCAAGGGCAACACGATCTCGAAAAGCGCACTCACGCTGCGCGGCGATGTGCCCGGCATGGACGAGGCGCAGTTCATCGAGCTGGCGAACAAGGCCAAGGCGGGATGCCCGGTCTCGCGCGCGCTCGGCGCCATCGAAATCACGCTGGATGCGAAGCTTGAAGGCTAGGCCTCACACGCCCGAGACGATCCCATAGCTCTCGCCCTCGGCGATCGGCACGATGACGTGGCGGACGCTGTAGGCGAGACTGTCGAGCGGTCCCGTTTCGCCGAAGGGCCAATCCGCTTCGATGACCAGGAGAACATACTGGTCGCCGATCATCAGACGCGATGCGCCCTGCACCGCGCCGGGCGTCAGCGCCGCTTTCGGCAGCACGAGATAGCTCTCGCCTCCCCGCGTGTCCCACCGGCCGGGACTGTTGTCGAACAGGTCGGCGTCCGCATCGACGGGCGGCGCCAGCGGATCATGCGCGACGAGGCTGAGATGCGGCACGGCCTTGCTCTGCGCGATGATCCACGAGTCGAGCCATTCGTTTGCGTTGCTTGTCGTCGCAACGCGGCTCGCCGAGCCAGTCAGGATCTGCGCCTCGGGCGTGTCAGCGGGCGCCAGCGCCCAGACGTCCGGCTTCTGCCAACCGCGCCGGCAGATGCAGCGACCAAGTTCACCCGATGACCAGAGAAGCTGCTGGACATAGTCCATCATGTCTTTTGGCGCAGGTATCCGGGCGAGGGCACTCACGAACTAACAACTCCTGCCGGACAACTCCGCGGGCTTCGCTAGCGGCGCTCCACAAAGAGCGGCATGCCCCCTTCGGGCCGGAGCGTGATGCGGATATTCGGCTCCACCTTGTGCGCGGCATTCGGCAGGAAGCGCAAGTCGCGCACCAGCGTCGCGAGGATCGCAATCGCTTCCATGTAAGCGAATTTCATTCCGATGCAGATACGGGGTCCAGCGCCGAACGGCATGAACTGGAAGCGGTGCATGCCCTTCGCACGATCGGGCGCGAAACGATCAGGATCGAAACGTTCGGGATGCTCCCAAAGTGTCGCATGGCGATGCATCACGTAGATGAGGTTCAGCGCGAAATCGCCCTTCTTCACCTGCACATCGCCAAGGTCGATGTCTTCATGCGCCATGCGATCAATGATCGACACCGGCGGATAAAGGCGCATCGCTTCCTTGAGCACCTGCTCGTGAAAGGGCAGCTCGTCGACCATGCTCGCATCGATCGGCTTGTCGCCGCAGACATCGCGCACTTCGCGCAGCAGGCGTTCCTGCGTCTCCGGCGAATTGGCGATCAGGTAGAGCGAGAAGGCCAGCGTCAGCGCCGTCGTCTCGTGGCCTGCGCCAATGAAAGTGACGACATTGTCGCGCAGCTCGTCATCGGAAAGGCCGCGCTTCGTTTCGGGATCGCGCGCGGCGAGCATCAGTCCGAGCAGATCCGGTTGCGCCTGCCCACTGTCGCGCCGGCGCTGGATGGCGTTGACGGCGGTCGCCTTCAGCCCCTCCGCCGCCCGCCTGCCCTGCGCGCCCCACGGACGCCAGAGCCAGGGTGGCGCGCCAAACATGTCGAGCATGTCGGGCTTGCCCATCGTTTCGATATAGGTCGCGATCACATGCGCCATGCGGTCATAACTGAAAGTCGGATCGGCGCCGCCAAGAATGGTCTCGACGATCACGTCGAGCGTGGCGTGCTGCATCTCCTGCATCATGTCGATGGGCTGGCCGGCGGGCGCCGCCTTGATGCGCTCGACCGTGGCGGCGGCTGAGTTCGAAAAGGCAGGTACAAGCGCGCGCAAGGCATCGATGCGGAAGGCGGGCGACGCCGCGCGGCGCTGGAACTTCCAGTGCTCGCCCTCGGCGGTAAGCAGCCCTTCGCCGAGCGCGGGACCAACCAGCTTTTTCTGGAATTGCGATTTGTGGAAAATGTCGGCGTGGTCGAGGAAGACCGCCTTCATGTGTTCCGGCTTGCGGAAATAATGGAACGTCCGCCCGATCCATTTCACGCCATGGTACGGATTCTCGTACATGGCGCGCGGCCAGGCGTAGAGCGGATTGGAAATCATCTGCAGAAGCCCGCGCACAAGCGGCAGCGGCTTCTCAGGCGGCGTCACCGTCTGGGGCACGAAATCCGACGAGGTCAGCGTATCGGGCATGCGTGTTGGGTAGCATTGTGATGAGGTGGCGTCGAGGATTGCCTACTGCTGCAACGCCTGTTCGATATCTGCGATCAGGTCGTCCGCATTTTCGACGCCGATGGACAGGCGCACGAGGCTGTCGGTGATGCCGAGGCGTTCGCGACTCTGCTTGGGCACGTCGGAGTGCGTCATGGCGGCGGGGTGAGACGCGAGCGTTTCGGTGCCGCCGAGACTGACGGCCAGCTTGATCACCTGCAGCTTGTCCAGGAAGGCGAACGCTTCTTTCTCGCCGCCGTCGATCTCGAATGCGAAGGTGGAGCCTGCGGTTTCACACTGGCGCTCGAACAGCGGCCGGTCAGGATGATCCTTCGGCAGGAAGCCGAGATACCAGACCGATTTCACGCGTGGGTGTTTCGCCAGATAAGCGGCAACCTTGCGCGCGCCAAGCTCGGCCGCATCCATGCGCAGCTTCAGCGTCTCGAGCGAGCGCAGCAACAGCCATGCGGTATGCGGGTCAGTCATCGTGCCGAAGATGGTGCGGAACACGGCGACCTGGCTGACCCAGGAGGCGGCGCCCGACGCCGCGCCGGCGATCAGGTCTGAATGGCCGCCGACATATTTGGTGAGCGACGTGACGCAGATGTCCGCGCCATGGCTCAGCGGCTTCTGCCAGAGGGGCCCGAGGAAGGTATTGTCGACAATCACGGGCGGGCGACCTGCCTGACCCTTCAGGCTTTCGGAGATCTCGCGGGCAACGACGATGTCGACAAGGCCATTGGTCGGGTTGGCGGGCGTCTCGACATAGATGGCGCCGACCTTGCCGCCGCTCTTGCTGGCTTGCGCCGCGGCCTGCTTGGCGGCTTCGCGGAAACCGGCCTCCCCTGCTTCAGCCATGAAGCCAACGCCGTTGATGCCAAACTGCGGCAGCAGCGTATGGATCAGGAATTCCGTGCCGCCATAGACGGGCTCGGAAAACACGAAACTGTCGCCCGGACGGAGAAACGTCATCAACGTGGTGGAGATCGCCGCCATGCCGGAGGCAAAGGCGAGCGCTTTTTCCGCGCCGTCCCATACGGCAAGCCGGTCTTCCAGGACTTCGAGGTTGGGATTGTTGATGCGCGAGTAGATGAGATGCATCTCTTCGTCGCGCGCCTTCTCGCGCAGCCCATAGGCGAGTTCGAAGGACGCCTTGCCCTCCTCGGCTGTGCCAAAGACAAATGTCGATGTCTGAAAAAGCGGAGGCTTCAACGCGCCTTCGGAGAGATGAGGCGAATAGCCGTACCCCATCATCAATGTCTCTGGCGCAAGCTCGCGTGTCCCGAGCTTCCTTGACCTGTAAGGCTTTGGCGTACGTGTCATGTCAGAGAGAATAGGCCTGTTTGCATGGACACGGAATCAATTGTTGTGCTTCGCTCTTGCCCAGACGCGCGATATGCGCGTTATCGTCCCGGTGAAACGATACGGGCCACTGAGGTTCGCCTCTGGCTTGAAGGCGTTTTACCGGACCACGGCGAGCGCATAGCTCAGCATCTCAGGGCGAGGGAGACAGACGTTGGAGCGGACACCGGGATCCGGGAAGGATCATATCGGCTTTCACGCCCTGACGCAGGCGGCCCTGCGTGGCGTCGTCCGCGCTGCGATGGACAAGGTTGCCCGCATGGGCCACCTGCCGGGAGATCACCATTTCTACGTCACGTTCCGCACGCGCCTGCAGGGCGTGCAGATGGCCGACTGGCTGAAGGACAAATTCCCCGACGAGATGACCATCGTCATCCAGCACCAGTTCTGGGATTTCGAAATCTTTGACGACCGCTTCCAGATCAGCCTGAAATTTGGCGGCGACCTGCAGCCGCTGCGCGTGCCGTTCACCGCCATCTCGCGCTTCTTCGATCCCTCGACCAATTTCGGCGTCCAGCTGGACACCGTCGACAGCCGCGCCAACGTCGGCGCACCGACCATCCTGCCCGAGAAGAAGCCCGCAGCCGATGGCGCTCCGGCAGCGCCTGCCGAGATTCCCGAGGGCACCGTCGTTTCGCTCGACGCTTTCCGCCGCAAGTAGGGCCGCGTGAGCGCCCCGGACACACCGCAGGACCAGGCGCCCGAACCGGCGCGCCTGTCGGATGCGGAGATGCTGGCGCGTTTCCAGAATTCGAAAAAGCGGCCGCCCTGCTCCGAGACGCTGGGCATGCAGGTCACCGCCGTCGACCAGTCCAGCATGACCTCGCGCTATGCGTTCGAGGCGCGCGCGGAGTTCGCCAATCCGTCCGGCGCCATCCAGGGCGGCTTCATCGCCGCGATGCTGGACGAGGCGATGGGAACGGCGGCGATCATCGCCAGTAACATCACGATGAATGCGCCGACGCTGGAGATGAAGGTCTCATTCCTGCGGCCGCTGTTTGCCGGCAAGGCGAGCGTGGAAGTGAAGATCCTGAAATGGGGCAAGTCGACCTGCTTCATCGAGGCCGAGCTGTTCGATCCTGAAGGCAAGCTGGTGGCGAAGGCGAGCGCGACGCAGGCGCCGAAACTGTTCAAGCGGTTCTGATGCCACGCGCTCAAGCGCACATCCTGCCGGATAGATTGGCTTCCGGATTGCGGCTCTGGTTTGTGGGCACGGCGGCGGGGCCGAAGTCGGCGGCGGTCGGCGCCTACTATGCGCATCGCGGCAACCGGTTCTGGCGGGCGCTGCATGAAACGGGGATCACGCCGCGGCTCTACGCCCCGGAGGAATTCCCGCTGTTGCTCGACCTAGGCGTCGGCCTCACGGATTTCTGCAAGACCGGCTGGGGCGTCGATGCCGTCATCGCGCGCGAGGCGTTCGATGTGGCAGGCTTCCGGCGGAAAGTCGCGCGGCTGAAACCCCACGGCCTCGCCTTCACCAGCAAGATGGCGGCGAGCCTCTGGCTCGGCAAGGCGACGGGCAAGATCACAACAGGACAACAGGTGACGAAGGAAGGACCCGCCGTGTTCGTCCTTCCCTCGCCCTCTGGTCTTGCCACGTCCTACTGGTCCATCGCGCCGTGGCGCGAGGCAGCAGACTTCCTGCGTGGCTAGCTGGCGCTCGCGGCGATCTTGCCGCCTTTCGCGCTCAGCATGAGCTTCACAAGCCGTTCTGTGACGTTCGGTTCGAGGCCTTCTGTGTGGCCCTTGTCCATGCGCATCACGTCGGCGACGACGCGGCCATCCTTGCAGCCGGTGAAGTCGAACTCCTCAGCCTTGCCCGCAGCAGCCGGTCGGCCCCATCCCTTGTTGGCGGGGTTCTGGCGGCTGGTGTCGTAGACATAGCCGGCCTTGGCATCGACGATGTCCTGCTCACGCGCCCGCTTGTCGCAGCCATACTTGGCCGCCCAGCTCGACATTTCGGGGAGCGCGGCGATCTCGTGCTCGCCGGTCGCGTAGATGTGCGAAAAATCGCAGGTGGGATCAGGCGGCGGCGTCATCGCGGCGGCTGGCGGGCGCGGCGGCGCAGCCGGTGCGCCAACCTGCGGCGACGGACCAAAGCCATCCGGACTGCGCGCGGGCTGTCCGCCGACACGGCCGCCGGAGAGCGACAGGAAGCCGTCGACTTTGCCAGCGAAGTAGGGCGAGCAGACGATGCGGCGCGAGGTCATGCCGCCCTGGCTGTGACCGGCGAGCCAGAACGCTTTCACATTCTTGCGGCCAATCTCATCGAGCGTCGTGTCGACGACCTTCTGGAGATACTCATCATCGGCGGCGGACCAGGACTGCGTGGTCGAATTCGGCGTGATCACGACGAGGCGGTACTTGTCGACATAGTCCATGATCGGAAAGTAATTGCGCTGCCAGTTACCGTAGGAGCCAAAACCGTGGAGGCTCATCACCACGGTGACTTTCTCGTCAGGCTTCAGGTCGCATGGATAGTCGATGAAATAGCGGCGGCCTTCGGCGGGGCCAGCGACCGGTCCCTGCTCCGTCACCATCGCGCCGCACCCCGTGTCGGGGCAGTGCATGACCGGCGGGCGCACGCAGGGCTGGCCCGCGAGCGTTATGGGCGCGACCGGCGCCATCGACATGCAGCTTGCGGACACGGCGCTTGCGCACGCCATCACCGACAGGCTGAAAATCCTGTTCAACTTCATGAGCATCTCTCCCGGTATCGTTTTTGTGCCGTCTTTTGCGGCTGGGCGGACTCTGTCCATCGGCGCCGGGGTGTCAATTGACGAAACACCCGGCCTTTCCAGACGTTGTGTCTTGAATGGACTGGATTCACCCCAACCTGCACGTTCGTCGCCTGATCGGGATGGCCGTTGTAACGGTGCTTATGTCGTTGGCGACATGGTGGGTATTCAACCTGCTGACGCCACCGCAACACAATCCGTTCAAGCCCCTCGACCTGTCGATCCGTCCCGGCATTGCGACAGGGTTCAAGCTTGACCGGCTGGCTTCAAGTCCGCCGCTGTGCTTCGCGTTGCTCGACAAGGCGGGCGTGAAGTACACGCACGTGGACCCGCAGAGCGACAATCCCGAATGCGGCATCGCCAACGGCCTGACGCTGGACCAGTCGCTGACGCCCTATTCCGGCACGCTGACAATGAGCTGCAGGATGGCCGCAACGCTCTATGTCTGGGAGCGGCATATCGTGATGCCTGCAGCGGAAGAGATATTTCGGCCAGCCCGTAAAACGCATCGAAACGCTGGGCGCGTTTTCGTGCCGGCGCGTCAACAGCGCGAAGACCGGGCGCTGGAGCGAGCATGCGCATGGCGAGGCCGTGGATATCGCAGGGTTCACGCTGGCCGACGGGACGCGCGTGATGGTGAAGGATGCGTTCGCCGCCAACAGCCGCGAGGGACTGTTCCTGCACCGCGTGCGCGACAAGGGCTGCGGGCTTTTCCCGGTGGTGCTCAGCCCGGACTACAATGCGCAGCACGCAGACCATCTCCATTTCGACATGGGCTCCTTCGCGATCTGTTCGTGAGGATGGTTTTCGGTTCCATCGCAATCTGTTGACTGGCGCGCGCCGATGCGGGCGACGCGGATCGGTGCTATGTTGAACCCATGATCCGCTATGTTCTTCTTGCAGGTATAGCCCTGTCAGCCGCGCCCGCGCTTGCGCAGACGGAATCGCTGCCACGCTTCGAGGCGCTTGAACAACAGATGCAGACGCTGGAGCAGCGAAAGGTCGATGACCTTGGCGCCGCGCGGGATCGCGACCGCGTGCAGACCGGCCTGCCGAACTCGGGCGTCTCGGAGGCGCAGCGCGGACTGCGTGAACTGGATTATCAAAGACAGCGCGAGACACTGTTGCTGCAGGCGGAACAGGATCGCCGGCTGGTTCAGCGCGAGCGCGACCTTGCGGCGGCGGCCCTGCCGAACACGCGCGTGCCACGCTCGGCGACATCGGTGGTGACGTCGCCCGAGGCTTATCTGCTGCCGCCGGCGCCGCCCGGAAAATACTATGCCCGCGTGCAGGGCCGGTTCGTTCTGGTCGACGGAATGTCCGAGCTGGTCGAGAGCGTCCTGCCCGTGCAGCCCACCGACCCTACCGCCGATGTGCCGGCGGGTCCGCGTCCCCTGCCCGACTTCAGCCTGCCGGCGCGGCGGGTGTCGCCAACATCGGCGCTGGTGATCCACGATCCCGGCGCGCTCGCTCTGCCCGCGGCGCCTGCGGGGCAGTTCTACGCGCAGGTCGAGGGGCGGATCGTGCTGGTAGACGCGCGGACGGAAATGCCTCTTACGGTCATACGGCCGGGTTGAACTGGACATGCCCCTTGCGTGAGGCGGCCAGCCGCATCATGTTCTTCTCATCGTCAATTTTTCGAAAGGAGGTGATCCGATGTCAGTCACTATGAGTTGGGGCCTGGCCCTGTCACGCGAGCTGTCGTCCGGAGCATCCTTCGTTCGCGGTTTCGCCTGATCGGACTTGATTGCCAGGGGCCAATGCGCCTCGCTCAATGACGGGAAGGGCCGCCGGCACGCGCCAGGCGGCCCTTTTTGTTTCTCTACGCAGCGGGTTGTTTTCGGGGACGTGACGAATGGCGCGCACGCGTCTGTTTGGGGAAGTTGAAAGCGCGCTGGCGCAGGCCCGGCAAGCGCTGGGCGAAACAGCTCCGCCAATGCGCGCGATCAGCCGCCGCGCCGCGCTGGCGCTGATGGCGGCCGCCGCCGCGTGTACGCCAAGCCCCGATGCGCCGGACGCCGCCACTGAAAAGGAAGGCGATCCGGGGGCCGTCGCCATTGTCGGCGGTGGCGTTTCGGGACTGGTTGCGGCATGGCGGCTCGCGATCGCGGGGGTGCCGACGGAAATCTTCGAGGCGACGGGGCGCACCGGCGGGCGGATGTACACGCTGCGCGACTTCACACCCGAGGGCCAGTTCTGTGAACTCGGCGGCGAGTTTGTCAGCTCCACGGACGAAGCGCTGATCCGGTTGTGTGCGGAACTTGGCGTCGGGCTGGAGCGGCTGGGACTCGAGGGCGCAGTCGCGAGTACGGTCTATGACATTGGCGGCAAGCAGTTCACCGACACGGATCTCATCGACCCCGTTGCCATGACCGGCGACTTCCTGCCGGCGGCGGCGCTGATCGCGGCGGACCAGGCGGCGCTTCTGGATGACAAGGGCGCATGGACAGAGCGGGCGTACGAGCTCGATGCGATGCCGCTGTCGAAATATCTCGAGGGGCTCGCGACAACGACGCCGCGCTGGGTGATCGATCTCATTGCGCTGGCGTGGCAATCGGAATTCGGTATCCCGGTCGCGCAACAATCGGCGCTGAACCTCGTCGATATCATCGGGGCGTCGAACGCGGGCTTCTCGATGTTCGGCAAGCATGACGGCGCATTCCGCATCGCGGGCGGATCATCGAGCCTGCCCGAAGCTCTCACCGGGCGCCTGTCCTCCACGCCGCTGTCGGACAAGACGACGATACGCCTGCGCCACCAGCTCTATGCCGTGGCGCGCGAAGGAGATGGCGTGCAGCTGAGCTTCCGGCCGGAGGGCGGCGTTCCGCTGAAGAAGACCTACGCGCGAGTCATCCTTGCCCTGCCCTTCACGCGCCTTCGCAATCTCAAGGGGCTCAGCGGGCTGGGGCTGCCAGCGGACAAGATGAAGGTGATCAACGAACTCGGCTATGGCGCAAACGCCAAGCTGGCGGTCGGCACATCGTCGCGACCGTGGCAGGAGGGCGTAGCAAGCGTGGCAGCGCCGGTGACGGGCACTGTCTATTCCGATCGCGGGTTCGAGGTGATGTGGGACACCAGCGCGGCGCAACCTGGCATCGGCGGCATCCTGACCAACTACCTCTCCGGCGATGCAGCGAAGCGCGAGGAAGCGCAGGCGTTGGCGCGGCTTGAAGCGGGGCTGGCGGCGCTGTCGCCCAAAGTGGCGCGGGCGCTCATGCCCAAGGTGCGGGCGAGCTTCTTCTGGCCCAACCATCCGCACACGCGCGGCAGTTATGCGGGATGCTTGACAGGGCAATACACCAGCTTTGCCGGCATTGGCGCGCGGCCCGAGCTGGACGGGCGGCTGCTGTTCGCGGGCGAACATACAAGCACAATCGCAATGGGTTCCATGAACGGGGCGGTCGACGCGGGCGAGCGCGCTGCGCGTGAGGTCATGTCGATGCGGTGAAAGGCGGAACGCATGCCCCGCTGCCGAGTTAAGGGCGGTACGGATGGAGTTCAGTCATGAACGCGCTGCTTTTCGGACTTATGAGCACAGCCTTGATGGGCGTCGCCGTGGCGCGCGGTCCGGAAGCGGTCGAGAGCAAGCCGGTTCCAGCTGCCCATATCGAGCAGATCAGAGCCGAAACGACGCCGGCCAGAGCCGATATGTCGAGAGCCGAGATGTCGGAAGAGGCAAAAGCCGCAGCCGACGATCTTGAAGTGGCGCGCCTGATGGAGGCAGCCCCCGATGTGGGCGAATTCGGCGAGTCGGTGATCGTCGATGCCGACACAGGTGTCGAGACCCGCGTGTCCGGCATTGGTTTCAGCGACAAGTGATGGTGCGGGCGGTCGGAATCGAACCGACACTCCTTTAAGGGGAACCGGATTTTGAGTCCGGCGCGTCTACCAATTCCACCACGCCCGCATGCGCCGCAGCCCTCTTTTGGGTGCGGGCGGACTGATTAGCGCAAGGAATCAGCGTTGACCAGCGGTCCCGCCAGCGATGCTGGGGCTCAGCTGACAACGCTGTGCGAGGTCGCCATCTGCATGGCGAGATAGGCGCCAAGGAAGACGCACAGGAACCACTGCGGAGCGACCCGCAGGGAGACAGCCTGGATACGACGCAGCGTGCGCATGGCGATGGCCCGGAACTGAATACGCGGCGCGAGGGACTATCCTTCGCGACGCGCCAGTTGTCTCACGGTGATCGCAAATATCCGGTTCACGGATTGCGTAAATTTCGATCGAATTTTCCCTACTGACTCGTGAATGGGCCGATCGGTGAATCAGCCTCAGTGGATGAGGGCCGCCGCCGCAAAGCCGCCGATCAGGATCACCACAAACACCAGCATGAAGAGGCCGATGCGCTTCTCGATCACCGGGGCGAGCGTCGGACCGAAGGTCTTGAACAGCCAGGCCACGAGGAAGAAGCGGAAGCCGCGTGTCACGATGGAGGCGGCAACGAAGATCGGAAAATTGAACAGGGCAAGGCCGGAGGCGATGGTCACCAGCTTGTAGGGAATGGGCGTCGCGCCCTTGATGAGGATGACCCACAGGCCCCACTGGTCGAACTGACCCTGGAAGGCCGTGAGCTGTTGCTGGAACATCTCGAAGGTCAGCAACCATTCGCGCAGGAAGAAACCCAGCGCGTAGCCAAATATGCCGCCGAGCACAGAGGCGATCGTGCAGACGATCGCATAGCGGTACGACCGCTCGGGCCGGGCGAAACACATCGGCGCGAGCATGACGTCAGGCGGAATCGGGAAGAACGAGCTTTCGGCGAACGCGATGCAGAACAGCGCAGGCTCGGCATGCTTGCCGCCGGCGAGACGGATGACCCAATTGTAGAGCGCGCCCAGCGGGCCCTTGGCCTTCGGGGTGTGCGCGGCGGGCGGCTCGGCAGGGGTAACTGTAGAGACTTCGGTCATGGGAGGAGCTGGCGTCCGCGCTTACGGCGTTTCGGGGTCATCCGGCGCTTATCATGCGTCGTGGAGGAAATAACCTGAAGAAGGCGCCACGAAAACGTTCCGGCGGAAGCATAACGTGCGCGGCGCCTGCCGTTTGGTCGCATTGTCGCCGTGGAAGCCCCGGATAACGTCAATTCATGAACAAGATGCCGCTGGACAGGGTCAGGTGGCCGCTGGTCGCTCTCCTGGCGTCGGCGGCGAGCCTCGGCTTCGCGTTTTACCTCGAATTCTTCTTTAACCAGGCCCCCTGCCAAATGTGCTGGTGGCAGAGATATGTCTATTTCACCGCAGGTCCAGTGGCCATCGTCGCGATTGTGATGAACTGGCGCGGGGCGGGACCCCGGCTGATGAGCGCGCTGTCAATCCTGCTGGGATTGGTCTTCCTCACCGGCTTCTTCATCGCAACCTGGCACGCGCTGTTCGAGTGGGACATCGCGCCGGGTCCGGCGGGTTGCTCGGCGGTCGGCGTCGGCGCGATCTCTGACACCCCTCTTTGGGAGCAGCTACAGCAGCGGATGGCGATCCCCTCGTGCAAGGATCCGCTGTGGCGCCTGCCTGACCAGCCGTGGGGCCTGTCGATGGCCGGGCTGAATTCCGTGTGGTCGCTGCTGCTCGCGGCGCTGAGCCTGTACGCCGCCACGCAGCCGCCGATCCTCGCCGACACCGCCAACGAGCCGGTGCAGCCATGAGCCTGCTGAAAGATCGGCGCGATGAGATGCTGCGCGTCGACCATGCGGGCGAGTATGGCGCGGTCGCGATCTATCGCGGGCAGCTTGCGGTGTTCGAGCGGCAGCATGGCAAGGAACGGATCATCGGCCAGCTGAAAGAGATGGCGGCCGAGGAGCAGGACCATCTCGATGCGTTCGACAAGATGCTGGCGGCGGGTCATGTGCGGCCGACGGCGTTGTCGCCGGTGTGGAATGCAGCGGGGTTTGCGCTGGGCGCGGCGACTGCCCTGCTCGGCGAGAAGGCTGCGCATGCGTGCACAGAGGCGGTCGAGACGGTGATCGAAGAGCACTATGGCGATCAGGTCACCGAGCTGACCGCTGCGGGCGAGAACGATCTGGCGGCGAAGATGGCGAAGTTCCAGGAAGAGGAAGTGGCGCACAAGGATCTCGCCGCTGCCGAGGGCGCGGCTGAAGCGCCGGGCTATCCGCTGCTCTCGGCGTTCATCCGCACGGGCTGCAGGCTGGCGATCCGGATCAGCGAGAAGATCTAGCGGCTTAGTGCTTGTGCTCGCCGCGGCCGCACATCAGGTGCGTGTCGCTTGCCATCCACATCAGGTGGACGCCGGGGCTCCAGGTGAGTTCATGCTCGCCATCGCTCCAGACGACCTGAACGGGGCCGGGCTCGGGCGGCAGGTAGTCCAGCCGGTAGTTGGCGCCGTGCACCCAGACCAGGGCCGAGATGCCTTGGCTGTTCTCGTCGTCCGTTGCTGCTTCCGAATCGGCGCGCGGCTGGGTGAAGGACAGCACCATCTTGCTGCCGTCGCTGCACTGGAAGGCCGCGCCATCTTCGGGCGCGTCTGTGGGTGTTTGCGCCCGCGCGGCGGGGCCGATGGCGAGGACAGCTGCAATCGCGATGAGCTTGCCGAAGCTGGAAATGGACATGGGGCCTGCCTGATCTGTTCGTGGAGAGAGTGCGCGATGGACGGTGGGGCCGCAAGTCTTGTGCGCGGGCATGCGGGTGCGATCTCGCGCGCGGGGCGCGCGAGGTGGGTTGGGGCTGGTTTTCGGAATTTGAGATTGAGTGGAGGGCCGCGTGCGTGCGCGTGGCCGCGCTCGTCCTTCGACGGACGCACGCTGCGCGTGCTGCTCAGGATGAGCGCAAACGGTGCAACGCCCACCAGCTCATGGTGAGCAGCGCGGCTCTGCCGCGCGTCCGTCGAACCATGGGCGACGAGGTCGCGCTCGGCGATGCGATAGCGCTGACGGATGTCGTCGATATACGCCTCGACGACGGCGTTCATGTCGCCAAACGCCTTCACGTAATTCGCGTAGCGCTCCTGCACTTCGCGCAGGTTGTAGGTGGCGGGGATGAGACTGAAGCGTACGAGGCGCGGGTTCCAGCCGAGCCGGCGATAGGCCTGGCGCGTCAGCGCGAAGGTGAGACGCGCTTCGGCGTGGGCGAGCAGGAGGGCGATTGTTTCGAACACCGACCTGCGAAGCGTCTTTCCGCGCATGACTCGGCGCTCGCTGGAGATCAGGAGGATCACCAGCGGCCAGAAGCTGAGCATGACACCCAGGAAGGCCGGGAGGTCACGCAGCAGCCAGATGGGCCAGCCTTTGCGTTTCATGAGGGCCACTATAAGCGCGCCCGGAGCCCGGCCGATTTGCCGAACGCCAATCCACCCTATTTTTCGTCCAAGTCATTGAGATTGCTGGGGGCGCGGAAACGCGGGCTGTTGGATAGGTGCGGATCTCATCCAACAAAATGGGGCGTAACTCGCGGGGTTCTGGACCGCCGGGCGCCTGCCCGGCCAAGCGACGCGTTAGCGGCGCTGTTCCAGCCAACTCGCTGCTTCGCAGCGACTGCCGGGCGGGGGCCCGGCGGTCCAGAATACTACTCCGCGGCCTGGGCGGCGGCTTCGCGGGCGGTGCGGAGGATGGCGGCGCGGGCTTCGACTTGCGCGACGATCTTGTCGATCATGTCGGCGTTGGTGACTTTGTGGTCGGGTTTGCCGGAGACGTACATCATGCCGGCGTCCTTGCCGCCGCCGGTGAAACCGAGGTCGGTCATGGTGGCTTCGCCGGGGCCGTTGACGACGCAGCCGATGATCGAGAGCGAGATCGGTTCCTGGATGTGGGCGAGGCGTAGTTCGAGCGCTTCGACGGTGCGGATGACGTCGAAGCCCTGACGGGCGCAGCTGGGGCACGAGATGATGTTGACGCCTCTGGTGCGCAGGCCGAGCGATTTCAGGATCTCGTAGCCGGCCTTGATCTCTTCGACCGGTTCGGCCGAGAGCGAGACGCGGATGGTGTCGCCGATGCCGGCCCAGAGCATCGAGCCGATGCCGATGGCGGATTTGACGGTGCCGGTGCGCAGACCGCCGGCTTCGGTGACGCCGAGGTGGAGCGGCGCGTCGGTGGCGTCTGCGAGCTGGTGGTAGGCGGCGACGGTGAGGAACGGGTCGGAGGCTTTTACGGAAATCTTGTATTCGTGGAAGTCGTTGTCATCGAGAATGCGCGCGTGATCGAGCGCGCTTTCGACCATCGCTTCGGGACAGGGCTCGCCGTATTTTTCCAAGAGGTGGCGTTCGAGGCTGCCGCCATTGACGCCGATGCGCATGGAACAGCCGTGGTCCTTGGCGGCCTGGATGACTTCCTTGACGCGCGAGACGTTGCCGATGTTGCCGGGATTGATGCGGAGGCAGGCAGCGCCGGCCTTGGCGGCTTCGATGCCGCGTTTGTAGTGGAAGTGGATGTCGGCGACGATCGGCACTTTGGCGGCGCGGCAGATTTCCGGCATCGCGGCGGTGCTATCTTCGTCGGGGCATGAGACGCGGACGATATCGGCGCCGGCTTCCTCGAGGCCGCGGATCTGTTCGATGGTGGCTTTCGCGTCCGAGGTCGGCGTGTTGGTCATCGACTGGACGGTGATGGGCGCGTCGCCCCCGACGAGGACGTTGCCGACGCGGATCTGGCGCGACTTGCGGCGCGTGATGGTGCGCCAGGGGCGGAGGTGGTGGATGTCTTGGCTCATGGATGCGCCCGGATCAGACCGTTGCAGACATTTGGCCCTTCAAGAGCGACCAGTAAAGGAGGGGCGACATCCAGCCGCTTTGCAGCCGGCCCCCTCCATCTCGCCGCGAAGACGCGGCGATCCACCTCCCCGCCTTTGGCGAGGGGGGACTTCCCAACGTAGCGCTATCAGCCTGGAGGCGGCGGGGCCTGATCCGGATAGGCGTCGAGCGCCGGATCGTGAACGGGCGGGGCCGGTTCGGCCGGGGTTGCCGGCGCGGTGTTGGTCGACGGCGCCGGCGTGGGCTTCGGCGGCTTGGGCTTGGCGGGCGCAGGGTTGGCGCCCGTGGCCGCAGGCGCGCCGGGCGTCGCGGGATAGGCATCGAGCGCCGGATCGTGGGGCGCGACAGCCGCGTTGGGATCGACCGGCGGGGCGACGACGATCGGCTGGCGCTGGGCCGCGAGATCGACGTTCTGCGAATAGACCGGGCCGCCTTCGGGCTGCAGCAGGCCGAGCGACTGGTCGCCGAGACGCCATTCGAAGGCCGCGCCGTCGTCAGCAGAAACCGTGAAGCCCGCGCCGACACGCACGACGAAGAACTCGCCAGGGTTGTAGTTGCGGTGAACGTACTTGTCGCCCTTGGCCGAGCGTACTTCGAGCATGGAGCGCTTAAGCGCGACGATGCGGAGTTGCGGGGCGACCGGCTCGGCGGCGACGCCTGCGCCTTGATTGGACGAGGGATCGGTGATCACGGCCGGCGACTTGTCGCCGCTGTTGAGCATGAGGACCCCGCCGGCGCCGATGAGGGCGACGACCAGGATGCCGAGCACGGGCACGGCTACCGGCAGCTTGCGCGCCTTGGACGAAGCCGGCTGGACGATCTCGACTTTCTCAGGGTCTTTCAGGATCGCCGCACACTCGGACAGGTAGCGGTCGAGCGTGGTCTGCTCGTCCATGCCGAGGAAGCGGGCGTAGGATTTGATGTAGCCCTTGGCGTAAACCGGCGCGCCGAGCAGACCCGGCGTCATCTCCTCGATGGCGCGCAGGTGGCTGATGTGGACGCGGGTCTCGCGGGAGACCTGCTCCAGCGTGAAACCGGTGTTTTCGCGGGCGGCGCGGATTTCGTCGCCGATGCGCTGGTGGACGGCGGGTGCGGCGAGTTCCGCGTCAGCGTCGGACACGACGCGCAGGTGCGGGGCGGGACGGCGCGAGCGCGGCTCGGCCTCTTCCTTGATCGCGGGATCCTTGATCGGAGCAGATGGGGTCGAAGCGGATGGTGGGAAAAGCGGAGGCAGCGCTGCCGATGCGCCAGCGTCCGGGGAATCGGGTTTCCCGGCATCGAGTTCGCCTTGCGGGGGAATAGTCGCATCCGCCGGCGAATTGGGGTTGGTGTCGTCCTTGGCCACGCCGCTCATTTGTTTGTCCGAAACGGGAAGGCAAAATCCAGAAAGAACCGCCCTACCGCCTTAACGCCACCCACCCTAACAGATCATTACAAGTTAAGGGCGGGTGATTACTGCCACAACCTAAATCTTCAGCCCGAGGTCAGTCGCGACGCTTAACAATGCGTTACGTATCGACTGCTCGGAACTATCCAGCAGTCCTTGCACACGCGGCGCCAGCACCGACATGTCGACGGAACGGATCAGCAGCTTGATCGGCGCGATGCGGGCGGACTGCATCGACAGCTTGCGATAGCCGAGGGCCGCCAGGGTGAGGGCTTCGAGCGGGCGACCGCCGGCCTCGCCACAGACCGTGATCGGGAGTTCCGCCTCGTCGGCGCGCTGGCGCATACGCAGCAGCAGGCGCAGCGCCGGGCGGCTCAGGATGTCGTAACGCCCTGCCAGACGGGCGTTATCGCGGTCGGCGGCGAAGAAGAACTGCATCAGGTCGTTGGTGCCGATCGACAGGAAATCGGCCTTGCCCTTGAGCTGGTCGATCGAGAAAGCCAGCGACGGGGTCTCGACCATGGCGCCGACCTGGAGGCGGTTTGGCAGGTCGCGGCCGAACTTGATCGCCCATTCCATTTCGCTGTCGAGAAGACGGCGGGCGGCCTCGAACTCCTCCACGGTGGTGACCATGGGGAACATCAACCTGAGGGTTTTGCCGCGGGAGGCGCGGATCAGGGCGCGGAGCTGGCGGCGGAAGAAGAAGGGGTGGTCGAGCGCCATACGGAGGGCGCGCCAGCCCAGCGCCGGGTTCTCCTCGCGCTCGCGGCGGCCCATGAACGGGGCGATCTTGTCGCCGCCGAGGTCGATGGTGCGGAAGGTGACGGGGCGTTCCCCTGCCCGCTCGATGACGGACTTGTAGAAATTCGACTGTTCCTCGAGGCCGGGCATGGTCTCGGAGGCCATGAACTGGAACTCGGTGCGGAACAGGCCGACGCCCTTGGCGCCGACGGTGTCGAGATGGTCGAGATCGAACGAGAGGCCGGCATTGATGTAGAGGTCGACTTCGACGCCATCGGTGGTTTTGGCGGGTTCGTCGCGCAGGCGGCCGAGTTCGATCTGCGTCTGCTCGGACAGCGAGACGCGGGCCTGGAAGTTGGCGGTGATCTCGGCTTCGGGGCGGATGTGGACGATGCCGCCGTCGCCATCGACGATCATGGCGTCGCCATCTTCGGCGCGGGTCACGAGGCCGGTGAGGCCGCCGACGGCCGGGATGCCGATGGCGCGGGCGACAATGGCGGCGTGCGAACCGGCGCCGGCTTCTTCCAGCGCAATGCCGGCCAGGCCAGCGTCGCGGTATTCGAGCAGCTCGGCCGGACCGATGCGGCTGGCGACCAGGATCGCGCCGGGGGGCGCAACACGTCCGCCGCCGTCATTGCCGTCGAGCTGGCGCAGCAGACGGTTTTCGAGATCCTCGAGATCGTGGAGGCGCTCGCGCAGCACGCTGTCGCGGGCGCTTTCGAGACGGGCGCGGTGTTCGCGGCGGACACGGTCGACGGCGGCTTCGGCGGAAAGGCCGGTGCGGACAGCTTCGACCAGGCGGGCTTCCCAGCTCGGATCGTGGGCGAACAGGCGGTAGGTTTCGAGCACGTCGCGGCTTTCGCCAAACAGGACGGGGCCAGCGCGGGTCAGCATCGAGTCGATCGAGTTGCGCAGGGATTCGAGCGCCTCATTGAGGCGGCGCTCTTCTTCCTCGGCGTCGGCGGCGAACAGGCGGGCCGGAGGGACGACGGGGTCGTAGAGGTGGACCTTGCCGGATGCCAGACCCTCGTTGAGCGTGCGGCCGCGCAGTTCGACCGGGCGCGTCTGGCGCAGGCCGGCGCTGATCGTGTCGGCGGCAGCGGCAACGAGTTCGGCCAGCACCATGGCGACGGTCTGCAGGGCTTCAGCTTCTTCATCGTCGTAGACGCGTTCGGTGCGGTTCTGCACGACCAGCACGCCCAGCACGCGACCGCCACGCAGGATCGGCACGCCGAGGAAGGAGTGGAACGGGTCTTCGCCGGTTTCCGGCCGGTAGGAGAAGCGCGGGTGCGAGAAGGCGTCGGTGAGGCGTAGGGGGCGGGCGGTGGCCGAGACGAGGCCGACGAGGCCTTCATTTTCCTTCATGCGCGTGCGGCCGACGGCTTCCGGGCGGAGGCCCTGGGTCGCCATCAGCATCAGGCTTTCGTCTTCGGTCTTCAGGTAGATCGAGCAGACATCGGCCACCATGGTGTTGGCGATGAGTTCCACCACGCGTTCCAGACGCTTGGGGTCCTGCGCCTGATTGGCCATGAGCGCGCGCAGGCGCGACAGCAAAAGCTTGGCGCCGCCGCCGACATGGCTGCGTGGCGGGGGTCCACCCTTCTCTCCTGGTCTGCCGCGATCAGTCACTTAGGCCACTCCATTCAGGGCCCGTGTGGCTCGACTCACTAGTCAGAGTCGAGCCCATAAGCAGTGTGCAGCGCGCGCACCGCCAGCTCGGTATAAGATGCATCAATCAGGACCGAAATCTTGATCTCTGAGGTCGAAATGACCTGAATGTTGATGCCCTTGTCGGAAAGCGCCTGAAACATTGTCTTTGCGACGCCCGCATGGCTGCGCATTCCGACGCCGATGACCGATACCTTTGCCACGTCCCGGGACACGGTGAGGCTCTCGTAACCAACCTTGCCATCAAGCTGCTTGAGTACGGCGCTGGCATGGCCGGCGTCGCGGTCGGGACAGGTGAAGACGATGTTCTGGCGGCCTTCCGTCTTGGCGGAGGCCTGCACGATCATGTCGACGTTGACGCCCGCGTCAGCGAGCGCGCCGAAGATGGTGGCGGCGACGCCCGGATGGTCTTCGACGCCGATCATGCTGAACTTGGCTTCGTCCCGCGAATAGGCGACGCCGCTGACAACCTGCTTTTCCACGATCTGTTCCTCATCGCACACGAGCGTTCCGGTGTTGGGCTTGGGCACGGCCCCTTCAAATGAAGAGAGCACGCGCACTGGAACGCGATGGTTCATTGCCAGTTCGACCGAGCGCGTCTGCAGCACCTTGGCGCCGAGCGAGGCCAGTTCGAGCATCTCTTCGTAAGAAATCTTCTCGATGCGGCGGGCTTTCGGCGTGATGCGCGGGTCGGTGGTGTAGACGCCGTCGACGTCCGTATAGATGTCGCAAAGGCCCGCCTTGAGCGCGGCGGCGACAGCGACGGCGGAGGTGTCCGAGCCGCCCCGGCCCAACGTCGAGACGCGGCCATTGTCATCCACGCCCTGGAAGCCGGCGACCACGGCGATCTCGCCACTGTCGACCGAGCGGATGAATTCAGGGTTATCGCAGCCGGTGATGCGCGCCTTGCCATGCGCCTCGTCGGTGGACAGTTTGAGCTGCCAGCCGAGCCACGAACGCGCCTTCAGTCCCTTGCGACGGAGGGCCAGAGCAAGAAGCCCGGCGGTTACCTGCTCGCCCGATGCGACAACCACATCGTATTCGTCGTCGTACTGTTCGCCGTGCAGGTCAGGACCGGCGGCGCCGCGCGTCCATTCGACGAGTTGGTTGGTCGTGCCGGACATGGCGGAGACCACGACAGCGATGGCGCGGGTTTCAGCCCGGCGCGCCGCCACGATGTCAGCCACGTGCGCAATGCGCTCGAGGTTGGCGACCGAGGTTCCGCCGAATTTCAGCACCAGGCGATTCATGACCAGCGACACGTCCCTAGGCCGCCCGAAAACCTGAAGGGGGCGGCGACGGAGGGGTCAATAGGGGCACACGGGCCGGAGGGCAATGCGGGGGATGGGTTAGCTGGCCTGAACAGCGTTTTTATCGCTAACCAGCTGAAAACCGACGATGGAAATCAGGCTGGAGTGTGGCTTCGCATTGTCGCGGGCCGTTGCCCGCAACACGGGGCGGGTCCAGATAGACAGCATGGCCAAGACACTCACACGAGACGAAACCATACCGGAATCGCCCAGCGTCGATCCGGCGGAGATCGACAAGTTTCGCGCAATGGCGGCAGACTGGTGGTCGCCGACGGGGAAGTTTGCGCCGCTCCACAAGTTCAACCCGGTGCGGCTCACATACATTCGCGATACCGCGACGAAGCATTTCGGACTGGACGCAAATGCGAAACGCCCGCTGGAAGGCTTGCGCCTGCTGGATGCGGGATGCGGCGGCGGTCTGGTGACGGAGCCTATGGCGCGGCTGGGTGCGCACGCTGTCGGGATCGATGCGGGTGACGCCAACATCAAGGCGGCGATGGTGCATGCCGACGAGGTGCATGTGGATGCGGATTATCGCGTCGGCACGATCGAGGGACTAATTGCGGCGGGTGAGCCGAAGTTCGACATCGTGCTGGCGCTGGAAGTTGTCGAGCATGTGCAGGACCCGGCCGTGTTCCTGAAGGATTGCGCGAGCCTGGTGGCGCCGGGCGGGCTGATGATCGCTGCGACGCTGAACCGGACGGCGAAGGCGTTTGCGCTGGCCGTTGTCGGCGCGGAGCACATCCTGCGCTGGTTGCCGGTGGGGACGCATGACTGGTCGAAGTTCGTGACGCCGGAGGAGATGTCGACGGCGATCACTGAAGGCAGGCCTCACGATCGAAGACACGCTGGGCGTGTCGTTCTCGCCGCTGTCCGGCAAGTGGAGCCTCTCGCGCGACACGTCGGTCAACTACATGATGACGGCGAGCCGCCCCAAGGCCTGATGACGCGCCTGCCGCCCCTGCCCGATCTGGAATTCAACGCGCTTGAGGGAGGTGGCGTTGCGCCGTTCGCGCGCGGGCATGGCGATGTCTATTTTTCCGGCGAGGGTCTGTCGGAAAAGCGCGCGGTGTTTCTGGTCGGTTGCGGGCTGCCGGAGGCTTGGGCCGGGCGTGAACATTTCACAGTGGGCGAGCTGGGGTTTGGCACTGGTCTGAACCTGTTGGCGCTGTGGGAGTTGTGGCGGGCGCATCGGCCGAGCGCGACGGCGCGGCTGGATGTGGTGTCGTTCGAGGGCCTGTTGATGCCGCGTGATGCGGCGGCGCGCGCGCATGGGGCCTGGCCGGAGCTGGCTGAGTTGTCGGCGGAGCTGCGGGACAAGTGGCCGGAGCGGGCGCGTGGCGCGCAGCGTATCGTGCTGGGTGATGGCGTGACGCTGACGCTGTTCGTCGACGAGATCGCGAGCAGCCTGCCTCAGGCGCGGGCTAGCGTCGATGCGTGGTTTCTCGATGGCTTTGCGCCCGCGAAGAACCCGGAGATGTGGTCGGCCGAGGTGCTGGGTCATGTGGCGCGGCTGAGCGCGGCGGGCGCGCGGGCGGCGACTTATACGGTGGCCGGCGATGTGCGGCGGAATTTGCAAGCGGTTGGCTTCGAGGTCGCCAAGGTTCCCGGACACGGACGCAAGAAGGAACGGCTGGAGGCGCGGCTTGTGGCAGAGCGGCCCGGGCGGGCAGTCGCGCCGAAGCGTGTGGCGATCATCGGCGCAGGGATTGCGGGCGCGTGCGCGGCTCAGGCGTTT
Organism: uncultured Alphaproteobacteria bacterium; assembly: GCA_963784415.1. Lineage (GTDB taxonomy): Bacteria > Pseudomonadota > Alphaproteobacteria > Caulobacterales > Hyphomonadaceae > UBA7672. Next base: position 72,245 of record CAWARK010000005.1, read on the forward strand.
GTACGGCGCGGATTCAGCGTGACGGTCTACGATCAGGCGGCGGCGCCGGGCAGCGGGGCGAGCGGCAATCCGCTGGCGCTGGTGATGCCGCGTCTGGATGCGGGCGATGGGCCGGCGTCGCGGGCGCTGCTGGAAGCGTGGCTGATGGCGCGGCAGTTCTATCCGGAGCTCGGCGTGGCGGCGGCGCAGGTGCTGGACGCGGTTCACCTGCCGCGCGGGGAGCGGGAGGAGCTACGGTTTGCGAAGCTGCTGAGCGATCCGCCGCTGACGGAGGATTTGTTGCGAGCCGAGGGTGCGGGGCTTCGGCATGTTGGCGCTGTCGCGGTGCGGCCGCAGGCGGCGCTGGCGCGATTGCTGGACGGGGCGGAGCTGCGGTTCGGGGTGCGGGTTGCGTCGGTCGATGAGATCGATGCGGATCTGGTGGTCGTGTGCGCGGGAATGGGCGTCGCGGGGATTGGTGGCGTTGCGGCGCCGGCGGTCGAGGGGCGGCTGGGACAGGTGAACTGGATGGCGTCGCAGGGCGCGCCACGCGCGATTGCGGATGGCGGCTATGCGGTGGAGGCATTCGGGCAGCTCGTGTTTGGCGCAACATTCGAGGCGGCGCACGGTGAACCAGAAGTGAGCGAGGACGCGCGCACGCACAATCTCGGCGTGCTGGCGAGGTTGCGGCCGGATATTGGTGTGGGCGAACTGTCGTCGCGGGCGGCGATACGGGCCACGACGCAGGATCGGTTGCCGTTTGCGGGACGTGCGGTCACAAACGAAAAGGCGCCGGACGGCACTCCGGCGCCTTCAGGACGTCACCGCCTTATCGGCGGCCTCGGCTCACGCGGCTTTCTTTGGGCGCCGCTGCTCGCCGAGCTGGTCGCATCGGAAGCCCTCGGCGAACCGCTGCCTGTTGAGACGAGCGTTGCCGATTGCCTTGACCCCGGGCGATTTGTTGCCCGCGCGATGAGGCGCGGGAATTCTGTGTGACCGCGTCAGAGGCGGGACGTTGAGTCCGTCCGACGCAGCCGTTCGATTTCATCTGCGAGGCGGCGATCATCGTCGGTGACGAGCTTCTCGAGCACGCGGACACGATCCTTGAGCTTGGCCACGTCCTGGTGGAGATCGCCGACGATGCCGTGGAGCTGCTCGGTCTCGCCATCCATGCCGCGGCTGCGGGCGCGGATCTTTTCGCGCTCGATCTTGAGGCCGCCCGTGATGATGCTGGACACGGTGCCAAGGACGACGAGGGCGATGACGAATTCGAAGACGCCGAGATGCATGTGCCTACACCCTCTGTTCTGACTTCAGCCGGTTGATCTCGCTGGCGAGATTGCGATCTTCGTCGGTGACGAGACGTTCGAGCACCTGCACGCGGTCGCGCAGCTTCGCCATCTCTGCCTGGTTGGCCGCGAGGATCTGCTCGAGGCGCGCGAGCTCCTCCTGCCCTGCCGACTGTCCCTTGTGCGCCTGCATCTGGCGCTCCTCGTGTTTGAACGCCATGCGCGTCACGATCAGGATGAAGGCGGCGACCATCGCGATGACGACGACGATCATTGTCATGAGGTCCATCGGTCAGATCCTTTCCGAAGAGCGGAGACGATCGATCTCGCTGGAGAGCTTGCGGTCGCCATCGGTGAGCAGGCGTTCGAGCACGGCGACGCGATCCTTGAGGCGCTGGATCTCATTCACGGTTTCGGATGAGGAGGCGCCGGACGCGCGCTCTTCCTTAGCGATCTGGAGCTTCAGTTGCTGCGACTTGATGTAGGCACCGCTGAGTATGGCGATGATGCCGCACATTATGCCGAGGAGCGGGATGAGTACGCCAATCGAGTTCATGACTTTGTCCTAGTCCTTTTTGCGATCAGTCTCGCGCAGGCGTTCGATCTCGGCGGCCAGGCGCGCGTCGTCGTTGAGCGCCAAGCGTTCGAGCACGATGATCCGTTCGTTGAGGGACGCGATGGTTTTCTCCATCCTGGCGACCTTGTCCTGCAGCTCGGCGACATTCTCACCACCGGGCTGGCCGCCCATGCCGTGCATGCCGCCCGCGCCATATCTGCCGCCGAGGCCCCAGGCCTTCATGCTCTCGGCATCGAGCCCCCAGAATTTCGGATCGCCGAAATGGCTCCAGTCGCCACGGCCGGCATGACGGGCGGCGCGGCGGGCGCGCCAGGCGGCGCGCTTGGCTTCGCGACCGAAGGGATCGGCGCCGGTGCGGCGGCTGTCGTTGTGGCGTTCATTGTCGTCGATCATTTCGCCTGTTCCCTCTCAGCGTAATTATCAGCGCAGCTTTTCGATTTCGGCGGCGAGGCGTGCTTCTTCATCGGAGCGCACCTGGCTCAACGGTACGCGGCGCGGCTCCTGCGCATCGAGGAAGCGCGGGCGCGGGTTCGCCGGAGCGTTCGGATCATTGGTCGGGGCGGGCCTGGTCTCGTTTTTCATTTTCTGTTTCTCCCTTGGCCAGCACTAGGGCCCATACCTAGGCAGGCGGGCGGTCGCGATTGCGCAGGCCGTCAATCTCTCGCGAGAGCCTGCGGTCATCGTCAGTCACAAGACGTTCGAGCACCTGAACGCGCGCGGTCAGTTTGTCGATCTGCTGCTGCATGGCGCCGACGATGGCTTCGTCCTGCTGCGAGCCACGCGAGAGAAGTTGTGCGCGGCGGAGCTTTCCGTTCTGGATCAGGTAAACGATGGCCACGACCATTACGAAGGGAGCGGCAACTGCAATAACACCTTCCATCTTACAACCCCGTAGCCGTGAGCGTCGCCAGCGGGCGCCAGTCGATCGCAAAGTTGCAGTCCGGCGGGCATCCGCGCGACGCCACGTCGAGCTGGAGGCCTTCCTCGCCGCCGCCGAAGACAAGCGTCATTTCGCCAGCATCGAGATGAACCACGCCCAGACGGGCGCCTGCAAGAAGGGTCGTCATACCGAAAGCGAGGAGAGCCGCGGCGCAAGCCAATCTGACCTGCAAGGGGCTGATCTGAAATCTGCGAGCCATTGTGTCCCTCTTTTATTTTGTCTTGGGGGCTTTGTTGGTTCGTCGTTGGCGCAGCGGCTGCGGGAGGAGGAGGATCAGCCGCTGCGCCGGGTGTTCTAGATACCTTCCAGGTCGCGGAATTCCTTGCGGAGTTTCCATTCTTCGGAGGTGACCGCGCGTTCCATCTTGGCGAGGCGGTCGTCCATGTCCTTGAACTTGTAGCGGATGTTGGAGAACGTTTCGCGCGGGCGATCCGACACCGACGTCCAGAAACGTTCTTCATCCGGCGTGAGATTGCGCGGGCGATACGGCTGGTAGGGCGTGATCGCCCAGACCACGAAGTAGACCGGGATGATGAAGCCGACGCCGCCGAAGAGAAGGACGGCCGCAATAATGCGGGTGATCGTCGGATCCCAGCCCATGCGGTCAGCTACGCCGCCGCAGACGCCGGCGATGACCTTGTCACGGGAGCGGTAGAGCCGCTTCGGGTTCGGAGAGGAGATGTAATCGTCGCGCATCAGTTGATGTCCCCACGAGTGGACTGGGAGGGACGCGGGCGGACAGGCGCTGCGTCAGGTTCGACAAGGCGTTCCAGGGTCTCGATCCGGCGCTCCATCGTTCGAGCGGAGCGCCAGAGGTCTTCGAGCATCCGCTCGTCGTCTTCGGTCAGATTGCGCGACGAGCGGTTCTTCGAGATGTAGTGCAGGATCATCCACGGCAGGATGACGAAGAGCGAGACGATGGCGACAAGGCCAAGACTCATCCCGAAAGCAGCTTCAGACATCAGACGCCCTCACCTTCAGCGGTTTTGCGGCGAGACGGAGCAGCAGGAGCGGGAGCTCCGCCACGGCGGCGCTTGATCTCGGCCAGTTCCTTTTCGATCGACTCTTCGGCGGCCAGTTCCTGGAACTGCGCTTCGAGCGAACGGTCGCCGACATTGATCAGATCGGCATAGGCTTCCATCTCGTCGACCTTGCGTTCGATCTGGCCGTAGCGGCGCATCGCCTCGTCGACCTTGTTGACCTCGATGCGCGAGCGCATCGCGATCCGTTGTTCGGCAGCTTCACGACGGACGACCAGCGCACGATGTTTCGTTTTCGCTTCGTCCAGTTTGGCTTGCAGCTTCTCGAGATCATCCTGGCGGCGGACCGAGACTTCTTCGATCGCAACCAGCGCCTGGCGGCGGCTGTCGATCTCGCGCTCGGCGCGTTGCTTGGCGGAGAGGGCGCCGCGGGCGAGGTCTTCGCGCCCCTTTTCCACGGCGAGCTCGGCCTTGGCTGTCCAGTCGAGACGGGTCTGTTCGAGCGTCTTGATATCGCGCTCGTATTCCTTCTTGTCCGCCATCGACCGCGCAGCGGCGGAGCGGACCTCGACAAGGCAGTCTTCCATTTCCTGGATGATCAGTCGGGCGATCTTCTCCGGATCCTCCGCCTTATCCAGCATGGAGTTGATGTTGGAGTTGATGATGTCGGACAGTCGGGAGAAAACGCCCATATCAGAACCTTTCGTCTAAAACTTCTCGGGGGGATGGTCTTCTTGGAGGGGGTGGTCTTGTGTGCCGATGAAGTGGTTGGAGGTCAGAAGAAGATCCGCGCGATCAGGAAGCCGGCGATAAAGAAGCCCCAGCTTTCGAATGATCGACGTGACAGCCAGCTTCCGAACCGTCCCAGTGGGCTGGGCTTCTCGTAGGGGTCGCGGCTGTCGGTGTATCGCATCACTGTCTCCTGTGGTCGCCGGTGTGACCCCGGCATGAAGACTTGATTGCAACCCGCGTGCCAGTTTTTGGTAACCATTGGTCACCTTGTATTTTATCGATTTTCCTTGCTTCGCCCTGTGTATAAGCAAGGAATTTGGTAAAAACGACCACAGCCTTATTGGCGAATTAAACCTTCTCGTGGTAATTCTCACCACATGGCGACACCTTCACCTCCCGACCTGATCGGCCAGTCCGCGACCTGGCTGGAAAGCCTTGAGCGGGTGTCGCTTGCGGCCCTCGTCGAGCGGCCGATCCTCGTGATCGGGGAGCGCGGCACCGGCAAGGAGCTGATCGCCGAGCGCCTGCACTTCCTGTCGCCGCGCTGGGACAAGCCGTTTGTGAAGGTGAACTGCGGCGCGCTGTCGGAAGACCTGCTGGACTCTGAACTGTTCGGCCACGAGGCCGGGTCGTTCACCGGCGCAACCAAGCGCCGTCAGGGCCGCTTCGAGCAGGCCGATGGCGGCACGCTCTTCCTCGACGAGATCGCGACCGCCTCCATGCAGGTGCAGGAGAAGTTGCTGCGCGTGGTTGAGTACGGCCAGTTCCAGCGTCTCGGCGGCGAGGACACCATAACGACAGACGTGCGCATCGTCGCGGCGACCAATGTCGACCTGCCGGGCCGCGCGGCGGAGGGACGGTTTCGCCCCGACTTGCTGGATCGATTGGCTTTCGACGTCATAACGCTTGCGCCGCTGCGCGCGCGGCCGGAGGACATCATCCTGCTGGCAGAGCATTTTGGGCAACGTATTGCGCGCGAACTGGAGGGCGACTTCCCCGGCTGGGCGCGCTCGGCGCTGGAGGCGATGTGCGACTATTCCTGGCCGGGCAATGTGCGTGAGTTGCGCAACGCGGCCGAGCGCGCAACGTTTCGCGTGATGGCGGCGCAGGCCAATGGCGCACCGCTTGGACCGGTGACGCTGTCGCCGGATATGCTCGATCCATTCAACTCGCCATGGCGTCCCGCGAAGGAGCTTTTCACGCCCGTTGAAGCGGCGCGTCCTGCGCCCACGCCAGCTCAGCGAGACAGCGCCCCCCCGCCCGTTCCCGCAGCACCGGAAGGCCCGGTGGATTTCAATGGCGTGGTGTCCGAGCTGGAGAAGAAACTGATCGAGGCGGCGCTGGAGACCTGTCGCGGGCATCAGAAGAAAGCGGCCGAGCATCTCGGGCTGAGCTATCACCAGATGCGCGGTTTGCTGAGAAAATACGGCTATGGACGTGAAGGCGCCACTTCCGGAGCTGAGGGCGGACCCGATGCGGACACCGCTGCGAACGAGAATTAGGCGGGATCGCAATCACTTCTAAACCTGCCTTAACTATCTTGCGGGCCGAGCCACGTAACGGTCCGCCCATGAAGCCGCGCACGCCCTTTCTCGACATCGAATTCGACGCCCTGACGATAGACGAGGCATCCGCCGCGATCGCGCATCGCGCCCGCAGCCTCGGGCCGTTCGCCTATGTCGCAACACCGAATGTCGATCATGTGGTGAGGCTCGAAAAGCAGCCGGCTCTCGGCGCGCTCTACGACAATGCGTGGATGAACCTGTGCGACAGCCGCATCCTCCAAGCTTTTGCTGACGCGTCCTATATCGACCTGCCCGCAACGCCCGGCGCGGATGTGGTGGAAGACCTGTTCCGCAAGTACATCGCGCCAACCGACACGGTGCTGGTGATTGGCGGCACGGACACCATGAGCGCCGCGTTGCGGGAGCGGTTTGGGCTGAAAGACCTGCGCTGGTTCGATGCGCCGCCGGACCTGCGCGATGACGCCGCTGCGCGCACCGCGTGTGTCCGCTTCATCCGCGAGAATCGCGCTGCCTATGTGTTTCTCGCCGTTGGCTCACCGCAGCAGGAGCAGATCGCCTATGAGGCGCGTCAGGCGGGCGACTGTTCGGGGATTGCGATCTGCTGCGGCGCTTCGCTGGAGTTCCTGACAGGCACTACCATGCGCGCACCGCTATGGATGCGCACGCACCGCCTTGAGTGGCTGTTCCGCCTGGGCGTCGAGCCGAAACGGATGTGGAAACGCTATCTGCTCGACGCGCCGCGCATCTTCGGCATCTGGCATCGCTGGCAGACGGGCGACTACAGCGCTTCCGCAACGCCGGACAGCGTGGCAGTGTCTCCTCGCTGAGGGGACATGATGGCCGGAGACAAGCGGCTTTATCTTTACTGGGATCCAGCAATCGACGGCGACTTTCGCCGCCGGCTTGAACGCGCGCTGGGCGGACTGAAGGTCAACGCCAGCGACGGCGATACGGTCGATCCCGATCCGGAGAGCCCCGGTGTTGCGATGGCGCTCGCCTCTCACGCGGGCGGGTGGGCGGCGCCGAACGCCGATATCGTGGTGCAGGCAGGGCCGGGAAATTTTCCGGCCACAACCGGCGCGCTGCGGCTGGAGGCAAGCGACATCGATGGCGAAACGCAGCGCTGGTCGCGGCTGGTGGAGCGGCTGCGCGAGAAGCTGAACATGGCGAGCCTTGCGCTTCCCCCGGAAGATCTCGCGGACAAGCTCAATGCAGCAACGATGCGCGCCGACGCGGCTGAGCATGATCTCAGGACTGCACAGCTGAGCGAGGCCAACGCGGTTCGTGAACGCGACAGACTGCAACTGGAGCTGCGCGATGTACGTGCGGCGGAGGAACGCCACGCGCTCGAGATTGAGCGGCTGACGCTGCTGAACCAGTCGGGCGCGTTTGCGCTGGGGCAGTTGCCGGAAAATCTGCGGCCTGTTGTGGCCGACGCGCGCGAGCATGCGCGGCGCGCTGAATTCGCAGCTGCGCATTCAGCCGATGTGGCGGGAGCGGATGCGATCGCCTGGGCTGGCGGGGCGAGCTATGCAGGCGAGACGCGCAATGGGCGACCGCATGGCGCGGGCATCATGCGCATGGGGAGCGCCTCCTATCGCGGCGAGTTCGAGAACGGCAAACGATCGGGCCATGGCATCGGCGTTTCCGATGACGGCCTCGTCTGGTCTGGCGAATGGCGCGACGACGAAGCATGCGGGTCCGGCGTGCTGGAGGCGCCGGACGGTCGCCGATTTGAAGGCGCGGTGAAGCCAGACGCAAAGGGCGAGCCGCGGGCCGTCGACGGACAGGGCTGGACGTGGAACGTGCAACGCCCAGACGCGCGCAATGGCAAGCAGACCGTTACGCATCATCCAGCCCCGCTGACCCTGCCCTCGCCGCAGTGAATTAGACTCAGCGCGCCCCTGTCATCACAGCGCCGGAGATGGCAGGTACGCTGCCTGACCGGAGAGACACGATGACCTTGCGCCTCTACATGCACCCGCTCGCATCCTACTGCTGGAAGGCGCTGATCGCGCTTTATGAAGCGGACGTGCCGTTCGAGCAGGAGATCGTCGACCTGCAGGATCCCGATGCCCGCGAACGCTTCGTGCGCATGACGCCGTTGGGCAAGTTTCCGGTGATCGTGGACGAGGCGGCCGGAAAGGCCTTCCCGGAATCCAGCATCATCATCGAGTACCTGGCGGCAAAGTACCCCTCGGCTGCCCGGCTGATGCCGGCCGATCCGGACCTCGCGCTGCGCGTGCGCCTGTCGGACCGGTTCTACGATCTCTACATTCACGAAAAGATGCAGAAGATTGTTGGCGACCGCATTCGCCCCGAAGGCCAGAAGGATCCCGGCGGCGTTGAACGCGCGCATGCGGAGCTGCAGATCGCGCTGGCGCTGGTCGATCGCGACATGGCGTCGGGCGGATGGGCGACCGGCCTTACCTTCACCATGGCCGACTGCGCGGCCGCGCCTGCGCTCTACTACGCCAATCAGGTTGCCCCCTTCGGCGACAGTCATCCCGGCGCTGCGCGCTATCTCGACCGGCTGATCGAGCGGCCATCTTTCGCGCGGGTGCTGGCGGAAGCGCAGCCCTATTTCGATATGTTCCCGCGTGACTAGTCGCGGAAGATGCTCGCGAGGCGTGGCGGCTTCGGCTGCTCGAGGCCTTTCGCGGAGCGGCTGCGTGGGCCGCCGCCCTGTCCTGCCACGCGCATCAGCGTAAGGAAGACGATACCGAGATCGACGGCGAGGCTGGCGAACAGCGCAAGGAACGCCTTGTCGTCGAACACGAACTTGTCGTCGCCGTGCACGTCGATGCCGACAGCGCCCGCGATCCAGCCGATCAGGCCGAAGAAGGCAGCGCGTGTCGCCTTGGCGCCTTCGAGAAATTCGAACGGCGGCACGGCGACGTCCTGCACCGCCCGCGCTTTCTGCGCAGCAGCGAGAAGCTTCTCGCTCAAGACCACATCCCAGCAATAGCCGGGATCGGCGGCGCGCGCCGCATCTGGCGAGCCGGGACGAGCGGGATCAGGACCGACTTCCGCCGCGAGTTGCGTGAGACGCACGGCGAAGGTCTCAGCATGAAGCGCGCGTAGATCGTTGGCTTTGGCGGCGAACGTCCGTGCATCCTCGTGCACGCCCGTAAACAGGGCGCGGCGTTCGGCGGACGGCAGCTGCGGCGCGCGCGCGAGCTTGCCCAACAATGCCTGTTCGTCCGCCGTCTGAGTTTTCGCCGTCGCTGGAACGACGCCGCGCGACAGGGCGTCGGCCTGCAGGCGCAGGGTCGCGCCGGGGCCGGCGATCGGATCGATCCAGTTCTGACGCAGCTCGGCGCTGAGGCTTCGCGCGCGATCCGCGAATGCAAAGCGGCTGCGCATCAGCGGACCTTCGCCCGGCGTCGAGCCCGGCCGGTTGGCGCAGGTGCGTCCCTCGGCTGCTTCCTGCTGGGCGCGTGCGGAGGCTGTGTCGGCAGCTTCCCGTGTTGCGATCTCTGCCGCGCCGACTGCGCCCGCCACGCGCTCGACTGCGCCGGCCATCTCTCCGGTCGAGGCGACGAACTGCTTGCGGGTGAATTCCTGTCCGGCCAGCTCCTTCCAGAAGAAGCCGTAGCCGAACCCCACCGTCCATACGGCGAAGAGAAGGTAGAAGAAGAACGCCGCGATGCGGATCCACCAGACCCGGTGTGGCTCGAGCATGTTGTGGAGCGCCACCACCATCGCCGAGACAACAAAAAGCGTCGTCGCGATGGTCAGCCCAAGCTCAGGCCCCGACAGCTCGCCCGTTTCCGTGCCGGCGGCGCGCAGATCGGCAAAGCCCAGCCCGGTCGCCAGGACCGACAGCAGGAAGAACCCCCACAGCGCAAACCCCGACAGGCCACGCAGCGAGAACGGCGCTGTCAGCCAGCGCCACCTCCCCCCGCCCGTTCGACGCCCCACCGCCTCTACGCTCACCCGCAGCCCCCGCCTTCAGGCCCAGCCTAGCCCCGGGATCGCCGCCACGCCGAGTCGAATCTGCCTGATCCTTTGCCCTATTGAATGGCGAGGGCGCCCATCGGCGCGCCTTTCACGATTCCGTTGGCCTGCGTGGGCGCGAAGCCTCACCCGGGCGGGAAACGACCCGTTCGGTCCCAAATCAAACCCATCATGGGTGGAGCCCGTCACACACCTGATCTATCCGGGGGGCATGAGCGACATGCCTTCGATCGGCCGAATCGTGGACCGCGAGCACCTGTTGCCGGTGCGCGTCTACTACGAGGACACGGACTTCACCGGCGTGGTTTACCACGCTGGCTACCTGCGGTTTTTCGAGCGCGGACGCTCGGAAATGCTGCGGGTTATGGGCGTGCCGCCGGGTCAGGAAGACCACGGTATTTTCGCGGTTACGCGCATTACCATCGATTATCGCGCGCCTGCCCGCATCCATGACGCCCTGCTGGTGCGCACGGCTTTTGCCGGCCTGAAGGGCCCGCGCCTGTTCTTCCGGCAGCGGGTTGAGCGGGACGGGAAGGTGCTGACGGAGGCGGAGGTGGTGGCGGTGGCGATTCACCCGGACGGGCGGGCCCGTAAACCTTCAGCAATGGAATCAGCCCATTGGGCTGCTTATGCAACACCCCCGCTGAATAGCCCCTGATGCCCCGGGGAATCGCCCGTATTGACCTTCATCTCGCCTAATTTCGTAACCAGAAACCGTGCAAGAAGCTTGTGTTAAGGGGCATTTTCGCAAGCGTTTTCGCGCCCCGACCATTTCTATGAGGCCCTGAATGCCCGAAGCCCTTCCGAACGCGCTGGCGACGCAGGACTTTTCCCTGATCGCGCTGTTCCTGCGCGCAGACCCGTTCGTCCAGGTCGTGATGGGCATTCTGGCCCTGTCATCCATCTGGTCGTGGGCGGTCGCCATCGACAAATGGTTCGCCGTTTCCGGCGCCCGCGCCCGCGCCAAAAGGTTCGAGCAGGCCTTCTGGGCAGGCCAGCCGCTGGACGACATCAACGAGCGCGTGACCGACAAGCCCGCCGAGGCCATGGCCCGCGTTTTCACCGCCGGCGCGCGCGAGTGGCGTGAGAGCCGCCGTGGCGCCGCCGGAGACGACACCAACAAGGCCATCGTCGAGCGCGCCTCCCAGCAGATGGACGTGACCGTGAGCCGGGAGACAGCCCGGATGGAATCGGGGCTTTCGACCCTCGCCATCATCGCTTCGTCCTCGCCCTTCATCGGCCTGCTCGGCACGGTGATCGGGATCATGAACTCGTTCCGCAACATCGCCTCGCAAGGCGAGACCAACCTGACCGTCGTCGCCCCCGGCATCGCCGAGGCGCTGTTCGCGACGGGCCTTGGCCTGTTCACCGCCATTCCGGCGCTGATTTTCTACAACAAGTTTTCCTCCGACGTCGGCGCCTTCTCCGAGCGCATGGGCAACTTCGCGCAGGAAGTTTCCATTCGCCTGTCGCGCCGCCTCAACGATCGCCGGGAGGTCTGATCCATGGCCATGCTGATCCGATCGGGTGGACGTGGACGACGGCGCAGGCCGATGGCTGACATCAACGTCACGCCGATGGTCGACGTCATGCTCGTGCTGCTGGTCGTGTTCATGGTGACCGCGCCGATGCTGGCGACAGGCGTCACCGTCACGCTGCCGAAAACGCGCGCGGCGCAGATGGACAGTGAAAAGGAACGCCCCCTCGTCGTCACCATCGACAAGGCAGGCAAGGTCTATGTCGGGCTGGAGGATACGCCTGTGGCGCTGAAGGACCTCGCGCCGATGCTGAAGGCGCTGTCCGAAAACAATCTTGAAAAGCGCGTCTATGTGCGAGGCGATGAAGCGGTTTCCTACGGAACTGTGATGACCGTTCTTTCGCTGCTGCAATCGTCCGGCTTCACCAATGCCGGTCTGCCGGTCGATCCAAATTCGGCCAAGCGCATTCTCCAGGAGAAGTGATCGCGGTTGATGCGAAGACTGCCTCCCTCATCGGCCGGTACGCTGCCCTCGGCTTTCCTGTCCTTCCTGGTCCATGCGACCGTGGTCGTCGGCGGGCTAATGGTCATGCCGCTTGAGCAGCCGAAGGATTCGATCGCGCAGATGCTGATCGTGCCGGTCGAGCTGGTGACGGTAGCCGAGATGACCAACCTCACCGCTGTCTCGGCGATGGACGAAGACAAGCCGCTTGAGGAAGAGGTGAAAGCCTCAGAGTCCAACCCCGCCGCTGGCGCGCCGCCGCCGGATGAGGACAGCGTCTCGTTCGCGCCGCCCAAGGAATTGCCCAAGGAAGAGGTGAAGAAGCCGCCGCCGAAGGCATCGCCCGCGCCGCCGGCCAAATCGTTCAACAGCGAACTCGACGACATTCTCTCGAGCGTCGACAAGACGAAACCGAAACAGCAGACCAATTCGGCGGGCGTTGCGCCCGCCGCCTCGTCGAAAGAAGCCCCGCGCCTCAGCGCCGGCGACAAGCGGCGGATGACCGCCTCGATCGAGGACATCATCAAGTCGCAGTTGATCACCAAAGGCTGCTTTGCCGACCATAGTGATATGGCCGACGCCAAGCGCCTGCGCGTGACGTTGCGTGTCTGGTTTGGCCGTAACGGCAAGTTCTCGCAGGCCTACCAGCTGGTCGCCCCGGCGCGCGAACCGTTCAACGATCCGCCGCTCATGGCGTTCCTCGCGCACGCACGCCGGGCGCTCGACATGTGCAACAACCTCGGCTGGCAAGTGCCGGATGACTATTTCCGTCTGCCCCAGCCGCAATACATCGACCTTACCTTCGTGCCGAAGATCGGAGCCGATCAATGACCAAGACGCAGAACGCCGGGGTATTCGGGATACGCTTTGCCGGACGTATAAGCTCCGGCATCGCCGCAGCCCTGATTGGCGTTGCAACGCTGATCGGCGCGACGACGCTCGCGCCCCCCGCCCACGCCCAGCTGCGCGCGCAGATCGTCGGCGAGCAGTACATCCCGCTCCGCATCGCGATTCCTGATTTCGACGCGGCCGGTCCCGGCGCCGCCGATATCGCCAAACAGCTTGCCGATGTGGTGCGCGCCGACCTTGGATCGTCCGCGCCGTTCCGCGTGCTCGACAAATCGTCTTTCATCGAGCGCGACCTCGACATCACCAAGGCCCCGCTGTTCGGCAACTGGACTGTCTCGGGCCTCGAAGCGCAGGCGCTGGTTGTCGGCAATGTCGTGGTCGACGCCGGCACCAACCAGATGACCGTGCAGTTCCGCCTCTGGGACGTGTACGGCCAGACGCAACAGTTCGCGATGGCCTATGCCGTGCCGACGCCGCTCAACTGGCGCCGCCTCGCCCACAAGGTTGCCGATGACATCTTCCTGCAGCTGACCGGCGATCCGGGCTATTTCGACAGCCGCGTGGTGTTTGTCTCGAAGACGCCGGGCGATGAACCTTTCCGTGGCCGCCTTGCGATCATGGACCAGGACGGCGCCAACGCAGAATTCCTGCTCTCGGGTTTCACGGCGGTCATCAACCCGCGCTTCTCGCCGACCGAACAAGTCATCCTGTACGGCGCGTATATTCAGGATCCGCGCTATCCGAGTGCAACGCTGCTGCGCACCTATCTCTATGACATCGCGACCGGTCGTCAGGAGATTCTGGCCGAGGGCAAGGGTCAGCTCGACTTCTCGGCGCGCTTCTCGCCCGATGGCCGCTCGATCGTTTTCAGCCGCGCGCAAGGCGGCAACACCGACATCTACATGATCGATCTGGCGACGCGGAAGCAGACGCGGATGACCAATGACTCGGCGATCGAAACCTCACCGTCCTTCTCCCCCGACGGCAAGATGATCGTCTACCAGTCCGACCGTGGCTCTTCGAAACAGCTCTACATCATGAACGCCGACCGCTCGCCGATGGTGTGTCCGCGCGGTGGCGGCACGAAATCAGACTCTTGCCGCATCACGTTCGACGGCGGCGGTTACAGCTTCTCCGACCCCGTCTGGTCGCCGCGCGGCGACTGGATCGCCTTCTCGCGTCAGGGCGGCGGTCAGTTCGTGATCGGCGTTCTGCAGAAGGACGGCTCGGGCCTGCGCATCCTCACCGACGGCTATCAGGACGAAAGTCCGACCTGGTCGCCCAACGGACGCGTGATCGCGTTCGAGCGGACCGCCTCGCGCGGCGCCGGGCCGAAGATCTACTCGATCGACCTCACCGGCCGTAATGAGAGGCGCCTGCCGACGCCACGCGACGCGACCAACCCGACCTGGGGTCCAGTCCTCAAGATGGAGTAGTCGCAGGGTAATCTGTGTAATCCTGTGGCGGTGAGGCGGTATATTGCTACTTTACTGGCTCAGATGCCTGAAAAGATTTCGCGGACGACATTACGAGATTGCAATGTTGCCTCGCCTTTGCCACAAAAAACGTCGAAGTATATGGACTACTCGATGTTGAGAATGCTGCCCCCGTCTTGCAATTCCATCGCAATTCGCAGGTAATACAGGGGGATTGGATTACGCGCGTTCTTGGGGCGCGCGCCGGGAACAAGGAGACTAAATACTATGCGGATACTCAGCCTAACGGCCCTCGCCTTCGCAACTTTCGCCGCTGCGGCTTGCGCCTCGAACCCCCCGCCGGAACCGCCGAAGCCCACGGAAGTGGCTGTCGTGAAACCGCCGGTTACGCCGCCCACGCCGACCGTGCCAACCCCCCCCACCCTACCGTCCGGCCCCGCTGCCGGCTCCAAGGGTGATTTCGCCATCAAGGCGACCGATCGCGTTTTCTTTGACTACGACAAATACAATCTCGACGCCGACGACCAGCAGGCGCTGGCGTCCCAGGTGGCGTGGTTGAAGCAGTTCCCGTCGACGCGGGTTGAGGTTCAGGGTCACGCCGACGAGCGCGGCACCCGCGACTACAACATCGCGCTGGGCGAGCGTCGCGCGCAGTCGGTGAAATCCTACCTGATTTCGCAAGGCGTCGCGGACAGCCGCATCCAGACCATCTCGTTCGGCAAGGACAAGCCGTTCGACCAGGGCCACGACGAAGCCGCCATGGCGCGTAACCGCAATGGCTTCACGAACGTCATCGTCGAAGCGATCAGCTAAGACCCAAAGTGCAGTCTGCCGCCCGGTCCGCCATAATTTTGGCGCGGGCGGCAGATAGCTTTTGCACATGATAAGCACACGCTTCATGACTGCCCTGCGCCCCGTTAACCGGCGTTTGCCGCCACGGGCCTGCGCAATTTCGATTTCCCAACGCCAGAACCGCGACACGTCAGCATCATGGGCCCGCCCCGTGATCTGGACGCTTGCATGCGCCGGCGCGGCGATGGCGATGCTCGCCCTCGCCCCCCAGGCACATGCGCAAGTGTTCAGCTCGACGCCGTACGTGGCGGCGCCCGACCCTGCCGTTGAACAGCTCCGCATCCGTCTCGAAGCGCTCGAGGGCGACCTGCGCAAGGCTGTCGACCAGGCAGAGACGCTGGGCGCGCAACTCAGCGACGCTCGCCGCATTGCCGAAGCCGCCGATGCCGGCCGGCGTCGTGCCGAGGCCGACATCGAGCTTCTCAAGGACAGGGTCGAAGCGCTCGAAGAGGAAGTTCAGGGCGTACCGCCCCCAAAGGGTGATGCCGGCTTGACCTCGGCGCCCGCGCCGCAGTCCCAGTCAAAGCCGGCCCAACGCACCTCGACAACTGCAGCGCCTGCTGCGGCGCCTGCACCGCCTGCCGCTCCCGCCTTCGACACCGCGGCGCTGCCGCAGGACGAGGAAGGCATGTTCACGGAATCGCATGCACTGCTGATCGGCGGAAATTTCGCTGGTGCGGAGAACGCCTTCACGGGCTTCCTCGCGAAGTATCCGAAATCGAAGAACGCGGCCGACGCGCAGTATTACCTCGGCGAGTCCCTGCTGTATCAGGACGACTATCCGGCAGCCGCCGGCGCCTATGGCAAGCTGATCAAGGATTATCCGACATCGTCCAACGCACCGACTGGGCTGGTGAAGCTGGCGCGCGCCATGCGGCTGATGGACAAGCGGACCGAGGCCTGTCGCACGCTCGACCTGATGGGCAAGAACTTTCCGAAAGCGTCAGCGGTCGCCAAGCAGATGGCCGCGCAGGAACGGCAATACGCCAAGTGCACCTGATCCGAGCTTCGTGACGTGCGGCGAATTGAGTCGCACCGAATGCGCTTGCGGATGGTTCCGCAGAAGGCCGGACGGCGCTATGGCGTAGCGACCCTGTGAGTCGAGGAAAATAGACTTGCGATTGATCCGCCACATATCCGCATCTGTTTTTGGCGCCGCCCTCGCCGCTCTCGCCTGTACCGCAGGCATGTGCTCCGTAGCGCTGGCCCAGCCGCCGTCCGCCGAGCGCGTGCGCGGCGGCATGTTCGATGCGTCCGACCCCGCCGGAATCGCGCGCTTCATGGAGCGCACGGGCTATCGCGTCGAGCTGCGGGCCGACGCCAAGGGCGACCCCGTGATTGCGGGCCGGTTTTCGGGCTCGGAATACATGGTGCAGTTCTACGAGTGCGAAGGCGGCCAGTTCTGCAACTCGGTGCAGTTCATCACGCAGGCCCCGCGACCGGCAGCCCTTTCGACCGACACGATCAACGCTTTCAACGCCCGCTGGCGCTATGCCCGCGTGGTCTATGACGCTGCTCAGGTGAAGCTGCTGATGGACGTCAACCTCGATGCCGGCGTCACCGCCGACAACTTCGAGGACACGCTCGACATCTGGCGGCAGCTGGTCGACATCTATGAGCGTGAAATCCTCGTCAAGAAGTAGACAGGCTGCCCCTTCGCCGCTGTCACAGCGGGCGATGAAGGCGTTCGGGATTCTGGCAAGCAAACAGGACAGCCTTGGCGTCGCCGTTTCCGGCGGATCCGACTCGCTGGCGCTGCTCGCGCTGGCCACGGACTATGCCGCGGCCACCGGCATCCCCTGCTTCGCCGTGACAGTGGATCATGGCCTGCGGCCGGAAGCTGCGGGTGAGGCGCGTCATGTGCGCCGTGTGTGCGGCGAGTTGGGTGTTGAACACACCATCCTGAAGTGGAAACGCGAAAGCGATGGCCCGGTGAGCCAGGATGCGGCGCGGCAGGCGCGGCACGGCTTGATGGCGACATGGGCGCGGCGCGTTGGCGTCAGGCGACTCGCGCTGGGCCACACGCGCGATGACCGGCTGGAAACATTCCTGATGCGCGCACGGCAGGGATCGGGGTGGCATGGTCTTGCCGGGCTGATGCCAAATGGCTGTTCGCCGGTCTGGCCGGAAGGACGCGACCTTTCATTGATCCGCCCCCTACTCGTCTTCGGGCGGGAAGAGCTGCGCGACGAGTTGCGCACGCGCGGCGTTGGCTGGATCGAGGACCCGTCGAACGAAGCGGGCCGGTTCGAGCGCGTGAGGATGCGGCGGCTGCTGGCGCGAATGGATCAGCGCACGCGCGAGAAGGCGCTGCATGTCATGGACGGCCTGAGCCGGTTGCGTGGGGCCGTGAGTGCGGAAGGCTCAACACTGCTGGCGCGGGCGCGCATCGATCGGGAGCGCGACATGGCGGAGTTACCCCTTGTGGTGTTGGAGCGATCGAGCGACGAGGCTCTGAGACGGGTGATCGAGGCATTGATCATGTCCGCCGGCGGAGCGGAACGCGGACCGCGGGGAGATGCGCTCGACAGGCTGCTGCTGCGGATCGCGGGCAATGACCCCCAGCTGGATGGCGGGGTGACGCTGGGCGGCGCCAAAATTCGCGTGCGGAAGGGGGCTTTCCTGACCGTCTCGCAGGCCCCTCCCCGGCGCGGCGCGGCGCCCCTGGCGCCGCCTGACTGGGACCGGGCGGCCAAGCTGCTGGAGGCTCCGGACCTTCGGGTTCTCGCGGTCTGAGGGGCGTTGCGAGCCTATTTGGCGAAAAAGACGCAGGAAAGTGACAGGCGCTTAACGGTTCAGCACTCGTTTTCTGGGAGTGTACGCCCTATCTTCCCGTGACGTATCCCACACGAAAGGCTGCGCGAATGAATATGCGCAACATGGCGCTTCTTGGCGTCGTCTTGTTCCTTCTGATCGCCCTGGTCACTGTGATGACCACGTCGTCGGGACCCGGGGGCGCAAAAGAGATCAGCTACACCACGTTCCAGCGCGAAGTTGACGCCGGGCGCGTGAAGGAAGCCACGATCAAGGGCAACAAGATTACCACGACCGTGGACAACCAGAAGCAGTTCGCCGTGTTCCGCGAAATGGAACTCGATTTCGCGCACCGCCTCGAAGAAAAAGGCGTCGACGTGAAGGTGGAAGACGCCGAGTCCGGCGGCACCATCCTCAGCTACATCATTTCCGCGCTCCCCCTGCTCTTCATCGTCGGCCTCTGGTTCTTCCTGATGCGCCAGATGCAGGGCGGCGGCGGACGCGCGATGAGCTTCGGCAAATCGAAGGCGCGGCTGCTCACTGAAAAACATGGCCGGGTCACGTTCGAGGACGTGGCTGGCGTGGACGAGGCCAAGGAAGAACTCGAAGAGATCGTCGACTTCCTGAAGGACCCGTCGAAGTTCCAGCGCCTGGGCGGCAAGATTCCGAAAGGCGCGCTGCTGGTCGGCCCGCCGGGTACGGGTAAGACGCTGATCGCGCGTGCGGTCGCGGGCGAAGCCAACGTGCCGTTCTTCA
The DNA here is from genome assembly GCA_963784415.1 of uncultured Alphaproteobacteria bacterium. Taxonomy (GTDB): domain Bacteria; phylum Pseudomonadota; class Alphaproteobacteria; order Caulobacterales; family Hyphomonadaceae; genus UBA7672. Next base: position 90,854 of record CAWARK010000005.1, read on the forward strand.
CCATCTCGGGCTCCGACTTCGTCGAGATGTTCGTCGGCGTCGGTGCGAGCCGCGTGCGCGACATGTTCGAGCAGGCGAAGAAGAACGCGCCGTGCATCATCTTCATCGACGAGATCGACGCTGTCGGCCGTCATCGCGGCGCCGGTCTCGGCGGCGGCAATGATGAACGCGAACAGACGCTCAACCAGCTGCTGGTCGAGATGGACGGTTTCGAAGCGAACGAAGGCATCATCATCATCGCGGCGACCAACCGCCCCGACGTGCTGGACCCTGCCCTGCTGCGCCCCGGCCGTTTCGACCGTCAGGTGACTGTCGGCAACCCGGACATCATCGGCCGCGAGAAGATCCTCAAGGTCCACATGCGCAACGTGCCGCTGTCGAAAGACGTCGAGCCGAAGACGATCGCGCGTGGCACGCCGGGCTTCTCGGGCGCCGACCTCGCCAACCTCGTGAACGAAGCCGCCCTGCTTGCCGCCCGCCGTGGCAAACGCTCGGTCGGCATGCGCGAGTTCGAGGACGCCAAGGACAAGGTCATGATGGGACCTGAGCGCAAGTCCATGGTGATGACGCAGAAGGAAAAAGAAGCGACTGCCGTCCACGAAGCCGGCCACGCCATCGTCAACATCATGGTTGTCGGCAATGACCCGCTTCACAAGGTGACGATCATCCCGCGCGGCCGTGCGCTGGGCGTGACCTGGTCGCTGCCGGAAGCTGACCGTTTGAGCTACACCAAGACATGGGCCGAGGCGAAGATCGCCATGGCGTTCGGCGGACGCATCGCCGAACAACTGGTCTATGGCGAGGACCACCTCAACACGGGCGCGTCCAGCGACATCACGCAGGCGACGAGCATCGCGCGCAGCATGGTGACCGAGTGGGGCATGAGCGAACTGCTCGGGCCGCTGCGCTATTCGCCGAACGAGCAGGAAGTGTTCCTCGGTCACTCGGTTACGCAACGCCAGAACGTGTCGAACGACACGGCGAAAATGATCGACCAAGAAGTGCGCCGCATCGTTACCGATGGTGAAAAGAAGGCGCGTCAGGTCCTGACCGACAATCGCCATCTGCTCGACCAGCTCTCGGCGGCGCTGATGGAATACGAAACGCTGAGCGGCGATGAAGTGAACGACCTCTTCAAGGGCAAGCGCCCGGATCGCCCGGATGATACGCCCACAGGCCCGACCTCGGCCGTGCCGGTGATCAAGAAGAAGCCGAAGTCCGACGAGGGCTTTGGCGGCGCGGAGCCTGAACCGCAAGGCGTCTAAGGCGCCGAACCAGATTAGTACGAACGAACGGCGGCCCCTCATCGGGCCGCCGTTTGTGTTTATGGCGGCGCGAGGAGGGCACGACCGTCGCCCTGCCCGCAACGCGTTAGTCGCGCCGGACTTGCTTTGCCGACGCGACATGCCAAGTTCGGACGACAGGTTGGAGGGAGCTGATCAACATGCGTGGCGCAATCGCGACTGTCCTGCTGCTGACGACCTGCATCCTGGCGCCCTGTGCAATCGCGCAGCCGGCGATGCTCGAGGAAGCATCTCCCGCTGTTAAGGCGTGCATCGCTCGGGGCGCACCTGATGTTGAAAAGACGTTCGAGTCGCTCAATGACGGCACGGACTTTCTGGTCCAGAAGCTCTGCGGACCCGAGATTGCGGAGCAGTCTTTGGAATGGGCGCGCAAGGAAGCGGAAGCTTCTGATGCGGCCATGAAGGCAAGATGCGATGCCCGCGCCACCAGCCCCAAGAGCGCTGGCGCCGAAGACCGCTTCTCAAGCCTGATGTGTGACGACGACATCAGGTTGGGCATCGACTTTCGGGGGGGCGCGTCGATCCTGATCTCAGGTTTTGTTTCAGCGCCCAAGGCAACTGCGTTGGCGGCAGAGACGCTGTTGCAACTGCGCGTGAAGCGGGTGAACGCCAAAAAGTAGAGCCTGAACTGCCGTCACCTTCCGCGGACGTTTTGTTCCCTCCTGTCTGTGTCTCGGCCTCGCCAGCAGACGCTTTCGCTTGATAGTCTCCCGCACTGCCGGTGAAGCGACAGGATTCGTGGGAGATATGCGTATGAGATGGTTCACGACGGCTGCCGCTGCTGCAGCGATTTCCATGTCCGCGGCGTTTCCGGCCTTTGCGCAGACCAACTGGAACACGCCGACCGAGCCATTCCATGTGATCGACAACGTGTACTACGTCGGCACCGAAGGGCTTTCGGCTTTCCTGTTCACGACACCGGAAGGACACATCCTGCTCGACGGGGCGACGCCGCAGGGCGCTCCGATGATCGAGGCGAATATTGCCAAGCTCGGTTTCAAGCTGAGCGACGTGAAGGTGCTGTTGAACAGCCACGCGCACTTCGATCATTCGGGCGGGCTGAAGCAGTTGAAGCAGGACACAGGTGCGAAGCTCTATGTGATGGAGGGCGATGTCTCCGCCATCGAGGGCGGCTTTTATCTGGGCAGCGAGAGCGTGAAGACAATGGGCGCGCCGCCTGTGAAGGTCGACACGGTGCTGCACGATGGCGACACGGTAAAGCTCGGCGGTTTCACATTGAGCGCCCATCTGACGCCGGGGCATTCACGCGGCTGCACGTCGTGGGGCGCGACAGTTCATGACGGCGGCAAGGCCTATGATGCGCTGGTGTTCTGCTCGGCGACGGTGGCGGCAAACCGCATCACCGATCCGGTGCAGTATGAAGGCATCGTCGCGGACTATCGGAAGACCTTCGCGATGACCAAGACGATGCATGTCGATGTTCCGCTCGCGCCGCATCCGGAGTTCTTCCAGCTGTTGCAGAAATCGGAGAAGGCGAAGGCCGATCCGAAAGCCGCGAATCCGTTCGTCGATCCCGCGGCTTTTCCCGCGCTGCTGACGAAGCTGGAATCCGATTTCGAGCGGACGCTGAAGGAGCGGACCGCGGCCGTTACCAAGTCGCAGTAAGCGGCCGCGGTCGGTCCTAGTTGCGAGGCGCCGGCGGCGGCAGTGTGCCGCCTTCGGCGAGGATCTTCATGTTCTTGAGCGCGCCTGTGAAGGCCGTACGGCGGCGCTCGACGTCCGCCGTGCGTGCAGCGGGATCTTCCGACACGAGCGAGACGTCGTAGACCAGCGTGTAGAGCAGCTTCGTCGTCTTGGCGTCGATGGCGCGGGCTTCGAGATTGCCATGATAGAGATTGTACAGGCGGCCTTCGCGCACGGGTTGGGTGTAGGCGTACGAGTATTCCGTTTTCGCGACGAGGATTTCGGCGCCGACGCTACGGACGGAGCCGACCTCGCCTTCCTTGCCGGAGGTCATGGTGCAGCCAGCGGCGATCTGAAACCATTCGGCGATGTCGCAATACTTGCCGATGCGCGCCCAGACATCCTTCACCGGCTTGTTGACGGTGATCTCCATCGGGATGGTGACGTAGGTGGGGTTGAGCACCTGCAGCGGCGCGGGGCCGGTTGGCGCGGGCGCCGCAACCGGAGCGGCTACGACGGGCGGCGCCACGATGGGGACCGGGGCAACCGGCGCAACGCTGGCGACCGGCGGAGCTTCGGAGACTTCGCGCGCATGCACCAGAATGCAGCCCGGCAGCAGCCCTGCCAGCATAAGCGCGCCGATCGTACGAGCGTGGATCATCCCGTCTCCTCCCGTGAGTCTGTTTTGATCATCGATAGCGGTGCGACACTCGGGGTCAAGTTATAGGTGACCCAGCTGGAGATTCCTTCAATGATTATCCAAACGAACTAACCTTCGAACCTCCCCGCTTCCAACGCTCGAACGAAACGTAGCAGCGCACACACAGCGTCAAATACGTAACGCGCTTCAGCGTGAGCAAGTAATTCCCGATCGTGCGCCAGCGATCGATTGTTTCTGACATCATTGAATTTCTCGAACATTACAACTGCGCTCTTCATAGCGTGATCTGACAATCCATGGAGAGCCTTCTCGCCATTGAGCGCATTTCGGTACTTTCCAAAACGCGAGTTGAGCGGCTCGTCGGCTCCACAAATCAGGCCGCGCAAGCTGAGCAAGTATGCAAATTTTTTCATGCAGTACGTATGCAGATGGTCCAAGGCCGCTTCGGGCTTGTTTGCGTGAACCGCTCGCTCTAAGTCGCTTACTAATTCATCCAGTGTTCGATCAGAAATGTACCGATCCAACGCGTCGGTTCGAGGGCTATCCGATGCCCCCTCAATCGCGGCAACGATATCGAGGTATGACTCATCGAGATCGTCAGGCTCGGCTTCTCGACGGCGCTTCACTGCCAACAATCGTTGCTCACGAAGACGTCTAAGTACGCGCGCAACTAGCACCGGATGCTCAAGCTCACAGAATGAAATCAGCCGATGTCGTTTTGATGAGCCTCGGGACAAGTAAACCTTGTCGTCGATATCCACTCCGAACTCATCTTCAAAAAATTCCGCGAATGTCCTGTCGGATAGCTCGACCACGTAGCCCATGCCATTTGGGTACGAGACGAACTTCTCGATCAGCGCGATTTCAGACCGCTTTAGCTGAGCCATATACTTTGAAGTCCACGCCTATTCCCCCGGCTCGTCTTCGAACAATGGCTGCTGGAAGGCGGCGGGCGGTTTCATGCCGATACGCTCCCACGCCTTTGGCGTAGCGACGCGACCGCGCGGCGTGCGCGCAACGAAGCCCTGCTGCATCAGGTAAGGCTCGATGACTTCCTCTATGGCGTCGCGCGCTTCCGACAGCGCGGCCGCCAGCGTGTCGGCGCCGACGGGGCCGCCCGAGTAGGTTTTCACCAGCGCGTTGAGATAGCGGCGGTCGAGCGAATCCAGGCCGTCTTCTTCAACTTCGAGACGTGCAAGCGCACTCGCGGCGCCCGCGCGATTGATCTTGACGCCATCGGATTCGCAGAAGTCGCGCACGCGGCGCAGGAGACGGATGGCGATGCGAGGCGTGCCGCGCGAGCGGCCGGCGATCTCTTCGGCGCCATCCTGCGTGATGTCGGCGCCGACCTTGGCCCCTGCTCGCTTGACGATGGAGCCGAGTTCTTCGCGCGTGTAGAATTCGAGACGGACCGGAATGCCGAAGCGGTCGCGCAGCGGCGTCGACAGCAGGCCCGCGCGCGTGGTGGCGCCGATCAGGGTGAAGGGCGGCAGGTCGATTTTTACGGAGCGGGCCGAGGGGCCTTCGCCGATGATGAGGTCGAGCGTGTGATCCTCCATCGCTGGATAGAGGATTTCTTCCACGTGCGCGGGGAGACGGTGAATCTCGTCGATGAAGAGCACGTCGCGTGCTTCGAGATTAGTGAGCAGGGCCGCGAGGTCACCCGCCTTGGCGATGACGGGGCCGGAGGTCGAGCGGAAGCCGACGCCCATTTCGCGACTGACGATCTGCGCCAGCGTCGTCTTGCCGAGGCCGGGCGGGCCGGAGAGCAGCACGTGGTCGAGCGCGTCGCCGCGTTTGCGGGCGGCCGCGACGAAGACTTTCAGATTGGCTTTGGCGGCGGCCTGACCGGTGAAATCGTCGAACGCGAGCGGCCGCAGCGCGCGGTCGATCTGCTCGCCGGGCTGGCGTTCGGGGTTCGTGATGTCGCCGTCTCGGGCCATGATTCCCCTGTCTGGATTTGCTTGTCTACGATCCCGAACGAAAAGGAAACGTTGATAACCCATGCCGCAGGCGGCCAGTATTGATTTGCGATAAATCGGGGCGCACGACTAGCACCGCTTTTGGCCCGTTTTCGAGGAATTCCTGCAGATGGCGATTGGTTTGCGTGTTGGACGGCTTTTGGCTGGGGCTGCGGTCGGACTGGCGCTGGCGGCGTGTTCGCCCGCCCCCGCGAAGCCGGCTGAACCGGTGAAGCCCGTGGCGTCGGCGGAATGGACCACCTTCGTCAACGACTGGATTGAAAGCGACATGAAGGCGAACCCTTCGAGCGCGTTCTATGTCGGCCGCGAGGAATATGCCGGCGTGATGCCCGACTGGAGCGAGGCAGGCCTCAAGGCGGAGGTCGCGCGGCTGCACGACTGGAAGACGAAGGCGGAAGCGTTCGACGGCGCGAAGCTGGATGACGCGCAGAAGTTCGAGCGCGACTATTTCATCGCGGTGGTCGACGGGTCGCTGTTCTGGCGCGAGACCGCGGACTGGCCGCACAAGAACCCGACCTGGTACGGACTTGATCCCGGCGTCTATCTCGACCGGCCCTATGCCGACATGCCGAAACGGCTGGCGGATTATACCAAGTGGGCGTCGGGCATTCCGGAGGTCGCCGCGCAGATCAAGTCGAACCTGAAAGGCCCGCTGCCCAAGGTCTATCTCGACATGGCGCTGCACACTTACAAGCCGATGGCCGAGTTCCTGAAGTCGGACGTGCCGAAGGTGTTTGCGGACGTCAAGGATGATGGCGCGCAGGCCGAGTTCAAGAAACAGAACGCCATCGCCATCGCCGCCTTCCTCGATCTCGACAAGTATTTCACCAGCCTGCGGAAGACGCAGGTGACGGACTTCGCGATGGGCGCGGACCTGTTCGCCAAGATGCTCTACGCCAACGAGCGCGTGGATGCGCCACTGGACGAGCTGGAGCGGATCGGGCGCGAGGACCTGAAGCGTAACCAGGATGCGATGGCGAAAGCGTGCGCGACCTACGCGCCGGGCAAGACGATCCTGCAATGCGTCGCGATCGAAGAGTCGCACAAGCCGGAAGGCGGCGATTTCGTCGCCTATGCCCGCAAGCAGCTGGTAGACCTGCGCCAGTTCGTCATCGACCACAAGGTCGTGACGGTGCCGGGCGAGGAAGAGGCGATGGTGAAGCAGTCGCCGCCGTACAACGCGCAGAACGGCGCCTATATCGATCCCACCCCGCCCTTCGCGAGCACACTGCCGGCGTTCTACAATATCGCGGCGCCGGATCCGACCTGGTCGAAAGCCAAACAGCTCGACTACATTCCGGGCAAGGCGAACCTGCTGTTCACGTCCGTCCACGAAGTCTGGCCGGGACACTTCCTGCAGTTCCTGCATTCCGCGCGGGCGACATCGATGTTCGGCAAAGTCTACGTCGGCTACGCGTTCGCGGAAGGCTGGGCGCACTATGCCGAGGAGATGATGTGGGATGAGGGTCTCGGCAATGGAGATCCTGAAACTCACATCGGCCAGCTCTACAACGCCACGCTGCGCAATGTGCGCTTCCTGTCTGCGATCGGCATGCACACCAAGGGCATGACGCTGGAGCAGTCGAAAAAAATGTTCATCGACGAGGGCTATCAGGGCGAAGGCACGGCAGAGCAGCAAGCGGCGCGCGGGGCGTATGACCCGGCCTATCTGAACTATACGATGGGCAAGCTGATGATCCGCAAGCTGCGCGACGATTACTGCGCGGCGCATCCCGATCTGGTGATCGGCGGCGACGTGAAGACGTGCTGGAAGCCGTTCCACGACGCGTTCCTGGCGTTCGGTGGACCGCCGATTCCGCTGGTGCGCGGCGCGATGATGAAGGAAGCGCCGAAGGCTGTGTTCTAGGCTTTGGTGGGATTGCGGGCGGCGGCAATCACCGCCCGCAGCTTCATCACGAGGATGATGCCGGACAGCACGACCGTGATCGCGTTGGCGACGATGATCGACCACTGCGTCGTCAGGATTCCGTAAGCAAGCCATGTCGCAACGCCGGCTGTGAACATCGCATACATGACGAGCGAAATTGCGTCGGTCTCGCGTGTGCGCAGGACCTTTATCGCCTGCGGCAGGAATGACCCCGTGGTCAGGGCCGCTGCAACCACGCCGATGATTTCCGCGTTATTCATGAAATTGGCCCCGCTGCTGCGGATCGCGCTATATCATGCCTTATGACAACAGCGACCCTTTCCCCGATGTTTCCGGATCAGTCAACTCTGGACCGATCCGCAAGCTGATGGCCGCCAAGCACAAGCCCCGCCACGTTGACGGCTATATTGGCCTTATCCGCATGCGGCGGCTGGCCAACGGCCTGCTCGCGGCGATCATGGGGCTGTTCGTGTTCTCGCACCTCGTGGACCCACCGGAAGGCTGGGGCACGTTCTGGCGCTACATGCGCGCGTTTGCCGAAGCGGCGATGGTGGGCGGCCTCGCGGACTGGTTCGCGGTGACGGCGATTTTCCGCAGACCGCTGGGCCTGCCCATTCCGCACACGGCGGTGATCCCCAACAACCAGGACCGGATCGCGGATGCGGTCGGCCGTTTCATCGCAGACAACTTCCTGCGGCCTGAGCTGGTCGCAGCGCGCGTGCGGGACAAGGATCTCTCGGAAGCTCTCGGCAAGTGGCTGGCCGAACCCGCGCAATCGTCCGGCCTTGCTGGCGGTCTCGTGTCTGCGGTGCCGGCGATGCTCGATGCGCTCGACGACGAGACGGTTGCGGCCTTCCTGCGCGATCAGGCGGCGATAGCGGCGGACGGCGCGAGCATTGCGCCGGCGTTCGGATCGGTGCTCGAGGCGCTAGCCGAACAAGGGCGACATCAGGCGCTGCTCGATACGCTGTTGAAGCAGGGCTATCGCCTGCTCGAAGAAAACAAGGACATGATCCGCGATCGCATCAAGGACCGGTCAAGCTGGCTGATGCGTTTCGTCAGCGCGGATCGCAAGGTGGCGGACACCGTGATCAATGCGGTGAACGACCTGTTGTTCGAAGTGGCGTCCGATCGCCGCCACCCGCTGCGTGAACGGCTGACGGACATGGTCTCGGAGTTTGCGGAGAATTTGCGGACCGATCCCGAGCTGCAGGCGCGGCTGGGAAGCTGGATGCAGGAGGCGGCGCGCCATCCCGCCGTGACCGGCGCAGTTGAGGCCGGGTGGAAGGAGTTCAAGTCGGCTCTGCGGCGCGACTGCGCGAGCCCGGAGGGGCGGCTGCGTTCGTGGGTCCAGACGGCGCTGGTCAATCTTGGCGCCGGCCTGCTGAGCGAACCGAAAGTGCGCGATGCGCTGAATATTCGCCTGCGGTCACTGCTGGTGCAGCTGGCGGAGCGGCATGGCGAGGATGTCGCCAAGCTAGTGTCGGAGACGATCCGGCGCTGGGATTCGAACACCATCGTCGACAAGCTGGAGACGAATGTCGGCCGCGACCTGCAGTATATCCGGCTCAACGGGACGATGATCGGCGGGCTCGTCGGCGTGGTGCTGCACTTCGGGGCGGAAGTGCTTTAGGTAGCCGGCGCCAACGCCTTCAACGCAGCGCGGATCAGCACAGACTCCGTTGCCTGTTCGCCGACATCGCGCGCGGCGGTCGCCACGGCGCGGGAGGCGTCGCCTGGCGTGTAGCCGAGATTGACTAGCGCCGAGATAGCGGCGGCGCGGGCGCCGGTGGCGGCGGGGGTGGCGGCGGGGGTCAGCGCGGCGCCGAGGCCGGAGGCGAAGAGGCCCATTGGCGGCGGTTTGCCTTTGAATTCCGTCACGATGCGTTCGGCGAGTTTCTTGCCGACGCCGTTGGCGCGCGAGATGGCAGCTGTGTCGGCGAGCGCGATGGCGTCCATCAGCTGCGCGGTGGTGAGCGTATCAAGAATGGAAAGTGCTACCTTGGCGCCGACGCCGGGGGCATCCTGCAGGCGGGAGAACCAGGCGCGGTCTTCAGCCAGCACAAACGCGAACAGGCGGATGGCGCTTTCCGACATCTGGGTTTCGACGTGGAGTTCTGCAAGCTCGCCTACCGTCAATTTCGCGAGCGAGCGCGAGCCCGCGTGAACGAGGTAGCCGACGCCGTTGACGTCGATCAGCGCCTGCCCCTCGCCGACGGCAGCGATAATCCCGCGCAATCTTCCGATCATGCCTTGAGCCTCTGGCCAGCAACGGGTCGATGGTGAGCGCCGCAGATGGCGACGGCGAGCGCGTCGGCGGCGTCGGCGGAAACGTCTCCGGCTTTCGGCAGCAGGCGGCGCACCATGAAGGCGACCTGATCCTTGTCGGCCGCGCCCGTTCCGACGACGGAGAGTTTTACTTTCCGCGTGGCGAATTCGTGGACCTTGAGACCCGCGCCGGCGAGGCTCGCCATCGCAGCGCCGCGGGCCTGGCCCAACAGCAGCGTCGATTTCGGGTTGATGTTGACGAAGGTTTCTTCGACCGCCGCTTCGTCGGGTTTGTGCTGGTCGACGACAGCGCGGAGTTGTTCAGCAAGTTCGGCGAGACGGTCGGCCAGATCCGCCTTGGTATCAGGATGGATGACGCCGTGCGCGATCCAGGTGAGCCGGGGGCCATCCATGGTGATGACGCCCCAGCCGGTGTGGCGGAGGCCGGGATCGACGCCGAGGATTCGGATCATCTGATTCATTTCAGCAGATTGGCAGACATCGAACGTATTGAGAACACGCCAGAAGTTAATGGGGCGGAAACCAACGCGCCCGAGCCTGTGCATATGACGTTTTCTCCCCTCATCCTGACACGCCGGTCGGCCATGCGGCTGGGACTGGCGGGGCTTTCCGCCGCTGCGCTCGCCCCGTCTGCGCTGGCCGCGCCGGGCGTCAGCTATCCGATGCGGATCGCTTATGCGCGGGTGTCGCCTGCGGGTTTCGTGCAGATCCGGTCGGCCGAGCAGGACGCGTGGACGCGCATGGCGACTCGGCTGGGCGGTCTGATTTCGGCGCTGACGCCGTTGCAACCTGCAGGGATGCTGGGCGGCGGCCTGCCGAAGATCGATGGCGCCGTGAACTGTGCGCTGGTGGCGCGGCAGATGGCGCAGGATGCCGGCTTCAACCAGGTGATCCTGTACGCAACGCTGGACGGGCAACCGCCGCGCCAGAGCTATGACAACTGGTTTTCGCAGACGTTCAACGACCTGATGGCCGACGTCGCAAAGGATGGGCGTGCGACAGGCGAGGCTCAGTTATTGCTGACGGGCGGCGGCATGCCGCTGGCGACCGCAACAGCCGACGCAGCGCCGCGCGATCTGCTCAACCTGTTCGATGGCGGGCGCAATCCGGAACGCGAAGTGCTCGAGCAGCTGGTCAACGCGATGGAACGCCAGCTGCAGGACATGGCACGCAGCGCATACGAAGGCAGCCGCTCGATCGGCGACTGATCCTTGCGCATCACCATGACAATCGGGTGAGTTGCTCTAGTCAGCCAGTCATCTGCCGCTAAGGTCTGCCTCCAGCTTGTGGAGAGCATCATGCGGCGCGTTCTTTTGTCATCCTTCTGTGCAGCAGCTTTTCTGGCGGCGTGCGGAACGACGGAGCAGACCGCAAGCGCTCCGGTTGCGGAACTGGCGCCCGCGCTGGTCGAGGACTTGGCCACCGTGCCGCCGGCCGTTTTCGATGCGGCGACGATGAGCCAGATCGCAACCAATCCCCTGCTCGCAAAATGGACAGGTCCGCATGGCGGCGTGCCGGCGTTCGACAAGATGGACCTCGCGCAGATGAAGCCTGCGCTCGTGGCCGGGATCGCGGCGCACCTGGCGGAGATCGACGCGATTGCGAACAATCCGGCGAAAGCATCTTTCGCCAACACGATCGAAGCGATGGAGCGCGCGGGAGAACCGCTCGACAACGCGATGACGTATTACAGCATCTGGGGATCGAATCTGTCGACGCCGGATTTCCGGGCGCTGCAGAAAGAAACCTCGCCGATGCTGGCGGAGTATCAGTCCAAGATCACTCAAAATGGGATGTTGTTCGCGCGGATCAAGGCGTTGCATGACGACAAGTCGCTGGCGCTGACACCGCACCAGGCGCGGCTGCTGAAGATTGTTTATGACCGCTTCCAGCTGAATGGCGCCGAACTCGTTGGCGAGAAGCGCGATCGCTATGCGGCGATCAACAAGGAGCTGGCGGAGCTTCAGACGAAGTTCTCCAACAATCTTCTGGCGGACGAGGAAGGTTGGGTCACGTATCTGACCCCGAAGCAGATCGGCGGGCTGCCCGCGAGTTTTGTGGCGGCGGCCAAGGCGGCGGCGGATGGGCTCGGCAAGCCGGGGATGTACGCGATCACCAATACGCGCTCGTCGATGGATCCGTTCCTGACCTACTCCACCGAGCGCAAGCTGCGGGAACAGGTGTGGCGCAACTACTATTCGCGCGGCGACAATGGCGATGAGCACGACAACAACGCGGTGATCACGCAGATCCTGAAGCTGCGGAACGAGCGCGTGCACCTTCTCGGCTACAACACGTATGCGGACTGGCAGCTGCAGGACAACATGGCGCCCTCGCCTGCCGAGGCGACGAAGCTGATGGAAGCGGTGTGGCGGCCGGCGGTGGCGCGCGCGAAGGAAGAAGTTGCGGACATGCAGAAGCTGGCCAATTCGGAAAAGGCCAGGCTGACCATCGAACCGTGGGACTATCGGTTCTATGCGGAGAAGGTACGCAAGGCGAAATACGATCTCGATGGCGAGCAGGTGAAACCGTACCTGCAGCTCGATAAACTGCGCGAGGCGATGTTCTTCGTCGCGGGAGAACTGTTCGGCTTCAACTTTGCGCCGGTTCCTGCCGGCACGATCCCCGTCTTCCATCCCGATGTGGGGGTGTGGGAGGTGACGGACAAGGCGTCGGGCAGGCATATCGGTTACTGGTATCTCGATCCCTATGCACGGGCGGGCAAGCGGTCGGGCGCGTGGGCGTCGGGCTATCGCTCGCATTCGACATTCGATGGACCGGTGACGGTACTGGTGTCGAACAATTCCAACTTCGTGAAGCCGGCGCCGGGCGAGCCGCTGCTGATTTCGTTCGACGATGCGACGACCTTCTTCCACGAGTTCGGACATGCGCTACACAGCCTGTCGTCGAGCGTGGAGTATCCCGGACTCGGCGGCGGGGTGCGCGATTACACCGAATTCCATTCGCAACTGCTGGAACACTGGCTGCTGACGGACAAGGTGGTGGACACGTATTTCCGTCACTACAAGACGGGCGAGCCGATGCCGAAGGCGCTGATCGACAAAATCAAGAAAGCGGCGACGTTCAACCAGGGCTTCGACACGGTCGAGTTCCTCGGCTCTGCGATCATGGACATGCGGTATCACACGGTTGATCCAACCAACCTTGATCCGCGCGTGTTCGAGAAGGAGGAGCTCGCCAAGCTCGGCATGCCGAAGGAGATTCCGATGCGGCATCGCTCGACACAGTTCGGGCACATCTTCTCGAGCGAGGGATATGCGGCCGGGTATTACGGCTATCTCTGGGCCGACGTGCTGACGTCGGATGCGGCGGAGGCGTTTGCAGAGGCGCCGGGCGGGTATTACGACAAGGCGCTGGCGGCGAAGATGGTGGCCGACCTGTTCACCGTGCGCAATGCGGTTGATCCGGGTGAGGCGTATCGTGCGTTCCGGGGTCGCGATGCGACGATGGATGCGCTGCTGCGCGATCGCGGCTTTCCCGTGCCGGTGAAAGCCGCGCAGTAGTCAGCCGCTATTTGCGGCCGATGGTCAGCCTGCGCTTTGGCTTCTGCCGCGGACCATGGAACCAGTCGATGACGTAGTCGAATGCGTCGTCGTCATCCACGCCCTCTTCCGTGCGCGTCTTGTTGCGGACCGAATAGCCTTCGCGGTGCACCAGTTCGGGATCGCCGCTGACGAGGTGGTGCCAGGCGTGCAGGTCCTTGCCTTCATGCACCATGCGGTAGGCGCATGACTCCGGCAGCCAGTCGACGGTGGCAACGATCTCGGGCGTGAGCTTCACGCAGACGGGCACATACTGCTTGCGGTTCGGATAGTCCTTGCACTGGCAGGTCTTGCCATCGAGCAGCTTGCAATGGAGCTTGGTGAAATAGAGCTTGCCCGTGTCCTCGTCCTCGAGCTTGACCAGGCAGCACTTGCCACAGCCATCGCAGAGCGATTCCCACTCGGCGCCGGTCATCTCGGGCAGTTTTTTCGTTTTCCAGAATGGCAGGTCGTCGGTCATGGGCGACTTATAGAGGGGAATTGAGGGGCGTGCACGTGGGGTGAAGCTACTTCGTGCCGAACATGCGGTCGCCGGCGTCGCCGAGGCCGGGGACGATGTAGCCGATGGCGTTGAGGTGGCTGTCGATGGCGGCGGTGAAGACGGGGACGTCGGGGTGGGCGGTGGTGAATTTAGCGAGGCCTTCGGGCGCGGACAGGAGGCACAGGAAGCGGAGGTTGTTGGCGCCGCGATCCTTCAGGCGCTGGACGGCGGCGATGGCGCTGTTGCCGGTGGCGAGCATGGGATCGACGACGATGACGAGGCGGTTTTCGAGTTCGCCGGGCGCCTTGAAATAGTACTCGACGGGTTCGAGGGTTTCGTGATCGCGGTAGAGGCCGACATGCGCGACGCGCGCGGCGGGCACGAGATCGAGCATGCCATCGAGGAGGCCGTTGCCGGCGCGCAGGATGGAGGCGAAAACCAGCTTCTTGCCCTTGATGATCGGCGCGGTCATCGGGCCCATCGGGGTTTCGATGTCGAGCGTTTCCAGCTCGATGTCGCGGGTGACTTCATAGCAGAGCAGATGGGCGATTTCGCGCAGCAGCGTGCGGAAACCGGCGGTGGACGTGGTCTTGTCGCGCATCAGGGTCAGCTTGTGCTGGACCAGCGGATGATCGACGACGGTTACGTTCTGCATGGTTAGACCTCTGGTCCGTGACTGAGGTTTGGCGCGGCCGGGCGTGTATCGCAAGCTTTCACGGGGCAAGACTTCGTTATATACGGCTGGCGATAACGCTTCGGAGCCGTTCATGCGCCTGACCTTCCTTGTCTTTGTGGCCGCCGTGATGGCTGCGCCGGCTTTCGCGCAGGCGCATGAGGCGACGGCGTGTGCGGCGATGGATGCGGCGTTGCCGGCTGGCCTGGGCGACTGGAATGGCAAGGCGGCCATCGGGACGGCGCCGTCGCCGGAGCATGCGGTTCATGCGCCGCTTGCGCTGGGCAAGGGCTATGCGGCTTCGCTGGCGAAGAAGGCCGACGTGGTGTTTGTCGTGGAGCCGGAGAAGCCGGGCGGATCGGTGTCGTATTCCGGCCTGTTCAGCTTCACGATTGCGGAAGCGGGCGATTACACGGTTGCGCTGAGCGCGGCGGCGTGGATCGATGTGCTGGAGGATGGCAAGGCGCTGGAGCCTTCCAAGTTTGGCCACGGACCGGAATGCACGGCGATCCGCAAGATGGTGACGTTCGCGATGAAGCCCGGCCTGCACGTGCTGCAGGTGGCGGGCAATGGCGCGGACACGCTGAAGGTGATGGTGGCGAAGGCTTCCTGAGCGTGAGGCGCGGGTTGTTGCTGGCGGCGCTGGGCGCTGCGGTGTTTGTGGCCGTCGTCGCGTGCGCGAGTGTGACGGCGCCTGTTGCAGGCGAGCCGTGGATTGCGGTCGATGCGGCGCCGCCCTTCCCTGCGAATAATCCGCCAACGGCGATGAAGATCGAGCTGGGGCGGCGGCTGTTCTATGACGGCGATCTTTCCTGGGACGGCACGATGTCATGCGCGACGTGCCATGAGCAGAAGCGCGGGTTCACCGATCCGAACAAGACGCGGGCGGGTTTTGACGGGCAACCGGGCGAGCGGAATATCCAGACGCTGGCGAATGTGGGGTGGTTCAAGTCGCTGACCTGGGGCGGGCCGCAGGTCGATACGCTGGAGCATCAGGCGCTGATCCCGATCGAGGGGCTTGTGCCGGTGGAGATGGGATTTGCGGGGCGGCCTGAAGGCTTGCTGGCGCAGCGGCTGGCCGATCAGGCGTGTTATCCGGAGCTGTTCAAGGCGGCGTTTCCAGAGCGCGGCGGCAGGATCGACATGGATACGATCACGATGGCGCTGTCGACGTTTCAGCGGTCGCTGGTGTCGCTCGATGCGCCGTATGACCGGTATCGGCGCGGGGATGCGGTCGCGATTTCGGAGCAGGCCAAGCGGGGCGAGACGCTGTTCGCGGTGAAGCAGTGCGCGAGTTGCCATGTGGGTCCGCATTTTACCGATGCTGCTTTGCCGGGCGTGAAGGCGCGGGATGCTTTTCATCGCCTGGCGTGGCCGGCAGAAGAAGGCGAGGATTACGGGCTGGGGCGGATCACGCAGAAAGAAGAGGACATCGGCAAGTTCCGCACGCCTGGGCTGCGGAATGTCGCACTCTCGGCGCCGTACATGCACAATGGCGAGGTGGCGACTTTGCCGGAAGCTGTGCGGCATCATTATGCGGATGCGAATGCGGAGGATGCGCGGCTGAAGCTTGCGGTGAGCGATGCGGAGGTTGCGGATCTGGTGGCGTTTTTGGAGACACTGACGGACCGGGGGTTTGTCAGCGATGCGCGGTTTGCGCGGCCGGCGGCAGCCTGTCCGGTGAGTGCGGATGCTGTGGCGGCGGCCGAGGCGGAGAATGCGCGGCGGCAGCATAATTCGCCGGAGGGACCCTAGGCCGTCTTCTGTTCGTCCAGCTGCAGCTCTGCGATCATTGTCTTGCGCATCTCGAATTTCTGGATCTTGCCGGTGACGGTCATCGGGAAGCTGTCGACGAATTTGACGTAGCGCGGGATCTTGTAGTGGGCGATCTGGCCCTTGCAAAAGTCGATGATGTCTTCGCGCGTGAGCGATGCGCCCGCGCGGGGTTTGACCCAGGCGCAGATTTCTTCGCCGTATTTCGGGTCGGGCACGCCGATGACCTGCACGTCTTCGATGTGCGGGTGGCGGAAGAGGTATTCCTCGATCTCGCGCGGGTAGACGTTTTCGCCGCCGCGGATGACCATGTCCTTGATGCGGCCGACGATGTTGCAATAGCCGGCGTCGTCGATGGTGGCGAGATCGCCGGTGTGCATCCAGCCATCGTGGTCGACGGCTTCGGCGGTTTTCGCTTCGTCATTCCAGTAGCCGAGCATGACGGAATAGCCGCGGGTGCAGAGTTCTCCCGGCGTGTTGCGCGGGACGACGGCGCCGTGTTCGTCGATGACCTTCACTTCGAGATGCGGCTGGATGCGGCCGACGGTGGAGACACGGCGGTCGAGCGGGTCGTCGCTGGCGGTCTGGAAGGAGACGGGGCTGGTCTCGGTCATGCCGTAGGCGATGCCGACTTCGCGCATGTGCATGCGGTCGTTGACTTTGCGCATGACCTCGATGGGACAGGGCGAGCCGGCCATGAGGCCTGTGCGGAGAGATGACAAGTCGAAGTTGTCGAACCGCGCGTGTTCGAGTTCGGCGATGAACATGGTGGGGACGCCGTGGAGCGCGGTGATCTTTTCAGCCTGCACGGTCTTGAGGACGGCGAGCGGTTCAAAACCTTCGGAGGCGTAGACCATGGTGGCGCCGTGGACGACGCAGTTGAGGTTGCCCATCACCATGCCGAAGCAGTGATAGAGCGGCACGGGAATCAAGAGGCGGTCGCCCTCCCCCAGCCCCATGCCGAGGCCGACGAAATAGGCGTTGTTGAGGATGTTGCGGTGAGAGAGCGTAGCGCCCTTGGGCAGGCCCGTGGTGCCGGAGGTGAACTGGATGTTGATCGGCTGCTTGCGGTCGAGCGTGGGGATGATGGCGGCGAGTTGCGCGACGTGATCGGGCGTGGCGTGTTCGGCGACGGCGTTGAAGGGCGTCCAGCCGTGGCCGGGCTTGCCTCCGATCTGGATCGCCCAGCGGAGATCCGGAAGGCGCTTGGCGTGGAGTTGTCCGGGAGATGAGGTGGCGAGCTCGGGGGCGAGTTCGTTGATCATGCCGGCGTAGTTGGACGTCTTGAACGCTTCGGCGCAGACGAGGGCTTTCACGCCGACCTTGTTGAGCGTGTATTCGACTTCCGAGAGACGGTAGGCCGGGTTGATGTTGACCTGGATAAGTCCTGCCCGCGCTGTTGCGAACTGCGCGAGCGCCCACTCGGCGCAATTGGGCGCCCAGACGCCGACGCGGTCGCCGGGGACGAGGCCGAGCGCGAGGAAGCCGGCGGCAATGCGATCCACTTCGGCAGCGAGTTGGGCGTAGGTGTAGCGGAGGTTCTGGTGGGCGGAGACGAGCGCCTCGCGGTCGGGCCATTGCGCGGCGGCGCGGGACAGCGCTTCGCCGATGGTGTGTTCGAGCAGCGCCGGTTCACTGGCGCCACGGACATGGCTCTGCTGGCTCATCGTTTCTCTCCCTGCGGAGAGGCTAGCACGTGGGGCTTGGGAGGCCAGATCGCGGGGAAAATCCCGGATGTTGGGAGCATGAGCCGCAAGGAATTTATGTGCGTTGTAGCTGGTGATTAAGGGTTTGCGGGCTTATCTATATGTTGATCGTTCCAACCGGCCTCGCCATGGGGAACCAGCATGCAGACCTCGTTTCACGTGCACAGCGCAACGTGCGGGTGCAGTCCTGACAATCAATCCTCTGACAGGCGATCCGGCGAAAGCGATCCGCGTCCGCGCGTGGTGATCGTTGGCGCGGGGTTTGGCGGGTTGTCGGCGGCCAAGGGGCTGAGACACGCCGATGTGCGGGTGACGCTGCTGGACCGGCGCAATCATCACCTGTTCCAGCCGCTGCTGTATCAGGTGGCGACTGCCGGTTTGTCGCCGGGTCAGATCGCGACGCCGATACGGACGGTGCTGCGTGACCAGAAGAATGCCGAGGTGCTGCTCGGGACCGTGACCGGCGTCGATGCGGCGCGGCGCGTTGTTCGTTTGGGCGAGCATGAAATCAATTACGACTATCTCGTGCTGGCGACCGGCGCGCGGCATTCGTATTTCGGACGAGACGAGTGGGAGCAGTTTGCGCCGGGTCTGAAATCGCTCGAGGACGCGACGGAGTTGCGCAAGCGCATCCTGCTGGCGTTCGAGCGGGCGGAGCTGGAGGAAGATGCGGCGGCGCGCCAACGCTATCTGACGTTTGTGGTGATCGGCGCCGGGCCGACGGGCGTCGAGATGGCGGGGTCGATTGCGGAGCTGGCGCATCGCGCGCTGGCGAGCGACTTCCGCGCCATCGATCCGCATTCGGCGCGCGTGCTGCTGGTGGAAGCGGGGCCGCGGCCGCTGTCGAGTTTTCCGGAAAGCTTGTCGGCGTACACGGCGAAGGAGCTGAAGAAGCTGGGTGTCGAGCTGATGACCGACAACAAGGTTGTCGGCGTCGATGAGCGGGGCGTGATGCTGGAGGCAGGTGGCGTGACGACGCCGATGCCGTCGGCTTGCGTGATCTGGGCGGCGGGTGTTGCCGCCGCGCCCGTGGCGAAATGGCTGGGCGTTGAGGGCGATCGCGCGGGGCGCGTGCCGGTCGATGAGCATCTGACGGTGGCCGGGCATCCGGAGATTTTCGTGCTCGGCGATTGCGCGCTGGCGAAGGACAAGAAGGGCAAGCCCCTTCCGGGCTTGGCGCCCGTGGCGAAGCAGCAGGGCGAGTATGCTGCGCGTTTGCTGAAACAGGTTCGGAAGAAGCCGGGCGTTAAGCGGCCAGCGTTCGCGTATAAGGACTATGGCGCGCTGGCGACGATGGGGCGGAAGATCGCGATTGCGGATTTTGGGAGCTTCAGCCTGCGCGGGTTCGTCGGCTGGCTGACCTGGTCGCTGATCCATATCTACTTCCTGATCGGGTTCAGGAACCGGTTCTCCGTGGCGCTGGACTGGACGTGGAGCTACCTGACCTTCCAGCGCGGCGCGCGGTTGATTACCGGCCCGGTGGACGAGGCAAGGAAGCCTGCAACGGTGGATGGGGAACGGGCGAAGGCGGCTTAGGTGAACGCGGAAAGAGCACCCCCTCCTGACTCCCCTTTCAGGGGGAGGAACCGGGCTGCGCCAGAGCCTGCCCCCGTCCTTCGAGACGGCGCTTCGCGCCTCCTCAGGATGAGGGCTCATCACGAGTTCGCCTATTGAGAAGCCCTCATCCTGAGGAGCGGCCGAAGGGCGCGTCTCGAAGGACGGGGGCGGGCTTACCGGCGCCGCAGAATTGGGCAAAACGGGTTTGAAACCCGACTAGTGCTGGCCCCCACAGGCGGATTGTGGAACGGTGCGGGCCATGTCGATCAAAGCCGCGATTTATCACCTTACCCATTACAAATACGACCAGCCGGTTGTGTTGGGACCGCAGGTCATCCGCCTGCGGCCGGCGCCGCATTCGCGGACGCGGGTGATCTCGCATTCGCTGAAGATCTCTCCCGAAAAGCACTTCGTGAACTACCAGCAGGACCTCTATGGCAACTGGCTGGCGCGGTATGTGTTTCCCGAGCCGGTGCGCGAGCTGAAGATCGAGGTCGATCTCGTCGCGGACATGACCGTCTACAACCCGTTCGACTTCTTCGTGGAGGAGAGCGCCGAGACGTGGCCGTTCGAATATCCGCCGGAGATCAAGGACGATCTGGAGATCTATCGGACGACAGAGCCGATGGGGCCGCACCTCAAGAAGTTCCTCGCGACGATTCCGAAGGACCGGCTGCGGACGGTCGACTTCATCGTGATGATGAATGCGGCTGTGGCGAACGCGGTCGGCTATGTCATCCGGATGGAGCCGGGCGTGCAGACGCCAGAGGAGACATTCGAGAGCGGCATTGGCTCGTGCCGGGATTCGAGCTGGCTGCTGGTGCAGGCGGCAAGGCATCTGGGGTTCGCGGCGCGGTTCGTATCTGGCTATCTGATCCAGCTGAAGCCTGACCTGATTGCGATCGATGGGCCTGCAGGAACGGCTGTCGATTTCACCGACCTGCATGCGTGGTGCGAAGTCTATCTGCCGGGCGCGGGATGGGTCGGGCTCGATCCGACATCGGGCCTGCTGACGGGCGAGAGCCACATTCCGCTGTCGGCGACGCCGCACTATCGCAACGCCGCGCCGATCTCGGGCGGGTATTCGGGCAAGGCGGAAGTCTCGTTCGATTTCGCGATGACGGTGAAGCGCGTGGCGGAGCATCCGCGCATCACCAAGCCGTTCTCTGACGAGAGCTGGGCTGCGCTCGATGCGCTGGGCGACAAGGTGGATGCGGCGCTGAATGCGGGCGATGTGCGCCTGACCATGGGCGGCGAGCCGACATTCGTGTCGATCGACGATTTCGAGGGCGACGAGTGGAATACCGGCGCCGATGGCGCGACCAAGCGCAAGCTGGCCGACAAGCTGATCCAGAAACTGCGCGACCGCTTCGCGCCGGGCGGCTTCCTGCACTACGGACAGGGCAAATGGTATCCGGGCGAGACGCTGCCGCGCTGGACGTATTCGCTCTACTGGCGCCGCGATGGCAAGCCGATCTGGCATGATCCGGCTCTGGTTGCTGGCAATAACGGGGACGCCAAGGCGACGAAGGCGCAGGCCGAAGAACTTCTGCAGACGATGGCGGAAGAGCTGGGCGTTGGCGCGGAGATGGTGATCCCGGCCTATGAGGATCCGGCGGAATGGATGCTCAAGGAAGGCAACCTGCCGGAGAATGTGACGCCCGAGAATTCGAAGCTGAAAGACCCGGAAGAGCGCAACCGGATTGCGCGCGTGTTCGAGCGCGGGCTGACAGAGCCGAGCGGATATGTGCTGCCGATCCAGCGGTGGCAGTCGAAGGCGTCGACGAAGAAGAAGGTCGGCAAGGGTGCGCCGAAGAAAACCGAAACGACACCGGGACAGGTTGCGACCGCGCGCGCGGCGCCGATCAGGTGGAAGTCGGAGAAGTGGCAGTTGCGGCGCGGCTACATGTACCTCGCGCCGGGAGACAGCCCGGTTGGCTATCGCCTGCCGCTCGGCTCCCTGCCCTGGATCGCGCCGGACGTTTATCCGCATGTGGTGCCGGCCGATCCTGCGGAGGAGCGTGGGCCGTTGCCGGATTTCACAGCGTCCGCTGATGCGGGCGCGCTAGGCCAGGCGCGGGCGCGGTTCGCCGCTGCTGAAAGCGCAAAGCCGCAGATCCAGACGCAACAGGTCCAGACGCCTGAGACAGCGGAAGTCGCCGGCACCGTGCGCACCGCCATGTCGGTGGAAGCGCGCGATGGACGGCTGTGCGTGTTCATGCCGCCGGTCGAGCGGATCGAAGATTATCTGGAACTGGTTGCGGCGGCGGAAGCGGCGGCGAAATCGATGGGCGTGCCGGTGCATATCGAGGGCTACGCGCCGCCGCACGATCCGCGCATCAACGTCATGCGCGTGACGCCGGATCCGGGCGTGATCGAGGTCAACGTGCATCCGGCGACGAACTGGCGCGAATGCGTCGACATCACCGAGACGCTGTATGACGAGGCGCGGCAGTGCCGGCTTGGCTGTGACAAGTTCATGGTCGATGGACGGCACACGGGCACGGGCGGCGGCAACCATGTGGTGGTCGGCGGGTCGACGCCGAATGACTCGCCGTTCCTGCGGCGGCCAGATGTGCTGAAGAGCCTGCTGCTGTTGTGGCAGAAGCATCCGGGTCTGTCTTACCTGTTCTCGGGCATGTTCATCGGACCGACGAGCCAGGCGCCGCGCATCGACGAAGCGCGGCATGATGGGCTCTATGAGCTGGAGATCGCGCTGTCGCAGATCGCGCCGCCAAACACGGGCGCGTATACGCCGCCTTGGCTGGTCGACCGGCTGTTGCGAAATCTCCTGATCGACGTTTCGGGCAATACGCATCGCACCGAAATCTGCATCGACAAGCTGTACTCTCCCGATGGGCCGACCGGGCGGTTGGGTCTCGTCGAATTCCGCGGCTTCGAGATGCCGCCGAACCCGCGCATGTCGCTGGCGCAGCAGTTGCTCGTGCGGACGATTGTCGCGCGGATGTGGGCGTCGCCCATCTCGGGCAATCTCGTGCGCTGGGGCACGACGTTGCATGACCGGTTCATGCTGCCGCATTATGTGTGGGAGGATTTCCTCGACGTGCTGCGTGACCTGCGGACGCATGGGTTTGACCTCCGTCCGGAATGGTTCGAGGCGCAGCAGGAATTCCGTTTCCCGTTCTGCGGCGAGATCGATATCGAGGGCGTCAACCTGGAGATCCGGCAGGCGCTGGAGCCCTGGCACGTGCTGGGCGAGACCGGCGCCATCGGGGGGACGGTTCGTTATGCGGACAGTTCCGCCGAGCGCGTGCAGGTGAAGCTGACAGCCGCCGATCCGGGGCGGTATCGCGTGGCGTGCAACCGGCGGCCTGTGCCACTGGCCGAGGCGAGCAATGGCGTTGCTGTCGCCGGCGTGCGCTACAAGGCGTGGAAACCGCCGCTGTCGCTGCATCCGGTTCTGCCGGTCAACGTGCCGCTGGTGTTCGATGTTTTCGACACCTGGTCGGGACGCGCCATCGGCGGGTGCGTCTATCACGTGGCCCATCCGGGCGGGCGCAGCTACGACACCTTCCCGGTCAACGGCAACGAGGCGGAGGCGCGGCGACTGGCGCGCTTTGAAGGCCATGGACATTCGCCGGGAATGTATCAGCTTGGCGTTGAGTCGCCGCACCCGGAGTTTCCGATGACGCTGGATCTGCGGCGCGCGCCGGGAGTTTAGGACCACAGCCTGAGGGGGCGGAGTGCCAACTGCGAAAGCACACCCCGCAGCGAGCCCCGTGGCCCGACTGCTGGCTGGCTACAAGCCGCTGCCCGGCGTCGCCGACGAGCTGGTCGATGCTGCGGGACAGGTGCGTCCGGTGTGGCGTGGGTTTGTCGACTATCTTGCGAAGATGCCGGCGCAGGACGTCAAGAACAGGCTTGAGCAAGGCGACCAGTACCTGCGCGATGCGGGCGTGTTCTTCCGCCAGTATGGCGAGGACGAAACGGAACGCGCATGGCCGCTGAGCCATATTCCGGTTCTGATCCATGAGACCGAGTGGAAAGGTATTGCGGAGGGGTTGATCCAGCGCGCCGAGCTGCTCGAGCTGATCACATCCGATCTTTACGGCGAGCAGCGACTGGTGCGCGAGGGGCACCTGCCCGCATCGCTGGTGGCAATGTCACCGGAATGGTTGCGGCCGATGGTGGGCGTGCGGCCAAGGTCTGGCCAGTATCTCAACTTCATCGCGTTCGAGATCGGGCGTGGACCCGATGGGCGCTGGTGGGTACTCGGCGATCGCGTGCAGGCGCCGTCGGGTGCGGGCTTTGCGCTGGAGAACCGGGTTGCGACGGCGCGGGTGTTCGCCGACCACTATGCCGAGGCCAACGTGCACAGGCTGGCGGGTTTCTTCCGCGCCTTCCGCGATACGATGAACGATCTGCGCGGCGATGGTGAAAGCCGCGTTGGCATTCTGACGCCGGGGCGGCTCAACGACACGTATTTCGAGCACGCCTATATCGCGCGCTATCTGGGCTTCATGCTGCTTGAGGGCGAAGACCTGACCGTGCAGGACGGTCAGCTGATGGTGCGCACGATTGCGGGCCTCGCGCCGGTGAGCGTGCTGTGGCGCAGGATTGATGCATCGTATTCCGATCCGCTGGAACTGAACGAGCATTCAAAGCTTGGCGTGCCGGGGCTGGTCGACTCGATCCGGCGCGGCAAGCTGGCGATGGTGAATGCGCTGGGCTCGGGCGTGCTGGAGATGCGTGCGCTGCTGGCGTTCATGCCAAGGCTGGCGCAGGCGCTGCTCGGCGAGCCGCTGAAGATGCCGAACATCGCGACATGGTGGTGCGGGCAGGACAGTGAGCGGGAGCATGTGCGCAAGAATGCCGACCGCATGATGATCGGCGAGGCGCTGTCGACGCGGATGCTGTTCGATAGCGAGGATTCGACCCTGCTCGGCTCGACGCTCGAAGAGCAGGATGTTGGTGTCGAAGACATGCTGGAAGAGCGTGGCGCGATGCTGGTGGGACAGGAAGCCGTCACGCTGTCGACGGCGCCGGTGATGTCGGATGGCCTGCTCGCGCCGCGGCCGATGAGCCTGCGCGTGTTCCTGGCGCGGACCTCGCGCGGATGGCGGGTGATGCCGGGCGGCTATGCGCGCGTGGGGCGGACGCAGGACGCAACAGCGATCGCGATGCAGCGCGGCGGCTCGGTCGCCGACGTGTGGGTGGTGTCGGACAAACCGGTGCGGACCGAAACGCTGCTGCCCTCGCCTTCGACGCCTTACAAGCGGGCGCGGCAGAGCGAATTGCCGAGCCGCGCGGCGGACAATCTCTACTGGATGGGGCGCTATGTTGAACGCGCCGAGGGCCTGATCCGCCTGCTGCGCGCGTGGCATGTGCGGCGGGGCGAGAGCGGACGAGCGGACTCGCCGCTTGCTGGAATACGCGGGCAAGTATCCGGGCTTCTTCGGCGCTGATCCGGCCAAGGGCGTGCCGAAGGATCTTTATACCACCATCTCCGCGGCGACGGCGAGCGCGAGCCAGGTGCGCGACCGGTTTTCGGTCGACGGGTGGACGGCGCTGAACGAGCTGGCGGTGAGCGCGCGGCTGGAGCTGTCGAATATTGCGCCGGGCTATACGTCCGTGCGCGCGCTGGGATTGTTGCTGCGGCAGATCACCGGGTTCTCGGGCCTCGTGCACGAGAACATGTATCGCTTTGCCGGATGGCGATTCCTGTCGATCGGGCGGTCGCTGGAACGCGCGGCGGCGATGGCGTCCGTGCTGGCGTGGTTTGCGGATGAAGCAGCGCCCGAGGGCGCGCTCGACATGGTGGTGGAGATTGGCGACAGCGTGCTGACACACCGCCGCCTATTCGCGGTGGCGACGAGCCGGTCGACGGTGGTGGATCTTCTGGGGTGCGATGCGGACAACCCGCGCGCGATCCAGTACCAGCTGGCGGAGCTGAAGGAGCATATCGCGGTGCTGCCGGGCGCGCACGAACAGGGACAGATGTCCGAGCTGTCGCGCGCGATCATGAAGTTGCATGCGGACGTGTTGGTGGCGAAGCCGGAATCGCTCAACGCCAAGGCCCTGCTCGACCTGCGAACGGATTTGACCCGCGTATCAGACCTGCTGACGACGACGTATCTGAGATAGATGATGCTCTACGATATCGGCCTTCGCATCAGTTACGCCTACCAGGCGCCGGCGGCGGGCGGACGACATGTACTGTGCATGACGCCGGCGGACATGCCGGGTCAACGCGCGATCACGTCGCTGCTGGATGTGACGCCGGAACCGGATGAGCGGATCGCGCGGACAGATTTCTTCGGCAATACGGTTGTCGAAGTCGCGTTCCGCGCGCCGCACCAGAAGATCGAGTTCCGCCTGCGCGCGCGGGTGGAGCGCCGTGTGGCCGCGACGCCGGTGGAAGACCAGTCCATGTCGCTGAAGGCTTTGCCGGGAGCGATTGCGGCGGTGCGATCCCTGGGGCCGGAGTCGCCGCATCATTTTCTCGCCGACAGTCCGCGCGTTCGAACGACACTGGATTTCGAGGCGTTTGCGCTGAAGCAGATCGACGCGGACAAGATGACCACACGGGAAGCCGTGGAGGCCATCGGCCTCGCCATCGATCGCGACATGACGTTCGAGCCGGGCTCGACACAGGTTGATACGCCGCCGGAGGAGGCCTTCGCGCGGCGCCGTGGCGTGTGTCAGGATTTTTCCCACATCATGATCGGCTGCCTGCGCGCCATCGGTATTCCGGCGGCCTATGTCAGCGGCTTCCTGCGCACCAATCCGCCAGAGGGTCAGGCGCGGCTCGAGGGCGCCGACGCGATGCACGCCTGGGTGCGCGCCTGGTGCGGGCCGGACGTCGGATGGATCGAATACGATCCGACCAATGGCGTGCACATCAGCGACCATCATATCGTGGTCGCCTATGGCCGCGACTATGGCGACGTGGCCCCGGTGCGCGGCGTTGTTCGCACGTCGGGCTCGCAGAAGAGCAGCCAGGCCGTCGATGTGGCGCCGCTATCCGAGGCGTGAAACCAGCCTGTTGCCGTTTTTCCACAGGCTGAGCCGTCACATGACAGTCATGTGACGCTGGTTGGCGGCCGAAATGATGCTTCGGCGCCACTGTCTCGCAGCGCAGCATCCGGAATCCGAACTGTCACACAACTGTCGGCCGACTGTCATGCAGCGCCGCTACCCCCCACCCGTCGGGCGGCTGATCCGCCCCCACGAGCTTCAGGCTCGCGATCGGGAAGACAGGGGTGATAAAGATGAAAACGGTTACGCAGCTTCGTACCGCGCTGCTGATGAGCGGCGCACTTCTCGGCATGGCTTCGGCGCCGGCTTTCGCGCAAAGCGCGCCGGACATGTCGGCCGACCAGGGCCCTTCTGCTGAAGACACTGTCGCTGCACCAGATGAAGACCAGGGCCGTGACGTCGTCATCGTTTCAGCGCTGAAGCGGGACACCGACCTGCAGGACACGCCGATCGCGATCGCGGTCATCGATCCGGTGCTGATCAGGGACAACCACGTCCAGTCGCTGTTCAACCTCTCTGATGGCATCATCCCCAGCCTGCGCATCGCGACCTTCGAAGCCCGCCAGTCGGCGCTGACGATCGGCATGCGTGGCATCGTGCCGTTCGACCAGAACCAGACCGCCCGTGACTCGGGCGTTGGCACGTACATCGACGGCGTCTACATGGGCCGCAGCCAAGGCCTCAATGCCGCGCTGTTCGACGTTGAACGCATCGAAGTCCTGCGCGGCCCGCAAGGCACGCTGTTCGGCCGCAACACCGAAGGCGGCGCGCTCTCGATCGTCACGAAAGCCCCCACGGGTGTGTTTGAAGGCCGCGCCGTCGCCGGCGCCGGCACGTACGGTTCGTACAACGCCGAGATCCACCAGAACTTCGAAGAGTTCGCTGGCCTGTCGCTGAAGTTCGACGGCGTCATCCAGCACCAGGATCCGACCACCAAGAACCCGATGGCGGGCCAGGCCGGCTGGAACCAGTATCACCGCGTCGGCGGCCGCATCCAGGGCCTCTGGAAGCC
The DNA here is from genome assembly GCA_963784415.1 of uncultured Alphaproteobacteria bacterium. GTDB lineage: Bacteria > Pseudomonadota > Alphaproteobacteria > Caulobacterales > Hyphomonadaceae > UBA7672. The sequence goes on from CAWARK010000005.1 coordinate 118,386, forward strand.
GGTCGACACGTTCAGCGCCGACCTGTCGATCGACTACGCCAAGGACGAGAACACCCCGTTCTACAGCCAGCTGTTGAACTACAACGTCAACGGCAAGACGGTTCGCCCGATCGGCACGTTCGCAGGCCCGGCGACGCCGGGTTCGGCAGCGGCGTCTGCCGCGCCGGCCGGAACGATCAACGCGCTCTCGCCGCTGATCCATGTCGGCAAGGACCGCCAGTCGGTTGGCCTTGGCACCGTGCAACAGCCCAGCGTCGACAAGACCGGCGGCGCCGCCCTCACCATGAAATGGGACGTGACGCCGGACCTGCAGCTGCGCTCGATCACCGCTGCTCACGCCGTCGCCACCAACCAGTGGGACAACTCGGGCATCGAAAGCCGCAACGTGTTCGCACCGGGCGCCCTGTTCGGCCGCTACTCGCTGTCGGACCTCTATCAATACCAGTACAGCCAGGAGCTCCAGGCTGTCGGCACGGTCGGCGACAACATCGACTACGTGGCCGGGCTCTACTACTTCACCGAGCACGCCAAGGAATCGGCCGCGACCCCGTTCACCAACGTGTGGAATGCTGACGGCACGGGCTACACGATCCGCTCGTCGAACGGCACGTTCGGCGCGGGCGCTATCACCTCCGCCAACCAGGGCTGGGAGTACGGCACGCGCCTCATCACGCGCCGCACCCGCGCCGACTCGGACAGCCTTGCCGCCTACGGTCAGGTCACATGGTCGCCGATCGAACCGCTGCACCTCACCGCTGGCGGGCGTTACACCAAGGACACTCGCGAGGGCCTGATGGACCGCGCGAACAACCAGAACGTCAACTTCGCCCTGGACTATGAAGACAGCCGCTTCGACCCGCTCGTCATCGCTGCTTACGACTTGTCGTCCGACATGAACGTGTACGCCAAATACTCGACCGGCTTCCGCGCCGGCGGCGCCAACGCCCGTTCGGCCGCCTTCACCGAGTTCAAACCGGAAGAGGTGAAAGCATACGAAGCCGGCTTGAAATCGAGCTTCTTCGATCGCCAGCTGGTCGTGAATCTCGCAGCCTACCACATGGACCGCACGGACACGCAGATCGACTTCGACAGCGTGTCGGTTTCCGCGCCGAACGTAGGCGTCCACTTCGAAGAAACGGCCAACGCACCGGGCAAGTCGAAAATCGACGGCATCGAAGCTGACGCGACCTGGTACGTGACGGACGAGCTGTCGTTCGGCGCATCTTACGCCTACACCAAGGTCAAGATCCCGGATGCTCCGTTCCCGTTCCCCACGGGCCCGGCGGACTTCATCCAGCAAGGGCAGCCCTTCCCGGTGAACGTCGTCTACACGCCGGAGAACGCGGCCTCCGCGTTCGTGAACTACGAAGTTCCGGTGGGCAACATGACCTTCCGCGCCCACCTCGACGCCAGCTATGCCGACGCCCAGTACTCGTTCCAGACCGAATTCGCCGATATCTCTTCGGCGGGCGCCACGGCTGCGAACAACAGGGTCGTCGAAGCGAAGGGCGACTCCAGCTTCATCGTCAATGGCAGCATCGCTCTTGCCGACATCAACATGAGCAGCAATGGCGGCCCGACGGCCACCATCTCGCTCTGGGCCCGCAACCTGCTCGACGAGACCTATGTCTACCGCATCTCGGCCGCCAACCGCGGCACGATCGGCGACTACGGCAACCTCAACCCGCCGCGCACCATCGGCGTTGAGGCGACCGTCAAGTACTAGACCCTGTAGACTGACTGTCCCCTCGGGACATGTCTCCTCAGGATCGGCGGATCGGGCGGCTTGCCATCGGCAGGCCGCCCGAATTCGTTTGGGGGGAAGCGCCGCCAGATGGCCGTGCCAGATCCCGTCAAAAATGTCCTGTTTGCCGCTGATTTCTGCGCCTTTGGCGCGTCGCCCGACCAGCGACGAATCACCCGCGCAACGCAGCTTGCGCTTCATGCTTTGAATGCTATACCGCCCCGCTGACCGCGGAGAGGTGCCGGAGTGGTCGATCGGGACGGTCTCGAAAACCGTTGTACCTTTACGGGTACCGTGAGTTCGAATCTCACCCTCTCCGCCAGTTTTTAACTAAGTGCAGCTAGCTGCACCAGTTTTCCGAACAAGCCCTGGCGATAGACGGCAAGTGCTCCGATCCGATGTTCCGAAGAGGACAACGGAATGGCTGGTCGCCGACCACTTTCTCTCGATAGGCGCCAAGGCGTCTACTACTTCCGGGCTGGCTTCCCGACAGACCTTCAAGCTCTGGTAGGTCGCGTCGAAGTCAGGCTCTCGCTGCGAACGCGGCATAGGGCAGATGCTCACCGCGCGACATATTATGGCCGCTTGGCATTCGCCCGTCTTTGCGCTCGACTACGAGCGATGAACTCGCCACTCCCCTCCCCGAACCAGATCCTCTCGATCATTGAAGCCTTCGGGAAAGCCCTTCTCGAGCAGGTTGAGGCTCCGCCTGTGTTCAAGGGACCCGAACAGGCAGAAGATCGAGATTATGTGTTGCACATGGCCTCCGAGGCCATCCTGGATCTCGATCTCGCGATTATCGACGACGCCCTCGAAGGCGGCACGAACGAACGGCAAATGGCCGCCGCGAGTTTGATTATGCCAGCGGCGCGTAAACTAGCGGCCCAAAACAACATTGAGTTCGACGCGCTCCCGGAAGCGGAACGGAAGATGATGCTCCAAGGAGTGGCAAGAGCATTGTTGGAGGAGCGGAAGAAGCTCATCCATAGAGCGACTGACTTCCTTACGCCGTATAAGCCGGAGTACGCGCTATTCCAGAAATCCGCGTCGGCACCCTCATCCATCTCCTTCGGGGCTGCCGTTGAGAAGTACATAACAACGAAGGCAACCAGCTGGACCTCCAGGACTCAAGACGAGATCAAACGTATTCTCCGCTTGGCGACGGAACATTTCGGCAAGGACAAACCGCTTCCAGCCATCACAAAAGACGATGTGCGCGCCATGCGAGACAAAATCCAAGCATGGGGCAAAAAGCCTGCCCCGCTGGCGACTCTGAAGGAGATGGGACCGGCTCCGGCTGAGAAAAGGATCGGCTCTCGAACTGCCAAGAAGTACATGGGATTTATCGTCGGCGCGTTCTCGTTCTGGGTCGATGAGGGCTTTCTTGAAGTAAGCCCGGTAGGCGGCATAACGATCACCGTCTCGAAGGCCGAGAAGGCCGGCAGGCGGCGGCCGTTCTCAGCCGCGGAATTGAAAGCACTGTTCTCCAGCCCATTGTTCACCGGCTGCCTCAGTAGGGCGAAGCGGCACAAGCCGGGCTCCGAGCTTTTCAAGGATGGGTACTACTGGGTACCGCTTGTTGGGGCACTGTCGGGCATGCGCATAAGTGAAATCGTTCAGATGGCTACGACTGACGTAGACGCGGAGGGCGAAATTCCTGTTTTCCGGGTTCGCGATGATCCCGCGCTCAATCAGTCGCTCAAAACGACATCAAGCCGGCGTTCGATCCCCGTGCACAAACGGCTAATTGAGCTGGGGTTGTTGCAATACGTGGCGACGCGCGCAGAGGATATCAGCAATCACAGGCTTTTCATCGACGTACCAATAGCGATGACGGGGGGTGCCGGCGGCGAGTATTCTAAGTGGTTCGGCAGGTATCTCACGCGCGTCGACCTCAAGAAGACCGGCATGGTATTCCATTCGTTCAGGCACAGCTTCATTGATGCGCTCCGCGAAGTTTCGGCACCGGCGTATGTCCTGAAGGACCTTGTTGGGCATTCGAGCGGCGACGTCACTAGTAACTATGGGACGAAGCTTACGATGGCCACAGCGCGACCGTGGATCGACAAGGTGACACTTCTCGATGATCTCCCGCCGAACTCGAAGGCTTCCAGCGGAGCCTGACTCGCCCTTACCAAACTACCCGCACGCAACTTCCAACGAGCCCATGGGCTTACCAGGCCCCTCATGAACGAGTTCGCGGAACTCTCCACCTTGCGCGTTTACCAGCGGCCAGATTTTGACGCTTCCGGTTTTCGTGTTTGGACAAGCGCTTTTCGGTGTACCGGCACATGCTTAAGTGCAAGTTTTACGCATGGCCCTATACTCGATCGGCACATCCAACCGCTCCTGGGACGCGTTCCTGAAACCACTTGTTGAGCTCGATATACGAGCACTCTTTGATGTCAGGTCTCGACCGTTTTCAAGGTTCAGTCATTTCAACCGCCCGAAGATGGAAGCGGCGCTCGGGAGCGTCGGGATCCGATACGAGTGGCGCGGCGACGTGCTCGGAGGACTGGAAGACGTGGACAAGGAGGCGCCGCGGTTCAAGGCTGCGCTCATCGATATCCTGGCGGCGACCAGTGATGGACCCACCGCGTACTTTTGCAGCGAAGGCGAACCGGCAAGCTGCCATAGAGCTTGGACTGTCGGTGCCGAAATTCTACGGCAGCACCACGTGAGCACGCTCAACATACTGCGCGACGACACCCTGGAACCGATAGAGGCCACGCTGGCCCGAATACCAAAGAACGTGTCAGGGATATCGTGATCGGAAGAACGGTAGAGTGTCCAATCGCGCCAGACCCTTTTCAGCTCTGTTGCCATCCAAAAATTGCCTGCGGGTGGACCCGCGCACGACGGCTGCGACCGCGGGTTGTAGACGTCGGACTGCTCGCAGCAGGTTTGAAACCTGACGCCGCAGCGCTCAGTCGATGGCTTTCAAAACGCGTTCGAGACGTTGGAGCTGTACAGCGTTTGCGTTCAACACTTGGTCGATCAACCGCACACGCGCCTTGTCTACGACGGTGGGCGTCATTGGTTTGGCGCCGAGAAGTTCGACAGGCTGCACGGATAGGGCTCGACCAAGCCTTTCGAGCGTCTCGAATGACGCAGCATTGGTCCCTCGCTCCATGCGGCTGATCATGTCGACGCTGCGACCGATCTTTTCGGCCAACTCTTCCTGCGTCAGACCCGCTGCAGCCCTTCGCTCGCGCAAGCACCTCGCAAATGTCTCGTGCAAACCCGCCATAAATCCTCACCAGGCACCCTGAGTAGGATGTCGGGTACGGCTCAAACACGGAGGATCATTCTGGCCATTTCGGCGACTAAGAACTAAACTACGTTTATAAGCCCGACACCGAACCCGGTTCGGAGCTGCGATAGTGGGGACGTCATGGCGACCAATCAGCCCGCGGTAAAACCCGCACGCCGGTCAAGGACGCAGGAGTTTGTGGCGTGGACTTTAGCTGGATTCCTCCTTCCCTGGATAACTTCCCGGTGGTCTCCTGCAGCTAGCATCACCATCGCCACGCTGCTGGCGATCTTCACAGTACTTGGCATCATGGGGCTATTTCGGATCAAGCAAATCGGGGCTTGGCGAACCATCGGGGTTGTTTGGCTCGCGGTGGCGTTTGCTATCGCCGGTACAAATTCGTTTGCTCAGACTCACCGCTTGGCGGAGTTGGAACAGGCGTCTCCCCGCGAGTACTTGGCGGAAATCAAACGCGCTGGGGACGAGGACCGCTGGTTGACCGAGTTGCGGCGCCTAGACCCGAAAGGGTTCGCGGCGGAAACACGGCGTCGCGACACTGAGCGCCAGCTGGCGATTGCGCGCGAACAAGAGCTAGCCGCTGCCTCGACCGCTCGAGTGTCCGAAGGAACCGGTGAATGGTTCTCAGGCGGAACACTGGGTCAGGCCATGGTGCCTCGGTGGCGCGCGGCCGGGGCGCCGGACCGACTCGCGACCGCTACCGATATGGCTGCAATGATGTTGGGCGAACAGGGTGTCCTAGAGCTCGGTTCGATGGATGCGCTCAAACCGTTCGCGATCGAGCTAAAGTCTTGCATAGACGAAGCCGTGGTAGGAGGCGTCGCAGACACTCTCCGAGTTGCCGATGTGGCGGCCGCGTGCGCGGTGACGCTGGGTTTCGGAAGATAGAGGCCGCCAGGCCGCGACGCGGTCCCGGGATCTCAGTGCAGAGCGACCGCCGCGCCTGGCGCACTCCAAATACCGGTTCTTGGCAGGCGACATTAGGTGTGTGCGAAGTCATTGCCATGACGCACCGCACCAGGACCTTCTACCGGTTCTGAAATTCGTGGTTGCCGAGCGCACGCCTCTGCGTTGTAAGCCAGTTGCAACCGAGACGGCAAAGGTGATCTCTGCCTAGTTGCCTGCTGTGTGATCTGACGCAACGCGCATTAGTGGATGGCGGGTCAAGCCAGCCGGTGAATTGGGAATAGACAAGCCATGGCGGGCTATTACTCCAGTCGTGTTGGACACTTCCTTCTGATCGAAGACGAAGCCATCGTTGGGCAGTTATCGCTGAAGCAGGCCGAGCACTTCCGCGAAGTCCAAGATCGTCAGCTGGAGGCTTGGCGGCAGCTGGTCATGCTGCTGAAGACTTCTCTCGCCCGCGCAGCCGCATCGCATGGCGCGGTCACGAACTGGGGCCTAGTGATCGAGTTTCCACTGTTGCGGCTTCAAAAGCGGCTCGACGTTGTCCTGTTAGCCGGCCGTACGGTGTGCGTTCTCGAGTTCAAGGTTGGGGGCGAGAACTACCCCGCTGCCGACATGCGGCAAGTTGAGGACTATGCGCTTGACCTCAGGGACTTCCATGCGCCCAGCGAGCACTTGCGTATTTGGCCTGTTCTTTGCGCAACAGATGCACCTTCGTCGGCACTGACGACTATTCAAGATGGGGTGAGCGCCGTTGCAACGTGCAACGCGGACGGACTGGATGGTGCGTTCGCAGCTCTCGCCGCGGATCAGCACCAACGCGGCGACGCTCAGCTGGACCATCAAGAATGGGAAGCTGGTATGTACCGGCCAGTGCCGACCATCGTTCAGGCAGCGGAACTGCTTTTTGCCAAACATGACGTGAAAGAGATCGCGAGCGCTGCGTCAAACCCAGAAAATCTTGGCGCCACGACGGAAGCGCTGATCGCCATCATCGAGCGCGCTCGGCGCAATAGCGAACACATAGTCGCCTTCGTCACAGGTGTGCCTGGGTCAGGTAAGACCTTGGTCGGCTTGAATGCCGTTCATGATAAGCGTTTCAGCAGTGGCGGCCAGCAGCCTGGGGCCTACCTATCTGGTAACTCGCCACTCGTTCGCGTCCTCCGTGAAGCTTTGTCGGAAGATGAGTCCCGCCGGACCGGGCGTAGGAAGGCCGACGCGCGGCGGCTCGTCGCCGCGCAGGTTCAAACGCTGATGGACTTCTTGCGCGAGTATCTAAAGGCCCACGAAGCTGCCGCCCCCGTTGATCACGTCATCATTTTTGACGAGGCACAGCGGGCGTGGGACGCGGCCTACGGGAAGCAGAAATTCAATCGCGCGAAGTCCGAGGCCTCGATCTTTCTGGAAATAATGGGAAGACATGAGGACTGGGCGGTAATTATTGCGCTTGTCGGCGGCGGCCAGGAAATAAATCGTGGCGAACTCGGCCTCTCCGAATGGGGCAAGGCCATCGCCGAAGAGCGCTCGGGCTCAACGGCACGGAAATGGATTGCGATGGTCTCGCCTGAAGTTGTCAGCGGGGGTGAGGCAACGGCATGGCAGCGCCTCTTCGACGGCCAGTTTCCGGACTGGGCAGAAATAGATCCCCACTTGCACCTTTCCGCGTCTGTACGGTCCTACAGATGCGAGGCTCTCCCCCGGTGGGTGAACGCCATTTTGTCGGCCGACCAAACGAAGGCTAGAGGCATCGCGGATGCGACTGCCGAGCTTCCCGTCTATCTTACCCGTGATCTGGATGTGGCTCGTTCCTGGCTACGCAAGAATACGCGGGGACAACGCCGGTGCGGGCTCGTCGCGAGCTCGGGAGCCAAGCGCCTTCGCGCTGAGGGCCTTGGCGTCTCGTTGGGCGCAGACAATCTCGATGGCGTCGCGCACTGGTTCTTGCGTCAGCCCGGAGATCTTCGAGCATCGTACGCGCTTGAGGTAACGGCGAACGAGTACGCGTGCCAGGGCCTAGAACTAGACTACGTGGGCGTCTGTTGGGGTGGCGATCTGATCTGGGATCGCAACGCCGGCACATGGGTGCCCCGTCGGCTGAATGGCGCCACGTGGCAGAAGGTCGGGGAATCCGACAGCCGGAATTGGATCCTGAACAAGTATCGGGTTTTGTTGACGCGCGCGCGGCTCGGCACCGTCATTTGGGTCCCTCGCGGCGACCGAGAAGACCCTACTCGCCCGCCTCAACGTTACGACGAGGTGGTCGAGACCCTGGCTGCGGCGGGTGCCCGCCAAATCCAATCAGAATAGGCGACCGTTGTCGGATGCCGCGTATTGCCGCGTGCTCCTGCACGCCCAAAGCTGCACTCCAGAACGGTAACTTTGGAGCCGACCCGGGACAGTCGGGGCCAACATTAGGAACTCACGCTTTCGGGCGCATTCGTGCCGGATGGAGCAAAGGTTACGACCGGCAGTTCATCGCCCAATTCGCGACATTCGTGCGGCCGAAACACTGGTCGCGTTCTCCGTGAATGGGTGTCCAGTGAGGAGCCCCTTGCGCCTTAGTTGGCCAGTTTGCAGGTTCTAATCCCGAGCAAGGCGTAAGCCGGGCAGAATCCCATGACGCCGGTGAGCAGAGGTAACAGTCCCAGATAGGCCCAATGCGTTTGCGGACCGACGAAGGCCAACGAAAGAACCACAAGCCCGACGATGACGCGAAGTACGCGGTCCAGGGTCCCTTCATTGGTAGCCATGATGCATCTCCCTTTCTTGATCGCTGCGGTGAATGACAAGCCAGAGAGACTGGCCTCAGTTCTCCGTCGCGATGACCGGAGCAGTTGGAAGAGGATCAGGCGTCGGCGTCTTCGATATTGGCCGGCCGTCATCCCGGGTGGCGATATAGATGGCGGGAATCACAAGCACCGTCAGAAGCGTCGACGACGCCAGACCGAAAAGCAACGAGATAGCGAGCCCCTGGAAAATAGGATCACTGAGGATCACGGCGGCTCCGATCATCGCAGCAACAGCGGTCAGCAGGATCGGCTTGAACCGGATCGCTCCCGCCTCAAGCAGAACGTCGCGTAGAGGCCTGTCCGTGTCCTTCGAGTGCCGAATGAAGTCGACCAGAAGGATCGAGTTGCGGACGATGATCCCTGCCAGCGCGATGAATCCGATCATCGACGTGGCGGTAAACGGCGCGTTGAACAGGACATGGCCGATGACGATGCCGATCAAGGTGAGCGGGATGGGCGTCAGGATCACCAGCGGCAGGCGGAACGATTTGAACTGGGCAACGACGAGAATGTAGATGCCGAAGATCGCGACCGCGAACGCGGCGCCCATGTCGCGGAATGTGACGTAGGTGATCTCCCATTCGCCATCCCACAGCAGCGTCGGCTTGGATTCGTTGTCGGGTTGGCCGTAAAAACTGATCGCGGGCTTGGGCAGAGCGCCCCAGTCGTGAGCCTCGATGGCCGCCTGCACGTCGAGCATGCCGTAGATTGGCGCCTCATAGGCGCCCGCCAGATCGGCCATGACCATCTCAGCGGCGCGGCCATCACGCCGGAAGATCGGATAGCTGCCGATCTCGTCTCGCGCTTGAACAAGTTCGCCCATTTCGATGAGGCGCGACCCGTCCGCCGCCTGCGCGACGGGCATCGCGGCCAGACCCTTCGACCAGGTGCGCGCTGACTGAGGCAAGCGGACAGCGATGCCGATGGGATTGCGGCCTTCACCGCGATGGGAATAGCCGATCGCCTGACCGTTGAGCGTGACGGCGATGGACTGCATGACGTCGCCTTCGGCAACGCCAAAGAAGTCCATCTGCGAGCGGTCCGGCGTCAGGCGAAGACGCGGACGCTGCTGGCCGAAGCTGTCGTCGGTATCGACGATGTAGGGAACGCTGTTGAAGATCTTGCGGACTTCGGTTGCGACAGCACGGCGGGTCTCGGCATCGGGCCCGTAGATTTCAGCCAACAGGGTAGCAAGCACCGGCGGCCCTGGCGGGACTTCCACAACCTTGACGGACGTCCCCTCCGGCAACTCAAGCGCCTTGAGACGCTGGCGCATGTCCAGGGCAACCTCGTGGCTCGACCGGCTGCGCTTGTCCTTCGGCGCGAGCGTGACCTGAAGGTCGCCCATCTCCGGCTTGTTGCGCAGGTAGTAGTGACGAACGAGGCCGTTGAAATTGAAGGGAGATGCCGTTCCGGCATAGGCGTCGGATGCGAGCACTTCCGGCATGCTGCTGACGATGCCGGCGGCATCGATCAGGACGCGCTCCGTCGCCTCCATCGTCGCGCCTTCCGGGAGGTCGACGACGACCTGAAGCTCGGACTTGTTGTCGAACGGCAGCAGTTTCACGCGCACAGTCTTGGTCGCGAAGAGAGCGCACGCGGCAAGTCGTCACGACGCCGACGACGACCAGGAAGATCACTGAGGCCTTGCGCGACGCAATGATGGGAGTTGCGACCTTGCGGTAGAGGCGGCCCAACTTGCCGCCGTCCTCCTGGTGTCCGCCATGCCCTTCCCCGCCATGCGCCAGCGTCTTCCGCGCGAAGCGGACCATGAGCCATGGCGCCAGCACCATGGCGACGAAAAAGGAGAACAGCATGGCGGCCGATGCGTTCGCTGGGATCGGGGCCATGTACGGCCCCATAAGGCCGGACACGAACATCATCGGCAGAAGCGCTGCGACAACAGTGAGGGTTGCTACAATCGTTGGGTTTCCGACCTCAGCCACGGCTTCGATGGCGGCCTGGTAGCGCGAGCGGCTATCCTTCATCGCCCAATGGCGCGCGATATTTTCAATCACCACGATCGCGTCATCAACCAGGATGCCAATCGAGAAAATGATGGCGAACAGACTGACCCGGTTGATGGTGTAGCCCATCAGGTTTGACGCGAAGAGCGTCAGCAGGATTGTGGTCGGGATCACGAAGGCAGTGACGAGCGCCTCTCGCACGCCAATTGCAAACGCAATCAGGACGACGATGCTGATCGTGGCCAGCGCCAAGTGGAAAAGAAGCTCGTTGGCCTTTTCGTTCGCGGTCTCGCCGTAGTTGCGTGAGATGTTCGCCGAAACGCCCTCGGGAATCAGCTTTCCTTCGAGTTGATGGAGGCGCTGCTCGATCGCCTGGGAAACCACAACTGCATTTGCCCCGTCGCGTTTGGCGATGGCGAGGCTTACGGCCGGCGCCATGCGCACAGAGTCGGCTTCGTGGCTGAAGCGCCAGGCGCGGGCCTGATCTTCACGTGCGCCCAGCGAAATGTCCGCCACGTCCCGGAGATAGACGGTGCGTCCGTCGGCGGCGCGGATCGAGAGAAGCTCCAGCTCTGAAACCGTATCGAGCGTGCTGCCAACCGCGACTGACTGAACCTTGTCCACACTCCGCAGGTCGCCTGCCGGGAACGAGGCGTTGGCGCTGCTGACAGTATCGATCACTGATTTCAGTGGCACGCCGTATAGCGCCATACGGCCGGGATCTGGCGAGATCCGGATCTCCTGCGGTCGGCCGCCCACGATGAAGGTGAGACCAACGTCCTGGACCTTGGCCAGCTCGGTTTGCAGTTCCTCTGCGACCAGATAAAGCGCCTGATCGTTCCAGCGGTCTGCGGCTGCCGCTTCGGGAGCAAGCGTAATCACGACGATCGGTACATCGCTGATGCCGCGCCCTACGATCAGCGGCTCTGGAATTCCGGTGGGGATCTTGTCGTAGTTGGCGCGGATGCGCTCGTGGATGCGCAGGATTGCATCGTCGCGATCGGTGCCCACCTTGAAACGGGCCGTGACGAGGACGCCGTCATCCTGTGTCTGGCTATAGACATGCTCGACGCCGTCGATGGCCTTGACGATGGTCTCGAGCGGCTTGGTGATCAGTTCAGCGGCATCGGGCGCCTTGAGGCCATCGGCGCGGACGGCGATGTCCACCATCGGCACGCTGATTTGCGGCTCTTCCTCGCGCGGGATCGTGAAGAGGGCTAGCAGGCCGAGCGCAATCGCTGTGAGCAGGAAGAGAGGCGTCAGCGGCGAGCGGATGGTCGCTTCGGTCAGCTTGCCCGAAATGCCGAGTTTCACGACGCGCGCTCCACCGGCAGGATGACGTCGCCAGCTCGCAGACCCGACAGGATCTCGACGCCATCGGGCATGTCCTCAAGCGGAACGCGCGATCCGCGCTGCACCGGGGCTTCGATCGTGGCGCCGCCCTTTCGGCTGAGCCGCACATAGTCGGCTCCGTAGCGCGTATCGATGTAGGTATCGGGAACAACGATTGCCAGGCGTTCGCCGGCGGGCGCCAATACGCGCACGCGACCACCGATAAGCTGACGGTCAATGCCGGACGCGTCGATATCCGCCATGACTCGACCCGATGTCACCGCAGGATAAACCTGACGGATCGTGGCCAGCCGCGGCTCTTCACTGTCGTCGCTCAGGAACCGGATAGACTGCCCCTGCTTCAGGTTAGCCGCCTCAGACTCGGGCAATTCGATCCGAAGAACGGGAGCGCCCGTCGTGATCAGAACGACGACTTCCCCCGGCATGATGACGGCGCCACGCGGAGCCGGAATACGGGTCACTTCGCCTGCGGACGGGGCAACGACCTGCCCCTGGCTATTCAGCGCTCGGGCGGCGCCGGCCTGCGCGCGCGCAGATTGCGTCTGGGCTTCCGCACCCTTGGCAGCCGACCGTGCCTGATCAATTGCAGCCTTAGAGATGGCGCCGCTGGTGAAGAGCCGCTCGGCGCGCTGCAGGTCCTGCTGGGCTTGCTGGCTAGCCGCCTCGGCGGCTCTTACAGAAGCAGCAGCGGCGTCCGCCTCCAGCGAAATGCGCTCGTCCCCGATCACGGCGACAACCTGCCCCGCGC
>CAWARK010000006.1:0-365245 GCA_963784415.1 uncultured Alphaproteobacteria bacterium
AAAGTTGAGCATCCAGAAATGGTTAGTGGTTGGGGATGGAGACTTGTCCTACAGTTCTACTCTCGCACGATCACTACAACTACAGAAGCAACAAGCATCATGTAACAACTAAAAATATACAGCTGATTGCATCTGTCTTAGAGAGCGCTGATGCACATGCAAGGATCTATCGAAATTCGGAAACGAATGTACAATCAATCATCGAAGCAACCAATATTCCACCGATGTTCAACATTGATGCGACTTTGTTAGAGCAACATTTCGAGCCGAATTCATTGCATCGTATCATATTCAACTTTCCCCATTGGATTGGTAAATCGAACAATCGTTACAATCGGCAGTTGTTAAACGATTTTTTCAAGTCGGCCTCTCGTGTACTCATACAAAATACATCGAACAGTGAAATTCATGTTACGTTGTGTCATCGTCAAGGTGGTGCAGATGCGACCACATCTAACTGAATGGAAGCAAAGCTGGATGATACATTCTATTGCTGCTGAACATGGATTGATGCTGCAACGATTACAACCATTTGAAATTGATTACAACTTAAGTTCACATCGAGGTGTGGATCGACCTTTCCATGTTGGTGAGTCTCCATTGACATATGTATTTGGCTGGCCCATCAAAGGTAAAGCTATCCCGAATACGTTACAAATTGCGTACCGATTCGAGCTTCGTATATTGCTCATACCAGAAACTTTGTCACGCGCTGGTTTTACCAGTGATCGAAATCCGACATGGCGACATCATTCCGAACTTAGCCCGGGAACTTTTACCAGATGGGATTGCGTGTCAATGTCCGATGCGAAGTCATATACCACCTACTGAAATCGCGAACCATCAATGGCCACTTCTTGTATTTTTGGTAGTTTACTCTGGTGAGCAGATTCCTGTCATCACGAGAATATGCCAACATTCATCGACTTCGTTTAGAAGATGCTGTGGAGGAACGACTTGGCTATGGAACGTTGTTAAGAAAAGGTGATCGAATGGTATCTCATCCATTTCCGTACCACCTTTTATCGAAACTAGTGGACGGAATCGATTCAGCGAAAGATGTCATTAATCACGGCTATTTAGGATAATTAAGGTATGACATCTCAATATAGGATGCTACCGGAACTGTTCATAAGAATGTACAGAAAAACGGTAGTCTGATCCCAGAGAATATATTTGACAGTTTCCAAGTAGCATTGCAGTTTATCACTTTACTTTTACCATTGAATTATACTTCTTCTAGCTTTTGACAGAAGTGTCCGAAACGAAATGATTCAAATCGAGCATCAGGTAAATGGACGTGATTTAAGCAAATTGTACATATGACAAATAAAGAATGATCGGTGGATCATAAACAATTTTGGTTCTTTCCATTTTTACCAAACCAATGGACGTTTCAGATTTGATTCTAGACTCTCAAGAACATCGTTCATTTCCTTTACATCCCAGGACGCATCAAGCTCATTGGTCAATGACGTCTCAGGTTCAGTAGAGTCGTCTTCGGACGTATCGTCACTGTCGTAGCTAGAGTCGGATTCGTCGTCGTCGTCGTAATCGGATTCGTCGTCATCATCATCTTCAGGGGAACTTTCATCTTCAAGAAGCCTCAGTATGCTCACTTCACTCGGCTTAACTTTTCCTCCTGCTAACATGAATGCAATTTGTAAAGACAGAGCATTTTCAGGATCTGGAATCGGTTTGGAATTTGGCTCCATGGTGGTCAATGTTGGTGCAGAAGTACAATCAATATTAGAATTGCGTGGCCAGTACACATCCTTCTTTGACTGTAAGAATTGTAACCACTCCGACCAATGATCTTGACGTGTGTACGAAAGAGGCAGATGTCCATGACTATCTGCCATGTAAAGCAATCGAATATCAAGCTCCAAAAGCTTTTCTACCATTGGAAAATTCGGTTCGGGCGCCCAACATGCATCGTGCAGTGGCGTCCGTCCATTGTCGTCCGACACTTGAACTTCACACCCTGCTTCAAGTCAATACATTCAGAACATTCACGTCGCATCGACGACAAATATTATGCAATATCGATTCACCGTGTGCATTGCAGGCATTGGGAGACAGTCCGAGATCCAATGCCTCTTTTAAACCATCCACATCTGATTTTCGGATGAGATCAATTGTATAGACACCATAGCTAGCAAGTTGATATGGTGTTGGTTTGTTGTGGTAGGCACTTGACAACGTTGAGTAAGTCGCAGCTGAATACCCACGTGTTCGTATCATGGCATCTAGGTATTGTTGGGGTGACAGAGTGGGCATGGGAGTTGGCTGTGAAAATAATTGCAACGAATAGAAAGAATTGAAGTTAGAACTTGGATGCCAATGGAGAAGAAACGATTTGGTACGGTGATTGCTTACTTTTTTCTTCTTATGCCTCGGTGAAAGACCACGACTGTATCAACCTCCGGTATTGGTACTTTAGGATCAACTTTTTGTGCTTTTGTCTTTTTCCCCACTCCGGATTCGTTAGCCTGTGAACGTCCCCACCATCGCCATCGGAAAAAAGTTGTCATCGCCGACTTATCAGGAGGTGGGGTGTTCACCACAATACCACGATTTCCGTCCAGGAAAACAGTTTGAAGTGCAAGAGGGATCCGTGGCGCGCCATTCTTGGGACGGTTGAACTTGTTGTTTTTCGTGCATGTTTCTAGAGGAGAGTGTTGCACCGACTTTGATTTGCTTTGTTTTATGGTAGTACGATGAAATCTGCAACTTATTCAATACACCGTGATTAAATGGTCTTTTAGCATCACGTCATCATGCATCTATTGCCCATTTCACCACGTCAGTGTCTTTTAGCCAATGACCTTCTAAGTATTACGTGGCTGTGACAGATTTACTAGTGCCCAATTATGTGCTTCTTTCAAATTCTTTAAGGACAAGGAAGACAATCTTCGGGCTTATGTAAATTATTTAGAGCAAGACCTTCCGCTGAGTTGAAGTAGTATCAAAAAATAATCTAAGCAATTCCTTTGGGGTGCTGGTACACGAACGATCTCCTTTCGTCCATTAGAGTAAAAAAGTGCGATGTCAATTGGACCATACACGATCCATGATACATGACATCTCTAGAATTTGGATACCGAATACTAATAATCAGCCAGTCATCGTACTTTGTCGTTTACTCAGTAGAATTGTGAACGCCTGGCAACTGCCGACTCTTTTTCCCATCGAAATACGATCACAGATCACATATGGGAAGAAATATGTTTGGGCCCGATACCAAATTCCACAGATAGGGTCGGGGTAAAACTGCGGTGATCAACTTTTACTTGACAGATCTACCTAGTACCTTTATTTTCTAATTGAGGAAGGGATTGATGAATATTTGGCGCAGCGTTGTCAGGTGCTGTCCCTTGTCTCACTCATGTTGATTTTCCTGATGGTCCAGGGATGTTGCTCGATGTCAACGACGCCAAGCAAAAATTAAAAATCTTGCAACTTTATTCTGAAATTCCTGCAAATAAGCTTTACCGTATTTATTTTGTGGCATAGCAATGTTTGAAGTAGAAATAGCGTAACACTGCTTCACAAAACTGATGGCTTAAAGAAATACATAAAAGACTGGAAGATTGATATTGTGGATCAAAGCCACAAGTCAAGAGGACGACAGTGTGAAAACCTATTGGCAGTAAGGGTGGGCTCCTTTAACTTATTAATCTTTGAGTTATTTATTTATTTGATATTGTTGTGGCGAAACGGTACGGTGGCATGAACACACTAACGTCAATTTATGCGGACATGGTTACGACGGAAGAGCCTGTGGAACGTTGTTCGAGTCGAATATGGAATGGGTGATGTTGTGATGATTGATGATGACAAGACCAACAGGTAAAGTAAAGTAAAATCCCTTAGATACTTACGTATCCCACCCTACGGGGTGTTTCGGGAGTCAGGATTAAGTAGTGTTTGCTGGTCCGGGTTAGCTGGAGTGATTTTCCACCAACTAACCTTTCGATAAGATCCCTTAGATCTAATTTCCCGAAACACCCCGTAGAGTGGGATTCGTTTATACTTGAGTAAGGGATTTTACTTTACTTTAAATAATGACGTATCCCGCCTTACGGGGCGTTTCGGGAGAATAAATTATGTAGCGTTTGTTGGTGCGGGTTGGCTGGGATGACTTTCCACCAACTAACCTTGTCCATATTTACCGGTACAGTATGTCTAAAAAATCCATTAAAGCACCGATTGGTTTACTCTCACCTGTCAAATGTGTCTTCACATACTTTTTTCTTCTGATTCCAGTCCTACCTTATTCATGAATTCCAGTCCTACCTTATTCATGAACTCAGCAATGAGTGGAAGTATAATTCAGTGCTATCACACAAAAGCCACATGATGTTCTATTGCCTTTTGGGCATAGATACGAAAAAATCACAGAGAACAACTCAGTTCGAAACGACATATAGATTGACTTGTACCTAAATATATATTTAATACCAGGACACCGACAGTGTGAAAGCCTTTCAGTAATAAGCGAATAATAGTTGCTTTCAATTTGTTTATTAATCTTTGAAAACAGATGCACGACAAGTGTCAAAAGGGCGACATTATGAAAATCTTTGGGCAGTAAGTGAATAGATGTTGATCCTAACTTTTAAATATTTGACTGTATAACTAGACCTACCATCAGTTTATTTATTGTTGCACTTATCTTGTGAACCAAATATTACTGAAAAGATCATAATCGGAGTTTGAAAAATCAATAGAAGGATAAGAAAAAGGTATTACATAAATTGAAATAATTCGGTATCCAGATATTTGTTATGTTCAACTTACTTGGCCACTCCTAGTATGCTTATAAGTCTTTAATCTTATTAATCAATGAGATATCAACCAAAATTTCTCCCTCTGTTGTTTGTACGTATAAAATCTTTAGAGCGTGTGTGTGGATGCAAATACCAATTGCGGAATGTTTGTGTTCTATACATCTGCCTAAGTATCTAAGATTCGATTAATACTTTTTCGAAGCTTCATTTACCCGGATAGTATAGTGATAACGATCAATATATATATATCGCACAAATGAAGTGTCGAGCTAAAAAATCGTCCTATAACTTCTTATACCGAGTCTCTTCATCTGAAATGTTACAAAAAACAGAGATATTTGATTGTTGATGCTTAGTTTAAAGGAATTGGGATCAGCTGACAAAACGAAAAAAGAAAATCCAAACCAAACCCCAGTTTGGGGAGACACGATTCAATTATATGATTTTGGTTGATCAGAAGGTTGAACGTCTTTTGGTGTTTAGGACAAACAAAAAAAACAAAAATCTGACATGCTGCTACAATCAACGGTAGATTGTAAATTGTCCGTAAAAAACTTTGAAATATGTGTCAATTGCATTGTGCAGGATATTTTTGCGTAAAGCAATCCAAACTAATTTATATAATTGAAAATTTGTAAATTTAGTATTTGTGCTGCAGGATCGTCAGCTTCTGCTGTTCAACCTGACGGTTGTGTTCCTGGTGGAAGATGTGGTGAACGGTCGTGAGGCCGATGTTCTCGTTGCCGCGGCCGTCGCCCGTGATGAAGTGACGATCAAGCAGTTCGTTGTCGTAGGTGAGCTTCTGGCCCTGTGAGTTGCGCGCCTGCAGGTTGCCCGTGTCGGAGTCCGAGTCCTGCTGAAGCACGCCGGCGACGAACACCGGAGCAGCTTCGTCGTCGATGTCGTCGAGGAAGGCGTGGCCAATGCGGATCGCTCCGGCGCCGCCAGCCGTGAATGTGTTGACGGGCGAGGCGGGCGTGCCGGACACGACGATGTCGTCGGCGGTGTTCGGAATGCCGTCAGCGCCGAGACCCACAACGACCTGGGCAAAGCCCGTGACTGGATCAGGGATGAACTTGCCGTACTGATCTGTGCGGATCTGCGGGATATTCAGCGCGTCGCCATCGGTCAGCCGGATACCGAGCATGGTCAGGGCTTGTGCCTTGACCTCAGCCCAGGTGGGCAGGCCGCCATTGGCGCCATCGAGCAGATGACCCGTGGCGTGAGGCTTGCCGCCTTCCATCGAGTATTCGCGCAGGAATACCTGGTGCGAAGCATGCGAGGTGTAAGTCTGGTTCTGGTCGACATACGCCGTGGTGGTGTTGGTGGCTTCGTGTCCGCCGCCCGGAGCGATCGTGGCGCGTGTGAGGACCATGAACTGGAGGTGCGGGGGAAGATCGTCAGCAGTGCCCATGACGCCGTCGTTACCGGCCATGAGCGGATCATCTGCCTGCAGAGGGACGTAGACCTTGCCGACGTTGCCGCCTTTGGAGATCAGGTCGAGGCCGTGATCGAAGAACTGGCCGAAGAAGGTCATCCAGGCGTTGAACGAAGCCGACAGGCCCTCGTCCGGAGCAATGTTGGGGATGTAGGCGATGTCTTCGTTGGTGACGTAGACGCCGTTGGGAACCATGGCGTCGCCGGGGAAGAGTTGAACGGCGTCTTCGCCATGCTGTTCAACCCATTTGGCTTGCGACAGCACGTTGTCGAGCCAGGCCTGAACCGCAGCGGGGTTGGTCAGCGTCTGGTCGACAACGAGGTTCGAGATGAGGCGGGGGTCGGCGTCGATGACCGTGCCCGTGCCATTGTAGTTGGTGTTGGTGAGCGGCGCGCCGGGACCGGCAAAAAAGAAGTCGCCATCGGCGTCATCGCGGAAGTTGGCGTCCAGCGCGCGCGGCATGACGGTGTCGGCGGCGCCCCAGTATTCACGGCCGGGTGTGATGTTGTTGTAGCTACCGTCAACGGTCCGGAGGCCGTAGGGCGAAATTGTTGTGGGGACAGCCAGCGTCGCGCCGGGAGTGTTCGCGGGGACAACGTTGCCGGCTGCATCGACCCAGATCTGCATGATCGGCGTTCCGGCGGCATGCGCCTCAGCGATCTTGATCTGCGCCAGGACGAATTTCGTGTCCTGCACGTTCAGTTTAAAGCCACTCATTTGAATTCCCCACCAGCTCGGCACAAACGCCATGAGACCAATTGCGACATTTATTCCATCAGGTGGGCGTCAGATATTGTATTCATCCCCCAGCAAACGCTGTCGCAGTCTCCTTCCCCGTTAAAGGGAATTGCGTCTTCCGATTTAACTATGTGGATGATTGTATTTGGGAGCCTCATGAGGCTCGCGGAATGCACCGCCGCGGCGTCCCGCTGCCTACGTTTGCGCTGGTCTGGAGCGTGCTACGTTTACCACGAATATCCCGAATACATGAGGTAATTCTGGAATTTTTGCCATTCGGATACGAACGTGCTCGACATCGTCCGAGCACTCGCCAGCCTTCCTGACCTCGTCCAGGTGAAAGCTCGGAACTCTATTAGATCACCGAAGCGGGAGTTAACAGAAGTCGCATTTCGGTTCCGGCGATGAAGCTTTCGAGGAATAAGAGTCAATCATATTTCCCTGAGCGCTCTTCGTCCGGCTCGGCCAATCCACCGAACTGTGCCAATTGAGAATCTCATCTCGATCCATTTCTCTTTTTAGGTGAGTGTTGGCTTCGCATTTCGTCTTTCATGATCATGGAATTGGCTGCGCTTGGTGACCGTCCTCCTCATCGAAGACAATAGCGGACTGGCGGCCGCCGCCGCAGAGGCGCTCGCTTCCGTCCGTTTGGGCGTTGAATGGCGCAGGGATTTCGAGACCGCCTACGACCTCGCCGTTGACCCGATGACGGATCTCATCGTGCTCGCCCGCAGCCTGCCAGACGGCGACGGCGTCGACTTCCTCCGTCAGCTGCGCAGCGCAGGCATCACCACGGCCGTGCTGATGATTTCGACCCGCACAGCCGTTCCCGATCGCGTCGCGGCCCTCGACGCCGGCGCCGACGACTATCTGGTAAAACCCTTCGCCTTCGACGAATTCGTCGCCCGCTGCCGCGCCCTCCTCCGCCGCCCCCGCGCCTTCGAGCGCGAACCGATCCGCTTCGGCGCGCTCGTCCTGCGGCCCGACACGCTGGAGCTCGCCGTGCACGATACGCCCCTCGCCATCGCCCGGCGCGAAGGCCAGCTCCTCGTCGCCCTGTTACGTCGGCAGGGCCGCGTCTGCACCCGCGCCTATCTCGAAGGCGCGCTCTACGACCCCAGCATCGCTGTCAGTCCGAATGCGCTCGAAACCAGCATCTCCCGCCTCCGGTCCCTGCTCGTCGGCGTCAACGCCGGTGTCGACCTGAAAACCGTACGCGGCGTCGGCTACGCGCTCGTCGAGGACACGAAGGCCTGACAGCTCTCAGCGATGGCCCGAATGCTCCACTGGCACAGGCGCTGATGCAGCCGCCGGCACCGCCCTCGCCATCGCCTTCACAGTGTCGACCATCACCTTCACCGGGTCCGAGTGATACATCACGCCAGCAACGCGGCCTTCCGGGTCGAGCACATAGATGTTCGTGGTGTGATTGATGTGATGGATCGGCTCGTCATTCTTCAGCATTGCCGCTTCGATGCGCGACTGGAACGCCCTCACCGCAACCGCAAGCTCCTTGCGTGTCCCCGACAGGAAGATCACGCCGGGCGCCGCCTGCGGCCCCCATTGCGCGATCGCCTGCCGCCTGATCTCCGGCCCTGTCTTCGCCTCTGCGCCATGCGCGTGACTCGATACCGGCGTCGCCGCCCCATGCTCGCCGCCATGGGCCACGCCGCCCGTCATGTCGTCGAGACGCGGCGCGTTGATATCCACGAACACCGCCTTCACCGGAATGCCTGCCGCCCTCAGCCGATCAATCGCAACCGGCATTGTCTTCAGCGCGATCGGGCAAGCCTCAAGGCACTCCATGTATCCGAAATACACGAGCGCCCAGCCACCCTTGAGGTCCGCGTCGGTAAACGCATGGCCGGTCGTCGCCTCGACCAGCTGGAACGCACCACCCAGCGACTCCATCGGCGGCATGTCGTAGCTGTGCTCGCCATGACCATCGCGGCCGCCCACGATCTGCCCCGTCTGAGCGTCCATCGTTGCTTCGGTGATCGCCGGAGCGGCGACATCAGCCATCGCGCTCTCCGCGCGCTTCTCCGCGCAGGCCGAAGCCAGCAGCATGGCCCCGACCACAAGACTGAGCCGCGCGCGGATCATGCCGTCACGTTGATGACGGTTTCGCAGACGCCATTGCCATTGTCCTGGATCTCGCCCGTGATCCAGTCGCGGAACTCGGTGATCACCGGATAGACGCCCGGCGCGGTCGGCACGACGATGATGTCGCGCCGCGCCGCCGCCGTCGATTCAAACGGCGCGCCTGCCGCAAGCTGGATCGGCTTCGACCACGGAAAATCCGGATGCGACAGCGGCCGTCCGTCCATCGCATAGATCGTGGACTTCAGCCCCATGATCCGCGTGCTCAGGATCGAGTACGACGCATTGAGGTGACGGATCAGGATGCGCTGTCCGACCTTGGCGTTGATCGCGACGCGCTTGTCCGTCTTGGTCTTCGGGTTGGGAACGCCCGAGATCAGGAAGTATTTCGGCCTGAAAATGTTCAGCCCCGCATCCTCGCCGCACAGTCCGGCTGAGTGATCGAGGTTGCGCCATGTCGGATCGACATCGTCGAACGCCCACAGCGCTTCCACGTCATAACGCGGCCCGCCGTCATAGAGACGACCCGGTCCCGACGGCGGATCGACGATGAGGAAGCCGTACATCCCCATCTCGAAATGCAGCACGGTGTTCTTGTGGCAGTGATAAAAATACGTGCCCGCGTGCGACGGCTGGAACTGGTAGGTGTAAGACCCCGTCACCTCGAACGACACGTGACCGACGCCGTCATTGTAGGTCGACGAGTTCATGCCGTGATGGTGGATGGTGTGCGAGTTCTTCTGCGCATGCAGCGTCGAGTGAACGATCTGACCCTGACGAACACGAATGGGCTTTGCCGGCCAGATGTCACTCTGGTCGCTATCGGCGAGCTTGTCGCGGAAGGTCCAGAAGGCGACCTTCTTGCCGTCCGGCATCACGATGTCGACTTCACGCGGCCCCTGCCGCTCGAACCGGATGTTCGGCGTCAGCTTGTCCGGTGTCTGCATAAGCGGCCGCGGAACGTTGCAGCCGAACGCATCAAACGCAATTGGATCACGCGCCATGACTAAGCTCCCCGCCTCGGCCCAAGCATTTCCCAGTGTGTGACCATGCCCTGCGGATACGCGCCGCCGCCGGCGGTCTGCGACATCTCGATATGGCAGTGCATGGGATAGTAGAGCGGCCACGGCTCCTGCTTCGGCGGCCAGCACGCCGCCGGAATTTCATCCGGCTTGATGAACGGCAGCAGCACGTCGCGGCGCCACAGCGGCTTCATCATCCACGTGTCGACCTCGTAGATGTTCTCGCATTTGTACTGCTGCAGGCTGTTCGGATAGACCTCCGACAGACAGAAGACGTGGTTGCCGTGAATGTGCGGACCGTGCGTCGCGACACCCGCATTCATTGTCCGCAACAGGACCGGCTCGCCCTCATATCCCGCCGGGCAGCACGTATCGTCGTGCGAGGAATCGTAGCCGCTCAAACCGTTGAGCGTGAAGTAGCGCGGCTTGAACGTGGAAAGAATCGTCGTCCATCCGGTCGCGACGTCCTGCTCGACCTTGCGGTTCAGCCCCGGATCGATCTCCGAGAACATCCAGCACTTGCTGCGCTCGTGCAGGTCCGCACGCCACGGCTCGCCGGGAAAGCGCGCTGAGTTGCCCAGCGCATCGAACAGCGCACACTGCGCGGGCGTCGGGTTGGTATACGGCGTTTGCGTGCCCGCAGGCGTGCGGCCATCGACGGGCCTGACGATCATCGGTCCGTGCAGCCCGACCAGGCGCCCGACCGCGCCTTCGGTGTTCTCGTGATAAATGTAGCTGCCCGCAGCCGGCGCGACGAACGACACCTTCCAGCTCGCGCCAACCGGCGTGAACGGAAACTTGTCCTCCTTGAAACCCGAAATGGCGAACCGGCGCGGCTTGCGCGTCTTGTTGGTGATCCGGATCGTGACTGTCTGCCCTTCGGTGACATACAGCGTCGGGCGGATGAGGCGTGAAAGAGGATCGCGATAGGCAAGCGCGAACACGACTTCGCCGTCGATCATCTCCTCATAGATTTCTTCCATGTGGAGTTCGTAGGCGATCGCCGGCTGCGTCTGCGCTTCGGCGACCTGGTCCGCCTGCGTCTTTACCAGCGTCGCGGCGAGCGTCGCCGCACTGCCATAGGCAATGAATTCCCGTCTCTTCATAAACTGCCCCACCTACCGAAACCTGGGGGCGGTGGTCAGCCTCGTCGAAGCCCGATCTCGACCGTCTTGCGTCGATCGTCTTTGCCCGGTCCAACCCGTTGCCCCTAACGCTTTGGTAACGCAGGAACCTTGCGACAACCTTGCGAAATGAGATTACTCGCAAATAAACTGCTGGTTTGACTGGAGTTATTCTTGCAGCCGCAAGTTAACGGGCAATAGGGAACCCGGCCGCAAGATTAACCTCGCGCCTCGGACGAATGCCTCGACTTTTCAGAAGAGTACCGGCCCGTACACCCAGGTCAGCCAGCCGCCGAGCGCCAGGAAAGGCCCGAACGCGATGGCCAGATCGCCCCGGATTTCGGTCCCCCGCACCCGGCTTACGACAAGGATATAGACGATGGCCGACGCCGCTCCGACGAACAGGCACGCCGCCAGCCCCTGCAGCCCCACCCACGCGCCGATCGCGCCGAGCAGTTTCGAATCGCCCCGCCCCAACCCCTCCCGTCCGCGCAAACGCCGATAGGCCAGCTCGACCGCAACCAGCGCCCCATACCCGATTGCGGCGGCGGCCAGGTGATCGACAAGCAGGTTCACGTCGATCATCGCCGTCACGACGAAGCCGCTCAGACACAGGGCGAGGTTCAACACGTCCGGCAAACGCCGCGTGCGGATGTCGATCGCCGCCAGCGCCAGCAACAGCCAGCCCATGATGCAGGTCGCCGCGAACACGGCAGGAGGCGTCGCCAGCCACGCCCACGCGGCCACGCCGACCGCCGACAGCTCGATTATCGGGTAGGATCGCGAAATCGGCGCCGAACATCCCCGGCACTTGCCGCCCTGCGCCGCCCAGCTGACCACCGGAACCAGCTCCATCAGGCCGAGCCGCCGTCCGCACGCCGGGCACGACGATGGCGTAAAGTCCCACGCCGCCCCGTTGGCAAAACGCGCCGCGCCCGCCGCTATCCCCGACCCGATCAGGGGTGAGGCCAGCGCCAGATAGAGATTAACGGTAAATGTGTCCGCGCTGAGCGGCATGTCTTTACCCGTGCTTCCAACTGCCCGACACTTCCGCCATTCAGCCGCGCATGCAACTTGCATGCTTGATAGCCTTATCCGGAGCCGGCCCCATGACGTGTAAGAGTGCGACGGCAGACAAGAAGAAGCGGGATCAGGGTTTCTCCCTGATGGAACTGATGGTCGCGCTCGTCATCCTCGCTCTCATCGTCGGCCTCGTTGCCCCGCAATTGATGAGCTATCTCGGCCGCGCCAAAGGGCAGACCGCCGACGTGCAGATCAAGAATCTCGAGACATCGCTCAGCCTCTACCTCGTCGACATGGGCAGCTATCCGTCCGCGTCCGACGGCCTCGACGCCCTCGTGAAAGCGCCTCCCGGGTCCGCCAAATGGCGCGGACCGTATGTCGACGGCGACAAGGTCCCGCTCGATCCGTGGGAGCATCCCTATCGCTACGAGCCCTCCTCCACCGGCGGCAAACCCCGCATCTTCTCGCTCGGCGCCGACGACGCCCCCGGCGGCGAAGGCGACAACGCCGACGTCGGCTGAAGCAAAGCCAGCCCCCGCACAAAACGCGGACGGGCCTCACCTCTCTCATTGTCATCCCGGAAGCCGCGTGGCGGCTATCCGGGACCCATTCATCGGCATGCCGATCGGTAAAATGGGTCCCGGCTCGCGCTACGCTTGGCCGGGATGACAACCTGTGATTGAGCCAGAACCGGCCGATTCTGCACATCGGATTTTCAGCGTGATCTGAACAATTCCAACAGCTTGCGCGGTTGAGACCGGCCGATTCCGTATATCTCAATCCTACACCGCTCAGCCCGGACTTATGATGCCCACATCCATCCCGCAGGAGGGCAGCTGATCACTGTTCAACGGCGCGGGGTCGGACGCAGATGAGCGTGAAAGCCTGTGTGAGCCGAAGAGGAGCCAGGGACCAAACGACGGAGCCCTGGAAAACACGGGAGTGATCGAAGGATTGCGGCTGAACATCCGCAACCTGCACGCCGGCGACGAGAATAGGGTCAGGCGGTTGAAACACCCCGCTGTTCCCCCGTGGCCGGATAACATCTGTCGGGGACGCGGGATTCGCGCTTTCCTTTATCTACCGGTAGCGCTGGCAACAGCGACGCCACATCACGCGGGGCATCCCGCGTCCCCGGGCCCTCCATCTGATTGGAGACCCAGAACGACAGCATCCCGGATGGCAAAGCCAGTCCGAATGCAAAATCATACGACGAGCCTACTCGGCCAGCCGCTGCACGAGCACGAAGCCTTCGCCGCAGGATGGCGCGGCGCCGACCTTCGGCAACTGCTCCTCCACGCGCAGGTTGCCCTGCGTGAGGCGCAACAGTTTCGGCGCGCCATCAGAATCGAACGGACCCTCGACAACGCCTTCGCGTACGAACACGCCATTCGCAACCGTCACCGCGATCGATCGCACGTGCATCAGCGATCCCTCGAAAGCAGGCTTGCCCGCCGGCGGCGGCGCAGCCTGCGAGACGGACTCCACATTTCGCCGCACAGCCGCATCGAACGCGCGCTTCACCAGCCGGCTTGCGCCATCGAGATAGACTTCACTCGAATGCCCATCGACCGTGACATCGTTGGCGATCGCGCGAAACAAGGCCGCGTCCATGCCCGGCAGGTAGCCAAGCTCCTCGATGGTCTGGAACGGCCCCCGCTGGAATGTCCCCTCGGGCGTACGCGCGACGCCATCGGCAACTGGCGCGGTGGAATCTCCCGTGCCGCCAGCGAAATTGCGATAGTCGATTGTCGCGGTGGCCAGATCCTCGGCCGCTTGCTCGCTGAGCCCCGCGCCATTGTACAGCGCCGCAAGCATCTCCTCGGACGCCATGTTGATATCAACGCGCGTCCGCTCGGGCTGGACCTGAACCAGCAGGACATCCTCGCCTGCACGGCAGGCCCACAGCGCGTTGAAATCGTCGATCCGGCCATCGGCATAGGCCGACCAGGCGGCACGAACACCACCGTCGGCCAGCGCGCGCATCCGGACGAGTTCGGATCCGGCATTGACGACAACGGCGGAGGTATAAGCCTGCCGCGCCGCCGCCGCCGCGATGATCGCCATCACCACCGAGCCCCAAAGCACAAGGACCAGGGCAGCGCCCCCGTCCTTGGACTTCGAGGCCTTAGCCTTGCGTGGTTGGCGTGATCGCTTCATCGGCTACTGGCCGGAAAGCGAACGACCGTTGGCGGCTTCGATGGCGATGCCGACACCGCGCATTTTTTCGCGCAGCTCACGGGTCACGATCTCGGCGTCGCTGGCGTTGGCGACAACCCGCGGCGTGATCAGCACGACCAGTTCGGTGCGCTCATTACGCTTCGTGTTGGTGCGGAACAGCTCGCCCAGCACCGGGATATCGCCGAGCAACGGGATCTTGGTGGCGCCATCCGTCACGCGGTCGCGGATCAGGCCGCCAAGCGCGATGGTGGAGCCATTGTCGACCGCAACAGACGTCTTGATCTTGCGCTGCTGGATGGTCGGCGAGTCGATGCCCGAGGTCTTGGTCTGCGTCACGTCGGACACTTCCTGCTCGATCTCGAGCGACACACGGCCGCCCTCGTTGACCCGCGGCGTCACCTTCAGGATCACACCCGTGTCGCGCATCTCGACCTGGTTCACGATCGGCGCATTCGCGTCGATCGTGGAGGCCGACGTCTGCGTGACGATCGGAACCTGATCGCCAACCTGCAGCGTGGCGGTGCGGTTGTCGAGCACCATCAGCGACGGCGACGACAGCACTTTCACGTCCGTGATGCTGGCGACGGCCGAGAGAGCCGCACGGCCATCCTGGCCGCTGAACAGCACCGAGAAGCCCGGGAAGGTCGGCGCAACCGCGCCATTGTCCGCGCCGCTGAAGGTCAGGTTGAATTCGCCCGACTCCAGGAACCAGTTGATGCCATAGGCCAGATCGTCGTTCAGCGTGACTTCGGCGATGGTCGCTTCCAGCATGACCTGGTTCGGCGCAACATCGAGAACGCTGACGACCTGCTGGAGAAGCTGGAACTCTTCCGGCGTCGACAGGATGAGCAGCGAGTTGTTGCCATCATCAGCCTGGATGCGGATCGGCTTGCCGGTCGCCGAAGCGAGAGTCGTCGTGCGCGACGGCGTGCTGTTGAGGCTCGAGCCGCTGGTCGGGCTGGTTGTCGTGTTGGCGGCGTCGCCCTGGGCGGACGCCTCCGTCACGACCGGTGTCATGTCCGGACGGACATTGTTCACCGGGGTCGAGGTGTTCGATTGATCCTGCGGATTGTCGGACAGCGTGCGCTGCAGCAGATCCGCCACCTCTTTCGCCGCACGATTCTGCAGCGGAACGACGTGGAACGATTGATCGGACAGGCGGCCGGAGCGGTCGAGCCGTTCCATCCAGGTCTGCACCTGCTCGAGCTGTTGCGGTTGCGGCGAGATCGCCATCACGGCGTTCAGGCGCTCGATCGGGATGAAGCGCACGAGGCCGGCCATCGGCGTGCCGCTGGAGGCGCCGAACAGTTGTTCCAGCTCGCTGACCAGACCGTTGGCCGACGTGTTTTTCACCGGCAGCAGCGCGAACGACATGCCGGCCATGTAATCGACGTCGAACAGGTCGACCATTTCAAGAAGGCTCGCGACAGCTGCGCGAGTCGGACTTGAGAATGAGAAGGTTGCGGGCCACATCCACACGGGCGATGGCGCCTTCGGGAGCGATCGGCTTGAGGATCTTTTCCATCTCGGTTGCCGAGATGTAGCGCAGCGGCACCACCTGCACCCCCGGCCCCACTTTCAGGTCGGAGACTTTGGAGCCGTAGCTGACCGTGCGCGAGGTGGAGGCAAGAGCCGCCTCAGTCGTGGCGATGCGATAGAAGCCGCCTTCGTTGATCAGGGCGGCGCCGTTGCCAGCGAGTGCGCCGGACAGCATTTCGAGCAGCGTGCGCTGGTCAACCGGGCGCGAGGTGTCGACACTGATCGTGCCGGCGATCTCGCCTTCGATGACGTAGCTGAGGCCCGAGCGTGTCGCCGAGAACCTGCTGGACGGCGTCAGCGACCGGCACGGCGGCCAGCTTGACGACGTAGTTGCCACGGCCGGTGCGGCTGAGCTGGGCAGTCGGGTCGATGAACTTGCCCGAGCCCTTCTGGATCGTGGGCTGGATCGCCTGCTCGGGCGACATGCGCACTTCTGCAGGCGGGCGCTGCATGGCCTCCGGCGTGGGTTTCATGAGCTCGTTCCCGCCGACTGGCAGTGGGCGTTTCGTCGAGGTCGGTTCGACAGCGACGCACGCCGAAAGGGCGATGAGCGCCACGGCGGAAACCGCGAGCCGCAGGCGCGATGCCAGGGGCTGGATGCCGGCCGGTCGTTTTGCCTGGGAAGTGATAGACATGACGAACCCCATTCTACTTAGTTGTCTTTTGAAAACTTGATGTCAGCGACAGTGTCGCCGTTACGAACACGAACGCCGCGAACGGTGATGGCTTCAACGGTCCAGCCGCCGACTTCCTCGCCGACCTTGACCCACACAGGGGCTGTCGCGTCGGCGAGACTGCAGGGCCACGCGGCCACCGCGTTCGCCGATGATGAGACCCTTGAGCGCCGGCGCTTCAGACGACTCATCCGAATTGTCCGGCGAGTCAGGATCGTCGCTGGCGTTTACAATTGCCGGCGCCTTGTCGGGGCCGGGCGCGCGGTCGCGCGTGAACAGGGGACGGGTGAACGCATCCGTTGCTTCCGTCTCGGCCTGTGTCGCCGGCGGGAAGGTCGGGATCGTGACGGGCTCCGTGCCGCCAGCCGCCGCCATGGCGGCCATGTCCGTCGCGCGGAACTGCATGCCGAGGGCGACAAGCCCGCCAGCTACAGCCAGCATCGCGACAGCCGGAATGATGTTGAATGACTTGCCGGACATGGTCAGCCATTCCTTGCAAAGGCGAAGATGTTGAACGTGGCCTGCAGCTGCGGCGTCACCGGAGCGTCCGACGGACGGCGACCGTCACCCATCAGCTGGATGTTGCCGGTCGAGACCATGAGGACTGGCCGCGACGCGGAGACCGCTTCGAGCGCGCGATTGATCTGGTTGCTGGTGCCTGTGACGGCGACGCGAACGCCGACCTTGCGAACGGCGCCCTCCTGCACAACATCGAGTGTCTGGACGGATCGGACCGTAGCGCCCGAGCGGGCGAACAGCTTCTGCGCAGCGGACTGAACCGCCGCCGACGCCTGCGCGTCGCTTGCCGGCGGGAACATGTCGATCGACAGGCGTGGGTCACGCTCGAGGCGGGCCCAGGCGGCACGCAACTGGGAAACAGAACCGGCCACCGAATTAACGGAGGTTACGCGGCTCTCAACGGCTTTGGCCTTCGCATCGAGATCGAACACGAAGGATGACAGCAGGAGCCAGACAACAGCCGCGACGGCCGTCACGGCGAGTGCGAGGAGGCCGAGGGCGAGGGCCTGGCGGGATTGTCTGGGGAGGGTGTGCAGATTCATGGCTGCTTCACCTCTGACTTGAGTGTGATTTCGATGCGGAACCGCTCAGCGCCCGTGCGCGCATCGGTAACGATCGGTGAAGTAAACCGTGCGGATTGCACCAGTTCCGATGACTCCATCGCCTCAACCAGCGAGGCGCTGTTGGCGGACAGGCCGGTGATCGTCGCGGTCGGCGCTTCGTAGCTGAATTCCTCTAGCCAGGAGCCATCCGGCAGAAGGGCGGCGACCTGGTTGTAGACTTTCAGGAAGCTGGCCGGGTCCTGCTGGGTCGCAGCGAGACGCTGGATCCCCGCGATTCCATTCTCGATCCGCGTCTTGGCGTCGATCGCTTCCGAGGCATTGC
Source organism: uncultured Alphaproteobacteria bacterium (assembly GCA_963784415.1). Classification (GTDB taxonomy): domain Bacteria; phylum Pseudomonadota; class Alphaproteobacteria; order Caulobacterales; family Hyphomonadaceae; genus UBA7672. The sequence continues at coordinate 18,037 of CAWARK010000006.1, forward strand.
CTTCGGCCGCCGCAATGATCGCGTCGGCCGAGGAAATCCGGCGCTGCTGGAGATCGCGCCACGATACGGCAGCGAACAGGCCGGCCAGGGCAACGGCCGCCAGCAAGAGGTTGTTAACCGAGAGCCAGCTCGCACGCGCCGGGGCCGCGTCATCCGCAGGCAGAAGGTTAAAGCCGGCGCGGCCCTCGGGGGCGGCGATATCCATGCCGTCGAGGTCGATGCCGTAGACATCGCGCATGCGCTGGATGATGGCGTTAACCGTCGGCCGCGGGGCAAGCGCCTGAGCGACAACGATTTCGCGCGTGGCGTCGTCTTCGCCGGTAATGATTGAACTCGCATACACTTCCTCGACCGCAAACGGCGTTTCCGAAGCGATCTGCAGGTTCATGATGTCCTGGATATGAGCGCGCGAGGCGCTCGGCAGGCGACGTTCCCGGCGCAGCGCGCCATCTTCGGGAAGCAGGTAGATGACGCCGCCCTTGGGAACGAAGGCCGCCGCCTTGCGCGGATCGGCCGGCAGGACCTTGCCCGCGGCGCCCGGCTTGCGCTTGAGGACAGCCTGCCCGTCCAGTTCCTGAACAGTGGCGCCCATGGTCTGAGAGTCGAATGCCTGACGCATGCCCTTGGGCGCGAGCGCGGTCAGTTCCTCGCGCCACCATGCGAAGAATCCCGAAACACCACTGGAATGACCCATGCCATAAGGCGAGCCATTGTCATTGGCGCTCACAGGATCACGATCACCGTCGGCGGTAACCGGCACGCGAAATCTCCCGTCCAACATTCCCGGGGCGAGACGCCCACAGTTCGCTCAGCGCAAGAACTGTTCCACGCGCTCTCGGAGTGCTTGAATGGCCTCAATCTTGCTGGCTCAACCCGGGACGATGCGCTGATAATGCTTCGGCCCCGGGGGCGCGGCCACTATGGTTAACAGCGATCGGGCAGAAATACTGTTGCGTGCTCGCGCAGACACAGAGGACCTTTTGCCGTCACACCGCGATGAACAGGTTGCCGATGCGATCACATGGCTGGTCGCCAACGGGCTGCTGTCTGCTGAGAAGCACGCGCGCGCGACCGCAATGGCGCAGCATTCGCGCCGAGCGCATAGACCTCCTGCTCCTGAAGCTCGGCCTTGTTCATGAAGAACACCTGGCGCAGGCGTTTGCCACGGCGTGCGAGCTTCCCCTTGTCCGACGCGCGGACTTCCCCTCCGAGGCGCAGTTTGGCGCGATCCTTCAGACGGATTACCTCCGTGCACAGCGTATCGCGCCGATCGCACAGCAGGACGGGACGATCTGCCTTGTGATGGCTGATCCGTTCAACACCGAAACAATCAACGCAGTCGCCTTCAAGACGGGCATGCGCGTTCTGCCGGCCGTTGGCGTCGGCAGCGAAATCGACGGCTGGCTGACGGCCAACGCCGTCGCTCGACCCGAGGCGTCAGGAAGTTCGGCCGAAATGGCCGACGCCGATCATTCGGACCTGCAGCGCCTGCGCGACCTCGCCGGTGGCGCGCCCGTCATCCGCTGGGTCGACCAGCTGTTCGAGAGCGCCATTGCGGCTGGTTCGTCCGACATTCACCTCGAGCCCTCGTCGCGCGGCCTGCGCGCCCGCCTGCGTGTCGATGGTCATCTGCGTGAAATTCCGCCGCCGGACCCCTCCCTGTCGGAAGCGACCATCTCGCGCATCAAGATCCTCGCGAAGCTCGACATTGCCGAACGCCGCCTGCCGCAGGACGGCCGGACGCGGATCACCATCCAGGGCCGCGAGATCGATCTGCGCATCGCGACTTCGCCGACGCTGCACGGCGAGGGCGCTGTCCTGCGCTTGCTCGACAAATCTTCCGCCAACCTGTCGCTGGACAGTCTCGGCCTGTCGCCGGACACGGTCGAGAAACTGCGCCGGTCCATTCGCAAGCCCAACGGCGTGACGCTGGTGACCGGCCCGACCGGCTCGGGCAAGACGACGACGCTCTATTCCGCGCTGCGCGACATCCTGACGCCCGAACTGAAGTTCGTCTCGGTCGAAGACCCGGTCGAATACCAGATCGACGGCGTCTCGCAGATCCAGGTGAAGCCCTCGATCGAACTGACCTTCGCCAAGGCCCTGCGCTCCATCCTGCGCCAGGATCCGGACGTGCTGATGATCGGCGAGATCCGCGACAAGGAAACCGCCACCATCGCCATCGAAGCGGCGCTGACCGGGCACCAGGTGCTGTCGACGCTGCACACCAACAACGCGCCGGCCACCATCACGCGCCTGATGGAAATGGGCGTGCCGGAGTATCTGATCGCCTCGACGCTTGCTTCGGTGTCGGCGCAGCGCCTCGTCCGCAACCTCTGCCCGAACTGCTCTGAGCCCTATCAGCCGTCAGATGCGCTGCTTGCGCGCCTGCCCGGCGCCGCCAGCCTTGCGGGTGCAAAATTCCGTCGCCCGAAAGGGTGCTCAGCTTGCCGTGGCACTGGCTATCGCGGTCGCGCCAGCATCGCAGAGATCATGATGATCACCGACGATATGCGCGAGCTGATTCTGCGCCGCGCGCCCGAGAAGGACATCCGGAACCTTGCCATGGCCGAAGGCATGGTGCCGCTGCTGGCTGACGGGCTGCGCCGCGCCGCCGCGGGTCTGACATCGGTTGAAGATGTCATTCGTGTTGCGGGGCTTGAGTGATGCCCGACTTCAATTTCAAGGCGTACGCAAAGGATGGCTCGCTGGTCGCTGACCGGCTGACCGCCACAACGCGCGCCGATGCGGTGCGCCAGATCACGACACGGGGCCTCGCGCCGTTCGAGGTGAAGGAAGGTTCGATCCGCAGGACGCCGACACGCTCGCGCATGCCGATGCGCACGCTCGCTGCATTCTGCCGCCAGATGGCGACGATGACGGAAAGCGACCTGCCGATCGACGACGCGCTTACGCTGCTCTCCCGCGATTCCGATGCGAAGGCGGCGGCGCTTGCTGCGGGCCTGCGCAAATCGCTGCTGGAAGGCGCATCCCTCAGCCAGGCGCTGGCGGCCTATCCCGAACGCGTACCCGACATGATGGTGGGCCTGGTGTCCGCCGGTGAAGCGGGCGGCGCGCTCGCGCCGGTGTTCCACCGCCTCGCCGACAGTTTCGAGATGCAGATCCGCACGACCGATGCGCTGCGCTCCGCCCTGATCTATCCGGCCGTGCTGATGGTCAGCGCGCTGGCGTCGCTGATCCTCGTGCTGACCGTCGTTGCGCCTGCGCTGAAGCCTGTGTTTGCCGGCCACGCGGATCGCATGCCGCTCAGCGCCAAGCTGCTGATCGGCGCGTCCGAGTTGCTGCGCAATTACTGGTGGGTTGGCGTGCTAGGCATTCTGGTTGCTGTGCTGATGATCATGTCTGCGCTGCGATCCCCGCCGGGGCGGGCCGCGATGGCGCGCTTCACATTGCGTGCGCCTCTGTTCGGCAAGGTCGTGACAACGACCGAGGCTTCGCGCTTCATGCACTCGATGGCCGCACTGCTGGACAATGGCGTCAGCATGGTCGGCGCACTCGACATCACGCGACGCGCGACGAGCAATCCTGTTGTGGCCGAAGAGATCGAACGCATTGGTTCGCGCGTAAGATTGGGTGAACGGCTCGGCGACACGCTGGCGCGATCGAAGATATTCCCGCCGCTGGCCGGACAGCTTGCAGCCGTGGGTGAGCGCTCGGGCAGTCTCGCAAAGATGCTCCGCCATGGTGGCCGCGTCATGGAAGAGGCGGCCCAGCGTGAGGTGAAGAACCTCATGGTGGTGGCGACGCCCGCGCTGACGATCCTGCTGGGGGTGATGGTGGGGGGTGTCGTGCTGTCGCTGTTGAGCGCCATCATGAGCGTCAACGACCTGGCTTTCTGAGATCGTGATGAAAGCGCCGCGGCAAGACATGACATCGGGAGGGCGGGACGCGGGGTTCTCGCTGCTTGAGATCATGATCGCGCTGGTGATCCTCGCGCTTGCCGTTGGCGTTGTCGGTGTGGGCTTTGCGCGCTCCAGCGCCGGCTTCCGGTTTGATAGCGCAACACAGGATCTCGCCCTCAGCCTGCGCGAAGCGAATGCCCGCGCCCTGCGTTCGGGCCGGGAGATCACGGTCGCGATCGATGTCGATGGCCGCCGCTATCAATTGCAACAGGATCAGCCGGTTGCGTTGCCTGAAGGCGCGGGCGTGCGCGTCGTTTCAGGCGGACAGGTGATGAATGCGTCACGACAGCCGGCGATCGTGTTTTATCCCAATGGCGGATCCAGCGGCGGCACGATCACCCTGACCGAGCAGGATCGCCAGGCAACGGTATCGGTCGACTGGCTGACCGGCGCAGTCGGCATCACGAGCGGAGGCGCCGATGGCCCTCGCCGCGTGACAAGACCGCCGGGTTCAGCATCATCGAAGTGCTGGTGGCTTTCGCGATCCTCAGCATGGTGGTGACGCTATGCCTGCAGGTCTACGCCAACAGCGCCAGGACCGAGGCCATGGCGCGATGGTCGGAAGAAGCTCATGTGGTGCTGCGTGACCGCCTCGCGGCGCTGGCGACACTCGAGTTGCAGCCGGGGCAACAGGCCGAAGGCGTTGCGGCGGGCGGATTGCACTGGACTGTCCTCGCGGGGCAGCCCGTCGGCGATGGCGTTGTCGGCAGCGGCCGGGGTATCGTCTGGTTCAGCGCGCAGGTCACCGACCCGACCGGACATGTTTACACAGCCTCCACATCCCGCTGGCTGGGCGAGACCTTTCCCGTGGCGGCGGCGCAATGACGGGGACAAGGAACAAGGACGCGGGTTTCTCGCTGCTCGAAACACTGCTGGGCCTGACGCTCACCGCGATCATCGGCATGCTGATGATGGGATCGATGCAGATGGGGACACGCGTCTGGGAGCGGCAGCGGTCGGCGACGCAGCCCGGGACCGAACAGTTGATGCTGGCTCAGGTCGGCGAATGGCTTGCGCAGGCGATGCAGGACAAGGTGCGGAACTTCGACACGCCGGTCTACGCCCCGTTCCACGGCGACGAACATTCGCTGAGCTTCCTCTATGCCGCGCCGGGGCTTGGCGATGCACCGGGGGTCTACACCATCAAGCTAGAACTGACCGAGTCCGAGAGCTGCACGACCGGGCGCGATCTTTATCTCGAAATCTCGCGCGACGTGATCAGCGACAATCGCGAGACGCCGGCGGATATGCCGTCCGAACGGCGCCGGCTGATCCCGTGTGTCGAAACGCCGTCCTTCATCTTCTGGGGCGATCACGCCAACGCCGGCCAGAAGGCGTGGTTCTCGAGCTGGATCGATGAACCGCAGCTGCCGGGTGTCGTGCGGTTGCGGTCGGTCAGCGCCGATGGCGTCGAGCGGGCGCTACTGACGCAGGATATCCTGCTGACGGCTCACTGAACGCTCACAAATGCGCTTGCCGTCGCGGCATGATTTTTCGCAACTGCGAAGATGACCCCATCGCTTGCGGCCTATCCGGTTTGGCATAAGGGTAGCTCACGCCTTCGTATTTCGCGCGCGGGCTTGCAAATCGATTCCAGAGGCTTTCATGGCACCGCTTGACCAGGCAACACGCGAAGCGCGCACGTTCGATGCGATCGTCGTCGGCAGCGGACTTACAGGCGGCTGGGCGGCGAAGGATCTGTGCGAGAAGGGCCTGAAAACGCTGGTGCTGGAGCGCGGGCGGAAGGTAGAGCACGGCAAGGACTACACGACCTTCGCGAAAGACCCGTGGGACTTCCGCTATCCGAGCGGCCGCACGCCGATGGATGAAGTCGAGAAGCACTACTTCAAGCAGCAGCGCACGGGCTACACGGTCAACGACCAGTGGAACCACTGGTTCGTGAAGGATGACGAGCATCCCTACACCGAAGTGAACCGCTTCGACTGGATTCGCGGCTATCATGTAGGCGGCCGCTCGATCACCTGGGGCCGCCAGAGCTATCGCCACAGCGACCTCGATTTCGAAGCCAACGCCAAGGAAGGCGTCGGCGTCGACTGGCCGATCCGCTATGCCGACGTGGCGCCTTGGTACGACAAGGTCGAACGCTGGATGGGCGTCAGCGGCTCCATGGAGGGACTGCCACATCTGCCGGACGGCATCTTCCAGCCGCCGATGGATTTCAACGCCGTCGAAAAGACGCTCAAGGCAAAGGTCGAAGCGGGCTACCCCGAGCGCCGCATCACCATCGGTCGCACAGCGCACCTGACCAAACCGACCAAGGAGCAGATGGATCTCGGCCGCGGCACCTGCCAGAGCCGCAACCTTTGCATGCGCGGCTGCTCCTTCGGGGCGTATTTCTCGTCTAACGGCGCGACGCTGATCGCCGCCGATCACACGGGCAATCTGACGCTGCAGCCGGACTCGATCGTCACCGAGATAATCTTCGACGCGAAGCTGAACAAGGCGACGGGCGTGCGCGTACAGGACGCCCATACCAAGACCACAACCGAATACTACGCCAAGGTCATCTTCCTCTGCGCTTCGACGCTGAACTCGACATGGCTGATGCTGAACTCGAAGAGCGACCGCTTCCCGAACGGGTTCGGCAACGACAGCGACGAGCTTGGCCGCAACGTGATGGACCACCATCTCGGCGTCGGCGCGCAGGCTAGCGTCGAGGGCTATGAGGATCGCTATTACTCGGGACGCCGGCCGAACGGCATCTACATCCCGCGCTTCCGGAACATCGCGGACAGCAGATCCAAGCGCAACGACTTCACGCGCGGCTATGGCTATCAGGGCGGCGCGAGCCGTACGGGCTGGCAGCGGCTGGTCGCGGAGATGGGGTTCGGCAAGGAATTGAAGGACGACATTTCCGAGCCCGGCCCCTGGACGATCGGCATCGGCGGCTTTGGCGAAATGCTGCCCTACCGCGACAACCGCGTGACCATGAACCCCGATGTGAAAGACATCGACGGCCTGCCGACGCTGAAGTTCGACGTGACCATCCGTCAGAACGAACTCAACATGCGGAAAGACATGCAGGCGTCCGCCGAGGAGATGCTGAGCGCAGCCGGGTTCAAGAATGTGCAGGGCTTTGACCGGCCCTATGGTCCTGGCCTCGGCATTCACGAAATGGGCACGGCGCGCATGGGCCGCGATCCCAAGACATCGGTGCTCAACGGCTGGGGTCAGGTGCACGCCGCCACCAACGTCTACGTGACAGATGGTTCATTCATGACTTCTGCCGCGTGCGTAAACCCCTCGCTCACCTATCTCGCGATCACCGCACGGGCGGCTGATCACGCCGCCAACGCGCTGAAGCGCGGCGAACTCTAGGACGGAGACCGAACATGATGGACCGTCGCGAACTTCTGAGCCGCGCCTCGATGATGCTGGGTGGCTTCATCAGCGCCAGCGCCGCAGCCGGCATTCTCGGTGGGTGCGTGGCAACGCCCGAACCCGTCGACCTAGCCAAGACTGGCTTCCTCACGCCGGCGGAAATGGCCACGGTCACTGCTATGGCCGACCAGATCCTGCCGAAGACCGACACGCCGGGCGCACTCGACGTTGGCGTTCCGGCCTTCATCGATCGAATGCTGGCTGGCTATTACACCGACAAGGAGCGTGGGATTATTCGCGCGGGCCTTACGCAGGTGTCGACCGATGCGGCGGAATTCCGAGGCAAGCCGTTTGCGGCGCTGACACCGGATGAGCAGGTCTCGCTGATGAAGACGTATGACCAGCGGGCTTATACGGTTGCCGACCCGGCGGCGCCGCCGCACTTTTTCAGGATGATCAAGGAACTGACGCTGCTCGGCTTCTGCACCTCGAAAGTCGGAGCCACCACACTGATGCGCTACGAACAGACGCCGGGACCATTCAAGGGTGATGTGCCCGTGTCAACGATCGGCAAGGTCTGGGCGACCTGAGACCCACGATAGAACCGTCAGTCGCTCTGGTCTCAACATGTGATGAGGGAAACGTCTGGCATGACCACGCATGATCGCACGCCCGCGCCGCAGACCTGCGACATGGTCATCGTGGGGGCGGGCTTTGCAGGGCTCTACATGCTGCACAAGGCGCGCGGCATGGGGCTGAGCGCTGTCGTGTTCGAAGCAGCCGACGGCGTGGGCGGCACGTGGTACTGGAACCGCTATCCCGGCGCGCGCGTGGACGTGGAGAGCCACGAATACTCGTATTCATTTTCGCCAGAACTGGAGAGCGACTGGCAGTGGAGCGAGCGCTACGCTGCACAGCCGGAGCTGCTGCGCTATCTGAACCATGTAGCGGATCGGTTCGACTTGCGGCGCGATGTGCGGTTTGAAACGCGCGTGACGAATGCGGCTTATGACGAGCCGACGCATCGCTGGACTGTGAAGACGGATCGAGGCGACAAGGTTTCGGCGCGGTTCTGCGTGATGGCGACGGGGTGCCTTTCGGTTCCGAAGACGATCGATATTCCGGGAGCCGAGACGTTCAAGGGCGAGGTCTACACCACGGGCGACTGGCCGCGTCAGCATCCGGACCTTGCCGGCAAGCGCGTGGGGATCATCGGGACGGGATCGTCCTCCGTCCAGACGATTACGGAGATTGCGTCGCAGGTAGGCAGCCTCACCGTCTTTCAGCGCACGCCGAATTTTTCCATTCCGGCGCACAACGGCCCGGCGCGCGCTGACGTGAAGCGCGACTGGCTGGCCAATCGCGAGGCTAACCGCAAGGCCGAGCGCGAGCATCCGATCGGGATCAGCGCCGCCATCGTGACCGACAAGATGACGCTGGAGACCCCGGAAGACGAACGGCGGCGCATGTATGAAGAGCGCTGGGCCAAGGGCGGCTTTGCCATCGGCGGCGTGTTCATGGACATGCTGGTGACGAAAGAAGCGAACAACACGTTTGTGGAGTTCGTCGCTGAAAAGATACGCGGCGTAGTGAAGGATCCAGCGACGGCGGAACTGCTGACGCCGCGCACTTATCCGGCAGGATCGAAGCGCATCTGCGTCGACACCGGTTATTTCGAGGTATTCAACCGAAGCAATGTGAAGCTGGTCGATATCGCGAAAGCGCCGGTGACGGTGACGCCGAAAGGCGTGAAGACAGGCGGCGTGGAACACGAACTCGACGTGCTGATCTTCGGGCTTGGGTTCGACGCGATGACGGGTGCGCTGGGCAAGATCGACATACGCGGACGTGGCGGCGAAGCGCTGAAGGACAAGTGGGAAGGCGGGCCGCGGACTTATCTTGGCCTGATGGTGGCGGGCTTCCCGAACATGTTCATGGTGACAGGACCGGGCAGTCCCTCCGTGCTGTCGAACATGGTTGTTTCCATCGAGCAGCACATCGACTGGATCAGCGCATGCATCGCCGCCATGGGCGAGCGGCAGCAGGACGCCATCGAGGCAACGCAGGCGGCGGAAGATGCGTGGGTGGCGCACGTCAACGAAGTCGCCGACATGACGCTCTATCCGCAGGCAAACTCCTGGTACATCGGCGCAAACGTGCCGGGGAAGCCGCGCGTGTTCATGCCATATGTGGCCGGCGTCGGGGTCTATCGCCAGAAGTGCGACGAGGTGGCTGCGAACGGGTATGAAGGATTTGAGATGTCGGGAGCTGGGCGGAGCTAGTCCACCTTACTCCTGCAGCAACTCGATCTTCCTGAACTCTATCGGATTGCCCTCGCTCTGCAGCGAGATCGTGCCGCCCTCAAGCTTCAGATTCCCGCCAGCCGCCGCAACCAGCGGCTTCGAGTCCGCCATCTTGCCTTCCGGATCGAGCTGCACGTCCGAATAGACCATCGTCACCTTGCCGTTCACGAGCTGCGTCACTGTTCCGTCCTTCGCGACGTCGATCTCGAAGGTGATCCACTGATCGTTGGGATCGGCCACGTATTTCGAGTTGATGCAGTGCGTCTTCTCGAGCTTGCCGTCGATCACGACGTGCGTGCCGGGCGAGCACATATTGCCGTTGAAACGTTCCTGCGCCGGCGCGGGGCCGAGCAGCTGCGCTTCGACCGAAACCGGGAAGCTGTCGCCAACGGCCATGCCTTTGGGGTCCTGCCCGAAGATCATCACGCCGGAATTGGCTATGGCCCAGGCGGGCGTGTCGGCGGGGTGGGCGGAGAGGAAGCGGTATTCGAGGCGCAACTTCCATGCGCCGGTGAGCGGACGGTCGTAGAACAGATGGCCGAAGCGTTCACCGAACTGGTCGTATTTGTCATAGGATACGACGATGGCGCTATCGCGGACCCGGAAAGTGTCGCGATAGTTCTCGCCCAGCGGGAACCCGCGAATCTTGGGCGTCCAGCCATTCAGCGTCTTGCCGTCGAAAAGCGGCTGCCAGGTTTCGCCGCGTTGCGGCATTGAGGAACACGCGGCTGCGGCAACGGCCAAAAGCGCGACGGCAATCGATCGGATGGAGATATGCACGCGTTCGCCCCTCCTTCTTGCCCGCGCCCCGTGGACAGCGGCGGACTCGCGGGTAACACTCGATCCTAGAGTATCAACCGCGCGCTGGCGACAGACCAGCGGCGGGGGGCGGGAGGAAGACACACGTGATTCAAGGTCGTCTGTTTTTGATGATGCTGCTGCAGCTCGCCATCTGGGGAGCGTATCAGCCCAAGCTGTTCCCCTATATGGGCCAGCTCGGCTTCGAGCCGTGGCAGATGTCGCTGGTGGGAAGCGCGTGGGGGATCGCCGCGATCATCGGCATCTTCTTCTCCAACCAGTTCGCCGACCGTAACTTCTCGGCCGAGCGCTTCCTGGCCGTCAGCAACATCATCGGCGGCATCGCCTTGCTCGGCTGCGCCTTCCTGACGGACTTCTGGCCATTCTTCGGCGCATTCCTCGTGTTCAGCGTGATGTATGTGCCGTCGATGTCGGTCGCCAACGCTCTGGCGTTCGCCAACCTGAAGGAGCCGGCCAAACAGTTCGGCACGATCCGGATGGGCGGAACGATCGGCTGGATCCTGGTGAGCTGGCCGTTCGTGTTCCTGCTGACGGCGCATGCCGGGCCGGAACAGGTGCGGATGATCTTCGTGGTCGCCGCCATCGTCTCGTTCGTATTCGCAGCCTACAGCCTCACCCTGCCGCATACGCCGCCGAACCGCAGCGCGGCCGGAACCGATCCGCTGGCGTGGCGCAAGGCGATCACGCTGCTCGGCATTCCGTCCATCGCGGTGCTGTTTTTCGTCACCTTCATCGATAGCACGATCCATAACGGCTACTTCGTTATGGCCGACGGCTTCCTCACCAATCGCGTGGGCATCGACGCCAACCTTTCGATGATCGTGCTGAGCATCGGACAGGTCGCCGAAATCCTGACCATGTTCATCCTGGGCGCCGTGCTGATCCGGCTCGGCTGGAAAGCCACGATGATCATCGGCATTCTCGGCCACGGCGCACGCTTCCTGGTGTTCGCCTTCTTCCCCGACAGCGTGCCGACGATCCTGGCGGTGCAGCTGCTGCATGGCATCTGCTACGCGTTCTTCTTCGCGACGGTTTACATCTTTGTCGATGCAGCGTTCCCGAAGGACGTGCGCTCCAGCGCGCAGGGCCTGTTCAACCTGCTGATCCTCGGCGTCGGCAACGTGGCGGCCAGCTTCCTCTTCCCGGCGCTGATGGCGCAGTGGACGGATCCGGCGACCGGCGCTGTCGACTATCGCACGCTGTTCATGGTGCCAGCCGGCATGGCGGTTGTCGCCGTTCTGCTGCTGGCCCTGTTCTTCCGGCCCGCCGAGCGAGCGCCCGCGAGCGTTGCAGCCGCATGATGCAATTCGTAAAAGGAGCGTCCGATGTTCGATCTCTCACGCCGCAGTTTCGTGCAGGGACTTTGCGCGGCTGGCGCGGCTAGTCCTATACTCGCCGCGTGCTCCACAACCGGGGGCACGTATTTCGAGCGCAAATCCGTGCCCATCGGCATTCAGCTCTATACGCTATCCGACATGCTGGCGTCCGACCTTGAGGGCGCCATCGCCGCTGTCTCGCGCATTGGCTACGACACCGTCGAGACTGCCCTCCTACATGGGCAAGACGCCGGCCCAGCTGCGCGAGATTTTCACCCGCAACAACGTGAAGTGCACGAGCGCTCACATGGCCATGCGCCCCGGCACGGATGCCGAGCCCGGCCTGCGCGGCGATCTGTCGAAGGTGGCCGACGACATGCACACGCTGGGCGCCAGCCACGTCTACTGCCCCGCCATGGCAATCCCCGACGGTCTTGGCCTGACGCCGAATGCGGGCGAAGGCTATGCCTTCATCGTGCGCGTCGCCGCCGCCATGACGGAAGATCACTGGAAGCGCATCGCCGCCGAACTGTCGGATGTGGGCCGCAAGCTGAAGGCCAGCGGCATCGCGTTCGGTTATCACAACCACAATTTCGAGTTCGTGAAGGTCGGCAACCGCACCGGCTACGACATTCTCGTCGCGGAGAGCGATCCTGCGGCCGTGTCGTTCGAGCTGGATGTCGGCTGGGCCGCCGCCGCCGGGAACGACATTGTCGAACTGCTCGGCCGCCACTCGGGCCGCTACACCGGCATGCACGTAAAGGACATCAAGGCGTCCACCGTGCCGAACATCGCGCTCAAGATGGACCCTGCAGATATCGGCGCTGGCAAGCTTGACTGGAAAACGATCATTCCCGCTGGCTATGCGGCAGGCGTTCGCAACTACTTCCTCGAGCAGGAGCCGCCTTTCGACAAGCCGCGGGTGGAGTCTGCCGAGATTGGCTATAAGTACCTCAGCACGCTCGTCGTCTGAGGACTTGCAATGAAGACCATGAAGGGGCCCGGCATCTTCCTCGCGCAATTCGTGGGGCCGGATGCGCCGTTCAATTCGCTGCCTACGATCGCGAAGTGGGCGGCGGACAAAGGCTTTATCGGCGTCCAGATTCCGACCACCGAGAAGTCGCTGTTCGACCTCCGCAAGGCGGCGGAGAGCGATGCCTACTGCGACGAGGTCAAAGGCATCCTGAAAGACGCCGGCATCGTCATCACCGAACTGTCGACCCATCTGCAGGGTCAGCTGGTAGCCGTACATCCGGCCTACGACACACTGTTCGACGCGTTTGCGCCGGAACGTGTGCGCGGCAATCCGAGCGCGCGGCAGGAATGGGCAGTCGACCAGGTGAAGCTCGCAGCGAAGGCGTCGCGGCGACTGGGTCTGGACGCCAGCGTGACATTCTCGGGCTCACTGGCGTGGCCCTACTTCTTTCCCTGGCCCCAGCGCCCGCCCGGCCTCTTCGAAACGGCGTTTGAAGAACTGGCGAAACGGTGGAAGCCGATCCTCGATGCTTACGAGGATGCTGGCGTCGATCTTTGCTACGAGATCCATCCGAGCGAAGACCTGTTCGACGGCACGACGTTCGAGATGTTCCTCGACCGCGTGAAAGGCCACAGGCGCGCCAACATCCTGTTCGACCCGAGCCACTTCGTCCTGCAGCAGCTGAACTATCTCGAATACATCGACCTGTATCACGAGCGCATCAAGATGTTCCACGTCAAAGGACGCGGAGTTCAATCCGACTGGCCGCCAAGGCGTCTATTCGGGCTACGCGCCGTGGCTGGAGCGCGCCGGACGGTTCCGTTCGGTCGGCGATGGTCAGGTGGATTTCAAGGGAATCTTCTCGAAGCTCGCTGGCTATGACTACGAAGGCTGGGCCGTGCTGGAGTGGGAGTGCTGCATCAAGCATCCGGAAGACGGCGCACGCGAAGGCGCGCAGTTCATCCGCGACAACATAATCCGCGTGACGCCACGCGCGTTCGACGATTTCGCCGCAAGCGGCACGGATGAAAAAGCCAACCGACGCCTGCTGGGCCTCGACCGGTGAGGCGTCTGCGCCTTGGCATGGTCGGCGGCGGCGAAGGCGCGTTCATTGGCGGCGTGCACCGCATGGCGGCGCGGCTCGACGGGCACTGGGACCTTGTCGCCGGCAACTTCCAGTCGGACCCGCAGAAGTCTGTCGCTTTCGGCCTGAGCCAAGGCCTTACCGCCGATCGCGCTTATGCAGATTTCCGCACCATGGCGGCGAGCGAAGCGAAGCGCGCGGATCGGATCGATGCGGTTTCAATCGTGACGCCCAACTCGACACACCACGCAATTGCGCGCGAATTTCTGCTCGCGGGCATTCCGGTGATCTGCGACAAGCCGATGACCATCACGCTGAAGCACGCAGAGGATCTCGCGGCGCTGACGCGCGAGACCGGCCTGCCTTTCATCCTGACACACAACTATTCCGGATATCCTATGGCGCGTCAGGCGCGCGCGATGATCGAGGCCGGCGAACTCGGCGCGATCCGCGTCGTGCAGGTCGAATATGCGCAGGACTGGCTCGCCACCGACCAGAAGGGCAACAAGCAGGCGGACTGGCGCGGCGATCCTGCGAAGGCCGGGCCCGGCGGTGCGCTGGGCGATATCGCGACGCATGCTTTCCAGCTGGCAGAGTTCGTCACAGGCCTGAAGGCAGAGACGATCTCCTCGGATCTGTCGACCTTCGTCGCGGGCCGCAAGGTTGATGACAATGTGAACGTCATGATGCGCTTCGGCGGCGCAGCGAAAGGCATGTTGTGGGCGAGCCAGGTCGCGACCGGATCGGCCAACGGGCTGAAGTTGCGCGTGTTCGGCGACAAGGGCGGCATCGAGTGGGCGCAGGAGACGCCAGAGACGCTTCTGTTCACGCCACTGGGCGAACAGCAACGCATCATCCGCCGCGGCGGCGCCGGCGTCTCGAAGATGGCGACACTGGCGACACGCATTCCCGGCGGCCACCCGGAGGGCTATCTGGAAGGCTTCGCGCAGATTTATACCGATGCGGCGGAGCTCGTGCGGGCTCATCAGGAGAAGCGCGCGCCAAGCCCCTGCTCGCTTCAGGCGCCGGGCGTGGCCGACGGCGTGCGCGGTGTGAAATTCATCGAGGCGGCCATCGCCTCGAACGGTAACAACGGCGCGTGGACGCCGGTTTGAGGGAGACTGCGATGCGGTTTGCGACGGGATTGATGACTGCGGCGCTGATGCTGGCTGCGTGCGGCGAGCCGAAACCCGCGATCAAAGTCGATACGCCTCTTCCACCACCACCAGCAGGAACTGAGCCCGCCCAATTGAACCTGTCGCAGGCGGATGAGGCGGCCGGATGGAAGCTCCTCTTCAACGGCACGGACCTAACCGGCTGGAAGGGCTACAAGAAGGATGCGCCGGGGGCTGCGTGGAAGGTGGAAGATGGCACGCTCGCGCTCACGGCCGGTGGCGCGGGCGACCTAATGACGGTCGACGAATACGGCCCGTTCGAGCTGTCGCTGGAATGGAAGATCTCGCCCGGCGGCAATAGCGGCATCATCTACCTCGTCAACGAAGTCGATGGCGCGGACAACACGTACAACACCGGCCCCGAAATGCAGGTGCTGGATAATGACGGCCATGCCGACGGCAAGTTCCCCACGCACCGCGCCGGCGCGCTTTATGATTTCGAAACGCCGCCGGATGGCGCTGTGAAGCCGGTGGGCGAGTGGAACGAAGCGACCGTGCGCTTCACCGGCAGCGAGATCGAACACTGGCTCAACGGCAAGCTGGTGTCGGAATCGAGCTACGGCGACGATGCTTGGAAGAAGAAGGTCGCTGCATCGAAGTTCAAGCAGTGGCCGCTGTTCGGCACCTTCGCCAAGGGCCACATCGCCCTGCAGGACCATGGCAATCAGGTCTGGTACCGCAACATCAAGATCCGGCCGATCCAATAGGTCCAACCGACTGACAAAGAAGAAGCCGGGAGAGCCACGCTCTCCCGGCTTTTTGCTATGCGCCTAGAGGCTGTTGTTACGGCGCGGTGTAGGTTAGTCCCATCTTCTCGATCACGCCCTTGATGTGAGCCAGCGCTTCGGGCGTCGGGCCGGGATAATCGCCCGTGCCCGGCGTATTGCCCATGTATCCGACATCGGCCCAGCCCTCGCGTGTGGTGTAGAACGCGCCCAGCGTCAGCGACCGCATGCGGCCGAAGAATTCCGCAGGCTTCTCGAGGCCCGGTTTCACCTTGGCCTTGAAGGCGATGTCGTCGAGGATCTTCTTCTGCGCCGAGCTATCGGCATTCGTGAACGGCACGCCGTTACGCACCTTCGACTCGTTATCCAGCCAGGCAAGCCCCGGGATGATCAGCTGCCGATCCGTGTTCTGGTCAGGATAAGGCGCGCTCACCCACTCATTGATGAAGGCCGGCACGCCCACCTTTGAGGGCGCAGGAATGTCGCCTTCACCGGGCAGGATCAAGTCCGCCAGTTCCGCCGTGATCGCCAGCTCGGCCGCCGTCATGGTCAGCGGCCACGGCACGCTGATGTTGGCAAAGTCGATATCCTTGCCAAGGCCCTTGGCCTTGATGGCTTCGACTTCAGCCCACGATATGCCCTTGGCGCCATCGCCACACGCGGCGAGCTGGCCCGCGGCCATCGCTCCGGCCAGCCATTTCAGCGTCACGCGCCGGTCGATCATGACAATCGAAGAGGTCTTCTGTGTTGGTCATCATCCCCTCCTACAGCTCGCCCTTGCGCAGGCGCGTAGCGATACTGTCCGCAGAGCGCATGGCGAGCGTCATGATCGTGATTGTCGGATTCTTGTGCGCCTTCGAAGCGAACACGGATCCGTCGGCAAGATAGAGATTGTCGACGTCCCACGTCTTGCCGAACTGGTTGACGACAGAGTCCCGGGCATCCTTGCCCATGCGGGCCGTGCCGACCTCGTGAATGATCTCGCCGCCCTTGGAGATGGCCTTTGCGGGTTCATCCGGCTCGGCCGCGAGCGTACCGCCGAGCTTGTCGATCAGCTCTTTCATGGACTTCTGGAAGTGCTTCACCTGATTGAGTTCGTGTTCGGACCAGGCGAACGAGAATTTCAGGACCGGAATGCCGAACTTGTCCTTCGTGTTACCGTCGATCTCGCAATAGGATTTTGCGTTCGGGATCATCTCGCCGCGCTGGGTAAAATTGATACGCGAGCCGTAGCGGCGTTTCACGTCAGAGCGCAGGCTGGAACCGTACCCATCAAGGCCGCTGCCGACGCCGAGGCCCGGATCACCGAAGCTGCCGCCGATCTCGACGTGATAGCCGCGCGGCGTGTCGACTTCGCCTTTCGCGATCTTCTGATAATCCCAGAACGGAATGTAGGCATGGAGGCCCATCGCACCGTCTTCGTTGTACCGCGGGCGGCCTTCGAGCTGCGGGAAGTAAGCGTTGACGCTGGAGCCAACCGTATCCAGCAAGTTGCGGCCAACCTGTCCGCTCGAATTGGCGAGGCCTTCGGCGCGGCCATTGGGCTTGGAGTTCAACAGGATGCGCGCCGTTTCGCCCGTCGACGCGGCTACGATCACCACGCGTCCCTTGGCCTCGCGATGCTCGCCCGACGCCTTGTCGATGTAGCGAACGCCTGTGGCCTTGCCCGACGCATCGAGCACGATTTCATAGACCATGGCGCCCGTCGCGATAGTCAGCTTGCCAGTCGCCTTGGCCCACGGGATCAGTGAGGTCGTCGTCTGGAATGCCGCGCCGATGCCGCATCCACGTCCACAGCTCGACGCCCAGTAGCACGGCGAGCGCTCATCGATCTTCTTGGTCAGCACAGCGCGGCGCGCCGGCACAACCGGAATGCCGATCGCATCGCCGCCAGCCTTCAGGAAGGTTTCCCACGTGCGAAATTTTGGCGGCGTCTGCAGCACGCCCGGCCCAGAGCTCGGATGGTTTTCAAGTCCGGTGTTCGTCCCATAGACGCCCACCAGCTTCTCGGTCTTGTCATACCAGGGCGCGAGATCCTCGTACTTCAGCGGCCAGTCGACGCCGAGCCCGTCGCGCGTCTTGGGCATGAAGTCGTACGGGCCCATGCGGAACGAGTTGCGCGCCCAGTGATTGGTGCGCCCGCCCAGCATCCGGCTGCGCCACCACACAAATTCCGAGCCCTCGGCCTTGGTGTAAGGCTCGCCCGGCATCTCCCAACCGCCGTCCACCGTTGCATCGTAGTAGCCGAACTCCTTGTCCGGCGTGCCCGTACCACGCAGCGGCGCTTCCATCGCCATGTTCAGCATCGGCGCTTCGTCGGGGTTGTAGTCGCGCCCCGCCTCCAGCATCAGCACGGTGGCGCCGGCCTTGGTCAGCACCCAGGCCGCCATCGCGCCCCCGGCGCCTGAACCAACGACGACTGCATCATGTGGATCGTTTGGCGTCATGACGTTGCGTGCCTCCCGTATTCTTGCCGGCACACTATCGCAGACGGACAGGTTGTCGACAGCCTGCACGGCCTCCCCGCTCGACCAGCGACCAACTGTGGCCTAACCTCTACGCATGACAGCCACGCGCACCCTCATCGCTTTCAACACCGCAACTGCGAGCGAGAACAAGATTCACGATGATGCAGTTGCGAGCAGGTTCGGTTTCACGGGCGGTCTCGTTCCCGGCGTCGACGTTTTTGCCTACCTCGCCCACGAACCCATGGCCGCCTGGGGCCGCGACTGGCTGACGGGCGGCCACATGCGCGCCCGTTTCTACAAACCGGTCTATGACGGCGACCCGACCACGGTGACATCTGAATCCGACGGCCCCGACGCCATGACATTCGCGGTCTCAGCCCGTGGCGATACCTGCGCGACGGGCACAGCCAAACGCGTCGGCGCGCCAGCTCCCGCCACGCTACTCAAAACCGCCGCCATGCCCGCCATAGAGTCACGCCCGCCCGCCTCGCAGCTAAGCCTGCAGGTCGGCCAGACGCTGGGCACGTTGCGCGAACGCTACACGCGCGAGGCAGGGCTGGAGCATGTCGCCGCCGTGCGGGACGACCCCGCCCTCTACGACGACGGCCGCATCGCCAACGCGGCCTGGCTGCTGCGCCGCGCCAATTACGTGCTTGCCGAGAATGTGAAACTTGGTCCGTGGATCCACGTCGAAAGCGCCATCGACATGCACGCCCTGCTGCACGATGGCGAAGACCTTGAGGTCCGCGCCATCGTGGCCGACAATGTCGACACCAAGGGACACCTCATGGTCGTGCTCGACGTGCAGATGTTCGCCGCCACCCGCCACATCATGAGCTGCCGTCATTGGGCCATCTACGAACCAAGGCAGGTCCGCGACGCCCACAGCTGACGCAACCGCCGTCCTAGAAGGTCGCGTAGCCTTGGGCCGTGATGTAGGCCTTGAGGTCCTTGATGCGCGTGCTGGGGTTCGGGTGGGTCGACATGAATTCCGGGCTGCGCGAGGCCGAAGCCGCGCCCATCTTCTCCCACAGCTTCACCGCCTGCTTCACGTCATAGCCGGCCAGGCGCATGTAATCGACGCCCAGCTTGTCCGCTTCCGATTCATTGTCGCGGCTGAACGGCAGCGTGACGCCAACCGCAGCGCCCGCGCCCAAGGATCGCCATCGCATTGTCCGTGCTGCCAGCCACGCCGCCCAGCGCCATGCCGCCAAGCTGCACGCCGAGCTGCGTCGCGCTTTCGCGGCCCGCGCGCTTCGCCGCGTGGCGTGCAACAACGTGGCCAACCTCGTGACCCAGCACCGCCGCAACCTGATCGTCATTGTCGACGAAATCCAGAAGGCCCTTGTAGAAGCCAACCTTGCCGCCCGGCAGGACGAAAGCGTTCAGCTCCTTCGTATCGAATACGACGAATTCCCACTGTGCATTCGGCACCGGCGCAACCGCCGCGATCTTCTTGCCGATGCGCTGCAGCCGGGCGTTGGCATTTGGATCCTTCGAGATCGGAATCTTGGCTTTCGTCTCTGTCCAGGCCTGAGCCGCCATCGGCGCGAGATCGGCGTCGCTCGGTTCGAGATACTTGCTGACGCTCGCGCATCCGGCGGTCGTGCTCACCACGCCCAGCACCATCGTGCCCGTCAGCAGTTTTCGCATGACGTCTGCGGCGATCCATGCCCTCAAGCGACACAACCTGCGGCGCAACGACGTTATGATTGTCACACATGGGGTCTCTCTCCGGAATCTGTTCCAACAACATAGACCGGCATTCGCGCCGGGCAAAACCCCGCTTTCACTGCGAAAACAGTGAATTCAAATGATACCGGCGCGCCGAAGACCGTCACATTCCGTCGCGTCCAGCCCGAGCACCTCGCCCAGCACCTCTTCCGTATGCTGGCCAACGCGATCCGGCGCAGGCCGACGCACAGCCCCCGGCGTCTCTGACAGCTTCGGGAACACGTTCGGCATCGGCACGCGGCCAAGGCTTTCATGCTCCTCCCAATGGATCGCTTCGCGCGCCACGAACTGCGGATCGCGCACCATGCCGTCCGGCCGATAGATCGGTCCCGCCGGCACTCCCGCCTCGGCCATGATCGCGTCGACCTCGGCCACCGTATGCAGGCGCGTCCAGTCCACGATCAGGCCATCCAGCTCCGCCTGCCGCGCGCCACGCGCATGGTGGGTCCTGAACCGCTCATCCTCCGCCCACTCGGGATGACCGATGGTTTCCGCGAGACGCGCAAACACCTTGTCCTGGTTGCCGCCGATGACGATATCGCCATCACTGCACGGATACGCATTCGAGGGTGCAATGCCCGGCAGGATCGAACCCGACCGCGTCCGCATGTGCCCACTCGCGCCATAGTCCGGCAGCAGCGACTCCGTCACCTGCAGCACCGCTTCATAGAGCGCGCTGTCCACCACCTGCCCGCGCCCCGTCTTCTCGCGCGCGTGTAGCGCCGCCAGCGCGCCCATGCATCCATAAGTCGCCGCCAGCGTGTCCCCGATCGACAGCCCCATCCGCGCCGGCGGCCGATCCGGCTCGCCCACCAGATAGCGCCATCCGCCCATCGCCTCGCCGACCAGACCGAAGCCCGCGCGATCCGCATACGGCCCCGTCTGTCCATAACCCGACACACGCACGATGATTAGTCGCGGATTGATCGCGTGCAGCGCCTCGGGCGCCATCCCCCACTTCTCCAGCGTGCCGGGCCGAAAATTCTCGACGAGGATATCCGCCTGCGCGATCAGTTCGCGCGCAATCTCCTGTCCACGCGCCACCCGCAGGTTCAGCGCCACCGACCGCTTGTTGCGCGCAATCACACGCCACCATGCCGGCTTCGCGCCCTGTCCCCACTGGCGCATCGGATCGCCCTCGCCGGGTTGTTCGATCTTGATGACGTCCGCGCCCATGTCGCCCATCAGCTGGCCGCAGAACGGTCCAGCAATCAGCGATCCCATCTCGATGACGCGCAGGCCTTCAAGCGCTCCGGTCATTTGGGAAAACCGCCTGCGCGGCTGACGAGCCCTGGCAAGGTCCGCCCCATCTTCACCGACAGCCATTTCGCTGTGTCGATCAAGCCATCAAGGCTCAATCCCGTTTCAACGCCCGAGCGTTGCAGCATGTACTGCACATCTTCAGTCGCCACATTGCCCGTCGCGTTCGGCGCGAACGGGCACCCGCCAATCCCCGCAATCGACGCATCAATCGTCGTCGCGCCAGCCTCAACACCTGCCCATACATTCGCGACCGCCGTATTCCGCGTGTCATGGAAATGCAGCCGGATCGACATGCCCGGCGCCGCCGCCTTCGCCGCCGCCATTACCGCAGTCACCTGATTGGGCACGCCAACGCCAATCGTATCTGCAATCGCAATTTCGCGTGGACCCGCCGCCGCAACCTTGCGCACGATATCCGCCACGCGCGACGGCGCTATCTCGCCGTCGAACGGACACCCGAACGCAACCGAGATCGTCGCCTGCACCGAGCGCCCGTGTTCCTTGGCAAGCCGGATGATCTCGATAGCGTCGTCCGCCGTTTCATCAGACGTCCGCCCCTGATTGGCCATGCCAAACCCGTCGCTGGCCGAGATCACCGCGCCCAGCTCATGCACCTGCGTCTCCAGCGCCCGCAACGCGCCGCGCTTGTTCAGCACCAGCCCGATATACGTCACGTCTTCCGCTGTCCGCGCCGGCAGGCCCGCGCACACGGCCTCCGCATCCGCCATCTGCGGCACGCGGCCAGGGTGAACAAAGCTCGCCACCTCGATCCGCTTCGATCCCGCGGCCACGGCGCGCGCAATCAACTCCAGCTTGTCAGCCGTCGGAAAAAAGCCGGGTTCGTTCTGCAATCCGTCGCGCGCAGCGACCTCGACCATCTCGATGCGTGTGGTCATGGGCTCAGTCCTTGATCTTGTGGCTGATGATGACGCCAAGAACAGATGGTTCGGCGATGATGACGCGCGCCCGTGAAGCATAGGCGAGCGTGAGCGCCGCTGGCGATGTCCATTCCAGCGCTACCTCCGGACCGCCCCACGCAGCAGCAGGCGCAAGACCGCCAGCCGTGTCGGCAATGAAAGCGTTGCCCTTGCCGGTTTCAGTCTCGCCGGCAGGCAGGATCGAAACCTGCGACGAGAACCCTGTCGGCCCGCCACATGCCCGGCGAAACAGGACGGCTTTCATGGCGCCGTCGGGCGAGGTCGCTTCTCGAATAACCTGATTTTCGCAAACAGGCTTTGACTCGCCGCAACCCACCAGCACGAGCGCACCAAGCGCAGCCAGAATGGAAGACGCGCGTACGGGCCGGGCGACTCTTGTGGCATCGATGAACGCGTTGCGTGCTGCCATGGACAAACAGACTCTGGGATTGAGCGACCCGGATCAAGGGGCATCAACTCTTTAGCGCGGCTTTGGCCGAATTCCCAATGCCTCTCCGGACAGCACCCGGCCTGCGACGCGAGACGCGGGCTATGGGTGCGGCCAGGACTGCGCGATAATCGTCCCGATGAGGACCAGCAGGCCCACGACGAACGCGCCCGTTGGTACGAATGTCCAGCGCCAGTACGGCACAACCATGCGTATCACGTCGACGATAGGCGGCAGGATGCTCAGGCCGAGCGAGAGGGCGGCCGATGACCAGGGGGGGCCGCCAACAAGCATCATCAACAGGCCGATCATCCCGACAATGCCCCCGACCGTCCACCCGCAGATATCGCGGATGTCTTCCCAGAAATCAGGCGACCAGTGAGGGTCTGGCGAGAGGATGCTCATGGCGTGGCGCATCCTTCCGGAACGCCCCGTCGTGTTTTGGCAATGCGCATGTCGGGAGGTGGAACCAGCGCGGGCTCGCCCTCAGGCATGCTGCAATAGTTCGTGCAACATTGACTGGCGATTTCATAGATGTCGTCTTTGGAGAGCGCATAAAGCGGCAGGTCGAGTTCGCGCGCCTTCTTCGCGCCGCGCTGGATGAAGCCCTCATAGTCCGGCCTCCACCAGATCGTTTCCGAGGCGTTGTAGAGGGTTACCCGGCCCTCCCAATACATACGCATCGCCTCGACGGCCTTGCGGCGTCGAGCATCGGCTGGCGACTCTTGCGCTTCTGCCCGGATTGCCGCGGCCTGTCGCGCGTATGCGTCCTGCTCACCCCAGACTTCGAGAACGCTGTTGTTTCCGCGACGCCCGACGAAAAACGCGATCAGAAAGCAGATGCCGAGCACGCCCAGCCATCCCGGCCATTGCGCACGCGTCGCGGGCGCCCGGTAAGGCGGCGCCTTCGGAAACCATCGTCTTTTCGCATTCCCCGCCAAACCCGCCGCCCCACGCTCACGTGGTCAAACCTGCTCGCATCGGCGCACCGCTGCAAGAGCATACTGTGGCTAGATCACGTCGTGCATTCCACGCTACAGCCCGTCATGCCCGACACAAACGCCTCCCAGGCCAGCCTCCTTCGCGCCATCGGCGCAGGCGGCGCTTATGCCGCCATGGTTTTCGCCTTCGCCTTCGTGACCGGCGCTATACGCACTGTCGTCACCTCGCAGAATTTCGGCATAACCCCGCTGCTCGGCGTCCTGATCGAATTGCCGATCATCCTGCTCTTCGCCTGGCGTGTCTGCGATTCAGTCATGCGGTGGATGCGCGTCTCACCAGATCTCGGCGTACGCCTGCTGACTTGCGCCACTGCCCTGATCGCCATTCTCGCAGCCGAGTACGGTCTTTCCGCCTTCGTCCTCGGCCGCAGCCTCCCAGACTTCCTCGCCACCTATGCCCAGCCCGAAGCGCTGCTCGGCCTCGCTGGTCAGATCGTCTTTGCAACTGTTCCCGCTCTTCCGCTGGCGGCCGCTTTAAGGCGCGATCAGCCCGTCGTCTTCACTCGCCCAACGGCATCCTTCCACGCTGCAATCCGCGACGCCCGCTCCTCCGCCGCCATCACCGGCGCAAACTTGCGATCGAGCTTCCACACCGATGCTGCCTCTTCAAGCGAGGCAAACTCACCCGCGCCGACACCCGCCAGGATCGCCGCGCCCAGCACGGTCGTCTCGACATTCTTCGGCCGCACCACTTCTATGGCCAGCACGTCCGCCATGAACTGCAGCAACCAGTCGTTCCGCGACATGCCGCCATCGACCCGCAGACGTTGCGGCGCGACGCCATCCTGCGCCATCGCCTCCAGCAGTTCGACCGTCTGGAACGCCGCGCTCTCCAGCGCCGCCCGCGCGATGTGCGCGATGGTCGATCCGCGCTGCAGGCCAAGGATCGCCCCACGCGCGCCGGAATCCCAGTGCGGCGCGCCAAGCCCGGTGAAGGCCGGCACGAGATGCACGCCCGCCGTATCTTCAATACTCGCCGCCAGTTCGCCCGCATGCGCGCCGTCGCGAATGATCTTCAACTCATCCCGCAGCCACTGAATCGTAGACCCCGCCGACAGGATCGATCCTTCCAGCGCGTAAGTCGTCTTGCCCGCAATGCGATACGCAATCGTCGCCAGCAATCGCGACTTCGACCGCTTCAGCTCTGTCCCCGTATTCAGCACCAGGAACCCGCCCGTGCCGTAGGTGGACTTCACCTCGCCAGCCGCAAAACACGCCTGCCCCACCAGCGCCGCCTGCTGGTCGCCCGCGACCCCGCGGATCGGCAGGCTCGGCCCGAAAATATCGCTGATGCCAAAGTCCGCTGCGCTGTCCTTCACCTCCGGCAACAGGTTCATCGGAACGTCGAACAGCCCACAAAGCTCCTCGTCCCACTGCCCCGTGCGAATATCAAACAGTGATGTCCGCGACGCATTCGTTGCGTCCGTCGCATGCACCCGCCCACCCGTCAGCCGCCAGATCAGAAAGCAGTCGATCGTCCCCGCCGCCAGCTCCCCCCGCTTCGCCCGCTCGC
The DNA here is from genome assembly GCA_963784415.1 of uncultured Alphaproteobacteria bacterium. Classification (GTDB taxonomy): domain Bacteria; phylum Pseudomonadota; class Alphaproteobacteria; order Caulobacterales; family Hyphomonadaceae; genus UBA7672. The sequence continues at coordinate 43,044 of CAWARK010000006.1, forward strand.
GCGCGCCCGGAACGGCATCCAGGATCCACGCAATCTTCGACGCCGAGAAATACGGATCGAGCACAAGCCCCGTCCGCTCACTCACGAGGCTTTCATGCTTCGCCAGCGCCTGTGTCCGCTGCGCCGTCCGCCGGTCCTGCCAGACGATCGCGTTGTGGATCGCCTCGCCCGTCTTGCGATCCCACACCACCACCGTCTCGCGCTGGTTGGTGACGCCGATGGCCGCCACCTTCCGCCCGCCCAGCCGCTCCAGCGTCTGTTCCGCCGTGCGTCTCTGCGTGCGCCAGATGGCTTCGGGATCGTGCTCCACCCATCCCGACTGCTGGAAAATCTGCGGGAATTCCTCCTGCGCCGACGCGATCACCTGACCGTCCAGCCCGATCGCCATCGCGCGGCTCGACGTCGTGCCCTGATCAAGCGCGAGGATCACGCCGGTCATGCGCGCCTCCTGCGTTCGAACTGAATGGTGGGAACGCCCTTGTAGACCGACCGCACCCGCTCGCTGAAACCGTACTTCTCCGCCAGCCGGATCGACGGCGCGTTGTCCGGATCGATCAGCGCGACGACGCACGCCCCGTTGAACATCTCGCGCTCCCAGTCCAGCACCGCCGCCAGAGCCTCGCTCGCATAGCCCTTCCCGTGCGCGTCCGGCATCAGCGCCCAGCCGAGCTCCAGATCGTCGCCGAACGGCGGATCGATCTCGCGCTTGGCGTCCATGATCCCGATCTCACCAACCAGCCTGCCCGAAGCCTTCTCCTCGATCACCCAGAAGCCATGTCCAAGCAGCACCCACGATCCCGCATAGCGTTGCACCCGCTGCCACACTTCCTCCAGCGTGTAGGCCCGCCCGCCGATGAAGCGCGTCACGATCGGATCGTTCCACAGCGGCAGGCACGCGGCGAGATCGTCCGCCCGGTGCCCGCGCAGTCGCAGCCGCTCTGTCTCGACAACCGGAGCAAACTTATACGCGCTGGAAGTCATGCACCGCTCCCAGTCCCAGCACCTGCCCGATCTCGTCCAGCGCCGTCCGTGATTCCCGCAACAGAGCAGGGTCCGCCAGATCCTTCAGCTCCAGCCGGTCGCGATAATTGCGCCGCACCACGCCCTCGAGCGCCTCCACCTTCGCCTCATCCAGGATCACGCCCGCGCCCAGCGCCGCGATCTCAGCCTCGGTCAGCACCACGCGCAGCCGCAGACACGCTGGCCCGCCGCCATTGCGCATCGACTGGCGCAGGTCGAGATAATGCGCCTCCCGCACCGGGCCGTTGGTCGCCAGCACGCGATCCACGAACGCCTTCGCGCGCGGCGTCTCCTCCACCTCATGCGGCAACACCAAAGCCATCGCGCCCGATGGCAACGTCACGATCTGCGAGTTGAACAGATACGACTTCACCGCCTCGTCCAGCGTCAGCTCATCCGCCGAAGCCTCCAGCAATACAGGCGCAAACCCGCGCGCTTCGCCCGCCCGCTTCAGTCCTTCGACCAGCGCGTCCTTCTGATCGAACGCCTCGCCGTGGAACATCAGCACCGGACCGTTCGACACAGCCACCACATCGTTGTGGAACGCCCCCGCATCGATCGCCGCGCGCGACTGCTGCGTCAGCACCGCGCCGCCGCCCGTCCACAATTCATGGCTCGTCGCCACGATGTGACACGCCTCCATGGATTGCCGCGCGCGAAACCTTCCGCCGCCATCCTTCGCGAACGACGACTGCCCATAGACGAAAACTTCGACGCCCCGGTCGCCATGGCTCGGCGCCAGACGGCAATGGTTCGCCGCACCCTCGTCGCCAAACGTTGCAAACGGCACAGGCGCATGAATGGCGAAACGCTTTTCTTCCGCAAAGATCTCCTTCAGCACACGCCCCGTCGTGTCCGCCTCGATGGCGCGGTGAAAATGCGAGAACATGTTCGCGGGCGTGAAGTGCACGCGCCCATCGCCCGTGTCCGCCGCGGGCGAGACCGTCGCCGCATTCGCCGTCCACATCGAAGCCGCAGACGAAACATTGGCCAGCAGCAGCGGATTGGCCCGCGCCGCCGTCGCCACCACATGCTCGTCACTTCCGCTGAAACCCATGCGCCGCAGGCTCGGAAGATGCGGACGCTCCTGCGGTGGCAGCACACCCTGCACCAGACCCTGGCGCAGCATCCACCGCATCTTGGCAAGGCCCTGCAACGCAGCCTCGCGCGGATTGGCAAGCAGCCCCTCATTGGCCGCCGCCGCGAGATTGCCATGCGCGAGCCCGGCATAATTGTGCGTCGGTCCAACCAGCCCGTCGAAATTGACTTCAACCGCTGTGCTGGCTTCGCTCATGGCTTCAAACCCACGATCGCTTCGTCATCCTTCACGGCGCCCGGCGCGATCAGGCTCGCCATCGGCCACGCCGCATAGTCCGCCGCGTAATATCCCGCCGGACGATGATTGCCGGATTGCCCCACGCCGCCAAACGGCGCCGAGCCCGAAGCGCCCGTCGTCTGCCGGTTCCAGTTCAGCACGCCCGCGCGCACCTCCGCCTCGAATGTCGCGAACAGCTCCGCGCTGTCGGAGATCAGCCCCGCCGCCAGACCGAACTTCGTGTTGTTCGCCTCCTCCAGCGCCGCCTCGAAATTCTTGACGCGGATCACCTGCAACAGAGGCCCGAACACTTCCTCATCCTTGCGCGAGGCCATCGCGGTCACATCGATCAGCCCCGGCGACACATAGGCCGGTCCGATATCCAGCCGCTTCGCTTCGCGTATCGCCACGCCGCCCGCCTTGATCCATTCCGACTGCGCGGCCAGCACGGCGTCCGCCGCATGCGCCGAAATCAGCGGCCCGATGAAAGGCTGTGGCTGCGCATCCGGCCGATCCACCACAATGCGATCGGTCAGGCGCACCAGCGCTTCAATCACCTTGTCGCCCTCGGCTCCGGCCTTCACGATCAGCCGTCGCGAACACGTGCAACGCTGGCCCGACGTGATGTAGGCCGACTTCACGATCAGCTTCGCGGCGGACTCCAGATCCGCCGCATCCCACACCACCAGCGGATTGTTCCCGCCCAGCTCCAGCGCGACGATCTTCTCCAGCTGTCCGCCGAGCGCGCGATGGATCGCCCGCCCCGCCGGCACGCCACCCGTGAACAGCACGCCATCGACGCCCTCATGCGCGACCAGCAACTCCGCCGGCGCGCGCGCGCCTTGCAGAAGATTGATGACGCCAGCCGGAAGCCCGGCCTCCTGCCACAGCCGCAATGTGAACTCCGCCACTTCCGGCGTCTGCTCGGAAGGCTTGAAGATCACCGTATTGCCCGCGATCAGCGCCGGCATGATGTGCCCGTTGGGCAGGTGCCCCGGAAAGTTGAACGGCCCCAGCACGGCCATCACGCCATGCGGATGATGGCTGATCCGCGCAACGAAGGCGCCCGCAGGCGCTTCCTTCAAAGGTGTCCGCTCGGCATACGCCTTCACGGAAAGCTCGGCCTTGCCCACCATCGCTGCTGCTTCCGTCGCCGCATCCCACACCGGCTTGCCCGTCGCGCGCGAGATGACCGCCGCCATGTCGGCCTTGTGCGCATCCACCAGTTTCGCGAACGCGCGCACGATCGCAACACGCTCGTCCATCGGCCTGCGCCGCCACGCAGGCAGCGCCGCACGCGCCGCCGCAACCGCAGCTTCGACGTCGGCCGCGCTCGCCTCATGGCCGCGCCAGACTTCCTGGCCATCCGCCGAAGCAATGGACGCGAACTCCGGCCCGCCGCCCCTGAGTCCAGCGGCCATTGATGAAGCACTCGCCCGTGAAAGCTGGCAGCGTCATGGGCGCGAGCCTTTCAGCCGGTAGACCATAACAGTCATCCGCCGCGCCTGCGCCGATGCGCGCGAGCACGGGCGCGGGATCGTCGCTCGCCGCAAACTGCGTAACGGCAGAACTGGTCGAGATCGGGGTTGGCGATCAGCCCAGCTTCGGGCCTTGGCCCGGCGGCGAATTCGGCGCCCGTCATCCGGCGCGCTTCGCGCACGGTATCGACGTGATCGATGAAGGCTTCGACCGTCGGACCGGCATCGAAGATGTCGACCACGTCATTGTAGCGGAAGCCCTGCGCCTTCAGCATGGCGAGCGCAGGCTCGGCATCCGGATGCGGACGGGCGATCACGCGCGCGCGTCATCCGGCAAGAGGGATGTGTAGATCGGATAACGCGGCATCAGGTCTGCGATGAAGCGATGATCGCGCGCGCTCAGCGAATCCGCCACACGATATTCCATCTTGAAGAACTTGGCGCCCACAGCATCCCAGAAAGGCGACCGCCCCTCGCTGTCGGTGAAGCCGCGTATCTCGGCCATCGCCTTGGTGCCAAACCGTATCGGGTCCGCCGCGATCAGCATCAGCCGCGCGAACGACAGCAGCCGCCCACGTCCGCCGCCGCGCGCCTTGCGCTCGATGAACAGCGTGCCGAGTTCTGAATCGCCGTGATAGTCGTTGACCAGGAACAGCAGGTCGAGTTCGACCTTCACGTCCTGCTCCGGCGACACCTTGGCGTCGCGCGAGATCCGGTAGGAATAGAATGGCCGCTCGACGCCAAGATTGGTGAAGATGCTGGCCGTGCCCAGCAGCTCGCCTTCTTCTTCCATCACGAGGAAATAGCATTCGTTCTGCGGCGCGATGGAAGGACGCGCAAACGCCTTCAGTGAACGCTCGATCCGCGCCGCCATCGCCTCGCGCGACGCTGGCATGGTCAGCATTCCGGGATCGACACGCGCAATCATCGCCTCGAGCCTGTCGAGGTCGCTGAGCCTGGCCGGACGGACAATGGTTGTGGTCATGTGCTGCCTTAACTCTCGGCGGCGAACTGCGCCAGCGTCTCCGCATCGAACGCATCGACCGCGGCGCGCAATTCGTCGGCGCTGACGCCGCGACCGCTGGCCTTGACGTAGAATCGCTCCTGCGTCAGCCGGCCATAGCTTCCCGCCTGCGAAGCGGTGTTCCAGTCTTCGACGACAATCGCATCGCCCTCACGCCGCCGGCGCGAATAGCCGTCAGACGTTTCGCGGTTGAACTCCGACGTGCTGACACCGCCAAATCCGATCACCTGCGCAATGGACGGAGAGTAAATGACCTGCACCGTCAGGCTCCGGGCGCCATCGCGATATTCCGCCTCCAGCCTCACCGTCCGCTGTCCGGGTTGCCCACTGCGCTCAACGCCGACTGCGACACGCGCCATGCCCGCCATCGTCTCCGGCGCTACGCCGCGCAGGTCGCTGCCCGCCGGGCGCGCAGGCTGCACGGCGTTCGGCCGGGCTTGCGCGTCCGCGGGTATAGTCGTCTCGATCTGTGCGGGTTGTGGCTGGTCGACGAACGGCAGGCGCGGCAGACTCGGAAACAGGTTGGCGTTCGGCGCCAATGCCAGCATCGCCGCCGCTCCAACCACAAGGGCGACGGCAATCGCCGCAAACGTCGTCACGATCGCAAAATTGAGCGCGGATTTCGGCGCCGGGTGCATCACCTTCGGCGCGCCGACAAACAGCAGGTAGAGGCTGTAGACACTGACCATCAGCGCAACCACCTGCAGGGCCGGCGCCGCCGCCAGCACGCCCGCGACGAGCGCCGCCGTCACCGAATAGGCCGACAGCTTGAACGCCTGACGGTAGTTTTTTTCGGCCCCGAAGCGGGGGGCCAGCCAGTTGATGATCGCGGCGAAGGTGAAAACGCCTCCAATCGTCATGACAAAGAAGATGAAAGCCGACAGCAGCACGCCGAGGATCGGCGCCCTCACCCATTCGCCGCCCGCCTGCACGCCCACCACGGCCAGGGCGACAATGATCGCTGCGGTCGGAATCACGGCCAGCGGCGCGACATAGCGCAGGGCCAGCCGCCGGGGCTCGACCTCCTCCAGGTCGATCGCGTCCCACTCGGTCGCGGGCTGGAGCAGCAGGTTTTTAACCCGTGCTAATAGCGCGAGCATGGAGCGTCCCTATGGATCATGGAACTACCCTAGCCGGGACACAGGGGGTTTCAAATGCTTGCAGGGATGAGGATTTTCCGCGTAAGCGACATTACGCCCCTTGGCAACTCGTGATGTCGTCGTGTATGGCGACGGAAACTGGTCAGTTTCTCAGAATTTGCCTCAAAGCGACGGAGCTTTTCCATGGAAGCCACTGCGCCCCATGACCTCCCCCACCCCCACCGCCGCGAACCCACCGCGGACGAGAAACGGCTCACTTTCTGGGCGCTGATGATCGTTTTCCTGCTGAGCGCGCTGGACCAGACCATCGTGTCCACGGCCATGCCGACCATCATCCAGCAGCTCAACGGCCTTGAGCTCTATGCCTGGGTCACGACCAGCTACCTGCTCACCTCGACCGTCATGGTCCCCATCTGGGGCAAGCTCGGCGACCTCTACGGCCGCAAGCTGATCCTGGTTATCGGCATTGTCATCTTCGTGGCTGGATCGTGGCTATGCGGCCTGTCGGGCGAGTTTGGCGGCGACGGCATGCTCCAGCTCATCATCTTCCGCGGCATCCAGGGGGTGGGCGGCGGCGCATTGTTCACCACCGCATTCGCCACCATCGCCGACCTCTTCCCGCCCCGCGAGCGCGGGAAGTATGCGGGTATGTTCGGCGCGGTGTTCGGCCTTGCCAGCGTCATCGGACCGATTGTTGGCGGCTACTTCACCGATCACGGCACGGTCACCATTGCCGGTGTCCACATTGATGGGTGGCGGTGGTGTTTCTACATCAACCTGCCGACCTCGGTGATCGCGCTCACCATGATCACCCTGAAGATGCCGCATCTCGGGCACAACGGCGGCGGCAAGATCGACTGGCTGGGCGGCCTGTTCGTCGTCCTGTCGATCGGCGCGGTCATGCTCGCCATGACATGGGGCAACGAAAAAGGCTGGCTGCATCAGGACATCCTGATGCTGTTCGCGTTCGCGATCATCACGGGCGTGATCTTCGTCTACATCGAGTCGAAGCACCCCGAGCCAATCATACCGCTGGCGCTGTTCAAGGTGCGCGCGTTCACGACATCGACGATCGCATCGTTCATCATCGCGATGGCGTTCATGGGAACGATTGTCTACCTGCCGCTCTACCTGCAGCTCGGCCTCGGCTTCAAAGCCACGAACAGCGGCCTGCTGCTGCTGCCGCTGATGGCCGGCCTCATCGTCTCTGCGACGCTGTCTGGCCGCTACGTTACCAGGACCGGCAAATACAAAGGCGTCATGATGATCGGCGCCGGCATGCAGTTTCTCGGCATCTTCCTGATGTCGAGACTCACCTCCGACGCGCAGCAGTTCGACGTGATCTGGCGGCTGTTCGTTCTCGGCATCGGTCTCGGGCCGTCGCAGAGCCTGTTCAACATGGTCTCGCAAAGCTCCGCGCCGATGAAGCAGATCGGCGTTGCGACCTCGACAAGCATGTTCCTGCGCCAGTGCGGCGGCATGGTGGGCGTGTCGATCTTCGGCGCGATGCTGCTGGCCAAGATGACGGAGTCCCTCACCAAGCTGAATCCCAATGCCCACGTGAACATTGGCGAGATGCAGCGCATGGCGATGATGTCATCCGAAAGCGGCCCGGACATGCCGCCGATGATGAAGGCCTTCATCGCCAAGACGATCTCGGACGCCATGAGCTACATCTTCATGGGCAGCCTCGCGATCGTCGCGTGCGCCTTCATAGCGATCCTGTTCATCCCGCAGATCACGCTGCGCGGACGCGGCCCTGGCGCAGAAAAAGCCCCGGAAACTGCCCCTGCCCATTAATGCTGCGCCACCGTCCGGACACCATTGCCGCAATCATGTAGCCGCTGCGCCTAACGACAGCCGCAGCGTCATCTGACAAAGGCAGTCAAGCGGGAACACAAACCCGCGAGTCGGCCGCCCGCTTCACCGATCCCCGGACAGCGCGCAGCCTGGAGGGACACATGACTATCCGTTCGATCGCGCGCTTCAGCATTCTCTCGGCCATCGCGCTGGCCGGAGTTGGCGCTGCGAACGCCGACGTCTTCCTGAAAATTCCGTCGCTCAAAGGCGCATCGACCCAGCGCGGCTTCGAAGGCCAGATCGCAGTCACCGGCGCCAGCATGAGCGTGTCGAGCTACACCGTGCCGAGCGGCGATGGCGTCAGCGATGTCACGCGCACCACGACGGTGGGGCCGATCTACATCACGAAGACGCCGGACCGTTCCTCGCCGAAGCTGGTGTCGAATGCTGTCGAAGGCGCGCCGCTGGGCCGTATCGAGATCACGTTCACCTCGCCGGTCACGCAGGCGATCGAATCCAAATGGATCATCGAAGGCGCCGAAGTGCGCAGCTACAGCGTCAACCCGGACTCGATGAATGGCAACCAGCCGCTTGAGAGCATCGAGATCGGCTACGCGTCGATGACCTACCAGTACTTCGACACCGATGGTCGCGTCGTCGGCACGAAGCCTTCCGCCGAAGCCCGCTTCGACGTGCCGGCCGAACAGCTCTTCCCGGGCGACGAAGGCTGCCGCTAATACTTCGTTAGGCGAGATGAATTTGGGTTAGGTGAGATGAAGCCGGCGTACACAATGTGCGCCGGCTGATTCACGCCGGTCTAACCAGCAGATGGTATGCATGTCCCTGAACCGGAGACCTGCCCCATGGCCAAGGCCGCATTCCACAAGAACCAGAAAGTGTTCGTGAAGCCCGTCGGCACATGGGCAGTCGTCGAACAGGTTCTGCCCCAATGGGTCAAGGGCCTCGATGAACCTCTCAAGGTTCACTACGACGTCGGCCTCGGCCGCGAATTCAGCGCCAGCGAGCTGATTGCCGACAAGTCCATGGCGTCCGACGACGAACAGGCCGACATCGAAAACTGGCGCGTCTCGCGTGCGAAGAACCGCTGGAACGAGACCGGTGAAGTGACCAATCACCCCCACCCCGGCACTTATCCGATCATCCGCACGGATGAAAAGGACTGGGGCGGCTGGCGTGTGCCGAGCTCCGAATACGATCGCGACCCGAACCGCATCGAGTTCCAGGCGCGGATCATCCAGGCGGCCCCGCATCTGATGCGTATCGCCAAGGCGATGGCGCAGTTCGGGCATAACTATTCTGACGAGATGCCTTCGGAACTGCTGGACCTCTCCAAGAAATGCCACCTGCTGGTTCGCCGAATCTACGAAACCGCCAACGAAATCCCGGTTGCGGCCAGCGCGGCAGAATAGGCCGCAGGCGTCCGGACAGCCGGGCTCTAAAATTCGCTGTCAACGCGCTTTATATTGGCTGCAAACCCTGTAGCCATTTCGTGCCGCTGATTTCATGGCGGCGCGACTGATCGAGCGCTCCCCTCATGCGAACTGAAACGCCGCCGCCCGTAAAGCTTGCCGATTACAAGCCTTTCCCCTTCAGGATCGAGGGTGTGCGGATGCTGTTCCAGCTGCACCCCACGGATACGCGCGTCGTGACGGAGCTGACGATGCGGCGCACGGGCGCCGCGGATGCTTCGCTGAAGCTGGATGGCGAAAAGCTGACGCTCAAGGCGCTGCGCATCGATGGCAAGGCGCTCGAGGCAGCCGACTACGCAGTTGACGCCGAAGGCCTCGAAGTGTTCCGGCCCGGCGACGCATTCAAGCTGGAGATCGAAACCAGCATCTCGCCCGAAACCAACACGGAGCTTTCGGGCCTCTACATCTCGAGCAACCGCTTCTGCACGCAGTGCGAGTCCGAAGGCTTCCGCCGCATCACCTACTATCCTGACCGTCCCGACGTGCTCGCGCCGTTCTTCGTCCGCATCGAAGCCGACAAGGCGCGCTACCCTTACCTGCTGTCCAACGGCAATCCGACCTCCAGCGGCGATCTTCCCGAAGGCCGCCACTTTGCCGAATGGACGGACCCGCATCCGAAGCCGTCTTACCTCTTCGCGCTGGTCGGCGGCGCGTTCGACGTGCTGCGCGATGACTTCACCACATCGTCCGGGCGCCCCGTGAAGCTGTCTGTCTTCGTCGAAGAGGGCGATGCGCCGCGCGCGGCCTACGCCATGCGGTCGCTGATCGCATCGATGAAATGGGATGAGGATGTGTTTGGCCGGGAGTATGATCTGGACGTGTTCCAGATCGTCGCCGTGCGCGACTTCAACTTCGGCGCGATGGAGAACAAGGGTCTCAACATCTTCAACTCGGCCTATGTGCTGGCCGATGGCCAGGCCGCGACGGATGCGGACTTCGAGGCGATCGAGAGCATCGTCGCGCACGAGTATTTCCACAACTGGACCGGCAACCGCATCACCTGCCGCGACTGGTTCCAGCTGTGCCTGAAGGAAGGCCTCACGGTCTATCGCGACCAGGAGTTCACCAAGGCGATGCGCTCGCCCGCCGTGGCGCGCATCAAGGAAGTGATCCGCCTGCGCACGCGCCAGTTCCCGGAAGACGCTGGCCCGCTGGCGCATTCGGTGCGGCCCGACATGTATGCCCGCATCGACAATCTCTACACGGCGACGGTCTACGAGAAGGGCGCGGAGCTGATCCGCATGCTGCGCCTGATGATCGGCGACAAGGCCTTCTTCGAGGGCATGAACCGCTATTTCGATACGATGGATGGCACGGCCGCGACGATCGAGGATTTCATCGCCTCGTTCGAGCCCTTCACCAGCCACGACCTCAAGGCCTTCTCCCGCTGGTACGCGCAGGCCGGTACGCCGGCCGTGAAAGCAAGCGGCGCCTACGACGCTGCAAAGCGCCGCTACTCGCTGACGCTGTCGCAGTCGGTCGCCCCGACGCCGGGCCAGCCTGACAAGACGGCGGTTCGCATCCCGATGCGCGTCGCCCTCTTCGACGACAACGGCCTCAAACTCGAAACCAGCCTCGATGGCGGCCCGACGGCCAGCGAACATGTCGTCCTGCTCAAATCGGACACCGCCGTGTTCGCCTTCGATGGCGTGGCCTCACCGCCACGTCCCTCCCTCAACCGTGGCTTCTCCGCGCCGATCCGCCTGACGGACGATCTGTCGGAAGCCGATCGCGCCGCACTGGCCGGTGTCGATGACGATCCGTTCGCCCAGTGGGAAGCCCTGCAATCCATCGCACGCGCACTGATCCTCGACGCTGTGCGTTCCGGCAGCCGGACGCCCGACGCCAAACGGCTCGACGCGTTCGTCGCTTCGCTCACCAACTCCGTGACGCGCGCCGCGACAGCAGACCCGGCCTATGCCGCCCTGCTGCTCTATCTGCCGACCGTCGGCGAACTTGTGATGGACGTCCGCGATGCGGATCCGACCGCGATCCACGAGGCGCGCCTTGCCGTTCGCGTTGCGATCGCCGGCGCTCTGGAAAAACTGCTGATCGGCGTCCTGTCGAAAGCCGAGCCGACGACCTTCGATCCATCCGCCGAAGCTGCCGGCCGTCGTGCGCTTCGCGCGTCCGCGCTGTCGCTGCTCTCGATGCTGGGCGACCGCCATGAGACACTTGTCTCAAACGCGTATCGCGCCGCCGGAACGATGACGGAGTCGCTCGCCGCGCTGACCGCGCTCTCGAACATCGAAACCGGCGCGTTCGACACGGCCCTCGTCGACTTCGAAGGCAAGTGGGGCAGCGCCCCGCTGGTCATGGACAAATGGTACGGCGTCCAGGCCATGTCGGTGCGCGGCGACCTTCGCGAGCGCCTTCTCAAACTGATGGCGCGGCCCGACTACGACCTCCGCAATCCGAACCGCGTCCGCTCGCTGGCCGCATCCTTCGCGATGAACAATCCGGTCGGCTTCCACGCGGCCGATGGCTGGGGCTATCGCTGGCTCACCGACCTGATCCTGAAGGTCGACCCGCTCAATCCGGCGCTCTCTGCGCGTCTCTGCACCGCGTTCGAAAGCTGGCGTTCGTTCAGCGCCGACCGCCGCGACAAGGCGCACGCCGAACTCAAGCGGCTGTCCGAGACGGGTCTTTCACGAAATGCCCTCGATATCGTGGGGCGTGCGCTGGCTGATCCGAGCTAACTCCCTGTCGGGAATCAGATTTTTCGAATCTTGTTCCCGCCGTTATCGTTAACCGACTGCTAACGGGGCACGCATAGCGTCCGCGTCTGGGTTGCTACGCGGCGGCGGGAATGTCGGCTACGACACAAGATGGAACCAGGTTTCGCGATTTTGCGTTCGCGGCGGGCGACCTCATGGTCACCACCGACGCCAGCGGCCGTATCATCGACGCCGAAGGCGACGCACCTCTCCTGCATCACCCCTCTTCAGATCGTCTGATCGGCCGCAACGCCGTCGACCTCATCAGCGGCGCCGAGAACAGCCGCCTGCGTGAAGAACTCTGGTCGCTCGGACCGGGCCGCAGGCTATCCTGGGAAGATCAGGGTTCGATCGAGGGCGGACGCCGCATCCTCGTCCAGCGCAGCACATCTTCGCCCAACAGTTTCAGCTTCGTCATCTCGCGCATGCCCGCGTCAGCACGCATCCGCGCCGAGCGCGCAGACGAACTGATGGCCGAACGCTTCCGCGATGCCGTCATGAACGGTCGCCTGATGGCCGCACGTCAGCCGGTTGTCGAAACCACAACTGGCGCGATCAGCCATTACGAAGTGCTCGCCCGTTTCAACGGCGAGGACTCGCCTGTCAACATGATCATGGCAGCAGAGAAAAGCGGCCAGATCGCCCATCTCGACTACATCATGGTCACCGCCGCCGCCGCCCAGCTCGAAGCCCGGCCCGAACCGGACTACCGCCTGGCCGTCAACATCTCCGGCGAGTCCCTCCAGCGCCTCGATGTCATTCGCGAACTCTGCGCCGCGATTTCCGGACACACGTTCGAACGTAGCCGCCTCATCATCGAAGTCACGGAATCCGCCCAGATCAGCGACATCGAGATGGCCGCCCGCGCCGTGAACCTGCTGCGCACCATCGGCGTCGGCGTTTCGCTCGATGATTTCGGCGCCGGATCGGCTTCCTTCGGCTATCTCCGCGCCCTCAACGTCGATGGCCTGAAATTCGACGGCAGCTTCCTTGAACCCTCCCAAACCAACCACCGCGGCCTCGCCCTCATGCGCAGCGTCGCGCGCATGTGCGTGGAACTCGGGATCAGCTCGGTCGGCGAACGCATCGAAACGGAATCCGACCGCCGCCTCCTGATCGAGGCAGGCGTCATGTACGCGCAGGGTTACCTCTACGGCCGCCCCATCATCGACGATGCCTTCTTTGCCCGTGGCCCCCGCGCCCTGCGCAGCGCAGCCTAGCGTCGAGTCGACGCGGGACGCGCCACCCCTTGAAAAGCGGGCGGTTATGGCTGCCAGCATTGCGGCGATGGCTCACAATTAATACTGCATTAACCCTTTCGCAGCGTTTCGACTCCACAACTGGTGAGTCCGGAATGAGCGCGGGGATCTGACGTGGGGAGCAAGACCAGAAAGGGATGCAACGACGCGCGTAAAGCCGTCTGGAAAACAAGCCCCGCCGGGCTGTTCCCGTCGCCATGCTGAGTCTGCTGATGCTGGCTTTCGGCGGCTCGCTGGTCCTCAAGGCCTTCGAGGAGCGCCGGTTCGCCGACAACGCCGTCCTGACCCAGCAATTGCGCGAGGCCGAGGCTTTGTCCGGCCACGTTCGCGCGGAACTCATTGCCTCTCGTTCACGGATGGAGGGACTACTCCAGACCGGCGCCTCGCTCGAAACCATCCGCCGCGGCGGCCAGTTCGATTCGGTCAGCGAACGAAAGCCGCCCGAAGGCGCCTGGGCTCAGCTGTCCGACAATGAAGGCGCCCGCGTCTTCGCCAAGGGGCCGGCGGATCGCTGGGTGTCCGGCTTGCGCACCTCGGCAACCCTGCTTCCCGAACCGATGAACGGCCGCTCGTTTCATCTGGTGTCGACCTCCGGCGCCCCTCTCACCGCGCGCTTTGAGACGGTAGACTTCGAACGCTCCGCCACCGCCTGTGCCCCCGTCAGCGATTCCGGCATCGCCGCCTGTGTCTTCCGCCCCGCCCCCCTCTTCGGCATGGACGATCTCAACCGCCTCCTCATCTACGGCCTCCTCCTCGCGGCTCCATTGCTGGCGGTGTTCGGACTCGTCGGTGCGATCAACCGCATCCAGCGTGAAAAGGACGCGCTCGCTCAATCAACCCGCAAGGCCTCGGCCGCCATGCAGGGCAACTGGGCCAGCTATGAAGTGCCTGGAATGATCGGACTGTGGAGCTGGAACCCGACAACACAACTGCTCACGATCGGCGCCGAAGCGTGCGCGTTGATCGGCGCAAACCATGCCGGCGACATGACGCTGGACGAGTTCACGTCAAACGTCGGCGAAGATTGCCGCCGCCGCGTACGCGACACGCTGGAGCAGGCGCGCCGGAACACCCAGGTTCACGTGACCTTCCAGGGCGTCGGCAAGATGGCCAGCGGCCACTTCGAACTGATCGGCGGCGGCGAAGGTGTCCTCTCCGGCGCGATCCTCAACGTGACGGACCGCGTGCAGGCACAGGCCGTTTCGCGTCGCGCCGAAGCGCTTGCCCGCACCGCTCTCGACGCCCACCCCGGCCCCTTCGCGCTGTGGGACAGCCGCAAGCGCCTGACGCACTGGAACGCAATGTTCGGGCGCATCTTCAACCTCGACAAGAGCGTGCTGCAAGCCGGCGCGTCATACGACTTCGTCATGGCCGAACTTGGCCAAGTTCGTGCGTGTCGAGCGGCCACTGGGCGACGACGCCAATGCGCGTGAAATGTTGCTGCTGTCGGACGCGTGGATCCGCCTGGTCGATCGCCGCACCGCATCGGATGGCCTGATTACGGTCGGACTCGATATCAGCAATCTCAAGCGCCAGGAGGTCGGCCTCCAGCGTAGCGAGCGCCGCCTGCGGTCGATGGTGGAGGAGCTTCAACGCGCTCAGGGCCAGGCACAGGAGCTGGCAGAAAAATACGCCGAGGCCAAGGTAAAGGCCGAACGCGCTGCACAGGCCAAGGGCGCATTCCTCGGCAATATGAGCCACGAGCTGCGCACGCCGCTGAACCACATCAACGGCTTTGCGGAGATGATGGCGAAGGAAATCTACGGGCCGCTGGGTAGCGATCGCTACAGGGAATACGCGGAAGACATCGTCGCTGCCGCCAAGCACCTTGAGGAAATGATCAACGACATCCTCGACATGTCCAAGGTCGAAGCCGGCAAGATGCGCCTGTCGCCTGCACAGATTGATCCGGTGGACGCCGTCGATGGCGCCGTGAAACTTGCCCGCCGCCGCGCCGCCGATCGCGAAGTCTCGCTGATTTTCGATCCGGATGATGATGTGCCGGAGATCAATGGCGATCACCGCGCCATCAAGCAGATGACGTTCAACCTGATCACCAACTCGATCAAGTTCACCGACGCCGGCGGCGAGATTCACGTGACGGTGACGCACGACAGCAAGTGGGTGCTGATCCGCGTGAAGGACACCGGCATCGGAATTTCACCCGAAGATCTACCGCGCCTCGCCCAGCCGTTCGAGCAAGTCCGCTCACACGAAGCGCGCGAGCGCAATCTGCGCGGCACGGGCCTCGGCCTCGCCCTTACCAAGTCGTTCACCGAACTGCATGGCGGTCACATGGCGATCGAGAGCGAAGTTGGCGTGGGAACGCAGGTGTCGATCTACCTGCCGATTGGCAAGGTTGGCCAGGGGGCGGGATCGAATGGGGAGCAGCCGCGCGAGCACGAGCCGGCCTGATTCACCGGATTGATTCAGGCGGCTAGTTCTCTTTCGTCTTGCCGCCTTGTTGCGACGGCACAGGCGCGACGACGCCATCCGCTTCACCGCCCGCGGCAAGCTCTTCTCCGGCGCGCTCAACCTGTTCGTGAAATGGTGTCAGCAGGCCAACTGCTGCTGTCGCGCGCGCGCCCGGCGGCATCTGCCGCAGGTGGCTGATCAGGATATCCTCGGCGTTTCGCTGCATATGGCTTTCGCGCAGCTGGAAGATGCCAACCGCGTCGCGCAACCGCGTTTCATCGAACGGTTCGGCCAACGCCGCCTCGTACACACGTTTGCCGGCTTCGCTAAGGTTCTTGCGCTCGCCAGACATCGCCTGCCAGCTTTCACGAAGCTGCCTGTCCAGCACCAGCTTGTCTTCGGCGGGAAGTTGCGACCAGGCATCGCCAACAACGCTCGACATCGGCGCAAATCGATCAAGCTGAGCTTCAATCGTCGGTTCATGCGCAGGCGCAGGGCTAAGCCAGCGACCCACGACAACGCCCAACAGCGCAGCATTCGCCGCGAGCGAGATAACCAGGACGGGGGTAAGCTTGAACTGCATCACGTTGCTAGTCTTCACCGTCTTTAATGGCCGTCAGGTAAACTGAGCCCGCGCCACCATTCGATAGCGACAGGATATGCGCGTAATCGGTCACCGCCTCACGCTCAGGCTCCCCGGCATAGCCCACGGCAAAGCCAAGCGCGAGTGATGCTGCCAGCGCCCCGCCCGTCGCCCAGCGCGGCATCGCGCGCAGGCTGAAGACCGGCAGGCCACGCGCAGCCGCACGACGCCCGGGCGCCGCCGCCAGCACATGTGTTTCCAGCGCGATCGACACCGGCATGTCTTTCTCGAGCGCCAGCAGGTGATCGAACCCGCGCTCGCTTTCCCAGACGTCCTTGATGCGGTGCGGCGCGACTTCCAGGAAGGCGCCGGCATTGTCCCGGTCTTCCTCGGGCCAACGCGAAAGGTCGGCCCCGTAGGCGCCGAGCAATACCATGAAGCGTGCTTCATTCATGACTGTCATCACCCTGTTTCCAGACCGCTGAGCAAGTCCGCCCGATCGGCGGCCAGTGCGGTCTTCAACGTACGCCGCGCTCTCGACAGAAGACTTTCGAGAGCCTCGACGCTGATACTCAGGATTTCGGCTGCATCCGTATTCGACCGGTCCTGATAATAGCAAAGTACAAGCGCCGCCCGCTGCCGCTCTGGCAGTTGCTGCAACGCATCCCGCACACGCTCGCGGCGCTGACGATCATCGAGCGCACGTGTGGCAGACGCGCGTCCGTCCACCGTCTCCGGAGCGACCTCCCCGGCATTGCGCCCTGAACGGCGAAGTCTGTCGAGGCAGAGGTTCATGGCGACCCTGTGCATCCACGTCTCGAATTTTGCCTGGCCTGGCTTCCACGTCGGAGCGTGCTTCCAGACCCTGAGGAAAACCTCCTGGCCCACGTCCTCTGCCTCGGCTGCATCGCCGAGCATCCTTCGGGCAAGACCGACCATCTTGGGGAGGTGACGCCGCACGAGCTCAGCCGCGGCGCGCTTGTCGCCGGCGCCGACCCGTTGAACCAGTTCTTCGTCCGGATCACGCATGGCGTGCGCGCCAAATCCCATCGGCGGTGCGCCGCAAAAAACGGCAAATTGACCAAGACCGAACCGCGCAACACCTTATGCATCCTGCCGCAGCATTTGCCGAGCGTTTCTTGCTCACGCCTCATGCGCTTTCGAGAGACTCAGCACCTCGTTTGAACTGCTTTTGATACTCAAACGCCGGTTGACGGCTCTTCCGTCGTCAGGGGCCCGAGTTTTTGCCCCCGCAACCCGGCCACGGCGCCCTGCACCTTGGCGAGCTTCAATTCGAGCGCAGAAAACTCCTTTAACCCCAGATGATTGGCCAGCCAGTGTTTTAATCCGGGAGAGGCGAGCGCCGGATCAAATTGATCGCCCGACGCGATTCGCAGGGCCTGCTGCAGGTGCAGCTGGAAGGTTAATCCTTCGGCGAGCGTCGCAGCATCGGCCGGCGCCAGACGACCGGCCCCCGCCAGCGCTTTCACGGCCTCCAGCGACGTCGGCTGCACAGCACGCGGCACATCGGGCGCCGCCAGAAGGATCGCGTGTTGGATCAGGAACTCGATATCCACCAATCCGCCCGGCGCGAGCTTCACATCCCAGTTCGAACGCGCCGGCCGCTCGCGCGCCATCCGCTGGCGCATGTCAGCGACGTCGGCCGTTATCTTCGGATCGCCGCCCTTGATGCGCAGCGCTTCGCGCGCGAGATCTGCAACACGGCGCCCGAGTTCCACATCACCGGCAACGGGCCGGATGCGCGTCAGCGCCATGAACTCCCACGTCCACGCGTCCTCGCGATAATAGCGCTCGAACGACGACAGCCGCACCGCAACCGGACCCGCCTTTCCGGACGGACGCAATTGCAGGTCCACTTCGTAAAGCGTTCCCTCTTCCGTCGGCGCTGACAGCGCCGCCACCAGCCGCTGTACGAAACGCGCGGCCAGCGTGCCACCGCCCTCGTCCACGGGATCGTAGATCAGCATCATGTCGAGATCGGACGTCGCGGTCAGTTCCCGCCCGCCGAACTTGCCCAGCGCACAGATCGTCCACTTGCCGATCGATCCCGGAAACCGCGAGCGCACGTCCTTCTCGCACACGGCGGCGAGCGCGCCGACGCACGCATCGGCGAGGTCGGCATAGGCGAACCCCGCATCTGATGCGCTGATCACCCCCTGCAGCAACTGATACCCAATGCGGAACGCTTCATCGCGATGAAAGCGCCGCGCCGCGTTTAGACTGCTTTCAAAATCTGGCGCCCGTTTGAGCATGTCCTGCAGGCGCTTCGCCCGCGCACCCACAGGGTCGGCATTCACCGGCGCTCGGAAAGAGGGCTCCAGCATCGCCTCCATCAAAGCGGGCCTGCGCGCCAGATCTCCCGCCAGCTTGGGCGCAAACGCCATCGTGCTGATGACTTCACGCGTCAGCGCCGGCTCCGCCAGCATCAGCGACATCACCTGCACGCCCGAATTGAGGCCCGAGAAGAATTCCAGAAACCGCTGAAAAGCGATATCCGGCTCGCCCGCCTTCGACATCGCCTCCAGAAGTCGCGGCCCCAACGAGGTCAGCAATTGCTGCGACCGGGCCGAGCGCGTCGCCGGTATGCTGCCGCGATGCCATTGCTGGAAGACATGGATGATATGCGCCGGATCGCTGAACCCCAGCGCCCGCAGCGTGGCGACCGTCCCCGGGTCATCGTCAACCCCGGTGAACACCAGATTGCCCGCCTCGCCTGACAGGCGCTCTTCGGTCGCGAACAAATCCGAATAGATTCCATGCACACAGCTACGCACCTGCGCCACGTCACGCTCGAACGCCTCGCCATCGGCGTAACCCGCCAGCGCCCGCACCGCCGCGCGCGTTGCGGGCGCGACAGGCAGCTTGTGCGTCTGCTCGTCGTTCAGCATCTGGATCCGGTGCTCAACGCCGCGCAGGAAATCGTATGCCGTGCAGAGGTCGCTCGCCGTCTCGGCAGAAACCAGCTTGGCGTCCACCATCGCCGCCAGCGCATCCTTGGTGCGCGGCGCCCGCAGGCTCGGAATGCGCCCGCCCAGCACCAGCTGCTGCGTCTGCGCGAAGAACTCGATCTCGCGAATACCACCGCGACCCAGCTTCACATCGAAATCAGGTGATTGCAGCTCGGCATGTCCGCCATGCGCATGGATCTGGCGCTTGATCGAATGCACATCCGCGATCGCCCAGTAGTCGAGATGCCGCCGCCAGATGTAAGGCGACAACTCCTCAAGATACGCCTCGCCCGCTGCAACATCGCCGGCACATACGCGCGCCTTGATGTGCGCCATGCGTTCCCAGTTCTGTCCCACGCTCTCGTAATAGCCATGCGCGAACTGCGTCGAGATGGCCGGGCTCGTCGATCCCGGATCAGGCCGCAGGCGCAGGTCGGTCCTAAATACATACCCATCGACTGTGCGTTCATCGAGTATCCGCACGAGGCTCTTCGCTACGCGCGTCATCGCCTCTTTCACGCGCAAGCCCTTGATCGGAAGAATGTCGAGGTCGAACAGGACAATCAGGTCGATATCACTCGAATAGTTCAGCTCGCGCGCACCCATCTTGCCCATGGCGAGAACAAACAGGCCCGGCATCTCGTCGCTGTCGCGCTTGTCGTCGAACCATCCCGCACGCCACCCGTCGCGAACAGAAAGCCGCAAGGCTGATTGCACCGACACATCGGCCAGCGCGGTCAGCTTCTCCAGCACCACATCCTGCGCCCATCCGCCCGACAGGTCCGCAGCCGAGATCGCAAGCTGCGCTGCTTCCTTCGCCCGGCGCATCCGCCGCATGCTCACATCGATACCATCACCTGCCGCTGCAACCGCCGCGATGTCCGCCAGCGCCGCCGCCACGACCGCGTCAGGACCACCCACGCCCAGCTGTGCGATGACATCGCCACGTCGGGCAATCATCCGAGCGATATGGTCTGAGATCGGCGCTGCGCGATCGAGGGCGCCACGCCAGTCGCCATGTGCAGCGACAATGGGTTTCACACCGATGATGTCGAGTCGGTCAGTCATGGCAGGACACTACTGAATGGGGCTCGACCGTCCAACGCTCAGGCGGCCGGAAGGACGATTTTGGCGCTCAACCCCGGTTTCGCCGGCGGCCCGTCACCGTCTCCAAGCACAAGCTTGCCTGAGTGGGCTTCCGCCACCGCGGATACGAGGCTCAGACCAAGTCCGCTGCCGGGTTCACTGCGCGATTGCTCCAGCCGCACAAACCGCTCGATTACGCGCTCGCGATCCTGCGGGGGAATACCCTGACCCGTATCCGCGACCTCGATTTCCACGTCGCCACTCGATCCATGTCGCGCCGTCATCCGGATAGCGCCACCGGACGGCGTGTACTTCACCGCATTGTCCAAAAGGTTCGACATGGCCTGCGCTATCAGGTGCGTATCGGCCATCACGTAGAGCTCTTCGTTCGACTGACACGCGAAGCTGAGCAGCTTTTCCTCGCACACTGGCTGATAGAGCTCGGCCAGTTCATCGACCATGCCTTTCAGGTCAGTGCGCCTGAACGACCCCGTCGACCCCGCCTGCACGCGCGACAACCGCAGCACGGCGTTGAACGTCTCCAGCAGGCTGTCCACATCGACAATCGAATTGTCGAGCGCCGCAAGCCGGCCCTCGGCGGATGTCTCTTTAAGCCCCGCCTCCAGCCGATTGCGCAACCGCGTCAGCGGTGAGCGAAGATCATGTGCTATCGAATCTCCCGCCGACCGTGACGAGATCACCAGATCGCTCAAGTTTCGCGAGCATGGCGTTGAGCTGTTCCGACAGCCTGTCGAATTCATCGCCCGATCCGTGCACCGGCGCCCGGCGCGTGAGGTCGCCAGCCATGACGCCCTCGGTCGTCCTAGCCAGCTGCTCTGCGCGCTGCGCCGCCGAGCGCGAGATCACAACGCCGCCGATCAGCGACAGCACGAAGCCAACCGCCGCCGACTTCCACACCACCTCGCTGATGCGCCGGTTCATCTCGCCCAGCTGCCCGACATCGTAGGCGACCATCAGCACGCCGCCTTCCGACAGGCGCGAAATGCGCCCCTCGGCCGTCCTGCGGCTGGGGCTCCCATCAAACGTGCGCGCGTCATAGTCGAACTGCACGTCGACCACCTGCCCCTCCGGCGCCGCCGCCGGCAGCACGTCGAAGTCGCCGGACAACTTCCGGCCATTCCCGTCGAGCAAAAGGTAGAAAAACTTGCCGCGCGCTTCCGAGCGTTCGGTCACGGCCTGGTTCAGGCGATCAATGCCGCCGCGATAAGCGGCGGACAATTCCTGGAATTCCGAGTTGAGATCCGTCTCGGCCTGCCGCCCCATGTGACCGGCGGTTTCGTAGTACAGATAGGCAAGCAACGACGCCGAAAACATGATGAAGATCGACGCGTGCAACAGCGCCAGCCGGAACGTTGTCGTCCGGACCAGCGCCGGCAGGCGGCCGATCTTGATTGCCATGGCCTAAGCTTCGAGCCGGTATCCCGCGCCACGCACGGTGTGCAGCAACGGCCGGTCAAAGTCCTTGTCGATTTTCCCACGCAGGCGCGAGACGTGAACGTCGATCACGTTGGTCTGGGGATCGAAGTGATAGTCCCACACCTTCTCCAGCAGCATGGTGCGCGTCACCACCTGTCCCGCATGCCGCATCAGGAATTCCAGCAGGCGGAACTCGCGCGGCTGCAGGTCGATCTTCTGCCCGTCGCGATGCACGGTCCGGCCCAGCAGGTCCATCTCCAGGCCGCCAACCGTCAGCTTGGTCGTGGGAATGTCGCCAGTCGCACGACGACCCAGCGCCTCGACGCGCGCCACCAGTTCGCTCGGCGCATATGGCTTGGTGAGATAGTCATCTCCCCCCGCCTGCAATCCCTCGACGCGATGGTCCACTTCGCCCAACGCCGACAGGAACAGCGCCGGCGCACGACCGCCAGAGTCGCGATAGCCTTTGACGACGCGCAGCCCGTCGAGGCCCGGAAGCATCCGGTCCACCACGAGCGCGTCATAGTCGCCGCCCCTGGCCTGTTTCAGCCCGGTCTCGCCATCGCCGCACACATCGACGAAATGCCCCGCATCGCTCAGCACGCCTTTTACAAAAGCGGCCGCCGTGGAGTCATCCTCGATCAAAAGAACTTTCATGTTCACACTATTCCGCAGGAGCAATCTCGATCGGACGCAGCACGGTGAGATCGCCACACCGTTGCTGGTTACCGCAGCCAACGCGCGCCACGACGTCCTTCTTGCCGCCAGTGATCGCCGCCGCAACGGCGTCCTGGTAGTCCTTCGGCGATTTCATCGCCTTGTTGTTGACCTCGAGGATCGCATCGCCCGGGAAGATCTCGGCCCGTGCGTAGGCGCCATGCGGCTCCACCGTCACAACGATCAAGGCCGTGCCGGCGGCGCCAACGTCGAACTTCGCCGCCTCCGCCGCCGTCATCGCGCGGATGGTTGCACCATCAACTTTCACGTCGCTGTCGCTCGCATGCGGCGGCTTCATGTCCGCGCGCTTGGGATCGAGCTCGGCCACGGCCAGCGCCTTGTCATCCCTCGCCCGCACCGTGACCTTCAGGGTCTGCGGCTTGCCGTCGCGAATGATACTGAACGTATTGGTCGTCCCCGCCAGAAGGCTGCCGACACGTTGTGTCAGGTGGCGGTTGTCCTTCACGTCCTCACCGTTGACCGCAAGGATGATGTCGCCACGCTTGATGCCACCCGCTTCAGCCGGACCGCCCGCCGTAACCGAACGCACGATGGCGCCGTTCGACGATTTCAGGCTCCAGGCTTCGGCGACACGCTGGTTCATGCTCTGGATCTCGACGCCGAGCCAGCCGCGCACCACCTTGCCGTTCTTGATCAGCGT
This sequence comes from uncultured Alphaproteobacteria bacterium, assembly GCA_963784415.1. GTDB lineage: Bacteria > Pseudomonadota > Alphaproteobacteria > Caulobacterales > Hyphomonadaceae > UBA7672. Next base: position 66,115 of record CAWARK010000006.1, read on the forward strand.
ATCGGAAATCTGCTTCACGGCCTTGGCTTCGATCGCGAAGCCGATGCCGACGCTTCCGCCGCCACTGTCGGAGAAGATCGCGGTGTTCACGCCGATGACTTCGCCGTTGATGTTGAACGTCGGACCGCCCGAGTTGCCGCGGTTGATCGGCGCGTCGATCTGGATGAAGTCGTTGTAATTCCCGCCCAGCAGCTCACGCCCGTCAGCCGAGACGATGCCCGCCGTCGCCGTGCCGCCAAGACCGAACGGGTTCCCAACCGCCACCACCCAATCACCCACACGCGGCTTGGCCTTGGTCGCGAACTCCACGAACGGATAGGTGCCGCTCTTCTTCACTTTCAGAACGGCGAGATCGGTCTGCTCGTCGGAGCCGATGATCTGCGCTTCGAGCTGGTCGCCATTCTTCAGCGTGACCGTCACCTCACGCGCATTCTCGATGACGTGGTGGTTGGTGACGATGTAGCCGGCCGGCGAGATGAAGAAGCCCGAACCCAGCGCGACGCCCTCGCGATCGGTGTCCGGCGCCGACTTGTCTTCCTGTTCGCCAAACTCGTCTTCGTATTCGTCAAAGCCCGGCAGGCCGCGGAAGGGATTGAAGGCGCCATTGCGTTCGGCAGCCTTCACCTCGGTGGTGACCTGCACGCTGACGACAGCCGGGCTCACCCGCTCGATCAGGTCCGCGAAGCTCATCGGCGCTCCGGACGGTGGCGTGATGGCGACAGGCTTCTGCGCGGCGGCGACAGGAACAATCGATGTGGTGGCGGCGAGCGCCATCATGAGTCCGGCGGCCAGGCTCAACCCTCGGCGACGGACCATTCCAACCTTCATCATTCGATCTCTCTCACTGCAGTCGCCTGTTGCGCGATGTGCGGTTATTGAAACTAGATGCAGACCCGGTCTCCGCAACTGCAAAGACCTGTTTGATGGGCCGCGCCGAGCGGACACGGCGTGCTCGACGCGCCCCTTGCGTTGGACAATCCTGCCTTACTTTAAGGCAATCATGCGGCGGCGCCAGTGGCCTGACCGCCGTATTGCGGTCGGAATGGGGCGAAATCTTTCGCGGGATGCCGATACCGGACAGAAGCCGCGCCCGCTAACCAACACGGGTCAGGCGTCGCCCTGTCCGCGATCGTCGGGCACGGGAGCAAGATCTCTCCGGCGCTTCGTGAACCGGCCAAAGCCGATCAAAGCGCCCACGCCGGCAAGCAGGACAAAGGGAAAAGCCCACAGGACCATCGCCCAACCGTCGGTCGGCGGACGAAAGGAAACGTACTGGCCGTAGCGGGAAACAAAGAACTCCCGCACACCCGAATCGCTCGCTCCCTGCGCGATCTGCTCGCGAATCTTCCGGCGCGCGTCGACTGCCATGTCTGCGGTCGATTGCGAAACCGGCTCGTTCTCGCAAACCGTGCAGCGCAGCTCCCGCATCAGGGCCTGCGCGCGGGCTTCCAGATTCGCGTCCGGCAGCGGCGTATCCATTGCGGACGTCGCTTGCAGGATCAGGGCAATCAGCGGCGCGATCATGCCGTGGCGCTCGCGGGCACGACAGGTTCGGGCGCAGGCACGGTCGCGGTCGCAGGCGTGGCCGCCGGCGCACGACGACGCACACGCGCAGCCAGCGACAGGAATCCGCCCAGCGCGATCAACGCCGCACCGCCAAATACCCAGTCGATCAACGGATGATGCGCAATCCTGATACGCCACGCGCCATCTCGCTCACGCACCTGGTCGCCCAGCGCAACATAGACATCGCCTGTGAGCGTTTTGCGGATCGCCACTTCCGTCGTGCTTGTCCGCGCAACTGGATAGGAACGCTGCTCAGGCTGGATGATCTCAGTCGTGTTGCCGTGGGTGACTTTGATATCGGCGCGCAACGCCGTGTAGTTCGGGCCGTCGACCGACTTCACGCCGAGGAATTCGAAATTCCAGCCCTGCATCTCCGCTGACTCGCCGACGCTTAGCGGGAAGGTGCGCTCGGTTCGGCTCGCTGCTTCCACGGTTGCGCCAATCACGAAGATGCCCATGCCGAGGTGTGCGATCGCCATGCCCCACACCGTCAGCGGCAGGCGGAACACGCGGCCCGCGCCGCCCGGACCCAGCCGGCGGACAAAGTCGAGGCCGACGCCGAAGATCACCCACGCGCCGACCAGCACGCCAAAGCCCAGCCAGATGCCCCACCCGCCAAACGCCATCGCAACGACACCGGCCAGCACGGCTGCAATCGCCGCAGGCGTCAGCCATTTCATCAACGGCCCAAGATCCGCCTTCTGCCATGGCGCCGCTTGCGCCAGCGGCATGAAGCACAACAGCACCGCCACCATCGGCGCCAGCGTCAACTGGAAGTAGGGCTCGCCGATCGACAGCGACGACGCCTCACGCGACATCACGCCGACCTCACCCAGCCACTGCAGGATCATCGGCGTCACCGTGCCAACCAGCACCAGCGCCGCCGCGACCGACAGGAACAGGTTGTTCAGCACCAGCGCGCCTTCGCGGCTCACCGGATCGAACTCCGGCCCCTGCTTGATTGACGGCGCGCGCCACGCAAACAGCGCCAGCGCCGCGCCGCCCGCAATGCCGAGACCAATCAGGAGCACGATCCCGCGCGTCGGGTCGACCGCGAACGCATGCACGGATGTCATGACGCCTGAGCGGACCAGGAATGTGCCGAGCAACGCCAGCACGAACGCGATCACGCAGAGGAACACCGTCCACGACGCCATCCCACCGCGCTTTTCAGTGACGATCAGCGAGTGGATGACTGCGGCGCCGACAAGCCACGGCATGAAGGACGCGTTCTCGACCGGATCCCAGAACCACCAGCCGCCCCAGCCGAGCTCGTAGTACGCCCAGATAGCTCCGAGCGAGATACCGATGGTCAGCGCGCTCCACGCGAACAGCGCCCATGGCCGCACGCGCCGCGCCCACTCACGATCGATGTCACCATTGATGAGACCTGCGGCAGCCATCGAGAACACGAACGACATGCCGACATAGCCGGTATAAAGGAAGGGTGGATGGATCGCGACCGCGGGATCCTGCAGCAATGGATTCATGCCGCCGCCATCGAACGGCGCATCGATCAGCCGCGTGAACGGGCTCGACACGAACAGCAGATACGCCAGCGATCCGACCGTCAGCAGACCCTGCACGCCCAGCGCCTTGTCGCGCAGCTTGCCGTCACGCATGAACAGCGCAGCCGCTGCGCCATAGCCCGACATCACCATGCACCACAGCAGCATGGAGCCTTCGTGGTTTCCCCACGCCGCCGCGATCCGGTAAACCAGCGGCATCTGCGAATGCGCATGCTCGGCGGCGAGTGCGACCGTGAAGTCGAGCCGCACGAAACTGATAATCAGGCACACCATCGACAGGACGGCGAACATGCCCGTTGCGACTGCAAGACGCCGTGGCGCCTCGCCGCCCGTCGTCAGGCCCAGCACAGCTTGCCCCGCCGCCGCCGCCAGCGCGAGGAACGCGAGAAGGTGACCCAGTTCAGCGATCAAGTGGACGGCTCTTTGCGGTACGCGGCGTCGGCGGCGCCGCCTTCTTTCTCAGCCGCGCGCTTCAGCGCGTCATAGGCTTCCTTCGGCATGTAATTCTCATCGTGCTTCGCCAGCACGCGCGTCGCGACCAGCGTGCCCGAGGCGTCGAACTTGCCCTCGGCGACGACGCCTTTGCCTTCCTTCACCATGTCGGGCGGAATGCCTTCATAGACCACTGGCACAGTGTGTGCGCCGTCGGTGATCGTGAAGGTCAGCAGGCGGCCGCCCTCGCCATGCTTCTGGCTGCCGACTTCGATCAGCCCGCCAACCCGAATGCTCTGGTGATAGCTCGACACGCCTTTGGCAGCGATGTCAGACGGCGACTGGAAGAACGCCACCGCGCCCTGCAGGCCGACCACCGCCAGCGCGACGGCGCCAGTGACGAGAGCCGCAGCCGCCCCGATGAGCCAGAGCCTCTGTGAACGCTTCCGCATGAGTAAGACGTCTCCTGGTCAGGCCCCGGCCGACGAGCCCGCGGACTATATGGACCCGATCGTCCTTACGCCAGCGACACGATGGCGCGAGGCATGGTCACGTCTTCGATGAAAATCAGGGGGATGTGGGGGGCGCCGAGGGGGCAGTTGTCGGCGGATCGATGCCAAACATCTGCCGCAGCGCAGCAAACATCTGACGCTCGGGCCCGCCCGTGGGCGCGCGCTTATTGATATCGTCCCAAAGCGCCTGCGCTTCGTCCTTCTTGCCCTCTTTCCAGAGCCCGATCCCGGCGAGGTAGCCAAGCCGGAAATGATCGGGATTGGCCTTGAAGGCGATCCCGTAAAGCTGCGTCGTCTCCGGATCGACCTCGCCCGTGCTCTTGAACCGAAGGTCGGCGAGGTCGGAGATGACCTCGACATTATTCCCGTCACGGCGGAGCGCATCGCGATAGGCGTCTTCGGCCTTCTGCAGGCTGTCCTGCATGACGCCGGCCTGCTTGGATGCGCCCTTTTCGTCACCCGCCTGCATCAGCTGCGCGCCCTGCATCTGCGCGTTCTGAGCGAGGCTCTCATACATGCGGGCGACGATGATATATCCGGTCGGGTCTTCGGGCCGCTCGCGGATCTTGTTCTCAACGACAGCGATAGCGGCCCGCGTATCCACCTTGTCCGGCTGCGTCCTGATCATCGCATCGGCCGCCGCCAGCCGCGCGTCCAGCGGGTGGTCGCCCATGTCAGGATGCCCGACAAACCAGTAGGTCGCGACGCACGCCACGCCCAGCGCAGCAACGATCGCGCGCGTACGCATCGACTTCGCGACCAGCCAGGCCCCGCCTGCGACAAACACGACAGCAACGAGCGCGATCCAGATCAAAGCGGCGCCGCCGGCAACACGAGGCGCGCCCGAAGGCCGCCAATCGGGCTGTCCTCGAGGTGGAAGCTGCCGCCATAGATGTCTGCGAGTTCGCTCACGATCGACAATCCCAGACCTGTGCCCGGCGTGGATTCATCCAGCCGCTTTCCGCGTTCCAGCGCCTTGGCGCGATGTTCGGCGGGAAGGCCGGGACCATCGTCGTCCACGATCACTTCCATGCCTTCATCGGTGCGGGTCACCGTCACGTTGACCCGCGACTTGCACCATTTGGCGGCGTTCTCCAACAGGTTGCCGACAAGTTCATCGAAGTCGCCCCGTTCGCCCCGGAACACCGCCTTGGGGTCAATTTCGACGTCGATCGCCAGCCCCTTGTCGCGGTTCAGCCGCTCAAGCATCCGGGCGATCCCCTCGACCGGCTCTTTTACTTCGGTCCGCGCGCCCAGCACCTGAGCCTGCGCCGCCGCCTGCGCCCGCTTGAGGTAGTGATTGACGTTATTGGTCATGGCTTCCGTCTGGCGCTTCACGAGGTCAGACAGCTTGTCGTCACCCTTGGCCTCGTTCTTCAGCACCGCCAGCGGGGTCTTCAGCGCATGGGCGAGATTGCCCACATGGGTCCGCGCCCGCTCCACCACTTTGCGGTTATGCGAAATCAGCACGTTGATCTCATGTACCAGCGGCGACAGCTCGCCGGGATATTCGCCATCAAGATTGTCTCGCCGGCCGGCTCGCACATCGCCCAGCTTGCCCTGGATCTCGTGCAGCGGTCGCAGGCCATAGCGGATAAGCACCAGCACGCCGACGATGATCCCCAACACAAGCACGCCCAGCGCAATGCCCAGCCGCAGTGCGAAGCTGCCGACAGCCGCATCGGCGCTTGAGCGGTCAATCGACGCATAAAGGAGAATGGGGAATGTGCGGTCTGTGAAGGTGATGGCGCGTATACCAGCGCGCACCTGCTTGTCATCTGGTCCCGCCATGTCGAGGAACAGCGTCGTGCCAGGCTCCTTCACCGCGGCGACCCGAACGTTTTCCGCCAGTGCCGGTTCCTCGTCGAACAAGCTGTCCGACTTGCGGAAGCCCACGACCTTGTTCTGTCCATCGAGATCGATGAAGGCCCAGTACCGGCCGGACAGCGCGCGACCGAACCGCTCATCGCGCGGCAGTTTCGTGTCGTCGACCTTGATCTGCCCCTGCTCGGAATTCGCCGCCGCCGCAAGAGTCAGCAGGGTATCGTCAAGCACGAGATCGAGCTGATGGTCCGTCTCCGACCGATAGAAGGCCTGCAGCGACCAGCCGGCCACCAGCACGACAAAGGCGCTCCAGATCGCCGCAGCGACGAGCATCCGCCGTGCGATAGAGCCGCGCGTGCGCGTCCCTTCGATCTCGGCGCCTGCCGTTTCTGTCATGCTAGTCGACGATCTTCTCTTCCTTCGGGTCGATCAACCGATACCCGAGGCCGCGTTCCGTCAAGATGCGGTTGGACCCGATCTTGCGCCGCAGTCGGCCGACGAACACCTCGATCGTATTCGAATCGCGGTCGAAATCCTGATCGTAGATGTGCTCGACCAGCTCGGTTCTGGGAACAACGCGCCCCTGATGGTGCATCAGGTAGGACAGCACGCGATATTCGTGCGCCGTCAGCTTGATGGGCTCACCATTGACCGACGCCCGCGCCGCACGCGTGTCGACCCGCAGGTCGCCACACTCCAGCGCCGCACTCGCATGACCCGCCGCACGCCGCATCAGCGCCCGCAGGCGCGCCAGCAATTCCTCGGTGACGAAAGGCTTGGTGAGATAATCGTCGGCGCCGGCGTCGAACCCAGCAACCTTCTCGCTCCAGCGATCGCGCGCCGTCAGGATCAGGACAGGCATGTCCTTGCCGCTCGCGCGCCACTTCTCGAGCACGCGCACGCCATCCATCTTGGGCAAGCCCAGGTCGAGCACGGCCGCGTCATATGGCTCGTTCTCGCCGAGGAAGTGACCTTCCTCGCCGTCCGGCGCCAGATCCACGGCATAGCCTGCCTGGCCAAGCGCTTCGCTCAGCTGGCGGCCCAGATCGGGATCATCCTCAACGACTAGAACTCTCATGGCAGTCCTTCAGCGATTACTCTTCACGGCCCGTGGAGGCATTGACGCGCAAATTCAAGCGACGTCCATCGGCCGTCATCCACGCTATGATGTAGTACTCGCCGGCCTTCCGTGCATCGAGATGCTGGCCACCATACTTGTTGCGAAGGTCGCGAAGCACATCACTGAGCGACACTTCGCGTTGCTGCCCACGCTCTTCACGCGGCTGGTCCCAGGTCTGGAACGGCGAGTCGCCGCGCTGACCGCGCTGGGCGCTGGCCGGCGATGCGGTAGCGCCAGCGACGAGCGCGGCGGCGATCAGGGGCAAGAGGGCTTTGCGAAACATGAGGCTGGATGTAGCGCCGGCACAGTGAACCCGGTCTGAACAGGCGCCAGTTACGCGAAAACCTTGCAGTTTCCGCAGCGTTTCACTGTTTTGCTCCGATCTCATCTCTGGATGTCGGTCTTGCGTCCGGGCCAGGTGCGGATGAATTCCCGCAGCTCGGGATCTTCCTTGCGCGGCAGGACAATCATCAGCCGCACCAGCAGATCGCCCGGCGTCGGCCGCGTCTGCACGCCCTTGCCGCGAAGCTTCAGCAGGTCGCCGGAACTCGAGCCCGGCGGCACCGACATTGTCACTGGGCCCGACGGCGTCTGCACCGGCGCCTTGCCGCCCTCGACAGCCTCGGCGAGCGTGATCTTCAGGTCCATCCTGATGTCGTCGCCATCGCGTCGAAACAATGGATGCTCGCCAACCTTGATCTCGACCAGCGCATCGCCCGCCGGTCCGCCGCCCGCGCCCGACAATCCCTGATTCTTGAGTCGCAGCGTCTGGCCCGATGTAAGTCCGGCCGGAATCGCCAGGTCGAGCGTCCGTCCGTCCGACATGGTCACCCGGCGCTTGCCGCCATTCACCGCATCGAGGAAGTCGATCTCCATCCGGTAGCGAACGTCTTCGCCGCGCTGCTGGCCAAAGCCACGCGAAGACCCGCCACGGCTGAACAGCCCGTCAAACAGGTCTTCGAACACGTCGCCGCGTCCATTGCCTGCCCGCGCGCGCGCGCCAGCGCCAGCTCCTGCAAATGTGCCGCCCGGCTGGAATTGGGGCTTCTCATTGCCGTCCGCGTCGATCTCGCCGCGATCATAGCGCGCGCGCATCGGCTCATCGGTCAGCATGTTGAAAGCCGCCGTTAAGCGCTTGAAGCGCTCGTCGGCCGCCTTGTCATTCGGGCGCACGTCCGGGTGCAGCTCTTTTGCGAGCTTGCGATACGCCTTCCGGATTTCCTCGGCGCTTGAGGACCTTGGTACGCCTAGCGCCGCATAGGGATCCCAGCTCAACTGTTGATCCTTGACGAGTACATTGCCGTGTCGAGAGCACTTGCCCCTAGCGTGGGACCTCACCCCCCTGCAAGACAAGCCAGAAGATGGGGATATTGAGGCAAAACTGAAGAAGGTCTTCGCTCAGGGCGCGAGAATCGTCACCGAAATCCCCGCCCAGTCGCCAGGTTGGCCATCCGGTCCAAGCTGTGAGACCTCCAGCAAGGCGAATCCGCCTGAAGGAAAATCCACCGCCTGCGCAGCGGCAGTGTACGACCCGGCTGTCACCGAAACGTCCCACTCGCGCACCGATTCTCCGCCCGACACCCGTATCCGATAAGCCTCGATGCCCTCCACAGGTGGCTCGCCAGCCCCCCAGCGATCACCATCCTTCCGCGCGCGCCGGATCCAGCCGAGCAAAATATCGCCGCCGTCCCACGTCGCTTCAAGATGCGCAGGCGACCACGGCCGTCCCGCCTCGGCCGCATGAGAATAGCGCCCTGACCATTCACCCGCCGACCAGCCCATCTCCAGTCCGCGCTCCCAGTCTGCAACCGCCAGCCTCTGCTCAGCCCCTGTCAGAGACACGATGCGCACGCCAATGTCGGCTCCAGCTGCCATGGCTATTTCGGTTCCCTGTTGTCCCCGCAACAGACCCGTCAGCTTGTAGGTATCCACATCGACCAGTTCCGCATCGAGGAACTGGATCATCTCCCAGCCAACACTCGTCTCCACCAGCGCGCGGTTCGCTCCGTTCAGAACCGCGCTCTTGCTGGCCGATGCCAGGGCCGATCCCGCCAACGCGACCCACACCGAGCGCTACTGCAATCTGGTTGAACCAAGACAATCCGCCTCCATCAACGGGCGCCTCTCGGGTTGCCGCCCCGCCAAGCCCACCCAGCACGCCATCCAGCGCCAGTGCGCCAGTTGCGCCAGCGTCTCCGCGATCCTGCGGCCGAGCCGATCAAGATCGTCCTCGCCCGTCTTCACGATCCGCACCAGCTCACGCTCAACGCTCTGCGTCGCCTTCAACAGAGCCCGCTCCAGCGCATCACCCGCAGCCTTCGCAGCGTCGTCCTGCTCATTTGCCATGTCAGCCTGCTCCATCTGCGTCAAAGATCACCAGACCCGCCGACACCAGCCGGATGGCAAACGTCGCCTCGCCATCGTGATCGCCACCATAGGTCAGCTCCGTGATCACGAACGGGCCCGTCAGCGTCCCGAACCCCGGAATGCGCAACACGAACGTCGATGCATCGCCGGCGAAGAACGCCGCGCGCATCAGCGCGTCCGACATCGCGTCCTTGAATACGCCGCTGCCGGAAACCTCAGCGCGCTTCACGCCCGCGCCGACGATCACCTCTCGCCATGCCTGCACACTCTGCGCAGTCGTCGCCTCGATCAGCCCCGCAGTCAGGCTGATCGTCTTCGCGCGTATCCCCGCAACGGTGAAAAAACGACTCCGGCTCATCGCCATCGCCAATGCTGATCACCACGTCGCGGCCTCTCTGGCCCGCCATCGCTCTCTCCTTTTTTGAAAGACTGCTGTTGACAGGCAACCTTTTGGTTGCCTATTAATATGCATGGATCTGGTGTTCCGGGCGCTGGCCGACGACAGCCGACGAGCCCTGCTCGACAGCCTTTGCGCCCAAGGCGGCCAGACGCTTGCCGAGTTGTGCTTCGGCCTCGCCATGTCGCGTCAGGCCGTCTCGAAACACATCGCGATTCTGGAAGACGCCAACCTCGTCGCGACCGTCAAACGCGGCCGCGAGAAATTGCACTATCTCAATGCTGTCCCGATCGCCGAGATCGCCAACCGCTGGATACGCAAGTTCGAACGCCACCGGGTCGATGCCCTGGTGGACCTGAAAAGAAAGCTGGAGTCAGAATGACGACCGCGATCCCACAACCCGACCTCACTGGCCGCCCGTACGACGCGCACGCCGAAGCATGGATGCCGCATTCGCCCGCACGGCTCTATCGTGCCTGGACGCAGGAGTTCGATCTCTGGTTCGCCGCGCCCGGAACAGTCGTCATGGACGCCCAGCCTGGCCAGCCCTTCTTCTTTCTTACCGAACACAACGGCGAGCGGCATCCACACTACGGCCGCATCCTTCGCCTGATCCCGTCACGTCTTGTCGAAATCAGCTGGGTCACAGGCAAGGGCGGCGCCGAAGGCGCCGAGACGATCCTCACCGTCGAATTCGAGCCCGAGAAGGACGGCACGCGCGTCCGCCTCTCCCATCGCGGCTTTCCCAATGAACAGTCCGCCGCCGGCCACCAGCAGGCCTGGCCCCTTGTCCTCACCCAGCAGGAGCAACGTCTGAAATGACAAGCTCGACCACATCTCGCTTCGTCTACGTCACCTACATCCGCACCACACCGGAAAAACTCTGGGCCGCCCTGATAGAGCCCGAGTTCACCCGGCAATACTGGGCCGGCACGCACCAGGTCTCCGATTGGACGGTCGGCGCGGACTGGAAAATCATGATCCCGGACGGCCGTGTCGGCGACAGCGGTAAGATCCTCGTCTTCGATCCTCCGAAGCGTCTTGACCGTTTCATGGCGCAACGAGTTCATGCCCGACCTGAAAGCCGAAGGTCACTCCACCTGCACCTACGATCTCGAACCCTCGGGCTCGACGGTAAAACTCACCGTCACGCACACGATGGACAAGCCGAACTCCAAACTCATCGCCGGCGTCAGCGAGGGTTGGCCCAATCTTCTCGCCAGCCTCAAGACGCTGCTCGAAACCGGCTCCGCCTTCCCTGAATCCGGCACATGGCCGGAGGGTCACTGAGCATGACCGACCAAACCCGCCGCCATCGCCGTCCAGACTTTCAAGGTCCCGCCTCGGCGCGTCTACGACGCCATCCTCGATCCCGCGATGATCGCGCGCTTCATGTTCGGACCGCTGCTGCGCGAGGAAGAAATCCTCCACATCACCAACAATCCAGAAGTCGGCGGCACATTTTCGTTCAAGGTCCGTCGCGGCGACCAGGAGATCGACCACGTCGGCACATATCTCGAGCTTGCCCCACCGAACCGCATCGTCTTCACCTGGGCCGTCGCACCGGAGAAGGACGCCTCCACCGTCGCGATCGACATCACGCCGACAGCCGAAGGCTGCTCCGTTCGCCTGACACACGCCATGCCGCCCGAGTACGCCGAATTCGTCGATCGCGCGCGCGGCTCATGGGAGAAGATGCTCGGCGTTCTGGCGACGTTGCTCTAGGCGGTCGCCACCCGTCGCGGAATAATGGCCGACGCCTTGTCGATCATCGCGTCCGCAATCTCCCGTTCGCCGGACACGATCAGGTCGGCGCCCAGCATCTGCAGGTGCGCCACCTCCGCGTCGGAGTGCGCCCGCGCATAGACCTTGATCCGCGGATTGATCTTCCGCGCCAGCTCCACAATACCGCCCGCCTCGAACCCGTCCGGCACCGTCACGAACAGCAAGTCCGCCTCCGCAGTCCCCGCCGCCCGCATCACCTCTTCGGAAATGGCATTACCCGACGACGTCGGAATGCCCCGCTTCTCGAGTATTTCGATCAGGTCCGGCCTGTCCTCGATCACCGCATAGGTCGCCTTGGCGTCGTCGAGCGCTTTCCCGATCAGCGATCCAACGCGCCCATATCCAACCAGCACGGCCCGCTTCGGCGGCGCAGGCGGAGCGGCCGATTGCGACGGATCGACCACAGGGGCCGTCTTCTGTTTCCTGTTCTTGCGATCGATCAACCAGAACAGCGCCGGGTTGAGCACAATCGAGATGATCGCCGCACCAAGGATCGCGTTTCGCGCTTCCAACGGTAGCAACCCGAGATCCAGTCCAACCCCGGCAAGAATGAACGAGAACTCGCCGATCTGTCCGCGCGCCGCCGTAACCGTCCGTGCCGACTCCGAAGATTGCCCAAACAGGCGCAACAGCACGACGCTCAAGATCGTTCGCAACACCACAATAATCGCCACAGCCGAAATCAGCGGCCATGGATTGCCGAGCAGCACGCGTGGATCGAACAGCATGCCGACAGACACAAAGAAGAGCACCGCGAACGCGTCGCGCAGCGGCAGCGTTTCGTTCGCCGCCTGCTGCGACAGCTCGCTCTCCGCCATGATCAGGCCGGCGAACAGCGCGCCCAGCGCCACCGAAATCCCGAACAGCGCCGAGGCCGCGTAAGCCACCCCCAGCACGATCGCCAGCACGCACAGCCGGAACAGCTCGCGCGAGCCCATGTGCACCACGCGATGCAGCACCCACGGCACCACCCGCTTGCCCGCAACCATCATGATCGCCGCGAACAACGCCACCTTGCCGAGCGTAAGAACAGCCGCCAGCCCCACATCCTGCAGCTGCAGGACAGTGATGAACTCGCCGTCCACGGCCTGACTGCGGATCTGCGCCCAGGTCGGCAGCAGCACCATGGCGAGCACCATCGCCACGTCTTCCACCACCAGCCACGCGACGGTCAGCTTGCCGCGCTCGGTCTGGATCACCTTCCGGTCCTGCAGATTGCGCAGCGACACCACGGTCGACGCCACCGACAGCGACAGCCCGAACACGATCCCCGCCTCGATGCCCCAGCCCAGCACGATCGATGCGCCAATACCGAGGCCAATCGTGGTCGCGATCGTCAGCAGCGTCATCGGCACGGCCACCGCCCGCACCGCCATCAGGTCGCGCGGCGAAAAATGCAGCCCGACCCCGAACATCAGCAGGATCACGCCAACATCCGCCACTTCCTGCGCCAGGCCCTCATTTGCGATGAAGCCCGGCGTGAACGGCCCGATCAGCACGCCCGCGAACAGGTATCCCAGCAGGGGCGACAGCTTCAGCCGCGCCGCCAGCGCGCCAAACACGAACGCCAGGCCAAAGCCCACCGCCAGAAGCGCGATCAGGGGAGATTCATGCGTCAATGATCGAAACGACCTTCCAGCCCGCCCAATTGAGAATCCGACCTTCGCAGATCGCGAATCCAGAAAGCAAGGAAATCATCGCCCCGATGCGCCCTCGCCGCTTTGTGGAAATTTCTGACGATCTGGCGAAGGCGATTTTAACGAAGCCATGCCACAGAGGATGAAGGCGGATCTCATCATGCGTTTCTACAAGACACAGGCGACTTCGCATCATTTCAGGCGCAAGCCTGTTGCTGCTGCTGACCAGCCATTCCCTGTCTTGCTCGCCATCACGCGCCCAGCGCCGGGCGACACCAGGCGATGCGCCCGAATTCGTGGTCGCCTACACCGCCGGCCTGTCCTCGCTCGGCGTCGCCGGTCTGGTCGCCTTCGGTCTGGCGGTCGCTGTTCCTCGGTCTGCCTTCTCAATGGCCAGTCGCACCATGTCGGCGAGAAGTATGTCGGCCGCCGCCGCCGCAACATCGATAAATCGCTGCGTTCGGTCGCGATCATCCTGGGCTCGGCCGGCCTCATCGTCGGCAGCCTCGCCGGCTTCTACGCCGCAATGATGCATGCCCGCCCGGAGCTCTATTCCCGACTGCCCCTGCCGTTCCTCACGGCCGAGCTGGCAATTGCGTGCCTGCTTGGCGGCGCGCTTGTCTACGCCGCAGGGCGGATCGGCCGCCGCTACTGAGGCACGCATTGCCCTGACAGCCATTGTCGGCTTACCTCCGCGCAAAGCTGAGGGGCTACGCCACAATGACCGACACTGACCACCGCGCCAGCGAAGCGCATCGAGATGACGCTCCGGGCCCTGATCCTGGGCAGCATCCTCGGCGTCGATCTTCACGGCGGCCAACGTCTATCTTGGCCTGCAAGGTCGGCCTGACCTTTGCCTCCGCCATCCCGGCGGCCGTCATCTCGATGGCGCTTCTTCGCGCCTTCAAGGGCTCGACCATCTGGGAAAACATGACGGTCCAGACTGTCGCCTCTGTTGGCGGCGCGATGTCCTCGATCATCTTCGTGCTCCCGGCCCTCGTCATGGTCGGCTGGTGGACCGAATTTCCGTTCTGGCAGTCCTTCCTTATCTGCGCGTTCGGCGGCGTCCTCGGCGTTACGTTCTCCATCCCGCTGCGCCGCGCCCTCGTCATCAACACCGACCTGCCTTACCCGGAAGGCATCGCCGCCGCCGAAGTGCTGAAGGTCGGCTCTCGCGGCGCTGACGAAAGCGAATCCGCCGTACGCGAAAACAAGGCTGGTCTGCTCACGGTCATTGTCGGTTCGATCGCCTCGGCCCTCTACGCTTTCTTCGTATCCGCGCGCGCCTTCGCCGGCGAAGCCGCCGCCTTCTTCCGCATCGGGCCGTCCGCCACAGGCCTCGCAGGCGGCATGCAGTTCGCGCTGCTCGGCGCAGGTCACCTGGTCGGCCTCGCCGTCGGCCTCGCCATGTTCGTCGGCCTGCTGATCGCCTGGGCCGGCTTCGTTCCGATCATGACCGCCATGCAGGGCACGGAAGGCCTAGCGGAAGAGGCGGCAGGCGCCGTCTGGGGCGGGCAGGTTCGCCGCATCGGCGCGGGCGCCATCGGCATCGCCGCGATCTGGACGCTCCTGAAACTCATCGGCCCGCTGGTCAGCGGCATCGCCTCCGCGTTCGCCGCACAACGCAAGCGCGCCGCCAATGAAGTGCTCGACCGCACCGAGCAGGACATCCCGATCGGTCTCGTCAGCATTATATCCGCCGTTACACTTGTCGCCATCGGCGTCCTGCTGTGGACCTTCACCCAGGGCACCCCGCTCGCGGCCAGCGCCCCGGCGATCGTTGCCGGCGGCGTGATCTATGTGGTCGTCATCGGGCTCGTCGTCGCTTCAGTGTGCGGCTACATGGCCGGCCTGATCGGCTCGTCCAACAGCCCCGTCTCCGGCGTCGGCATCCTCGCCATCCTCGTTGCCGTCGGTTCTGATGCTGGGCGCGATGCAATTGTTCAGCATCCCGGCTGATCCGTCCATCGTCGCGTTCGCCCTGCTAATCACCGCTGTCGTTTTCGCCGTGGCAGTCATCTCGAACGACAACCTGCAGGATCTGAAAACCGGCCAGCTCGTCGGCGCCACACCTTGGCGCCAGCAGCTTGCCCTCATCGTCGGCGTCTTCGCCGGCTCGCTGGTGATCCCGTTCCTGCTCAACCTGCTCAACAGCGCCTTTGGCTTCGCGGGCGGACCGCCCGCCAGCCGTCGCCGGCACCGAACCACTTGCCGCCCCGCAAGCAACGCTGATCTCCAGCCCTCGCTGCCGGCGTCATCGGCGGCGACCGCGCTGGGACCTGATCGGCGTCGGCGCCATCTCTCGGCGTCGTCATCATCATGGTCGACGAACTGCTCGTCCGCACCATCAGCCGCAAGCGCAAGGCTGCCGCCGCTCGCCGTCGCCATGGGCATCTACCTGCCGATGGCCATCACCATGACCGTCACCGTCGGCGCCATCATCGGGCAGCTCTACGACCACTGGGTCTCGAAGAGCACCAACCCCGAGCCAGCAAGCGCCTCGGCGTCCTGCTGGCGTCCGGTCTGATCGTCGGCGAAAGCCTGTTCGACGTGCTTCATCGCCGCAGTGATCGTCTCGACCAACAACGGCGAACCCTTCGGCATCATCCCCAAGGATTCCTTCTGGCCCGCCATACTCGATGATCGCCGGCTTCGTCGGCCTTCCTCGCGGTGGTCTACGGCCTCTACGCCTGGACGAAATCCAAAGCCGACAAGTCTAGACCGCCTCCACCACCGCCTTCAGCCGCATCACCGTCCGCCATCGGCCGACGTTCTCGCGCAGCGTGTCGACAAATATCGGCAGGAGCAGCACGCACCGCCACCCGTCGAGCACCAGCTCGGCAGCATCGAGCGCTGTCCGCACAGCGCCGATCACCTCGCGGCTGCCGACGCCCCCATCAAGCCTGCTGGTCGCAGCCAGATCGATCCGATGCTCGCTCGCCTCGCTGCCCGCCGCGCCCGCAGGTTCACTCGAGATGCCGCGCGATCTCGAGATAAGGAAAGGCCGGCTGCGGACTGTCCAACGTCCACCACGCGCACCGGATCGCCCAACACGGCCATCACGCCTTCATCCGCCGCCAGCACAGCGAGGATCGCGCTCTCCAGCGCCTGCTCGACCGCGCTCACAGCCGAACCCTCCGCCACGGGCTCAACAGTCCCGCGACATCCACCGGCAATGGCCCCGCTATCGTCTCCGGATCGCGCGCATTGTAGGCGTGCGCCGCCAACCGCTTGACGGCCAGCCGCAATCCCTCCGCGACATCCTCCGGCGCTTCACCAAATCCCGCCTCGTAGTCGATCTCGATTCCGCCGACACGCAGCCCCGGCCACGGAAACACACCGTCCGTCCACATCAGCTTCGCCGATCGTCCAGCCGGCAGCGTGAACCGATCCGTCACCACACTCGCCACGCCATGCCCATCGAACACGCGCACCGCATTCAGTTCGCCAGACGGCCTCACGGGCAGGCGCATCCACCTCCGCTCCACCGTTCCCTGCGGCCACCAATCGAGCGTCAGGCGCAGGCTGCGCGTGATCATCGCCACGCCCGCGAGCTCCTCGACGCGCGATCGCGCGGCCGCGATCAGTTCCCCCACCAGCCCGTCCTGCCCATCGCCTGCGATGCGCAGATAGTCCTTCGCCTCGGCCAGCCCCACGGGTTCGGCTGCCGGCGGCGCCAGCATCGTTGCAATCATTCCTGTTTTCCTTCTGGGATCCGTCCTACGGTGAGGACTTCTGGGAGACCGCCATGATCACCGGCCTCAATCACGCGAACATCTCGACAGCGAAGCTGGCGGAGACGATCGACTTCTTCGTGCAGATCATCGGTCTACGTGTCGGCCCGCGCCCCGAGTTCAACTTCGCCGGCGCATGGCTCTATGCCGGCGACCAGGCCGTCATCCATCTTGTCGAACGCCCTCAGCCCCGCGACCCGGAAGGCGCGCTCGACCACATCTCGTTCACGGCGCCAGATTTCGACGCAGCCCTGAAACGCCTCGACGACCTCGGCGTGCCCTATCGCTGGTCGCACATCCCGAGCGGCTTCGGCCGTCAGTGTTTCGTGAAAGACCCGAACGGCGTCACAATCGAACTCACCGGCCCGCCAGCCTGACGCATGCCGTCACGTCACGACTAGGCGCGGCGTTTTTCCGGGACTAAGACCCTTCCGCGAACGTCAACCACAAGCGCAGGAAACGCCCCATGAAACTCGACTCGTCGATCTCCGCCATCGTCACCGGCGGCGCCTCCGGCCTCGGTGGCGCGACCGTCCGCGCCCTCCGCGCCGCCGGCGTCAAAGTTGCGATCTTCGACATGAACGAGAAGACCGGTAACGCCTTCGCCGCCGAGACCGGCGCGGTCTATTGCAACGTCAACGTCACCAACGATGCCTCAGTCGACGCCGGCTTCGCCGCCGCCCGCGCTGCCAACGGCCAGGAGCGCATCCTCGTCAACTGCGCCGGCACCGGCAACGCCTTCAAGACCGCCGGCCGCAACAAGGAAACTGGCGAGATCAAGTCGTTCCCCATCGACCAGTTCGACCGCATCATCCAGATCAACCTCGTCGGCACCTTCCGCTGCATCGCGAAATCCGCCGCCGGCATGCTGACGCTCGACGTGCTGCCGGATGGCGATCGCGGCGCGATCATCAACACCGCCTCCGTCGCCGCTGAAGACGGCCAGATCGGGCAGGCCGCCTACTCCGCCTCCAAGGGCGGTGTCGTCGGCATGACCCTCCCCATCGCGCGCGACCTCTCGACCGAAAGCATCCGCGTCAACACGATCCTGCCGGGCCTGTTCAACACCCCGCTTCTGGCTGGCGCACCCGAGAACGTGAAAGCGGCCCTCGCCGCCACCGTCCTCAACCCGAAACGCCTCGGCATGCCCGACGAGTATGCAAGCCTCGCCATGCAGATGATCCAGAACGGCTACTTCAACGGCGAAAGCGTCCGCCTCGACGGCGGCATCCGCATGCAACCGCGCTAAGACAGGACTCGGCGGCGCCCTGATGCTGGCTTATGCTCCGGCAGCCAGCATCAGGAGCCTCCATCATGATCATCGGCGCCCACACCATTCTCTACAGCCAGAACGCCGATGCAGACCGCGCCTTCATCCGCGACGTTCTCGGCTTCAGCCACATCGATGCCGGCCACGGTTGGCTCATCTTCGCCCTGCCGCCCGCCGAAATCGCAGTGCACCCCTCTGACGAAAACGACGTCCACGAATTCTACCTGATGACCGACGACATCGCCGGCCTAGTCGCAGACCTCACGGCAAAAGGCGTCGCCTGCACGCCGCTCGAAGAACCCCGCTGGGGCAGCCTAACCCGCATCACGCTCCCCGGCGGCGGCCAGCTCGGCATCTATCAACCGAAACATCCCACCGCGTTCTGAGCGAAGCGCCCCATGAAAATCGAACTCGCTCCCATCGGCTACGTCCGCACCACCCGCGCTGATCCCACCGACGACAACTGGGACGCGGAAACCACGCGCATCGAACTCGAAACGACGCGCTTCGCCGCCGACGCGCTCCTCAGCCTCGACACATTCAGCCACGTCGAAGTGCTCTACTGGTTCCACCACGAAGCAGCCGCCACGCCCGTCAACGGCGCGCGTCATCCGCGCGGCAACAAGGACTGGCCCCTCGTCGGCATCTTCGCCCAGCGCGGCAAGAACCGCCCGAACCGCATAGGCCTCACCATCTGCCAAGTGCTCAAGGTCGATGGTACAACCCTCCACCTCAAAGGCCTCGACGCCATCGACGGCACGCCCGTACTCGATCTCAAGCCATGGGTCTCCGACTTCGGCCCACGCGGCGATATCCGCGAGCCGCAGTGGATGAAAGACCTGATGGCCGGTTACTGGGAAACCTAGTCCCGCTCGCGGCTCGCGCCCGTTGCGTCATCGATCGCGAACCGCCACAGCCCGTCCGCTCCGCGCTTCAGCACTTCGACCGAAACGCCGTCCTGGTCGATCCAGCCTTCGGCGTTGAGCATTTCCCAGCGCAGGCTGCACATGGCGACATCGCCTGCGACCAGCGGCACGCCCACATACTTCCCCCTCAGCGTCATCTTCGACGCAAGGAAGCCATCGATCGCCGCCTTGATCTGATCCGTCCCGCGCGCGAACGCCACGCCATCGAACGTGAACACCGCATCCGGCGCATACAGCGCCATCAGCCCAGCGCCATCGCGCTCATTGAACTTCGAGATAAACGCCTCGGCCATGTCTTCCGACGACTGAACAGCCATGCCAACTCCCCTGAATTCAGCGAGCCGCATCTTGTTCATCGCGACGCGAAGTTCAACCCGTCTGAGAGGCCGCCTCTCAGGTCAGGCCGCGCGGCTCCCGCCGCCCGTGTCGTCAATGATGAACTGCCACAACCCATCTGGTCCGCGCTGCTGCACCTCGGTCGACACGCCCGAAGCGATCGTCGCGCCCGAGCCATCATAAAGCTCCCAGGCAAACCGCGTCAGCGCCACATCGCCCACAATATACGTGTTCACATTCCGGCCGCGCATCTTGAGCCCAGCCGCCATGAAGCCGTTGATCGCCCGCTCGATCTGGGCGCGCCCGACGGCCTTCTCCTGGCCGTCATAGGTGAACACCGCATCATGACTGTAGAGCTGCGCGAATCCTGCCGCATCTCCCGCGTTGAACCGGTCGAAAAACATTTCGGCCGTGGCCTGCGGCGTCGGCGAACCCATCCAGAATCTCCAGTTGTCGCCGGCAGGCTAAAGCACTGCCGGCGCAACCGTCGAGGTGATACTTTGTAGTTTACTGCCAGCGGCCTGCGCCGCCCTGTCAGGACTTCGTCAGCTTAGGCGTCGGCATCCCCTACGAAGCCGCGAACTTCATGACCTTGATAGCGTCGAAGTTCTGCACCCCGCCGCCGACCCGTTTAGTCGTGTAGAACAGCACGTAGGGCTTCATTGAATACGGATCACGCAGAACGCGCTCGCCCTGGCGGTCCACGATCAGATAGCCACGCCGGAAGTCACCGAAGGCGATCGCATACGCGTTCGCCGCGATATCCGGCATGTCCTCGATCTCCGTCACAGGATAGCCAAGCAGGCTCGCCGTTTCACCCGCAGCGCCCGGACGCCACAGATAGTTTCCGTCGCCATCCTTCAGCTTGCGCACGCCCGACACCGTCCGCCTGTTCATCACGAACCGGGCATTGGCGCGGAACTGGCTCTTCAGCGCGTAGACCAGGTCGATCAGCTTGTCCGCCGGATTGCTCGCCGCGAACGCGCCTGCGCCGCCTGACAGGATGAAGCCGATCTTGCTCCACGCATGGCTCGCGTCCACGATCATGTCATAGCTGAGAAAGCCCTTCGGCTCGCCCGATCCATCGCCTGAAACGAAGGCTGCGCTTTCCTGTGTCGAAAAGCTCGCCTCCACCTCGTCCGCCAGCCACTCGTCGACGTCGGCATAGGCATCGTCCAGCAGCGTCTGCGTCGCCGCTGGCATCGCGTAGAGCTCCGCCGCTGGAAACTCGAGCAGGCTCAGCGTCGGCGCCGTCGTCTCGGTGCGCGATCCCGTCTCCGCCGCCCACGCCGACGTCGTGCCAAGGCTCACCGGCTTCTTGAACACGGTCGCTGAAGTCTGCCGCACCGTCGCGATCTGTCGCATCGGCGAAGACGCCATCAGGCGCTGCTCGATCAGGCGGTCCAACTCCGGCGGCGCGACATAGCCACCCTGCGCATCCGTCCCGACATTCACCGACTTCAGGTCCAGCCGCGCAATACCGCTGTCATCGCCCTTGCGCAGATACGCGCTCCAGGCCGACTTGTGCTCCGGATCGCCCTTGCGCGGATCATCGCCAATCGCCGGTCGCGACTGCTCCAGCGCCAGCCGTTCCAGAGCCGTCCGCTGGCGATCCAGCGACTGCTCGATCTTCTTCAGCTTGCTTTCCAGCACGGGATCGACTGCGCCACGCTTCTCGATCTCTTCGATCCGCGCATCGTTCGTCGCCTTCAACGCCTCGAACGCCGCCATCACCTCGCCGGCGATCGCACGCGCCTCCGCATTCGCGCCGGACGGCGCGCTCATCTTCGTCTCGATCGTCATGAGTTTCCTTCGTTTCGCTTCGCTCAAACCAGGCCATCGCCGCGAAGCAACGCGATCGCCATTCCCAAACACCAAAACAAAAGGGCGCAGCTTTCGCCGCGCCCTCCCGTCATTCAATTCACCGAAAGCCTACTCGTTCGCGCCCTCGATCTTTGCCCGATCGCTCGGCCGCACGATTCCAGCCGCGATACCCGGCCCCATCGTCGGCGTGATCCCGTGCGACTCCAACTCGCGCGCGCCGCCGAGAATGCCC
The DNA here is from genome assembly GCA_963784415.1 of uncultured Alphaproteobacteria bacterium. GTDB lineage: Bacteria > Pseudomonadota > Alphaproteobacteria > Caulobacterales > Hyphomonadaceae > UBA7672. The sequence goes on from CAWARK010000006.1 coordinate 87,606, forward strand.
GGCATGGCGAAATTCCCTTCGTGGCAGGCATACTCATAGATAGGCTTCGACGCATTCAGCGCCATCTCGCCCTTCCAAACCTGCGTGTAGAGCGAGGGATCGTCCACGCTGAACGCGTACAGGATCTGTCCGTCGGCCCAGCGCGAGAACCGCTCCGTCACCTTGCCCGTTTTGGATATCAGGCTCGGCTGCAGCGGATGCACGTTGCGCGTCTCCACCACCAGCGTGTCGCCTTCATACCACCCGACGGAATCACCCGCCCATTGCGGGATCACATCCGGGCCGTGATGCGCTGCGGCCGCATTCGCGACAATCGGGATGACGCGCGCATGATGCACCATCTCGACCAGGATCATCACCGAGTGCTGGCGACTGCACGATCTGCAGCGTCGAATTGTACATCGCGTTCTGCATCACCGGCCCCGCCGTCGTCTCCGTTGCGAGGCAGCGCTCGAACAGGGGCCGCGTTTCCGGGCCATCAAAGTTTGTCTCCGGCAAGCCATTGCCGCCCGACCGCCCAACGCCCGGCTTGAACGGCACACGCCCATTGGGCGGATCGACAATCCATGACGTCCGCAGCTCGCCCTTCACCGTCGCCAGCTTGCTGCCGGGATCGATCCAGTAGGCGTTGTAGCCGCGGTCCGCATTCTTGTCGTTCAGGATGGACGTGTCGTTCGGGTCCTTGCCCTCATTGTCGTTTTCCTGCTGCGTGATGATGATCAACGGATTGTCGTTGACGATCGTCCGCGCTTCCTTGTCGTTGACCACCAGCTTGTCGACACCCGACGGCCGCTGCAGGCTTGTGATCGACGTTGAATTCCAGAAGCCCTCCAGCTCCGGCACGCCCCAGCTTGTCTTGGGCCGCACATAGCCCGCCTCCTGCGCCGAAGCCACTCCGGCAAACGCAGCGGTCGCGAGCACAACAGATGCGAACGCTGAGCCCGTCAGCAAAATCCTGATCATCTTCGTCTCCTCCGTGGCCAGCGCGTCTGTTGCGCGCTTGTTGCCAGCCGAAGCATCTAGAACCGCGTCAGACGACAAGTCCAGTTGCCGTATGGTTCGACGCCAAAAGCAAAAGGGCGCAGCTCTCGCCGCGCCCTTTCGACACCCGTCCCGCCAAAGCTTTCGTATTACGTGCGCCGATCAGCCGCCTTCGCCGCCATTCTCGTCACGCGGCAGCACCAGGCCCGCTGCGATACCCGGGCCCATGCCCGGCACCTGGCCGTGGGCTTCTAGTTCGCGCGCGCCGCCGAGAATGCCCGGCATGGCGTGGTTGCCTTCGTGGCAGGCGTATTCGTACATCGGCTTCGACGCGTTCAGCGCCATCTCGCCCTTCCACGTCTGGCTGTAGAGCGCCGGATCTTCTACCGTGAACTCGTACAGGATCTGCTGATCGTTCCAGCGCGTGAAGCGCTCGGTGACCTTGCCGGTCGGACGTGATCATCGCGCGTTGGTTCGGGTGCACGTTGTTCGTTTCCACGACCAGCGTGTTGCCTTCATACCAGCCAACCGAGTCACCGCCCCACTTCGGAACATTGCCGTGCTTGGCTTCTGCTTGCGACGCAAACGTCGGAATGATCCGCGCATCGTGGTTCATCTCCACGGTGATGGCGACGAACCCGGGCGTCTGCACGAAGGTCATCGTATTGTTGTACATCCCGTTCATCATCACCGGACCATACGAACCGGAGAAGCCAAGCACGCAGCGCTCAGCCATCGGCCGCGTTTCAGGTCCGTCGAAATTCGTGATCGCATAGCCGCCGCCGCGCGCCGCATCAGCGCGGTAAGGAACACGACCGTTCGCCGGCTCAACGATCCACGATGTCCGCAACTCCCCCTTCACCGACGCGAGCTTCGTGCCCGGATCGATCCAGAACGAGTTGTAGCCACGGTCGTTGTTCTTGTCCTCGAGCAGCTTGGTGTTGTTCGGGTCCTGACCGTTGGTGGCGTTGTCTTCCTTGCCCAGCACGATCAGCACGTTGCGGTTGACGAGACGATTGGCCTCTTTCTCCGTCACCACGAGAGCCTTGGCGTCCGGCGAACGCTGCAGGCTGGTGATCGAGGTGTTGTTCCAGAACCCCTGCAGGTCCGGCGCGCCCCAGCTTGTCTTCGGCGTCACATAGCCAGCTTCCTGTGCCGATGCGGTAGCCGCGCCGAACAGGGCGGCGGCGCACAAGGCTGTGGCGGTGAGCAGTTTCGTTTTCATGGCCTCTCCTCCGTCGCGCCGCCCCGGGTTTGTCCGCAGTGACAGGCGCAATCATTGTGGCGGAAGCTACGCCCGGTTTCCCCCGGCGGAAAGCATGACGCTACGTCAGGAAGCGCTCATCACGCGCGATTTGATCGGCTCTCCCGCCGCTGCAAACCGTGCTCCCGGCAACATTGGCGCGGACACCAGCGAGATTTCCCGCAGCTCGATCTCTTTCAACTCCCGTCCGCGCAAGACCCGGGGCGACCAGTCCCGCGCGACGAACCCGATCGACAGCCCGTCGAGCCCTCCGCCGGCAATCATCGAAAGCGCCGTCGCGCCCGCTATCGTGTCATTGGACACCATCCCGCGCACGAACAACCCACGGCCGTCCTCCCGCAGCATCGTCCAGCGCCCGGCCGTTCTTCCTCCGACATGACTGAGCAGCATCCCGACACCCAACCCCGTCCCGACAAGCCTCGCCAGCGACCGGGTGAACGCGCCGGCCCGAACGACATCGCCCGCCAGGTCTTCAACGCCGAACAGCGAAGCATACCCTTCGATCACCAGAGACTTCGCACCGCCGAGCTGCATCAATGCGCCTCCAGCTTTCGCGCGATGCGTGCGAGCTGCGCCCCGGCCAGGTCGAGTTTCACTTCGACTCGCGCCAGCCGTTCGGCCATCTGGCTTTGCGTGCTGACCCGCATTTCCACTTCGCGCAAACGCTCGCCGGTGGCGCCGGCCCACGCGAATACGCCAGCCGATTCAACGATCAGCGCGAGGATCACACCAACTGTGATTTTTTTATCGATCATTCTGATTTCTTCTGCTAACGGTTACGAACTCTCGGGCTGGGCGGCGGATCGTCTGGGAGTTACCCGGAATGAAGCGGGCGGACATCGTCAACGTGCGCGGCCTACTTGGTGGGCGTGCGCGATATCGATGCGGACCAGCGCGACCCGGCTTCTACTGGGAGCCGCAACAAGTCGCGCAACTGGTCGTCGATCTCGAAAACGCAGCCCACGATTCCCAAGACGAGGAAGATGTGGCGGTGAACCGTCTCTATCTCGGCGTCATAACAATATCGCCGTCGAAATCAGGTCATTCCATCGTGCTCGACGGACAGCAGCGCCTCGCGGTGCTGGCCATGTTTCTCGCCTTTGCGCGCGACCGGATGCCCTCCAACCGCGAGCGCAATCTGATTGATCGCCTGCTCGTCCGCCGCGCCTTTGGTCGTCCGCCGGAAGCGCGCCTGCGCCTGTCGCCGGAAGACCACGCGTGGTTCTCGCATTTCATCCTGCCGCCCGGCGCAACGCGCCGGCTGCCGGAAACCTCGCCCCTCGGCTCCCCGCGCGAACTCCTGCTCTGCGCCCGCTTCATGGAGCACACCTTCGCGCAGTACGATGCCGCCGAACTCAGCAGCGTCGTCGACTTCCTCCTGCATCATACGGCCGTCTGCCGTTCGCTCGGCGAAGTTCGCCATACCTTCACGGCGCATACGCCGATTGCGGCGCCTGCGCTCGCCATGCCTGACACCTTCATGCCCACGCCTCCACGCAACACCTGGAACGACCAGGACTTCGTGCCTGCCGCCCGTTATCGCGTCGCTGCTGAGTGAGATCACATGACTGAAGCTTCCAGAACGGCCGCTCCGGCTTACATCGCCGTGCGCGTCTTGATCGCTGCAGCCTTCATCGGCGGCATGTGTCTGCTCGCGCTGGTCTGACCCCCAACGCTTGACGAGACATGGGCCTGACGAGACACGAGAAGGGAGCTTCGCACCGCCCGTGCGGGCGCGAAGCTCCCAACTCCTCACGTCTATGCTTCCTTCTGCGCGGGCGTGAACACCGCCGCCAGACCCAGCACGGCGATGAACGTTTTGTAGACGGCATCCAGCTGCGTCGGCGCGATCAGCACGCCGCCCGTCGCCACCAGCGCCGCGATCCCGCGCCACGTCGAAAACTCGCGCAGCCGGTCGATCACATAACTCACGATTGCTTCCTTCATCCACGTCTCCAGTTGTTGAAAAAGAAGCGGGCGGCCCCTTCGGACCGCCCGCTTCACTTGCCCTCGACGCCACGCGCCAAAGCTCTGATTGTTTAAACCCCCGCCAGCCTTCTCTTCTCCTCCACCGTGAGAAAGCTCGCCACATCGATCCGGGCCCACTGGTTAGCAAGATCATCCTGGAATGCCGGCACGCCGTTCAGCTCCGGAACGATCCCGCCATCCACCCGGCCCTCAAGCCAGCCAGAGATTGCCCGCGCTGCCTTGTTCACCAGCGGCAACACCGTCAGCCGCCAGAACGCCGAATTCGCCTCGCGATAATTCGCGTAGGTCGCGTCCCCCGGTATCCCGAGCAGCATCGGCGGCACGCCGAACGCCAGCGCAATCTCCCGCGCCGCCAGATTGCGCTGCTCGACGAAATCCATGTCCGCCGGCGTCATGCTCATCGGCTTCCAGTCGAGCCCGCGCGAAAGGATCAGCGGCCGGCCCGCATTGGCCGTGCCCTGATACTGCCGCTCGATCTCCTCGCGCAGGTCCGCCCTCTGCTCTTCCGTGAGGTCCTCGCCGCCCGCATAGATCAGCGCGCCCGAAGGCCGCGCCGCATTGTCCAGCAGCGCCTTGGTCCACGCCCCGCTCGCATTGTGAATGTCCACCGCCCGCGCAGCCGCCTCCAGCGGCGACTGCCCTTCATAGTCGTTCGCCGGATGAAACAGCCGCAGGTGCATCACCGGCAGGAAGCCATCCGCATCGCGCGATATCCGCCGCAGGTCGTTGCCAATCCGATGCTCCCACGCCACCGGCCACCCGCGCGGACCTTTCACCGGCCGCATCCGGTCCGGTCGCAGCACGAATAGTTCGCGCACCTCGCCATCCACGATGGCCGCTTCAAGGAAAGCATCTCCGCTCACCATCAGGTGCGCATAGAACGCCTCCATCAGGTCCGCGCCGTGTTCCTCGATATTCGGCCGCGCCAGCAGCCCGGCCATATCCTCGCCGCCGCCCGCCGCAGCGAAACCCACGCTGCCCGCCGCCTCCGAGATCATCCGCACGCAGCGATACGCCACCGGATTGCGCTCAAAACCCTCGCGCGCCAATTGCCCCGCGCCTGACCACTGCGCCGTCCGCAGATCGGATATCGCCACCATCTGCATGGCCGACTTCACTTCGCGCTTCCTGAACAGTCTCATCTCGCCTCCGGCATCGACGCACGAGTGAGACGCGGCCTGGATGGCGGTCTGCGATGCGGCGTCAGTTGATTGATGGTCGGCAAGCGCGTCGCGCGAAGGACGCTCTGGTCTGTTCTCTTCGCGATGTGTGGCCACGCGCCTCGCGCTGACCCACTTGTCGACCTTCACAGACTATACACCCGCGAATTGCCCGGCCGATTTGCCAAACGCCAATCCACCCTATTTGGTTAGCAAGTCGCTGATTCATTGCGTGAAATGTTTTTGGTTACCTGCGGGTTTGCGCAACCTCCATCCAACAAAATGTGGTGTAACTCGCCGCGGCCCGACGCCGTTCGCGAACCGTTGGGAGAACGCCATGGCGATCGACGCCGTTTCTGCAGATCGCGCCTCCGCCGCTGACCGCCGCGAAGCCGCCCGCGTTGCCGCACACCAGTATCTTCTCTCGCGCGCCGACGCCCGCCGCGACACGCGCATCGAGGAGGCGCGTGCCATCGACGCCGCACGCCCCACGCCCGCCGAACGCGGCGCACAGAACCCGCCCCGCGCGCCGGCTACCCTCGTCGACCTGCTCGTTTAAGCCCGCCGCACATCTTACCGGCGAGCTAACCATCGCCGCGCAATCCATGCTCGCATCCGCACGCGGCTTTCACGCTGCTCTGCCATGCTGGTCCAGTCGCAATAGCTGCGACAGCCGGGATCAGCCCCATGTCCTTCGACCTTCAACTGATGCGCGACACCGCCCCCGCCAGCGTCACCATGCTCCGTGACCTCGCGATCTATCGCGACGCCCAGTCCGCCGACCGCAAGACGCAGAGAGCACGCAATATCGCGGACCTGCTCGAACGCGGCCACCGCCCGCGCACCAACGGCAAGTCTGGCGTCCTCATCGACATCCGCGCCTAGGCAGCAGCCAGAAACGCCTTGAAGTCGCTCGCCAGCGCAGCGGCTGCCGCGACAATGATCCGCTCGCCCTTCTCGACCGTCGCCTGGCTCGGATCAGACCCGATCCGCCCATCGGGGAAACGCCTGCGATAGTCATCCGCATCAAGGATCGGCCCGTTCGGCGCGATCTTCGGCGACATCTCCACCCGCTTCACCGCATCCGGATACGCCGCATACGTCACCGACACCTCTGACGCTGTTGCGTGCGATCCCTCCCCGACCGGGAACATCTCCTTGCAAAGCCGGTCCACGCCCGACAGCTCCCACCAGTTGCGCAGCTGGCACCGCACCGGCGCCGAATTTCCGCCCGCACGCTTCAGGCTCCACTCGCCATAGATCTCCGCGAACGCCGCATTGATCGTCGCGATGTTCCCGCCATGACCGTTGAACCAGTAGATCTTCTCGAACCCATGCCGCGCAAGGCTCGCCGTCCAGTCCACCATCGCCGCGATCATGGTGGACGGCCGCAGCGTGATCGTCCCCGCGAACGCCATGTGATGCTGCGCCTGCCCGACATTGAATGTCGGCCCGACCAGGAACCCCGCCTCATCCCCCGCCCGCTTCGCAATCACCTCCGGACAGATCGCATCGGTCCCCAGCAAGCCATTCGGCCCATGCTGCTCCGTCGACCCGATCGGAATGACAATGCCCTTCGACCCGACAAGATAAGCGTCGATCTCCTGCCACGTGGACTGATGCAACTGCATGGGCGACTCCTTTTCGCTGCCAGCATAACACCGGCGCGATATGGCGTGTCACCTATGTCGCTCGGCGCTCCAGCGCCCGGAACATCGCAAACGCCGCGCCCGTCAGCGTCAGCGCCACGCCCAGCATCACCCACTCCGCGTGATTGCCCGGATCGGCAGCCACCCGCGGCCCGTGCAGTGTCACGACAAAGCTTGCGAACATCACCGTCACCAGACCCGCTGCCAGTCGCGCTTGCACGCCCGACAATATCGCCAGACCCGCCGCGACATGCCCCACGCCTGTCGCATAGGCCCAGAAGAGCTGGCCAGGCGGTATCCACGCCGGAACCATGCTGGCCGTAAAATCTGCATAGAGAAAATGCGTCGCCCCGAACAGCAGCAGGCACGCGCCAAACAGCACGCGCGCCAGCAACTGCATGCGCGCCTCTCCGCGCAGCGTCGCCGTCAGCATCAGTGCGCCCGCAACCATCGCCAGAATCTCGCAGAAGCCGAGCCACATAAGCGGGTCCGACGGCGCCGCCGCCACGCGCGGCATGTGCAGCAGCACGACCCACGCGCCGAAGAACAGCCGCAGGCCTCGCGCGCCCCACAGCGCAGTCTTCGTCCACACCGTCGCCGCGCCTGCCACGATCAGGATCACGCCGCTGATATACGGCCCGATCTCGAACCCCGACCACCAGACTGGCTGCCACTGCAGCGCATAGCTGCCGAAGGCCACGCCCACCGCGCCAAGCAGCATGGCGCCCAGTCCGAGTATCGCGCCGCGTGTCTCGATCATGCTTTCTTCTTCGCCGCCTTGGTGGCCTTCGCCGGCTGCCGCGTCGCGATCTGCCAGGTGTTGCCCCACGCATCCACCACCACCGCGCGCCGGTCGCCATACGGCGTATCAACCGGCTTTTCGATCGACTTCGCGCCCGCCGAAACCGCCTTACGATAGGTCTTGTCCGTGTCCTCGACATAGACGTACAGGCACGCGATGCACGCCTCGCGCACGTCGTCGGAACTCACCATCACGATGCTGTCGCCGATATGCATTTCCGCCGGCCGGCCCGCCGCCTGACGTCCCGTCGCGCCGAACACCGTGCGCAGGAAGGCGGTCATCGCCCGCACATCATCGACAAAGATCCGCGGCGTAATGGTCCGCCATCCGTCGGGCTGATATCCCGCCATCGTGTCCCCCTCACCGCCAACCTTGCGCAACTCTGTCACAGCGGCGGCGGCCGCGCAAAGCACAGCCCGCGCGCGCAAAATATCCAGCGCCGCCAGCTTCTCACCTCGTCCAGAGGCCTGATGATTAACATTGCACAGGCTAACCATTAACCTGATTGCTCTGCAAAACCCTGAGGAACCACGCGCGTTGTTAAGTGACGATTCACCGCATCGGCACATACTGCCTACTCTAAGGAGCGTGTCATGAGCGATGGCTCGACAGGCGCAGTCGGCCCGGTTTCGGTCCGCTACGCCGCACAGATCAGGGATCTGCTTTACGCCAAGGCCGTGCAACGCATGGTCGCTGACGAACAAGCCGCGCGCGCGCAATCCGAAGCCGAACGCGCTGCCCGCGTCGAGCCCGTAGAGAAGCCCACCGAACCGCTCGACGTCAAAGTCGACAAGTCCGAGCCCGTCGCCTACGTCGCCGCCAAGCCAGCGCCCGCCGACAAGCCCGCCGTCACAACCGGCCAGCTCGTCGACATCCAGGCATAGGCTCGCGCCAGCACGGCTGCTAACGTCGCCGCATGGCTCGTCCACCCGGTAATCCTTCAGCCGCCTACGTCCGCTTCCAGGCGTCGACCAACATCGACTACTCCGCCTGGAAGGAAGGCACGCCCTACGACATCCCCGCTCTCAGCGAGATCACGCCCGAAGAGCGCGACAGCCTCACCGACGAACTCTGCCAGAAATCATCGCTCGACTGGCGCGACGTCGAAGCCCTCCGCGCGCTCGCCACGCCAAAGGCCATCGCCCGCATCGGCACAGCCGCCGAAAAACAGACCGACGGCGCCGGCATCGAAGCCTTCATGGACGACATCGCGCGCGAGGGCTGGACGCCCGAGATCGAGACCCGCTTCATCGAAAAACTCGAGCTTGCGATGTCCTTCACCGGCGCCCTCGACCGCCTCTACGAGATCGCCGAGGCCCACCCCACGCCCGCCGTCATGAAGCAGCTGATGCGCAACGCCCGCATCGCCGGCGACGCAACCGTGCGCTACTCAACGGGCGGGTTCCTTCTGGAACTCACCGGCCACGTCGACACCCGCTACACCTTCGACCCCGCTATCCGCCCGCACCTGCTCGATCTCAACAGCGACGACTACAAGACGTACAAGGCTGCCGTTGCGTGGCTGGAACAGAAGGTCGCGAACCCGAAGGCGTAGGTCCCACGACCCTTCACTGCTTTTCCAACGATCCGTTCATCTCACGTTGGGCTCGTGTCCCGCACCCTCCGCTTATGCCAAGACACGTCCTGATCGCAGCCTTAGCCGGCGTCATGCTCGCTTCCTCCCCTGCCTTCGCTCAGGATGCGGAACCACAGCTCGACGGCGCCCCTCCGCCACTCCAGATCCCCAAGCCGACGCCTCCAAAGCCAGCACCGCCGAAGCCGACTCCGAAGCCCGCGCCACCTGCCGTCAAAATCGTCACACCGAAAGCTGCTGCGCCCGCCCCGGTCGACACCACCAAAGCCGAACAGGCGCGCCTCGCGCAGCAGGCCGCCGCCCAGAAGACCGAGCAGGCCCGCCTCACCAGCCTCGCCGCCAGTCTCGCGGCGCAACAGGCGCGGCTCGATGCCCGCGCCGCCGAAATCACCGCCGGGGAAAAGCGTCTCGCGCGCGAACGCGAAGACCAGGACGCCGACTACGCCCGCAAGCTCGCCGAACTCGGCACACCTCGCGAAACGCCGCGCCCCGCTGAACCCGCCACCGCCCGCCTGCCGCCCGCGCCTACACCGCCCACAGCCCCCGCACGCATCCGCGTCAGCTATGACGACGCCCGCACCGCCTGCACGCGCGCCGGCATGTCCGACGCCATCGACCACGACTTCTTCTCGGCCCGCTACGACGCAGCGCCGCGCTTCTACGAACGCCAGCGCGAGCTACGCGGCCGCATGCGCATGGACGATCGCGAAGGCTATCTGACTGTCGACACGGTCTGCCAGCTCGACGCCAACGGCGCCGTGCTCCGGTTTGAAGTGCTGCGCTGAGGCGCGCACACGCCAGGAAGCGTGTCCGTCAGGGACACGCGTTCCCGGCGAAGGCCGGGATCCAGCCCCACTGAAGAAGCCGCGCGCAGCGCGTCAAAGTCTTTTCACACATCACACACACGGAAGAAGTCTGGACCCCGGCCTTCGCCGGGGACGCGTGCAAGAGCACGCTTCCAGATCACGCCGTTGCGCTAGCCCATCCGCTTCATGGCGCAGATCTTGTTGCCATCCGGATCACGCAGATAGGCGAGATACAGCTCCATCGTTGCGCCCTTGCGGATGCCCGGCGGATTCTCGATCGCCGTGCCGCCATTGGCAACGCCGGCATCGTGCCAGGCATGCGCCTGCTCGGGCGTATCGACCGCAAAGCCGATCGTGCCGCCATTGGCATGTGTCGCTCGCTCGCCATTGATCGGCTTGCTCACGCCGAACGTGCCCGTCTTGGTGCGCCAGAAAACGCGATTGCCATCCACGAAGCCCGGCTTCACGCCGATGGCGCCCAGCACCGCATCATAGAACGTCTTGGATTTTTCGAGATCATTCGTCCCGATCATCACATGCGAAAACATAGGGTCCTCCCGGTCGCGCCGTCCGCGCGCCGGCACGGCATGCGCGATCCGGAACCGCAGCGCAATCCTTCCGCAACGCAAAACGATCCCCGCCAGATGACGGAGACGCTCGCATTTCAATTGCCTGAAGAGGCAAAATCTCAGTTCGGCTTGGTCTTCGGATCACCGTCCACCGCGTCAGCGATCGAGTCCGCAGCGTCCTTGCGCTCGGTACCCAGCGTGTGATCGACCGCCTCGCCGGTCTTCTCGAACGCGCCGTCGCCTGGGTCTTTCTTGCCGCGCACATCGTCGATCGCATTGTCCACCGACTCGCCAGCCTTCTCGCAAGCCGCAAGCCCGGCAAAGCCAGCCAGCGCAAGCGCCATCATCATTGTCTTCATCATGGCAAATTTCCCTGTCCACCAGCGCTGACGCGCCTCTGCCCAAGCCAACGCGCTCCTGCGTCAATCGTTGCATCGCGTTCCCACCCATTGACCGCACACCCTCCGCGCGGCCACTGTCCCCCGGGGAAAGGCAGGGAGGGCGACGTGTTTGAAGGGTTTCTGAAAACTGTCACATCCGCTGCGTTCCTCGGCACGCTCGGCAAGGGCGTCGCCACCACGGCGTTCATCGTCGCCCTGTCGGAAATCGCCAAGCGCTCGACCTGGCTGGCGGCGGCCCTCGTCGCCCTGCCGCTCGCCACCATCCTCACGGTCGCATTCATCGCGATGGATACGCAGAAAGGCGGCACGAACATCGCCAATGCGTTCGCGATGAAGACCTTCCTGCTGTTCTGGCCGGGGCTGATCTTCTTTGTCGGCCTCATTGGCCTTCAGAAGATCGGGATGGAATTCTGGCTCGCCTTCGCCATCTCGGTGGCGGCCTGCTTCCTGTCCACGTGGGGCTTCTCCACCTTCCTGACCTCTGCGGGCTGGATCAGCGAAGACTAAACCTCTAGGAAGCCGGGATGGCCGAACCGTCTGGATTCGAGAAACATCTGCGCATGACGATCGTCGTCACGCTGCTCGTGCTTGTGGTCGTCGCCCCGCTCGTTGGCGTCTACGCTTTCTCGCCCTTCTTCTTCGCGTGGGGCATTGATCCGTATCAGCTTGCTGTGGCGCTCGGCGTCATGCTGGCCGAAGCCCTGGCCGCCGCCCTGCTCTATCTGCTCGTCTTGCGCGCCCGTCGCTAGGCGCTAGCCGCATCAGACGACGTGGAAAAGATACAGCAGCAGAATGATGGGGAGCGGGATGCCCAGCGCCCACAGTGCAATGCCCTTCAGCATATGTGTCTCCTGAATCCTGTCAGCCGCTAGATCTTGTCAGCCCCTAAATCTTGTCGGCCATGGTGATCGGACGCGGCAGGCGCTCACGCGCATGCCAGTCTGGATGCGCATAGCCGAGCCGGCCGCCGGCAATCGCGCCGATCGCGCCCAGCACCATCGCGCCAACCGCCCACCATGCCGCCATCGCTGTTGCATCCTGCACCGCATCAACCTGATCCGGCGTCAGTGTCTCGCGTGCACGGCTCGCTTCGCCGGTGGCAATCTGCGCGACATCGACCGCACGGCTCGCCGAAACGCCGTGTTCGCTGGACAGGATGCCCGACACGCCAAAGCCAAGGACGGCCGCGCCGATCGTGAACGCCAGCGCCCACACGATCAGTCCCTGCAACATGCCGGTATGATGGTCGGGCCAGCGCGCCGCGCGCACCGCGATGAACGCGCCGACCTGCAGGGCGACAAGATTTGAGAAGATGATCCAGAGCCCGCCAGCGACCGTCCAGCCGGGCGCCTGCGCACTCGCGCTCTGCCACGGCGACATCGCCGTCGCGCCGATCGCAACACCGAGCAACAACAGCGTGAAGCCGATCGCCAGCGCGACCACCGTGCCGGCAATCGCCGCGCCCCAGTCGATCAGCGGATGCGAATACGGGTGAGGCGGGGGCGCGATAATCGCAACAGGCTCGATAGCCATGACGTTCTCCGACACGGGTCCAAAACTCCCGCGAACAACGCCTCGCATCGCCATATGTTGCAGCCCACGCCCCAGCACGTTTCAGCGCCGACCCTTGCCGCTGGGTCATTCGGCACGCGCGAAAAGGCCCCTGGTCACATTCACCCCAACCGCGTGCGGAATCTGATGCGGGTCTGACGAACACCGCTACGACCCCACATTTCAAAGCAAAAAACCGCTCGGCTGGCCGTCAGAAAGCTTGCGAACGCAAGGATTAACCCCACTAATTGCAGGCAGTTCAAACAGGATCGCCTGGACACGCGATGACGAGCCGACAGTTCGAGATCACCTTCGCACCGCTTTGGAAGCTCGCCGGCTTTGCTTTGCTGTTGCTCAGCTTCAGCTTCACCGGCTGGATGCTTGGCAACGCCCTCGTCGCCGTCGATCACCTGCTCGATGCATCGGTGGACTTCTTCCAGAGCGCCACGTCGGTTTTCGAGCCCGACCACCCCGGCATATTCGCCAACTGAAAAAGCCCTACTGAAAAAGAAAGGCGCCCCGCTTTCGCGAGGCGCCCTTCCCGCCGGAAGCCGTGGGGGCTCTGCCGGCCTGGCGCACTTGGCAATTCAAGGCCCCCACTTCAAATGGTCTTTCAGTAACGTTGGCAGCGCACACGCCAAAAGCTGAAGCGCCGTGGGCCGGATGCGCTGTTGTCGCAGCCCGCCCCTAGAACCGCTCCGCCCGCGGCCTTGCCCGCTTCGACATCAGCTCGTCCACCGCCCACACCAGCGCATCGACCCGATCCGGCGAGCGCGCCCGCCGCCCGTCATCGCCCGCCGCGCCGAACGAACACATCTCGTCCTCGAGTTCCTTCAGCACGCGCACATGCCGCACGCGCCCCGTCGTATAGAGCACGGAGACCGGCTGCGCCCGCTCCCGCTTCGACGTCTTCGCGTGCTGCAACTTCACCCGCAGCCTCGCTCCGCCCTCAAGCTCGGCGCCCGCCCGCTCCAGCACCTCACGCACCATCTCGCCGCCCTGATTGCTCTCCGCCACCACGGTTCCCGCGCCCCAGCCCCGCGCCGCCAGCATCACCCGCTCCGCCCACGCCGCCGGCTTCAGCCCCCGCACCGTCGCATCCGCCAGCACGTACACAACGCCGGCCTTCACGCCCGCCACGATGATCCCGCACGCATCCGACTTGCCCGTCGCCGTCACCGGCGGATCCACCGCCACCACCACGCGCTCCAGCCCTTCCGCCTCGCCAGCGCCAGCCCGCGCATCGTCGATCATCGCGCGCGACCACAGCGCGCCCTCCAGATCCTCGATCAGCTCGCCGTCCAGCTCCTGCCGCCCCAGCTCCGTCCCCGCATAGTCCTCCTCCAGACCCGCCACGAACTCCGGCGACAGGTTGATCGCATTCGCCCGCGTCGCCGCCCGCGTGATCACCACGCCGCCGCGCTTCATCTCGCCCTTCTTCACCAGCAGCTTCACCAGCTCACGCGGCCGAGGCGTCGTCGTCGCCACGATGCGCGGCGCCGGACCCAGCCGCATGCCGAACGCCAGCGTGCTCCACGTCTTCACGTCGTTCGCCCACGCGCCGATCTCATCGCACCACGCCAGATCGAACTGCGGCCCGCGCAGCGAATCCGGATCCTCCGCCGAAAACGCAAACGCCACCGCCCCCGCGCACAACCCAACCGGCGGCCACACCAATCTCCGCCGCGTCACCTCATAAGTCGGCCGCAACGCCGGATCGCCTATCGCACACAACCCGCTCGGCCCACTGATCATCACCTCGCGCACGTCATGCAGCGAAGGCCCGACCAGCGCGATCCGCTTCGCAATCCCCATCTCCACCAGCCCCCTTACCCACTCCGCCCCCGCCCGCGTCTTCCCCGCGCCCCGCCCGCCCATCAACACCCACGTCCGCCACGCCCCTTCAGGCGGAAGCTGCGCCGCATGCGCAACCTCGTTCCACGGCGCCGGCTCTTGTCCTCCCTCGGCGAAGCCGGGGGAGGTGTCGCCCCGGACTTGATCCGGGGCGACGGAGAGGGCTGCCGCAACATCGCCAGTCACGACGCGCACCACCGGAACCAGTTCCGCCACCGGCGTCCACTCGCACGCCGCCGCATCCGCACGCGCGCCCTCCCACGTATCGAGAAGGATCCGCCGCGCCACGATGGCCTCCGCCACGCGCGCCGAAAGAGTCTTCAGCTCCTCCCGCGTCAGCAGCCTCCATTTGTCCTTCGTCTTGCGCCAGCTGATTGTCGTCGGATGCACGCCGAACATCGCGCCGACATCCCGCATGTTCCGCCCACGCCCGAACTGCAGCCGCAAGGCCTCCCAGCACACGGCTTTCTTGCGCTGTGTGCGCACCCACATCGACTCGTCGCAAGCCGCCTCCAGCGCATCGCTCAGCGCCTCCGCCTGCGTCATCACCTCATGTCCCGCCGGCGAAAGTGTCGAGGTATCCATGCCCTCCGCACCATCGTCCAAGCGCACAGTATCTTCCGTCATCAGGGTCTCCGTCGGCGCACACCACGCGCGCCAGACCCCTCACCTTACCCACGCAAACTCCCCGGCCGGTTTGACGAACCCCAATCCCCCTATTTTTCCGTGCAAGCCATTGATCGCGCTCAAAACTGCAAAAAGTTAGCTGGCCGAATCTGCGCACGGGAATCCCCCGAATTAGGCGTCCGCCTTGCCGCCATCTCCCATCAGCGTACCCTCCCCCAAAAATACGGGAGCGAAACATGGCCTACGAAGACATTCTCTACAGCGCCGAAGATGGCGTCGCGTGGATCACGCTCAACCGGCCCGACAAGCTCAACGCATGGCGCGGCGAGATGGAGCGCGATGTGCGCGCGGCGATGCGCGAGGCGTCGGCCGACGACAGCGTGCGCGTCATCGTCCTCACCGGCGCAGGCAAGGGCTTCTGCGCCGGCGCCGACATGAACATGCTGCAAGGCATCCAGTCGTCCGGCCGCAACACATCCACCGCTGAACCCTGGGACGCCAACGCGAACCCCAACTTCCAGAAACAGTATTCGTGGTTCCCCGCCGTGCCCAAGCCGATCATCGGCGCCATCAACGGCAGCGCCGCCGGCCTCGGCCTCATCATGGCGCTCTATTGCGACATCCGCCTCAGCTCCGACACCGCAAAGTTCACCACCGCCTTCTCCAAACGCGGCCTCGTCGCCGAACACGGCATCTCGTGGCTGCTGCCGCGGTTGATCGGCTTTGCTGCAGCGGCCGACCTGCTCTATTCCTCGCGCGTGTTCACCGCCGCCGAGGCGCTGCAACTCCGCCTCGTCAACCGCGTCTTCCCGGCCGCCGACTTTGCGCGCGAAGTGGCGGCGTATGCAAAGATGCTCGCCACGGATGTGTCGCCGCGCTCGCTGAAAGAGATGAAGCGCGAGATCTGGAATGCACAATTCCAGTCGCTCGGCGACGCAATCGACAGCGCCAACGCCGACATGCCCGCATCTTTCAAATCGGAAGACTTCAAGGAAGGCGTCGCGCATTTCGTGGAGAAACGCACGGCGAAGTTCACGGGGCGCTGAGGCGTCAGGCGGCTTTGCCAGTCGTCCTGCACTGCCGCCTTCCTGCCGACATCGCGGCGCGCAAAACAAAAGCGGCGCCGACATCCGTCGGCGCCGTTCCTGTCTCGGAAAACCGGAAGCTTGCTTTCAGCCTGCCTACGAAGCCGGCGTGTTCGCGGCGGGCGCCTCCGCAACCGGCGTCGCTGACGGGGCAGCAGCCGGCGCCGGTGACGCGCCCGTATCGACTTCCAGAACCACTTCCAGCGGATTTGGCACCAGATCCTGCATCGAGCCATTCGTGGCGTCGACGCCAGCGCCGATCAGGCCGCCGAAGATTATGTTGCCGGCCATCGCCGCGCCGCCACCGCCAGCAGTGGTGTTGGTCACGTTCGACGTGACCGTCTTGTAGCCCGGTTTGGTGATCGTGACCGTAAAGTTCGCATTGCGCGCAACGTTCTGGAATACGCACGGCGTCGCTTTGCAATAAAGGCCGTTGGTCGTCTCCACGGCCGCGCCCGACGGCGTCGTTCTTACTTCAAACGCCTGCGTCGTTCCACGCGTGATGGTCGCGCACGCGCACAAGCTCGCCGCCGCCAAAGCAGCCGCAACAACTTTCAACATCTGGATAGTCCCCCTGTCTGCTTTAGCGCAGTCCGCTTCGACGCAGAACAATTCCCCCCGAAGCGATTTGAGAGTCTTCGACGCGAGACGCGCTTCTGTCAATTGGCTAAGCGGGCCGCTTCACCGACTAACCGGTGAAAAATGTCCAACGACCAGTTTGCCGTCAGCAAACGCGCCACGTAGCCCCGGTTGACGCCATGATACTTCTTGCGCGCAATGCCGCGTCGCGCCGCCACAGGACTGTCACATGACTGAGACGACGCCTCCTCACGCACCGCCGCCGCGCAAGCCATCCATCCTGCTGGCGCCCTTTCGCATGATCGCTCGCGTGGTCGTCACGATCGGCGTTATCGCCTACACACTGCTCGACGAGCTGCTGTTTCCGCTATTCCGCCCAGCGATCCGCTGGCTCGGCGACCTGCGCCTCTTCCAGCAACTCGCGGCGTGGATACAGCGGCTCCCGCCCTACGTCGTGCTGGCGTTGCTGGCCGCGCCCTTCATCATCCTCGAGCCCGCAAAACTGTTCGCGATCTACTGGGGCGCGGTCGGTCATCCGGTGCAGGGCGTGCTCTTGCTGCTCGCGGCGCAGGTCGCCTCCATCCTCACCTGCGACCGCCTCTATCATGTCGGGTACGAGCCCCTCATGCGCATCGGCTGGTTCAACCGCCTGATGACATGGGTCATCGGCCTGCGCGACGCCGTGCTGGGCTGGGCCAAAGGCACCGCCATCTGGAAGGCGGCCGCAGCATTCGGACGGGGCGTGAAGAACTGGCTGCGAAGCTTAGCGGCTGGGTTGCGGTAGAAGAGAATTGCCTCCCTCGGCGAAGCCGGGGGAGGTGGATTGCGCGCCCTCGCGCGCAAGACGGAGGGGGCAAGCCAAAGCCTACGACGCGAACTCAGTCCTTTGGCGGCAACCGCATCGACCAAAGAATACGTTCTGCATCCGTCAGGTCGCGCCTCAGCGACTTTGCACGCCCGCGCGTCACCTTGTCCGCTCGCACGCCCCCTCCGTCTCGCCGCTTCGCGCCGATCCACCTCCCCCAGCCTTCGACTGAGGGAGGCAAAACACAAGCTGGCAGACCGGAGACGGCGGATTTTCCCATTCCACTCCCGTTCATATTCCCTGCTATACGTGTGAGACTCGGGAGGACTGAACCATGGGCGCTGCACGCTCCTATCTGAAGAACCGCACGATGATCCGGCTGGCGGCCGCTGTTTCGGCGCTTGCTCTTCTAGGCGCCTGCGAGCTCGGGCCGACGCCCGAGGAAATCATGCAGATGGACTGGAGCCAGGCAGCGCGGCTGGATACGCCCCCGGCCTACGCCGAATATATTCGCATGCACCCGGATGGCCTGAACGTCGTCCCCGCGCAGCGCCGCATCGACGAGCTGGTGGCCATGGAGTCGGCCGGCTACGCCACCGCGAAGAAGGTCGATACCGAAGAAGGCTATGAGACCTTCCTCACCCGCTTCCCGTGGGGCGCGCATTCGGCCGAGGCCGATGGCCGCCGCGCCGTGCTGGCAGCGCCGCGTCTTGCCGCGCTGGAAAAGTCGGAGTGGGAACAGGCGAAGGCTGCGGACAGTATCGAACGCTTCGAAGTGTTCATTCGCGACTGGCCGCGCGGCGCGCACTTCGTCGATGCGCGCGGACGTCTCGACGCTCTGTGGAAGACCGATCAGGGCGCGTTCGTGAGAGCGAAGCGTTCGGGCTCGCCGGTCGAGCTGGACGAATTCCTGCGCGCCTATCCGCGTTCGAAGTACGCGGCGGACGCGCGGATCGAGATCGACGCCATCTATCGCCGCGACGACGAAGGCTGGCGCCGTGCGCTCGCCGACAATTCGGTCTCCGCGTACGATTTCTACCTGCAGTCGCAGCCCTGGGGCCGCTGGCGCGTGGAAGCAACGCGGGCGATCGATGACCTGCGTGAGCGCGATTATGACGCCTGGCGCTATGCGGCGCAGGTCGACCAGATCTGGGCCTACGAGAATTACCGCCGCATGTATCCGTGGGGTCAGTGGTACGACACCGCCTATCATCGCATCGACTGGATCCAGTCGAGCTATTCGTATGGCTGGAACTACGGTTGGGATTTCGGCTGGGATCGCGGCTGGAGCTATGGCGACGGACGCAACCGGGATCGCGATCGCGACCGTGGGCATCGCGACTACGACCATGACCGCGACCAGCCCAACACCTACCCGCCGCTTTTCAGTGGCCAGAACAACGGTCAGCCTGGCGGCCAGAATGGCGGTCAGAATGGTGGACCGCGGCCGCCGAACCCGCCCGCCTCGCCGCCTCCCGGTGGGCAGCCCTCGCCGCCGCCGAATCGCTACCAGGGCATCATTCCGGAGATCCACCGCAGCGCGCAGCCCAGCCCGCCTCCCATGTCCGCCCCCGCCGCATCACCGCCGCCTCCGCCTCCGCCTCCGCCTCCGCCCGCGGCTGCCTCGCCCCCGCCCCCTCCGCCACCCCCTCCCGCCCCCGACACCAACCTCCGCGCCCGACAGCCGCGGGGCGATCGGGACAATAACTAGGGCCGAAATCGGGGAAAACGCGCGGGCGCCGAATGGGCCGTGACTTGCCGCCGGGGGGTGCTATCTGGGGGAGGGGGCGGAGGCGGGGTAGAGGGCTGATGGACGACCATGTCGAGTGATGCCGCCATCTCGCCGGGCCGCAGCGCGTTGATGCGCTGGGCGCCTCCTGTGCTGAAAGTGGTGGGAACGCTCGCCGCCACCGGCCTCGTGACCTTCGGCCTGCTGTGGAACACACTGTTCGCGCAGATGCCCGTGCTTCCCGACAAGGAAGCGCTGTGGACCATGAACCGCGAGCCTGCGGTGGAGTTCATCGACACCAAGGGCAAGACCATCTCCACCCGTGGCTTCCGCTATGGCCGCGCTGTCTCGGCCAAGACACTGCCCAAGCACGTGGTGGACGCCTTCATCGCCGCCGAGGACAAGCGCTTCCGCGAGCACACCGGCGTCGACATGTGGGCGATCGTCCGCGCCACGCTGGCCAACGCGACGCGGGGCCACACCGTACAGGGCGCCTCGACCATCACGCAGCAGCTGGTCAAGAACCTGTTCCTCACGCCCGACCAGACCCTGAAGCGCAAGGCGCAGGAAGCCCGCCTCGCCGGCGACCTCGAGCGCCTGCTGAACAAGGACGAGATCCTCGATCTCTATCTCAACCGCATCTATCTCGGCGCCGGCGCCTACGGTCTCGACGCCGCCGCGCACACCTTCTTCGACAAGTCGCCGGCCGAGCTCACCATCGCTGAATCAGCGATGCTCGCCTCCTTCCCCAAGGCGCCCTCGCGCTTCACGCAGGCCGCGGCAACCGAACGCGCCAAGCAGCGCCAGGAATACGTGCTGCGCGAGATGGTGCAGGAGGGCTACATCACGCAAGCGCAGGGCGATGAAGCGCGCGTCGAGAAAATGACCTTCGCCAAGGGCCGGCCCGACAATTTTTCTGGCCATGCGCTCGACTACGCCGTGGAGCGTGTTCAGGACCTGCTGCCCAACCCGCCGCCCGACCTGGTGATCAAGCTGTCGCTCGACATGCACGTGCAGGAGGCAGCGCAGAAGGCCCTCGAGAACGGCCTCGCCACCATGGGCAAGGACCGCCGCGCGTCCGAAGGCGCAGCGCTGATTATCGACAACGCGACCGGCGCGATCCGCGCGATGGTGGGCGGGCGCGACTATCTCACCTCGAAATTCAACCGCGCGACGCAGGCGCGCCGCCAGCCCGGTTCGTCGTTCAAGATGTTCGTCTATGCCGCCGCGCTGGAAGACGGGATGACGCCCGGCACGGTGCGCTTCGACATGCCGGTGACGATCCAGAACTGGCGCCCGCGCAACTATGGCGGCGAGTATCGCGGCGCGGTCACCCTGTCGGAAGCGATGGCGGAATCGCTGAACACGGTGGCGGCGCAGGTCGGCTACGAGATCGGCATCCCGAAAGTCACGGCGCTGGCGCAACGCTTCGGCATCAAGTCGCCACTGCACAACTATCCGTCGATCACGCTCGGCTCCGACGAGGTGACGCTCTACGAAATGACCAAGGCGTTCGGCGTGCTCGCCAAGAACGGCCTGCAGATGTCACCCTACATCATCGAAGAGATCCGCAACTCGAAGGGCGACCTGCTCTACACCAACCCGGCAGCCGCAGCACCACGCATCTATGCGGAGAATCTTGCCGCCGACATGAACTCCATGCTGACGCGCGTCGTTGTCGCCGGCACCGGCGGCGGCGCCCGCTTCGGCGGATGGGACATCGCGGGCAAGACCGGCACCAGCCAGGATTGGCGCGACGCCTGGTTCATCGGCTACACGACCCGCTTCGTCGGCGGCGTGTGGGTCGGCAATGACGACGACAAGCCGATGGCCAAGGTAACGGGTGGCGAGATGTCATCCCGCATCTGGGCCAGCATGATGACAGTCGCCCACGAAGGCATGACGCCCGAAGCTCTCCCCGGCGCCAAACGCGCCGAAGAATACCTCTCCACCGAAGACATGGACCGGCTGAATTTTTACCGACGCCTGTCGTCAGCGTTCGCTGCGGTGGAAGCGCGGGGCGGGGGGTAGACGTAAGAAGCCGCTACATCAAACGGCAGCGCCCCGCAGCGCATTTGCGACCTCCATTGCGGCCTCATTTGCACGACCGCGCGCAGAAATTGCCTTGTCGCCAGTTTGGCCATCACCAACGCGAAACTGAATGCCCATCCACGCGAGAAGCTGATGCGCAAGCTCTCTTGTTTCAACAGCAGCGGCGGGATTCAGACCTATGGTTTCGAGCGCGTCGTAGACTTGCTCTCGAATGTCTGCCCGCCCTTCCCGACCGTGTGCGTCAACTTTCCCTTCCCGGAGTGTTTTCACTTCAAAGCGCAAATCAGCAAGCCGCTCTTTCCACTCCAGTCTCGCGTTTAGATGTCGCTCCTCAAGCACCCAGAGAGCAAGGACTTCCACCGCACGTTCGGTCGCTACCAAAGCCAGTAGTTGATAAGAAAGCTCTCGCGCGTAGCCGAACTCTGGAGCGCCCTTCACGACTGACAGCAGGTATGCAAGTGCACCAACGTAGTCGTCTTCGAGTTGCGCCGCAGGATCAATTGCTCCGCGTCGCGTTTCTGAAAGATCACGTTTCAGGTCTGACAGGACCCGCTCAAACTCAAGCTTCTCATTGCGAATAATCGACTGCGACTTAGGCGTGTTTGCCGCAGCATGCTGGTGGATACGAAATAGCAACCAGCGATTACGCAATTGGCCTAACTGCTGCTTTGTGCTTCCCGTCAAAACGCCAAACGTACTTATCATCCAAAGCGCGCCTTCGCGCACGTCGAGATTGTCCGATTTCAGCAGCTCCGCCAATCTCTCTGAGTTGTATGGCAGCCGAGGTTTGCCTTTCGCTTCCCTCGCATTGGCGTGTTCAGTGACGCGCTTTTCGAAAGAGTTCTTGGCCACCCTCCGGCCTTTGTCATCCAGTTGAATACCGGTAATGAAGAAGTCCAGCTCGGTGAATGGGTCGAAATAGTCGATTTGGCCCGCCGCATAGAGCCTCCTCTGTGTTCTGCTCCGCTGCCAAATACCAAGCGCTTGGAATAAGGCAGCCATGATAACGAGGTCGACCATCGCGCGCGAAGCAAATGTCAAATGTTTAGCGAGCGGGGCCGCGTCACGAGCATCAAACGGCGTACTAACATTGACGTTGTAGATTTCCCACCAATCGACGAATGGAACTGCTTTTGCCAGTTCCGCGCCAAAGAATCGAATCCAGTCAATGAGCGAATTCCCCGATGTCGCTCCTTCGATCTCTCGAAACGAGTGGGTCCACTCTTGCAGCTGGTTCAGCGCCAACGGCACCAGGATGAAGAGCCAAGCATATCCATGTAGCGCCTCATCTTTGAGATCGTTCCTGAACCCGATGTGAATCTCGCTGCCTTCTGTGGACTGGAGTCGCGAGGCAGTTTCGCGATCATCCTCCAACCAAGCCCACCTCCTTCCCAGAGCCAAGACAACAAGCATGCCGACAAAAATCGGAATCAAGCCGTAAGGGCTGACCAATACAAAACCCAGTGCGCTTAGCGGAACCATCACGGCGAATAGCAAAATGTGAGGCGGTAAACGCGTTTGCGTTGCACCTGAAAACGGCGCCACCAGCCTCACCAATGCAGAATCCAGTCTGCTGACAATTTTTTCGGGCGCAACCGAAGGGAACGCAGCGTTCTTTACGTACGGCTTAGCTCGGCGAAAGCGCTCTTCGGTCAGGTTATTCCAATAGCGAGCCAACTGTGGTGCGGTGATTGTCGCCACGAAAGCCAAGATAACGAGACCAGTGACCAAGACCCCGAAGTCACTTGTCATTTCGAACATGCGGCCAGCCGCAGCCCAAGCCAGAAGGCCGATGCTCGCGAACAATGTCACCATAATTACGAATGACGCGCGGGATACGACGTCGTCTCGAAAGAGCTTTTGCTTGCGTGCGCGCACAGCCCTTAGCGATTGCAGCCAGAATGCGACGCCGAGAGGAATGAAGGTCCAGAAAAAACAACCCAAAAATAGACCCACATGAACATAGTCGGCCACGGCGGTGTCGGTGTTTGAAAGACCAATGTGATTTTCGCCCAACGCGGTTGGATAGGTCGATAAAAATACCAAGGTCGCCAGAGCCACGTGCGAAGCTACAAAGTATAGAAATAGCTCAGCAAAATTCACATTTTCTGGAATGGCCTGCGAGTTTATGAAGTGCGACTTCCAGATCTCGAGAAGCCTCGCGAACTGGAAGACCAACGCGGAAATCGCGATCACGCCAAGGGCAATGCCCCACTCCAACCAGCCTTGAAGGGCCGTCGGTATCCAAATGTCGGCAATGGCCAAACCACCGCTAGCTGCGAAAAGCAGCAAAGCCAGGATGCCGATGTCACCGGCAAGGACTCTTGTATGTGCGAGGTTTGGATCGGCAAATGCCGCCCGTGCCCCCTTGGCCGCACCACCCATCGGCCACCCCTTTTATATTTTCCAGCACCCTAGGACATGGATTTAAAGAGAGGAAGACGGGGGAAGCCCCGGTAAAGGCATTTGGAGCAAGCACGAGCTTGACCTTCCCTCGCGGTTCAGGTCCATGCGCGGCATGGCCGGTCCTCCGATTGTTGTTCTTCGCGGCGTGATGCTCACGCTTGGCGCGACGCCCCTGTTTACGGGGGTGGACCTTTCGCTTGCGCGGGGGGAACGGATGGCGCTGGTCGGGCGGAACGGGGCGGGGAAATCGACGCTGATGCGCATTCTCGGCCGGGCGATCGAGCCGGATGCGGGCGAGATTTTCGTGCAGCCGGGCACGACGGCGCGGCACCTGTTGCAGGAGCCGGATTTCTCGGGCTTCGAGACGGCGCTGGATTATGTCTCCGAGGGGCTGGACCCCGACATGCTGTACCGGGCCGAGTCCGAGCTTGGGTCGTGGGGCGTGCCGCTTGAGTTGCCGCTGAAGACGGCATCGGGCGGACAGGCGCGGCGCATCGCCCTCGCCCACGCGTTCGCGCATGACCCGGATCTCCTGCTGCTCGATGAGCCGACCAACCACCTCGACGTGCCGGCGATCGAACTGCTGGAAGAAGAACTGAAGGCGTATCGCGGCGCGCTGCTGGTCGTGAGCCACGACAGGCGGTTTCTCGAAAACATCTCGACGTCGGTGGCGTGGCTGCGCCAGGGCGTCGTGCGCCAGATGGATAAGGGCTATGTCGCCTTCGAGGAATGGGTCGAGACGGTCGAGGCCGACGAGGAGAAGGCGCTCGACAAGCTCAACACGCAGCTGAAGGCCGAGGAGCGCTGGATGGCGCGCGGCGTCACGGCGCGGCGCAAGCGCAACATGGGCCGCGTGCGCAAGCTGCACGAGATGCGCGCGGACAAGGGCGAGAAACGCAGCGCGCTGGCGCAGGCATCGAGCACGGCCAATCTCGCGATCGACTCGGGTGCGCAATCCGGGCGGCTGGTGATTGAGGCGAAGGGGCTGTCGAAGACGTTCCAGACGCCGAACGGGCCGCTGCCGATCGTCAACAATCTCTCGCTGCGCGTGATGCGCGGCGATCGTCTGGGCATGGTTGGCTCGAACGGTGCGGGCAAGACGACGCTGATAAAACTGCTGCTCGGGCAGCTGGCGCCGGACACGGGCAATGTGCGGCTCGCGAAGAATCTCGACATCGCCTATCTCGACCAGACCCGCGCGAGCCTCAACCCGACCACGACGCTGTGGGAGTCGCTTGCGCCGTTGGGGGGCGATCAGATCCTCGTGCGTGGCTATCCGAAGCACGTGGCGGCCTACGCCAAGGACTTCCTGTTCGAAAGCCGGCAGCTGCACCAACCCGTCGGCGCGCTGTCGGGCGGCGAGCGCAATCGGCTGACGCTGGCGATCGCGCTGGCCAAGCCATCCAACCTGCTCGTACTGGACGAGCCGACCAACGACCTCGACATCGAGACGCTGGACCTGCTCGAAGACATGCTGAGCGAGTTCGACGGCACGCTCCTGCTGGTCAGCCACGACCGGGCCTTCATCGATAACGTCGTGACGTCGATCCTGACGCCGGAAGGCAATGGCGACTGGCTGGAAACGCCGGGCGGCTATTCGGACTACGTCTCGCAGCGCCGGCAGACCGAGAAAGCTGCGGGCCGCACGTCGCGCCCGGTCGAGGCGCCCTCCGCGCCGAAAGCGCCGGCGGCCAAGCTCACCTACAAGGATCAGCGGCGGCTGGAGGAGTTGACGCGGCTGATGCCCGAACGGCAGAAGGAGATCGTCGACCTCGAAGACGCGATGGCGGACAGCGCCCTGTTCACCAGGGATCCCAAGGGCTACCACGCCCGCGCCAATCGCGTTGCCGCTGCGCGGCATGAATTGGCAGCCTATGAAGAAGAATGGCTGGGGCTGGAAGAGAAGCGCGAAGCTTTAACCCGTTCCTAACCACGAAATCGGCCATTTCGCGGCGTTCGGCCGCCCCTCTCGGCGAAATTCCCGTTACGCCTAAAGCGGTTTTTTAACCGCGGCCGCCTACATTCGTGCTCTCGGGGACTGAGGGAGAGTTCGTATGGCGGGTAACGCCAACAATTTCGCTTTGCTGCTGGACCTGGCCCGTGAAGGGTCCAGCGAGAAGCGCCGCGAACTCCTGCGCCAGATCACCGACGTGTTTCTCGCGCACCCCGAGCAGCGTTCGGAAAACGAGTCCGTCCTGTTCGACGAGATCGTCGGCGCTGTGGCGCAGGATCTCGAAACGCAGGTTCGCATCGAGCTGTCGCGCAAGGTCTCGGAAAGCGTCGCCCCGCTGCGCCGCACGGCGCGCCGTCTCGCCATGGATGAGATCGCGGTTGCCGCGCCGGTGCTCGAAAAGTCGAAATCGCTGACCGAGACCGACATTCTCGAAGTCATCGAGAAGAAATCACAAGATCACATGATGGCCGTCACGCGCCGTCCGGACATCGGCGAAAAAGTGTCGAGCGCGCTGGTCGAAAAAGGCGAAGACCGCGTCGTGGTCTCGCTGCTGCAGAACGCCACCGCCCGCCTCGATCGCGAAACCTACCAGCGTGTCGCCGAGCGCGCCGAGCTGAACCCGGTGTTGCACGCCCCGTTCGTGCGCAACGCTAATGTTCCACTCGATATTTTGAACAACGTCTACCTGCGCGTCGAACTCGACCTGCGCCGCGAGATCATGCGCAAATTCCACGGCGTCTCGCCGGCCGAACTGGAAGCCGCGCTGGAAGCCAGCCGCAACCATCTCTCGTCGGCCTATGGCGCACTGCCCGCTGACTATGCTGCGGCAAAGGAATTGATCGCGAGGCTGGACAAGGCGGGCAATCTCAAGCCGCCCGTCCTCGTGCAGCTGCTGCGCGAAGAACGCCGCACGGCTTTCGGCGTCGCCTTCGCACAGCTCGTCGATGTCGAGTTCGACCTCGCCCAGCGCCTTGTCGACGGCAGGGACCTCGATGCGCTCGCCATGCTTTGCCGCGGCGCGGGCTTCGACCGCAGCCTGTTCGTCACCATCTGCATCATGATCGCCGGCTCTGAAGGCGGCATCAGCAAGACGCAGGAATACGGGCAGATCTACGAACAGGTGCCGGTCGCTGCCGCCCAGCGCGCGCTCCGCTTCTGGAAAGTCCGCGCCAAGGGTACGGCCGCCCAGGCGGCCTGATCCGACGCCTCTGTCGCCTGCATACAAGCGCTGCTGAGCGGGCTTTCCCCCGGGCCGCGAATCACGACGTCTCCCGACGCGCCGCCCTCGCCTATTAGCAGTTCCGCAATTGCCGACCCCCGACTGCTCGCCTAGTTTCGCGCGCTTCGGGGGGCAGACGGATCTTGCATGCCTAGCGCGGTCATACGTTCCCAGGCCATCAGCATTGGTGAACTTCTTCGGCTGGGCGCCTTCCGGCCAGCCCGCGTCCAGCGCGACTATTGCTGGACCGAACACCAGCAAGCATCCTTGCTCGAAGACCTCATCGCCGCGTTCGGCGAATTCGGTCTCGACCCCGAGAAGGACACAGACGTCCTTCCCGAAACGCGCGATCCGCCCAGCCACGCGCCCATCCCGGTGCCCGAACTGAACCGCGATCTCGAAGCCACCGAGCCCTACGTGTTCGTCGGTACGGTCGTGCTGCATCAGGCAGCCGACCATTTCGACATCTATGACGGGCTGCAGCGCCTAACGACCTACACCGTGTTCTTCGCGGTGCTTCGCGACCTGATCGACGCCGAGCGCAAGCATCCCGTCCACGACCTTCTGGCCAACGACGTCGGCCTGTGGCGGCTGAACCTGATGATGAAGCACAACACGCTGGAGTCGGACATTCTTGCGCCCGGCCGCACGGCCAAGCGTCACCGCCCGCACCCACAGCTCACCGACGCCAGCCACAACCTGCGCACCTGCGTAAACACTGCGCGCGCGATGTTCAAGAACTGGAGCGTCGAGCGCCTCTCGGCCTTCGTGAGCTTCCTCGCCGAAGGCTCCATCATCACCGTCACCCGCATCTCCGATCGGCGTATGGCCGCCAAGGCTTTCGTCAGCATCAACTCCGGCGGCCTTCCGCTGAAGCCGGAAGAGATCGTGAAGGGTCAGCTGATCGATCTCACCTCGCCGCTGCCCGATGCCGACGAACAGGCCAAGCGTATTCTCGGCGTCTGGAACGATATCCAGGACGATCTTGGCGAGGATGGCTTCGACGCATTCCTGCGGTCGGTGGACTTCATCGAGCGGCGCATGCCGCAATCGTCGGACTATTCGATCCAGCTGATGGAGCATATCCGGCGCAACTATCCGGGCTCCAACGGCGTGAAGTGGGCGTCGGATACGCTGCTGCTGTACCGCTCCGCATTCAAATGGATCTACGAAGAGAACAATGCCGAGATCGCCGACGGCGTTCACGCCAGCCTGCGCCGCCTGCAACTGCTGAAGTGGGACCAGTGGCGCGCCTACGCCATGCTGTTGAAGATGCGCTCGCGTCCCGGCGATCTTGCGGGCCGTATCGATACGCTGGACCGCGTTTGCTTCGCCCTCACCGTCTCGACGCCCGACCCGCGGCGCGTTGCTGAGATGATGGGCCGGCGCGTTGAGCGCTTCGCGCGCGGCACCTATGGCCGTCAGGCGGGCTTCACCTTCACGCAGGCGCAGAACGAGCGCCTGATCCGCAACCTGTCTGGCCCGATCACCGAAAGCCCGCGCCGCTCCACCATCATGCGCTGGATCGAGGCGGCGATGCATGGCGACCGCGTACCGCGCTATCTCATCGACACCAAGTCGTCGGTCGAGCACGTCTACCCGCGCAACCCCGAAGAGCGCTGGACCGAGTTCGAGAACGGGCTTGAATTCAACGAGCTTGCGACCCTGCGCGAGATGACCGGCAATCTCTGCGTCCTGCCGCAGGACGAGCTTGGCAATGCGCCATTCGAGGAAAAGCGCAAAGCCTACGCACGCTTTCGCAGCCGCTTCTCCAACGAGATCGCGCGCCAGAAAATCTGGACGCCGGACGCCATCCGCGAGCGCACGCGCCGGATCACCGACGCGACCGTCAAGTTTCTCGATATCGAAGTGTCGGGCGGTTGAAGCTCAGCTTTCGATGGCCGCGCGGAAACGGCGGCTGCCGGTGACGGTCTTGCCGTCCTCCAGCGTGATTTCCAGATCGCCCGACGGCGTCGGCCTGAAAGACCTGATGTTGGCGCGGTTCAACAGGCGCGACCGGTGGATGCGCACAAAGCCACGCCCAGCCAGCCGTCTCCTCGAATCCCGCCAGCGTACCGCGCGCGAGGTGCATCGCGCCGGCGGCATGGATCTCGACATAGTTGCCGGCCGCCTCGACCCAGGCAATGTCGGCAGGATCGAGCAGCACGACACGCGCGCCATCGCGGATTTCTATCCGATCATCAGCGGCGGATTTTACCGGCGTGGCCAGCATGGCCTGCGTCGCCCGCTGCGCCATCCAGTAGCCCCACACCCAGTAGCCGGCGGCGACGGCCACATAGGTCAGCAGATCTTTCCGCCATTCATAAAAGAAAGGCAGCACCCAATTGCCCTCGAAGGCAAAGCTGTAGCTGTGACCGACGGCGGCGTAGCCCGCCATGCGAAGCGCCGTCATCCCGGCGATGTGCAGGACGGAAAAGGTCGTCGCCGCCGCAAAGTGAATCCCCGCCAGACGGGCCCACGCCGCGGACGTGTCTGCCGATTCCGGCGGGAAGCGCTGGACCATCCACCCCGCGAAAGGCGCCAGAAGGACGACCATCACGACGGACGAAAGCTCGAACAGCCAGGCAGCACCCGGATCGACGGACGCGCCACCGGTTTCCGCCTCTAGGATGGCTGAGGTGGCGTTCACCACCGCAACCATGAGCCCAACGGCGGCGACCAGACCCAGCGGCGCCCACTGGATGCGCCAGCCGCTCGTCCCGGAATTCCCACCACTCGTCCCAGAGCCGTCACCGCTCGTCACAGCGCCCTGTCCTTCCACGGCTTTTCTCTGGCGGGCGCGACGCTCCGCCCGGATCATGGCGTCAACAACACGGAGTCGCACATGACCCTCCCCAACGCCATCCCTGACCGCCGCTACGACCTCGACTGGCTGCGCATCGCGCCTTCGGCCTGCTGATCTTCTACCATGTCGGCATGTTCTACGTGACGTGGGGCTTCCACGTGAAGTCGAGCCATGCCGGCCCTGCCGCCGAACCGTTCATGCTCCTGCTGAACCCCTGGCGGCTCACCCTGCTGTTCATCATTTCGGGATGCGCCACGCGGTTCATGCTCGACAAGATGAAGCCGGGCGCTTTCTCCGCTCGCGCAGCCTGCGCCTCATGGTTCCGCTGGTGTTCTGCGTCTTCGTGATCGTGCCGCCGCAGACCTATTTCGAGATCGTCGAGAAGCTCGGCTATTCGGGGTCTGTCGGGGAGTTCTACGGCAAGTATATCACGGCCTCGGGCGGATGGGGCATCATCACGCCGACCTACAACCATCTCTGGTTCGTGCTCTACCTGTTCCTCTACACCCTGCTCGTGGTCGTGATCGGACCGCTGCTCAAGCGCCTGCCGCGTCAGCTATCCGCGCTGGCGACCGGCCTGCCCGTCATCCTGATCCCGTTCCTCTTCCTGTTCGCAACCCGCGCCTTCCTCGAGCCGATGTTCGAGGAGACCCATGCGCTGGTCGATGACTGGTACGGCCATGCGG
The DNA here is from genome assembly GCA_963784415.1 of uncultured Alphaproteobacteria bacterium. Taxonomy (GTDB): domain Bacteria; phylum Pseudomonadota; class Alphaproteobacteria; order Caulobacterales; family Hyphomonadaceae; genus UBA7672. The sequence continues at coordinate 118,174 of CAWARK010000006.1, forward strand.
TCAATTTCTCCGGCCTTCCTGTTCGGCTATGCCATCGCCAAGCAGGAAGCCTTCTTCGACTTCTGCCAGCGCATCCGCTGGCCGATGCTGCTCGATCGGCGCTTGCGTGCTGGGCGACGCTGGTCAGCGGCGCGCTATGGCGGCTTCGTGACTGTCGGGCCCGACAGCGCGATAGCTCAGTTCGTCGGCACCGCCCTGCGCGAGATGCAGGCATGGACGATGATCCTCGCCCTGTTCGGCTTCGCCCGGCAACACCTGCGCCACGACAACGCCGCGCGCCGCTATCTCACCGACGCGATCTTCCCGTTCTACATCATCCACCAGACGACCATCGTGGTGGCAGGGCATTACCTGAATCAGGTCGGCCTGCCCGTCTGGATCGAGGCGCCCGTACTGATCGCGACCACGGCCGCAAGCTGCTGGATCGGCTACGAGATCGTACGCCGCATCGGCATCCTGCGTCCGCTGTTCGGCCTCAAGGCGCAGGTTGCTCGCGCGGATCGGAGCCATACTCCGCAAGCAGTTGCTTCATGAACTTGTCCCGTTCCCAGGACAGCGCCGCGCCTTCGCCGCCGCTCGTCGCGAGGCTGGCCATGAACCAGATGAAGTGCTCCGACTTGTTGAACGCCTCCAGCGCGCTGGCCGCATCACCGGCCGCCTTCATTCGGAGCATGCGCAGGCGGTAGAGATCCGCCGTCGCGCTAGCAAAATAGAGGTTCGGCACCCCATCCTTGATCACCGCCTCCGCCGCCTCCAGCTCCCCCTCCGCCTCCAGCTTCCGCGCCTTCTGCCACCAGGCAGGCTTGCCTTCATCTTCCGGATCCATGCGCGTTCCCCTGCCGCCTGCGATCCTCTAGACAAAGCGTTGGCGGCGAAAAAGCGCAAGCGGGGGGCGACGTGGGGCTATTGGCGCAATTCGGCATTGGCGGCGTTGCGGGCGTCAACCTGCCCGGTGGCGGCGCCGTCTTTGTTCCGGCGCCCTACCTTGCAGTCCCGCACGACCACCGGCGCGCAGCCGATACCGGCGCCTTGATCGCCTACCGCAAATACCATTCGACCATGGCCGGCTCGTACGAATGCAAGGGTGTGATCGCCATTGGTAACACCGGCGCCTTCACCGATCTTGCCGCGTTCGTGAGAAACGCCCGCGCCGCGCTCACGACGGGCTGGTCAAACGCCAACGAGTCGCAAACGAAGTGGGTCGCCAACCCCGAGAAATTTCCGGAAACCGCATCCGAAGGTGCCAATGGCCCTGAGCGCATCGGCCCGTTGAAAGTGCGCACGGTCGGCTGGTTGGACGTCTATGACGATCCAGGCGTTCTATACGCCGTGGCCGACAGGCGCGGCGTCATGATCGCGATCTGGATCCTCAACCGCCATGGTGGGGAACGGCGTGCCCGAGCCGTCGCCGAGCGCATCGCGGCCTCTTTCACACTCTAGATGTGCGCTTGAATCCCGGCGGCACGTGTCACGAGCGAAGGCACATTCGCTCCGTGGGCGTATTTGTCGTGCAGGGCGCCTGTAACGACGGGAGCCTCGCCGGGTTCCGAGAGCATGCGGAATACAACTTGCAGGGGGGGAACGCCACGAGTGGGGAAAATCAAAGTTAAAGCCGATGGACGACAAGCGCGCCGAGATCGGTCTTCACGCTGATCCACGCAAACGAGCGTTGGCCCTTGATGCGCTGCGCGGCATCGCCGCGCTGGCGGTCGTTGCACATCACGTGGCTTACGAAGAGAATATTCCCTTTCTTTTCGGTCATGCCTTTCTGGCGGTCGATCTGTTCTTCGTGATGAGCGGTGTGGTGATCGGGAGGGCCTACGAGCCTGCCCTGCGCTCAGCGACCATGTCATTCGGGCAGTATGTAAAAGTCCGGCTCGTTCGTCTTTATCCGACCATCGCGCTTGGAGCACTCGTCGGCTTCGCCGCTGTCCTGATACTCGGCCTGAGCCTGCGCTTTCCGCTGTGGGAGGCGTTGCTGGCGCAGCTACTCTTTATCCCGCTGTTTGGCGTTGGATTCGATGTCTTCCTGCTGAATGGCGTGCAGTGGTCGCTTTTCTTCGAACTGGCGGCAAACTTCGTCCACGCCGCCTTCGCAAAGTGGCTGACGACGCCGGTGCTTGCACTGGTCGTTATCATCGCGCTGCCGCTCTACATTTTCAGTGTATTCTTCTACCAGACCGGCAGCACGGGCCCGGAGGTCAGCAATTTCCTCGGCGGCTTTCCGCGTGTCGCCTATTCATTCGCGGTGGGGCTCCTCATCAATCGGCTGGCAAGTCGCGGAACGCTGCGCATTCCAAAGCTTCCCTTCTTGCCGCTCGCGCTTGTTGTGTTCGCTGTGCTCGCGGCGCCGCTGGCGAACACAGGACGTCTCGCTCTCACCTACGACGTAATAGCGGTGTCCGTAGTGATCCCATGCCTTGTGGCTTTGGCCACCGTGGCGACCGTACCGGCCTGGGCAGTCAGCGGCGCGCTATGGCTGGGTGCAATCTCCTATCCGCTTTATGCGCTGCATTACCCCCTGCTCCGCATGATGTCTGTCGTCATCAGTACGCCGGGCACGCCCGCCCTGCTGAAGCTGGCGGGTTGGGCCACAATCGTTCTGGCCTGCGTCGCTATCGCCTGGGCCGTGAACAGATGGTTTGAACCGCAGGCGCGCAGGCTGTTGTCGCGACGCTTGCCTCGCCTTAGACGCGCCGACGCCTAGCTCTTGGCTTGCACCTCGGCCACACGCGCCGCATTGATCGCCTTGAACGACTTGTAAGCAGGCCGCGCACGCAACCGTTCCGCATAAGCTTCAAACGCAGGACGGCTCGGTATCGACTTGAACGAAAGCCCCCAGTCCACCGTGCTGCCGACATAGACATCGGCCGCCGTGAACGTTTTCCCGCAGACATAGTCGCGGTCGCTCAACATCTTCTCCAGCGCGTTCACTGAATTCTCGTAAGTGCCAAAGCCCGCCATCATGTCGCGGCCTTCCGGCACCTCCCACTTCATCGCATTCGCCGTGATCGCCTGCTCAATCGGCCCCGCACAGAAAAACGTGTACCGGTAGTAGTCCGCCAGCCCTGCCGCATCCGGCTTAAGCTTCGCCTGCGGAAATGCGTCTGCTAGATAGAGAATGATAGCCGCCGCCTCGGTCACGACCTTGCCGTCATGACGAATGGTCGGAACCTTTCCCATCGGATTGACCGCAAGAAACTCCGCGCTCTTGTTGCCGCCCGGCCCCCAGTCCAGCCAGTTGGTGGTGTAGGGCTGGTCCAGCTCCTCCATCATCCAGTGCGCGATCTGTCCGCGGCTCATGGGATTGGTCCAGAACTCGATCATGGGAAACTCCTGCCCGTCCGGCGTGTGATGCCATCAATCTAGTATGCGCCTGCCGCCGGAGTAGTGTCAGCAGCGTGACTGGCCACGATCCCGAACAATGCTACGGTCTCCACAGAACAGGGCGCAAACAGATGCCCACTCAGGGGAGACCACCATGAAATTCGCCCGCACGATCATGCTCGCCGTTGCGCTGGCCACGATGCCGACAGCCTGCACGTCAATCGCCCCGGCAAACGCCGTCGTCGAAAAGACCACCCCGAAGATCGTCATCTATCACGCTGAAGGCCGTCGCTCCGAGCGTGTCGTCTGGCTGTGCGAGGAGCTGGGCCTGCCCTACGAGCTGAAATTCCGGCGCGGCGATGTGGCGGGCTCGTTCGAGGACATCTTCGCCGTCAACCCGGGCATGCGCGTCGCCCCGACCGTCTTCTACAATGGCGAGCTGCTGGTGGAATCCGGCGCCATCCTGCAATTCATCATGGACCGCAATGGCGGCGGTCGCCTTGAGCCCGCCGTCACCTCACCGGACTACGCATCCTACCTGCGCTTCATGCACTACGCCGAAGGTACGCTGGCATCCGACGTGATCGCCGACTACCGCGTCGCCCGCGCCACCGATGGCAAGGCCCCGCGTGGCGAGAAGGAAACCGACGGCCAGCGCGCCATGCGCTTCGCCGACGATTTCCTCGCCAAACATCCCTGGTTCGGCGGCGCCGAATTCACGACTGCCGACATCATGATGGTATTCCCGATCAGCTACGCCATCCGCATGAACGTCGCCGACCCGGCAAAATACCCGCATATCGCCGCATGGCAGGTAAAGGTCGAAGACCGCCCCGCCTTCAAACGCATGCTCGCTATCGCCCGCCCCGACGGCCGAGTCGCCCCGCCGCCCTCGCTGACGCTGCCGTAATCACGCCTCGGAAAGCGGACCTGGCGCTGGATTGAACCAGATCTCCCGAGCAGCGCACCTTGATTCAGATGCGCCGATTGGAAGACATGACCAACGCGAGGGAAAGGCTATTCGATGAATACCTGGCCGCCAGCGCGCGGGCTGGCAGCAGGATCGCGCTCGGCCAGCTCGCGGAGCGCTTCCAGCCGCGCCTGCTGGGCCATGCCCGCCGCCTGACGGGCGATGTCGAAGCCGCCTGCGATGTCGTGCAGGAGGCATGGATCGAAATTGTGCGCGGCCTGCCCCGCCTCGACGACGCGACGGCCTTCCCGGCATGGGCATTCCGGATCGTCTCGCGCCGGTGCGCCCGATGGATACGGAAGGTGCAGCAACGCCGTCGCATCGACACCGCGTACGCGGCCGAGCCGATCGAAACCACGACGACGAACGGCGGCGAGCGCGCCTCAGACGCCGCCCGCATTGCCCGCGTGATGGCGAATTTGTCACCCGACCACAGGGCCGCAATCGCCCTGTTCTATCTCGAGGACCTGAGTGTGGCCGAGATCGCCGTCGCGCTCGATGTGCCGCCCGGCACAGTGAAAACCAGATTGATGCATGCGCGCGAAAAACTTCGCCGCAGTTTGAACCTCAAGGAGTCCAACAATGAGTGACCTCGATAAGATGATCCAGGCAACGCTGAACGAGGAAGATCGCGCCTTCTTTGCGCGGCTCGAACGTGAACCGGGTTATCTCAGCCAGGTCGGCGGCCTGCTATCGGGCTCGCTGGGCTGGCTGAACCTGCTGCTGATGGTCGTGCAGGCTGTTCTCTTTTTTGCTGGCGCGTGGTGCGCATGGGAGTTCTTCCAGGCGAACGACATGATCATTGCGCTTCGCTGGGGTCTGTCCGCTTCCGTCCTGCTGCTCACCGGCACGGTGCTGAAGATCGCCACGCTCTGGCCGTCGCTTCAGGCCAACCGCGTCCTGCGCGAGATCAAGAGACTGGAACTGCAGATCGCGCGTAAGGCAGACAAAGCCTAGCGCTTCCCCACGGCTGCGTCGGTCCACCGCCTTCGCTGACCCTGTCTTACCCGATTGCGTAGCTGGGCTGCTCTGGTCATGTGGCGGGTAAACACCTAAATCCGCCACGGACCACAACAGCACCTTGGCCCGGCGGGAAAGAGACAGACATGCCGGCGGCCACGCTTACCAAGCCAACAAGCACGCGCGCCGCGCTGACCTTCCTGTTTCTCGGAAACATCATGATCGGATCGGGCGTGCTCGCGCCCGCCGCCATGATCAATTCGATGATGGCAGACCTCGAGGTCGACGCGGTCGCCATCGGCGCGCTGATCGGATGGGGCGCAGTGATCCTGTGCATAGGCGCGCCGGCATTCGGTTTCTTCACCAATCGCGTCGGGCGTCGCTCGCTGCTGACATTCTCGCTGGCGCTTTACGCCGTGGGCCACGCGGCGTCCGCCTTCGCGCATGACTATCAGACCGTCCTGATCATTCGCCTCCTGATGATCAGCGGCGCGGCGATCTTCACACCGCAAGCGGCCAGCGCTGTCGCGCTCATCGTGCCGGAAGACCGCCGCGCGAGCGCCGTCGCGATGGTTTTCATGGGCTGGGCGTTTTCCGGCGCCGTCGTCATTCCGATCATGAGTATTCTGGCCGAAACGCTCGACTGGCGCATCATATACGGCACGCTCGCCGCCGGATCGGCGCTAGCGGCCTGCGGCGTCATTTTCGCGCTCCCGGCGCGGCTCTATCCCGCCCGCATGTCGCTCAGCTCGTGGGGCGAAGTGGTGACGCGGCCGGCGATCCTGATCCTGCTGGCGGCGACATCCCTGCAGATCATGGGACAGTTCTCGCTCTATCCCTACCTCGCCGCAGAACTCCGCCGCGCCGCGCATGCCGATGCATCTGGTGTTGCACTGACTTTCGGCATGTATGGCGGCGCCGGCCTGTTCGGGTCGATCATCGCGACGCGCGTCGTTGGCAGGATCGGCGCGGCGCGGACACACATCATCTGCCTGTGCTTCATGGCGACAGGCCTTGGCGGCTGGTCTGTCTTCTCATCAACCCTGATGCTCGCGATATCGAGCGTGTTCGTATGGGGCCTCGGCTTCGGCGCCGGCGTCGCGATGCAACAGGCGCGCCTGATCTCCGTGGCGCCCGCCCTGGCCTCCGCCTCCGTCGCGCTCAACACGTCGGTGCTTTATCTCGGCCAAGCCGTCGGTACGGCCATCGGCGGCAGCCTGATCGCGAACAACCATCCAAACCTGATGGCCCCCGCAGGCGTCGTGCTGATGCTCGCCGCGATCACCGCCTCGTGGTGGGCAAACCGGAAGTTTGCGGCTTAAGCCCGTTCCTTCGTCTTCGTGAAGCGGATCGCCGGGTTCTTCTCGGCGACATAGCCCACGTCCCACGAGTTCTTCGCCAGATAGACCGGTGCGCCGTCGAGGTCTTTCGCAACCGTGCTGCGGTTGGTTTCAAGGAACGCGTCGATCTTCGCCCGGTCGTCGCTCGCGATCCAACGCGCAGCCGACCAGGGCGAGGCTTCGAACAGCACTTCGAGATTGTTCTCGGTCGCGATGCGCTCGGCCATCACCTCGATCTGCAGCTGGCCGACGGCGCCCACGATCATGTCCGACCCGATCTCCGGCGTGAACAGCTGGGTGACGCCTTCTTCGGCTAGCCCTTCCAGCGCCTTGCGCAGGTGTTTCGACTTCATCGGATCCTTCGTGCGCACGCGGCGCAGGATTTCCGGCGCGAAGTTGGGAATGCCCGCGAACTGGATATTGCCCGTTTCGCTCAGCGCATCGCCGACGCGCAGCTGGCCGTGGTTGGGAATGCCGATCACGTCGCCGCCGAACGCTTCGTCCGCAATCTCGCGATCCTGCGCCATGAACATCACAGGCGAGGTGATGCCGATCTGCTTGCCACTCGGGGTCTTCAAACGCATGCCACGCTGGAAGCGGCCCGACACCATGCGGAAGAACGCGATGCGGTCGCGGTGGTTGGGGTCCATGTTCGCCTGGATCTTGAACACGAAGCCGGTGACTTCCTTGTTCTCGGGTCCAACCTCAACCGGCGCGCCCTTGATCTTCGCCTTCTGCACACGCGGCGCAGGCGCCTCGATATCAATCGTATCGAGCAATTCCTTCACACCGAAATGGCGCAACGCCGATCCGAACACCACCGGCGTCATGTGGCCTTCGCGATACGACTGGTGATCGTACGGCTTGCAAACACCCGCCGCCATCTCGGCCTGCTCTTCAAGTTCGGCCTGCTCAGCAGGATCCATCATTTCGTCGAAGCGATCCTTGCCGACCCGCTCGGTCTTGAATTCGACTGAGCCATCATGCGCGATGATCCGCTGATAGGTCACGAACTCGCCGGTGCGCAGATCCTTCATGCCCCGCAGGCGGTCGCCCGACCCCTGCGGCCAGTAAAGCGGCGAGGCCGACATCGCCAGCTTCTGCTCGATCTCGTCCAGCAGTGCGAATGGATCCTGCGCTTCGCGGTCCATCTTGTTGATGTAGGTGATGATCGGAATGTCGCGCAGCCGGCACACCTCGAACAGCTTCAGCGTCTGCGGCTCGATGCCCTTGGCGGCGTCCAGAACCATGATGGCCGAATCCGCCGCCGTCAGCGTGCGATAGGTGTCTTCCGAGAAATCCTCGTGGCCCGGCGTGTCGAGCAGGTTGAAGATGTTGTCATTGTATTCGAACGTCATCACCGACGCCGAAACCGAGATGCCGCGATCGCGCTCGATCTTCATCCAGTCCGACATCGTACGCCGCCGCTCGCCGCGCGCCTTCACCGCGCCGGCCGCACGGATCGCGCCGCCCGCCAGCAGCAGGTTTTCCGTCAGCGTCGTCTTGCCGGCGTCGGGGTGCGCGATGATCGCAAACGTGCGCCGGCGCGCGGCTTCTGCTTCGGGGGAAAGGGTCATGGCCGGGGCTATTACAGAGGTGCGCCGCAAAGGTCCACAGCGGCTGGCGGGACAGCGCAACCACGCTATAAATCCCTCACTTCCGCAGGAAAATGCCCATGAAACTCTTCTATTCCCCCACCTCGCCCTACGCCCGCAAATGCCGGGCGCTGGCGATCGAGAAGGGGATTGAGGGACGACTGGAGATCATCACCGCCTCACCCATGTCCAACCCGCCCGCGCTGCAGGCGGCCAACCCGCTTGGCAAGGTGCCGGCGCTGCTTCTCGACAACGGCCAGTGCATTGTCGACAGCCCGGTCATCTGCGCTTACCTCGACAGCCTGACGGATGCCCCGCGCCTGATCCCGGCCGACCCTGCTGCACGCATTGACGCGCTGACGCGTGAGGCGCTGGCCGACGGGATCATGGACGCTGCCTTCGCCATCGTGATGGAGCGCAAGCGCCCTGAGCTGCAACGCTCGCCCGAATGGCTCGAACGGTGGACCTCCGCCATCCATCGCTCCATCGCCCACTTCAGCACTCGGATCCCGACGCGCCAGCAACCCGACATTGGCGACCTCGCGCTCGTCTGCGCACTGGCCTATGTCGATTTCCGTCTGGGCGACCTCGCCTGGGACTCGAAGGCGCCAGCCCTGCGCGGCTGGTTGTCCTCCCTACACGCCCGTCCAAGCCTCGCCGCTACCGCGCCGCCGCCCGGCGCATGAGCGAACTTTTTCACGCTACGGCTCGCGCACCTTCTCGGTCAGAAAGTGCCGGCCCTCGCGATCCTCGATCTCGACGACCCAGAGGTCGCGGTCGCTCTTCAGTCGCTTGGCAATAAGGGCGTCCGCGGCCGGTTCGTCTTCTGAAGCCAGTCGCTCGAACTCGCTCGGTCCTTCCGGGTTGAACGCCGGCGCATAAAGCTGCGCCTCGCCCCGCGCACGGGTGACCTTTACCAGCACATCGCCTCGGTCCTCGTCCCCGCGATGGACGATTGTCGCGAACGCGCCGGCGACAGAAGCGCGGCGCAGCAGGGCCGAAACCCAGAGGTGGGCGGGAATCTCGCGAGGCATCAGGTCGTTTACCACAAATTCGCTGGCTGGCGCCCGCTTTGCACCGGTTTCCGCACGACCGCATTAATGAATTGGGCAACCCGATGCTCGAGACCGCCAGATTTGTTGTCAGCCAGCCAACGCCCGAGGCTGAACGCCTCGGCGTTTACGTGCTCGCCGCCATAATCGGCCTGCTCGTCTGCGGCGTCATTTCGGTCACCCGGGAACTCCGCGAAGAGACAGCGCAGCGCCCGTAACGTATCCTAAATCGGCTCGCCCTAGCGTCGGCCGATGCTCGCCCGCCTCCTCATTCCGGTAATCCTCCTTGCTGCTGCGGCCCCTGCGATGGCCGATCCGGCCGCCTTGCGCCGCACCTGGCTGGAGCGCGTCGCAATCAGCGCGGCGGACGAGACCTGCCATCTGTTTTCGGAAGGCGAACGACTCGCCCTTCGCTCCGGTCTCTATTCCGCCGAAGGCGAGCTGCTCCGCGCGAAGACCAACCCTGCCGAGATGAAGCGCCTTTCAGCACAAGTGTCCGAACACGCAAAATCCCTCGGCTGCGGCCACCCGGAGGTGGTCGCCGTCTCCGCCACTGTGCGCAACAGCTACCGGCAGTTCGCCAAGATCACGTATCTCGAATACGCAGCCGCCAATTCCACCTGGGGCGCATCCCGCTCCGAGCATGATCGCTGGGCCGTCAGCCAGACCGACAAGACCACCGGCCTGATGTTTGGCTTGCGCCGCGTGCCCGGAAGCCCCGACGAGACACGGCTTGTTGTCGCCATGCCGGCTGCCGGCGTGACGCCTGCGTCCGCCCAGCTCATCTTCCGCGACCCGGAGAAACTGCCCGAGCCCTGGCTCGGCTCACTCTCCGGCGCCAGCGCAAAGCTCACCGCCGCACCGCGCTCCGTCGCCCACATCGAGTGGGCCGGCAAGGTCATGTCCGCCAAGGACGAAGTCGGCAATCCGATCTGGATATTCGCCTTCAACGCCTCCGCCATTGACGGGCTTGAACAGCTCGATCCGCGTGAAGCGGTGCAGATCAACCTCAACCCCGCCGCGCGCGCCAGGGAACAGACGCCGAAGCAGATCACGTTCGAACTGGGCGACTTCCGCGCCGCCCGCGCCTTCTCGATGATCCCAAAGGTGGAAGACGCGCCCGCGACCGCCGTGCAGACCGCTTCCGCTGAAGCGCACTAGCGCTCCTCCTCCGCCGTTAACCCGTTCGATGCGGCTGCGGGATTGATTGCCGCGCCAACGCTGGCAAGATGAACTCTCGAAAGAGGCAGGGCGCGTCGATGGCCGACATCATCAACCTGAAGGACCAGCGCAAGCGCAAGGCGCGCGAACAGAAGGAAGCGGATGCTGCCGCTCAGCGTCTGCTGTTCGGCCGCACCAAGGGCGAGAAGCAACGCACCGAGATCGAAAAATCGTCCAACATCCGCAAGCTCGACGGCGCCAAGCGCGAGCGCACCGAGGATGAATCCTAGAACCGCCCCTGCGCGCTGAACGCCGCAACGAACGGCGCAAAGCTCGGCGGCAGCGTTTCCGCCCGAAGTCCGCCCTCGACGAAATGCACCCATGGCTGCGCGCTGCGCGTGTAGGTGTCGCCAACAGGCTGCACCCAGCTCGTGTCGTCCAACGTTCCGGCGCGAAGGCTGAACACGCCGGTTGACGGCTTGCCCCCGTTCACGATCCGGCTGCCGCACGCGCCGCAGAACAACCCGCACCGGGTCGACCCGCTATCGGAGATCCACTCCACGCGCGCAGGCTCGCCCTTGGTGAAACGCAGCGAGGCTTCGGTCACGATCACGGACGTATTGAACGCCGTGCCGCCGATCTTCTGGCAGTTCGTGCAATGGCAGTTGTAGACCATCATCGGCGCGGCGCTCACCTCATAGCGCAGCGACCCGCACATGCATCCGCCCGCCAACGGCAATTTCGTCATCCCACCCTCCATCATCGGCGGTGCACATTCGCGCGTCTCGCCGCCATTTCGTGTCAGCAGTCACGCCTCTGTCGTCACACCGGCCCGCGCGGCCCCACGCTCATCGCAAGAATTCGGCTGATCTCGCGCACCGGCCGGCCGCTCTCGTCACGCCACGTGTTGAACGCCGCCTGCACCGCCGCCAGCTCCTTCTTGTTGGTCGGCGGCTTCGTCACGACGCCTTCACGGATCAGCGCCGCGCAGACATCGCCCGAGAGAATGAAAGCATCCCATCCCTCGAAGCGCAGAAAATACTGCGCCGTGGCGCCGCCAAGGCGCGACGCATTCTTCTTGAGAAAATCGAGAAGCCCGACCTGATCCGTCACCGGCCAATTGGATAGGAACCTACCGAAAGAGCCGTGCTGCTTTGCGATGGCGACAACGAACCTCGCGTTTTCAATGGTCGCCATGATCTTCGCGCCATTGCGCACGATGCGCGTGTCCTTCAACAGCGCGTCGATCTTCTCATCGCTGTACGCGGCGACACGCTTCGGCGCGAAGCGATCAAACGCGACTTCGAAGCCCGGCCATTTGTTTTCGATCACCTTCCAGGAGAAGCCGGATGAGAACACCGCCTTCGCCATGCCCGCCAGAAAGCGATCGTCCGTCTTCGCTTCAAGGTTTGTGTCCACCTTCCATTGCTGCAACGCCGCACGCATTCCTTTTGGTCCGCCATGAAACTTTCCAGCTACCGCCTCTATCTGGCCGAAAGTTTTCATGACACTTGTCCGAATTCGTCTCGAGTTTGCCCATGATGCGCATCCCGAACATACCGGCAAGTGTCACCATCCTGATGGCCGTGATCGTTCTCATGGCGCCGCTGGTTGTGATGCTCGTCCTTCCCGCTTCTCACTAAGTCGCTTTCAGCTTGCTGAACCCCGCGCTGCGCTTATCCTGCGCGCCCAAGCCTTTTCGGTGATGGGGGGAGACACTCATGTTTGCTGGACACTACGCTGCTGCCCTCGCGGCAAAGGCTGCTGAACCCCGCGCGCCGATGTGGACGCTGGTCGCCGGCGCACAGCTTGTCGACATCGGTTGGTCCGCCCTGATCATCGCAGGCGTCGAGCAGGGAAGGTCCGATCCCTCGCTTCCCGGCAGCCCGCTTGTCCTCGAACACATGCCATGGACGCACTCTCTGCCCGCCGCACTCGCCTGGTCGGTGATAGCCGGGCTCCTGGCAAAGGCTCTGCTGCGACTTCCCATGCGCGTCGCCATCGTCGTCGGCCTCGTCGTCTTCTCCCACTGGCTGGCTGACCTGCTTGTCCACCGCCCCGACCTCCTTCTCTATCCCGACGGACCCAAGGTGGGTCTCGCCCTCTGGAATCTGCCCGTGGTGGAGCAGGCGGTAGAGATCGGCCTCCTCGGCGTCGCCGGGATGTTCTGGGCGGCCCAGCGGGTGCGGGCGGGGCTCAACGCCTGGCCCGCCGCCGCTTTCCTCGGCCTGCTGGTCGCCGTGCAGATCATCGCCGCGCTAATGCCGAGGGAAGTCTCGGACAATCTCAAGTCGTTCGGCCCCAGCGCGCTTGCGATCTACATCGTCCTCACGGTCGTCGCGGTGTTCCTCGATGGCCGCCGCGCCAGTTCGCCGCAAGCGACTGCTTAGCCCGCCTGCATTGACGAAACGCCTGCGCTGTCCGACATGCGAGCAAATGCTCACGGGATCAGCCACATGACCGATGTTTCGCCGCTCTTCCGCCCCTTCACGCTGCGCGGGGTGGAACTCAAGAACCGCATCGTCATGGCCCCCATGACGCGCTCGCGCTCTCCGGACGCCTACCCGACCGACGAGAACGTCGCCTATTACGCACGCCGCGCCGCCGCCGAAGTCGGCCTGATCCTGTCGGAAGGCACACTCACCCGCCGCAAGGGCGCGTCCAACGACGCCGCGATCCCGCTCTTCTGGGGCGAGAAAGCGCTCAATGGCTGGAAGAAAGTGATCGACGCCGTCCACGCCGCCGGCGGCAAGATGGGTCCGCAGATCTGGCACCAGGGCATGAGCCGCAAGCCCGGCACCGGCCACTTCCCGGACGCGCCGTCCGATGGCCCCTCGGGCGTCACGCTCACCGGCAAGAAGATCGCAGAAGAACCGACCGAGGCCGAAGTGATCGACATGGCGCAGGCCTATGCGGACGCCGCCGCCGACGCCAAGCGTCTCGGCTTTGACGTGATCGAACTGCACGGCGCCCACGCCTACCTGATCGACGAATTCTTCTGGGCCGTCACAAACCAGCGTACCGACCGCTTCGGCGGCCCCTCGCTGGTCGAGCGCTCGGAGTTTGCGGCTGAAGCCATCCGCCGTTGCCGCGTCGCCATCGGCGACCTGCCGATGATCATCCGCGTCTCGCAGTGGAAGTCGGTCGACTACAACGCCAAGCTCGCGACCAATCCCAAGGACCTCGAAGCCTGGGCGCGCGTCATGGTCGATGCCGGCGTCGACGCCATCCACTGCTCGCAGCGCCGCATCCTCGAGCCCGAATTCCCCGAGATCGACGGACCGAACGGCCTTAACCTCGCTGGCTGGATCAAGAAGCTCACCGGCATTCCCACCATCACCGTCGGCTCGGTCGGCCTCTCTTCGGAATTCACCGCGTCCTTCCGCGGCGAAGGCTCTGCCGCCGGCAAGCTCGATGAAACCATCGAGCGCCTCGATCGTGGCGAGTTCGATCTCGTCGCCGTCGGCCGCGCCCTGCTGCAGGATCCGGAATGGGCCCTGAAAGTGAAAACCGGGCGCCAGCACGAACTGCGCGACTATGACGGCGCCTCGATCCAGAATTACTACTGAGGCCGCCCATACCTTCCGGCTTCCTTTCGCGATCCGTGAAATTTCACGGGTCGCGGCTAACCGGTATGAAATGAGAGTTTGCTACGCTTCTCACCTGACACCGTGTCTTGGGGGAAACGATGGCATTCGGAAAACGCAGCGCAAGCGACCTGCCGCCCGCGCGCATTCCCGTCGCCCATGATGGTCCGTCCAAAGACAGCCTGATGTCCGCCCCAAGCGGCGTGGAAGTCCTCGGCGCCGTCCGCACCGTCGTCGCGAATCCCGGCGCAATCGATCTGAAGTTCATCGCCCTGGCCGCTGGCGTCGTTGTTCTGGCCGCAGGCGCCGCCATCGCCTTGCCCTCGCTCGGCTCTGTCCTGTCGGGCGGCGTCCGCCCGATCGAGGAGGTCATCGCCAATCTCGACCGTCCCGCCGTCCGCACTGCGCTTGCCGCGGAAGCCTTCCCCGATGGCGACGGCCGCGCCTTCATGACCAGCCTCGCGACCAACTTCCCGCGCGAACACGGCCGCCTGCTCGACACCCTGGCCGACACCGCCATGGCGGGCGGCGACCGCGATGCTTTGTTTGCCGCCGTGAACAGCTGGTCGATCACTTTCGCGCCCAGTCAGATGGCGGCAGTCGGCCGCACCGGCGCGCGTGGCTTCGATGAAGGCGTCACGCTGCTGACCGACGCTCTGAAGTTCGTCGAAGACGAAGCGGGCGGTTGCTCGGGCACGCGCATGCAACAGCTCGCGATGGACCCCACAATCCTGCAGCGTCTCACGAAGTATGACGGTCGCGGCTATCACTACAGCATGCGCGCCAGCCGAACCTACCTCGACCTCGCAGCCGCCGGCCGCAATGCTCCGGCGGTCGACACGCGCCTCACCGCGAACGACAACAGCGCCATCCAGTCGGCTTTCTTCTCGATGCTGGCCGATCCCCAGGTGTCGAGCATCATGCAGATGGCTGCCGCTCAGCAGACCGGCATGGGCAACGGAATGCAATCCGACATCATGAACAAGCTGAACTTCTGTCAGCTCGGCCGGACCGTGCTGATCAAGCTGAAGGGGCTTCCCGAAGGCACGAAGTCCCGCATGTTCGGCACGCTGATGTCGCAGGACATCGGCAGGCTCGCCGGGCCCGGCGCATTCTCCGGCCCCAATGGCGGCTCACCCTTCAGCATGCTCCAGGGCAATTAAGGTTTCTTCGCAACGCCCAGCGTCACGCACGGGCTTGGCGGCACTTTCTGCATGAACCCGTATTCGGCGTAGTCGCGATTGGCGAAGCCGGTCGCGCCACGCGCAGCGGTGCGCGCGCACGCCAGCTTCACCTGCTCATCGACACTGGCGAACACGATCGGATTGATCTCGAACCGCCGCACGCCCGCGGTCGAGACCGAGACCACACGCTTCCCGTCTGCCGAAAAGCGGATCTGCCCCGCGCCCGCGTCGGCCGGCAGTTCGAATATCTGCACCGGGTCGCGTTCGCCGAAACGCCAGAGCGCGATGTGCAGGTCATCTCCCGTCGTCGCAAACAGGTCGCCGCCGGCGCTGAACGCCAGGCTCCCAATCCGTCCGCGATGCGCAATCGCAAGCTGGAAGGCGCGGGACTCACCCGGATGCCACAACTCGAATCCACCATCGGGCGTCAGCAACGCCACGATCTTCCCATCGGGGCTGAACACGACCTCGTTGACCCCGAGCCGGCCGCCGGGAAGCTCGATCCGTTTCTCCGCACCGGCGTCATGGATGTAAACCTCAACGCCATGCACGACTTCCGCGATGCGGCGGCCGTCGGGCGAGGGGTAGATGTCCAGCGTCTCGAACGCACGCTGTGGGAAGATATCCCCTGTCGAACCCACCTTCCGGACGCCGGCCTTGTTGGACACGAGCCGATAGAAAAGCGCCGTGCCATCGGCGACAAAACGGATTTCACTTACCGCATCAGATGCATCGCCAGGCGTGAACGACGCGCGTGGCGTTGCAGAATCCGCCCCCCACACATCGACACGCGGTCCATTGGGCATGGCAATAAGCGATTGTTCGGGTGACAGGCTAAAGCCCCCCGAGGAAAGCGATTGCGCGCGCTCGGCGGGCAACTTGAACGCAACAGCGGCGGGCATGTCGCCACGCCATGCCCACACGGAGCCGGCATAATCGCCCGCTGCCACCGCTCCGTCGACCGTGCCGGCCCTGATTAGGCTGTCGAATGGCGCTGCCGGAGTGTCCTTTATCCCAAGCACGGCTTGTAGCGACTCCTTGGGCGTCGACCGGCCAAACGACGCCAGCATGACAACGCCATCCGCCGACACCGCAACCAGCATCCCGGCGTCCAGCAGGAATCCGGCATCGATGATGTCGCCGCGCCGCCCAAATGGCTCCGTCAATTTCGCGGTGACGAGGTCCAGCAGGCTGACCCGCCCGCGTCCGGACATGATGAGCACGCCGCGGCTGTCACTCGAGGATCGCATCCGGGCGATGGGCTCGGGGTCCTCGATATTCTCCGCGAAGGCCTGGAGGACAGACTTCAGTTTGCCGTTCGCCTGCACGTCCCCGATGTTTCCGGTTTCGGATCCGAACAGCAATGTGGAGTCGTTGATCAGCGCCAGCGCGCCAATGGATCCAAACGACCCCTCGACCGGTTTCTCGCGTTTGTCTTCGTTCGGGAGCCAGACCATGACCCGCTCGGCCGACGACAGCGCCACGACGTCGCTTACCTTGCTCACGGCAATCGCATCGAAGCTCTCCACATCAAACGATGTCGACTTGATCTCCTTCGCCGTCTCAACACTCCACAGATAGACCTTGCTCTTGTAGCCCACGCTACCGTCGCCGACGCCCTTGTCGCCCGCGACCAGCCAGTCGCCGTCCGCACTGAGGGCGACCATCTGCGGCCACACAGTGGGGTCGGCCGGCAGCGTCGGGCCGAACTCCTGCAACAGCTTGCCCTGGCTGAGGCTCCAGATGCCAAACGGCTGGCCGGCCGAGGGCTGCCAGACGAGCAGCAACCTGTCGCCGTCCGGCAGCGGAAAAACCTGCGCGACCGGCTTCGGCACAGCGATCGGCTTCGGATCAAGCACGTCCCCTGCCGTCCACAAGTTCAGCGCGCCGGATGTGTGGATCGTGATGAAGCGCTTGCCATCGCGCAGCACGGCCACGCCAGTCGCGTCTTGCACGTCCATCGACGTGATCGCCCTGTCGCTGGCATAGGCGCGCACGAGCGCGTTGCGAACGGCAACGTTCCCATCCGGCCGCATCAGTTCTTCCAGCAGCCCCACACGCGCCGGCGGATCGCCCGCCAGCGCCATCAGCAGGGCGCGTGTATAATCGCCCTGCCGCGACAATCCGTTCGCCGCATCGGCAAACAGCGCGGCCTTGCGGTCATTGGCGTCGAGCGTGCGCGTCGCCGCGAAATAGTTTCCCGGTATTGCGATCGCAAGCAGCAGCACGCCCGCAATCAACGCCCACAACGAAAACCGCCGCAACGCCTGCTGCGCCTTGCGCGAGTCCGCGACAGCAATCTCCGCCGTCTTCAGCGCCTGCTCGCGCTCCTCGAGCTGAGCCTTCGCTGCAACCTGCCTGTGCTGTTCCGCATCCCCGCTCGCCGCAAGATATTCGCGCACCAGATCGGGCGGATGCGATCCCGCAGGCGAGCGCGCCAGCCACGCCTCCGCCTCCTTCAACGCCTCGCCGCGCAGCAGCAGATCTTCCGCGCGCTGCTTCGCCCACTCGATTGCGCGTTCCGAATAGCGCGTCTGCGCCCGCAGCCAGTCGAGGTCGACACTCAGCGCTTCGGCCAGCCGCTTCACGCCATAATAGAAACCCGACCCCGGTATCGCCGGATCGGCATAGAAAGGAATCCAGTTGAGCTCGCTCAGCGCCTTCGGCGGCGTCACGCCCGTCACGCTTTCATGCGTGATCGGAATGATGCGTTTGCCGAGCCGCACCGCCTCATCGACTTCCCACGCGCAGATTTCCGACGCGGCCGATTTGGCGGTCAGCACGAACGCCACCGCATCCGCCGACAGGATCAGCTTGCCCAGCCGCTCGCGCCAGTTCTCTGCGCCGCTGATGTCGTGGCGGTCGAGGATGGGATCGAATCCCTTGTCCTCCAGCGCCAGCACCAGCTGGTCTGCAAAGCTCACGTCCGCCCGCGAATACGAAACGAACACCTTCAGGGATTTGGCCTGCTCGGCCATCGCCAACCCCAGCTTCCCGCTTGGCCCTCTGGCCGTTGAACTTCCACCCGCGCCCAACCTAGCGCGCCGCAGAGCCGACAAGCCAGTCAAAACGTCGGTTATTGCTGCGGGGCAGGCGCCTTCATCGGTTCCGTCAGCGCGTCTTTCGACCAGCGGCCCGCCTGCATCACGGATCCGTCGCTCCCCCAGAACACGCCGACCCCATCGCGGCGGCCGTTGGACATCTCGCCTTCATAGCGTTGCCCGTTGTCATAGGTCAGGACGCCCCGCGCCTGTCCGCCGCCGCCCGCGCCACTCCCGGCAAAGCTGTCGCCGCTGCGCCAGTAGAACACGCCATAACCGCTCGCTGCATCGCCAGAATACTCGCCCTCATAGCGCGCCGCACGCGAACCCGTGTTGCCGGCGTTCTCCGAGAACTCATAGACGCCGACACCTGCGCTCTGCCCATTCCGCAACTCGCCGCGATAGCGGTCGCCGGAATTTGCGCCTGATCCGCGAACCCGGATGCCCAGCCCGTTGGGAGCGCCGTTGGCGATCTGCGCATCATACTTGTCGCCACCGGCGCCCGTGATGCTGCGTGCATCCTTGAGGCTTTCGGCCGCCGATGCCGCAGCTCGCGCCGCCGCCGCTTTCTGGTTCGCCGAAATCTGTGCCTTGCGGGCTGCATCCGCAGCCGACCGCACATCGGCCGAGAGCAGGTCGAGACTGTAAGGCGGCAACCGCGTCGCCTTGGCCAGCGCTGCCCGCGCCGCCGCCGCATTCGCCCCGTTCGGCCACGCCGTCAGATAAGACTGGAACGCTGCCGCCGTGCCAAGCTGATCGGCGGCATTCCATGCCTGCGTGTCCGCAAGCCGCGCCTGCTGCCCGACCGCAAGCGAGTCTGCGTTGCCATCGGCCTTGACCGGAACAGCGGCCAGGCTTGCTGCTTTCGCCTTGGCCTGCGCCTGCGCCACGCGCAGCAGGTCGGCCTCGCTGGCCGCCGCCACTTCCACACTCGCAATCTCACGCGAGCCTGCACGCCGCACGGCTTCCGCGAACGCGCGCAATTCACGCGGCGAAGATGTCGTCAGCGATGGCGCCGACCGCCGGTTGCCGCTCGCGAACTTCGTCACCGCCTGCGCCGTAGCCCCACCGCTCTTGCCATCGACTGGCCCGCTGTAAAGCTCGAGCCCTGCAAGCCCGCGCTGGATTTCCTCGACCGCCTGCACCCGCTCATTACCGAGCGAAGCCAGCCGGTCACGCGCTGCCGCCGCCATCGCGCCGGGCGCCACGCCATCAAGAGGAAAGCGTTTCAGGTACGCTTGATACGCCGTGTCATTGTCGGAGGTCACCGCCGTCACCCACGCCTGCGCATCCAGCACGCGCAACAGCGAGCGCGCCTGTTCGGCCGTGCTCGCTCGCGGATACTCGCTCACATAATCACGCAGCGCTTCGGCGCTCTTGCGGTTCACGCGCGTCCAGTTGGCATTGGACTCTTCCGAATCCTCGAACACGCCCGTCGCCGGCTCGCTGTTGGCGACCGGCGCATCGACCACCGTGCGCGCCGCCATCGCAACGGGTGCGGATTCGCCGGGCGCAGCGCTGGTGCGCCAGCCGAACGGATCGCCGAACCACAGCCCGACACCGGACACGATCAGCACCACCGCCGCCGCCGCCGGCCCCCACGACATCCCGCCGCTGTTCTTGCTGTCAACGTAACCGGCCGAACCACCAGGCCTGCCAGACCGGCTCCGCGGCTCATCACGGCCCCTCTGATCATCGAACTCAGGCCTGCGCCAGAGTTGTTCGACCATTGCCGGCGGCTGCGCGATCGGCTGAAGCGGAGCAGGCGCCTGTGGCGCTTCATAAACAGGTGCGCGCGCCTGCTGGCCCAGTTGAAAGGCTGTCGGCTGCGTCGGCGGCAGCGGTTGATACTGAGGCTGCGGTTGCGGCTGCGGGGCGAGCGGCGCCTGATACATCTGCGCGGGCGCCATCTGGTAAACCGGCGGCGGCACGGGCGGCATCTGATAAACCGGAGGCGGCGGCGCTGGCTGCGGCGGATAGACCTGCTGAGGTCTTGGCGGCGCAGGCGGCGGCACATACGCCCGCGGCTGCGAGAGGGACGGCCGCGCAAGTGAGGGCGCAACCTGGGGCGCCATCGGTGGCGGCGGCGCCATCACGCTGCGCGTCGTGTTCGCCAGGGCGCGCGTGCCGGCGGGCTCCCCCGCATGCTGCTTCAGCCCGGCGATCAACCGGCGCCAGACCGGATCGTCGATGTCCCCGCGCCAGTGCGAGAAGTCCAGCGACTCCACCTGGTCGAACGGGCGCGGCGGCGCGCCACTGTCGACACGCAGTTGCATCAGCTTGTTCTTGTAGAGACCCGTTGCGGCCTCGGATCGAACCACCTCCGACATCCGCGAGCGATCCGACCAGAAAACCAGAATCACGCGGGCAGTCGCCAGCTTCAGCTCCGCCGCGGGCGATGGCTCATCGGACAGATCGAACGGATCCATCCAGAGGTCCCAGCCCTCGAAACGCAGCATTTCTGTAACTAAGCGCAGGCGTTCGCGATCCTCGCGAGCGTACGCTACATAGACGTCCGTCATGGCCGCCCCTCCGGGCCGCCCCCTGCGACTATTGTTCTAGCAGCGGGACATCGATTTGTGGAGATGGATGTTGGGGAGAATACGCCTCAAATTTTTCGACGTATCCGCGTTCAGCAGATGAACAGCAGTCGGCGCTAGACTGGCGGCGTCTTGTTCATGTCGGCGCTCGCCTCTGCAGGGAAGAAGACGCCAATCCGCGAACCGCCGCCTTCACCGCTCTTTATGTCCAGCCTACCGCCGTGAAGTTCCGCAAATGCCCGCACCACTGAAAGGCCCAATCCAGCGCCCTTCTGCTTCTTGCCCGCTTCGCCCTGTTCGAACGCGCGCGACAGTCTCAGCAGCTCCTCCGGGCTGATCCCGACGCCGGAATCCGCAACGGTCAGCATCGCCCCGCCGGGAACCTCTTCCGCAATAACGTCGACAGTTCCGCCCGACGGCGTGAATTTCAGCGCATTGGAGATGAGGTTGAGCGCAATCTGCCGCACGGCCTTCGCGTCCGCAAAGGCCTCCGCGTCATCCTGGCCCGCGCGGCTCAGCGTGATCGACTTCCGCGCCGCCTCGTCGCCCATGAAATGAACGGCTTCATCTGCAAGGTCCGTCAGGCTCAGCGGCTCCACATAGATGTCATACTTGCCCGCTTCCAGCCGCGCGAGATCCAGCACGTCGTCGACAATAAGCGTGAGATTTCGGCCGCCCTCGTGAATAAGCTCGGCGTATTCCTGATAGCGTTCCGACAGCGGACCGAATATTCCGCCGCGCATCATTTCCGCAAATCCGACAATAGCATTCAGCGGCGTACGCAGCTCGTGGCTCGTCTGCGCAAAGAACGTTGTGCGCGCCTCCAGCTGCGAGCGAGCCTCATCGGCTTTCGCCTTCGCTTCGTTCGCCGCCGCCGCCGCGCTCCGCAGCTCCGATTCCAGTTGCTTCAACCGCGCTTCGCCCAGCTTCGCGTCAGGCGCAGCGGGAGATTTCTGCCGCGCAACGACCGGCGCCTGCATCACCGCAGTTCCCGCCAGCACCGCCAGCATCACCAGTCCCGCAAGCCCATAAGCCGTCGACAGGATCGCGGCGTCATACGGATGCATCCAGGTTCCATCGGCTCCGGCAATCATCGCGATCAAAACGCCGACCAGCGCAAAGCCCGCGATCTCGAGCGTCAGGCGCACGCGGCCCGACATCCACGCCACCGCGATGGCCACGCCAAAGATGATGATGATCGACGTCGCCCCGCCCGTGCTCGCCGCTCCCGCCGTCGCAAACGCGATCCAGAGCGCCGACTCAACCTCGACCGCCTGCGAAACGGACGTCGATCCGCGCATGAACATGCCAACGAGGGGAGGCAGGATGGAACAGACGAATGCTGAAAGGCTGAGCCAGATTGGCACGCCGAGCGCCACGGCCCAGAACGCGGCAACTGCAGAAAGTGCAAGCCATACGGCCTTGGGAGGTGTCATTAACCACCTCCCGAGTCAAAATGCCTGCTTGAAGCCTGCAGTTCCATCAAGCATCCTAACTCCGCATCAACGAATGCGGCCACATTCTGAATTTGAAAGCACATTGCGGGCCGCTTCTGATACCGTCAGAAAATACCCGCGAGCATAGCGATAAAGTCGGAGGTTCCATTGCGTAACCGCACCAAGTTCTGCGCCGTCGCCCTTGCCCTCACCATTGCGACGCCCGTCGCGATTTCCCAGGTCACGACGCCGGCGCCTGCCACGGGCAGCGCGCGCATCCTGCCGACGACCGCCGCCGCCTACGCCGACTATCAGGGCCAGGTCTCGAACATCATGGTCAACTCGCTCAGCGACGCCGCTGAAGTCGACCGCGCGCTCGAAACCTTCGCCGCCCCGAACGTCGACCAGCTCTCCTCTTCGTGGCTGTCCTACTCGGCCATCCTCGCCGCCCAGAACCCCGACTTCGTGAAGGGCGTGCGCGACATCGACAACTATTACGGCCGCGAACGTCTCATGCTCGGCTTCGAGCGTGACCTCAGCTACGCCACCACGCTCGGCGGCGGCAACGCCGCCCTGCAGACCGTCCTCGCCGCGACCTCGCGCGACAAGGGCCGCATCTCCAGCGCCGGCGCCTTCGTGAAGGAGCAATCCTACACGATGCAGAACTTCGGCTGGGCCAAGAAGCGTCTCAGCGCCAAGGAAAATGAAAACGCCCTCGGCTCGCTCCGCGTCGCCGCCAAGGTGAACAAGCCGGTGACCGACGCCGTGCAGAAACTCTTCGCCGGTCCCGACCTCAACGCGATGCTCGCCTCGGTCGCCACCGCGCCGGAATCGGCCAACTCGCTCTGGGACAAAGTCTCGGTGATCGCAGTCTCGGCGCCGGGCAAGGCCTTCTCGTCCGTCTCGCCCGTCACCATCGCGCCGACCACGCTCGAGGTTGATCCCAACCAGAAGGGCGCCGCCAACCGCATGATGACGCTCGCCGCCATGCACGCCATCGACGCCGACAAGTCGAACGCGGAGCAGGTCACGTCCACCATGAAGGACCCGACCACGACCAGCTGCCTCGAAGCAGCCCAGATCGAAATGTTCGGCTGCGTCTCGGCCACCGCCACCCGCTACGAGCACGCCTTCTGCCTCGCCCGCTACGGCCTCCGCCTCAACGGCGACAAGAACCGCTCCATCGCCGGCTGCGTCACGACGCTCGCGAAGTAAGCTTCTCTTCCAACCAACACCGAACCGCCCCGGCCAAAACCGGGGCGGTTTTGTTTTGTGCGTCGACGTCCATCCCGAGCGTTGAGACAACACCCCCACCTGACCTCCCCCTTTCAGGGGGAGGGACCAGCGATGCATCGCCGTCCTACAAAGCAAGGTAAGTTGGCCCAACAGGGTTCCTCCCCCTGAATGGGGGAGGTCAGGTGGGGGTCTCTCTCCGCCCCCAACACTGCTGACACGCCCTGTCACCACGGCGTATTATCCTGCGCCATGGTCAAGCCGCTGCCCCCGCTCAACGCCGTCCGCGCCTTCGAGGCCGCGTCGCGCCATCTCAACCTCTCCCGCGCCGCCGAAGAACTCGGCGTCACCCAGGGCGCGATCTCCAAACAGGTCATCGCGCTCGAGGATTTCATCGGCGTCCAGCTCTTCATCCGCGAACCCGGCGGCCTGCAGCTCACCGCCGAAGGCGGCAACCTAAAGGAAGCCATCGAGCCCGCCTTCACCACGCTCGCCGACGCTTTCGCGCGTTACTCGCGCCGCTCGCCGCGCTCGAACATCATCCGCGTCTCCACCGTCGCGTCCTTCGCCTCGCAGTTTCTCGTGCCGCGCCTGTCGCGCTTCCACGAGAAATTCCCCGGCTATGAACTCGAATTCCTCACCTCGATCCGCCTCGTCGATCTCGCGCGCGAGGAGTTCGACATCGCCATCCGCTACGGACCCGGCGGCTGGGACGACGTGATCTCCGCGCCATTGGGCGAAGGCCGCCTCTTGCCCGTCTGCTCACCCGCCGTCTTCAAGCGCGCCAACGGAGACCTCGCGACATTGCTCGCCGGCAATCGCCGCATCCAGTCGTCCGCCTCCAATGAATGGCGCGCCTTTGCGCTCGAAGCGAACCTGCCCCTCTCCGCCGTCACGCCGACCTTCACGATGGAGGAATTCACCGTCGCCCTCGCAGGCGCGCTGTCCGGCGAAGGCCTCGCCCTCATCCCCGACGTGCTGGTGCGCGACCGCATCGCGCGCGGCGAGCTCATGCAGTTCTGCGACACCACGGTGAAGCCCGGCTACGCCTATCATATCTGCCACGCGCCCAACGCCCTGCGCCGTTCCATCCTCGCCGAGCTCATCGCCTGGCTGAAGGAAGAGGCCGCCGCTGCATAACGGCGCCCGCCCGCCCCGCTTCAAGCCCCAGCGCGAAATTCCTGCCCATGACTTTTGCTCATGAGCCCTGAGCGCCCTTCTCGATTCCACACGCCGATCGCCTCGGGCATCAAGATGCCGGGTCCGCAACAAGACGGATCGACAAGAAGAGGCTCCCTCCCCATGAAGAAATCCTTCCTCGTGATCTATGCCGCTCCCGTCGCGCTCCTGCTGATGGCTGGCGGTCTCGGCACGCCGTCCGCATCAGCCGACCCACAGCGGGCCGCAAGACTGAGCGACACCGTAAAAGGCGTCTTCACCTACGACCGCAACGCGCCCGCGGAGACGATCTACGCAAGCCTGCAGCAAAGGGCCGAACGGCTCTGCGCCTTTCCGGGCGCCAAGCGCTTCTACATGCGCAAGTATGAAGACGCGTGCGTCGCCAGCGTGGTCGCCGACGGCGTCCGCCGCATCGGCCGCGCCGACCTCGCCCAGCTCCACACACGGGAGATCCACGCCAACGCGCGCGGCTAGCCGTCAGAACGACGAAGGGCGCCGGTTGCCCGACGCCCTTGCCGCTTCGGCCCGCACCGTGGGGGTGAACGGGCCGACGCGTCCCCTCCGTTCAGGTGTTCTTCCGGCCTGTCTACGGACACGTCGCTGACGGGATGCTTACCCGCCCCCCGCCACTTGCCCTCCACGCCTTGCCGGGCCATTTCCCTGTGCATGAGCGTTACCGATCAGGCAGCATCCCTGCGCGAAGACTTCGCCTTTCTCGGCGACTGGGAGGAGCGATTCACGCACCTGATCGACCTCGGCAAATCATTGCCGCCGCTGAAGCCGGAAGAATACTCCGACGACAATAAAGTGCGCGGCTGCTCCAGCCAGGTCTGGCTCGTCGCCGAACCCTCGCCCACCAACCCCGGCGCGCTCCGCTTTCGCGGCGCCTCCGACGCCATGATCGTCGCTGGCCTCGTCGGCATGTTGCTGCACCTCTTCTCCGATCAGCAACCGGCAGACATCCTCGCCTTCGACGCGCCCGCCTTCCTGCGCGAGATCGGCATCGCCGACGCCCTCACGCCCCAACGCTCCAACGGCCTCGCCTCCATGCTCCAGCGCATCCGCGCCCACGCGAGCGCCTAGCTTCTACGTCACACCCTCTTGAACTCCGCTCATCCCGACGAACGTCGGGATCCAGGGCTGATATTCCGCCTTGTTCCGAATTTAAGCTGCAGCAAAAAAGCTCGACCTGCCGATCCAGCATTCCTGGATCCCGACGTTCGTCGGGATGAGCGGTCGTGGTTATGCTCGTGCTCACCTGCCTTACCCCTCATAAGCCGCCGCCAGTCGCTCCAGCACATCGGCCACGCGCGGCTTGATCTGCGGCTGCAGAATTCCATGGCGCGCCATCAGCGTGTTCAGCGTGTCGCCGTCGATGCACAGCGCCCACAGTATCCGCCACGCCGGTTCGCCCAGGCGCTTCCGCAAGCGCCGCAGCAGGTCTGCCGCCGCCAGCGCATCGCCCGCGCGACCGCCACCTCCCGCGCTGCGCCGCTGCCGCGTCTTCGGACCGGCATCCCAGTCCATTGTCAGCCGCACATCCGCCGCAGCACGCTCCGCATCCGCGATCAGCCGCAACCCCGCCTGCGCCTGGCGCAGCGAGATCGCGCCGCCGCCTTCGCGCGCTTGCCGCGCCAGGCCGACAAAACCGAACCCGCGCATGCGCGAGCCCGCGCGTCGCACGCTCGTCGCCGTGAACACCCATTGTCGCGGCTGCGTCCATGCCGGCGGCGCCGCTTCAGGCCGCAACACCCAGACCTGCTCGCCCGCCGAGACAACATCGCCCTCGGCGATCAGGCGCATCACCATCTCGCCATCGACGCGCAGGATCGGCCGCCGCCTGCGATCCCCGCCGCCGAGCACGGCCCAGCCCTCGCCGCGTCGTTGCACCAGCCTGCGCCCGCTGATCCTCAGTGCACGGAGCACGCGCTCCCGCAACGCGTCGCTCATGGCATCACCGGCGCGCGCGACGCCGTCACCTCGAGCGCCTCGATCCACCGGTCGAACGCGGGATCGTCGCGCCGGTCCTCCACCACGCGACACGCATGCTGGATGGTCGACCTGTCCCGCCCCAGCGCCGCCGCCACGCGCGCATAGCTCATCCCGAAACCAACCGACGCGATGTACATCGCCACTTGCCGCGCCAGCACATGCCGGGGCGAGCGGCTATCGCCCTCCACCCCCTCCACCCCCACCCCCATCGCCCCCGCCGCCATCGCCACCGCCATCTGCGTCCGCGACCGATCCCGGTCCGCCTTCTCCACGCGCCTCACACCAACCCTCCAGGTTTTGCGGCCACTCCGGACCCCTCAACCCAAATATAGGATGATATTCCTATCTGTAGGACAGATTTCCTGTAAATTTTTTGCGCTGGCACATTTTTGAGTAAATTCAGCGATATAAGTATCAAACGTGGGCGCCTGACGCCCAACCGCTTGATCGCGGACGCCGCAATGCTGATGCTGTGCCGACCTTGGGGGACGGTACATGAACCGAGTCGCGGTCTCGATTGCTCTGGCGATGGCGATGGCCGGTTGCGCGACGACTTCCTACGAACTGCCGACCGGCAAGCCCATCGCCTACATCACCGTGAATCGGGCTGAGCTCGGCACGCGGCTCGGCTCCATCCAGGACGCGAAAATCTATCACCGCGGCCCACACACCGGCTCGACGATCTCCAGCGACGTTCCGTGGAACGCGATCGCCGACTACGTCTACGACACAAGGCTTCCCGTCGAAGCGGAGGTCCCCTCCGTCATCATGATCGACCTGCGCACATCGATGGCGAACTGGACGGCCTACTGCGACATGAACTTTGCCTTCACGCCCAAAGCGGGCCGCACCTACCGCTTCACGCCGCGCGGCTCGGGCGAGGAAATCTGCGACACCGCCATCATCGACATCGACACCGGCGCCCCTCCCGAAGACCTCCTCCGCATCGCGCCCGTCCGCTAGCTGCGCCTGCCGGCCGCAAAGACTCACCGCCGATTGTGACAGCGGCTGTGCATAAGCCTGTGGATGCCTGTCACGCAGCCGACACACGCCCCGCGCGCGAGCAGCGCAAGCCGCTGATTCTTTTCCTCTTTCCCACGTTACATTGCCCACCCTCGACCGTCACAAACACTGTCACAAATGCTTCGCGGAACGGGTGATAGAGCACACGCGATATCCACGCCGGCCACTGGCCGAGGGAGACGCGCCAGGTGATCCAGTCCGCGGTGATCCAGCTTGCCGGCCGCCTCGCGTCTGCCCTCGCCGCCGCAGCCCTGTTTGCCGCCCCCGCCCTCGCGCAGGACATCACCGGCGCCGGCGCCACTTTCCCCGCCCCCATCTATTCCAGCTGGGGCGAGGACTACGCCAAAGTCTCCGGCGGCCGCCTCAACTACCAGGCCCTCGGCTCGGGCGCAGGCGTCACCCAGATCGTCAACCGCACCGTCGATTTCGGCGCGTCGGATAGCCCCGTCGCCGCCGAGAAGCTGGAGAAGGAAAAGCTCCTCCAGTTCCCCGCCGTCATCGGCGCCGTCGTCCTCGTCGTGAACATTCCCGGCGTCGACGGCACCAAGGTCCGCCTCACCGGCGAACTCGTCGGCGAGATCTTCGTCGGCCGCATCCGCCTCTGGAACGATCCGAAGATCACCGCGATCAACCCCGGCCTCAAACTGCCGCAGATCCCGATCTCGCCCGCCTATCGCGCTGACTCATCCGGCACGACCAGCATCTTCACGAAGTACGTCTCGTCCGTCTCCCCGATCTTCAAGGAACGCACCGGCGCCGGCAATTCCGTCGCCTGGCGCACGGGCCTTGGCGCGCCGGGCAATGCGGGCGTCGCCGCCGCCGTGAAGAACATCAAGGGCGGCATCGGCTATGTCGAGTTCGCGTACGCTGCCGAAAACGGCATGCAGGCGCTGATGCTCGCCAACAAGGACGGCAAGTTCGTCAGCCCGTCGATCCCCGCCTTCCTCGCCGCCGCCAGCCACGCCGACTGGGCCAACGCGAAGAACATGGCCGCGACGATGCAGAACATGCCGGGCGAGACCTCATGGCCGATCGTCTCCTCGACCTACATCCTCGTGCCCCGCAATCCGAAAGACCCCCTCCGCACCCAGCGCGTGCTGCAGTTCTTCGACTGGTCCTACCGCAATGGCGGCCCCACCGCCGACCGTCTCCACTACATCATGCTGCCGCCGAACGTGCAGGACCTCGCGCGGCAGCAATGGTCCACGCTCACCGCCGGCGGAAAATCGCTCTGGCCGCCGGCCACCAACTGATCGGCATCCCCATGACCACGCCAGCAGTTACAGAAACCATCGGCGCCCGCCGCCTCCATATCGGCGACACCGCCTTCCGCATCAGCCTGCTCGCCGCCGGCGCCATCGTCGTGATCGTGCTGTTCTCGATCCTCGTCATCATGTTCTCGGGCGGCAAGCTCGCCTTCGACACGTTCGGCCTCGGCTTCATCACCGGCACGGAATGGAACCCGGTGACGCAGATCTATGGCGCGCTCCCCGCCATCACCGGCACCATCGTCACCGCAGCCCTCGCCCTGCTGATCGCCTGGCCCATCGGCTTCGGCATTGCGTTCTTCCTCACCGAACTCTGCCCCGACCGCCTGCGCGGGCCCCTCGGCGTCGCGATCGAACTGCTCGCGGCCGTGCCCTCCATCGTCTACGGCATGTGGGGCTTCTTCGTGCTCGCGCCCTTCATGTCCGAATACGTCCAGCCCTGGCTCACCAGCGTCTTCATCTGGATCCCGCCGATCGGCGACAGCTTCTTCTGGTTCACCGCCCCGCCCATCGGCGTCGGCCTCCTCACCGCCTCGCTCATCCTCGCGATCATGATCCTGCCCTTCATCGCCGCCACCACGCGCGACGTGTTGAAGTCCTCGCCGCAACTCCTGAAGGACGGCGCTTACGCCATGGGCGCGACCCGCTGGGAGGCGCTCACCGGCGCCGTCATCCCCGCCGTGCGCGGCTCGCTGTTCGGCGCCGTCTTCCTCGGCCTCGGCCGCGCGCTGGGCGAGACGATGGCCGTGGTGTTCGTGATCGGCAACGCCATCCGCATGCCCGACAGCGTCATGGCTCCGTCCGCGACCATCGCCTCGGTCGTCGCCAACTCCTTCCCCGAAGCCGAACCCGGCACGCTCGATCTCGCCGTGCTGCTCGGCCTCGGCTTCATCCTGTTCGTCGTGTCGTTCGGCGTCCTCGCCATCGCACGCCTCCTCCTCCGTCAGGAGCGCATGTCGTGAAGGAACTCTCGCCCACAGCCCGCGCGCGTTACTTCCGCCGTCAGATGATCGACCGCCTGATGGGCGGCCTCTGCGTCGTCGCGGCTGGCATCGGCCTCATCCTGCTCGGCCTCATCCTCTGGATGCTGTTCTCGAACGGCATTGGCGGCCTCAAGCTGTCCGTCTTCACCAACCCGATGGCGCAACCCGGCGCCGAAGGCGGCCTCGCCAACGCCATCGTCGGCTCGATCATCCAGGTCGGCATCGGCGCCATGATCGGCGCGCCGATCGGCATGATGGTCGGCGTCTATCTCTCCGAAGTCGGCAAGGAGAGCCGCTTCGCCTCCGTCGTCCGCTTCGTGAACGACATTCTCCTGTCCGCGCCGTCCGTGCTCATCGGCCTGTTCGTCTACCAGATCGCAGTCGCCCCCTTCGGCGGCTTCTCCGGCCTTGCCGGCGCGGTCTCGCTCGCGCTCATCGCCATGCCGATCGTCGCACGCACCACCGAAGACATCCTGCGCCTCGTGCCCCAGGCCTATCGCGATGGCGCAATCGCCCTCGGCAGCCGCGAGAACGAAGTCGTCCGCAAGGTCGTCCTCCCCGCAGCCTTCGGCGGTATCCTCACCGGCGTGCTGCTCGCTGTCGCGCGCATCGCGGGCGAGACCGCGCCGCTGCTGTTCACCTCGCTCGGCAACACCAACTGGTCGACCGACCTCACGCAACCGATGGCCAGCCTCCCCATCGCGATCTACCGCTATGCCGGCAGCCCCTATCCCGAATGGGTCTCGCTGGCCTGGACCGGCGCAATGTTGATCACGGTGGGCGTGCTTACCCTCAACATCCTGTCGCGCTTCAGCCACGCGGCCCTCGCTGGCAAGCAGGGTGGCTGATATGTTCACCGAGATGACAGACCCGGTGATCGAACCGAACCGCCCCGCACCCGCCGCGCCATCCACACCGATGCGCGCGCCCACCGTCTCGGCGAAGCCCAGCGTCACCGCCGCGACCACGCGCATCTCGGTGAAGGACGTCAACGCCTACTACGGCGCGAAACAGGCGCTGCACGACGTCAATCTCGAAATCCCCGACAACTCAGTCACCGCCTTCATCGGCGCGTCCGGTTGCGGCAAGTCCACCCTGCTGCGCTGCCTCAATCGCATGAACGACACCATCCCCGGCGCCCGCGTCGAGGGCCAGATCCGCATGGACGGCATCGACATCAACAGCCCGGCCGTCGATCCCGTGCAGGTCCGCACCCGCATCGGCATGGTGTTCCAGAAACCGAACCCGTTCCCGATGTCGATCTACGACAACATCGCCTACGGCCCCCGCACCCACAAACTCGCGGCCACAAAAGCCGACCTCGACGCCATCGTCGAAAAATCCCTGCGCGGCGCCGCCCTCTGGGACGAAGTCAAAGACCGCCTGAAGTCCTCCGGCCTCGGCCTCTCCGGCGGCCAGCAGCAACGCCTCGTCATCGCAAGAACGCTCGCCGTCTCGCCCGCCGTGATCCTGATGGACGAACCGTGCTCGGCGCTCGACCCCATCGCCACCGCCCACATCGAAGCCCTGATCGACGACCTCCGCAAACACACCTGCATCGTCATGGTCACCCACTCGATGGCGCAGGCCGCCCGCGTCTCCCAGGTCACGGCATTCTTCAACATGGGCAAGCTCGTCGAATCCGGCCCCACCGACCAGATCTTCACCGCCCCCAAACTCGACCAGACCCAAGACTACATCACCGGCCGCTTCGGCTGAGCTGATCTGGCGCAACGCGCAAAACCGCTACGTCAGGCGTGTCGCAACGAATTGATATCCCTCAAGCGCTGCTCGTTGGAATGAAGTAGGATGGCGGCATTCCCCAGGAGGGTTCCGCCATGACCTATCGCAACATACTCGTGCAAATCGACGATACGGCGGCCGCGCGCACCCGCGCCGCGGCGGCTGCCGGACTAGCTGCCAAATTCGGCGCAACCCTCACCGGCATGTTCCTGCGATCGGCCTATGTTCCCGCTTTCGTCGCGGGCGACGCCATGTCTGCAGTGACCGCCGTCGAGGCATATGTCGAGGAGCGCGATCGCAGCGCCGCCAAGGCCAGCACCAGCGCACGCGCCGCATTCGAAACCGAGATCGCTCCGTACAATATTACGGCGGGATGGATCGAGGCAAACGGCGATGATGACGAAAGTGTGCTCGGGGCCGCGCGCCAGTTCGATCTCACCGTCTTTCCCCAGGTCGCATCCTCGGCGCTGGGCGGCTATGCCGTCAGCGCGTCTCACATCGGCATGGGCTCGGGCGCACCGGTGCTCGTGCTTCCCGAACGCGGATTTCAGATCCCGTTTGGCAAGCGCGTCCTCGTCGCCTGGAAGGAGTCACGCGAGGCCGCGCGGGCCTTGCGTGACGCATGGCCGTTCCTGATCGCTGCGGAGGAAGTCCACTTCCTGACCGTGTCGCGCAACGCTCCCGACGGCTTTGGGGACTTGATGCAGAAAAACCTGGAAGCGCACGGCTGCGCCAACATCCACATGCACGTCGATCGCAATGACGATATCGACATCGCCAACGCGATCCAGCGTCACTCAGGCCGGGTGGGCGCCGATCTGATCGCGCTCGGCCTCTATGGCCATTCGCGGATGCGAGAGTTGCTGCTTGGCGGGGTCAGCCGCAACATGCTGGACAAGCTCTACCTGCCGATGCTCATTTCGCACTAGAGCCGGATCGTTGAGTTGGAATCGCCAGCGGCGTTCCACCGAAGGCGTGAATCCGACTCTCAAGCAGGAATCTGGAGCGCGACACGTGGCGCGACGTTTCCACCGAAACTGATCGCGCTCTGTCACGAGCTTGACGGCCCGCCCACGCCAGCGGCACATGCGGCTCCCCAGTCAGGAGCCCACCATGCCGCAAAAAGAAATGCGCATCATCCCGAAACCCTCCGCCGACGCGGTCGTGCTCGAACCGGAGGCCGGCAAGCTGGCGCTGGAGGGAACGAATGGCGACACCACCTATCGTTGTGGCGCCTGCAAGACCCGCCTGATGGACAAGGTCAGCCACATGGACGTCTTCCACGGCGAGCATTTCGACGCTGTCAAATGCCCGAAATGCGGCAAGTTCAATGCGGTCCCCGACGAGGACCATCACCACCATCACTAGGCGAGACGGAAGCCGGGTCGCGTTCCGAATTCCTGTCTGTTCCCGCTCCGATTCATGGATGTTCGGGCGTTCTGTGGATAAGCCCGGCCTGTGGATAATTTCAGGCCGCAATCAGGTGGCCGGCGTCCCGGCGCAGCGCCAGGTCGACCCGCATTGCGGCCTTGTCAGGGTCCACGCTGGCTTCCGCCGGCAGGTAGCGATCGTGGCACAGCACCATGTCCGCCTCGACGCCGTCCGACGACAGCGGCAGGCGCAGCCAGTAGTGCAGCGAGCCATCGGCCATGCGCGTCACGCCCGAAACCGGCATCGCGCGCAGCATCGACCGCGTCGCCAGCTCGGCCCACATCGCCCCGCCCCGGCACGCGTCGATATCGTCCGCGCACTTGCCGCGCGGCTCACCGCCGAACACCTGATGCAGGCCGGTGCCCGCCAGACGAAAACGAAGCTTGCCGCCTTCGCAGCTCAGCACCGACACATGCGCGAGCTCGCGATTGATCGCGGAGATATCGATCTCCTCGCACATGATGAAGGCGCGGCCGTGCAGGCGCTTGCGCCACGACTCAAGCACTTTGAGCTGCCCCGACGGGGCGGCGCTAACCAGTTCATACGACATTCTCTCAGCCCCTTGAGTCCTTGCCGACACGGGCGCGAAGCCCGGCAATCGGCGCAGACGTCTTTTTTTGTTGAACTAGTCTCGAACTGGCCAGCCCGACCGGATTCGAAACTTTCACTACTGAGGGGGCCGCGTCCCGCACAAACAACTGACAACTGCGACCCAGTGATTTGCACCACTGCGAACGACCGTGATTCGGTTCGCGGAATCGCGCAAGGCCTGATCGCAACCAAATCTTCAGATGCGTCAATAAAGTCCGAATGTGTCTCGTTGCAGCATCGATTCGAACACGTCGAATACTTGCTCACTGAGAACTGGACTCATTCAAGACAAAACGCGCGAACGCTATTTCCGCATCAGGCCGAGGCCCATCTTGCGCGCGAGATCAGACCGCTGCTTGGCATAGTTCGGCGCGACCATCGGATAGTCGGGCGCAAGGCCCCACTTCTCCCGATACTCCTCCGGCGACATGTCATAGCGCGTGCGAAGATGCCGCTTCAGCGACTTGAACTTCTTGCCATCCTCGAGACAGACGATGTGATCCTCGGTCACTGATTTGCGCACCGGCACCGCCGGCTTCAGCTCACTCTTCGGCTCGGCTGCAGGCGCGCCATCGATCTCCGACAGGGTCGCGTGCACCCGCTCGATCAGGCGCGGCAGCTCCACCACCGGCACCGGATTGTGCGCCACATAGGCCGAAACGATCTGGGATACGAGTTCGATGAGACTAGGCTGGGGTCGAGCGTCACGTTCCATTTGATCCGGGATCCTGGAAAGAAAGAATCGACTTGGCTCAACACTTATACTGCGAAGATACTTAGTCAGTTCTACGTTGCTGTAAATACCACAGGAAAACGTGGATTAACCCGCAGATGTTCGCGTGTTCTGCTAGCCGAACAGCGCGACGACCAGCACGAGCCCCAGTATTGCGAGGCTCCAGATCGCCGATGCGCTTGCTGGAACCTTGGCGGCGACCCACCCATCACTTGCAAACACCTGCCGTCCCGCCGCGCGCACTGCCCCGCCGGCGCCGGCCAACCAGCCCCCAACCACCCGCCCGCCCCGCCGCGCCGGACCCGCAATCATCGACCAGAGCTGAGGCCCGCCCCGGCGCCACAGCCACTCCGCATCGATGATCACGCCCGGCCGCTCGGTCGGGTAAAGCTTGCGCCACTGCAGCAGCATGAAGGCGAGCGAGGCAAACACCAGCAGTTCGAACTGCTGGATGATATGCGCCGACGACCACAGCTGGGATTCAAGATAGGCGAACGCCGCGTCCTGATACGGCAGGAACTGGTAGAGCCACGCCGGCGCGATGCCGATCAGGATGCACAGCGCCGCCGCCATCCCCATCGCCAGCAACATGTTGAACGGCGCCTCCTCCGGACGCTTGCCGCTGTCGTGACCGAAGAAGGCGCAGAACGGCACCTTGATCCCCGCATGCTCGAGCACGCCTGCCGACGCAAACAACAGCATCAGCCAGACGACGATCAAGGCCGGCGAGTCGACTGCCGACATGATCATCGACTTGGTCACGAAGCCCGAGAAAAACGGCATCGCCGAAATGGACGCCGCGCCAACGAGACAGAACAGCGTCGTCCACGGCATCGTGCGGTGCAGCCCGCCCAGCTCGCTCGCCTTCGTCGTGCCCGTTCGCAGCATCACCGCGCCCATGGTCATGAACAACAGCGACTTGAACATGATGTCGGCAAAGGCATGCGCGACGGCGCCGTTCACGGCGAGCTGCGTCCCGACGCCAAGCGCACACACCATGAAGCCGACCTGGTTGTTGATGCTGTAGGACAGCACCTTCCGCAGGTCGTTCTCGATCACCGCAAAGAAGACCGGGAACACCGTCATGATCGCGCCGATCCAGATCAACGCATCGAGCCCGGCAAAATAGCGCGCCAGTGCATAGACGGCGAGTTTGGTCGTGAAGGCCGAGAGCACGACCGTCCCGGTCTCGGACGCTTTCGGATAAGCATCCTGCATCCAGCTGTGCACCATCGGGAATGCAGCCTTGATGCCGAACCCTGCGAGCAGCAGCACTGCCCCCGGCGCGCTGATGTCCATCACGCCAACCGGCAGCCCCGCCATGCTTTCCGCAATCAGCGCAAACTGCGTCTTGCCCGTCGCCGCCGCGAACATGCACACGCCCGCCAGCACCAGCATGCCGGACGCGACCTGGAAAAACAGGTAGCGCATCGCGGCCCGCCCGCTCTCGCGCGTGCGCGGCGCGAGCACCTGGAACACCGACGCGATCGCCGTCAGCTCCCACGCGATGAACAGGCTGATGAGATCGCCGACGAACACCGCCGTCACCGCCGATCCGGCATAGATCATCGCCGTCGAATCCTGCAGCGGATCCCGCCGATGCAGCGAATAGATGCCGACAATCGCGGACGCTATGATGAAGGCGAGACCGAACACGAAGGACAGGCTGTCTGGTCGATAGAGCACAAGATCGAGACCGAGCACGTGCACCGTCGACAGGTTGATGCTGAGCCCGTGCGCGTTGATCAACGCCACCAGCGCCACGCCGGGTCCGCCTACCAGCAGGATCGCACGCGACACCACGTCCTTCGCGAACGGCACAAGCAGCGCCGCCGCGATGATGAAGAAGCCCGGATTGGTATTGGCCAGCCAGTCGGCGAGGCGTTCAACGGTCACGGCCGGCCTCCCCGCTTCGCGTGTCGTAATAGTCCTCTGGCCGCCGCAACAGCTTTCCGAGCGGCCAGCCGCTCAACACGGCCAAGCCGAACGCGATGAAGCCGAACACGCCGTAGAAACCGGGCACGCCCGTCACGTCCTTGATCCGATGCGGCGCGAAAAACCACTCCGCCCCGATCAAACCAACACCGATGACCGCAAGCCCGATCATCAGGAAGCGCGGAAACAGCGGTGTCCGCAGCCACGAGAACAGCAGGACCGACAGGGGATGTTCGCCCGGCTCGCCCGGCGTTGCTGCAACCTCGACGGGCTGCTCCGGCTCATCGCTCATGGCGCGCCCTCCACGAAGCTGATCCTGCGGATCGGCTCAAGATAGTTGGCGATGGGATCGGCGAGGAAGAACAGCGCCAAGCACGCCGCCGCCGTGATCCCGATTGCGATGAGCGCAAGTCGCGGCGCGCCGCCCGGCCGGACGAATTCGCGTGGCCCCGGATCACCCGTCGCCGGGAAGAGCGCACGCAACGCCGCGGGCATCAGGTAGACCACGGTCAGCAGTGAGGACACGATCATCGCCGCCGCCGTCAGCCATTCGCCCGATCCGAACGCCGCCGTCACCAGCAGGAATTTCGACCACATGCCCGCCATCGGCGGCAGGCCGATCACCGACACGCTGGCAATCATGAAACACGCGAACACGATGGGCATTCGCCGCCCGAGACCGCCCATCTGCGAGACGCGGCTCGCGCCTGTCGCCACATATATCGCCCCGGCACACATGAAGAGCGTGATCTTGGCGACCGCATGGAACACCATGTGCAGCCCCCCCGCGACCAGCCCGCTGGCCCACGGCAACATCGCCGCCGAGGTGATGTAGGCAAGCTGGCTGACGGTTGACCACGCCAGCCGCGCCTTGAGATCATCCTTCGTCAGCGCCACCAGTGACGCGATGACAATCGTCGCCGCCGCAACCCACAGGATCCAGTTGGCCGCCGGCAGCGTCGACATCAGCTCCGGTCCGAGAATGTAGGTCGCGACCTTGAGGATGACGAACACACCCGATTTCACCACCGCCACCGCATGCAGGAAAGCGGACACCGGCGCCGGCGCGACCATCGCGTTGGGCAGCCACATATGCAGCGGCATCAAGGCCGCCTTGGCCGCGCCGAACGTCAGCAGCAACAGGATCGCGCTCGCCATGCCGCCATCCACCTTGCCCGCCAGCAAACCGCCCGGCGTGAATGTCGTGGAGCCGGCGAACACCGTAACCGCGATGACGCCCGGCAGGAACAACAGCACGGACGCGGCGACCAGCGTGCCGAGATAGATCCGCCCTGCCCGCCGCGCAGCTGCGTCGCCGCTGTGCGTCACCAGTGGATAGGTCGAGAAGGTCAACACCTCATAGAAGACAAACAGCGTGAACAGGTTCGCCGCCATCGCGACGCCCATCACACCAACCATCGCCAGCGCGAAGCACATGTAGAACCGCGTCTGGTTCGGCTCGCGCTTGCCCCGCATGTAGCCGATGGAGAACAGCGAATTGACGCCCCAAAGGACGCTCGCCATCACAGCGAACAGCGCACCGAGCGGCTCGAGCTTGAATGCGATATCCAGCCCCGCAATCGGCCGCGCCAGCGTCATCGCCGGCGGCGTCCCCGCGCCGACACGCACCAGCATGGACACAGTCACAATGCTCAGCGCGATGCACGCAACGATGGTCATCGTCTCGCGCACATCGGGCATGCGTCCGACAGCGTAGGTCACAAGCGCCGAGAACAGCGGCACGGCGAGCGCGAGAAAGATGAGAAGCTCGCCGGTCATGGCGCTGCTCCGAACAGGGCGGCAGCGGCAGACTTCGCCAGGGCTTCCGGCAGCGAGGCATTGACGCCGAACCACAGCGACAGCCCGGCGAGAACCCATAGCGGCGCCAGAACGCCAACCGGCGCCTCCCGCGCGCGCGGCGCACCCGGCAGCGGCGCCTTGAAGAACAACGCCTCAACCATGCGCCAAGCATAGACAAGTGTGAGCGCGGATCCCACTGCGACGACGATCACCATCCAGATCATTCCGCCCTGCCAGGCGGCCGCGATCAGATTCCACTTGGCGATGAACCCCATGGTCAGAGGCAGGCCCGCGAGGCTGGCGGCGGCGATGCCGAACGCCGCGGCCGACCAAGGTGCGTCGCGCGCAACGCCTGCGAACTCATCGAGCGTCCGCGCCTTCACGCTGATCGCCAGCGCGCCCAGCGCCATGAACAGCGCAGCCTTCATCAACGCGTGGGCGAAGATGTAGAACACCGCCGCCGACGCGCCCGCCGCATTCGCCAGCGACAGGCCGAGCACGATGAGACCCACCTGCGCCACTGACGAGTACGCCAGAATCCGCCGCACCTCGTTCTCGAATATCGCTCGCACCGAACAGACGATCACCGCCGTCGCGGCGAGCGGCGCCAGAATAAAATGGATGAACATCTGCCCGAACGCCGATGTGTCGGGGAACACGTCGAAAGTGAACCGCGCGATCAGGTAGAGGGCGGTCTTCGTGGCGGTCGCCGCGAGGAAGACCGAGACAAGGCTAGGCGCGCCCGCATAGGCGCCGGGCAGCCAGCCATGCAGGGGGAAGATCGCGGCCTTGATGCCGAGGCCGACAACGACAAACGCGAACCCGGCCTGCGCCGCCGTGTTGTCGCCCATCGTCGCAAGGCGCGCCGCCATGTCGGCCATGTTGAGCGTGCCGGTCGCGCCATAGAGGAAGCCGATGCCTATGACGTAGAAGGTCGCGCCGATCGTGCCCATGATGAGATAGTTGAACGCCGCCGGCAGCGCCCGCCTGTCCCGCTGTTCGCCGGCCGCGACGAGCGCGTAGGTTCCGATCGACGACACTTCCAGAAAGACGAAGGCGTTGAAGGCATCGCCCGTCGAGACCAGGCCGAGGAAGCCGGCGACGCACAACAGATAGCCGGACTGGAACAGCGTGTGCGTTTCGGCCCGCACTTCCGATACCAGCGCATGACCTGAATAGACCGCGCCGATCAGGCCCATGCTGGAGACTAGCAGCGCCATCGCGGAGCCCAGCGCGTCGATGCGCAAGGCGATGCCGAGCGGCGGCTGGAACCCGCCGATCACATAGAGCACCACTCCGTGGCGCGACACTTCGCACGCCACCGCAAGCGACATCCAGACCGCGAACGCCGCCGCGATGACCGAGATCATCCAGCCGCTGCGCCCGCCCGGGCTCAGCGCCGCTGCGCACGCGCCGATCAGCGGCCCGGCAATCGCGAGGATGGGGGCCTGCGCCGCCAGCGCGGGCGGCGCGACATAGAGGGTGTCGAACACGCTCACGCCGCCGGCCCAATCTGTGCGTTACCAGGCTGCGCCGCATCGACGCGCGCCAGAGCCTCGATCTCTTCGGACTCAACCGTGCCGTACGCTTCGCGAATGCGCACCGCGATCGACAGGCCAACCGCCAGTGTCGCCACGCCAACGACAATGGCGGTGAGGATCAACACGTGCGGCAGCGGGTTGGAATAGACCACGCCATCGACGCCGTACTGCGCCACGTAGTTCGGATCGAGGGCTGCGGCGAGCGCCTGGCCCTCTGCGCTTTGCACCGCAATCTTGATCGGCGCAGTCCCGCCAGAGACTTTTCCGAGGCTGATGTAGAACAGCCCCGTCGACGTCTGGAAGATCGCGAGACCGATCATGCGCTTGATCAGGTTGCCGCTCGAAAACACGACGAACAGCCCCATCATCATCAGGACGACGACGGCGACATAATTGAAGTGCGAGACGAACAGGCTCATCGCTTCGCCGCCTCCCCGCCCTTTACTGGCCCGTCTATCATCCGCCCGGCGAAGCCATAGAAAATCGTGACCATGGTTGCGGCGACGGTCAGCAGCACGCCGAGCTCGACGAAGAACATGCCGAAATGCTGGCCCCAGTGATGCGCCGCATTGGGATCGCCCAGCAAGCCGGGCGGGATCATCGCCTCGACCTTCGACGAGAACAGATGATCGTAGTCGAGGAAACTGCCGCCATTGATGATGCAGGTGACGCCGATACCCGCGTACAGAACGACGCCCAGTGTCGCGACCGTCCGCGCCAGCTTCGCCGGTATCGCGCGCACCGTCTCGCGCAGGCCGAATATCAGCGCGTGGAGAATGACGGCAACCGACAGGATCACCCCCGCCTGGAATCCCCCGCCCGGGCCGAGATCGCCATGGAACTGAACGTAGAAAGCATAGAGCGCGATCATTGGGATCAGCAGCTTGGCGACAACGCGCAACACCACATGATGATCGCCGATCATGGCAGGCGGCGCAGGCAGGCTGGCGCGCGGGCCAAAACCCAGCATCAGCGCGACGCCAACGCCCGCCGCGAAGATCACCACCGTCTCACCCAGCGTGTCGAAGCCACGATAGCTGGCCAGCACAGCAGTCACGACGTTGGCTGCTCCCGTCTTGCCCGGCGCCGCTTCCAGATAGGCGCGCCCGACATAGGCGTTTGCGGGCGATGCTGGATCCCCAAAATTGGGCAGGCCGAGCGCGGCATAGACAAGCAGGCCGCCAACCGCGCTCGCCAGCACCGCAGGCGCTATCACACGCCGCCAGTCATGCCGCTCGGTATGTCCGCGCGACAGCAGCATCGCACCAAGCAGCACGATGGTGGAAACGCCCGCGCCAACCACAGCCTCCGTGAAGGCAACATCGGCCGCATCCATGACCACGAGCCAGACCGTGCTCACCAGCGAATAGATGCCCAGCAACAGGATCGCCGCGAGAAGACTGCGCGTCATCGCGATCGCAATGCCCACGACAACCAGCATCAGCAGCAGCGCCACGTTGAGTGCGAAGCCTGCTTCGAGCGAGAGGTTCATCATTTCGATTCACCTCCGTATTCCTCTTTGACGGTCGTCTCGGCGGGCTTGCCTGCGGGCAGGATCTGGAACGTGCCAATGCGCGGCTTGTGACCGGAGCCATAGGCTGCATTGGCCAGCGCGCTGGCCGCAACAGGCGTTGTCAGCATGATGAAGACCCACACCAGACCCAGCTTCAGCGTCTCGGCGTTGAGGCCGGAGATCAACGCAAGGCCCAGCAACACAAGGCTCGCCCCGCCCGTGTCGGTGAGGCTCGCCGCGTGAATGCGCGTATAGAGATCGGGGAAGCGCAGCACGCCCACTGCGCCGAGCAGCGTGAACATCACGCCCATGACGACGAATCCGCCGCCGATCCAGACGAGCGCATCATGCATCGCCCGCATCCCTGGCAACGCTGGCGCTAAGCGGTTGGGCCAGCGAGTGGTAGCGGAAGAACTTCATCAGCGCGATCGTGGTGACGAAATTGATCAGCGCATAGACGATGGCGATGTCGAGAAACGCGGGCCGGCCGAACAGGTAGCCGACCACCGCGATCTGCAGGACGGTCTTGGTCCCGAACGAGTTGGCGGCGAGGATGCGATCATACTGCGACGGGCCGGCGATCGCCCGAACGATCATCAGCACCATGGCTGCCATGAGCCCGGCAACGCTTGCGGCGAGCAACATGGCTCAGCCTTTCCGCCGCGCGGGGTCCGCAGCAGCAGCGGCCCGGCGATCCATCGGCTCGAAACTGGCGACGCTGGCTTTCTCACGCACCAGGGCATGCACCATCACCTTGTCGCCCTCGACGCCAATGGTGACCGTGCCCGGCGTCAGCGTGATGGAGTTGGCGAACAGCGCCCTGGCCAGATCAGTGCGCGCCGACGTACGCATACGAACAACGGCTGGATCGATCGCATGGCGCGGACCCAGCACGCGCGCGATGACAGCGACATTGGCCTTCACGACCTGCACGATCAGCCACGGCAGATAGAACAGCATCTGCGGCAGGCGGTGATAGGGCGATGCATCGCGGCCGATGATCCGCAACCGCGCGGCAAGCCACAGCGTCAGCAGGACCGAAACGCCAGCGAGGCCGATGAAGAACGGCGATGTCTGGCCCGACAGCGCGAACCAGAACGCAACGAGCGCAAGAACCAGGCCCGGCAGGTAGGTCATTGTTGCGGCCTCCTCTGCCGAAGCGGTCGGTTCATTTGAACCACATGGCGTCTGAACCAAAGGGCATCTGAACGACCGCGCCGGAAATATCCAGCAAAACCGGTCAGCGCCCGAAGGCCGTCAGCGCGGCCGCCGCATCCATGTGCAACAGTTCACGCGAGAACCCAGCGACGTCGTCATCCTCGGTATCGCCGAAAGCCGATACCAGCGACCAGTTCCAGTAGCGCAATACTGTCTGCGCCTTGGCAACGGCGATGG
Source organism: uncultured Alphaproteobacteria bacterium (assembly GCA_963784415.1). GTDB lineage: Bacteria > Pseudomonadota > Alphaproteobacteria > Caulobacterales > Hyphomonadaceae > UBA7672. The sequence goes on from CAWARK010000006.1 coordinate 160,727, forward strand.
TTTCGTAGACTTCCGACACGCGGATGAAATCGGCGTCATCATCGGACCGGCGCAGCGATTTCCACAACGCGCGCAGATACTGGCGCTTGAGGCCCGTCGCCTTGCACAACACCGCGATGCCCTCGCCGCCTATGTCGTTGAAGATGCGTTCGGCCGTCGATGCCTTCACGCCGGACAGCGCGGAGATGTCCATCATTGCGGCGGGCGTCATGCCCGCGATTGCGACAGCATCAATGGCGGCTTCGAGGCCGCTATGCTCGGAGCGATCGATCGCGTTGCGATCGCGCTGGCGCCGTTCGATGATCTGCAGCGCCTTGCGCACGACCGGATCCTTGTCTTCGAGCGCAAGCTTGAAGATGTCGCCGCACATGTCGATCAGCACCGTGCGTTCGGCTGAGAAGCGCAGGAGGATCTGCCGGCGCTCGGCCGGGCCTGACCACCAGAACATGACGAGCGCGTGGGCGGGGCGCACTTCCTCGCGCTGGATCAGCAATGGCGGCAAGGCCGGCGCATCACGCGAGGCTGCGACCATCAGCTCGACGGAGCGGTCGGACAATTTCGATTGCGTGTTGTCGAGCAGAGCGCGCATCGCCACGGCATCGCCGCTCTCTGCGATAGCTGACGCAACAGCCGGACCGATATCGCGGCGCTGGGCGACGGCCACGCGATGCGGCGTGCTGCCCTTCTCCACGATCTGGCAGAGGTCGGCGTCGTCGAAAGCGCGGTTATCGGCGAGGATCACCTGCGCCACGTGCGGCGCATCCAGCGCCAGAAAGCGAAGCAGGCGCTTCGGCGCCTGCGACATCTCGCGAAGACGGCGCGCGCAGAGTTCGCGGGCCGTCACATCCGACTCGATCAGGATTTCCATCAGCAGGTCGCCGGCGATCGCGCGGTCCTGGATGTTGCCGCGCGACGACGGCAAGGCGACCACGTCCATCAGGCGGCGCAACAGCGCGCGGCGCGCAAAGCCTTCGGCGGCGGCGGGAATGACCGCGCCGCCCTGTTCACCGGCCGCAACGGGCCTGCCCGGAATAGTCGTATCGTCTGACATGGAGCCCTCTGTCTGGCTGCCTCTGTCAGGATGCGCGACACGCAGTTAACGGATCATCAACCTCCCGGGCGCGGAGGGGAAATCTAGGTATCGGCCTTGCCCGGATGCACGAAGATCAGCGCAATCGACGCTGCCGCCAGGCCGGCCACCAGGTAAAACAGCCCGGATGGGTCCGTGTTCGTGGTCACCACGCCCGCCTCGCCGATCGCATCGACCGGCACCTTGATGCCCAGCATCATGAGCTGCCCTACCATCGCGCCGAGCCCAAGCAGCAACAGCGCCCCGAGGATCGCCCCGGCCCGCCGCGTCATCGGTATGATGATCAGCAGCCCGACCAGCACCGCAATCACGCCAAACGCAAAGCGGCCCACGGGCTCGAAATAGGCGATGCCGGAATTGTCGCGAAACACTTCGAACAGGTGGTTCTTCGCTGGCGGCTGCGGGGCCAGCGCCTCGGCGGCCACCCATAGCAGCATCACTGTGACGAACAGGGCGATCACCCAGCTCGCCAGGGTCCGGCTCTCACGCATGGCTTGGCTCCCTCACGCACCAACAGCCCCTAGAATGGCGCAGATTTGGCCCAACGCCAAATGAGGTTGGCGCCCGTCAAATGTGGCAGACGCCCCGGCCTTCCGGCCAGGGCGTCCGCGTACGTCAATTGAGCGAGGCTCAGTCCTTAGGCAGATACTCCTGCAGCGAGAGTTTGCCGTCCTTGTTCGCGTCCAGGCGTGTGAACGCCGCCTTGATGGCTTCCGGCGAGACATCCAGCGAGCGGGACAGCTCGATCTTCGGCGGCTCGGCCGTATCCGGTCCATCCGGCCGCGGAATCGGCGGAGCAACAATCCGCGCATACTCGGTCTCGCTCAGCGCCTTGTCGCTATTCGCATCGAGGATCTCGAACCCACGCGTCAGCATCGCGGTCTGGCGCGCGCGGTATTCATCAAGGCTCACCTTGCCATCGGCATTCTTGTCGATCGTGCCGAACTCCTGCTTGCGCATATCGTCTTCAGTGAACGTGAAGGTCTTCGACGATTTGGATTGCGCCTCCTCATCGGTCGTCTCTCGCACTTCATGGCGCGAGATGAACTTGAGCTCCGGTTCCTGACCCGCCGGCTTGGCGCCTTTCGCCTGGCTCACCTCGTCCGGCAGGTAGAACGTGAACGCGTCTTCCTTGATCCCGTCTTCCTTGATCACAGCCGCCGCGTGCGGCGGCTCGGGCTCGTCCTTGCCGGTGCGGACGATCGAACGCGTCTCGATCACCACATTGCGCTCATTTCCATCGGCCTTGTTCTCGGCCGGCCCGAGAAACTCGTCGACCGACAGCACGCCATCGCCATTCGCATCGAGGCGGGTGAATTGCGCCTTGAAGTCTGGCGCCGCGGCCGAGGGCAGTACGGCCAGCGCGGTCAGGCCGATGGCGGCAAGGCTGCCTGCGGCAACCCGCGGACCATAGCGGCGAACAGTGGGAGAGAATTGCATGACGAGCGTCCTTTTTTCCGGTTGAGGCTGCTCGCGCGCATCGAGGTAGGTTTGCACCTGATCACGAACGACTTCGCTCGCTGTGGTGCCATCCTCCCGGCAGGCGTTGAGGAACGCTTGCTTGGTCTCATGAGGGATCCGGACTTCCAACGTCTCGGACTTCTTGATCCGGGGCTTGGGCGTCTTTGGCTTTCCCCCGGACTTTCCGTTGTCGTTAGCGGTCATGGAACAATTCCCCTTCGGCGCGCGGCCGTCCTTCACATGAGGAGGTCCGCATCCCATGCCCAGCAAATAGACGCTGGGACGCCAGACAGATTCCGTCCGGCCATGGCAGGATCGTGGCGCCGCGCCCGAAAGCCTTCTCCAAAATTAGTCCGGACACCAGAAATTCCGTGTCCGGACACGCCTTGCGCCTGAAATTCCTGCGAATAATGTCCCTCAACAAAATCAAAAGGAAGCGCTCGCCATGCGTCTAGTCAATTTCGGGGATCTCGAATCCCTGGTCGGAACCGAAGTGGGCGTCTCGCCCTGGCATCAGGTTACCCAGAGCCAGATCGACAAATTCGCCGAGGCAACGGGCGATCACCAGTGGATTCACGTGGACGTGGCGCGCGCCACCAAGGAGCTCGGACACACCATCGCACACGGCTACCTGACGCTGTCCCTGCTCCCGATGCTGTCAGCCCAGGTAATGCGCGTGGAGAATGTCCAGCGCGGCATCAACTTCGGCTGCAACAAGGTGCGCTTCACCAACATGGTTCCTGCCGGCTCGAAGGTTCGCCTGCGCCAGAAATGCCTCGGCATCGAACAGCGCGCCGGCGGCAAGCAGATGACCATGGAATCGACCATCGAGATCGAGGGCAAGGACCGCCCCGCCTGCGTCGCCGAGTCGATCAGCATCATCTACGGCGTCTGATCGGCCCCGGAACGCCTGTTACGCTTCCAGAATTCTGTGCAGGAACAAAGAACAAGCCTTTCCGCACACATGGCTTTACCAGCGCGAGCCTTGGGCCGAATCACCCATTGCCCGACAATAGCCATGTCGACTGCATAGAAGTGGGTTCATGGCGTACAAATCAACGAACAAGCCGGCCCGTACGGGCGCGGGCGCCGGCAGGCCGACGCGGTTTCCGCTGGCAGCGACGGACCGGTCGCCGCCCATTGCCCGGCGCGATGCCCATGCCGTGATCGAGCAGCTCGGCCGCGCGCGCGTCGATCCCTATGCCTGGCTCAAGGACGATAACTGGCGCGAAGTGATGCGCGAACCGTCCCGGTTGCGCACCGATATCCGCGCCCATCTCGAAGCCGAAAATGCCTACACGCAGGCGACGCTCGAAGCCCCCACCACCGCCCTGCAGGACCAGCTGTTCGAAGAGATGCGCGGCCGCATTAAGGAAACCGACAGCTCCGTCCCCGCCATTGATGGACCGTGGGCCTACTACCGCCGCTTCCGTGAAGGCGGAGAGTATCCGTTGTTCGCCCGCCGCCCGTCGGATCAGGCACACACCGGCGATGCCTCCGTTGAACAGTTGCTGATCGATGGCGATGCGCTCGCCAAGGGCTGCGAGTATTTCGACATCCGCAAGGTGTCGCACTCGCCTGATCACAGCCGCCTCGCCTACGCTGTCGACGACAAGGGCTCGGAATTCTACACGCTTCACGTGATCGATTGTGCGACTGGCGCGATCATTGAATCGATCAGCGACACCTATGGCGACTTTGTCTGGGGCGAGGATTCGAAATCCATCTTCTGGGTCGCGCGCGACGAGAATGCGCGTCCGGCCGCCGTGTTCTGCCACCGCCTCGGCCTGCAGATGGACGAACTCGTCTATCGCGAGACCGACCCGGGCTTCTTCATTGGCGTCCAGAAAAGCCAGTCCGGCAAGTTCATCTTCGTCACCGCCAACGACCACACCACCAGCGAGTGGCGCTATCTCCGCACCGACGCGGACGACCACGTGCTGACGTCGATCGCTGAACGCGAGCCGGGCGTCGATTATTCCGTCGTCGACTTCGACAACCGCTTCTGGATACGCACCAACCGCAACGGCGCAGTCGATTTCGCGCTGGTCTCCGCCCCGCACGACAACACGGCCGAAGAATGCTGGCGCATCGAAATTCCGCACCGCCCCGGCGTACTAATCCTCGACGTCGACACGTTCGCCGACTTCATCGTGCGGGTGGAGCGCGAGAACGGTCTGCCCCGCATCGTCGTGCGCGAGCGCACAACGGGCGCAGAGCACGCCATCGACTTCCAGGAGGCCGCGTATTCGCTCGGCGTATCCAACGGCTATCTGTGGGACTCACCGTGGTTGCGCTTCGACTACTCGTCGCCAACCACGCCCGCGCAGGTCTTCGACTACAACATGGCGACGCGCGAACGCACCCTGCGCAAGACGCAACAGGTGCCCTCCGGCCACACCCCGTCCGACTACATCGTCGAACGCATCGACGCGCCCGGCGACGATGGCGCGCTCGTTCCCGTCACCCTGCTCCGCCACCGCACTACGCCGCTCGATGGTTCGGCGCCCGTGCTGCTCTACGGCTACGGCTCCTACGGCATCACCATCCCGGCAGACTTCCGCACCGGGCGGCTCAGCCTCGTCGATCGCGGTTTTATCTACGCAGTCGCCGACGTGCGCGGATCGATGGCCAAGGGCTATCAATGGTATCTCGACGGCAAGCTCGAGAAGAAGGGCAACACCTTCGCCGACTTCGTTGCCGCCGGACGCCACCTCGTTTCGCTCGGCTACACGCAGCGCGGCAAGATCGTCGCCATGGGCGGATCGGCCGGGGGGCTGCTGATGGGCGTCGCCGTCAACCTCGACCCCACCCTGTTCGGGGGCATCATCGCGGCTGTTCCCTTCGTCGACGTGCTCAACACCATGTCCGACGAAAGCCTGCCGCTCACCCCGCCCGAATGGCCGGAATGGGGAAATCCGCTGATCGACGCCGCCGCCTATGACCGCATCGAGGCTTATTCCCCCTACGACCAGGTGAGCCTGCGCGCCTATCCGCCCATGCTCATCACGGGCGGTCTCACCGACCCCCGCGTGACATACTGGGAACCGGCAAAGTGGACCGCGCGCCTGCGCCATGAAGCGCCGGAGGGTGGTCCCTATTTCCTGAAGATAAACATGGATGCCGGCCATGGCGGCGTCTCCGGCCGTTTCGCCAGCCTCAGGGAAACCGCGCTGGAGTTCGCCTTCGCGCTCGCCTGCGCCGGCTTGCCTGATGGCGCCGGACTGGTCCCGCCTCGCGCGAGCTGAGCTTGGCAAGACGCGCCGTTGCATACATACCGGTTGGCCAAGCAGTCTGTTTAGCCGGTAAACGCACGCGTCTATCGGCCAGCCACGAAGTCACTTCCATTCCTTTGGGGGGAACAGGATCGACATGGACGGCGACGAAAACCTTACCCGCGACGCGAGCCCGAAATCCGGTCCACGCTCCAAGCCGCGCGTCGACAAGGAAGCCCGCAAGGCTGACTACCTCCGCGCCGCCGCACGCGCCTTCCTGGCGCGAGGCTCCGCCGCATCTATGCAGGACGTCGCCGACGCCGCCGGCGCCCCCAAGCCCGTCTTCTACCGCATCTTCCCTTCACGCGCCGACCTGATCGACGCGCTGTTCCAGCACGTGCAGGCCACGCTGGTGAAAACCCAGCAGGGCAAGTGGGATGGATATGGCTGGGCGCTGCGCGTCCTCTATCTGGAAGCGAAGAAGGATCCGGAGATCTTCCTCGTCGCCCTGAAGACATTCCGTGGCGACCCCACGCTGGCGCACCATCGCGAGCGCCTGCAAGGCCTGGTGCACGCGCAAGCCACCGGCTTTTTCCAGCCCGCCGAAGGCGCGCCTCCCGGCGCCGCTGATCGTACGGCCAAAGCCTCGCGCACCATGACCCATCTGATGTTCGACACGCTGGTCACCTGGCTCGAAGACACGGACGGGCTCACCGACGAGAAGCGCTTCCAGTGGTATGGGCGCGTCATCCGCGAATGGCGCCTCGCCATGCGCGAAGCCTACGATCTGGACCCGCCGGCCCCCAAAAAAGCGTAAGGCGTAAACCGTAACGCGCGCTTGCTTCATGCTGCGTTCATGCGTGATGCTACACGCTGGTATCAATGGGGAGCAGCGCACGCCAGTTGGCCGGGCTCCATGGAGCCCAACGATGAACATTGCACGCTCACTTGCAGCCTTTGCCTTTCTCGCTCTCTCTGCCTGCACCGTCGCAGCAGCCCAACCGGCCCCGAGGGGCGCAAAGTTCTCCGACGAAAAAATCCAGCACGACGGTCGTGAGCGCCGTTTCCTCGTCCATGACTTCTCGGGCGGAAAGGCCGCTCCCGTCGTCATCATGCTTCACGGCGGCGGTGGCCATCCGGAAAACGGCGTCGACATGAGCCAGATGGATCGCATCGCCGCGCGCGAGAATTTCATCGCGGTCTATCCCGGCGGTACGGGCGGCATGCCCGGCGGCAAGCTCCTGACCTGGAACGCTGTGCACTGCTGCGCCTACGCGCGCGAGAACAAGGTCGACGATGTCGGCTTCATTCGCGACATGATCGACCAGCTGATTGCCTCCGGCCGCGCCGACCCGAAGCGCATCTACGTCGCCGGCATGTCGAACGGCGGCATGATGACCCACGTCCTCGCCCGGGAACTGCCAGACCGCATTGCAGCAATTGCTCCCGTCGTCGGCGCTATTTTCGGCGATGAGTCGCCTGCCCGTGCGCCAATGCCCGCCATGATCTTCGTTGGACAGGACGACCACAACGTTCCCGCCGCCGGCGGCCCCCTCGGCGGGGCGGACAAGCGCGGTTCCCTCGGCCGGCTTCGCGACCGCCCGGAAGACCACGATGTCGCACCAGCCATCGCCGCAGCCGAATACTGGGCCAAGGCCAATGGCTGCTCAGATCCTGTTACATCTGCCGATCCGGCGGCCCGCTTCAACGAGATTCGCTGGGAAAAATGCTCAAGTGGCGCGCCCGTGGAGTTCTACAGCGTCGCCAACAGCGGTCACGCCTGGCCTGGCGGCAAGGCCGGTCGCGCCGAAGCCGACCAACCGACTCAGGCCGTGAACGCCAGTGAAATGATGTGGCGCTTCTTCAAGGCCCACCCAAAACAGTGAGCTTCACCGGTTCGGAGGCCACACCGGCCACCTTTCCGCCACATCACTGCCTTTGGAATTTGACGTGGCCCTGCGGTCGGGGAAGTTTCGGGTTGGAAGCGCAGGTGCGGGGTTTTCTATAGCCGCGCGGCAGGCTAGGCAGGCGGGTCCCTGAGCGGGACGCCAGCCGTCCGGTCATCCCGCGGCGTAAGGCCGGGTAGTGTACTGTCTGTGCAGGAGTTGACGGCTCTCATGACTTTCAAGGTGCGCCTGCTGCTCGGAGCTGCTGCTCCGCTCGTGTTTAGCCTGCCCGCCTTCGCCCAGGTGTCGATTTCGACAGCAACAACGGCGCCGGTTTCGACCAACACCGCCAATAGCGGCTCCCCCTCGGACGTGGCGATCACATCGACCGGGTCGATCACGCTCACGACTGCGGGCAGCACCGCCGTGACCATCAACAGCAACAACAAGCTCACCAACGCGGGAACGATCGTCACGAATAACGCGGACAACTCGGTCGGCGTCCGCATCCTGCCGGGCGTCACAGGGGGGTACTCCGCAACCGGCGCGATCAACCTCACTGAAGACTACGTCCGCACCGACACCGACACCGACGGCGACCTCGACGGTCCGCTGGCCTCGGGCACGGGACGCGTCGGCATCCTCGTCGATACCGGCGGTACGGTGACCGGCGACATCGTCATGGGCTTCACGACCGCAACAACGCCAACGGCCTCCACGGTCCTCGTTGAAGGCAACGACTCTTACGGTGTCTCCGTTCGTTCAAACCTGAACGGCGGCTATCTCCAGAACGGCGGCATCACGGTCATTGGCACGAACGCAGTTGGCGTCGACATCCGTGGCGATGTCAGCGGCAATGTCGAAGTCGGCTCCGAAACTTACAAGACCACAGCCGGCGCCATTACGTCCTCAACGGGCGGTGTCGCCGTCACGGGTCAGAACGCCATTGGCGTCAACGTCTCGGGAGACGTCGGCGGCGAGTTCGTGATTGACGGCGCCGTTTCCGCGACGGGTTTCGCGCAAGGCTCCAAAAGCAACTACATCGATCCGGATCTCGTCACGAGCACGACGGTTCTGGTGAATCTCGACGCCGACGACCTGCTCGTCGGTGGCTCCGCGGTCGTGGTCAGCGGCAACCTCGCGCATGGCATGCTGGTGAATGGCCCGGCAGTTGGCGGTGTCGATCCGACCGACACCATCAAGGACGTTGTCCAGGACTACAACGAGAACCGCACCAGCGGCGCGATCAGCGTCCTCGGTTCGGCGCCCGCCCTGCTTGTCCAGGCCAGGGACGGCGTCACAGGTGAATCGATCACACTCACTCAGGTTCGCGAAACGGTCCGCGATACGCTCGACGACGACAATGACAGCAACATTGCGGAGCCGATCAACGTATTCAATTACAACTATGGCCTGATGAACCGCGGCTCGATCATCGCCAACGGGGTCAACACCGGCTTTTCGTCGACGGCTGTGAAAATCGCGGGCTCTGCGGACGCAACCCACACCACCACCGTTCTCGGCGGCATCTTCAACGGCGGCGCCATCACGTCTCTGGCCTTTGAGGCCAACGCAACCGGCATGCAGATTGGCTCTGGCGCCATCACACCGCAGCTCGTCAACACCGGCACGATCCGCGGCGACGTCTTTACCGAAAACACGGACTCGGCTTTCGGCGTCCGCATCGATGCCGGCGCATCGGTTGGCAGTGTGACCAACAGCGGACTGCTCGCGGCAAGCGTTCGCGGCTGGGATGGCAACGCAACGGCCTTCGCAGACCTTTCCGGCACCGTCACCTCCTTCACCAACACATCGCGCATCGGCGTCGCGCACATCGACGACGACTCAACCGACACCATCACCAGCGGACTAGGGGTCGACATCGCACTCGACTTGTCGCACGGCGCGAGCGGCGTGACGCTGACCCAGACCGACACGATCGACAACGCCCGCATCGTAGGCGACATTCTGTTCGGCGCTGGCTCCGACCAGTTCAATCTGCTGTCCGGCGAAGTGACGGGCGACGTCAGCTTCGGGACGGGGTCCGACAGCCTCGTTGTTAACAGCGCGAAGCTCACCGGCAACTCCACCTTCGGCGGCACAGGCGCCAACGTGTCGCTCGTCGGCGGCGAAATCGCGGGCAACCTCACGCTTGGATCTGCCTCCGGCGCACTCTCCTTCGCCAACCTCTCCACGTTCAACGGGTCGATCACGCGCACGAGCGCGTCTGCCATGACATTGTCCGTGAACAACTCCACGGTAAACAACTTCGCGGCCGGCACGCTGAACCTGTCGTCAATGTCGCTGTCCAACAACGCGCGCCTCGGCCTGACGGTCGACAACGCCCGGGTCACCGGCAACATCCCGTTGTTCAATGTGTCTGGCGCGCTTTCGATCGATGCGAACACGACCTTCACGCCGATCTTCACCCAGTTTGTCGACCAGCCGTTCACGCTGCGCGTCATCAACGCCGGCTCGATCACCAACGCCGGCACGCTCAGCAGCCAGCTAGCTGCCAACGGCCCGTTCCTCTACAACATGAACCTGGTACAGCCGAACGCGAACGCGATCGACCTGGTGCTCAGCGTCAAGAGCGCGAACCAGCTCGGCCTCAACACACGCGAAGCCGGCGCCTACAGCGCTGTGCTCGACCTGCTTGGCCTCAATGACGACGTCGCCGCCGCAATCTCCTCGATCTCGGACGCGCCCAACTTCCAGCGCGGCTTCGCGGACCTGCTGCCGGGATCCGATGCGTCGGTGATGAGCGTGCTCGCGTCCAACGCAACAGCCGCCTTCGGGGCCACCGCGCACCGCCTCGACATGATTTCCGCCAAGCCCAACGCTCCGGGTGGCGCCTGGACCGAAGAATTCGGCGTCTATCACAAGGTCGAAGCCAACGCGGACACGACGGAAATCTCGGGCGGCGGTTTCGGCGTCGCTGCGGGCGTTGACCTGATCTCGACCGGCACGGCGCTCGTCGGCGCTTACGTGTCGCTGGAATCGGCTGAGCTGGAAGAAGAGGGCCGCACGGGCGCGCCGCTCAACGTGGCGCAAACGTCCTTCGGCGCCTATGCCGGCTGGCTCAGTGGCAATCTTGCCCTCAACGGCACGGCCTCTTACGGCCTCGTCAACTTCACATCCGACCGCAAGGTCACGCTCGGTTCGCTGACCGATCGCATCAGCGCCGACTGGAATGGCTCGTCCTATTCGGCCGCCGCCCGCGCAACCTACACCGTGCCGCTCGGCTGGTTCGATGTGAAGCCGTTCGTCGGCGTCGACTACATCGGCTTCAACCAGGATGCCTACTCGGAGACGGCGCAGACTGAATCGGGCCTCGCCCTCGTCGCCAGCGATGCCGATGCGTCGCTCGCCACGGCGTCCTACGGCTTCAAGCTGGTCGGCAATCTGGGCGCGGACGATGCCTACGCGATCCGCCCCGAAATCTCGGCCGGCTACCGCAACGTGCTGAGCTGGAAGAACAACGCCGCCACGCTGCGTTTCGCCGACAGCCCAACGACCTCCACCTTCAGCCTCGCCTCCGGTGTCGAGCCCGAGGATGCGATCGTTGCTGGTCTGGGATTGAACATCGACAGCGAGTTCCTGAACATAAAACTGGGCTACGATGCGGAAATTTCGGATTCTTCCATGACGCACTATGGATCCGTCACCTTCCGTCTGGCGTTCTGGTAGCGCGCGAAGGCCTTGCGCAGGGGAGCTTCCCGGCATGAGACCTCACATTGTTGCTTCTCTGACCCTCGGCTTGCTCGCCGCGTGCACCACGACGCCGCGACTTGATACGCCGCCGGCCTCGCCGCGCGGCGCCAATCCGGTCGGCTTCGACGCCTCGGTGCGCACCGAAACCACCGATTACGACTTCCACAAGGAAAACGCCCCGCGGGCATCGAAAGCCGTCGCCGCCTCGGCCGACCGCACGGTCGACATGCTGGCGCTTTCCGGCGGCGGCGCCGGCGGAGCCTACGGCGCTGGCGTCCTCGTCGGCCTCACCAGCGCCGGCACGCGCCCGCGCTTCGAGATCGTCACCGGCGTCTCCACCGGCGCACTCATCGCCCCCTACGCCTTCCTCGGCTCCGACTGGGACGGCAAGCTCACCGAGGCCTATCGCGGCGAGGCCACCGACAAGCTGATGCAGTCGCGCGGCCTCGGCGCCCTGTTCGACGTCGGCGTGTTCGACGGCAAGCCGCTGCGCCAGCTGGTCGAGCGTTTCGTCACCGACGAGCTTGTCTTCGCCGTCGCGCGCGAGGCCGCCAACGGCCGCATGCTGCTCGTCGCCACCACCAACCTCGACCGCGAGGAGACCGTGATCTGGGACATGGGCGCCATCGCCCGTCGCGGCGGCAAGGAAGCGCGCGAGCTGTTCCGCGACGTGCTCGTCGCCTCGGCCAGCGTCCCCGGCGTCTTCCCGCCCGTGATGATCAACGTCGAAAAGGACGGCAAGAAATACCAGGAGATGCACGTCGACGGCGGCGCCTCCACGCCCTTCTTCGTCGCGCCCGAAGCTGTCCTCTCCATGGACACCTCCTCGCTCAACCTGCGCGGCGCCAATGTCTACGTCATCATCAACGGCCAGTCGGCCTCCGCCCCACGCTCGACCTCCAACAACACCATCGACATCGCCGCCCGCAGCTTCACCGCCATCCTCAACCACATGACGCGCGGCGCCGTCGACCAGACGGCCGAGTTCGCGAAGAACAACGGCATGGGCTTCCGCTTCACCGGCATTCCGTCGGACGTGCAGTTCGGCGGCTCGCTTGCCTTCGACAAGGCCAACATGGCTGCGACGTTCGACTATGGCGTCCGCTGCGCCTCGCGCGGCCAGGCGTGGGTCACGAAGGATCAGGCGCTGGAACGCACCGCCCCCGAAGGCGCCGCACTACAGGCTTTCGCCACCGCGACCTGCCCGCTGCCGCCGAAGCAATAGCCTTGCCCTCACCGCGCCTTCGCCCGATATGTTCCCTGCCAACAGCGGAGAACATCCATGGCCGATGGTGAAACGGGCGAACTTGGCCGCATCGCGCTGAAGCGCGGCGATCTCTTCCGCGAGCAATGCTACATCAACGGCAAATGGACCGGCGATCCCACGGTCGAAGTCCGCAACCCCGCCACGCGGGGCGTGATCGGCCGCATCCCCAATCTCGGCAAATCCGAAACCGAAGCCGCCGTCGCCGCCGCAACTGCCGCGCTGCCAAAATGGAAAGCCGAAACCGCCAGCGCCCGCGCAAAGATCATGCGCAAATGGAACGACCTCATGGTCCTCCACCAGGAAGACCTCGCGCGCCTGATGACCGCCGAGCAGGGCAAGCCCCTCGCCGAAGCGCGCGGCGAGATCGTCTACGCTGGCTCTTTCCTCGAATGGTATGGCGAGGAAGCCAAGCGCGTTTACGGCGACACCATTCCCGCCCCCGCCGCAGACCGCCGCATCATGGTGCTGAAACAGCCCGTCGGCGTCGTCGGCGCCATCACACCGTGGAATTTCCCGGCAGCCATGATCACCCGCAAGGTCGGCCCCGGCATCGCTGCCGGCTGCACCATCGTGCTCAAGCCATCGGAGCTGACGCCTTACTCCGCCTTCGCCATCGCCGTGCTCGCGGAAGAAGCGGGCCTGCCGCCCGGCGTGCTCAACATCGTCACGGGTGACGCCGAGCCTATCGGCCGCGTCCTCACCGAAGATCCGCGCATCGCCAAATTCACCTTCACGGGCTCGACGCCCGTCGGCAAGAAACTCGCCGCCCAGTGCGCCGGCACGGTGAAACGCGTCTCGCTCGAACTCGGCGGCAACGCGCCCTTCCTCGTCTTCGACGACGCCGATCTCGAAGCCGCAGCCGCCGGCGCGATCATCTCGAAATTCCGCAACACAGGACAAACCTGCGTCTGCGCCAACCGCCTCTACGTGCAGGACGGCGTCTACGATAAATTCGCCGCGCTGCTTGCCGAGAAAGCCGCCGCCCTTGCTGTCGGCGACGGCCTCGCCGGCGTCACGCAACAGGGCCCGCTCATCAACCAGAAGGCGCTCGAAAAAGTCGAAGCCCACGTCGCGGATGCGCTCGGCCACGGCGCCAAGGCTCTCACCGGCGCCCACCGCGACCAACACGGCGGCACCTTCTACCAACCCACCGTCCTCCGCGACGTCGCCCCCGACGCGCTCCTCACCCGCGAAGAAACCTTCGGCCCCGTCGCCGGCCTCGTTCGCTTCAAGTCCGAAGAAGACGCCCTCCGCCTCGCCAACGACAGCCGCGCGGGCCTCGCTGCCTACGCCTTCACCCGCGACCTCGCCCGCTCATGGCGCGTCAGCGAGGGCCTCGAATACGGCATGGTCGGCATGAACACCGGCCTCATCTCTACCGAAGTCTCCCCCTTCGGCGGCGTGAAGGAGAGCGGCATCGGCCGCGAAGGCTCGAAATACGGCCTCGACGAATTCCTGCACCTCAAGGCCGTGTTCGTTCAGCTCTGATCTCGCTCACGAACCAGACCCCCACCTGACCTCCCCCTTTCAGGGGGAGGAACCAGCGTTGCAAACTCGCCCTTCGACTTAAGGTAAGTTCGAGCCACAGGGTCCCTCCCCCTGAAAGGGGGAGGACAGGTGGGGGTCCTCTATCCACGCGCACAACTCCCCCAGTTGCCAAACGCCCCCGCGCCGTCCCAACTACCCACATCGTCAGGGGAGCCCGCATCTTGGAAACAGCCGCCGCTATCGAATCCACGGTCGAAGGTTCGCCCCAGCTCGCAAAATCCCTCCGCTCGCGCCACGTCGCGATGATTTCCATCGGCGGCATCATCGGCGGCGGCCTGTTCGTCAACTCGCTGGTCTACATCGCCGACATGGGTCCGGCCGTCATTGTCAGCTACCTGCTGACGGGCACAATCATCCTCTTCGTGATGCGCGCGCTCGCCGAAATGGCGACGGCGCGCCACGGCGTCGGCTCCTGCACAGAGTATGCGCGCCTCGCCATGGGCAATCTCGCCGGTTTCAGCTTCGGCTGGATCTACTGGTATTTCTGGGTCGTCGTCGTGGCGTTCGAGGCGCTCGTCGGCGCGGAAATCGCAAGCCATTACCTGCCCGGCGAAACGCCGCCGTGGGTCATCGCGCTCGCCCTCACTGCACTGCTGACCGGCTCCAACCTGCTGTCGACCCGCTCCTTTGGCGAATTCGAATTCTGGTTTTCCTCCATCAAGGTCGCGGCCATCCTCGTCTTCATCCTGGTCGCCGCCGCCTACGCCTTCGGCTGGAATTCCACCGGCGCTGCCACGGTCGGAAACCTCGTCAACGATGGCGGCTTCGCGCCGCAAGGCTGGTCCGCCGCTTTGGTCGGCGTCGTCTCGCTCGTCTTCACACTTGTCGGCGCCGAGATCACCACTGTCGCGGCAGCCGAGTCCGACGCGGGCGAGAAGATCATCGCCCGCCTCGCCACCAACCTCATCATCCGGATGCTGCTGTTCTACATCCTCTCCATCGCCCTCATCATGTGCGTCGTTCCGTGGCGCGAGATCGCGGAACAGCGCGCTATCGGCCCGATGTCGCCCTTCACGATGGCGCTGAAGAAGGTCGGCGTCGCAGGCGCGCCGGAAATCATGGACGGCATCGTGCTTGTCGCCGTTCTCTCCTGCCTTAACTCCGGCATCTATGTCGGCTCGCGCGTGATGTTCGGCCTCGCCAGCCGGGGCGACGCCCCCGCTGTCCTGAGGAAGATCGACAAGCGCGGCGTGCCAGCCCGGGCGATCATCGTCGCCTCCGTCCTGTCGATGGCCGTCATCCCGCTGGCCGCGTACTGGAAGGATCTCTACGCCTTCCTGCTCAATGCCTCGGGCGCGCTGATGCTGTTCGTCTATATCGGCGTCGCCGCCTCGCAGCTGATCCTTCGCCCAAAGACGCCGCCGGAACAGCTTCACGTGAAAGCCTGGCTGCATCCGTGGGGCAGCCTCTTCGCCATCACCGGCATGTTTGCGGTTCTGGTCGCCATGGCGCTGACGTCGTCAAAACAGCCGGAGTTCATCGCCTCCGTCGTCCTCACCGCCATCATCATTGCCAGCTATTTCGTTTTCCGCCGCAACCGCGCCAGAACCTGAGCAAAACGCCGCAGAGTTACACCCCATTTTGTTGGACAGCGTCCGCCGCTATCCCACAAACGCCGAAAAATCTTCTCCAGCAATCTCAGTCACTTGCTGAAAAAATATGCTGGATTCACGTTTCGCAAATCGGCCGGCCTCCGCGCAGGCGTATAGTCCTCCGCATGACACGTCCGCAAACGCGCACATACGGAGTAGTGACCCCATCAACCCGCCAGCCCTTGCTGGAGGCCATGCTGCGCGCGTTTTGCTGGCTCGTGTCCAACGTCGTCTTGGCTTGCAGGATGATCTTCAACAGCACCACCCGTGATTGGCACACGGATGCAGCGCAGGAAGATCAGCCGACACCGAGCGACCTCACACAGGAAATACTTCAGGCCGAACCAACCGGCCTCTCCACTGGAAGCGGCCCTTCGGCCGCGTCCCCGGCGAAGGCCGGGGTCCAGACTCCGCACGACGTGCGGACACGCAACCCAAGTGCGCTCCGCGCACTGACTGGACCCCCGCCTTCGCGGGGGGCACGGCTTGCAACACGCGCGCTTCAAAGCAACGCGCGTGCGCTCTCCCCGCTCATCCCGACGAACGTCGGGATCCAGGGCAGACGACGCACCTTGTCTCGCATTGCAGCTTCAAGCCTGCACCTGCAGCAGAACCGTTCCTGGATTCCGACGTTCGTCGGAATGAACGGTTCATGTTGTTCGCCCTCAGCCTGATCTAACTCAGGCCCCAACACGCCCACCCAACCCCGGCCCACAGCCGCAGGGATCGCGCCCTTGCGTCCGCTACCCGCGCTTCCGATTCAGTGCCGCAGGCTGAAGCAGCGTCGCTGCGGCCTCCGACATCGCAGACAGCAGCCAGTTGAACCCAGGCTCGCGCAGTCGGGTCGGATGAAAGATAACGCCGAACTCGATCGCCGGCGTCGGATGCGGCGGCTTCAGGATCTGGATCTCCTTCGAAGGGTACTCTTCCGCCATCCGTCTCAACGTCAGCGTCACGAAATCGGATCGCGAAGCAATCGCGATCGCATGCATCGTATCACCGGCAATGACGCCCGCACCCGGCCCCCGCCTGCGACCATCGCCAGCATGCGCCCGCGTTGCATCGCCAAGCTCGCGGCCCTCATCGAAAAACCGGCGCACTTCGGGATAGTCAGTGCCAATCACCCGGTTGAATTTCTCGATGATGACGTGGCGCACCTCGCCCAGCATGCCCATGGTCAAGGGATCGCGAATGGTCGGATGCCCCTTGCGCGCCACCCACACCATCTCGTCGCTCGTCATCGGCCGCCACTCGAGCCGCTCGGCCAGGCTCGTCGGCACGCTGAACAGGAAGTCCAACCGCCCATGCTCGACATCGTCCGGCGACTGATCCTCCAGCCGCCGCAACCGAAACCGGACCCCCGGCGCCACTTTCGACAGCCAGTCGACGATGGGGGGCAACAGCACCACGGCCGCATAGGACCCCGCCCCGACAATGAATTCGCGCTCGGCCGTGGCGGGGTCGAACATCTCCCGGTTCAGGGCGTCCCGCAGCTGGTTCATCGACTGGCGCACCCGCCGCCCCGCCTCCAGCGCATAAGCCGTCGGCGTCAGCCCGCCGCCCTTCCGCTCGAACAGTGGATCACCCAGCCCGGTCCGCAACCTGCCCAACGCATGGCTGACCGCCGATGGCGTCAGCGAAAGCTCCTCGGCAGCCCTTGAAACACTGCGGTTATCGAGCAGCGCGAGGAGGACGCGGAGGAGGTTGAGGTCGAGATCCTTGAACTGAACGCCGTTCATGTTGCACCTGCACAAATGTCATTTGGTTCAAAGCAGATGTCAACCTATCTGGTTGCATAAGTGGACCACGGGGGAACGTGCGTCCGCACCGAATTCATGACGAGGCAGACAATGGACGGCTCATTCGAGCAAACCGAACCGCATGCGGTGACGGCCCCGGCGAAAAAGCCCGGCCCGTCGCCAAAGCAGAAACGCCTCGCGCTGATGATCGGGCCGCCTGCCGTGATCGCAGTCGGCGTCGCCATATGGCTGGTCCTGTCGGCAGGCTTCGTCTCGACCGACAACGCGCAGGTTTCTGCCGCCCGCGCCCCGATCAGCTCGAGCGTCCGCGCCCGCGTCGTTGAGGTGCTTGTGAAAGAAAACCAGCAGGTGAAAGCCGGTGACGAATTGATCCGGCTGGACAGCGGCGATTTCGGCATCGCCGTGGCTCAGGCCGAGGCGCGTCTGGCTTCTGCAAAACTTCAAGTCGAAGGCCTGCGCGCGAGCTACCGCAAGTCAGCGGCCGATCTCACGGCTTCCACGACCGAAGCCGACTTCCGCCGCAGCGAACAGGCGAGGCAGGACAACCTCTTCAAGGCGGGACTTGTCTCGCAACAGGCGCTGGACCAGGCCCGCAACGCCTCCGACGTCGCCAGCCGCAATCGCACGGCCGCAGTGGCGGACCTATCCAACGCCCTCGCCGGTCTTGGCGGATCGCCCAACATCGCAACCGCCAAACACCCGCTGGTGATGCAGGCCCAGGCCGCTCTCGACCAGGCGAAGAGCGATTTTGATGACACGTCGATCCGCGCGCCGACAGACGGCATTGTCACGCGCGTGAGCCAGCTTCAACCCGGCTCCTATGTGCAAGCCGCGCAGACCCTGTTCTGGATCGTCTCGGGCAAGCCGTGGGTCGACGCCGCCTTCAAGGAAAGCCAACTGGCTGATCTGCGGATCGGTCAGCCTGTCACCGTGCACGTCGATGCTTTCCCGAATGCCCACCTCACCGGTCACATCGCCAGCTTCTCGCCGGGCACTGGTTCCAGCTTCGCCGTGCTCCCGGCAGAGAACGCATCGGGAAACTGGGTGCGCGTCGTCCAGCGCCTCAACGTCCGCGTCGAACTCGATAACCCGCCGCCGGAAGTTCAGCTGGCCATCGGCCTCAGCGCTACGGCGACTGTCGACACGCGCAACACGGATAAAGGCTCCCACTAACCATGGAGGACGTGATCCCAGTCCAGCCGACGGCGCAAGCCGGACCGGCTTACGGGGAATATCCCGAACCGGGCCGCAGGGCGCTGATCACGCTCGGCGTCGTGTTGACGACATTGATGACTTCGATCGACGGCACGATTGCGAATACCGTCCTGCCGCAGATCAAGAATTCCGTGTCCGCCTCGCAAGACGAAATCCTCTGGGTGCTCACATCATTCATTCTGGCCAGCACGGTTGTGACGCCGGCCATTGGCTGGATGGAGCGGCGCTTCGGACGGCGCAATCTACTGCTTGGCGCTCTGGTCGGATTTACCGTTGCTTCGGTTCTGTGCGGCATCGCGACCGGCATCATCGAATTGGTGGTCTACCGAATTCTGCAGGGCGCGACCGCTGCGGTCTTCATCCCGCTGAGCCAAGCCATCCTGCTCGACATCAACCCGCCGAAAGATCATGCACGTGCCATGTCGCTCTGGGGCATGGGCGCCGTGCTTGGCCCCATCATCGGGCCGATCCTCGGCGGCGTGCTGACTGACCAGCTCAACTGGCGCTGGGTGTTCTTCATCAACATTCCGATTGCCTTCGTCGGCTTCCTGATCCTTGCAGCGACGCTGCCCAAGCGCGTGCGTCGCGATCAGCAGAAGTTCGACGCCTTTGGCTTCATCACTCTTCTTATCGGTCTCATCAGCATGCAGCTCGTGCTCGACCGCGGCCCTGGACAGGACTGGTTCTCGTCTGCGGAGATCTGGACCTATCTCGGCATGTCGCTGCTGGGGCTTTACATATTCTTCGTCCACATCTTCACCAGCAAAGATCCGATCATCCACCCGTCCATTCTGGCGGACCGGAACTACCTGCTGGGCTCAGGCATGATCCTGCTGATCGGCGTGCTGATGTTTGCCGGCATGGCTGTCCTGCCATCCCTTATGCAGGGTCTGCTTGGCTATCCGGTGCTGACGGCGGGCCTGACACAGGCCACGCGCGGTGTTGGCACATTCGTGTCGATGTTCCTGGTCGGGCGCCTGTCCGGCAAGGTCGACAACCGGTTGATCATCTTCGTTGGCATCAGTCTCACCGGTCTGTCCTACTATCTGATGTCAGGCTTCTCGCTTGATATGGATCAGACCCCGATCCTGGTCTCGGGCCTGTTCCAGGGCCTCGGCCTCGGTCTCGTCTTTGTGCCGCTGATGGGCATCGCCTTCACCACAATCCAGCCGACCCTCCGAACCGAAGCTGCATCGTTCTACACGCTGATCCGGAATATCGGATCGAGCGTCGGCATTTCCGTCGTCGGTGCGCTTCAGATCTCCAATTCGGAAGCCGTGCGGCAACAGCTGCAGGAGCACGCCACGCCTGACAACGCGAACCTTGCCACCAGCATGCCGGGGATCGATCTCACAACGCCTGCCGGCCAGGCCGTGATGGAAGGCATGATCCAGCGGCAGTCAGCACTTGTCGCTTACGTCGACAGTTTCCACCTCCTGTTCGTCATGGCCGTCGCCATCATTCCTCTTCTCTTTCTGCTCCGGACGAAACGAGCTTCGAATGCGTAGTCACCTGCTTACCCTCGCTGTCAGCACCGTTGCGCTGCTGACCGGTTGCACCACCGTCGGTCCCGATTTTACACGTCCCGACGCACCAGAGCTTTCCAGCTACGCCATGGCGGGCGATCCTGCCGCCAGCCCCATTGCAGCGCTCGGTGTGGCAAACGCCGATGCGCGCGAATGGTGGACGGCCTTCAACTCGCCCGAGCTCAACGCGCTGGTGGAGCAGGCGCTGAAGGGCAATCCTACGCTACAGGCGGCCGATGCGTCGCTCGCGCGCGTCGCCGAACTTGAAAACGCGCAACGCGGCGACAGCGGCCCTTCCGCAACGCTGGCCGGCAACGCCAATCGCGAACGCATCAACACGGCCGGTTTCGGCATCTCGGGCTTCCCGAGCCCGACCATCAATATCTTCTCGATCGGCACGAGCCTGAAATACAATCTCGACCTGTTCGGCGGCGAGCGTCGCAAAGACGAGACGGCCGCGGCGCGGACTGAAGCGCAGCGCCAGCGAACCGACGCGGCCTATCTCAACCTCACCGGCGCGGTCGTGTCGCGCGCCATCGAGCTGGCCGCCTTGCGTGCGCAACTCGATGCCCTGGACGGCATCATCAAGGTCGACAGTGAAACGATCGACATGATCAAGCGTGGCATTCAGGCGGGCGGGGTGCCTGCCTCCGCTGTCAACTCTGCCGACGCCCAGCTCGCCGAAGATCAGGCGCAGCGGCCGACCATCGTGCGCAGCATCTCCACGACGCGGCATGCGCTTGCCCTGCTGGTCGGACAGGCGCCTTCGAACTGGTCGGCCCCGGATATCAACCTCGCCAGCCTCAACCTGCCCGCCTCCATTCCCGTGAGCCTGCCTTCGGAACTTGTGCGCAAGCGGCCGGACATTCTCGCTACTGAAGCCGACCTGCACGCGGCAACGGCGGCCATCGGCGTTGCCGACGCCGCGCGCTATCCCAGCTTGTCGCTCGATGGCTCGTTCGTACTCACGGCACTGCACCCGGAAGACGTATTCAAATATGACAGCAGCGGATGGTCTGCCGGACCTTCCTTCACCCTGCCGCTGTTCAATGGCGGTTCGCTGGACGCACGCAAGCGCGCCGCAGAGGCGGCCGCGAAAGAAGCAGATGCGAATTATCGTCAAACCGTGTTGAGCGCTTTCGCGCAAGTCTCTGACCTGCTGACAGCGCTGTCGACCGACCGCGATCTTGTCGATGCGCAGACGCGCTCGCGGAACGTGGCGGATGAGAACTCGCGCCTCGCCTCGCTTGGCTTCCAGAATGGCGCAGGATCGCTGATCTCGGTGATCGACGCCCAACGTCAGGCCCAACGTGCACGTCTCGCCTCGATCGAAGCGCAGGCGTTGATGCGCGCGGACATGGCGGCGCTGTTCGTCGCAACAGCCGCAGACTGGCGCAAGAACTAGGTTCCTGATCTGATCGTTCGACCGAGCTCCAGCAGCGGCTGCTTCTGGACGTCCGGAATTGTCGCGTCAGCCATCGGCCCGACATTGATCAACAGGTTGCCGCCCCGCGCCGTGAGGTTGCGGTAGAGGTCAGTCAGCGCCGCGCCGGTCATGTAGTCCTCCGTGCGCTCGTCCTGATTATAGCCGAAGGCGAGGCCGAGGCCGCGACAAGCCTCCCACTTCTTCTCGCCCATGTGTTCGCCGGTGGAATATTCGACCGTCCGGAAATCGCAGTGCGGCGGCGGCGGATTGTCGAGCTCGCCACCCGCCTCCGCGATGCGCGCCTTCACCATGGCATTGAACCCTGCACGCGCCGTGGGATCACGCAGGCTTTCAAACATGGCGGACGCGCCGAGCCAGCGATCGTTGACGACGCCGTCGGGCACGTTTTCGTAATAGTGCGCGAAGACATCCGGAATGTCCGCGTCGCTCGGCCACGCAATGTCGTTCCAGAGAACTGATGGTTTGTAGCGCTCGACCAGTTCGCGAACCTGCGCGGCGGCATAGGCGCGATAATCGTCCGAAGTCGGCACGCAGGCGAGCATGTCGCCGAAATTCGAAATCGGGAGATGGTGGAAGGTCCAGTCCAGGCCGCCAGAATAATAGAGGCCGAACTTCATTCCGCGCGCGCGGACGGCGTCGGCAAGCTCGCCGACGAAATCGCGCTTCGAATGCCAGCCGGGCTTGTGGGGATTTTCGACGTCCGTCGGCCACAGGCAGAAACCGTCATGGTGCTTGGTCACAAACACGACATAACCCGCGCCTGAAGCAGCGAAGTGATCGGCCCACACATTCGCATCGAAGGCTTCGGCGGCGATTTCGAATTCTTCGCGGAATGACTCGTACGAGCGATTGCCATAGAGGCGAGCGTGGCGCTCGGCAGTCGGGCTGCCGGGCACGCGCATGGCGTTCCAGTACCACTCTGCATAGGGTGAGATCGCCATCGCATCGTCGTAGTCGGTCTTGAACAGGTCCGCGATCGACACGCCGCCCGGGGCATAAGCGGGAATGGCGAAGATGCCCCAGTGGATGAAGATGCCAAGCTGCGGCTTTGCATACCATTCCGGACACGCCCGTCCCATGTAGGTCGCGCTTGTATCATCAGCCATTGGCGTTTCCCTGGTCTCTTGTTTTGGAAACGCTAGCGCACGCCTGCGGGTGTCGGAAACCGTGACTTTAGGGAAGTCGGTACTACGCTACCAGCGCAGGACGCGCGGTCCAACGATGGCGCCCGCGATGGCGCTGAGGATCACCCCGAACGAATACCAGAGCGCGACGAAGGGCGCTGCGATCTCCTGGCAGTGGAGGCCGTAGACGGTCGCGGCGATACCGCCGGCGAACAGACCTGCCGCGGCGCCTGCGAGCGCAAGGCGTGTCGGGGCGAAGCGGCGCATCGTCCACAGGATGACGGCGAGGCCGGGGATAGAAAGGACGAGGATGCGCCACGGGCACTTGTCCCAGCTCGAGCCCATGAAGGCGACGCGCATCTGGTCGGGCGGCGTCGACATCAGCTGGCTGATGGCGATCCCCACGATGACAATGGCGAACACGCCGACGAGGATCCACCCCACGAGCCCCTTGGCGCCGGGGCGCGACAGGCGCTCGACCAGCGCAAAGCCCGCAAGGCCAAGGCCAAACGTATAGATGGCCTTCATCCAGAACGTCATACCGCCGACCGCCTCGGCAAGATCAGGACGAATGCCAAGCCAGGGTACGAGGATGGCAAACGCTGCGACGGCGCCGAGAAGCGCTACCAGAACGAGGCGCATGGGCAGCATGCCGCGCTTCGCGGGCGTCGTGTCGTGCGCCAGGAGGGTGATCAGCTCATCAGTTTTCATCGCGCGCCCTCCTCATCAGAGCCTGGAGGCTGCGGTGAACGCTGACTTTGACGGCGCCTTCCGTCATTCCGGCTTTCTTCGCAGCCTCGGCATTGGAGAGGCCGGTGATCTTGACGTCCTCGAGCAGGGTACGTTGCTTCTCCGGAAGTGTGGCCACCAGCTTGCCGAGGTCACGCCGGGTGGCAACTTCTTCGGTGTCGTCGCCGCCAAACAATTCGGACGCCTCGTCGAGTGATTCCGTGCGGCGGATCCGATTGCGGCGGAACCAGTCGATCAGCTTGTAGCGCGCAATTGTGAAAGCCCATGCGGTGAAGGGTTGCGACGTGTCATAGGTGTCGCGCTTCAGGTGTATGGCCAGCAGTGATTCCTGCACGAGATCCTCTAGATCGGCGGCGTTCCTGCCCATCTTGCGAGCCAGAAAGCCTCGAAGATATTTGGCCATCATGCCGAGAAGCTCGGCGTGCGCGGCCGCGTCGCCCGCGAGCCCGCGAAGCATCAGCGCCTTCAAACGGGGCTCTAGGTCACTCACCAAGCCGGTTCCGCCCAATCACTGCCCTGTGGCAGGTCCAGACTGTTTAGCGGAGCCTTGCGGCGTTTGTCATCAGCGCATCAAATCCCGGCATACCATTCATACCCGCGGTCTTCCCAGAAGCCGCCCTTGCCATGGCCAAAGCCAGCCAGGCTTTCGACGATTTCAATTTGCATCAGGTATTTCGCGTGCTTGTAGCCAAGCTGGCGTTCGACGCGGAGGCGCAACGGGGCGCCGTGGGAGACTTCGAGTGGTTTGCCGTTCAGTTCGTAGGCGAGGATGGTCTGCGGGTGAAAGCCGTCGATCAAATCGATGCTCTCATAATACATGTCAGCCCCGCCGCCATAGTTGTCGGCGCAATGCATGACGGCGAAGCGCGCATTGGGCTTGAGGCCCACGGTCTGCAGCAGTGGGCCAAGTTGCGTGCCCGTCCACTTGCCGATTGCGCTCCATCCCTCGACGCAGTCGTGACGCGTGATCTGCGTGCGCGCGGGAAGCGCGCGAAGGTCCGCCAGCGACAATGTCTGCGGGCGCTCGACCAAACCATCGAGGCGCAGCGACCAGTTGGTGAAGTTGTTGTCGACCAGCGCCTGGTAGGCGGCAGTCTTGGGATTCTTGGTGCCGTTGGCCTTGAAGATCGGTGAAATGTCGCGCTCGGAAAACTCACGTGCGAGCGGTTGGCCCACCATCAGGCTGCGCTGGAAGCCCATGGTGAGGCCCTGACCGCTGTTACGCAGCAGCGTGCGGAATTCGGGTGAACGCGTGAGCGGATCGCAGCCGGACAGCGCGATGCCTCCCAGCGCAATGGCGCCCGAGGTTAAAAGCTGGCGGCGGGTGAGGAAATCCTTTTTCAATGCACGTCCTCCGCAGCGACCGGGCCCGGCGGCACGACAAACTTGCCGGTGATCATGGAGCGGATCTCGTTCCAGGCGCCTGCCACGACAACTTCGATCAGGTGAATGACAAGGAATGCGACCAGCAGGTTCGCGGCGATGAAATGCAGCGAGCGGGCCGACTGCCTGCCGCCAAAGATATCAACGAGGAATGGCGCGATCGCATTGAAGCCGGGCGACATTGTGAGCCCGGTCAGGATGATCAGCGGGAACAGCACGAAGATCACGACGACGTAGGCAAGCTTCTGGAGCGTGTTGTAGTTCTTGGCGGCCGGCCCGGTGATGCGCTTGAACTGCGCGTGGTGGACGATCTGCTCCCATAGATGGGCAGGTTTCAACTCTGCCTTCTTCGGCAGAATGTCACGCTGGAGGTGGCGGTTGATCAGGTTGAACGCGAGATAGACGATGCCGTTGATCACCAGCGCCCACGCAAAGAAGAAGTGCCAGTTCCTGCCAGCGCCAAGGTCGCGATAGCTGGGCAGCGCGAACTGGAACGGCAGGCCGCCGCTGATCGCCAGCCACGGCTTGTCATAGTCGGCGCCGTAATGGCCCCAGTACAGCATGGGATGGGCGTTGAAGATTTGCATGCCGCTCATCAGCAGCAGCAGGAAGCACAGCGCGTTGATCCAGTGCGCGATGCGCACGATCAATGTGTGGCGGTAGATGATCTCGCGTGCGCTTGTCATGGTCATGCAGCTCTATAACACAAAACGGCGTGGATCGAGGCGCCCGGAACGTCGGAGGTTCCGGGCGCCTCGACACCTGGCGTCAGTGGTCGGCCGGTTTCATCGGATCGGCCTTCATCGGGTCTGCCGCCATCGAGTCAGCCGGCTTCATCGGGTCCGCCGCCATCGAATCGGCAGGCTTCATCGGGTCGGCAGCCATGGAATCCGTTTTCATAGGATCAGCCGCCATCGAATCGGCCGGCTTCATGGCGTCGGTCGACATGCTGTCGGTCTTCATGGCGTCGGCTTTCATCGGATCGTTGGCCGGACCCGAGCAGGCGGCAAGGCCGAGCGCGAGCGCGCCGGCGGCGATGGAGGCGAGGAGCTTGTTGGTCATTGGATGGTCCCTTGATGAAGTGCTGAAGCACGTTGGTTGGTAGTCAGGATTTGAACGAAGCGATGATCGGGCCGCCCGAAGCGCCCTGAACGAGAATGGCTGTGCGATAGGCGGGGTCGGTTGCGGCGGGCAGTTTGTAGGTCGCGGCCTTGCCGCTCCATCCACCGAGGCGGACGAGTTCGTGCACGACATTGCGGTGAGGCAGCGTGCGGCCACCATTCTCGCCGGCCTGAATCGGCACCTGCACGGTGCGCGGATCATAACGGACGAGCCAGACGTCGGCGCTGGTGAAAGATGCCGCGGCAACGGTCAGTGTGTTGCCACTGAGCGAAATGGCGGGAGCAGATGCGGAGAGCCTCGCGCCATCAACGGCGCGGATCAGCTCGTCACGCCGGTTGCCGACGATGTCGACATGACCGTTGATGACAACTTGCGGCGTCGCGACATTGCGGCGATGCAGGCCGCCATTGGCGTAGTCGTACTGACGCTGCGTATTTTCCTTCGAGGCGAAGGTATCCTTCCAGCCGAGGCGGTCCCAATACGTGACGCCAAAGCTGAGCACGAGCAGGTCCGGCCGGCTAGTGAGGGTGAGGATATTCTCGTTCGCCGGCGGACAGGACGAGCAGCCCTGGCTCTGGAAAAGTTCCACGACCGTAGGCGAGGCGGAAGCCCGCTGCGTGGTCTTGGCGTCGTTGGCAAAGGCAGCCGTCGCGGCGATGCCCGCAACGAAGACGCCGGCCATCAAAACGTAGAACGACCGCTGCTTGTGAAACCCTGCCATGGCGCCCTCTTGGCGCCGTCAGGGCGCTTACAAAGGGGTATTCGTGGCGTGTGGGCGAGTGGTTACAGGCGCAGCGACTTTTTATCTGCGAGCCGCGCAAGCCATAAGAAATGAGCCTCCCCGCATGGCGGAGAGGCTCACGTCGACCTTCAAAGCAGTCCGGCCTTACGGCGCGTTGCGGCCCGGCTGGTGCTTTTTGATCTCGGCGCGGCTGACCACCATGTGGTGAACCTCATCGGGACCATCAGCGAAGCGGAGGTGGCGCACGTCGGCGTAGAGTTCGGCCAACGGCGTCCATTGCGAGATGCCGGTAGCGCCGTGAACCTGGATCGCCTCGTCGATGATGCGGCAGGTGATTTCCGGGATCATGGACTTCACCATGGATACCCACACACGCGCTTCCTTGTTGCCGAGCACGTCCATCGCCTTGGCGGCTTTGAGGACCATCAAGCGCATCTGCTCAATGTCATAACGCGCGCGCGACACGACTTCCGGATTCTTGCCGAGCTTGATAAGCGGCTGGCCGAAAGCTTCACGCGACAGGCCGCGCTTGATCATCATCTCAAGGGCTGCTTCCGCCTTCCCGATCGTGCGCATGCAGTGGTGGATGCGGCCCGGTCCGAGGCGAACCTGGCTGATCTCGAAACCACGGCCTTCACCGAGCAGGATGTTCTCCTTCGGCACGCGCACGTTGGTGAACTTGATGTGCATGTGGCCGCGCGGCGCATGGTCGGCGCCGAAGACGTGCATCGGGCCGAGCACCTTCACACCGGGCGTGTCCATCGGCACCAGGATCTGCGACTGCTGCAGATGTTCCGGCGCGTTCGGGCTGGTCTTGACCATGGTGATCATGATCTTGCAGCGCGGATCGCCGGCGTTCGAGATGTAGTACTTCTCGCCGTTGATGACCCACTCATCGCCCTCAAGCACGGCGGAGGTCGAGATGTTCTTCGCGTCCGACGACGCCACATTCGGCTCGGTCATCGCATAGGCAGAGCGGATCTCGCCATTCAGCAGCGGCTCCAGCCATTTGTGCTTCTGTTCCGGCGTGCCGACACGCTCCAGCACTTCCATGTTGCCGGTGTCCGGCGCCGAGCAGTTCAGCGTCTCGGATGCCAGCGGTTGCTTGCCGAGTTCGGCGGCGATGTAGGCGTAATCTAGGTTCGACAGGCCCTCGCCCGTTTCGGCGTTCGGCAGGAAGAAGTTCCACAGGCCCGCGGCCTTGGCTTTCTTCTTGGCGCCGTCGAGCAGCTCCAGCTGGCGCGGGTGCCAGCTCCAGCGATCGGTCTTCTGATGGTCGAGTTCTTCGAACTCTTCCTGGATTGGCGCGACGTTCTCGACAATGTGCTTCTTGACCGCTTCAAACAGCGGTCGGCCCTTGTCGGACATGCGCAGGTCATTGAGTGCGTGTTCGCGTTCCGCGTCTGTCATTGATCTCTCCTCCCGGCTTCCGGGACGTATTTTGGTTTTGTCAGCCAGGAGAAGGGTGTAGCCCCGGTTGCAGCATGCCTGCAATGCCGGGGCGTATTTGGGCCGAGCGGCCTAGTGAGCGTCGACCGGTGGGCCGGCCGCTGGCAAGGGCGCGGGACGGCAGAACGGCACAAGCACAAGCGCCGCGATGAAGATCCAGGCCATGACCTGAAACACCTCGTCGAACGCCGACGTCAGGGCATTGCGCCCGACCACACGGACGAACTCCGCTTGGGCGACTGACAGCGCCTGCACCGGGTCTGGCGTAAGGCGGCCGATCTGGGCGGCCAGCCCTGCCACAAAGTCCTGGGCCTGTGCGCCGTTCTGTCCGAGGCTTTCGCCCATGCGCGCGACGTGGATGCGCGTCTGGTCGGCAAGCCAGGTGTTGACGACCGCAATGCCGACGGCGCCGCCGAGATTGCGCATGAGATTGAAGAGACCAGACGCCGCGCGGAGCTCGGCCTGCTCGAAGCCGCCGAGTGCGAGACCGACGCTGGGCACGATGCACAGCATGATTGCGAAGCCGCGCAGGAGTTGCGGTCCCAGCAGGTCATAGAAGCCCCATTCCGAGCCGAGGTTCGACGTCCACCACAGGCTGGCGGCAAAGAGCGAGAGGCCGACGGCAATGACTTTCCGGGGGTCGACGCGCTGGGACAGGCGGGCAGCAATGATGGTGGACAGCACCTGCGCGATGCCGGTCACGAACACAGTCGTACCAATGTCGAGACTGTTGAAGCCACGCACGCGGCCGAGGAAAAGCGGGATGAGGTAGGTCGCGGAGTAAAGGCCGAAACCGATCACGAGGTTGAACACGCAGGCGAAGACGAAGGTCGGCTTGCGCATCGGTGTCAGGACAACGACAGGTCCGCCTGAACGGAATGAGCGTTCGAGGAACAGGGCGAAGGCGACGAGCGAGACCCATGCCGCCGTAAGAATCATCGGGTCGCCGAACCAGTCGTGCTTGGGGCCTTCCTCCAGCACGTATTCGAGACCACCAAGGAAGATCGCCATGGACGCGAAGTGCGACCAGTCGATCTTGCGCAGCATTGCGAAGTTCGGCTTGTCGACACGGATCAACGACAAGGTCAGCAACGTGACGGCGATCCCCGGCACGATGTTGATGTAGAAAATCCAGCGCCAGCCCACAGCATCGGTCAGCCATCCGCCGACCGTCGGGCCCAGCGTCGGCGCAAGGACGGAGACCATGCCGAGGATGGCGGGGATCATCGCGCGCTGGCGCCCCTGGAACAGCGTGTAGCCCGTGGCGAAAACCGTGGGCACCATCGCGCCGCCGACAAATCCCTGAATGACGCGGAACAGGATCATCGACTCGATATCCCAAGCCATGCCGCAGAGTGCGCTCGACAGGGTGAACAGCGCCGCGGACAGCGCGAACAGCCAACGCGTTGATAGCGCCTGCCCGAGGAAGGCCGAGAATGGGATCATCACGAGTTCGGCCATGAGATAGCCGGTCTGGATCCAGCTGACTTCGTCTGGACCCGCAGAGAGCCCCGCCTGCACGTCGTTAAGCGAAGCGGCGACGATCTGGATGTCGATCAGCGCCATGAACTGGCCAAATGCCAGCACGCCAAAGATCAGGAATTTCCTGGACGCCGGCATGGTCGCCGGGTCGTCGAGCAGCCCGGATTTGCCCGCGACCCTCAGGAAAGCCGGCAGAAAACCCCGGTTCGTGGCCGCACCTGTCGACATTAGGCCCTCAGCCTGGCCGCGATGGCCACTTGAACTGTAACGTTCGTTATATTAAGTGATTCATATAACGAAAGGCAAGGCCATGCGTTACGCGCCGAACCACAAAGAAGAGACGCGGGAGAAGCTTCTGAAGGAAGCTGCCCGCGCGATCCGCCGCGACGGCCCGCACAATCTGGCGCTTTCCGCCGTGATGGCGAAGGCTGGGCTCACCAATGGCGGGTTCTACGCCCACTTCAAATCGCGTGATGATTTGCTGGCCGGGGGCGTCGAGCAGATGTTTCGCGAGGGGCGTGCGCGCTCCATCCTCGAGCAGGCTGACCGCGACGCGCTTACCAACCTGACAGCGTTTCTCGATTTTTATCTTTCCGCAGCTCACCGCGATGCGCGAACCTTTGGCTGCCCCCTCGCTTTTCTCAACACGGAAGCGCCGCGCCTTCCCAAAGCTGCCGCGAAGCGGTTTGCTGAAGGGGTCGATGGCCTGATCCGGCTTCTGGCCGACAAGATGGTCTCGCTCGGCAGGCCAGATGCAACGGACGAAGCGAGCTCGCTTCTGTCGGAACTCGTCGGCGCCGTGGGGCTCGCACGCGCCGAGCCGGATGCAGCGAAATCAGATCTCATCCTTGAACGTTCCCGGCGCGCCATCGGTCGCCGCCTTGGACTGGAAGCAAAACAATGAGCACAGCAACCGTTGAATCCTTGCGCCCCACAGTGACAAATCCGGAACCGACGACGACAGATACGTCGCCAGCTGCACCGAAGCGTCGCCTGCCATTTTCACCGCGCACTGCCATTGTAGTCGCGATTGCGATCGTCGTAGCGCTGGCAGGCGTCTTCTACATCGTGTTGCCCAAGGGCGATGTCTCGACAGACGCCGCTTATCTGCAGGCCGACGTTTCCACCGTGTCGCCACGTATTCGCGGCCTCGTCTCCGAAGTGCTCGTGAAGCACAACGAGCCGGTGAAGGCAGGTCAGGCGCTGGTACGCATTGATCCTGAAGAGTTCGATGTGCGTGAAGCAGCCGCAGCCGCCAACCTTCAAACGGCGCAGGCTGCTATCCTCGCTGCCAAGGCAGCATTCGGTGAGCTTGATGCGCAGGTGCGTCTCGCGGATTCCGGAATTGCCGCTGCAAGAGCCAGCGTCTCCGCCGGAGATGCACAGAGCGAGCAGGCGGCTTCGGACCGTGCGCGTTTTGAAGCACTGGCTCAAGCCGGCGCCGCATCGAAGCGCGATGCAGACCAATACCGCGCCACCGCAATCTCAGCTGCTTCCGAAGTCCAGCGCCTTCGCGCCCAATTGGGCGTCAGCCAGAGCCAGGCCGCCGCAACGCGCGCCAAACGCGAAACACTCGCCGCCAACCTTGCACAGGCCGAAGCACAAGCCGCCAGCGCGCAAGCCGCACTCGATCTCGCCCGTCAGGACAAGGCGCACACCACGATCAACTCGCCGATCGATGGCGTAGTCGGCGATCGCCAGGCAGAACCCGGCGATTTCGTTCAGCCCGGCACGCGCCTGATGACCATCGTGCCGCTCGACGCGCTTTATGTAACCGCCAACTTCAAGGAGACGCAGGTCTCGCGCATGACGGCCGGACAGCCTGCCAGCATTACGGTGGATGCCCTGCCGGGCGTAACCTTCAAGGGCAAGGTCGAAAGCTTCGCGCCGGGTTCGGGCTCGCAGTTCTCGCTGCTGCCGTTTGAGCCGGGTACCGGCAACTTCACCAAGGTGGTTCAGCGGGTGCCTGTCCGGATCCGCCTGGAGCCCGGCCAGACTGGCTTTGACCGCCTCCGCCCCGGCCTGTCGACGACGGTTACGGTCAATCTGCAGGAATGAGCGGATCGTAGCGCCGGACCGGACCAGCGCCCGCGCCTATTACTTCCGATAGCTTGCGGCGGACTGCGCCCTCGCTGAGCCTTTCCTCCATAATGGCCGCCCCAGACATGAGGGTTGCCGCAAGGGAGGACTTCATGAACCGGACGCAGATCGTGTGCGCCGCTTTGCTGGCGGGCAGCTCGTTTGCCGCCATTTCGCTCGCATCACCAGCCCTTGCGCAAGGCGCGCCAACGGCCGAACCAAGCTCAGGCCGCGACGTCATCGTGGTCACCGCGCAGCGGCGGGAAGAGAGCGTCGATGATGTGCCGATGGCAATTCAGGCGTTCACCGGCGAAGATCTCGAAACGTTGCGCGTGGCGGACGTGAAGGACCTGTCGGTTGTGGCGCCCAGCTTCACCGTCTCGCAGAGTTATCAGGGCGTGCCGATCTACACACTGCGGGGCATCGGCTTCAACACGATCAACATCTCGTCGACGTCGACGGTGGGCTCGTATGTGGACGAAGTGGCCTACGCCTACCCCTTCATGCTCAACGGACCGTTGTTCGACCTCCAGCGTGTCGAGGTTCTCAAGGGACCCCAGGGAACGCTGTACGGCCGCAACACGACCGCCGGCCTCGTCGACTTCATCACCAACGGACCAACCGACACGTTTGAAGGATCGGTTTCGGCGGATGTCGGCAATTACGGCACGCACAATATCGGCGGCTACATCAGCGGTCCCCTGTCGGACTCGCTGCGGGCGCGGGTATCGTTCCGGGCAGAGAACAGCGACGAGGGTTGGCAGGAGAGTAATTCGCGCGGCGATAAGCTGGGCGACGTTCACCGCTATGCCGGACGCCTACGCGTCGACTGGGCGCCGACCAACCAGCTCTCCTTCGACGCGTCGCTGGCAGGCTGGGTCAACAATTCGGACACCATTGCGGCCCAGGGCATCGGCTTCACGCCGAATACGACGCCGGGGACGGGCAGCTTTGGGCCGTTCAACACGCCGGGTCTCGCAGCCTACATCGCGGCGAACGCGCCGACCAAGGCCACACAGGCCGACTGGGCGCCGACCAGCATTCGCGGTCCGGATATCGGCATCGGCGCCGGCCTGCCGGGCGACCTGAAGGAAGACACAAAATTCTGGGCGGCGTCACTCAAGACGACATTCGACTTCTCGGATAGCCTCCGGCTCGTCTCGCTGACTGGGTATCAGGACCTTAACCGCAGCGCGCTGTCGGACTGGAGCGGTTCACCGTTCGAGATTCTGCTGCAGCAGCTGGAAGGCAGGATCAAATCGTTCTCGGAAGAAGTGCGACTTGAAGGCGAATCCAGCGGCGTCAACTGGCTGGTAGGCGCCTACTACGCCGACGACGACCTGCAGGATAACAACCGCACGCTTCTCGGCCAAAATGCCAACGTGGCGGCGATCCGCTTCAACGGAAACCTGCTGCTGGCCACGCCGTTCAACTCCGGCGGCTATACCGCTTTGCAGATGTCGCAGGCCTTCCGTACCTACCAGGACCTCGGAAGCATGAAGGCGACAACTCAAAGCATCTTTGCCAACGCCGACTGGACGTTGACCGACTCGCTCTCGCTGACCACCGGCCTGCGCTACACGCAGGATGACAGTTCCTATCTCGGCTGCTCGGCGGACTTCAACGGCAGCATGCTGCCGAACGTGAACGTCGTGAACCGCTTCCTGGTCACCACGATTTATGGCGCAACGCCGGCGCCGATCGTCGCCAATGGCTGCGTCACCTATGATCCGCCATCCAACACGTTCGGCCAGCTCACACACGAGCTGAACGAAAGCAACACGTCTTGGCGCGTGGCGCTCGACTGGCAAGCGACAAGCGACATGCTGCTCTTCGCCTCGGTGTCGCAGGGCTTCAAGGCCGGCAACACGCCGATCAACGCGGCAAACGTGTCGTTCCAGCAGGATCCTGCGCGGCAAGAAAAGCTGTTGTCCTACGAGATTGGCGCGAAGGCTTCGCTGACGCCGGACCTGCAGGTCAACGCGTCCGCGTTTTTCTACGATTACAAGGACAAGCAATTGTCCGTCTACTTCGCCGACCCGATCTACACAGCGCTCGCGCGCCTGCAGAACGTGCCGGACGCCGAAGCGACTGGCGCTGAAGCTGACATCACCTGGCACGCCACCGACAATCTTACTTTCACCGGCTCGGCCACCTGGCTGGACACCCAGATCAACAATTACCAGGGCACCAACGCGGCGGGGTTGCCGCAGATATATGATGGCGTTGCCTTCCCCTACAGCCCTGAGCTGCAGGTCGCGGGCACGATCATCTATGACGCGCCGATTACCGATACGCTGGGCATGCAGGTCGCGCTCAACGGGCGGTGGCAGGACGACTCGGCTGCCGACCTTGGCGACAGCCCCGGCTATGTCATCGACGCCTATGGCCTGTTGAACGCCAGCGTGGGTGTCCACGATCTCGGCGGGAAATGGTCGGCGAGCCTGTGGGCGCGCAACCTGACCGACGAGTACTACTGGACCTCCGTGGCCTCCAACGCGAACGTCGTCGTGCGCTTCCCGGGCCTGCCGGCGACATACGGCGCCTCGCTGACCTTCAACTACTGACCCGATCGCGCCGCCGACTTCCCCGGCTCGCGACAAAACTGGTGGCCGCCGCTCCCCTGGAACGGCGGCCTTCTTCTTTCGGGAAATGAAAGCGCTAGAGCCCGAGCATCAGGCGCGCGAGCACGCCGCGCTGAACCTCATTGGACCCGCCATAGATCGAAGCAGCACGCCCATTGAGATAGCGCGCGGTGGCTTCAAGGCCGTGCTCGGGACCGACCGGCGTGATGTTGGAACCGGGCGCACGCGCCTCGGGCTGCTCGACGGCGGAATAGGCGCCGTTGATCTCGACTGCCAGCTCCTCGATGCGTTGCGCCGTTTCAGTGCCTTGTGTCTTCAGCATGGATGACATGGGGCCGGGATTGCCGCCCGACGCCAGCGCCGTCATGACGCGATGCTCGGTGATCTCCATTGCATCGACTGCGATATCGGCAGCGGCTAATCGCGCCCATACGCCATCATCGTCCGGCAGAGTCTCGCGAGCGATGGCGCGTAGGCGCTGCATTCTCACCTTGAGACCAGGCGCATAGGCGCCGCCGCGTTCAAACTCAAGCAGGTACTTGGCGACCGTCCACCCGTCATTTTCCTCGCCGAGCCGGTTGGCGACAGGCACGCGGACATTGTCGAAGAAGACGGCGTTGACCTCGTGCTCACCGGCCAGCGTGACGATCGGCCGAACGGAGATACCCGGCGTGTGCATGTCCAGCAGCAGAAAGGTTATCCCGGCCTGCGGCTTGCCTTCGAAGCGCGTCCGAACGAGGCAGAACATGCGGTTGGCGAAATGAGCGTGCGTCGTCCAGATCTTCGAACCGTTGAGGACATAGTGATCGCCGTCGGTATCCGCGCGCATGCGCAGGCTTGCAAGATCGGACCCGGCGCCGGGCTCGGAATAGCCCTGGCACCAATAGTCCTCACCCGACAGCAGGCGCGGCAGCAGCGTGTCCTTCTGCGCCTGCGTACCGTAGCGCATGATGCACGGCCCCACCATGCGCAGACCCATGGGTGCGAGATTCGGCGCGTTGGCGCGCGCGCTCTCTGCACAGAAGATGTAGCGCTGCATCTCGGTCCAGCCGGGGCCGCCGTATGCGACTGGCCAGCTCGGGG
This sequence comes from uncultured Alphaproteobacteria bacterium, assembly GCA_963784415.1. Lineage (GTDB taxonomy): Bacteria > Pseudomonadota > Alphaproteobacteria > Caulobacterales > Hyphomonadaceae > UBA7672. Next base: position 196,247 of record CAWARK010000006.1, read on the forward strand.
CGACCCAGCCTTTGGCATGCAGGATGCGTTGCCAGGCCAGGGAATAGACCGGATCAATGAAAACGCTTGTGACGCGGCTTGCCGCGTCGGCAAGCTCAGGCGGCAACTCACGGGCGAGAAATTCTCGCACCTCGTCGCGAAAGGCCAGATCAGCGGGATCGAGATCGAGATTCATGCAAACTCAGCTGGGCGTCGACTGCTCAAGCGTCGGGGAAATTGATGACGACACACTTCCCTCCTTGAGCACAAGGGGTCATGGTTGCCGAAATGCCTCCGGCAAAGATGGGGCAATCCTAGGGAAGAAGGTTGCGAAACGCCCGCCATGCCACAAGCTAGCGGAACTGATAGGGCTGGCGTTGAGTCTGGCGACAGGCTCGCGCGGCAGATCGAACAGGTAGGCCGCGAGATGGACCTGCCTTTCATCGCGGTCAGCGCAGATATCGGCAGCCCCGATCCGGTCGTGGGACCAGATGGCAAGCCATATGCCGAGACTCTGTTTCGCTGGGTCGACCCCAATCTGCAGTACTGGAAGGATCGCGGCTTTGCGCTGCGGGCGCAGGTTCTGCACGCCGTGCGCGTCTGCGCGGAGCCGTTCTATTACATCGACGGCAAACTGAGGACATGGCGGCCGCACGTGGCGCTGGACGCGTTCGACGGCGTCACGCCAAACGAGGACTTCGGAGTTCGCGTCGGCATCGTTGCCCCAGCCTACCTGCCGGGCGGCGTAATTGGCGCCGTTGTGTGGGTGTCCCCCGACGCCACGCTGGATGTCGCCTCGATCTTTGCGAAGCGTGCAGGCGAATTGCATACGCTGGCCCTGCAGTTCGTAGCTACGCACCATGATCTCGCATCGCGACGTACGCTGGTGACGCCGGCCCCGCTGACCCGGCGCGAGATCCAGTGCCTGAAATGGGCGGCGATGGGCAAGACCGACGGCGACATCAGCGAGATCATGCATATCTCACTGCCGACTGTGCGGTTCCATATCACCAATGCGGCGCGCAAGCTCAACGTGATCGGGCGGCCGCAAGCGATCTACAAGGCCGCGACGCTAGGCTATGTCGGTGGTGTAGCACGGCACTAGGCCCCTGCCAGCATTCCTGCCAATTTCGCGCGGATAATGGCTTCGGCCTCATCGACTATGCGATCGACCAGAACCTTCACCGTCGGAACATCGTTGATCAGGCCCTGCACCTGACCGGCGCTCCAGATGCCGCGATCGGTTTCGCCAGATTCCAGTCCTTCACGACCGCGCACCCCTTTGACGAGATGGGACACCTCCGCGAATGGACGCCCTTCATGCTCGAGCCGGATTACTTCCTGGCTGACCGCGTTGCGGGCGACACGCGCGCTGTTGCGATAGGTACGGAAGATGATGTCGGTGGCGCGTTCATCCGCATCGACCATCGCCTGCTTGAAGTTGGCATGGATGGGCGCCTCGACCGTGGCGCAGAAGCGCGTGCCCATGTTGATGCCGTGCGCGCCGAGCGCCAGCGCAGCAACGAGGCCGCGCCCGTCGGCGAAGCCACCCGAAGCGAGCATCGGCACCTTTATCTTGTTCGCGGCGGCGGGAATCAGGATCAGGCCCGGAATGTCATCCTCGCCCGGGTGACCCGCGCATTCGAAGCCATCGATCGAGACCGCATCGACGCCCATGCGTTCGGCCGACTGTGCGTGGCGCACGGCCGTGCATTTGTGAATGACCTTGATGCCATGAGCCTTGAAATGGTCGACGTGCTCCTGCGGCTTGTAGCCCGCCGTCTCCACGATCTTGATGCCGCCATCGATAATGGCCTGCCGGTATTCGGCGTAAGGCGGCGGCGTGATCGTCGGAAGGATGGTGAGGTTCACGCCGAAGGGGCGATCGGTCAGGCTTCGCGTGCGGGCGATCTCCTTTGATAGGGCTTCAGGCGTTGGTTGGGTCAGCGCGGTGAGGAAACCCAACGCGCCAGCGTTGGCGACGGCTGCGACGAGCTCCGCACGGCCGACCCATTGCATCCCGCCCTGCGCGATGGGGTGGTCAACACCAAACAGTTCAGTAAAGCGGGTGCGGATCATGAGGGGTTCCTGCGGGGCTCGAATGCTCGCCTTGCCCGACGGGACCGCGCGCAAGCGCAGTTTATCCGATGCGCGCATCCTGCACAGTGGGCGTAACGCTGCAATCCAGGAAGAATTCCAAGGGATGCGCTGTGCTACGTCCGGATGACAGATGCGCACAGACATGCTCTGTGACGTTACGAGAAGGGGCGGAGCGTGTCATGAAACCTGGTCGCGCATTGCGCTTGGCGCCGCACTTGGGGATCGCACTCCTGATGTCCGCCCAGGCTAGCTTCGGTGAAACGCCGCAAGGTCCGCCCAACAGTCTCGTGCAGGGCTTCATCCGATTCATGGCTTACCACGAGGCAGGCCACCTTCTCATGAACCAGATTCAAGGCATCAACGCCTCGACGTGGCCGATCGAGGACATCGAGCGCTATGCCGACGAGATCGCCGCCATACTTCTGGTGCCCGATGCAGGCGACCCCGACGGCATCGACGAGATTGTCGGCGCAGCAAACGGGTGGCTGAAAGCCGGCGCAGGCTACACCTCGAAGGATCCGCATGCGCCGCCCGAGGAGCGCGCCTTCAACATCATCTGTTACGTCTATGGTAGCGATCCAGTGGGCTTCCGGGATTTCGAGCAGTATGTGAAGCCGGAGTGGAACTGCGCCGAGAAATTCAAGGCGACCGACGATGAGGTGGAAGAAGGCTTCGTCAACAATACCGGCGATGCAGGCGTTCCGATCCAGCTGTCGTATAGCGAACCTCGCCCGGAAATGCGGGATGCGAAGGAATTCCTGCAGGAAAGCGGCATCCTCGAAGACCTGATCAAGGACATCGAAGCCGACTTCAAACTCACCCGACCAACCAAGTTAGTGGCGATGAACTGCAAGGGGGCGGGCGACGAAGGAACATTCCACTTCGACACCTTCCAGAATGACGACCCAGCCAAGAATTTTGACCGCATCGCGATCTGCTACGAACTTGTCGACATGTGGATGAAGGCGAAGATCGATTTACCGGAATAAGAACAGCGGATCGGCGCTGGCGCTACATTTTCCGTTTGCCGCTGGCGTGCCCGGGGGCGTAAACTTGGCGAGGTGGTCATTCTTTTTGAGGGGTGGGACAGTATGCGAATGTCTTTCAGAATTGCGGCCACGGCCGGGTCTGTCCTGGCGCTTTCCGCCCTTGCGGGGTTCGCAGGCTTGACGGCCAGCGCTCAACCACCAGCGACCGAGACGCCGGTCGTTCAACCCGGAGACGCGACGGACGACACCAACACGACCGAAGATTTTCTGGATACGGCGCCTGCGGACCAGGGCGCGGACACGGGCGGTGCATCGGTCGCTCCGTCAGCAACCGGCGCGCCTGCCGCTCCGGCTGCGCCGACGCCGGACGCGGCCTCGCCGGACACTGCGCCGCTGGGATCGAGCGGGGGTGGCGGCACCGGCGGTAATGGCCGCCCCACGCAAGAACCGATCAAGGACGGCTGACGCCCTCGGCGGCCGGCTGACGAGACGTTTCTTCCGGCGGCAAACCAGCGCGGCTGCGTAGCGTTGCGATTGAAAGCGCTCCGGGTTCGCCCTCGCAGACATCGCGGTCGGGATCCTGCCATTCGGACCCCAGCAACTGGTCGGCCTGGATTTCCAGCAGCGAGAACCGGCGGCCATGCGCGCCCAGCAGCGTGTTGCACGCATCCACGGCGAGCGCGTTCCAGGTCTGGCTGAGCCTTGCGACATCCCACACCTTCACCGTGTGGTCTCCGCTGGCGGTGATGATGCGCTTCCCTGAAGCGTCGAACATAGCACTGTAGACGGCATCGGCATGGCCGCTCAACGAGATGAGCAGGCGACCGTCCTCCGCATCCCAGATGCTAGCGGTCTTGTCCTGGTTCGCAGTGACGATACGCGTGCCGTCGGGCGAGAAGGCAGCCGATGAGATCCAGCCCTTGCCCGCATTCAGCGTCGCCAGTACGCGTCCATCGCTGATGCGCCAAACCTTTGCCGAGCCGTCATCGCTGGCTGTGAGGATGCGCGCGCCGTCGGGAGAGAACATTGCGGTGCCGACGCCCGCGCCATGGCCATTCAGTGTTACGAGGACCTTGCCAGTCGCGACGTCCCAGACTTTCGCCGACCTGTCTTCGCTGGCCGTTACGACACGCTTTCCGTCGGGCGAGAAAGCGGCGCCCCTGACCCAGTCACCATGCCCGACGAGAGCCTTTTCCATCCGCCCGCTGGCAACGTCCCAGATCATCGCGGCGTGATCCTCGCTGGCGGTCACAAGCTTTTTCCCGTCGGATGTAAACGCGACGCTGATGACCCACCCCTCGTGACCCGTCAGCGTGCGCAGCTCGCGTCCATCGATGGCGTTCCAGATCCTGGCCGTACCGTCCTTGCTGGCGGTCGCAACCAGCGCGCCATCGGGGGAATAGGCCGCGCCGGAAACTTCGTTGGTATGTCCGGACAACGTGCTGACGACTGTGTTGCTACGGGCATCCCAGATCTTCGCGGTCTTGTCGGCGCTGGCCGTGACAAAGTGCTGACCGTCGGGTGAAAACTCCGCATACCAGACTTCAAGCCCATGCGCCTTGCCCGTGCTCAGCAGACGGCCATCGCCGGAGTTCCAGACCTTGGCGCTCTTGTCCCTGCTGGCCGTTAGAATGCGACTTCCGTCCGGCGAGAACACCGCTCCAAACACCGCTGCGCCGTGGCCGCTCAGTGTCGCAAGCGACTGGCCGGTGCGTGAGCTCCAGACCCGGGCCGTGCCGTCATCGCTCGCCGTGACGATGCGCGTACTGTCCGGGGAAAAGGCGGCGCTGCGCACGCCAAGACTGTGACCAGCATAACTTGCAAGCGCACGGCCGTCGCGCGCGTTCCAGACGCGCGCGGTAGTATCCACACTCGTTGTGGCCACGAGTTCGCCATCGGGCGAAAAGACGGCGCTCCAGACGCCGAGCTTGTGCCCCTTCAACACCAGCTGCTGTTTGCCCGACTGGGCGTCCCAGATTCTCGCCGTCATATCGTCGCTGGCGGTCACGATACGGCGCCCATCCGGCGAGAATGTTGCGCTATAAACTCCTCCCCCATGACCGCTGAGTGTTGCCAGCAGCTTTCCCGTCTCGGCATTCCAGACCCGCGCTGTCGCGTCATTGCTTGCGGTGACGATGCGGCGACCGTCGGGCGAATAGACCGCTGTCCAGACTTTCGCTGAATGACCTTTGAGCGGGGCAACCAGATGCCCGTCGGCGGCATCCCAGAGGCTTACGTCGCCCTTGTCGTTGGCGGTAACAACGTGCGCACCCTGTGGTGAAAAGGAGATCGCGTTTATTGACGCACCCTGCCCCGCAGCATTGGCAATCAACGTTCCATCAACTGCATTCCAGATTGCCGCTTCACCGTTGGCGTCAGCAGTAGCGACACGCTGTCCATCGGATGAGAATGCCGCGTCGTTTACGCGTACGCTGCCGATCCGCAACGTATGAAGCAATCGGCCATCCGAGGCGTTCCAGATTTTCGCAGTTCCATCGGAGCTGGCGGTTACGATGCGGTCGCCCTGCCGTGAGTAGGCCGCGGCCAACACGCGATCATTGTGGATCAGCGACGGCAGGCTCTCGCCAGAGCTTTGCATTATCGCGCCAAGCGCCGCCTGATAGGCGTGGGCGTTCTCTGGCGACAGTCGCATCCCGGCAATCGCATAACGCGCGGCTGCAAGACTATCCCCTTCGGACAATCGCTCCCACGCGCGTTCCGCAAAGAACCGGGTCAGGTTCGTCTGCGCAGTCTTTGCATTTTCATTGGCTCGCAGACCGAAAAAGACGGCTGCGCCTGCCAGGATCGCGAATATGATACTCAAGCCTGCCGACGCCCCAACGATGAGGCGCTGCTGCTGTTCCGCGCGGCGGCGCTCTCGCCGCCACAGGTCGTCAAAGTCGATACCAAGCAGCCCCGCGGCCAACCGGGCGCTAGCGCGCGATCGCCCATCCTTGCGGACATCAAGCCCGAGCGGCTCGATCGGGAGGGCATCAGGGTCATCCGGATCGACGCCAGCCCGAAGCGCTTTGGGAAAGCACTCCGTTTCCGGATCGCCCGAATTGGGAATGCCATCGACTATGACTGCGAAGACTTTTCGCGCGCGGCCCGTCCGCCGAAAGTGCTGAATCTCCGCCGCCACCCATTTCGATTTTGCCGAGCGCGGCGAACAAACGACGATGAGGCTTTCCGCGCTTTCGATCGCCCCTTCCACGGTCACCGCAATGTCAGCGGCAGCCGCCATTTCCTCGTCGTCGCGAAAGAACCGGCCAAGCCGGCGTGACGGCGGAAGGTCAACCGCGACGCCACGCGGAACACGGTACCCCTCCAGCCAGCCGTGGAGGCGCTTGCCCCACGCTGCGTCCTGCTGGGAGTAGCTGATAAAGGCGCGATAGGCTTTTGGCATACCCGCCAACTGGCTCCCGACCGGCAGTCGCCTGATGACGACCGACGACGATTAGCGGTGGATGTCAGAAGAGTCGATCATCACCGGATGACGTGGCGCTCGGTCCGGGCGAGTAGACATGTCGCCGGTGGACTTCGTGACGCCGTGAGTCCAGCCTCTGCCCGATCGTGGCAACGGCACAAAGGCAGGCGCTTCGCATGACGCAACGTCCAAGCACTACGCGGCGCATCGTGCTGGCGGCACAAGCTGTCGGCGTGCCGACGCGCGAGACATTTCGAGTCGAAGAGGCGGTCCTGCCGTCCCTTTCCGAAAGCCAGGTCCTTACGCGCACGCTCTATTGTTCGGCCGATCCCGGCACCCGCTCGCGCCTATCTTCAGGAGCCAGCTACGCGCCGCCCCTGCGGATCGGCGATCCGATTGACGGGTTCGCAATTGGCGAGGTGATTGAAAGCGCCAACACGCGGTTCGTCGCCGGCGACATCGTGGCGACAGGCGGCGGCTGGGCCGAGCACGCGGTCTTTCCGGGACGCGGCTACATCCAGAAGATTCCTCATACACGGCTTCCGCTGTCATACTGGATTGGCGTACTCGGCGTTCCGGGCATGACAGCGTGGTTCGGCTTGAAGCGCGTCGCGATGATGAAGGCCGGCGACCGCGTTCTGGTGACGTCGGCCGCTGGGCCCGTCGGCGCGACCGCGGCACAAATTGCGCGCAGCTTCGGCGCCTCACGCGTCGTCGGCACGGCGAGCGGCGACGACAAGGCATCGTGGCTGCGCAACGAGGCCGGTCTCGATGCAATCGTCGACTACAAGGCTACGACGGACCTTGTCGCCGACCTGCAGGCAGCGAGCCCCGATGGCTATGACGTTCTGTTCGACAATGTCGGGAATGCGATGATCGATGCCGTCATACCGCTTTTGCGCCCCGGCGGCCGCATCGTGATTTCGGGTCAGCTTGCAGATTACAACACGGCAAGCGGCAAAATCCCAGGCATTACCAACACGCGCTATTTCATTGCGAGCCGACTCCGCATGGAAGGGCTCGTCGTTTTCGACGATCTCAAGGCCTTCCCCGCCGCGCAGGAAGAGCTGGGCGCGATGATCGAACGGGGCGAAGTGAAGGTCCGCGAGCAACGTTATCGCGGCCTTGAGGCCGCGCCGCAGGCTTTCATCGATCTCTTTACGGACAACGCTTTCGGCCGTCGCATCATCGAGATCGGCGCGGAAGCAGGTTGAGGACCAATGTCATGACGCCCGACTTCTCCCGGTATGAGCGCATCGTCGCGACACGAAGCGGACGCATCCTCACGCTCACACTCACGGCGCCCAATCCGGTCAACGCCGTCGACGGCCCGATGCACCACGAGCTTTCGCGTATCTTTCTCGATGCACAGGATGATCCGGAGAGCGATCTCATTGTGCTGACCGGCGCCGGCCGAGCATTCTGTGCAGGCGGTGACACGACGTGGTTCAAGACGCACATTGAAGACCCTGCTTCCTTCCGCGCGCTTGGACCTGAAGCGAAGCGGATCATTACTTCGCTGCTGGAGCTCGAAAAGCCGATCCTGTGCCGGCTCAACGGCGCTGCGGCCGGGCTCGGCGCAACGATCGCGCTGATGTGCGACGTCATCATTGCCTCAGACAAGGCGGTTGTAGGCGATCCACACGTGAAGGTTGGCCTCGTTGCAGGCGATGGCGGGGCAATCATCTGGCCGCAATTGATCGGATTTGCACGCGCAAAAGAGTTGCTCATGACCGGCGAGATGCTGACAGCTGAGCGAGCGTTCGCGTTCGGCCTCATCAATCACGTCGTGCCGCCTGACCAGCTCGACGCGAAAGTCACGGAAGTCGTGGACAAAATTCTTGCCAACCCCAAATGGGCGGTGCGCTGGACCAAGACAGCGACAAACATCCCGTTGCGCGCCCTCGCCGCGCAGATGCTCGATGCCGCAATGGCGTACGAGCTTCTGTCGAACTCGCTTGCCGATCGCCGCGAAGCCGTCGCCGCCTTTGTCGAAAAGCGGACGCCGAACCTGACGGGTGAGTGATGATCGAGAACACACTTCCTGAACCTGAGCACGTGACGGCGCTCCGCACGCAGCTGCGCCGCTTCGTTGCGGAAAAAGCGCCGCGCGAAAAGCGGCGTGCATGGGACAAGGCGCACGACTGGCCGCGCGACCTGTTCCGCGAACTCTGCGATCTGGGCATGTGCGGCCTCACCATCGCCGAGGAACATGGCGGCCTCGGGCAGGACATCGTCGCCGCTGTTGCGGTTATCGAAGAACTCGCGCGCGCAGGTCCATTCCTCGCCGGACCATTCATCCACTGCGCCTTCTATGGCGGCATGAACATGTCGGAGAATGGCTCGTCTACGCAGAAGGCCGAACTGTTGCCCAAGCTCGCGCGCGGCGAGCTACTCTTTGCCTACGGCCTCTCCGAACCGGATGTGGGGGGCGACCTCTCCAGCGTGAAAACACGCGGGCATATCGACGGCGATACGCTGGTCATCAACGGCGCCAAGCGCTGGTGCACCGGCGCGGACTGGGCTGACTATATATACTGTCTCATTAATACCGCGCCTGAGGCGCCCCGCCGCGAGGCGCTGACGTTTGTGTTGATCCCCGGCAAGGCCAAGGGCGTCTCGACCACACCGATCGAACACACGAACCTGCGCTACACCGCCTCGAGTGACGTGCATTTCGATGACGTACGCGTGCCGCTGGACGCCGTCGTCGGCGGTCCTGCCAAGCTCAACAAGGCGTGGGGAATGCTTGCCGGCCGCGCGCTCGACGTAGAAAAGCTGGAGGTTGCTGCGTGCACGTTCGGCTTCGCACAGGCGGCGCTGGACGAGGCATGGACGTATGCACAGGAACGCGTGCAATTCGGCAAGGCCATTGCCGGCCATCAGGCCGTGGCGCACCGCCTTGTAACTGCGCGTACGAAACTCGAAGCCTGCCGTCATATGCTCTACCACGCAGCTCACCTGGCGAACGATGGCAAGCCGTGCGGTATTGAAACATCGATGGCGAAGCTCTTCATCGCCGATACGGGCGTGGAGATCGCGCTTGCCTGCCAGCAGGTGATGGGAGCTTACGCCTTGTCCGACGCCTATGACATCGACCGCAACGTGCGCGACCTGCTGGGCATGCCCATCGTCGGGGGATCATCGGACATGCAGCGCAACAATCTCGCGGGCTTGTGGAGGCTGAAGGGATGAACGATCTCGTCAGTCGCGCGCACGCCCTCGCAGGTAACATTGTCGCCGCCCGTCCGGAGATGGAACGGCTGCGTCGCCTGCCGGACTCACTGGCCGCCGCGTTCCGCGATGCGCAATTCTATCGCCTCTGCATGCCGCGCGCTCATGGCGGCCTCGAAGCCGAACCCCGCCTGGTCGTCGAGACCATCGAAGCACTGGCAGAGACGGATGCATCTGCGGCGTGGTGCGTGACGGTCAGCGCCATGACAGGCGCGTTCGGGGCCTATCTCGATCCTGACACCGCCACCGCAATTTTCCCGAACCCTTCTCTGATTTTCGCTGGCGTCTACGCCCCGATGGGCAAGGCAATCGTCGAGGGTGACAGCTATCGCGTGACGGGGCAGTGGAAGTGGAACAGTGGCGGTCAGAACGCGACGTGGTTGTGCGGCGGCTGCGTGATCCATGAGAACGGCGCACCTCGCATGCTCACCGAGAAGATCCCGGATCATCGCATGATGCTATTCCCGGCCAGCGATGCCACCTTTCTCGACACGTGGTACACCTCCGGCCTTCGCGGCTCCGGCAGTGGAGACATGGCTGTCCGCGATCTGCTCGTGCCAAGATCCCATTCAGTCTCGCTCATCGCAGACAAACCCCGCATCAAGACACCATTATACGCCTTCCCGATCTTTGGACTTCTCGCGATCGGCATCGCCGCCGTCGCAAGCGGCAATGCGCGCGCCGCCTTGAGTGAGTTTGTCACCCTCGCCGCCGCCAAGCGCACGCCGACCGGCCGCACGCTCAACGATCGCGGCACGGTCCAGGCCGCCTACGCGGAAGCCCACGCGCGACTGCTGGCTGCGCGCGCACTCCTGTTCGCGGAAATCGATGCGGCATGGGCCGAAGCCCAGTCCAACCCCGCCATTTCGCTGGAGCGGCGCGCTAATCTTAGGCTTGCAGCCACGCACATGACACGCACGGCGGCCGACGTCGTCAGAACCGTTCAGGATCTCGCAGGCGGCGCGAGCGTGTTCATGGCTGATCCATTGCATCGCCGCCTGGCGGACGCGCAGACAATCACTGCCCATATCATGACGGCCCCGGCCACCTACGAGCTCACGGGGCGGGCGCTGCTTGGGGTGCCGGTGTCTTCCGCCGAACTCTAGGCAACGGCATCTCGCGCGATCAGCACCCGCACGTGCTCTTTCATGCCCTCGCCCGCCTTCATCGCGGTGACGGCTCCCATGTCGAAATACTCGCGTAGACCGATGATTTTGCCATCGCGAAACTCGACCACGCCCGCATAGGGCGCCGAGACGAGCCGGCCTTCCGCCGACACGTATTCATCTACTCCCTCGACGAACAGACGCTCGCCCTTTTCCGCATAGTCGAAGATACGCCACGTCACGTCGCCAACCTGCAGCGACATTCCCTCGAGCAGCTTACGCGCCTTCGCCTTCCCCTTGAGCGGCGGCGCGATCACGGCCGCGTAGTGCCAGACGATGTCGTCGTGCATAAAAGCCAATACGCCGTCGATGTCCTTGGCTTTCCAGGCGTTGATCAGGCCGAGCAAGACCCGAATTTGCGACATTTGCAGGCCTCTTTAAGGTAGGAACAGCTACGATCCTGCGCCGGCGCCATCAGCTTCGCAATGCAGCGCGCTGGCGCGATCTGGACCAGCGCGCGGCGTTTCCGATCGTACGGCAGGCGGCGCGAATTCATGTCACATTTTCGGTGTGGTTGCCCCGCAACGCCAAGACGCGCTACTCTCGTTGACGTGGCGGCGAAGTAATGTCCAGAATCCTGAACGAGTTCGAGGCTGGAAAGCCTGCTTTGCGGCGCTACATAGCGCGCTTCTTCTCACGTGCGCAGGACATCGACGATACCCTGCAGGAAACCTTTGTAAGGGCCTACGCCGCCGAGACGCGCGGCCCCATCCTGCTGCCCCGCGCCTATCTGTTCCGCGTCGCCAAGCATGTCGCCCTCAATGAAATCGCCCGTCGCAAGAATTCTGCAACAGAGTCGGTAGAGGATTTCCCCGATCCGGATGTCGTGGGTAGCGGAACCCAGCCCGGTGTGGAGCAGGAAGTGGATGGCAGGCGCCGCCTTGCCCTGTTTGCGAATGCTGTCGCCGCTCTGCCCAGCCAGTGCCGGAAGGTGCTCGTGCTGAAAAAGATCGAAGGCCTTTCGCAACGCGAGATCGCCATCCGTCTCGGCATCGCCGAAAGCACGGTTGAGAAGCATCTGGCCAAGGCGTTGCTGCTTACACGGGATTATATGGCCCGCCGCGACGCAAATATCGCAACGGAGTCTTCCGTTACGGAAGCAGCCGAGATACGCCGCCTCCGTACTGGAGATGCGGAATGAGCCCGTCAGGCACCATCCTGAATTTCCCCGACCGCTCCCCCATCGAGGAGGAAGCGGCCCGCTGGGTCGTGCGCAACGACAAAGGGCCACTTACTGCAGAAGAACGCGCTCGGTTCGAAGCGTGGAAACAGGCGAGCCCGCTGCATGCCGACGCTTTTACCCGCATGTCGAGCCACTGGAACGAACTCAACGACTTGATGCGTTTGTCCGACACGCCGCGTGAGACGCCGCTTCTGAAACGCCCCGCCACGTGGGCCGGCATCGGCCTTGCCGCCGCCGTGGTGTTCGCGGTTCTGATCGGCGTCACACAGTTCGGTCCGCAATCCCACACGCAAACGCAGATTGCACAGACCCCCGGCCTGGGCGTTTACAAGACACGTATAGGCGATCAGGAGAAGATCACCCTCGCCGATGGGTCTATCGTCACGCTGAACACCGCCAGCCGCATCGAAACCCGCATGAACGGGCAGGAGCGCACGGTTCGCCTGCTGGAAGGCGAAGCCTTCTTCGAGGTTGCGCACGATGCCACGCGCCCATTCCGCGTCTATGCAGGCGACGGGATGACTGTCGCGGTCGGCACCGCCTTCTCGGTGAGACTTAACAAGAATGTGGTCGAAGTCGTGGTGTCCGAGGGCAAGGTCGCCTACTCGCGCGTGGCCGACACGCCCACTCCCGAAACCGTCGCCTACGTCACCGCGGGTGAAGCCGCGAGCTTCGGCGACAAGCTCGAGATCGAAAAAGTCGACGATGCCGAGGTTGACCGCAAACTGTCGTGGACCTCGGGAAAGCTTGTCTTTGCCGGCGCGCCGCTGTCGTCGGTCGTTGCAGATATCTCACGCTACACCGACATCCAATTCGACTTTGCAAATCAAGACCTAGCCGACATGCGCGTTGGCGGGGTATTCCAGGTGGGTGAAGTAAACGACATGCTGGATGCAATCGAGACCAACTTCGGACTTCAGATTGAGCGCATCGGCGAAAAAGTCGTGCGCATTGACGGCGTCTCACACTAGCGACGCCGCGTTGCAGCATGACGCGCTGAGCCAGCAAATCCGGCCCTTCTCTACACTCGCAATCACGGCGTCATCGCACTGCACAACTTCCGCGTGCGAAGAAAATCCCCCGCCGGCAAAAATTTCCATGGAGGATTTCCGTCACCCGCCTGTCGTGAATGACAAGGCCGGCGGAGAATTCCCATGGGAGTTCCGACTGTCGCGCCATGCGGGAGGGAAGAAACAGAACTGGCTCCGGACGGCTGTACTTTCCAGCGTTCTCGTCTTCGGCGGGATCGCGGCGCAGCCCGAAGCGGCAGCCCAGCAGGGCGTAGCTGTATTCGAAATCCGGATCCGGGAATCGTCGCTCGCTGACGCGCTGCTCACGCTTGCGCGCCAGACCGACGTGCAACTGCTCTTTCCATACGACATGGCCGAAAAGATACGGGTAGCTCCGTTATCGGGTCGGTACACCTTCGACGAAGCGCTTACCGCGCTTCTTCGAGACACGGGGCTCTCTGGCGGCAGAGTGCGGGACGGGATCGTCAGGATCTCGGCCGCTGATGCAAACAGAGGCGAGGACACCGTGTCACCCAAGGCCAAGGCTACCCTTCTTTCAAGCGCGTCTGCATTCCTGCTCGGCGCCTTCAGCGCGCCGTCCTATGCTCAGGATGCCGATCAACCATCTGCTCGCGACGTCGTTGTCGTGACTGCGCAACGCCGCGAACAGGACCTGCAAGACGTTCCGCTGTCCGTCTCGACCTTTTCGGGCGAACAGCTTGAAGATATCGGCGCGACCGACATCACCGAGGTCGGAAAATTCTCGCCGAACGTGACGCTCGAAGTTTCCCGCGGCACCAACTCGACACTCTCCGCCTTCATCCGCGGCGTCGGCCAGCAGGATCCGGTTGGTGGCTTCGAGGCCGGCGTTGGCATCTATCTCGATGACGTCTATCTGAATCGCCCACAAGGCGGCGTGCTCGACGTGTTCGATGTCGAGCGCATCGAAGTGTTGCGCGGACCTCAAGGTACGCTCTACGGCCGCAACACCATCGGTGGCGCGGTGAAATACGTCACCAAGGCACTGGCAAATTCTCCCGAAGCGAAGCTCACGGTCAACGCCGGCAGCTACTCCAAGCTTGAAGGTATCCTCTCCGCTTCGACCCCGATCGGCGACAATTTCCGCATCGGCGGCGCGATCGCGAAGCTGACGCGTGGCGGATACGGCGATAACCTGTTCCTCCACGGCGTCGAGAACTACAACAAGGATGTCTCCGCCGCCCGCCTGCAGGCAGAGTGGGACGTCACTGATACGTTCGACCTGAAATTCTCCGGCGACTGGCTGCTGGACAAGTCGGACCCCAAGCAGGGCCACCGCCTGATCACCAGCCTTCAGACCGGCACGCCCGTGCTCGGCGACGTCTACGACACGCAGGCCGGCCTTTCTCAGCCTGTGCAGCGCTCCGAAGGCAAGGGCGGCTCGATCGTCGGCACGTGGGACTTCAGCGACAACTGGACCGTCAAGAACATCGTCGCCTATCGCGAAGATGAAAGCTCGACCCCGATCGACTTCGACTCGCTGCCCGCCATCGACGTCGACGTTCCGGCAATCTACGAGAACGACCAGTTCTCCGAAGAGCTCCAGTTCCTCTACAACAGCGACAGGCTGAACGGCCTCATCGGCGTCTACTATCTCGACGCCAACGCGCTGACGGCCTTCGACGTGGTTCTCGGAACGACGGGCGCCATCATCGGAATTCCGGGCCTCAACGCCCAGACATTCGGCGACGTGAACACCAAGACCTGGTCGATCTTCGCTGATTTCACCTACGATCTCAGCGACACGCTGCACCTGTCACTCGGCGGCCGCTATACCGACGACAAGCGCGAAGCCGTCGTTCTTCGCCGCACCTTCACCGGCGGCTATTCTCCGCTGTTCGGCGGCACGGCTGTTCCGATCGCCACGACGTCCAACTTCACGGGCAATGACGACTTCAAGGACTTCTCACCGCGCGTTTCACTCGCATGGGACGTGACCGACGATCACAACCTCTACTTCACCTACGCGAAAGGCTTCAAAGGCGGCGGCTTCGATCCGCGCGGCCAGACATCTGCTGCGCCTGACACCAACCAGAATGGCACGCGCGATCCGGACGAAATCTTCGCGTTCATGCAGTTCGAGCCCGAAACCGTGAACAGCTACGAAGTCGGTTGGAAAGGCATGTTCGAGCGTGGCCGCTTCACGACCAACGTCGCCGCCTTCTGGATGGACTACCAGGACGTGCAGGTGCCGTCCTCGATCGGCGTCGACACCAACAATGACGGCATCAACGACACCTTCACCGGCGCCACCACCAACGCCGCCGCCGCCACCCTGAAAGGCATCGAGTTCGACGGCAACGCCGTGCTCGGCGAGAGCTGGATCAGCCAGGGCGATGAACTCTCCACCACCCTGTCGGTTGGCTACATCGACGCCAAGTACGACGAGTTCATCGGCCCGACCGGCGCGGATGTCGCCAGCACGCGCGTCTTCCAGAACACGCCGGAGTGGACGTCCAGCTGGCGCGTCAACTACACGACGCCGTTCACGCTGGTGAACACGCCGGGCAACCTCACCTTCATCAACTCGTTGGCCTACCGCAGCGAGTCGAGCCAGTTCGAAGTCCGCATGCCGCTGCTCGATCAGGAAGCCTTCACGCTGTGGGACATGAGTCTCCTGTTCAAGACCGACAAGGGATGGACCATCGGCGTTCACGGCAAGAACCTCAGCGACGAACGTTACAAAGTGTCGGGCTACAACTTCGTCAACCAGACCGGCCCCACCACCTTCGTGCCGACCCTCGGCCGCGAAGGCACGCTGACCGCCTTCTACGGCGATCCCCGCACCTGGTGGGTGAGCCTGACCACGGAGTTCTGATCGAACCACTTAAGCCGGCGCCCAATCCTCCCATTTGGTGCTAGGCAGACTTTGCTCGGATGCGGCCACCAGAGTTTTGCAGGCCGCATCCGGGTTTTTCTTTTTCGGAGATGCCGGTGACGGACACGTCAGTAACGCAGAGCCAATCACGCTATTACGTCCTCCTGATCCTGACGCTGGTCTATGCCTTCAACCATGTGGACCGGCAGGTGCTCGTTATCCTGCTGGAGCCGATCCGCGGCGACCTCAAGCTTGAAGACTGGCATCTCGGCCTCCTGTCCGGACTGGGCTTCGCGGCGGTCTATGCAACGGTCGGCATTCCTGTTGCAATCTGGGCGGACCGCGGCGTGCGGCGCGACATCGTCGCGCTGTCTCTTGCTGTCTGGTCCATGATGACCGTGCTCTCCGGTCTGGCGCAAAACTACCTGCACCTCATGCTGGCCCGCATGGGCGTCGGGCTCGGCGAAGCCGGCGGCACGCCACCTGCCACATCAATGATCGCAGATCTCTATCCGCCTTCGCAGCGCGCAACCGCGCTCGGCGTCTACACGCTCGGCATCGGGCTTGGCATTCTCGCCGGCTTTCCGCTGGGTGGTTACATCTACGAACTCTATGGCTGGCGCGCCGCATTCTTCGTGGCGGGCGCACCCGGCCTGATCCTCGCGCTCATTGTCTGGCTGACGGTGAAAGAGCCAAAACGTGGCCTCTCGGAGGCGCGCGATGCAACGGTGAAGCCCGGCATCAAGACGACATTCGCCTTCATGCTGAGTCAGCCGTCCTTCCTGTGGCTGCTGACGGGGTGTATGCTGATCTGCGTCTCGGCCAACGCATTCCTGGCCTGGACATCGCCTCTGCTCATGCGCACCTACCATGTCAGTGTTGGCCAGGTGAGCTTGGCGCTCGGCCTGCTCGTTGGTGGCCTTGGCGGCCTCGGCGCGATCCTGATCGGGATGGTCTGCGATCGCCTGTCCAAACGCGACCTGCGCTGGCGTCCGTGGATCATTCTTGCTTGTGCGATCGTCGCCTTGCCCTTTGCGTGGAGTTTCCTGCACGCGCCGACGATCGAAGCGGCCTACATGTTCAACGCGGTCCCGAGCTTTGTTGGCCTGATCTACGCCAGCATCGCCTACACCGCCGCGCAGGAGCTGGTTGGCGTATCTATGCGCGCAACCGCCAGCGCCTTCACCCTCTTTTGCCTCACCCTGCTGGGCATTGGCGGCGGACCGACTTTGGTTGGCTTCCTGTCGAGCTATTTCGCAAGCGAAGGACCTGCAAATTCCTTGCGCAAGGCGCTGGAGATCATTCTACTGTTCAACGCGGCCAGCGTTGGCTGTCTCTTCATGTCGTCTCTTACCTATCGCCGTGACGCTGAACGGGCAAAACTCGCGTAGCCAACAGGTCCACTGGCCGAAAGTGTCTCCCGCCGGCGTGGCGCGCCACTTGCAGCCGGTGAGGTTTCGTGTGTGTGGGGAACATGCAAGTGGCAAACAGGCAATCTGTAGGCATGCCGCTGGCCGCTTTTGGCCGGCTTGCCGATCGCGTGGCCTGGCCCGTCGCCATTCTACTGATCGCATTCGGCGGCTGGATGCTGGTGAGAAAGTTCATGGGCGCGCCCGGCTGGCCCAATGAAGGTACGGATCTCAGCGTCTACCTGAATGCCGCCCGTGCCCTCGTGAACGGCGGCGACATGTACGACAAGATTAATTATCCCGCCGACCCCTATGGTTATCCGCCGCTATTCGCGGAAGTGATCGCAACGCTACGTGTCGTGCTTGGCGACGGGAAACTGTGGCTGCTGTGGTCGGCATTCGGAGCGGGCTGCCTGTTCGCCTCCCTCGCCATCATGATGCGCGGTTTTGGCGTCAAGCTGGCCTGGAAGTGGGTCGCGCTGGCCTTCGGCGCCCTGGTCGCCGGACACCTCGCACGCAGCGACCTTTACCATGTCCAGCCGCACTTCATTCTTCTACTGCTGATCGTGCTTGGCGTCCGCGCTTTCCTGAACAGCAAGTTCCTCACCGGTGGCCTGGCATGGGCCGCGGTGTTCGTATGTAAACCCTTTACCGGCGTCATCGTGTTTACCCTGATGCGGCGCGGCGAATGGCGAGCGTCAATAATCACACTGGTCACATCGGGCATCCTCTTCGCCGGATCGTTCCTCGTCTTCCTTCCCAACATCATCGCCGGCGTGCAGGGATGGATGAAGGCGTCGGGCTACCACACCAGCCTGCCGAACGTCTCCAAGAGCGCGAATGAAAGCTTCTACGGCCTGTTCCAGCGCCTGTTCGGCGAGCCGAGCGAATTCGCGACGCCCTGGGCCCACATACCGGCTCTGGTTCCGATCCTGACGGCGCCCTTCCTGATCATCACGATCGCCGGTATTTTCATTGGTTCGTCCAACAAAGCGCAATGGCAAGCGATCCCGGATGCCGAGCGCGGCGCGCAGGGCCTCCTACAAACCGCAACGGCGCTTGGCCTGTCGATGTGCTGCGGGCCGCTCATGGAAGGCCCGCACTGCTTCATGCTTCTGCCAGGCCTCGCTGGTTCGGCGATGCTCGCCGCGCGCCGCTGGAACGAGAATTCACCGATGAAATGGCGCTGGATCGCGGCCGCAACGGCATGGGCTTTGACCTTCTCGTGGTTCCTGATTCCGATCTCCACCCCGCTAACCAACCCCTACAGCCTGGGTCACATGAGCGGATTCACCATCCTCCTTACGGTCAAAACGGGACTTTTCGTTCTGGCATCGTGCTTGCTTTCGATAGCCGCGCAGCTCGGCGATCGCGCCACACAAGCTGGCCGCCCGACCTTTGGGTCGGCAGCCCGCGGCAAGAAGGAGGCCGTGTCTTGAGCCAGGATCTACTGCTGAACGAAACGATGCCGGTGCAGCCCGGCCAGCTGCCGGTTGACCGCGAAAACGGCAATCGCCCGCAGCTGTCCATCATCGTCCCCTGCTATAACGAGCAGGAAGTCATCAAGCACACGCATGCGCGCCTGAATGACGTTCTCTCCGCCATGGGGATGACGTTCGAAATCATCTACATCGACGACGGCAGCACCGACACGACCGCCATCCAGCTCAAGGAAATCCAGGCGGCCAGCGCCAACGCGCGGGTCATCCGCCTGTCGCGGAACTTTGGTCACCAGATCGCCGTCACGGCAGGCCTCGACTATGCCGATGGCGACGCCGTCGTGCTGATCGACGCCGATCTTCAGGACCCCCCCGAAGTCATCCCGCAAATGGTTGCGAAATGGCGCGAGGGTTTCGAGGTCGTCTACGGCCAGCGCATGTCACGGGAAGGCGAGTCGGCGTTCAAGCTCTGGAGCGCCCGCCTGTTCTATCGCTTCATCAACCGGCTCTCCGAAATTCCGCTGCCGCTTGACGCCGGCGATTTCCGCCTGCTCGATCGCCGCGCCGTGCTGGCCCTCCGTCGCATGAGCGAGCGCCATCGCATGCTGCGCGCGATGACGAGCTGGGTCGGGTTCCGTCAGACCCCGCTGCCCTATGATCGCGCCAAACGCTTTGCCGGCGTGTCGAAATATCCGCTGCGCAAGATGATCGCGCTGGCAATCGACGGCGTCATCTCGTTCTCGACTGCGCCGCTGCGCATGGTCACCACCGCCGGCATCGTGATGTTCCTGCTGTCGATGGCCGCAATTGTTTATGCGATCGTTTTGCGTCTTCTTACCAATGATTGGGTGCCCGGCTGGACACTGCTGTTCATCTCGTCGCTAATGATCGGCGGCATGCAGTTCATTTTCCTCGGCATCATTGGCGAATACATCGGCAGGATCTACGGCGAGGCCAAAGCCCGCCCGCTGTTCTTCGTGCTTGAAGTGATGGGGCCGCCGGCGTTCGTTGCCGAAGAACGTGAGCGCCATGAGGCGGCGGCCAAGGTCGGTCGATGAAACTGCTGGAATTCCTGCCCCCCGGCCTGCGCCGCCTGTTCCTCTACGCCCTGTGCGGCGGCAGCGGCGTCGTGCTGGATTTCGCGGCCTACTCGCTGCTGGTCATGGGCGGTGTCTGGTATCAGCTCGCCAATATCGTCGGCTACGCGCTCGGCACGGTGCTGAGTTTTTTCCTCAATCGCGCCATCACGTTCGGTGTCATGGATGCGCCCGTGCGCCGTTTCATGTCATTCGCCGGCGTCGCCTTCATCGGCTACCTCATCTCGTCGGTCATCCTCTGGGCGCTGGTTGAACAAGCGCATGTCGATCCGCTGATCGCGAAAATCATCACGCTGGGCGTAGTTCTCATCACCCAGTTCACCCTCAATTCTGTCGTTACCTTCCGCCGCAGCGCGAAGGCCGGGCCGACCCAAGGAACCTGACCATGGCCGCGACCCAAAATGTTTACGATTGCGTCGTCGTCGGCGGAGGCTTCACCGGCCTTGCTGCGGCTGCAGAACTTGTGCGCGCCGGTAAGACGGTTGCTGTCGTGGAACGCGACACCGCGCTGGGCGGCCTGGCCGGCGGCTTCGACGTTGGCGGCATTGAGCTCGAAAAATTCTACCACCACTGGTTCACCAGCGACACGCACATCACCGGTATCGCCGACCAGATCGGCCGCCGCGACCGCGTCGTGACGCGCCCCACGCGCACGGGCATGTACTTCTCGGGAAACTTCTTCCGCCTGTCGACGCCGATGGACTTGCTACGCTTCACCGCGATCCCGTTCTTCGACCGCATCCGCACCGGCCTTGCGACGCTGGCGGTCCGCCGCGTGAAGGACTGGAAAAAGCTGGAAGACATCAGCGCCACGGATTGGCTGATCGCGAATTTTGGCAAGACGGCCTATCGCGTCGTCTGGGAGCCGCTGCTGGTTGGCAAGTTCGGCTCCTACGCCAAGGATATTTCGGCGGTGTGGTTCTGGAACAAGCTGGCGCTGCGCGGCGGAAGCCGCGGCAAGGGTGGCGGCGAGGAGCTTGCCTACTACAGCGGCGGTTTTGCCCAGCTGGCCCGCGACATCGGGGAATATATTGAGAAAAAAGGCGGCGTTGTCCTGCTCGGCCGGTCCGCCAAGGCGGTTCGCGAGTCAGGTGGCATCGTTGAGGTTGAAACCGACACGGGCGTCCTGCGCGGCCATTCATCGCTAGTGACGACGCCGCTGCCGTACGCAGCCGAGCTGTTCGCGCCCGCCACGGGTCGGGGCTATGCGGACAAGCTCAATCGCATCAAATATCTCGGCAATGTCTGCCTCGTCCTCGAGATGACGCACAGCCTGTCGGAGATTTACTGGCTCAACGTCAACGACCCGACTTTCCCGTTCGTCGGCATCATCGAGCACACCAATTTTGAATCCAAGGAGGCGTATGGCGGCCGCCATATCGTCTACCTGTCGAAATACCTGCCCGTCGAAGACGCGCTTTACAGCATGACGTCGGAAGAGCTGTTCCAGTATTCGCTGCCGTATATCCAGCGCATGTTTCCAGCCTTCGATCCGGCCTGGGTCACGCAACACCACACGTGGCGCGCCCCCTATGCCCAGCCGCTTGTCGAGAAGCACTATTCCGACCTGATCCCGACTTTCGAAACGCCGGTGAACCACGTGTTCCTGTCGACGATGGCGCAGGTCTATCCGGAAGATCGCGGCACCAACTACGCAGTTCGCGAAGGCAAGAAGGCGGCCGAGCGCATCATCGCGCATCTCGCCTCATCGAAGCCCGCCGCGCTCACCACCGACCCGGACGCTGCTCCGAAGAAAAGCGTCGCCTGAGAGCGACCGCGCGAAGTCCGCGACGTGCCGCACCAGAGTTGAGCCACGCTCGATTCCGCATCGGCGGCCAATTCTCCCCGATTGGGCGACCAACATGCGAGCCTTTGCGCCGCGACGGCCCCAAAAGCGGTGGCGAGGGGTTCAAACGCGTGCCGCCGTCGGCTAGCCATAGTCCAGCGTTGCCTGCGAACGAGCCGTAGGCATGCTTGGCGCTCACCGACGTCATCAGGGGACCTCCGTGCGAATTATCCTTGCCTCTCTTCTGGGAGCCTCGTGCCTGCTCACTGCTGGTCAGGCGATCGCGCAAAGCCCCGGCTACTATCAGACCCCGGCGCTCGGGCCGGGCGCTCTGGTGTTTGCAAGCGAGGGCGACCTCTGGCGCGCCGCTCCCGAAGGCGGCGACGCCTTGCGCCTCACGACGCATCCCGAGGCGGAATCGATGCCCGTGATTTCGCCGGATGGCCGGTGGATCGCCTTTGAAGCAACCTATGACGGCCCGCGCGAAATCTATCTCATGCCGATCACGGGCGGTGCGCCTGTGCGCCTCACGCACGAGGGAGGCGACGTTACGGTCCGCGGCTGGCTCGACAACAACAAGGTAATCTACCGAACGTCCAACATCCCTGGCCCGGTCGCGCGCCTGCTGCGCACCGTGGATCGGACGAGCTTTCGCACCGACGACATCCCGCTCGCCGACGCCGAGCAGGCGACGCTGCTGAGCGATGGCAAGACCCTCGCCTTCACGCGCTATGGCCTCTCCGTTGGCGGTGACAACGCGGTGCGCTATCGCGGCGGCCGGATGGGGCAGCTCTGGCGCTACACGCAGGGCAGCAACGCGGAAGCGGTCCGCCTCGCCGCCGATTTCGGCGCGCCGATCAGCAGCCCGATGGCGTGGTCCGGGCGCATCTATTTCGTCAGCGACAAATCCGGCTCCGACAACATCTGGTCGGTGAATGAAACCGGCGGCGATCCGCGCCAGCACACGCAGTCCACCGCCTGGCAGATGCGCACGCCCTATCTCTACCAGGGAAGGATCGTCTATCAGAGCGGCGCAGATCTCTACGTGTTCGACATCCAGTCAGGCGTCACCTCGCCCATCTCCCTGCGGCTTGCCAGTGATGACGATTCCACGCGTCAGCGTTGGCTTGATACGCCACTCACCTTTCTGGAAGGCGCACAGTTTGCGCCGGGTGGCGATGCCGTGACCATTTCCGCGCGTGGGCGTTTCGTGACGGCCTTCATTGGCCCCCGCCGCCGTGTGGAGTTTCAGATACCGGACGGCGCACGCGCGCGATCTGCGGCCATCGGAGCAGATGGCAAGGCGCTCTACGCCATCATCGATGCAGGGGTGCATGGCGAGATCTGGCGCTTCCCGGCTGACGGCCGCGGCGAGGGCAAGGCGCTCACCTCCAACTCCACCGCTTACATGTGGGAACTAAGCCCCGCCCCGAAGGGCGACAGCATTCTCTACTCCGACAAGCGCGGGAAACTATTCCACCTGGACGCAAAGACCGGACGCGGCACAGAGATCGAAACAACGCAGAGCAGCTCCGACGCGCCGTTCTCGAGCTTTGAATGGTCGGCGGACGGGCGCTACGTCGCCTATGCCTTCGTTGATGCACGCGACATCACGCAGGTCGCGCTTTACGACACGCAGACCCGCCAGCGCACAGTGATGACATCGGGGAAATATGAATCCTTTTCCCCGGCTCTCTCGCCCGACGGCGCCTGGCTCTACTTTCTCTCCGACAGGAACTTCCAGCCCAATCCGGACTCCCCGTGGGGCGATCGCAACATGGGGCCGGCCTTCCGCTCGCGCACAAAACTCTACGCCCTGCAGCTCGATCCCAAGGCGAAGTTTCC
Source organism: uncultured Alphaproteobacteria bacterium (assembly GCA_963784415.1). Lineage (GTDB taxonomy): Bacteria > Pseudomonadota > Alphaproteobacteria > Caulobacterales > Hyphomonadaceae > UBA7672. The sequence goes on from CAWARK010000006.1 coordinate 219,768, forward strand.
GTTCAAGCCGGACGACGAACTCGCGCCTGCGTCGGATAAGGATGCCGACAGCAAGGACGGCGATGACGCTTCGTCAAAAGGCGCCGCTGCGAAAACCGCCGACAGCAAGAAGCCCGGCGACAAATCGCCAGCCGCAAAAGACGACAAGCAGGCAACGATCATATTGGCCGGCGTTCAGGATAGGCTCTGGGAAGTTCCGGTGCCGCCAGGCGATTATGCCGGCCTCGTCGTCACCAAGACCCACATCCTCGTCAGCGAACGCGGCGACCCGGGCGATGACGGCGCGTCCCTGAAGCGCGTAAAGATCACCTCGAAAAAGCCCGAGCTGAAGGATTTTACCGGCGATGTCCGGCGCTTTGCCCTTTCGGCGGACCGCAGCAAGCTGTTCATCCAGCAGGGCGACAATGCCAAGGCGAAATTCTTGATCGTCGATCCCGCCGAGGATTTCCCTAAGGAGCTGGACGAGAGCACGATCCGCGTCTCCGACTGGCGTCTTGCCGTCGATCCGCGGGAGGAATGGCGCCAGATGGCGCTTGATGCCTGGCGGCTGCACCGCGACTTTGCCTATGATAGCAGCCTGCGCGGCGTGAACTGGAACGCCGTCCGCGATCGCTTCGTGCCGCTCGCTGAGCGTGTCGGTCATCGTGCCGAACTCAACGATCTTCTCGGGCAGATGTCGGCAGAACTCGGCATCCTGCACAGCCAGATCCGCGCCGGCGAAATTCCCCTCGATCGCGAGAGTGGCGTACCCGCCTTCCTCGGCGCAACCTTTGAACCCGCGCCCGGCGGCCTCCGCATCGTGTCCATCCTGAACGGCGAACGCGCCCGCCCCGACACCCTCGGCCCACTCCTGAAACCCGGCGTCGGCATGCAAGCTGGCGACGTCATCTCGGCAGTCAATGGCGCGAAGGTCACGACGCTTGCAGCGCTTGACGACAGCCTCACGCAGAAAGCCGGCCAGCAGGTCCGCATCGACTTCATGCGCGGAGGCGCACAGCTGAGTCGCATCGTCGTCCCCGCTACGCGCAGCGAGCAGATGACGCTGCTTTACGCCGACTGGGTCCAGCACAACCGCGAAACCGTGGCTGCTGCCTCCGGCGGGAAAGTCGGCTATCTGCATCTACGCGCCATGGGGGGCGCCGACGCGGCCAGCTTCGCGCGCGATTACTTTGAGCACTTCGACAAGGAAGGCTTGATCATCGACGTCCGCGGCAACCGTGGCGGCAACATCGACAGCTGGATCATCGGCACGTTGCTGCGCCGCGTGTGGGCGTTCTGGCCCTCTCCGAACGGCAGCGGGCCAGCGAGCACCAACATGCAGCAGACCTTCCGCGGCCATCTCGCCATTCTTATCGACGAAGGGACCTATTCCGACGGCGAGACCTTCTCCGCGGGCATCAAGGCGCTCGACATCGCGCCGCTGATTGGTGTGCAGACAGCTGGGGCAGGCATCTGGCTGTCCGACCGCAACCCGCTCATCGACGGCGGTCAGGCGCGTGTCGCAGAGAACGGCCAGTTCGGTCTCGACGGCCGCTGGCTCGTGGAAGGGCGCGGCGTGTCGCCGAACATCACGGTGGAGAACATGCCCCACGCCGCCTATCTCGGGCAAGACAGCCAGCTTGAAACCGCCCTCGGCTATCTGCGCGACAAGATCGCTGCGGAGCCCATCCCGCCGCTAACTCCGAAAGCCTATCCGCCGCTGGGTGAATATGGAGCCGACGTCCGGTAGAATTCCTTCGCGGCTGTTCTCTGGCCATCGCCGGCGTTTGATCGTCCATCCATCCACTTTGTCTTTGCGATATATCGATAATCGATATATTCTCGCTTCCGCAAGTCGAGCCGGGAGGCAGGCAAACGCGCCGTTTGCCTAGCACGCGCGGCGCCTCCTGAGCGTCGGCTTGCCATGCGGAGGGAAATCGATGAGCGGACAGACGACGCGCAGATCTCTGCTGGCGCAGGCAGCGGGCCTTGGCGCCGCCCTCGCTTTGGGGCCGGGTTGCGCAAACATGCCGGCCGAGGCGCGCACGGAAAGGCGTGATCTCTATCCGCAAGGTGTCGCCTCCGGTGATCCCGCGCCGGACAGCGTGATCCTGTGGACGCGCCGCGCGCCGGATGCCGGCGTCGCCAGGCATCGGCTGGTGGTTGAGGTCGCGGACGACGAAGCCTTCGCGCACATCGTCGCACGCGGCGATGTTGAGGTGAGTGCGGCCGCCGACTGGACGTGCCGCTTTCTTGCGGCGGGGCTCAAGCCGGCGCGGGAGTACTGGTATCGCTTCGTCGATGAGGCGGGATGCATGAGCCGTATAGGGCGCACGCTGACGGCGCCGATGGCGAGCGATGATCGCCCGGTGCGCTTTGCTTTCGTGAGCTGTCAGGACGTCACCAATGGCGCGATGAATGCTTATCGACGGATGATCTACGAAGACGTGCGCCGCGCGCGCGCTGAACAGCTCTGCTTCGTGCTGCATCTCGGCGATTTCATCTACGAGATCGTCCGCTATCCCGAAGACATGCCGGACGGAATGGATCGCGGCCGCAAACTGACCGGCGCCGTGCGCTATCCGAAGGGCGAGAAGGTGAAGAACTTCCACTTCCCCGTCGACCTCGACGACTACCGCATGGCGTACAAGAGCTATCTCCTCGACCCCGATCTGCAGGATGCGCGCGCGCGTTGGCCGTTCGTGCCCGTGTGGGACAATCACGAATTCTCGTGGAACGGCTATCAGAGCCAGCAGGTCATCTCCAGCGATCCGCCGCGGCCGGCGCAGACGCTGAAGGTTGCTGCGAGCCAGGCGTGGTATGAGTACCAGCCGGCGCGCGTCATCAAGCAGGGCGCAGGCGATGCGTTCGAAGCGCCGCATGTCGAGAACAAGCCGCTCTCCAACATAGACTCGCGTGGCGTGGGGCAGGAGGCGAACAATCTCACCGCCATTCATGCGCTGCGCATCGAGCGCGCATTCCGGTTCGGCAAGAACATCGACATGATCCTGACCGACAACCGTTCGTTCCAGTCCACCCCCTACGATGGCGCGACACTGCCCTTTCCGGACTTCGGCGCCTTTCCGGAACTTGCCAACGATATCCTCGAAGCCGGGCGCGAGAATCCGGGCGGTGCGCCGGCCACGCTGCGCTTTGGCGACAAGGAGATCCCCAACCCGCAAGTCAATGAACCGCCGCAAGCCTATCTCGGCGTTGAACAGATGAAGTGGTTCAAGGAACGCCTGCGCGCGGCGAAGGCGCCGTGGAAGATCTGGGGGCATTCGTTCGGCACGCTGACCTGGCGCACCGATCCGCAGAACCTTCCCGACGAGTTCAAGGCGACGTGGCCGAGCACGGAGTATGGCGTCTTCAGCCGCTCCTACGTCGTCGAACACGCCGAGATATTCGGCATGGTGCGCGATGAAGGCATCACCGGGCTCACCATCGTCGCCGGCGACAAGCATTCGTTCTGGGCGGGTTATCCGAGCGAGACGCTGCCGCCGCGTCCGTTCGAGCCCGTGGCCGTCGAATTCATCACCGGCTCGATCTCGCAGCAGGGATCTGCCGAGGTGCAATTGCTGACATTCCCGAACGATAATCCGCTGCGGCCGTTCTACGTGCACGACCGGCCCGACGGCTCCAAAATCCACGCATGGAGCGCGACCATCCTTCACGGCGTCCGCACCGCGCTTGCGCTTCGCGACACAGACGACCCGGTCAAGGCGCGCGCCGCACGCAACCCCGAGAACGCGCCGCACCTCACCTTCACCGACATGGGCGGATACGGATACACCACCGTGCGCGCCTCGCCGGACGAGCTGGAAACCGAGTTCGTGTGCATTCCGCCGCCGGCCACGCGCAGCGACCGCGAAGACGGCGGACCGCTACGCTACCGCGTCGTCCATCGCGTCAAACGCTGGGCGCCAGGGGAGCGGCCGCACATGCGCCCCGAGGTTGCCGAGGGCGATCCGGGGCTTTCCATCTGACCCGAAGTGCCGCCATCGCATCGCGAAAGTAGCGTGAACGGCAACCGGATCTCCGGAAGGAATCTCCGCTGTTAAGCCGTGCACACTTGGGCACAAAATGCACGCCTCAACGGCCGTCGGGCCGGAAACCAAGCCTCCCCGGCTGGCAGGGAGAAATTCGGACCATTGGACGATCCGTCTTGTTGCGTGAAAATGTCGATGCTGATCGCCAGCTTAGCCCATTTGAAGCTGCCGATGCGACGCCGAGCTTGTCGTCATGTCCGCAGCTTCGTGTTCTTGCCCGCCGGCCGCCGTCGCTCAGGAAGGATAGGCAGTACGGATGTTCCATGATATCGGAACCGCGCCATCCGGCGTAGGTGAACCATGGCCGGGACACCAATGGAGAGTTTCAAATCGTAGTTATTGTGGTCCGGGACAACAACGTCGATCAGGCGTTGAAGGCGCTCAAGAAGAAGATGCAACGCGAGGGCGTCTTCCGGGAAATGAAGGCCCGCACTGCTTACGAGAAGCCGTCCGAGGCCAAGGCGCGTCGGAAGGCCGAGGCCGTCCGCCGGGCGCGGAAACTGGCCCGCAAACGCGCCCAGCGCGAAGGCCTCCTCCCGAAGCCGGTCTCCACCCGGACCTAGAATCGGATGGGCGGCTGCATGAATGCCCGCGCAAAGTGGGCGATCATGGCCGCCACAACGATACCTCCGACAATTCAAATACGCTGGCGTTCGGCCTTCTCCCATGCCGCGCGCCAAACGGGATATCGCCCTCCCAGCTCGCGGATCGGATGGGCATGACCAAGAGCGTTATTTCGATCGGCGTCCTGCGTCAGTTCCAATTTCGTCAATCTGGCGATCGATGACGGAGAGCAACACGTTCAGTTCGTCTGCGCCTATCTGCCGCCATCCGGTGAGCTTCAGCAGGATCGGGTGGCCGCCCTGGAACGTCATCGCGTTGGAGATGAGCCAGATGGCGCGGATCCGGGCGCTCGTCGCATCGTGGTCGCCGATGGCCGAGATCAGCTGGGCGACAAGTTCAATACCAGGCGCCCATAGCTTCTTCTGCAGGATCTTGAGGCCCTCGCTGGTTTCATTCATCTGCCGCGCAATGAACCGGCCCCAGATCGGCGCCTCTTTCGATCCTGTCAGCAGGATGGCGAGCGCGCGCATGAGAGCCTTGAGCTGGGCGCGCGCCGCTTCGGGTGAAGGACGGGATGCCAGCATCGTGCGAGCCTGATCGGCGATCTCCTGAGTCTGGGCGCGATAGCGACCAACAACCGCCTCCGCACACGCCCGGTAGAGGTCTTCCTTGCTGCCGAAATAATATTTGAGCGCCGGGAGGCTGACGCCGGCTGCTTCCACGATCTCGCGCGTGGTTGCATTCTTGAACCCGCTCCGCGCGAAGGCCTCGAGCGCGACCGTCAGGATGCGCTCGCGAACCGCCTCGCCTTTTGGTGTCAGGGCAATCGGCGCCTGAACCTCGACCGCGGGATTCGCCGGTCTTGCGCGGGACGGCAACTTCAGCGCCTTCGAATCCACCCCCGTCCTCAATCGCCCCAAGTCACAAACTCCCTCCGCAAGCAGCCGCCTGATCACGGTCCGACAACAATCGTGCGCCTGCTTTTAGCAGCTCCCGGACGCATGCCGCAACGGAAGAGGCGCTCTGGGTCAGCCGCGGCGAGCCACACACGTCTGTGAGAGAGGCAACTATATCGCTTGATAGGTTTTGTAGACGGGGCGAGACTGCAGGCTCGTGCAATTGGGCCGGCGGCATGACCAGCCGGCAAATGAAAACTCATCGCCCGGCGACCGGTCGCGGTGGAGACAAACCGAGGGAGCGAGCAGATGTCTGACAGCCTGAAGTCTGGCAGCGTGAAGTCTGGCGGCGTGAAGATGCGTTGGGTCGCGGGTGCGGCCCTAGCCGGCATCGCTGCTACCCTGGCGACGGTCAATGTCACTGCCGGGGCCGCGCCTGACGCGGGTGCAAGTGTTGTTCGTGTCGACAACTTCGAGCTTTCCGATCAGGACTTTTTCGCTCGCCAGCTGTATCGCCTGAAGGATTCAAAGGCAGTCGTCCTCCTGACCTATGCGAGCGGCGACAGCACGATCGCGCGTGATGCCCCCACACTGATGGCGCTTAAGACGGCGTACGAAGCACAGGGCATCGCCTTCCTGGCGCTGAATTCCAAGCTCGGCGACACGCGCGAGCAAGTCACAAGCGACATGACCAGGATCGGGCTCGATGTGCCGGTTCTGTTCGATTACGACCAGCTCGTGGGCGAACAGCTCAAGGTCGCCCGCGCTTCGGAAGTCTTCGTCATCAATCCAAAGGATTGGCGAGTCGCCTATCGTGGCCCCGTCTCAGGACCCAAGGGCGATGCATGGGTCAAGGACGCCATCGTCGCCGTCAGTGAGGGACGTACGGTTGAACGCGCGGTTCGTCCGGCCAATGGCGCGACGATCGCCTTCAACGCGCGCGCGCAGGAGATCTCGTACGCCAACGACATCGCGCCGATCATCCAGGCGAAGTGCACGACCTGCCACCAACCCGGCGGAGTCGGCCCGATGCCACTCAACACCTATGAGCAGGTCAAGGGCTTTGCCCCGATGATCCGGGAAGCCATCAGGACTCAGCGCATGCCGCCGGTCGCCGCCGACCCGGCGGTTGGCCACTTCAAGGACGACTTGCGTCTTGCATCAGAGCAGAAAAAATTGCTCGTCCACTGGATCGAAGCCGGCGCTCCTCGCGGACAGGGCGAGGACCCGTTGGCGAAACTCAAATTCCAGGCGCCGGAATGGGCGATGGGCAAGCCCGATCTTGTCGTCGATTTTCCCGAGGCAAAGGTCCAGGCTTCCGGCCTGATGCCTTACCAGTACCCGTTGAAGGACAATGTCTTCAAGGAAGGCCGCTGGCTGAAGGCGGTCTCGTTCCGCTACTCGGACCGGAAAGCGGTTCACCACACGATCGCGCGCGCCGTTTCATCGACCAAGGCCGACAAGACGAAGGAAACGGCGGACGACCTGATGTTGCCCGGCTATGTTCCGGGCCGTCCGGACAACCCGATGGCCGCCGATAGCGGCACATTCATTCCCGTCAACAGCGCCCTCTCGCTGCAGCAGCACTACCAGCCTTACGGCAAGGAATCGAACGTGACGACGCAGATCGGCTTCTACTTCTTCCCGAAAGGGGAAGAGCCGAAATACGTGTCGCGCGCGTACGGCATTCTTGACTTCAATATCGAGATTCCAGCCGGCGACCCGCACCATCAGGAGATGGCCTACGTCGCCTTCCCGAAAGATGCGCTGCTGCTGGGCCTGACGCCACACGCACACGCGCGCGGCGCTTCCACGAAGGTGTCGATCCAATATCCTGACGGAAAAGAAGAGCTGCTGCTGGCCCTACCGCGTTATGACTTCAACTGGCAGCACACCTATTATCTGGAAAACCCGCTGACTATTCCGGCGGGATCGAAAATCATCTCGCGCTGGATTTACGACAACTCGACCGGGAACCATGCCAACCCCGATCCAACCCGCACTGTGCCGTGGGGCGAACAGACCACGGACGAGATGCTCGCAAACTATGTGCACTATCGCTGGATCGGCGAGACCGTGCAGAACCCGCGCGAGGACTACGAGAAAGAGATGAAGGCGGGGATGGTAATGGGCGTTCTCGACACGTCGCTTGATGGAAAGCTGCAGCCGGCCGAGCTGACCGGTCCGGTAGGCGGACGGATGAGCAAGGCCATGCTGATGCTCGATACCGACAAGGACGGCGAACTCTCGCAAACTGAACTCAACGTGGCGATGAAGGGCATGCGGATGTTCGCGCCAAGCAAACCCGCCGAGACCGCGCCACCTCCTGCCGGCAACTAAGGCGCGTTGAATGGACACGAGTCGGCCGCAACACCCGTTGCGGTCGACTCATGTGCTTTAGGGACGTCCGACACTTTCCACTTTTCGCGAGGCCTCGGAAACTCGCCCGCGCAAACCCGCTGAATTCGTGCCGATCCAAACGGCAACTGAGTCTCTGGAAGCAATCTCTGTCGCTAAGCCCCGAACAGTTGGGATGAATTCCGCCCCTCAACGGCCGAAGGGCCGGAGACCAATTCTCCCTGGCTAAGCGACGCGGATTCGAACTTTGCTCTCATTTTCGTTGCAGTGGAAAACTTTCGCCTCGTGTCAGATACCTAGCTATCCCTTCCCAAACCAAGCGTTGCGTGGCCGCTGCCGAAATCTTGCTGGCAACATTCGGGGGCGGCCGATGGCCGATTCATTCCGGTCATTCGCCGCCACCGCAGTAGCGGCTCCAGTTCGCCGAACATGGACGCCCTAAAAAGCGAGCCTGCCTATCGCTCCATCAATGCTCGCTTCAAGAAAGCGCCGACGTCCGCGGCGGATTGGTCTGGGTTCTCCAGTTGAGGCATATGCCCGACATTGGGATAGATGATGACGGTCGCGCCTGGAATTGCCGCGCCGAATTTGCGTGCCGATGCGGGCTCGATCAGAGGATCTTTTTCACCCCAGAGCACCAGCGTCGGCACACCTATGGTCGACAGCTGTACCGGGTCAGCCTTTGTGAATTTGAAAGCGGCGCCCGACGTATCCTCCCCGCTCGGCGTCCACATCAAGATGCGGCGGTGTCCAGGCGCGCGTTGCACATCTATCCAACGTGTCACGAAATCATCGGTGACGAGCGGATTGTTGAGCAGACTGTTCTGCAGTGAGGCTTTTGTAATCGAGTGCGTCTCAAGATGCTCCAGCGCCCATCTGCCGACCGGCGTGCCCAGCAGCTGAAACGCCCATGGCTGCTCCGCCTGTTTCTCATTCGGGAAACCACCGGCGTCGACCAGAACAAGCGCTCGAATGCGTTCGGGATGCGCGAGGGTGGTGCGCCAGGCGATCGTGCCACCCATCGAATTTCCGGCAATCGCAAACGCCGGCAGCTTCACCGCAGCCGCGAATTGGTCGATGAACTCGACCTGGGCTGCTGCTGTGGGGATCCAACTCTCTGGCGCACGTGTCAGACCGTGCCCCGGAACATCGACCGTTACGACGCGGAAATTTCTGGACAGGATGTCGATCCACTGCGTCCAGGACAGGAATGAATCTCCGAAACCATGGACAAGCAGAACGGTCGGCGCGCTCGGAACGCCGTCGTCGCGATAGTGAGCGCGTATGCCGCTGGGCAGGTCGACGAAATGCGAGGTCGGCACGGCGTAGCGCGCTTCCAGCGTCTCATAAGGAGTGTCGGGCCGCTGCAGGACGGCATATGCGATGGCGACGACCGCAATCAGGAAGACGATAAAGCCCGCCGCGATCTTGCCGAACAATTTCATCGACCCGCCTTCGTCATTAGCTGCAGAGATGCGTTATCGCATAAGCGCCTGGAAAAGTTGAGGCCGTTCCGGTCGTCCGGCGCATGCAGCCGTGGACATTGAAACGGGGACGTGGCGTTCTGATCGGCATAAATCCGCCGCTCATATCGAGTTGTCCACCCATGAAACCAAACCCCGTCCTGCTCGGCCTGCTAGGCGCCGTTTGCCTCGCGTCGTGCGCGTCGTGGTCTGAGCCGGAGCCAGCGCGCTTCGAGGCGACCGCGGCGCGGGTCACGATCACACGCGACGACTGGGGCATCGCGCATGTACGCGGCAGGACCGATGCCGATGCCGTCTTCGGCATGATCTACGCCCAGGCCGAAGACGACTTCAACCGAGTGGAGACCAACTACCTCACGGCGCTTGGCCGGCTGGCGGAGGCGGAGGGCGAGACCGCTATCTGGAGCGATCTTCGCCAACGGCTGTTCATCGATCCCGATGACCTGAAACGCCGATATGCGGCGAGCCCTGCCCCTCTCAGGCAGCTGATGGATGCCTGGGCCGACGGCTTGAACTACTACCTGCTCACACACCCGGAGACCCACCCACGCGTCATCAAGCGCTTTGAGCCATGGATGACGCTGAGCTTCTCGGAAGGGAGTATCGGCGGAGATATCGCGACCATCTCGCTTCAGGGGCTTGAGGCTTTCTATGGAGCGTCTGCCGCGAAACAGACGGCGCAGGCCGCCAACCTGCTCTTTGAGGAACCGCGCGGCTCGAACGGAATCGCGCTGGCGCCGTCGGTGACGCGTGATGGTCACGCCCTGCTCCTGATCAATCCGCATACCTCGTTCTATTTTCGCTCCGAGCTGCAGATGACGAGCGAGGAGGGATTGAACGCTTATGGCGCCGCCACGTGGGGTCAGTTCTTCATCTATCAGGGCTTCAATGAACATGCCGGGTGGATGCACACGACATCGACCGTCGACTCGGTCGACGAGTTTGCCGAGACAATCGTCGAGCGAGATGGAAAAGCCTTCTACCGTCACGGCGCCGAAACGCACCCTGTCGAAACGGCCGCGGTGACCTTGCGATACCGCACGCCGAACGGCGGGGTTGCGGAACGCACCTTTGATGTTCGGCGAACGCTTCACGGGCCGATCGTCCGCACCGAAGCGGGCAAATGGATCGCCACGTCGTTGATGTACAAGCCGGTCGAGGCGCTGACGCAGTCGTTCAACCGCACAAAGGCTACAGACCTGCCGGCCTTCCTCAAAGTGTCAGCGCTGGCGGCCAACTCATCCAACAACACGCTGTTCGCGGACGACAAGGGCAATGTCGCGCTGCTGCTTCCGCAATTCGTGCCGAAACGGAATGACCGCTTCGACTACACCAAGCCGGTTGATGGCGCCGATCCGGCCGCCGACTGGAGCGGCGAGACGTCGCTCGATGCGCTTCCGTCAGTGATCAATCCGTCGAACGGTTGGGTCTACAACAGCAATGACGGACCGTGGTGGGCGGCGGGCGCGAACAGCCCGGCCAAGGCCGCGTTCCCGCGCTATGTCGATACGGTCGGAGCAAATCCCCGAACACCTCACGCCCAGCGCGTCCTCGATGGACACACGGGCTTCACGCCCCAAGGCCTGATTGACGCGGCTTATGACCCCTATCTGCCGACGTTCGCGGCGCTGATCCCTGATCTCGTCACTGCTTACGACGCCCTGCCATCTAGCGATCCTCGAAAAGCAAAGCTCGCGGATCCGATTTCAGCTCTGCGCGCGTGGGACTTCAAATGGTCTGCAGCGTCTGTGCCGACCGCCCTCGCCGTCACTTGGGCCGAGATCGCCTGGGCCGAATACGCGCCTGATGCTCGCCCGGGTCGAATAACGGTGCAGGAGGGAATTGCAGGCGCTAGTCCGGCGCGGAAGCTCGCGGCACTGGAAAAGGCGGTTGAAAAGCTCAAGCGCGATTTCGGTCGCTGGGATGTGCAGTGGGGCGAGATCAATCGGTTCCAGCGTCTGAGCAGCGCAATCAACGCCTCATTCGATGACGCAAAGCCCAGCTTTCCAGTGCCGTTCACGTCGGCGCAGTGGGGCTCGCTCGCGTCCTTCGGCGCCCAGCGCTATCCCAATACCAAGAAGGTCTATGGGAGTAACGGAAACAGCTTTGTCGCGGTTGTCGAATTCGGCCCCCGCGTCCGCGCTCGCGCGGTGAGCGCTGGAGGTGAGAGCGGGGATGCCGCCTCCAGACATTTCAACGATCAGATCGAACGCTATGCGGCTGGCGATCTCCGCAACGTCTACTTCTACCCTGACGAGCTCACCGGCCACATCGAGAGAACATATCAGCCTGGAGAGCTGTCACGTTAGCTGAGTTCGGTCTTGTTGGGCTTTCGACAAACCGCCAGCCGTTGCGCCAAGCGTTCAGGCGGATTTGGCGAGCAGCAAAATTGGCCAACATCAGACCATGACGATGGCCTGTCGAAATCGCTCGCACGTCGCGAACTTAGTTCGAGTCTCTGTGGAGATTCTCGAGAGCTATGTCCCGGACAGTGGGCCTCTATTCAGAGGTTCGGGACTTCTGGCCTCGGAGACCGGAAGACCCTGGCTGTGTGGTGACCCCCATGGCCTGTCTGCTGAGATCGGATTCCCTGGTTGCAGGGAATTTTCCCTGGTTTTCGGCTTACCGAGTTCGGCGGTCGGCGCGCAAGCGGCGACAAGTTCGCGAGTTTTTCCATTTTCTGCGACATCGCGCGGCAAAAGCAGCAGGGAAATTTCGGCCGCGGTGCAGGGAATTCGAAATCGCATTGCAGGGAATTTCCGCTGGCGCAGCAGCCGTCGCCGGAGCGAAGGATTCCAGCTTGAAAAATCGAACTGGGTCTACTTCAGGCTCTCCCAAAGACGATGGTGGCGCCGGCTACGGCGTCCGCCGGTCAGCTCGCGCTGGAAGGCGGGGCATTCAGACAATCCTCGGGGTCGACGCCCGTCGGCACCCCCCCATCCGGAGCAATTCGCATCTGACCAGGAAATCGAATACAAGGCCGGCTACCGCCAGCCGCCGCGCCATTCCCGCTGGAAGCCAGGCCAAGCTGGCAATCCCGGCGGCGGGCCTCGTCGCGACATTCTCGAAGAAGTCCTATTGTCGCCGTTCCCCGTGAAAATCGGTCGAAATACGGAGATGGTGGCCGCGTTAGACGTGATGTTGCTCCGCATCAGGGCGAAGGCATTGGCAGGCGACCAGAAGGTAATCCGCAGTCTAATCGAGCATTTCGGCAGCCCCAAGCTTGAAAGCCAGCTCACACGCAGGAGCAGCAATAGCAGATCAGATGCGCGAAAGGTCTCTGCTGGTTAGCGCGCGGCGCTCAGAGTTCTGCAAAGATAGTCAGTCTACGCGCTTCCTCCGTTCACCAAGCGCACGTGTCGATCAGAGGTTAGTGAGACATCAGGACCGGAAGCGTCGCAGTCTTCAGCATTTCGCGGGTCATACCTCCAAATATGAACTCGCTCATTCGAGAATGCCCATAGCCCCCCATCACGATCAGATCGGCATCAATCGCCAACGCGTGTTCCTGGATTGCCTTGACCTCGGTGCGGCCCATCGAGTCGAGGTTCGTAAGTGTCACCTTGGTCCCTCGCCGTGCCAAGTGGGCAGCAATGTCGAGGCCTGGCCTTGGTCCATAACCATCTTCGGCAGGCTGAGCGTCGATCGTGGCGACTGTCACCTGGCTCGCATTTACAAGAAAATCGGCGGCATCCCCCAGCGCTCGCGCAGCCTCGCGTGTCGGCTTCCAGCAGACGAGAATGGACCTGCCTATCTGTCGCCGCTTCCAAGCCGGCGGCACCACGAGCACTGGTCGACCCGACTCGAACAGAGCCCCCTCAACGATGGCCTGACCAAAATCCGCGTGCGGTCTACCCACGACAGTAATATCGGCATGCCTGCCCCGCAGGCCAGTCACAATGCGTCCTACGCTTAGCTCAAGCAACTCTGACTCAACGCCAGAGCCTCGACCTGTGCGATCGAGCTTTTCTCTTACGCGTTCCAGCTCGACTGCGAGTTGCTTCTTGGATTCCTCAACCACATCTCCCCAGACAGGAGATATGGCCCAACCCTCCACGGCCAGCGAGACAGGCGGAAGCCACCCGATCAACAGCCCGGATAACTTGCCGTCATTCTGGGAAGCTAACTGATCCGCCGCGGCAATGACGTGTTCGTCCCCGGTCGCTGAACCAACAATTGCGAGAATATCCCTGAATTTCATTGCACACTCCAGCGGTGCCCCTTGAACGGAATTTCTGCTCACCGACACGCACCCGGACCAGAGTAAGAATGCGCGCGTTACGCAAAGCGATTGGCGACTCGATCTATACTAGTGGGACAGAATAGTCGGAACTCGTAGATGGTTGAGAACGTGCTCCGTGGCGCCGCCCAGAACGAATTCTTTCAGCTTGGGGCTTCCATAGCCTCCCATGACCATGAGCTGCGGCGCAGCCTCATCAATGTAGGCTTCGATCGACGCGCTGATGCTGCGATGGCGCCCGTCGATCTCATCGATGCTCGCCCGGACCCCATGGCTCGTCAGATGTCTCATCAGGTCGGTCGACAGGCCAGAAACTGCCGAGGCCTTCTCGCCAACAATCGTCAATACGCGGACATCTCCTGCCTTCCTGAGCAAGGAAATTGACTCAGCAACCGCGCGGGCGGCGTAGCGTCCGCCATCCCACGCGACGGTTACACGGTTGAGGCGTTCCGCAGGCAATGGAGCCTTGTCAGGGTGAAATACAAGAAGAGGCCGCCCGGCTCCGAACAGTACATCTTCGGCAACGCCGCGCTGGCTGTCCCTCGGGCTGCCAATCGGAATGATGCAAAGATCCCGCGTGCGGGTGTTCCGGGCCACGCAAGGGCCCACCCCGTGCAGGTTGGCGCGTACCATAACTGACTGACCAAGCACTCCCGCGGCTGCCGCAGTCTTCTCGAAATGGGTCAGCGAGGATTGCCCGGCTTCGCGGCTCCTGGACTCCTCCGCCTCCGCCAGATCGCTGATGTTGAGAAGTTTCTCCGCGAGCCAGTTATCGGGGACGTTGATATTGATGTGCGTTGCCAGGGCGCTGATTTTGCAGTCGAGAATCTTTGCAAAAGCCACTGCCTGATCGATGGCGGCAGGCGCGATTGGCTCCGCGTAGGTATCGATCTGAAGCAGGATGTCGCGCATTCTGTTGCCTTCTTCGTTGTATCGCCCAACAAGAGACTGGCTCCGACGACTCTACTTTGTTTCAACCTTCTTGGGGTGGCGAGTGTGCGTGACGGCGTACCCCAGCAAGCCAACGGCCGCAGCAGCTAGCGCCGCGGTTGCCACGGGATGCTCCCTGATTTCTTCGCCGGCTTTACGGGCCACGACGACTGATTGCTTCTTGATCTGCTCGGCCAACTCGGAAGCTGCGTGAACAAAGCCCGCCGCCGCTTGAGAAACTGCATCGCCGGCATCAGCTCCGAGGTGTTTCGTCATGCGACCAAGGCCACGCACGACATCATCGTAACCTTCTGCCAGATCGGTTGTCATACGATCGGATGTGCTTTGGCTCATGGGGTTCTCCTGTGATATGCAGACAATCCTGACCGGCCTGGGAACGGCAGTATTGATAGATGTCAAACGCGGATTTTGTTTCTGCAGCTGATGATATCGCTGAGATGCATCAAACCCAGCGAATTGGGTAGGTTCTTCGCTGGTCGCCTTACGCCCCTTCCAAGCGGAATTCGAGCATGACAACCAGAAACCTCGATGCGCTCCTGGCGCCCAAGGCGATTGCGCTGGTGGGGGCAAGCAACCAACCAGGTTCGGTCGGGAATGTCCTCGCTCGAAATCTCTTGAGCGGAGGATTTTCCGGACCAATCATGCTGCTGAACCCTCATGACCGTGAAGTATGCGGCGTCCAGAGCTTTCAAAACATATCGGACCTGCCCACCAAGCCCGATCTTGCAGTCGTCGCAACGCCGCCGCGCGTGATACCGCAGTTGATCTCCGAACTTGGACAAGGCGGTTGTCGCGCCGCAGTGGTCGTCACCGCAGGATTTGACAAGGATCTACGCGCAGCGCTGCTCTCGGCCGGCCGTCCTTACCTCTTGCGTGTTGTCGGACCAAATTGCCTTGGCCTGCTGTCCCCGGTCAGCGGCGTCAATGCGAGTTTCGCTCATCTCATGCCCCAGCGAGGCCGGCTTGCTTTCGTGACGCAGTCCGGCGCGATCGCGACGTCGGTTATCGATTGGGCGATCGGGAAAAAGATCGGCTTCTCGCATATCGTATCGCTCGGTGACATGTCTGACGTCGACTTCGGCGATCTTCTCGACTTTCTGGCACTCGATCCGGAGACGGACGCAGTACTGCTCTATGCCGAAACGATCACGCATGCCCGCAAATTCATGTCCGCAGGGCGGATCGCATCCAGAGCCAAGCCGGTCATTGTAGTAAAAGGCGGAAGAAGCGCTGCAGGCGCCGCAGCGGCGGCTTCGCACACGGGAGCGCTCGCGGGAGCAGACGCGGTTTATGACGCCGCGCTTCGCCGCGCCGGTATGCTTCGCGTCGGGACACTCCGCGAGTTGTTCGACGCAGTTGAGACGCTCGCTAGCGGACTGCGGGTTCACGGCGACAGACTTACGATACTCACCAACGGCGGTGGACTCGGTGTGCTCGC
Organism: uncultured Alphaproteobacteria bacterium; assembly: GCA_963784415.1. Lineage (GTDB taxonomy): Bacteria > Pseudomonadota > Alphaproteobacteria > Caulobacterales > Hyphomonadaceae > UBA7672. Next base: position 235,727 of record CAWARK010000006.1, read on the forward strand.
GGCAGATGCGTTGGAGAATGCCGGCGGCAAGCTCGCGCTCTTGAGCAAAGACGTGAGAGCCCACCTTGATGCCTCTCTTCCTGCCGCATGGTCGCACGGCAACCCGATCGACATTTTAGGCGATGCGCATGGGGACAGGTATGAAGCAGCACTGGACGCGCTGAGCATGTCGACGGCTAGTGACTGCCTTCTCGCAATGAACTGCCCCACAGGGGTGGCCGACTCCATGGATGCGGCTGGGGCCGTCGTCAGAGCGAAAGAGAAGCGTATCGGTAAGCCCATCATCGCTTGCTGGATGGGCGAAGCCTCTACCGCCATACCTCGTGCCTTGCTTTCTCAGGCCGGGGTACCGAATTACGAAACACCCGACGAGGCCGTTACGGCATTTCTCCATCTTGCCGAATACAGCCGCAACCAGCGCGCCTTGTTCGAAACTCCCTCGCTTCACACTCCCGACCGCCCCAACAACAGAGACGATGCATGGCAGATCATTCACCGCGTCATATCCGAGAACCGGGCGACCCTTACAGAGCCAGAGGCCAAAGCAGTACTGGCCGCATATCACATACCCGTGGTGACAACTCGCACAGTCGGCTCGGCGGAGGCGGCAGGACAGGCCGCCGAGGAGATAGGCGGCGATGTTGCCCTGAAGATCCTGTCTCGTGAGATAACGCACAAGAGCGATGTCGGCGGCGTTCGACTTGATCTTGTGGGTGCGAAAGAGACTAGCGAAGCCGCGATCGAAATGCTGTCGCGCGTTTCAAAATTGAGACCTGACGCAACAATCGACGGCTTCACGGTGCAACAGATGGTCAAGCGCCCCCACGCGCAAGAACTGTTGCTTGGCGCAGTGGTGGATCAGACCTTTGGCCCTTGCCTGATGTTTGGCCAAGGTGGTGTCGCAACGGAAATCATCGCCGACCGTTGCATCGGTCTGCCACCCCTGAACATCAACCTTGCCAAGGACATGATCTCGCGGACGCGCGTCGCAAAATTGTTGGCGGGCTACCGTGACAGGGCGCCTGCTAGACTGGACGATGTTGTGGCCGCGCTCGTTGCGTTGTCGGATCTTGTGATCGATTTTCCCGAGATCACGGAGCTGGACATCAATCCGTTGATCGCTGACGCGGAGGGCGTTGTTGCCTTGGATGCCCGCATCATCGTTCGCAAGCGTCAGGATACGCTCAATCGATTGGCCATCAAACCCTATCCTGCCGATCTGATCCAGGCGCTCCCGGCAAGCAACCCGCCCATGGTACTTCGCCCGATCCGTCCCGAGGACGCGGCTCTGTTGCTGGACTTTGCGCAACGTACCGCTCCGAATGACCTGCGCCTGCGATTTCACGGCGCTGTCAGTTTGGCCTCGCCCGCCACAGCGGCGCGCCTGTCGCAAATCGACTATGATCGGGAAATGGTCTTTCTTGCGGAGATGAAAGACAGCTCAATTTCTGGAGTGGTTCGGTTGGTCTTTGATCCAAATTATGAAGCCGCTGAATGCGCGATAATAGTCCGGAGCGACATGCATGGCAGGGGGATCGGAACAACCCTCCTCAATGAGGCACTGGCATATGCTGGACGTCGCGGCGCATCTCTTGTTTGGGGAGATGTTCTGACTTGCAATACGTCGGCTCTAGATCTAGCCCGCAAACTTGGAGGCCAAATCAGGATGAACCCGGAGGACCCGGAACTCCGGCGGGTCGAGTTCGGCGTGCCGGCGCACACCGGTCGATAAACGACCAACGCGTAGGCTCTGAAGACCCGCGTGGGATTTCGCGCCCTTTCTTGACGGGCATCAAACCCTCTATCCCGCGCGTGCTGCAATTTGCTCATTCAAAGGAGCGATCTGGCGATGAGTTGGTTGGAGAAAGACGCACCAGTTCGGTACGCGCTTGAGCATGACGGTCGCAGTACTTTCTCGCGCCCCGAACGCTCCGGCCTCTTCCAATGGTTCAAGCGACCGCGGGGCCTGCAAAATGCTGGCGAGCCCGACGCCATCGATTTTCTTGAGGTTGGCTTCCCGTCTCTCGCAGCGTCGTGGACTTCTGGCAGATGACGATACGGCAGCAACAGGATGCCGTGACCGCAGCGTGGCGCGCCCAGTTAACCTGGCCCATGGAAAGGCCGGATGAAGAACCAGAACTCTGACACGCCCCGGCGATCGTTGATGCGGCACAAATCAAAGCATGAGTTGATTCCAGCCTTGGAACGCCGCATTCTCATGGGAGCTTTGAGCGGGTTGTTTTCGTCGGCGATTTTGCTTGCCGCGTGTAGCGCGTCTGACGTGGAGAACGGGACACGCAAGGCCATTCTGTCCAACTTCGTTTCGCCCATAGTCGACGATGTGGACCAACGCGATCCACTCCCGCTGCTTGTACCTTATCGCGGCCTCATGGTGGGGATTGTCGATTGGTCCGCCTATGGAATCTTCACGGTCGCCGAAAGCGAAAAACAGTTGAACGATAGTGACTGGACGGCTGCAGGCATGGCCGCGGTCAACATCATCGCTACCTCGACATTGCTGACCATGCCAGGAAGCGGGAAGGTAGACGCTGTGAGGCTCGCGGACCCGAAATGGCGCGACATGGTCGCGGAGATGCAGAACGCGAGCGTCTTTGTGGCCATGGCGGTACAGCAGAAGAACAGGTCCGGGTTGACGACCGCGGCGGACTTGCTCGCAGAGTCATGCCGAGTGTGTCATGAGCATTTTACGGCGATGCCTCAAGGCGGCCGGGATTTCGCGGACTTGCACTGAGCGAGCTTTGACTTCAGTCAACACTCTGCGCACCGAAGCCCTGCAAGCAACAGAGCTGGAGACGATTGATGAAAGTATTCGCGATCATCAATACGGCAGCAGGCAGCGTAGGGCCGGATGGCTCACGTCGAATGCAACGCTCCTTGTCGAGCGCGGGGATCGAGCAGGCTGAAATCGTTGCTTTCGACCCGAAGTGCGCCGAGCAGCAGCTTCGCGATATCGCGGCGCGGAATCCGGACCTGCTTGTTGTCTGGGGCGGTGATGGCACGCACCGGACCGCGCTGCGCGCGTCCGGCATCGGGTTTGACAAGCTGCTGCTTCTACCCGGCGGGACGATGAATCTCCTGACCAAGTGGATTCATGGTGCGCACCAGTGGGATGGGATCTTGCGTTCGGTGCTTGAGCGCCCCTCGTTACGGATATTGCCCGCCGGAATGGCGAACAGCGAGCCCTTCTTCTGTGCCTTGCTTGCAGGTGTGCCCGCTCGGCTTGCCCAGGCGCGGGAAGACTTGCGTTCAGGCAATATCGGGAAAGCAATCCACGACGTCGGTATCGCCGTGGAGAGCGTCAATCAATTGCACCTGGGCGCAAAAATTGGAAATGTTGCAGGCGGGACAGACGCACTACCGGAAGGCAATGTCGTGGCAGCGCTGGTCGGCCCGATGGCACGCGGCAATCGCATGGAGATCGCAGGCCTCAATCTGCCCTCCACGATGGCAACTCTTGGTTTCGCTTGGTCATCGATGCGATCTGATTGGCATTACCTGGACGGAGTGAAGTGCCGCGAGGCGGATACGCTGGAGGTTTTCGACGAGACCGGTCTGGATATCCCGGTTATTGCTGACGGTGAAAAGATTGACCTCGGATCGAGATTCACAGTGCGCTTTCTTGAAGTGGCCGCTCGATGCCTGGTTCGCGACATAAGCTGATCGACATCAAGAGCTGCTCGCAAGCCATGTGCGTCGGCTCAGTGCTTTCGACAAATGCAGATGCACTGTGCGAATTCTACTTGCCTTGCATCGCTTCAAATGGTCTCGATCAAGCACAATTCGCCCGGAGCTAAGCAGTGCTCCACTGATCGTCTGATCAACATACCACCTTCTGTCAGGCACGAATCGACTTGGATGGCTCGAATGAGATGATCGATGAGTCCCGCTACTTTGCGCCTTACTGTTTCGTTACTCGCTGTCGTAGCAGTCCAGGCTGATCAACTGATGAATCGTAGTTCCGCTCGACCCGGAGCTCATCGCGATCCAGTGTGAGGATCTCCTGTCGAATGTTCTCACCGTCAATCGTTACAAGGCAGAAGCTCGGCGGCGTGGACCTCAGCCGCGTGGACAAGGTGCCTGAACCCATTTGAACCATTTGTCGTCGCGGCGAATGAAGGGGATGGGCGAAAGCATCGTGTATGTGCCCGGTCAGAATAGCATCGACATGGGCCGCAGCGCATCGTTGTAACGCTTGACCACCGCGCCGAGTATCGACCGAGATCCGCGAATGAGATGGTTCGTGCAACGGGTGGTGGCAGACGAGAATGCGCCACGCGGTTTCTGGGCCTTCCCCCAAACGACTGAGCGTCGCGTTCAAATCATCAAGATCAATCACGCCATCCGCCCAGTTGAGGCGTCCTTGCACACCCCGGGCAGTGTTGATTGCGGAGACACGAACTTTCCCCGCAGCTAGTTCTACCACACGCCCGACAGCGTCGTACCTGCCCATGAATCGTGCGTAGCGGTCGAAGGGCGTGAGAACCCGCGCGGGGACGTGATATGCAGGGGTATCGTGATTGCCGGGCGCGACAATGGTTTCGAGCGCAAGATCGTCCAGCCAACGACGAGCCGCTTCAAACTCGCGTCGCCTGCCACTTTGCGTAATGTCTCCGGCTACAATCAGCGCATCTGGTTCGATGCGCCGGGCAAAGCTGGCGACAGCGTCAAGCGCGGCGTCATCCTCTGCACCGAAGTGAATATCCGAAATATGGAGCAGGCAAATCGGTTTGGACACTGTCATGCTTTCGATATCGGCCACCTTCCTTGTAAGGGCCAGCACCCTTTCTAGCGCCGGCTATTCCAGACGTCACGAGTTCGGCCTCATGTACTGCGGGCCCTGGCGTTGACCTTACTTCGACGGGCGCGGCCGCGAACCGCTTGAAGAGTTGTCGTCGGAGTGTCGACGACGTGTTGCGGACCTGCTTTGAACGCATTCGGTACTGGTGTGCATCGCTGCAGGCGTTAGTCGTCGTCCTGACCTTCGTCCTCCTCACCGCTGCGATGGCATGCCACGCAATTGTCGATATTGCGAATGCCTTCTTCGAGGTGCTGGGCTCGCACGCGGCCTGGCTCGTGCTCGTGACCTGAGAAGCATGTGTATGTGCTGAAATCACTCTTGGTATGGCAGGTCGCGCACGTCGCTTTGTGCGGTCCGATCAATGGGAAGGGACTCCTCGGGCGGCATGACTCTTCACATGACGTAGGCGCAAACGGACAGCAGTGGTCTCTGGGGTGTTCCGAAGTCGACGGATTTTCCGTTTCGAATGGTGGGATCGCTCGCGGAATCTCAGGGGCCGCTTCTGCACCCCGCTTGAAGCAGACCAGCGTTGCCAAGTTCCGAGCTTTCACCGTCAACAAGGCGACTATGGGCGGGGTGCTTGGAACCCGCTGGCTTCGAGGGGAAACGATGACACCTCCCTACTCCGTCGGACTCACAACGATACCCTGAGGCGGCACAATCTCCAGTTCGGCGGTGGCAAGCCTCTCATAGAGGCGCCGTTTGCGCGACATCGGCCACCAATCGTAAAGGAAAATCTCGATCGGACGCCAATTGGCAACCCATCCCACAATCACGAGCCCTTCACCCACCACTCCGGAGATAGAGCTGTCTGGCAGTACGCTCAGGACAATTTGTCGGGCCACCATGCAGACGCCAAGCACACAGATCCCAATCAGAAGAGCCACGCGGCCTATGGCAAGCAACTCCTTCTGGTCACCATTGACGCGATCAGCCTTGTAGGTGAAGTGACGAGAGATAGCGCCTTTCAAGGCGGCAACATCGGCGGTTGAGGCCTCTTCATCGCGCAGATGCAGGCGAAGCCCTATGGCCGCGTTGTGCGGCAGCTCACGCGCCCACCCGACGATGAATTCTTCGGCGCCCCGCGACAGATCTCGCGTTGGCGTCGGAAACGGGTCAAACGGATCAAACAGATACTCCAGCCGATCGACCTGAAGTTCTATCAATTTCGTGTGCGGGGCATCGGGAGGGCGCTGAAGCATGATGCAACATAACTACGCCCGAAAGCCTCGATCCAATAGTGGCCCCGCGCTTCATTGCGCCACCCAGCAGGCTTCTCGTCTTTGCAACTTCGACACGCTCCATAGTCCTAGCCTAGGACCTACTGGCGCGTGAGCAAGACCAGCAAGCCTCCACTCCAAAGACCAACAAGAAGAAGACCGACACCGATCGTGACGTGGCGCCCGTAGGGCTGGCTCCCCGCTACAAACGCCGTCGGGATCTTGACCGCCATGTTGGTGGTGAGCGTGAGGACCACACCTATCGCCGCAGCGACGACAGTCAGACGGTCTCCCGCCGCCAGCGTCGCCATGGATACGGAGGTTGCGTGGGCATCCGCGAGGCCTAGGATGGCGGCGCCAACAAAGGCGCCTGGCTCTCCGAGCCAGCGAATGAGAAACTCGGAAACCAGGCTGAAGCCGCCGACAAGCGCGACGAACAAGAGTATCGACATACCGTTGAACGCTCGACCGACATGTTCTGCCTGAGTGGTAGTCTTGCTCGGCCGCCGCACAAGCCACGCCGCATACACGAGCATCAGGCCCGCAGAAAAGCCCAAGGGCATGGCCAGCATCAGCGCGAGTTGCGGGCTGACAGCCCAAATGATCGCAGCGAGATACCCCAGGCTGCCGATCATGGACGCTACCGCGCCAGCGGCGCTCTCGCCAACTTGGTTAGGCTGATCCCTGGTTTGGGAGCCCATCGCCGCCACGGCCGCCGTGCTCGACACCAAACCAGCAGCGAGGCCCGCGACAAGCAACCCAAATCGCCGACCAATGAGACGCTGGGCGACATAGCCGGCGAAGCTGAGCCCCATCGCAACCACTGCCAGACGCCAGAGCGTGTACGGGTTGAGCAGTCCGAATGAATCAACAGGGCGATTGGGCAGAACGGGAAGGATCACCAAAGCGGCAATCGCAAAAATAAGTGCGTCGAGCAATTCCTGATCTGTGATCCGTTCTCTTACAATCCGGTGCAATGGCGCCCTAAACGCGAGCAGCGCCGTCATCACGATCCCCGCCTCGAGCGCAATCGTCGGTTCCCTGTTCGCCAACACACCAAGCGCATAGGTAACGACAAGTGCGACCTCCCCTGTAAGCCCGGGGTCCTTGCGATCTCCCAACACGTAGGCTGCCAGCGTACCGAGAGCGACAAAACTACCGCACACGATGATCAGGCCGCTATCGCCCGCGAGAGCCGAGACCCCACCCAGCACGCCGACCAATGCAAAGGTGCGCAGTCCCGCGGGCGAGCGTGATGCTCCTTCCCCCTTCCGGCGTTCGCGCTCAAGTCCGACCAACAGTCCGATCGCCAAGGCGACCAGCAACGGCCATTCCGGGCGTTCCAAATTGGGCGTCGCGTCAGCAACAGGCATTTTGCGGCGCTAAAGGAGCGCGTTCATTCCGGATCAATTCAGCTTCCGATTTCCAGCCTTGCAGCCTGCGGGCCGCCGGCGATCTCGCCAACGCCAGCGCGTGTTCGAGCGCGCCTTCAAAATCAAATGTGACCAAACGAACTGGAATGTGGGCCCGGAGGAAATCGGCCCAAGCAAATTCGCTGAAAGGCGTCCGCAGCTTTGAGAAGCCGCCAGCGCGTCTGAGGGCGCTTGCCAAACTCCGAAACGGATCATCCACAAGGGAATCAATCCCAAAGGGGATATCGCCATAGGGTCTGCGTCGACCCTTCGTGTCGAAGGGATGGCACCAACCCCGAGCGTCGAGTTCTAGCCAGAAATCATCAGGCTTAAGCCGCCTCAGGTCTGCGATAGGTCGAACGAAAATCTCAACGACCCCTTCCTCGCTCGCCGCACGCACAAGGTGGTGCCGATCCAAAAGATAGAGCCTGCCCTGCGGGCCGCGGACGACGGGCGCAAGGGGAATTGACGCACGCTCTCGGCACGCCTTCTCGAAAGTCACATGCCACCTGAGCCGCTTGTACACGACTTCTGAGAAACCCAAGGTCATCTGCGTTGGATGCAGGTCCGCGATGCGGACTAGGTCTGGCCGAGGGAACAAATCTGTCACCTTGGCACTATCGCTTCCTGCCCCCGCAAGTACGTTTGACTTAGGTCAAGGAACGATGGTGACAAGACGTTGGGGACGCTGATGTTGAGCCTGTCGTTCGCGCGTCCATGGCGGTGCACGAAACGAAGTCCAACAGAGCTGCTAGGGTTGGTCTGCAGATGAGCATACGCTTCAGGCGCAATCCGCGATCTCACGCAAAACACGCAGCATCGCTCCATGATCTTCCGGAAGTTAGACTGACGTTTGGCTCTACCAATCAAGAATGTTGGCCTTCCCGTATGCCGTCAGTATCCTGTCAAGAAGCGCGGTCATCTTCGCAATTGTAGACCAGCTGGTGAAGGCGAACGCCCTTAAGTCTTCGCAGACAACACGGACAGCCCCCACCATTCCGTGATGCTGCCTCTACGCCATCGAAGTCGCAGACGCCGACGCAGAAATGCGGGATCCGGTTCGAGACTACCGCGCGGCCGGCCCCGTCCCCCAAACCTGGGACCGGCAGCTGGTGGTGGAGGGGCGTCGGGAAACCGGTGCCCCTTTTCACATGGCCCCCTCGCGACTCACGATCCCGCTCTCGTCAAAGCAGTGAGAGTTGACCCGACAGCGCCGGCGGGATCGTGGTCGAATGCTCCGATGGCCTAGACTTTGGCGCGCTTCAAACAACCGCGCCAAACAGGCGCCCTATCCCCGCAGTTAGCGCCATAGCTATGGCGCCCCATAGTGTTACGCGGAAGATCGCGACTGGCATGGGAGCGCCGCCAGTGCGTGCGCCTGCTGCGCCAAGCACGACAAGGAATGCCAGCGACGCGATCGACACCGCAGGAACCAGCGCATTCAGTGGCGCGACGAAGACGACCGCAAGCGGTAACGCCGCCCCGATGGCAAACGTGATTGCTGACGTCAGTGCAGCTTGGATCGGTCGCGCCGCCGTCATGTCGGATATATGCAGCTCGTCCCTTGCGTGCGCGGCAAGGCCGTCCTTTGCCATGAGTTGTTCCGCCACCTGCGCAGCAAGCATGGGGTCGAGGCCACGCTTGATGTAGATTCCCGCGAGCTCTTCGCGTTCGAAGGCGGGATCATCTTCGAGCTCCTTTGACTCACGCGCGAGATCGGCTTTTTCTGTGTCCGATTGCGAACTCACGGATACATACTCACCTGCCGCCATCGACATGGCGCCTGCGACGAGGCCTGCGGTTCCCGCCAAGACGATGTCACTACGGGCTGCGGCCGCTGCCGCCACCCCCACAATAAGGCTCGCCGTAGAAACGATGCCGTCATTGGCGCCGAGCACGGCGGCGCGCAGCCATCCGATGCGATCGACCGCATGCCGTTCGGTGTGAAGATGCAAGCGGCTCATGTGGTTGGCTCCTCCCTGCTCCAGGCGAGCAGGCTCAATCGTCGTCGCGCTCAGATCCGCCGCCTTCGCGCCCGCCACCCTCTACTGCTTCAGCACCGGCGTGCGGCGTAAAGGCCTGTGGGTCGACGCGGGTAGCGCCATAGGCGGCCACGCCGACTGCGATCACGGCAACGGGGATTGCCAGTCGCACAGGAGGGGCGGCGTCCATCGCCGCAGGATGGCGGTCAGCGCGCTTCTTCCCCGTCACCATTGCCAGTATGAGGTTGTCCTTCGCCAGGTACGACATCAGCAATACTGCAATGATATGCGCCGCTACAAAGCCGAGGAGTGCGTAGGCGATAGCTTCGTGCCCACCTTCGCCACCTGAAATCCCGGTGAATACCGTTGCAGCGGTCAATCCAAGCAGCCCCACGACTGCGAGTGCGCCAAGTGGGTTGTGACCTATCGTCGGCGCTACCTTGCCTGACAGTAGATGCCCTATGTGTGGCGCAATCTTCATAGGACGGATGAAGGTTGCAAAGCGCGCATGCTCTCCGCCAACGAAGCCCCAGACCAGACGGAAGACAATCAGCAGGGCGGCAGCCCAACCAATTGGAATATGCCAGAGCGAGAACGCGCTTTCCTCATCGGACGAAAGAAATGCGAGGGCGATGGAGGAGACCAGAAGCCAGTGAAAGATCCGAACGCCAGGATCCCAAACGCGGATCAGGCGTGGCGCAGCATCGGGATTGTTCGGCATCACAGCCTCCTTTTCTGGAGCAGCATTGGAGGAATGTACTGACAACGGACTGACAGACGAACGGTTGCTCAGGCTCGGCCACGTATCGCGATGTCGCCCACCCATCCTGGGTTTATCACACCGCTCGAGCAGCGCATCTGGCGTCAGTCTCGTGTCAAGAACGGATGCCATTCTCATCATTGCTGGGCGCGAGGCCCACGCTTCATGGATGGAGACACTTATGAGCATTCTCAAGATTTCCGCGGTCGCGGCTGTCATCGTCGCATTTACCGGAACGGCTATGGCCGGCCCGCAATGCACGACGGCGCCCCAGGCGCAGTGGATGACCGAAGCGGCCATGCGCGCCAAGATCGAGAAGGATGGCTACACCATCAAGACGTTCAAGGTCAGCGGCAACTGCTACGAGATCTACGGCTTCACGAAAGACGGCAAGAAGGTCGAAATCTACTTCAACCCCGTCGATGGCAGCATCGTCAAAAAAGAAGTCGGCTAAGCAATGAGCGACGTCCCCACAGGTCAAGAGGCGACTGCTTCGGCTCTCCCAGCCGCTGCGCCGCAAGTTAAAGTCTGGGATCCGGTTGTCCGGCTTTTCCATTGGACACTGGCGCTCGGCTGCATCGCCAATCTCACTGTCCTTCGGGAAGTTGAGCCGGCGCATGAACTTGTCGGCTACGTCATACTCGGCGCAATCGCGATACGTATCCTGTGGGGATTTGTTGGCTCACGTCATGCACGCTTCTCGGACTTTGTGACCGGTCCCAGAAAGCTCGCGGGCTATCTCGGCTCCCTCATCCTGCGGGAAAGCGCCACGCTATGTCGGGCACAATCCCGCCGGTGGGCTGATGATGCTTGCACTCATCGGACTGGCGACCATTTGCGGCGTGACCGGCGTGATGATGGAGCAGGATGCCTTCTGGGGCGTGGAATGGGTAGAGGACGTCCACGAAACTGCCGCCAACCTCATACTTGCGCTGGCAATTCTCCACGTTCTGGCGGCGCTTGTCGAAAGCTGGCATCATCGCGAGAACCTGATCCGCGCCATGATCACCGGTCGCAAACGCGCCGCAACAGGAACTGATGTCGACCATGCGCCTCCTGCTCATTGAGGATAACGAGAGACTGGGCCAACTGATCAGGGACGGTCTGACGAAGGACGGTCTTGCAGTCGATTGGCAACAGACGCTTGAAGATGGCGAGGCGACGCTTGAAGCGGCAGCGTTCGACCTCGTGCTGCTCGATCTCGGATTGCCCGATGGAGACGGTCTCGATCTCATCCGACGCCTGCGTCGCGCCTCAGACACGATACCGATCCTCGTGTTGACGGCTCGCGGCGGCCTGAGCGACCGTGTCACCGGACTGGACGCTGGTGCCGATGATTATCTCGTCAAGCCATTCGACATTGCGGAACTATCGGCCCGCTGTCGCGCCCTGCTTCGTCGGCCCGTGCAAGGCCTGACCCCTTTGCTGTCGGTCGGCAAGCTGACGTTCGATACATCTTCCCGGCAAGCGGCCCATGATGGGGCGCTCATCGAGCTGTCCCGGCGTGAGGCCGGGCTTCTCGAAGTGTTGATGCGCCGCGCCGGCGCCGTTCTCACCAAGCAGGCGCTTGAGGAAGCCGTTTACGACTTCAATGAGCCCGTCACGCCCAATGCGGTTGAAGTCGCAATTTCGCGGCTTCGCAGAAGGCTGGAAGATGCAGGGGCGAAGGATTTTCTGCATAACGTGCGCGGTATCGGGTACATGTTGAAGGCAAAGCGCGGATGAGACGCGATTCCCTATTTGGTCGTCTTGCCATTGGCCTCATTGTCGTGGGCCTGGTCGGCGCAATCGTACTCCTGATGTTCGTGGCGTTCGAGTACGGGCTCTCCTTCGATGGCGGCCCAAACAGTCTGACCTTCGCTGAAATCATGAACGAGGTCGCCGATCATGTTGTCGTACCGCTTCTCGTCTTGATGCTACCACTTGCTATTGCTGTCCCTTGGGTGATCCGAAGCTCACTGCGCCCTCTCAGAGACGCGGCAGCGCAGATCGAACTGGCGCAGACAGCCGATCGCGGTTTCCGGGTGAATGCCGATGATTTTCCTGCGGAAGCCACTGGATTCGCTGAAGCCGTGAACGGCCTGCTGGGCCGGCTCGATGAAACAGCAGCACGCCAGGAGGCGTTCGCAGCCGACGTCGCGCACGAACTTCGTACACCGCTCGCGATTCTGGCCCTTGAACTGGAGAAGCTCGATGGCGAGACGGCCGCGCGGTTGAAGCGGGACGTCACGAACATGAGCCGTCTTGTAGACCAGTTACTGGTGCTCGCCCAACTTGATGCTCAGGCAGCCGCGAGAGCTGCGACGCAGGATGTCGTGCTGGCAGACGTGGCGGCAGATATCGTTTCACATTTCGCGCCACTCGCGCTGGATGAGGAAAAGGAGATCGCTCTCGAGCCCGGTGATGGCGCCATCGTTTGCGGTCGTCCCGAAGCAATTAGCGCTGCCTTGCGCAACCTTGTCGAGAACGCGCTGCGTGTTACACCCCCACACGGGACGGTGACTGTATTCGTCGGCCCGGGCGCCACCTTGCGCGTTCGCGACGGCGGCCCGGGCCTTTCGCAGGAAGCCTTGAAGGACTATCGCCAACGCCTGCATCGCGGCGACCACTCCAGCAAGAGTGGCGCCGGGCTTGGCCTCGCTATCGTGTCGCGCATCATGGAGGCTCACGGCGGTTCGCTGAAAACTGACCCAGATCACACCGAACTGGTTCTGAATTTTGCCCGCTCCGCATAACGGGCAGAGCTGAGCCTTTAGTCAGGCATTTGCGTGGATCACAAAAGTTCGCCGCAGCACGGAACGTAACATGCAGCGGCGAGTTACGGTGCTGCCCTCTTCAAAACACGACGCCGCACCGTAGCGACGCTGTATCCAGCCGTCGTGACGTCGCAACTTGCGCTTAGTCAAACGCCCGCCCTGGGTTCTTGGCTATGAGGTCCCGAGCCCGGAGACAACCTATGACGTATGCGACGGTTCACCTGCACGTGACGCCCTATCCGGCCCCAACATCCCTGGGAGCAATCGACTACGCCTGCGCGCTGTCCAAACTGTTTGAAGCAAAGCTTACCGTTTCCAGTTCCCACCTGGCTATTCGGGCGCCGCAGAACTGGATCGTCGGCGCGATGATGTCGACGATGGCGCGAGAGCTCGAGACGATCGCCACCGCGAAAACGCAAGAACTCGAATTGCATGTCCAGCGTGAGGCACTGCTTCAGGGTATTCAGGTCGAGATAGCGCATACTTCAGAACATTGGCCCGGGGGGCTCATCGACAATGCCTGGCGGGGTCGCGTCAGTGATGTATGCGTTCTTGGCTTGTCGCCGGATAGCGCTGAACCCCGCCTCTATGTCGAGGACTGGCTGTTCGGAGCGGGTCGCCCCTGCATTCTCTACCCAGACAGCTCGAAGCAGAAATTCTCCGCAGACAACGTTCTGATTTGCTGGGATTTCAGTAGATCGGCGGCCCGGACGGTTAGCGACGCTCTCCCGTTCCTTCACAATGCCAAGCGCGTCCACGTTGCTGTGTTTCGCGGTGAGAAGGACATTCCGATCACAGATCCAACGACACCGCTGATCGCCTTCCTGAAGGAACACGGCATTGCAGTTGAAGCGATGGATGTCGTCATTGGCAAAAGATCCATCGGCCAGGCAATTCTGGAACACGCCGAAACTACAGGCGCCAATCTGATCCTGATGGGGGCTTTCGGGCATTCCCGATTGCGCGAGTTTCTGCTCGGTGGTGCGACTAGAGAGCTTCTCGCCAAGTCCACCATCCCTATCCTCATGTCGCACTGAGTTTCGGGCATAGCCCCGACGTCGCAAGGGCAGACAGTATGGCCGAAGAGCCACTAACCGGCCTGAGTGTGACTGAGGCCGTATCGCTTCTGAAGACGCACGGCCCGAATACGTTGAGGACGGTCAGGTCCCGCGGCCTTCTCACAATCGCCCTCGGAACGCTCCGCGAGCCAATGTTCATCTTTCTGCTCGTAGCAGCTTCGCTTTACCTTCTGGTGGGCGATCTCGGCGAAGGGTTATTCCTCCTTGGCGGCGCAGCCGTATCGGTTGCGCTGGTCGTGTTTCAAGACGCGCGCAGTGAACGTGCGCTCGCGGCCTTGCGAGAACTCGCCGAGCCATTTGCGGACGTCATTCGCGATGGAAACCAGCAGCGCCTCCCCGCCCGCGATCTCGTTCCAGGAGACATCATCGTCGTCATGGAGGGGGAGCGAATTGCCGCTGATGCGGTTTTCCGCAAGGGGGACGTCCTTACGGTCGATGAGTCCGCTCTGACAGGCGAGTCAGTTCCCGTGATCAAACAGCCGGGACCATGGCACGCCAACGAAGCCGACAACGACCACCGACAAAATGAGAATGCCCTGTTTGCCGGGACGATGTTGCTCGCCGGCCAGGGCCTGGCGCAGGTCACGCAGACCGGACATCGAACCCGAATTGGTGCGATCGGCTCGGCACTATCTGGTGAAATGGAGCGCACTCCTCTTCAGGAAACCACTGGCCGGCTTGTTATACGCCTGAGCGTGATTGCTGTCGTATTCTGTCTTCTTGTCGCCGCAGCCTACGGCTTCGTGCGAGGCGACTGGTTTGCCGGAGGCCTGGCTGGGCTCACCGTCGCGATCTCTCTGCTCCCGGAAGAGTTTCCGATGGTGCTGGCTGTCTTTCTCGCCATAGGTTCCTGGCGGCTCGCGCGCCATCAAGTACTCGTGCGACGTGCGGCCGTGGTTGAAACCCTGGGCGCGGTGACGATGCTGTGTGTCGACAAGACCGGCACCCTTACCGAAAACCGGATGCAAGTCGGAGCAGTCTGGGCCAACGCCAAGCAACTCGGCGCCGATATGGATGGCGCTGCCGGAGACGTCGCTCGCGCCGCTCTTCTTGCGTCTGCGATTCATCCCGTCGATCCCATGGACCGAGCTGTTTCGGAGGCCCTGGGAGATCGAGCTGCATCGACACTATCCAGTCATGGCGGTGAACCCGTCAGCAGCTTTCCGCTCAGACCCGACCGGCTTGCAGTCATTCAATCATGGGCGACGGAGGCCGGGGCGGTCTGGGCCGCAAAAGGCGCGCCCGAGGCAATTTTGCGGTTATGCGAGACACCGCTTGCCAAGCAGAAAATCGTCGAGGCCGCACTGGCCGGCATGGCGGCCAGCGGCTTGCGTGTTCTTGGTGTCGCCAAGGCCAACGACTCAACCAAGGCAATTGGCGATCCGAAAGATGTGCCGTTCGTATTAGTCGGCCTGATCGGATTTCTGGATCCCCTGCGAGCGGATGTTCCAGCTGCGCTCGCCGAGGCCCGCGCGGCCGGCATCGACGTTTCAATGATCACGGGTGACTATCCCGCAACTGCCCTTGAGATCGCGCGACAGGCGGGCCTTAATGTCGCGGGCGGCGTTCTGACGGGGACCGAGATCGCAGCCCTCAGCCCCGAGGAACTATCCAGGCGGCTCGCGACAGTTCGCATCTTCGCGCGCGTCAAGCCTGAGCAAAAGTTGGCGCTGGTAGAAGCGTTCAAGGTCCGCGGCGAAGTCGTCGCAATGACAGGCGATGGCATCAACGATGCGCCGGCACTGGAGCGCGCGCACATTGGCATCGCCATGGGAAAACGCGGGACTGACGTTGCACGCGAAGCTGCTGACCTCGTTCTGCTCGACGACAGCTTTCCCGCCATCGTAGGGGGCGTGCGGCTGGGCCGCCGCATCTTTACCAACCTGCGCAAGGCGCTGATCTATGTGATGGCAATTCACGTTCCCATCGCCGGCGTGGCGTTGTTACCGATCCTCTTTGGCATGCCGCCCCTGCTCTATCCAATGCATGTGGTGATGCTGGAACTCATCATCGATCCTGTCTGTTCACTAGTGTTCGAATCCGAGCCGAGCGATCGCTCGGCCATGCTCCGCCCGCCCCGGTCGATCAAGGAGCCGCTGTTCGGCCGGCCTCAGATGATACTGGCCGCCGTTCAGGGCGCTGTCTTGCTGGCGGCGGTGCTTGGCATTTATGTGTGGACCCTCAACGGCGGCCTGCCGGAAGGCGAGGCGCGTGCTGCCGGATTCATGGTCCTCGTCATAGGGAACCTGGTGCTGGCCCTCGCGGACGCATCGAGTTCGGCGACGCGACTGTTCGACCCCCGCCACAATATTTTTTGGGGTGTGGGCGCCATAGCGGTAGTTGTTCTTGCCGGCACGATGACGGTCCCATTCCTGTCCGAGATTTTTCGCGTTAAGGCGCCAGACGGCTTTGTCATCGCTCTCTCGGTCCTCGTCGCAGTCATCGCGGGCGGATGGTACGGTGTTGCCCGACGCTGGAACCTGCTGGCGCCGCTCCGGCTCACGCGCTCGGCTGAGTCCCGGTCTCCCGAAACGCACATCGCTCCTCCCCTCCAGAAAGATAGGTGAATTCATGAAGCGGCTGACCGGAAAAGTTGCAATCGTCACGGGTGGAGCACTGGGGATCGGGCGTGCTGGTGTGATCCGGATGGCAGAGGAAGGCGCCTCCGTCGCCGTGCTGGACCTGCAGGCCGATAAGGGCGAGGCGCTGGTGGCCGAGCTGCGCGGCCGCGACGCCGTGGTACACTTCTGGCGCTGCGATGTCTCCAGTGAGGCCGACGTCTCCCGTGTGTTCGGAGAAGTGGCGGGACATTTTGGGCATGTCGATACTGTCGTGAACAATGCCGGCGTCGCGGGCGTGAACAAGCCGACGCACGAGCTGACGGAAGCAGAGTGGGACTGGGTTCAGTCGATCAATGTGAAAGGCGTCTTCTTCTGCACCAAGCACGCTATTCCGCTTCTGCGGAAAGCGGGCGGTGGGAGCATCATCAACCTTTCCTCGATCTATGGGCTGGTCGGCGCGCCCGATGTTCCTCCGTACCACGCATCCAAGGGGGCGGTGAGGCTGATGACCAAGACAGACGCCCTGCTTTATGCCGCGGACAAGATCCGGGTGAACTCGATCCATCCGGGCTTCATCTGGACACCTATGGTCGAAGGGCACCTGAATGCGTCCGGCGATCTTGAAGACGCGCGCCGTGCAACGGACGCGCTGCATCCTCTGGGTCACATGGGTGAACCCGACGATATCGCCTGGGGGATCGTGTACCTCGCGTCGGACGAAGCCAAGTTCATTACAGGCACAGAGCTTATCATCGACGGCGGATACACGGCACGTTGATCCTTCGCGCACCTATCGGTGACCTCGCCGTGCCTTTTTCGGGTGACGCCCTTCTTGATGGAGACACTGTGCAGGTAAACACCAGATGACACAGCAGCCAAAACCCAAGTCCGCCAGGCCGGCATCAAAGCAACCGAACGCGGCGCGCACACAGCTCAGAATACGCCCGATCAAGCTGGACACCATGGGCGAGAACGTCGTGATCCTGTCACGAGATTGCGTCGCGCTTCGACCAGAGCGCCTTGCTGGCTTCAGGAAGATCGAGGTTCGGGTCAACGGAACGCAGATATTCGCGAATGTGCTCGTCTCCGACGGGCTGGAGGAATTGAGCGCCAACGAAATCGGACTGCCGCAGCCTGCCCTGCATCGTCTCGGCGCAAATCCCGGCGACCACGCCCATGTCTCAATTGCGCCAACAGCTGCAAGCCTGGATGCCGTCCGCGCCAAGATCCGCGGCGAGGAGCTGACTCAGGAGGAAATTCGGGCGGTTGTCGACGACCTCGCTGCCCACCGCTATTCGGATATCGAAGTGGCTGCCTTCCTGATTGCCACATCCAGCTTCATGACAACGAGTGAAGTACTGGCGCTGACAAGCAGTATGGCGGCTGCTGGCACTCAACTGAAATGGAACCGTCCCGTTGTTGTCGACAAGCATTGCATCGGAGGGATTCCAGGCAACCGGACGACAATGCTCGTTACGCCGATCGTTGCTGCACATGGGCTAACAATGCCCAAGACGTCTTCTCGAGCAATCACGTCTCCGTCCGGCACAGCGGATACGATGGAAGTTCTCGCTCGCGTCGAGCTGACGGAGGACGAAATTCGAGACGTCGTGGAACGCTGCAACGGCTGCATTGCGTGGGGAGGGCATATCAACCTATCGCCGGCCGACGACGTGCTGATCTCAATCGAACGGCCACTTTCCATAGACACTCCGGAACAGATGGTGGCGTCGATTCTCTCGAAGAAAATCGCGGCCGGCTCCACCCATCTCCTGATCGACATACCAATGGGTCCTACGGCCAAGATCCGTTCCAACATCCACGCACAGAGCATTCGCAAGCTCTTTGAGTTCGTCGCATCCCGCCTCGGCCTTGTAACCGAAGTCATCATTACCGATGGCGCACAGCCCATCGGATACGGCATTGGCCCTGCCCTGGAAGCCCGAGACGTGCTTGCGGTGCTGGACGGAAACTCCGATGCCCCGGAAGACCTGCGGGAAAAATCGATCCGGCTTGCGGGTCGCCTGCTGGAGCATGATCCGCTGCTGCTGGGTGGACGCGGCGAAGAGCGGGCGCGCGAGCTACTTGATAGCGGAGAGGCGCGCAGGGCGCTTGACCGAATGATCGAAGCACAAGGCCCTCCACCGCGCACGGCGCCAATCGGGAGCCTGGTGTTTGAGGCTCCGGCTCCGCGAGATGGCGTCGTCAATCAGATCGACTGCTTCCGCATCGCCAGGATTGCTCGCACGGCCGGCGCGCCAAACGATCCCGGCGCCGGGATCGATCTGAAGAAGAAGGCTGGGGATGTGGTGCGCAAAGGCGAGCCACTCTACCGCATTCACGGGCTGGATCACGCAGATTTTTCGGCGGCCTGCGAAGCCTCCGGTGAAGACTCCGGCTTTCTCATTGGTAGCGCGGGCCGATGACAATAGTGCTCCACTCCTTTCGCGACGAGGCCGCCCAAGCGCAGCGGCTGTCGAATGCGCTGCAGGTTCCGCTAGCTTTTGTGGACGTACACGCGTTTCCCGACGGCGAGATCGTGCCATGTGTTCCAGCGCCGGCGGCGACAACTATCGTTTACCGTTCACTTGACCAGCCCAACACCAAGCTGGTGGAGTTACTCCTTGCGGCCGATGCTTGGCGCAGCAATGGCGCACAGCGGCTCATTCTGGTCGCTCCTTACCTGCCCTATATGCGGCAGGACACGGCCTTCCGGACCGGAGAGCCGGTCAGCCAACGCGTGATAGCCGATCTGCTCGACGCGGCTTTCGACAGGATACTCACCGTCGATCCTCACCTGCACCGTACCCGTTCGCTAGCGGAGCTATTTCCGACATGCCAATCCACACACCTGTTCGGAGCTGACGCACTAATTCCGCACCTTCGCGCATTCCCACCGGCGGTAGGAACAGTCGTCGTTGGACCGGACGTTGAGTCCGGTCCTTGGGTCGCGCGGATAGCCGCGCCGCTCGGTCTGGTTCACACCACCATGCGGAAACGCCGGCAGGGCGATACCGAGGTGGAGCTACTCGCTCCGGCCGACTTTGATCCTGCCGGATGCCCCGTCTTGCTGGTCGATGATATCTGTTCGACGGGCAGCACGCTGCGCAAGGCGACATCTCTGCTCAAGTCATTGGGAGCGGGTGAGATCACGATATTCATCACGCACGCCCTCGGCAGAAAAAAGGTCTTGGAAGAACTCCTGCGAGCCGGCGCTAGCAGGGTCCTTTCGACAGACTCAATTGCTAATCCTGCCAACGAGATTCATCTTGCTGATCTGCTCGCACACGCGCTGAGAGACTCCGAATGAAAGAGGCCGAAGTTGACGCTTATCAAGCGCGCCGACAGAATATCCGGCTCAATGGGCCTCAGAGGTGGTGAAATGACAGCTCTCCTGAGCTTCTACGGGGCAGCCGGCTGCGTGACCGGGTCCTGCACGTTGATAGAGAGCGGCAAGACCAGACTGCTGGTGGACTGCGGAATGTTTCAGGGGACCAAAACGCTGAAGCAGTTGAACTATGGACCGTTCCCCTTTGACGCCGCGTCGCTGGACGCCGTCCTTCTGACTCAC
This sequence comes from uncultured Alphaproteobacteria bacterium, assembly GCA_963784415.1. Classification (GTDB taxonomy): domain Bacteria; phylum Pseudomonadota; class Alphaproteobacteria; order Caulobacterales; family Hyphomonadaceae; genus UBA7672. Next base: position 255,887 of record CAWARK010000006.1, read on the forward strand.
GCTCATATCGATCACAGCGGCTTGCTCCCTAAGCTTCGCCTCGCTGGGTTTGAAGGACCTATCTTTTCAACATCCGGGACTCGCGATCTGTGTGAGGTTCTCTTGCCCGACGCAGGTAGCATCCAGGAAATTGAAGTGTCACAGCTGAACCGACGCAATCGACGTCGGGGCGGCGGCGACCTCACGCCAATTTACAGAGCGTCCGATGCGCGAGATACACTCTCGCAATTCCGGACGGTGCAACTGAAGGATTGGGCCAACGTATACTCCGGCGTACGAGCTCGCTGGTGGAATGCTGGACACATACTCGGCGCCGCCTCGATTGAGGTCGAGATTGCGGACGATGAGGAAGAGGGGCCGCTGCGCCTGTGCTTTTCCGGCGACGTCGGCCCCGGGGGACGGGATCTCGCCGACGATCCCGAAGGCCCCACCAACATTGATCACCTCATCGTCGAGAGCACATACGGCGGAGTCGATCGCGAGCAGGTTGACACAGAAACCCGCCGGAGGATTCTTCGTGACGAGCTGCGAGCAGCACACGCAGCCGGCGGCCCGCTGCTCATCCCTGCATTTGCCGTCGAACGAACTCAGGAACTTCTGGTCGACCTTCTTGAGCTTATGGAGAGCACCGAGGCGCCGCCCGGGGAAATCTTCCTCGACAGTCCACTAGCCATAAAAGCGACAAACGTATTCCTGCGGAAAGGTCACAAGGAGTCTGGCGAAAATCCCTTCAGCGCACTTCGGGAATCGCGGCTGCTCCGCTTCACGGAAAGTCAGGCTGAAAGCCGGGAACTGGAAAGACAACGCGGATGGCACGTCATAATCGCAGCGAGCGGCATGTGCGATGCCGGCCGGGTTCGGGGCCATCTACGTCGTCTACTGCCGCGTGAAGACGCTACAATTCTGATTGTTGGATACCAGGCAGTTGGCACGCTCGGGCGCCTGCTGCTCGAGGGGCGCCGCGACGTCCGCATCCAGGGCGATGAAATCGCGGTCGGGGCCCGGATTCGAGAGATCGACGTCTACTCAGGACATGCCGATGCCAAAGGCCTGCTCAAGTGGATCGATGCGCGGACGCCCATCTCCGGCTCGCTATTCTTGACGCATGGGGAGCCGGAAAACCTCTCGGGCCTTCAATCGCGATTACTTGCTGGAGGCTTCGCTGCGGACCAAGTTACAATCGCTGAACTTGATCAATCCTACCAGCTTCACCGGAAGTCGCGAGCCGCCAAGAAACTTACGATTTCTGCGCGCGCATCGTCCGCTGCGCTGTCCCAACTCGACTGGCACAATGCTCGCGTCGCGTTCCTGTCGACGCTACGTCAGAAGCTTGATGACGCTCCGGATGACAAGTCGCGTGAGACTCTCTTGAAGCACCTAGCAGAGACACTCGACGCGAATTGATCCAAGCCATAGTTGCCGATATTCGCATCATCGCGGAAAGACTCTGCAGCAACTCGCGCCACCGCAGCATGGCCCATAGCGCCTGTTCGGCACGCAATAACAGTCGGTAGACTCCTCAGTTTGGAGCCTTCGTCATCATGCTCGAATGCATTTTCATCATCGACGTGCAGCGTTCGTCTTTCACCATATCGGCATGCGGCATTTTGTGACACGCCATCATGGCCGTCATGTCCGCCTCTGACATCTTCATGCTGCTCATTATGCTGGTGCAGCCAGAGCTCTTCATCATGTCGTCGTGCGACATGGACATGCACGACTGCATCATCATGTGATCCGCGTCGGCCATCTTCATGGCGGCCTGCGGCGCTAGCGCTTGCGCGCAGCCAGCAACAGCAAAGGCAATCGCGGCGATTGCGAACGCCGCACGTTTCGACGAAATCATGGCTATTCTCCCTGAGGCCAACTAGTGCGCGATTGCAGACGCCTGAATTGAGGCACATCGTAGCGCGCGAGCTCGATCCCACTTTGGGCTGGCTGCAGCGTACTATGCGCGACAAGCGCTGGACGGGATCTTGTGCTGGATCGAACGGAAGTTCTTTGACGCTGCGCAATCGGGAATGTGGCGTTAGGCGCAAGCATGGCGCATGATCGATTCTTATGCTGGCGGTCTCACATTCTGGAGGTTCTGATGACCACTCCGCTTGAGTATCGCGTTGCCGCTCATCGCATCGATGCGCACGGCAGTCTGGCCAACACGAAACAGGCTGAGATTGTTCTCGATACTGACACAGCTGGACGTCCGGACGCCTTTAATCCAGCAGAGCTTCTGCTGGCCGCCATCGCTGCCTGCATGATCAAAGGCATCGAGCGCGTGACCCCCATGCTCAAGTTTTCGCTGAAGGGCGTCGAGGTCAACCTGCACGCGGTGAGGCGCGACAATCCCCCGGGATTCGATCGCATCGACTACGAGTTGATCGTCGATACGGACGAGACAGACCACCGTCTTGAGCTTCTGCACACCAACGTCCGCAAGTTTGGCACGGTCTCCAATACGATTGCAGCAGCGACCCGTCTCGAAGGCGTCATTCGGCGCAAGGGAACAGCAGCAATTTGACCGACACAGTCCCGCCCATTCCCTGCCAATCCAGCGACTGCTTGCCGGGAGAGCCTGCCGTTCGCGTGCGAGAACTTGCGGCTGAGTTCAATCGTAGCTGCTTCTGCATCACGCTCGATCGCGAAGCGATGGCCAATGCGATGCAGGCAGTCGCCGTCGTTCCCGATTTCTACGCTACGCATATCGTGAGCCGGCCCCATCTGTTCGCGAATGTGCCGGTGTTCCTGCCCGAAGCGGACCGGGACGCGATGCTGGCCATCGTGCATGCAATCGAGGCAACTGCCCGCCTTCCCGCTTACGTGGATGCGGTCTTGAAGTGGGCTCCTGATATTGCGCGGCGCGATTTTGGCCCCGCCGGCGCGTTCATGGGATACGATTTCCATCTCGGTTCAGACGCGCCTCGCCTCATCGAAATCAACACGAACGCCGGCGGCGCCTTCTTGAATGCCTTCAGCGCTCGCGCGCAGCTGGCCTGCTGCGACATGGTCGAGCCGCTGAAGAAGGGTATGACTGTGGGCGGGTTCGATGAGGCCGTCATCGCGATGCTTGAAAGCGAGTGGCAGCTTCAGCGTCACACAGGACGTCCAAAGACCGTCGCGATCATCGATGACGCGCCCGCGGAACAGTATCTCTATCCGGAATTCCTGTTGGCCCGGCAGCTGCTGGAATCCCATGGAATAACGACGATCATCACCGACCCAGCGGACCTTGCCTACGTCGGTGGAGAGCTTCGCGCCGACGAAACCGTCGTCGATCTGGTGTACAACCGCCTGGTTGACTTCGCACTCTCCGAGGATCGCCACCGGGCCCTGCGCGATGCCTATCTTGATGATGCCGTGGTCGTGACGCCCAACCCGCACACGCACGCCATGTTCGCCGACAAGCGAAACCTGGTGCTGCTATCGGATCTGGACCAGTTGCGCGGCTGGGCTGTTGCACCTGAAGTCATCGAGACGCTGGCGTCGATCCCCAAGGCGATACGCGTCACACATGACAACGCCGAGCGACTTTGGGCTGAGCGCAAACAGCTGTTCTTCAAGCCAGTGGCCGGTCACGGCGGCAAGGCGGTCTATCGCGGCGACAAGCTGACGAAATCGGTCTGGTCCGAAATCCTTGGATCTGAGTACATCGCCCAGGACATTGCGCCGCCGAGCGAGCGCCTCGTGAAAATCGGCGATGCAGCAGTCTCGAGAAAGATAGACGTTCGCCTCTATACCTATCAGGGGCGAATGCTTCTCGCGGCCGCACGCCTCTACCAGGGCCAGACAACAAACTTCCGTACCGAGGGCGGCGGTTTCGCTCCGGTGAACTTTCTTTGAAGGGGAGGGGCGCCCGAGGTCCGCTGTCGACGTTGGAGATTCTCATCGACGTAAACAACATCGTAACTTGCCCAAAACGGTACCGGCGCTGATGCGCGTCATTTACCTTCCGACGAGACCAATCACCCCAACATTCGGCGATCAGCCGTTAGCCCCGCAACAAAATCGCCCCATGTTTAAAATTGTGCTCGACGACTCGTTCGGGCTGTCTCGCGCGCACAAAGGCTGTTGAGCCATGCGCATACTATGCTGACGGCCATAGCTGCTGCCGCTGCATTCTCGCAGCCGCATGAACACACACAGATGCATCACACAGTTGCTCGCCGTTGGCTATTATCCTGACAGCCCTGTTGGTTGGCTTTTGGGTGCGGACGGCGTCGAGATAGGCCGGCCATCATCCCTGGTGGCGATATAGATAGCCGGGATCACAAGCACTGTCAGAAGCGTCGACGACGCAAGGCCGAACAGCAACGAGATAGCGAGCCCCTGGAAAATGGGATCGCTGAGGATCACGGCCGCGCCGATCATCGCAGCAACAGCAGTCAGCAGGATCGGCTTGAACCGTATCGCACCCGCTTCAAGCAACACGTCGCGTAGTGGTCTGTCCGTATCCTTCGAGTGCCGAATGAAGTCGACCAGCAGGATCGAGTTTCGGACGATGATCCCAGCCAGCGCGATGAATCCGATCATCGACGTGGCGGTAAAGGGAGCGTTGAACAGAACATGTCCGATCACGATGCCGATCAAGGTGAGCGGGATAGGCGTCAGGATCACCAAGGGTAGGCGGAACGACTTGAACTGCGCAACGACGAGAATGTAGATGCCGAAGATCGCAACCGCGAACGCCGCGCCCATGTCGCGGAATGTGACGTAGGTGATTTCCCATTCGCCATCCCATAGGAGCGTCGGCTTGGACTCGTTGTCGGGTTGGCCGTAAAAACTGATCGCGGGCTTGGGCAGAGCGCCCCAGTCGTGAGCCTCGATGGCCGCCTGCACGTCAAGCATGCCATAGATTGGCGCCTCATAGGCGCCCGCCAGATCGGCCATGACCATCTCAGCGGCCCGACCATCACGCCGGAAAATTGGATAGCTGCCGAGCTCGTCTCGCGCTTGAACAAGTTCGCCCATTTCGATGAGGCGCGACCCGTCTGCCGCCTGCGCGACTGGCATCGCAGCCAGACTCTTCGACCAGGTGCGCGCTGACTGGGGCAAGCGGACAGCTATGCCGATGGGATTGCGGCCTTCGCCGCGATGGGAATAGCCGATCGCCTGACCATTGAGCGTGACGGCGATGGACTGCATGACATCGCCTTCGGCAACACCAAAGAAATCCATCTGTGAACGGTCTGGCGTCAAACGAAGACGCGGACGCTGCTGGCCGAAGCTATCGTCGGTATCTACGATGTAGGTCACGCTGTTGAAGATCTTCCGGACCTCGGTTGCAACAGCCCTCCGTGTGACGGCATCGGGCCCGTAGATCTCAGCCAACAGGGTAGCAAGCACTGGCGGTCCCGGCGGGACTTCCACAACCTTGACGGACGTTCCCTCCGGCAACTCAAGAGCCTTGAGACGCTGGCGCATGTCCAGGGCAACCTCATGGCTCGATCTGCTGCGTTTGTCCTTCGGCGCGAGCGTGACCTGGAGGTCGCCCATCTCCGGCTTGTTGCGTAGGTAGTAGTGACGAACGAGGCCGTTGAAATTGAAGGGAGATGCCGTTCCAGCGTAGGCGTCGGAGGCGAGTACTTCCGGCATACTGCTAACGATGCCGGCGGCATCGATCAGCACGCGCTCAGTCGCCTCCATCGTTGCACCTTCCGGGAGGTCGACGACGACCTGAAGCTCGGACTTGTTGTCGAACGGCAGAAGTTTCACGCGTACTGTCTTGGTCGCGAACAGAGCGCAAGCGGCAATCGTCACCACACCGACGACAATCAGGAAGATCACTGACGCCTTGCGGGATGCAATGATCGGCGTCGCAACCTTGCGGTAAAGGCGGCCGAGTTTGCCGCCATCAGTGTCATGCCCACCGTGCCCTTCCCCACCATGCGCTAGTGTCTTGCGGGCGAAGCGGACCATGAGCCAAGGCGCCAGAACCATCGCGACGAAGAACGAGAACAGCATGGCTGCTGAAGCGTTTGCCGGGATTGGCGCCATATATGGCCCCATGAGGCCTGACACGAACATCATGGGCAGCAGTGCTGCGACGACCGTCAGGGTTGCCACGATCGTGGGATTTCCGACTTCGGCCACGGCTTCGATTGCCGCCTGGTAGCGCGAGCGGCCATCCTTCATCGCCCAGTGACGCGCGATGTTCTCAATCACGACGATCGCGTCATCGACCAGGATGCCAATCGAGAATATGATGGCAAACAGGCTGACCCGGTTGATCGTGTAGCCCATCAGATTGGATGCAAACAGCGTCAGCAGGATTGTGGTCGGGATCACGAAGGCAGTAACGAGCGCCTCTCGCACGCCAATCGCGAACGCAATCAGGATGACGATGCTTATCGTGGCCAGCGCAAGGTGGAACAGAAGCTCGTTGGCCTTCTCGTTCGCTGTCTCTCCATAGTTGCGCGAAATGTTTGCCGAGACGCCCTCTGGAATCAGCTTGCCTTCCAGTTGGTGGAGGCGCTGCTCGATTGCCTGGGAAACCACAACTGCATTTGCCCCGTCGCGTTTGGCGATGGCGAGGCTTACGGCCGGAGCCATTCGCACAGCATCGGCTTCGTGGCTGAAGCGCCAGGCTCGGGCCTGATCTTCACGCGCGCCCAGGGAAATGTCCGCCACGTCCCGGAGATAGACGGTGCGTCCGTCGGCGGCGCGGATCGAGAGAAGCTCAAGCTCCGAAACCGTATCAAGCGTGCTGCCAACCGCGACGGACTGAACCTTGTCCACACTCCGCAGGTCGCCTGCCGGGAACGAGGCGTTGGCGCTGCTGACAGTATCGATCACTGATTTCAGCGGGACGCCGTATAGGGCCATACGGCCCGGATCTGGCGATATCCGGATCTCCTGCGGGCGGCCGCCCACGATGAAGGTGAGACCAACGTCCTGGACCTTGGCCAGCTCGGTTTGCAGTTCTTCTGCGACCAGATAAAGAGCTTGATCATTCCAGCGATCCGCGGCGGCCGCTTCGGGAGCGAGCGTAATCACGACGATCGGTACATCGCTGATGCCGCGCCCTACGATCAGCGGCTCTGGAATTCCGGTGGGGATCTTGTCGTAGTTGGCGCTGATGCGCTCGTGGATGCGCAGGATTGCATCGTCGCGATCGGTACCCACCTTGAAACGGGCCGTGACGAGGACGCCGTCATCCTGTGTCTGGCTATAGACATGCTCGACGCCGTCGATGGCCTTGACGATGGTCTCGAGCGGCTTGGTGATCAGTTCAGCGGCATCGGGCGCCTTGAGGCCATCGGCGCGGACGGCGATGTCCACCATCGGCACGCTGATTTGCGGCTCTTCCTCGCGCGGGATCGTGAAGAGGGCCAGCAGGCCAAGCGCAATCGCTGTGAGCAGGAAGAGAGGCGTCAGCGGCGAGCGGATGGTCGCTTCGGTCAGCTTGCCCGAAATGCCGAGTTTCACGACGCGCGCTCCACCGGCAGGATGACGTCGCCAGCTCGCAGACCCGACAGGATCTCGACGCCATCGGGCATGTCCTCAAGCGGAACGCGCGATCCGCGCTGCACCGGGGCTTCGATCGTGGCGCCGCCCTTTCGGCTGAGCCGCACATAGTCGGCTCCGTAGCGCGTATCGATGTAGGTATCGGGAACAACGATCGCCAGGCGTTCGCCCGCCGGCGCCATCACGCGCACGCGACCACCAATAAGCTGACGGTCAATGCCGGACGCGTCGATATCCGCCATGACGCGACCCGATGTCACCGCAGGATAAACCTGACGGATCGTGGCCAGCCGCGGCTCTTCACTGTCGTCGCTCAGGAACCGGATGGACTGCCCCTGCTTCAGGTTAGCAGCCTCAGACTCGGGCAATTCGATCCGGAGAACGGGAGCGCCCGTCGTGATCAGAACGACGACCTCCCCCGGCATGATGACGGCGCCACGCGGAGCCGGAATGCGGGTCACTTCGCCTGCGGACGGGGCGACGACCTGCCCCTGGCTATTCAGCGCACGGGCGGCGCCGGCCTGCGCGCGCGCAGATTGCGTCTGCGCTTCCGCTCCCTTGGCAGCCGACCTTGCCTGATCAATTGCGGCCTTGGAGATGGCGCCGCTGGTGAAGAGCCGCTCGGCGCGCTGCAGGTCCTGCTGGGCTTGCTGGCTAGCCGCCTCGGCGGCTCTTACAGAAGCAGCAGCGGCGTCCGCCTCCAGCGAAATGCGATCGTCCCCGATCACAGCGACAACCTGCCCCGCTCGTACCTTGTCGCCTTCCTTTACCAGGATCTGTGTGATGCGACCGCCAATCCGGGCGCGGGCGTCGCCAACGTCACGATTGGTCAGAATGGCGGAGACCATTCGAAAATCTGGCACGGTGCGCTCAGTCACGGTCAGTGCGGCCGATGCAGCGCCCTGCTCTGCGCCAGGCGCCTGCGTCGACGCCCCGCCACAGCCAGCGGCGAGCAGCGTGGTCGCCAATACCAAACTTCCAAACAGGTAGCGCATGCCCATCCCTTCTGTTCTCTAGAAGCGGTCGCGAACGGCGCCGGTCGATGGATCGGTCGAGACAACCGGAAGGCCGGCCGCCTTCCAGGCCATGAGACCACCACCCATGTGGCTGCGGACCAGGACCCCCGCCGAGGCAGCTTTCTGGAAGGCCATCTCGGAGCGCTTTCCAGAGCCGCACTGCAGCACGACCTGCTTGCCCTACCGCGTCGGGAAGAGCGGCAGGATCAAAGGTCGAGAGCGGGAACAGCATCGCACCGTGAATGCGCTCGGCCGCGTATTCCGACGGCTCGCGCACATCGATCAGGACAATCTCGCCCCGCGCCATGGCATCATGGACCTGCTGCGGCGTTTCTGTCGGTACGGTAGGTGACTTGAACATCGACAATTCCTCAACTTGCTTGAAGGCCTTTGGCGGGGATCGCGCAGAAATGGGTCGCCAGCGTCTCCGCGATTGCCCGCGCAACACCGCTGCTCAGACGGTAACGCATAGTCTGGCCCGCGCGCTTCGCCTCGACGACACGCTGACGCCGCAGGATTGCCAGATGCTGCGACACCAGTGTCTGTTGCAGATCAAGGTCGGCTGCGAGACCGCCAACAGATTGATCTCCCTCAATCAGCCGGCACACGATCATGAGACGATGCGGACTTGCCAGCGTCCTCAGGAGATCGCTGGCGTCCGACGCCCGTTCTGCCATGTCTGCAGCTTTTATTTGCATACTTGCGCATATGCGTGTGTACGCATATATTGTCAATACCGGTTGACGCGAAACCCGGGAGGAACATCCATGGCACACATCGTCGTACTCGGCGCAGGACTTGGTGGCGCGATCGCAGCCTATGAAGTGCGCGAGAAACTCCGCAAGGAAGACGAAATCACGGTCGTTTCAAAAGGCGCGATCTACCAGTTCGTTCCGTCGAACCCGTGGGTTGCCGTCAACTGGCGCAAGCGGAAAGACATCGAAGTCGATCTCCGTCCCGTCATGAAGAAAAAGGGCATCAACTTCGTATCCATCGGCGCATCCCGCGTCGTTCCTGCGGAGAACCGGCTGGAACTCGAGGACGGACAATCCATCACTTACGACTATCTGATCATCGCAACCGGGCCCGATCTGGCCTTTGACGAAATTCCCGGGCTTGGACCCCAGGGCTTCACGCAGTCGATCTGCCAGGTCGAGCACGCCGAGAAAACCGCGGCGGCCTTCGAGGCATTCTGCAAGAACCCGGGGCCGATTGTGGTCGGCGCCGTCCAGGGCGCGTCGTGCTTCGGCCCCGCCTACGAGTTCGCGATGATCCTCGATACCGAGCTCCGCAAGCGCAAGATCCGCGACAAGGTTCCGATGACCTTCGTGACCTCCGAGCCCTACATCGGACACCTCGGCCTCGACGGCGTCGGCGACACAAAAGGCCTGCTCGAAAGCGAGATGCGCAACCGTCACATGAAGTGGATCACAAACGCGCGCGTCACCAGCGTCGAAGCAGGGATGATGCACGTGGAAGAAGTCGGCGAGGATGGGGCGGTCAAGACGACCCATGCCCTGCCCTTCGCCTTCTCCATGATGTTGCCCGCCTTCCGGGGCGTGTCGGCCATTCGTGGCGTTGAAAACCTCGTGAACCCGCGCGGCTTCGTCCTGATCGACAAGCACCAGCGTAACCCGACCTACCAGAACATCTTCAGTATTGGCGTCACTGTCGCGATCCCGCCCATGGGCAAGACGCCGGTTCCGGTCGGCGTCCCGAAGACAGGGTTCATGATCGAATCCATGGTGACAGCTACGGCCCACAACATCGGAGCCCTGCTGCGCGGCGAGCCAGCGGATGCTGAAGCAACATGGAACGCGGTCTGCCTCGCCGACTTTGGTGATGGCGGCGTTGTCTTTGTGGCCCAACCGCAGATCCCGCCGCGCAATGTGAACTGGTCTGCCAAAGGCGGCTGGGTCCACATGGCGAAGGCGGGCTTCGAATCCTACTTCATTGGCAAGATCAGGAAGGGTGAGAGCGAGCCGTTCTACGAAAAGCTCGTGATGGACACCCTTGGGATCCACAAGCTGAAGGGATGAACCAATGAGCGTCGCGCTGTCCAGCCAAGCCGTTTGCATTTCCTGCGGATCTGCAAATCGCATCCCCGCCAACAAACCCGCCGCTGCCGCCAAGTGTGGACGCTGTGGCGTGCCGCTGGGCCTCGACATACCGGCGGATGTTGACGACGGTCAGCTGAAGCAGGTTCTTGAGAAATCGTCGGGGCTGGTCCTTCTCGACGTATGGGCTCCGTGGTGCGGTCCGTGTCGCGCCATGGCGCCTCAGTTCGCTGCTGCTGCGAAGTTGCTGGCCGGCCTGGCGCGACTGGTGAAGCTCAACGCCGATCGCAGTCAGATGGTCCAAAGCTTCGGCGTATCCGGCATCCCCGCGCTTATCCTGTTCCGCGATGGCCGCGTCATCGACCGCAAGGCGGGACTGATCAAGGCCGACGCCCTGGTCGCATGGGTTCGCGGCCATCTGACCAACTCAGACAAACCCGCAATCTGAAGGAGTCTTCTATGTCACTTGATCGTGCTGTCCTTGCCTTCGCCGGACTAGTTGTGCTGGCTGGCGTTGTTCTATCCCTGACCGTCCATCCACTGTGGGTCTGGTTGTCGGCCTTCGCCGGCGCCAACATGCTGCAAGCAGCGTTCACAGGCTTCTGCCCGGCTGCGATGATCTTCAAGAAGCTGGGCGTGCAGCCGGGAACGGCATTCCGGTAGGTCTTCTGACCGCTAGTGGCTGGGCCCACCATAGAGTTCGCAGAGCACGCCGATCAGGCGCTCAGCGATCGGGTCAGACAGGCGGTAATAGATCGTCTGAGCCTCACGGCGTGTGGCGACGAGCCCCTCCGCCCGCATCTTGGCGAGATGCTGTGACAGCGCCGACTGCGTGAGGTTCACATGCTGGCCGAGTTGCGTCACGGACATCTCTCCGCCACTCAGCCTGCAAAGTACTGTCAGGCGCTGGTCATTCGCCAACAGCTTGAGCAATTGCGCAGCTTCCGCCGCTCTCGACTCAAGCTTGCGCACAGCGGGAACTACTGCGCTGGGCTTGCGGCGGGCTACGGGCATAGGCGGCTCCAGAACGTTCAGGTGGCTAATTTAGCAACAGCTAAAGGACATACAAGGCGCACGATGTAGCGGCCCGCCCCTCAGACTGGGGAGACAGCGCGCCAGCCCACATAGACAGCTACAATCAGGACAAAGGCCGCGAATAGCCGCTGCAGGAGCGAACGCTGACCCGCCAGTTTGCGACTGGCCCATACGCCGACCGCGCCGCCGACCAGGCCGCCCGCGAGCATCCAGCCGGCGATAGGCCAGATCACCAATCCAGATATTGCATAGTTGACCGCGGTAGTTGCTCCAAAGACTGCGACGGCCAGCAAGACCATGACGATGGCCTGTCGAACAACTGCATTGTCTCTAAGAGGAGACAGCTGCCGGATGTCCCAGTTCGTATAAGGCCGCAGATAGCGTGTTGCTCCGCAACGGGCGGGTTGTTGCGACGCGCCGGACTGGCTGCTCGTCCACAGACCGAGATATTGTTTCTGCAGGGCACACCATCGGGCGCTAACTGGAGACGCGACCGCATGCGTCATCCAGCATCTCATCAGCGACCGCCCGCGAAACCAGTCTCTCGCATTTCTGCCGGGCTGGAAAAACTCGGCTTTCGACGCGATGCCAGAGACTCGCTCGCGGAAATGGCCCCATTGCCCGCACATCGTGCGCGTTCCTCGATGAGCAACAACCAGGTAAGCGTGGATCGACACACCACAACGGAAAGCTCAGGTAAGGTTGCCGCTCAGGGCAACTTCCATCCCAACCGACAGACGCTCGTGACTGCGCATGTCTTCCAGCCTCGCCTCGATTGCCGGCCTGATCGCGGCGAGCGCGTCAGCACCAGCCGCAAATATCTTCGGAGGCTTGTCCATGGCAGCGACCTTCAGAAGTGCGTCCGCCAGCTTTGCCGGGTCGTTCGTCTGCGCGCCGTTGTAGCCGCCCCACATCGCCTCGGGGCTGCCTTCGGCGGCATAGTCCGGCACCGGATGTGTCGCCCACTGGACATTCCGGGGATCGAGAAGGTTCGTGCGGAAGAAGCCAGGCTCGACAATCGTCACGGCAATTCCGAATTGCGCCACTTCATCCCCGATTGCGAGTGACAGCCCTTCCAACGCAAACTTGCTCGCGCTGTAGGCGGAGCAATGCTTCATTCCAACCACGCCTGCGACTGAGCTGATGTTGATGATCCTGCCTGAACGCTGCGCTCGCATGGCAGGCAAGGCGGCGCGCATGACGTTTGCGACGCCAAAGAAATTCGTGCGGAGTTGCGCCTCCAGTTCCCCGGCCGTGATCTCCTCGAAATTTCCGAGGATTGAATAGCCGGCATTGTTCACGAGAACATCGACGCGCCCAAAGCGACGCAGCGTCTCCTCGATCGCTGCCTGAGCCTGTCCTTCGTCCGCGACATTCAGCTTCGCGAAGGCAAGATTGTCCTGCGGCAGACCCGCGAACGCCGCGCGCAGCTTGTCGATATTGCGCCCCGTCGCCATGACGCGGTCGCCCGTGTTCAATGCCGCTCTGGCAAGGCTCGCGCCGATGCCGCTTGTTGTTCCCGTGATGAACCAGACTTTCGACATTCTCGCCTCCTTGATCAAACTGTGTAGTCGATTGACGACATGTGCTCTTCGCCCATGCGGTCGCCGTAGACAGGGAACTTCGTGATCGCGGTTTCGATTTCCAGCACATCAGCGGGCGTCAGGTTCAAACGCTGCGCGCCGAGGTTCTCCAGAAGATGCGTCTCGCTGCGGGTGCCCGGGATCGGCACAATGTTCGGCCCCTTAGCGAGCAGCCATGCCAGCGAAACTTGCGACGGCGTCGCCCCCTTGGTCTGCGCATAGCCCTTCAGCCATTCGATGATCGGCATGTTGAGCGGCAGATACTGTCTCGAGAAGCGCGGGAACCCGGCGCGGAAATCCGTCTTCGCGTCGAACTTCGTGGTGGTGTCGTATTTGCCCGTCAGGAAGCCCGCGCCCACCGGAGACCATGGCACAAACCCGATGCCCAGTTCCTTGCAAGTGTCGAGAACGCCGTTCAACTCGACATTGCGCGTCCATAGCGAGTATTCGGACTGGACTGCGGACACAGCCTCCACGGCATGCGCACGACGGATCGTTGTCGCGCTGGCCTCGGAAAGACCGAAGTGAAGAACCTTTCCTTGCGCGATGAGATCCTTGATCGCACCAGCAACGTCTTCAATCGGCACGTTCGGATCGACGCGGTGCTGGTAGTAGAGATCGATGCGGTCGGTGCGAAGGCGCTTCAGCGACTCCTCGACGACTTTCCTGATATGCTCGGGTCTGCTGTCCAGACCGATCGTGGCCCCGATAGCAAAGCCGAATTTCGTGGCGATCTTCACTTGGTTACGGATCGGCTGCAGCGCTTCGCCGACCAGCTCCTCGTTGATGTAGGGGCCATAGACTTCGGCTGTGTCGAAGAATGTCACGCCGTTCTCAAACGTGGTGCGGAGCGTTCTGATGCCCTGCTCCTTGGGAACGGGAGCATTGTAGTTGGCGCTCAAATTCATTGCCCCGGAGCCGAGCTCCGAGACTTCCAGATTTCCCAGCATGCGCTTCTTCATGGTCGTGTTTCCTTTGATGGTGTTCGTTTGCGCCGTTGCGAGCGGCGCGGCCCACAGCGGCCCGACGGCCATGACGGCACTGAGAGATGCGGACGCCGTCAGAAACTGGCGACGGCCGACTGCGTGCTCGCCGGAGGCGGCTGAGGTTGAGCGGCCAGGTAGGCCTCGATCTTTCGCGTTCATGCGCTTTGCCTTTCGGGCTTTAGCGGACCTTTTGGCCCCGCTCACTGGCTACTGCCCAGAAGTAGCGCTCGCGCATCCATACGATTAGCGGCTATACTCGTCTTGATCTTATAGGCTGGGGTTATGTATGGCGCGGGAAAGCGTTGACGATCTGCTCGCATTTCTTGCGGTCGCGCGCGTGCAAAGCTTCACGCGGGCAGCGGCGGAGCTTGGCATTTCCCAACCAGCGCTCAGCGCGAAGATCACGGCGCTTGAAGCGCGACTGGGCGTGCGGCTGCTCACACGCACGACGCGCAGCGTATCAACGACCGAGGCAGGCGAGCAGCTGGTTCAGACGATCGGGCCCCACGTGGATGGCATAGAAGCGGGACTGGCCGCTTTGAGTGAAATCCGCGACAAGCCAGCCGGCAGCCTCCGCATCAGTTCGGTCGAGCACGCCTCGCAGACGATACTTGCCCCCGCGCTTGCAAAGCTGTTGCCCAACTATCCAGACATCGCAGTTGAGATCATCAACGACTACGGCCTGACCGACATCGTGGCGGATCGCTTTGATGCTGGCATCCGGCTGGGCGAGCAGGTGGCTCAGGACATGATTGCCGTGCGCATCGGGCCAGACTTCGAGCAGGTGGTCGTTGGCGCGCCGTCTTACTTCAAGAAGCACGGCAAGCCGGCAACGCCCCACGATCTCGCTCGGCACGCCTGCATCGCCCTCCGCCTTCCAACGTCAGGCGGCTTGTGGTCGTGGCCGTTTGTTAAAAAGGGGCGCGAGCTGAAAGTGCGCCCAAACGGACAACTCGCATTCAACACCATCACGCTCGCCCTTGATGCTGCGTTGGCAGGACTGGGTCTCGCGTATCTGCCTGAAGATGTAGTGCGCGGTCCGCTGGCGAAGGGTCGACTGGTCCAAGTGCTCGCGGGCTGGTCAGCGCCAATGTCGGGATATCACTTATACTATCCGAGCCGGCGCCAGCCCACTCCGGCGTTTGCCTTGCTGGTCGAAGCGCTGCGCTATCGTGGGTAACGATCATCCACCCTGCAGCCTTCTACCAAAGACGAGGCAGGGGCTGTTGCCCCGCAACATTTGATCTGTCGCGGCGCGTGGCCGACTGCCTGCTCTTGCACGGAGACGGATGTAGTTTTCCGACAAGCAAAATTCGTGGCGCGTTTGAGAGCCACAGCCGCATCCGTCATGCGGCATCTAACCAGCAACCACCATGCGAAAGCGATCTCTGCCATTTCGGCGCTGACCGCTACTTTCCACTTTTTGCGAGGCTCCAGAGACTCGCCCATGCAAATGGGCTGAATTCGCGGTGCATGCGAACGGCAACCGAGTCTCTGGGAGGAATCTCTGCCGCTATGTCCCGGACAGTGGGCCTCTATTCAGAGGTTCGGGACTTCTGGCCTCGGAGACCGGAAGACCCTGGCTGGGGCGCAGGGATTCGAACCCCGGAATGGCGGTACCAAAAACCGCTGCCTTACCACTTGGCGACGCCCCAGTGCAGGGAGGACGGGAGAGTTATGCGTTTCGCGCGCTGAATGCAACTGCTGCCGTTCGCCCTGTTTTGTCCCGCTTTTGGCTAATTTCGGCGGACCGGCGTTAGTAATTTGAAGTCCACCGAAAGCTAATTGCGCCCCGGATTGAAAGCCGCTATAGCCCCGCCTCCGTCGGAGTATAGCTCAGCCTGGTAGAGCGCTTGCTTCGGGAGCAAGAGGTCGTTGGTTCGAATCCAGCTACTCCGACCAAGTCCGCTCCCACCCATATAAAGACATCCTGCACACCCGGCCGGTCCGCCGGCGTGGCCGGAGGTGTTCCGGCCGCGTATTTGACGCTAAGCCGTGGTTAAAAGGGCTGTCGGCACGCCCGGAGACAAGCGATGAGAACTTTCCTCCTCACTTTCCTTGGCGGTCTGGCCGCCCTGATCGTGTTCTTCGTTCTTGTCCCGCTTATCCTGATCATGTCCTTCCTGCCCTCCGGCGAGCCGCCCAGGGCGCACAACGCGGTACTGGAACTGGACCTGCGGAATTCCTCGCCCGACCAGCCGGCGTCCGATCCGATCAGCGCCGCCTTCAGCGACACTTCCTTCGTCGAGGTTCTTCTGCGCCTCAACGCCGCAGCGAACGATCCGGACGTCAAAGGCGTCTTCGTGCGCGCCGCCGAGATGGATATGGGCTCCTCCCGCGCCGAGGAGCTGCGCGCAGCTTTCCTGCGGCTCCGCGCCAAGGACAAGTTCGTGATCGCCCACACGCAGGGCTTCCTCGCGTCCGGCCCCTCCGCCTATCGCGCCATCTCTGCCGCCAACGAGATCTGGATGCAGCCCGGCACGTCGTTCGAAACGCCCGGCATCCAGTTCGAAACCATGTTCCTCGGCGGCGCGGCTGAGAAGCTGAAGATCGATCCGGAGATCGAGGCCTTCTACGAATTCAAGAACGCGCCTGACGTCTACAAGCGCAAGGACTACTCCGAGCCGCACGCCCGCGCGATGACGGAGCTTGCCGAAAGCGTCTGGCGCCACTCCATCGCCGACATCGCTGTCGACCGGAAAATGGATCCGGCCGCCCTGCGCGCCCTGCTGGAGGCCAGCCCCTATCAAGCCCCGCGCGCCGTCGAACTGAAACTGGTCGACAAGCTCGGCTACCCGGAAGAAGCCGCCGCAGAAGCCCGCAAGCTCGCCGACGGCGACCTCGTTGAAATCGCCCACTACGCGCCGCGCCCGCATCGCGGCAAGGCCGTCATCGCCATCGTCGGCGGCGAGGGCGACATTGTCACGGGCGGCGGCGGTCCGCCCAGCATTACGTCGATCGGCACGCCGGTGTTCGCCTCCGATCGTGTCGCGGCAGAACTCGACGCCATCGCGCAGGACAAGACCATCAACGCCGTTGTCTTCCGCGTCGATAGCGGCGGCGGATCGGCCACGGCCTCCGACCAGATCTGGAGCGCCGTGAAACGCGTGCAGGCGTCCGGCAAGAAAGTCGTCGTCTCGATGGGGTCGCTGGCTGCATCAGGCGGCTACTACGTCGCCGCCAGCGCCGACAGCGTCGTCGCCAACCGTTCCACGATCACGGGATCGATTGGCGTGTTCGGCGGCAAGATCGCTGTCGGTGATGCGCTACGCCAGTTCGGCATCAACCCCGCATCCGTCGGCGTCGGCGGCCCCTATGCCGGCGCCTACTCCGCCAACAAGTTCACGCCCGCCCAGCGCACCAAGCTGCTGGAATCCCTGCAGGCCACCTACGACCGCTTCACAGGCATCGTCGCCGAGGGCCGCAAACTGCCGCTGCAGAAGGTGCAGGAGATCGCGCGCGGCCGTGTCTGGTCGGGCGAGGACGCGCTCGCCAACGGTCTCGTCAACAAGACGGGCGACCTGATGGTCGCCATCGACGAAGCCCGTGCGCTGGCCGGCTTCAAGGAAGAAGACGGGGTCGATGTCCGTCTGCAGGTTCAGAACGTCACGCCGTTCCAGCTCCTCACCGGCCTGATGACACAGGCAAAGGCCGGTGGCTCGGTGGATTCCCGTCTCGCCGCGGCGCTCGCATCAACGCTCGGACCGGAACGCACACAGGCCCTGCTCTCGCAACTCACGCAGATGGGCCAACCGCCCTCCGCCCGCGCCTGGCTGCCCCCGGTGATCGAGCACTAGGCCGGATCTGGACCGTCGGGCTCCCGCCCGGCGGTCCAGAGTTACACGCACTCAATCCGCTCAATCGCCCCGCCATTCAGCCAGAAGAACGCATCCTGCGGAATATCCAGCATCAGCGCTTCATCGCGGTGAAGCTTCAGGAACAATCCACGCAGGATACGCCCCGCCACCCCATGCGATACGGCGACGATTGGCCCGCCGGACGCCGCCGCATCCTCCAGCCATCCGCCTAGCCGCTCCGTCAGCGCTTCATAGCTGTCGCCGCCCGGCGCATCGAAGAACCAGCTCCAGCGTTTCGCCCCAGCATCGTACTCCGGCGCCATCGCGCGAATGTCGTCCTTCAGCATCCCGTCCCACTCACCGAGACTGATCTCCGCCAGACGCGCATCCGTCTCGATCGGTGCGGCCAGCCCCGACTCATCCTTGATCAACCGTGCCGTATGCCGCGTGCGCCCCAATGGCGAAGCGATGATCCGCGCCTCCGCCGGCACAACCTCGCGCAGCTTTTCCCCGATACGGCGCGCCTGCTCGACGCCCAGCGCTGTCAGCGGCGAATCCTTCGCCCCCTGTATGCGGCCGGTCGCGTTGAACTCGGTCTGCCCGTGCCGGACGAGGTAGATCATCGGTCGAAAGCGATCAGTGTGTAGGACACGCCCCCAGGTTTCGACTCTTGCTTCAGCACCACGCGCGTCCATGCATCGCCCACAGTCCAGGTGTGACCATCGCCAGTTGCCGCGCCCAGATTGCCGAGCGCGGCTTGTAGCGCCGCGACAGGTGAGGCATCCGGAGAAGCAAGCCAGCGCAGGCCGCATGCGATGGTTGGCTTGTCCGCTACATGCCTGAATGGCGCGATGCCAAGGACGACCTGACCGCCGCCCTTTGCAATGACCCTGAAGCCCATCATGTGTTGCTTGCCGGCGATCAGGGGCTCGCCGCCGAACCCGTCCATCTCGCTGAGCCGCAGAGGCGGCAGATTCTTGCCGCGCGCGGCGTCGCCGAGCGTGAAGCTTACGGCCGGCTGGCTTATGCAGTGCTCCTTGAGAAGGTCGACCACCGCCTCCGGCGCGTGCTGCGCCGCCGCCGACCCCATACTGGCAAGCGCCAGTGTCGCCGAAACCACGATTGACCGCATGCTTGTCCCCTCAGGCTGCGTTGTAGTGGGTGGTGAGGTTGAATGGGCCGTCGGCCACCGCTCGCCCCGCCTCGACCAGATGGATCATGTGCGCCAGCACTGAATGCGCAGCCGGCGCATGCAGGCGCTTGTCCACATCCTTGTAGATCACCTTCACCATCTCTGGGATCAGCCGGTCGCCCGCCTTCATGCGTGCGACAATAGCCTCCTCGCGCGCGCGCCTGTGCGCCACATACGCATCGATGAAGGGCGTCACGTCACGCACGGGCGGTCCATGCGTCGGCCACAGCACGTCAAACCCACGCGCACGGATCTTCTCGAGGCTGCGATAATAGTCGCCCATGTTTCCATCGGGCGGCGAGATCACCGTCGTCGACCACCCCATGATGTGGTCGCCGCAGAACAGCGCGTTCTCTTCCTTCAGTGCATAGCAGACATGGTTCGACATGTGCCCGGGCGTCGTGATCGCCTCCAGCGTCCACCCCGGACCGGAGAACACATCGCCATCGTTGACCAGCACATCCGGCATGAAGCCTTCCTGACCATCCTCCTCGAGCGAGGCCATGGCATGCGTGCCCGCCGGATCGGGCAGGCCGTAGACCTTGCACCCCGCCCATTCCGCCAGCGGATGCGCCAGCGGCGAATGATCGAGATGCGTGTGCGTTGTGAAAACGTGCGTTACCCGGTTCCCGGCCAGCGCCCGCTTCAGCGCCTCGAAATGCTCGTCGATCATCGGGCCGGGATCGATCACCGCCACTTCGCCCCCGTTCTTGTCAGAGGGGCCGATGATGTAGACGCCGGTTCCGAGATACGTGAACGGCCCCGGATTCTCCGCGATCACGCGCCGGATCAGGGGCGATGCCTGATCGGCTTCGCCGTAGGTGAATTTGAGATCGCGGACGAACGGTATGCCGGCCACGGTGCTACTTGGCCCCCAGCTGGCGCAGCAGGTTCGTCATCCCGGCAAGATTGTAGCCGGCATTCTCAGCGGAATCGACGATGTACTCGGCTTCCTCGCCCTGGCTCGCCTCCGCGATGGCCCAGGCCGTCACCGAGCGCGTGCCGGACCGGCAGAAGGCCAGCGTCTTGGCACTTGCCGACAATGTCGCTTTCACGGCGTCCGCCGTCGGCTGTCCGACAAACGGCGCGTGAACATAGGTGAGCCCCGCTTGTTTCGCGGCGGCTTCCATCGCGGCCGAGCTGGGCTGGTCGGGCGACTCGCCATCCGGCCGGTTATTGATGATGTGCCGGTAGCCTGCAGACGCCAGCTGGGCGAAGTCTTCCAGCGCGATCTGGGGGGCCACGGAAAAACGGTCGGTCACAACACGTATATCGGCCATTTCTGCTTCCTCGTCCCTCAAACCGCGACAATCTTGCCCGCTTGCGCAAACGCGCGGGCTTCGTCCTTATACCCTCGCTCATGTAGAGGACGTAACCCCTGACGACCGACCAGTCTCGTACCTCGTCCTCCAACGCGTTCTCCCGTCTGGCCTCCCGCATCCCCTGGGCCTATGTCGGCCGCCGCGTGCTTGCGGCGATCCCGACCATGCTGGTGATCATCACCGTCGTGTTCTTCATGATGCGCGCGGCGCCCGGCAACCCGTACTCGGCCGAACGCATGCTGACCCCGGCGGTCGAAGCCAACCTCAAGGCCAGCCTCGGCCTCAACAAGCCGATCCAGGAACAATATTTCGACTATCTGGGCAAAGTGGTGCAGGGCGACCTCGGCCCCTCCATGGTTTTCTACGACAAGGACGTCAGCCAGCTGCTGGGCGAGGGCCTGCCCGTCTCGCTGACCATCGGTCTGCTCTCGATCACCATCGCCATGTTCTTCGGCATCCTGCTCGGCATGCTCGCCGCCATCCGGCAGAACTCGTTTGCCGACTACTCGGTGATGAGCGTCGCCATGGTCGGCATCTCCATCCCCACGTTCGTGACCGGTCCGCTGCTCGCCATGCTGTTCGGCGTCTACCTGAAATGGTTCGCCGCCGGCGGCCTCGATCTCGGACGGATGAACTTCCACAACCTGTTCCTGCCGATCGTCACGCTGTCCCTGCCGCAGATCGCCATCATCTCGCGCCTGATGCGCGCCTCGATGATCGAGGTGATGCGCTCCAACTTCATCCGCACCGCTCGCGCCAAGGGCATCAGCGAACGCCGCATCCTCCTCCGCCACGCCGCCCCCGCTGCCATCCTGCCGGTGATCAGCTATCTCGGCCCGGCCATCGTCGGCGTCATCACCGGCTCCGTCGTCATCGAGACCGTGTTCACCCTGCCCGGCGTCGGCGCCTCCTTCATCGAAGGCGCCATGACCCGCGACTACACCCGCGTCATGGGCGCGGTGATCCTCTATGGCGGGCTTGATCATCGTGATGAACCTCATCGCCGACATTCTCTACGCCATCCTCGATCCCAGAGTCCGTTACCAATGACGATGGCCATCCCCGGCGGCACCGCCGATCTCCTCAACAAGGCCGTCAAAGGTCGCTCCCTCTGGGACGACTCGCGCCGCCGCCTGCTCGCGAACAAGGCTGCCATCGCCGGCGCCATCGTCCTTACGCCTCATGGCGGTCATCGCCTTCATCGGCCCGTTCTTCTGGCCGCACGACTACGCCCACCAGTACCAGGACCAGCTCGGCATCGCCCCGACGCTGGAGAACATGCACTGGCTCGGCACCGACATTTACGGCCGCGACATGGTCGCCCGCATCCTCGTCGGCCTGCAGATCTCGCTCACCGTCGGCTTCATCGCCACCTTCGTGTCGCTGGTGATCGGCGTCACCTGGGGCGCCATCGCGGGCTTCGCCGGCGGCCGCGTCGACCAGTACATGATGCGCTTCGTCGACGTGCTCTACGCCGTACCCTTCATCTTCTTCGTCATCCTCGTCACCGTCGTCTTCGGCCGCCAGCTCTTCCTGATCTTCCTCGCCATCGGCGCGGTGGAATGGATGACCATGGCCCGCATCGTGCGCGGCCAGACGCTGGCGCTGAAGCAGAAGGAATTCGTCGAGGCCGCCCGCGCCGCCGGCGTGAAGCCCTTCGGCATCATCGTCCGCCACATCCTGCCCAACCTGATCGGCCCCGTGGCCGTCTACGTCACGCTCACCATGCCCGTCGTGATCCTGCAGGAGAGCTTCCTCTCCTTCATCGGCCTCGGCGTGAACGAGCCGCTGACCTCGCTCGGCCAGCTCATCTCTGCCGGCCAGAAGGAGTTCGCCTATCCCTGGCTGCTCTTCGCGCCCGCGACCGTCATGGTCGTCACCCTGTTCTCGCTGAACTTCATCGGCGACGGCCTGCGCGACGCCTTCGATCCCAAGGATCGGTAGCTAGCGGAAGCACGCCGCGGGCAAACCCCGTGCCGTCGCCTCGACAGCCGCACGGGCTGCAACGTCATAAGCCGCGCTTCCCGCAACCTCGCCATCTCGCCCGACGATCTCGATCATCAGCTCGCCCGGCCATGCATCCCGCAGCGCCTTTGCCAGCGCTGCCTCACCCGAAGCCGTAGCGGCGTTCCAGTCGATCACCGGGCGCGCGTCCACTTTGGCCCGCAACCGCATCGCGCCAATCGGCGGAGCAGCGCCAAGCGAGAGATCCGAATTGCTGGTGATCGACACCGTCGCCTCCAGCGGTCCGCTCAACTTGCCGTCGCTTCCCAACGTGAACGTCAACGACAATGCTGGCCGCGAGAAATGCTCGGACTCCTGCCCGAGATGATCGAACCGCTTCACATCCCAGCCAACCACCGGCTTCCCACCACGCGTCTCCGCCCGGAAAATATCACCCGCCGGTGTCGTGACATCACATTGCTGCGCAAACGCCGGAGCGCCGAAACCAAGCGAGACCAGGAGCAGGGCCGCCAATCGCATCCTTGAAGGATACGGCCGCGGCCTTCCCCGGTCCATTCACCTGACGCAGCTCTACGCCGCCGCCCGCGCGGGCAGGAACCGGCTGTTGCGCAGCAGCGCCGCGGAAATCAGCGAGATAACAATGCCGATCGGGAACATCTCGATGAACGTCATGCCCATTCGGATGAATGGATTTGCGTACATGTCCGCAAACGCCTGAGCCTCCTTCGCCACCTGCGACAGCCGCTCCGCGCTGGCCCCCTCGGCCTTGGCGCTATCGATCATCATCTGGCTGTACATCGCGCCAAAATCGAACTTGGTGATCGCCAGCGACATCTCCCACGCGATCACCCACCCCAAACTAGCCACCGCACTAATCGCCAACCCCACCCCCAGCGCCGGCAGAAATTTGATGACGCCGCCGAGGTCCCGATCGCGATAATGCTTCACGCCGAGGAACACGCCCGTCAGCGCCACCAGCATCGTCGAATAACCGATGAGTGCGCCGTTCGACTCGTTCTGCTGGCCGGTCAGCATGCCCCACAGCATGGGCCCGCCGACAATGATGGCGCCGGGAATTCCGTAGAGCAGGATTATGCGAAGCATGTGTCTCTCCCCTGCGAGGCCAACCTGATGGGCCAATCGCTTAACCGTAGCGAAGGCTCCTCTCGCCAGCGTCCGCAATCGCCCAAAAGGGTGACCCGCGTGAATTCGCCCGAAATCGGCGTGTTACACGCGATGTTACCTGATCATGCCCAGCTCGCGCGCCCGCAGGATCGCCTCCGTCCGCCGCTTCGCTTCCAGCTTGCCGAACAGTTTCGCGACGTGAGTCTTCACCGTGTTGGGTGAAACGTTCAGCGCGCTGGCGATCTCCTTGTTCGACCGCCCCGCCGCCAGCAGCTCGAGCACCTCGAACTCACGGTCGCTGATGCCCAGCGTCTCCCTCACCCGCTCATTCGCAACGAAGCCTTCGCCTGCGGCCTGTCGCGGAACCAGCCGCGTCCCGGCCCACACGCCCAACGCAAGGAAGCCCGCCGCGATCAGCGCGATGTAAAGCTCGCCCGGATGCTCACGGACCAGCAGCTTGTACTCGATCCACTGCAACCCGAGGGCGGCGACCACCAGCAGACCGGCATAGATCAGGACGGTCCGCCACATCGCCAGCCTACTTCAATCGCCGAACCCGGATGGTCTTTCCGTTGTCCATCGACATCAGGAAGCTGCCGAGAAACGCCGTCTTGATCTCGGCCGGCATCGGCAACTTCTTCATGCTGCCGACGCTGTCGCTGTCGATCTGTTCCCAGACCTGACCATCTTCGAACGTGAAGCGGTATTTGCCGTCTGCCCGCTTCGTCGCGCTGGCAATCCTGACCTGAACATTCGCGATCGGCGACGGCGCCGCCTGAGCCGGCAGGGCGCCGGCCGAGACGTGCGCCGCTTCCACGGCGTCTTTCTCGCGCAGGCCAAAGGCCTGCTTTTCGCCCTGCGCGATCTGTTCGCGCGTCACCACCTTCACGTCGCCGGCCGCCTGCGCCTGCTTGAAGCCCGCCACCGCGCCGTCGAAGCACGCCAGCCGGTCCTCGGCTTTGGTGATTCCCGTGCATGCATACACTTTGTCGAGCGTGGAACCCTGCGCGAAGGCAGGCCCCGATGCCGCTATTACGAGCAAAGGCAAGATGAACATACGCATGAACGCACCCTTCCTGTGGCATTGGGCAGGCAAAGCCCTTCCAATGTAACGCACTCTGACGCTAGGTTCCGTACACGAAAAGTGGCCGGTGTGCACGACAGCGCAACAGGCGAAATTCCAAGGGGAGCAAGGCATGCGGCTCAGGTCACCGTTGTTCGCGAGCGCGATTGCCGCCGCATTGTTGCTGGCGGGTTGCGGAGGCGACACCGGCGACACCGGCGGCGAGCGCTTTACGCGCGGCATCGGCTCTCAGCCCAAATCCATCGACCCCCAGAAAGTCGAAGGAACCTGGGCCAACGACGTTATCGGCGACATGTATATCGGCCTTTTCACCGAGGACGCGAAATCCCTGCCCGTTCCCGGCGTCGCCGAAAGCTGGCTCGTCTCCGATGATGGCCTGACCTGGACCTTCAAGCTCAAGCACACGCTGTGGTCGGATGACGTGCCGCTGACGGCGGGCGACTTCGTGTTCGCCTTCCAGCGCCTGTTCGACCCGAAGGAAGCCGAGATCGCCTACGCCTCGATCCAGTACGGCATCAAGAATGGCCGCGCCGCCAAGGATGGCGCCGTCCCCGTCACCGACGTCGGCGTGAAGGCGATCGACGACTACACGCTCGAGATCAAACTCGAATACCCGATGCCCTATCTGCCGGGTGTGCTGAAGCACTACACCGCCTTCCCGCTGCCCAAGCACACGATCGAGAAATTCGGCGCCAAGTGGACGAACCCCGAGAACATCGTCGTCAACGGTCCGTACAAGATTGCCGAGATGCGCCAGAACGATTTCATCCGCTCGGTGCGGAACGACAAGTTCGAAGGCGCGGACAAGATGTGCTTCAAGGAAGTCATCTACCTGCCGGTCAACGACCACGACGCAATGGTCCGCCGCGCCATGGCCGGCGAGATCGACATGAACAACTCCTTCCCGTCGGGCCAGCTCGAAGTCACGCAGAAGAACCTGCCCGGCTGGCCGCGCATCTCGCCGATGATGTCCACCACCTACATCGTCACCAACACGAAGAAGCCGCCCTTCGACGATGCCCGCGTCCGCAAGGCTATCGCACTGGCGATGGACCGCGAGCACATCACGAAGAACGTGCTGCGCGGCGGCCAGATTCCTGCCTACGGCTTTGTGCCGGGCGCCATCGCCAACTACACGCCCGCCGAATTCGAATGGAAGAACATGCCCCGCGCCGAGCGCCTGAAACAGGCGGCAGCTCTCCTGCAGGAAGCCGGCTATGGCCCCAACAAGCCGCTGACGTTCGAGTATCTCTACCGCTCGACCGGCGACAATCCGCGCATCGCGCCTGTGCTTCAGCAGAACTTCAAGGAGATCGCTCCCTGGGTGCAGCCGGAGATCCGCCGCGTCGAGACGCAGGCGCTCTACGACATGCAGAAAGCCAAGAACTTCATCATCACCGACACGGGCTGGGTCGCCGACTTCAACGACGCGTACAACTTCCTGTACCTGCTGGATTCGCGCACCGGCCCGATGAACTACGGCCAGTACACCAACCCCGCCTACGACGCGCTGCTCGACCAGTCATCGAAGGAGGCCGACGTCGCCAAGCGCGGCGAGCTTCTGCACCAGGCCGAAGCCACGATGCTGAACGACACCGCCGTCCTTCCGCTGCTGATCCGCGTCACGCAGGACATCGTCTCCCCGACGATCACCGGCTACGAGGACAACCCGGAAGACATCCACCGCACCCGCTACATGTGCCGGAAGAAGTAGAGGCGCATCGCTGAAATAGATCAGGGCCCGCCAACCGGCGGGCCCTTTTCTTTTGCGGCGCTCTTACTTCCGCTTCGGCAGCGCGTAGTTCGAAGCAATGACGCCCTCGAATACCCGGCCAGGCAACAACCGCTGCAGGCCCATCGCCACGCTCTCCATCGTCGACGCAGACGCATAGCGCAGCTTCGGCTTCGCAGCGTTCACCGCACGCTCGACCACGCGCGCCACCTTGTCCGCCGGCGGACCCGCCTGCTCGGCCTTCTCCATCACCGCAATCGCGTGCCGCGCCCGCGCCGCATAGACCGCGCTTCCCTTCGCACTCTCCGTCCATTCGCGCGAGGCCGTGAAATTGCTCTTCGTGTCGCCCGGCTGGATCATCACAACATCAATGCCGAACGGCTTCAGCTCCATGCTGAGCGCCTCGCTCATCCCCTCCAGCGCCGACTTCGACGCCGAATACGCGCCCTGAAACGGTATCCCGATCCGCGCGGCAATCGATGACATCTGGATGATCCGCCCTGATCCCTGCGCCCGCATCGCGGGAAGTACAGCCTGACAAACCCGCAATGGCCCGAGGAAGTTAGTATCCATCTGCCGCTGCATATCGTCCGGCCGCGTATCCTCGACCGAGGCCGCAATCCCGACGCCCGCATTGTTCACCAGCACATCGATGCGCCCAGCGCTTTCCAGCACCTGCGCCACCGCCTGCGCGACGGACGCCTCACGGCGCACATCCATCACCAGCATGCGCACACCCGCCGCCGGCGGCGCAGCGCCTTCCTTGCGCGACGTCCCGAAGACCTTGTGCCCGGCCCCGAACAGTCGCGCTGCGACCGCCGCCCCGATGCCCGTCGAGGCCCCGGTAACCAGCACGATCTTGGAAGTGTTGCTCACGTCGTTGATCCCCCAGGTTGATCCCGCAAGGCCACGACGAAAGCCAGGCGCTCAAAGCGCCATGACAATTTCGTCGAGAAACTGCTTCACCAGCGCGGCGTTCTCGCCCATGTCGTGCCCCGCCACGCGGCTGGTCGAGCGCACATCCACGCGCGATCCGCCCGCCGCTTCCGGCATCACGCGGATCGCGATGTCGTAGACCAGCTCATACCAGGCCGACGTGTAGACCGCCTCGACCACGCCGGAATCCGGATCGGACTTCGTCACCGACCAGCCCATCCGCTCCGCCGCCTTCGCCGCAGCGCGCGTGACCGCAGGCTCCGGCGCCTGCAGCACCAGCGGCTTCACATCGTCGAAGAATTTCCCCTGCGCCTCGGCGAACGACAGACCGCTCCAGCGGCCATGGTCTTCGCCGATCATCGCATCGTCACGCACCTTCACTGCGCCCGCCTTCTCGCGCGCCTTCAGCGTCGCCTCGGTGAACGCAACCGGCAGGTTCCAGTCCGTCTGCACATCATGGATCGGCGGCAGATCCTCGCGCTGCATCGCGCGGCCATAGAGACCGCCCGCCGCCATGCCCGCCGCCGCCGTCACCAGCACGGCCACAATTCCGGCCCGGTGCTTGTGCCCGATGAACGCCAGCACCAGCCCGATCACGCCCCAGCGCGATCGCGCCTACCGCACTCCACAGCGCCGCCTTCTGAAGCGCGCCCATCGCGGTCACGAGATCGACCACGCCCCAGCGAAACAGGAAGGGCGCCGCCACCATCAGCACGACGCTCGCCACGAACAGCACGCACGCCATAAACAGAACGGCGACACGCATGCCGCCGCCCTGCCGTTTGTCTGCCGAGACGTCCGCGTTCGTCATTCAGCCGCCTGGATTGTCGGCAGCTTGTGATCCTTGAACGTCTGGCGCAGCGACAGCTTGTTGATCTTGCCGGTCGCGCCCAGCGGGATCTTCTCGATGAACTGCACATCGTCCGGCATCCACCATTTGGCGATCTTGCCGTTCAGGTAGTTCAGCATCTCTTCACGGCGTCACCGACTGCCCGGGCTTCAGCTCGATGATCAGCAGCGGACGCTCATCCCACTTCGGATGCGGCAGGCCGATCGCGGCAGCGTTCGCCACGGCCGGGTGCCCAACCGCGAAATTCTCGATGTCGATCGACGAGATCCACTCGCCGCCCGACTTGATGACGTCCTTCGCGCGGTCGGTGATCTGCATGTAGCCAAGCTCGCACAGGTTCGCGACGTCGCCCGTGTCGAAGAAGCCGTCCTTGTCGAGGATCTGGCCGCCATCGTTCTTGAAATACGAGCCTGCAACCGCCGGTCCGCGCACCAGAAGGTGGCCCGCCGATCTTGCCGTCGCGCGGCAGCTCTTTGCCCGTCGTCGTCGATGATCTTCTACTCGACGCCGAACGGCGCACGGCCCTGCTTCAGCTTGTTCTTCTGCACGGCCTCGCGTGCCCTGCGCCATGAACTCCGGCACGGTCGAGCCCATCGAGCCCATCGGGCTCATCTCGGTCATGCCCCAGGCGTGGAACACCTGCACGTCGTAGTTGTCCTCGAACGTCTTGAGGATCGCTTCCGGCACAGCCGAACCGCCGATCACGACGCGCTTCAGGTAGGGCAGCGTGTTGCCGGTCTCTTCGAGATACTGCTTCAGCATCAGCCACACCGTCGGCACCGCCGCCGAGAACGTGACCTTCTCGCTGTCCAGCAACTGGAAGACCGACTCGCCGTCCATCTTCGCGCCCGGCATCACCAGCTTCGCGCCGACGGCCGGCGCCGAGAACGCGATGCCCCACGCGTT
Organism: uncultured Alphaproteobacteria bacterium; assembly: GCA_963784415.1. GTDB lineage: Bacteria > Pseudomonadota > Alphaproteobacteria > Caulobacterales > Hyphomonadaceae > UBA7672. The sequence goes on from CAWARK010000006.1 coordinate 284,934, forward strand.
GGCGTGGAACAGCGGCACGATCGGCAGGATGGTGTCCTCGACGCCGAGGCCCATGCAGTCCTTCTGCAGCGAGATCATCGTGTGCAGCACGTTGGAACGGTGCGAGTACAAGCACGCCCTTCGGATTGCCCGTCGTGCCCGACGTGTAGCAGAGACCCGCAGCAGTGTTCTCGTCGAACTCGCCCCAGGTCACCGCCTGCGTCTTGCCCGCGATGAAGCTCTCATAGCTGATGAGGCCCGGAATGCCGGTGTCCTTCGGCATGTGCGCGTCGTCGGTGAGCAGCACATAGCGGCGGACGGTCGGGCAGATTGCCTGGATCTTCTGGACGATCGGCACGAACGTGATGTCGAAGAACAGGTGCGTGTCTTCGGCGTGGTTCAGGATCCACGCGATCTGTTCCGGGAACAGGCGCGGGTTCACCGTGTGCAGCACTGCGCCGATGCCCATCGTGCCGAACCACGTCTCCATGTGGTTGCCCGAGTTCCACGCCAGCGTCGCGATCCGGTCGCCCGCCACAACGCCATCCTCCAGCAGCGCCGTCGAAACCTGCTTCGCGCGCTTGTAGAGGTCGCCATAGGTCTCGCGGACGATCGGCCCCTCGACCGACCGGGTCACGATCTCGCGGTGAGCGTGGTTGGCAAAAGCATGGTCCATCACCTTGTCGACGGTCAGCTGCCAGTCCTGCATCCGGCCCATCATGGGTCCGCGCGGGATCGACGTGGCGGGAACAATCTTGGACGCGGGCGCAGGCGCCGCACCGGCCGGTTTCGCCGCCGCGTCCGTTTTTGCCGGTTCACCCTTGTTTTTGCCGAATCCGAACATCTGACCGCCTCCCGTATGCGCTTGTGCCGCGCTCTTGCCAGCGATCCTAGACGCCGTCACGTACCCGGGCAATTCTTTCGACGCTCAGAACCGCGCGAGCGACGCCTGTAATTGCTGTTCTGACGGATTTTCCGGTTGCGACAACCCGTTGCCGCGCCCGCTTGGGGAGGAGGACATCGGTTCCAGCCTTCCCAAACCTGCGCTATCGAAGGCCATCACCACCGGGGGAACCACATGCGCCTAGCCCTTCTCGCCGCCACCGCACTCGCCCTCGCCGCCTGCGGCCAGCCCATCCGACCCCACCGCCACAGCCTCAACCGACGCACCCGGCGCTCCTATCTCCGGCCCCGCTGAATCCCCCAGCGAAACAGGCGCCGCCAGCGCCGCCCTCGGCCCGCTCAACACCCGCTTCGACTGCCTGCGCGAGTCCGGCGGCATCCTCGTCATCGCCCATCGCGGCGGCCCGACCCGCGATTATCCCGAGAACGCCATCGAAAGCTTCGCCCGCACCTACAAGGCCGGCACCCACGCGATGGAAATCGACATTGCCGAGACCAAGGACGGCAAGCTCGTCCTGATGCACGATGACGATCTCGACCGCACAACCACCGGCACGGGCCTCGTCGTCGACCACACGCTGGCCGAGATCCAGGCGCTGAAGCTCAAGACCGGCAGCAAGACCACCGAATTCCATCCGCCGACCCTTGAGGCCGCGCTGGAATGGGCGGTGACGAACCACGCCTTCCTCGAACTCGACAAGAAACGCTCGGCCGCCTACGCGCCCATCATCGCCGCCGTCCGCGCCGCAAAAGCCGAGAACAACGTCCTCCTCATCACCTACACGGACGACCAGGCGATCGAGGCGCAGAAGGCCGCGCCTGACCTCATCATCAACGCCACGCTCAACTCGGTCGACCAGCTCGACAAACTGATCGCCGCCGGCCTCAAGCCCGAGCGCCTCATCGCCTGGACCGGCAATGTCGAACCCCGCCCGGACCTGTGGAAAACCCTGGCCGCCAAAGGCGTCGAAAGCATCTTCGGCACCAACGGCTCCCGCGCCGAAGGTCTCGACTACAAATACTGGGACGATGGCGACGGATCGGAGTTCAACACCCTCGCCACCAACGGCCTGCCGATGCTGGTCACCGGCTTCAGCGACAAGACGTCTCGCCAGCTTTCACAGGAAATCCGGGCCGCCGGCGGCTGCGGTTTCTGACCCATCCCGGGAAATTGCAGCTCGCCTGCTGCGATGCAGCAACACGTCTGACTCGTGCCAATGGTGAAGCGCCGAAGAGTCTGCCCGGTTTTCCGGCGATTTGCGCAATGCCGGGCGCGATACGACCCCGTATCAGGGGGGCGAATTGTGCTGCGGCGCGGCGACGCAAGGCGCCAAGATTTCGCTCGACGGAGGGTGTCCCGGCTGGGTAATTGGGCAAGCTACGAGCTGTTCGTGGCAGGGCATGCCAAAGGCTGCGCGCGAAACCTGCCTTCCGCTAAACTGGGCCTGCTGACCTTCTGGTTGGACACGCGTGGTTAGCGGATTTAAACGGCCGGGCGAATCGTGCTCCAGCCGTCCAGGGCCAGAGCGTGCTGGCACAGGCCGTGCTCTTTGCGGTGAAGTTGCCGTAAAGTTGAGATGGGTGAGTTGAACGTACCGTCGCCAGAGAGCGCCGGTTCGTTAATTCGGGGATCGGGAACGGGCATCCGCCTGTCCCTGTTCCGGGTTGGCAAGAGTGGGATTACGCTGACATGAGCACTTTCGTAGCGCCGCTGAAATCGAAGGATTCGGCGACCACCTCCGGCGCCGTCCCCGGCCTCGAACCCGCCCCCACCCGCCACGCGAAACTGGTCGCCTGGGTCAAGGAAATCGCCGCCCTCACCAAGCCCGATCGCGTCCACTGGTGCGATGGCTCCGACGCCGAGTTCGAAACCCTCACGGCTGAACTCATTGCGCTTGGCACGCTGAAACGTCTCAACCCCGCCAAGCGCCCGAATTCATTCTACGCCGCCTCCGATCCGAAAGACGTCGCCCGGGTTGAATCGCGCACGTTCATCTGCTCGGAAAAACAGATCGACGCCGGCCCGCTCAACAACTGGTCCGACCCGGTCGAGATGCGCACGAAACTCGCCGGCCTGTTCGATGGCTGCATGCGTGGCCGCACGATGTACGTCGTGCCGTTCTGCATGGGCCCCATCGGCTCGCCGATCTCCGCACTCGGCGTCGAGATCACGGACTCGGGCTACGTCGCCATCTCGATGCGCGTCATGACCCGCATGGGCCGCGCCGCGCTTCAGGCCATGGGCGATGATGGCTTCTTCGTCCCCGCCGTCCACACGCTCGGCGCACCGCTTAGCTCCGGCCAGAAGGACGTTCCGTGGCCCTGCAACGAAGACAAGTACATCGTCCACTATCCCGAGACCCGCGAGATCTGGTCATACGGTTCCGGCTACGGCGGCAACGCCCTCCTCGGGAAGAAGTGCTACGCACTCCGCATCGCCTCGGTCATGGCCCGCGATGAAGGCTGGCTCGCCGAGCACATGCTCATCCTCAAACTCACCTCGCCGGAAGGCGTCGAGAAATTCATCGCCGCCGCCTTCCCGTCCGCCTGCGGCAAGACCAACCTTGCCATGCTCGAGCCGACGCTCAAGGGCTGGAAAGCCGAAACCATCGGCGACGACATCTGCTGGATGCGCTTCGGCGACGATGGCCAGCTCTACGCCATCAACCCGGAAGCCGGCTTCTTCGGCGTCGCCCCCGGCACCTCCGCCGCGACCAACAAGAACGCGCTGGAATCCTGCGCCCGCAACACCGTCTTCACCAACGTCGCGCTGACCGCTGATGGCGACGTCTGGTGGGAAGGCATGACCAAGGAGCCGCCCGAAGGTCTCACCGACTGGCGCGGCCGTGCGTGGTCGCCCGCCATGGGCGAGCCCGCCGCTCACCCCAACGCCCGCTTTGCCTGCCCCGCCGGCCAGTGCCCCGTCATCGCGCCCGAGTGGGAGAACCCCGCCGGCGTGCCGATCTCCGCCATCCTGTTCGGCGGCCGCCGCGCATCCGCTGTTCCGCTCGTCACCGAAGCCTTCGACTGGGAGCACGGCGTGTTCATGGGCTCGACGGTCGCCTCCGAAGGCACCGCCGCCGCCGAGAACAAGGTCGGCGAACTCCGCCGCGACCCGTTCGCGATGCTGCCCTTCACCGGCTACAACATGGCGGACTACTTCGCGCACTGGCTGAAGATCGGCCAGAAGCCGGGCGCCAAACTCCCGAAAATCTACTTCGTGAACTGGTTCCGCAAAGACAAGAACGGCAAGTTCATCTGGCCCGGCTTCGGCGAGAACAGCCGCGTCCTCAAATGGATTGTCGAACGCCTCGAAGGCAAAGCCGCCGCCAACGACACCGCCATCGGCCGCGTCCCCACCAAGTCGTCGATCGACATCTCCGGCCTCGGCATGACCGACGAACAGATGGACACGCTCCTCGGCGTCGACCACGAAATCTGGCGCGACGAAGCCTCGAAGATCCCCGAGTTCTTCGAAAAATTCGGCGACCGCCTGCCCAAAGCCCTCTGGGACCAACACAAGGGTCTCACCCGCCGCCTGGGTTGATCGGACCGCCGGGCGCCTGCCCGGCAGTCGCTGCGAAGCAGCGAGCTACAATCAAAGGCCCGGCCCCAAGCCGGGCCTTTTGCTTTGCTCTGCCAGCCTTCCCACTTGCGAGTTCCCGCGCCGCCATGCGAGCGTGACGTGGGGCATTTGCCACGGGGGACTGCATGAGCGACGCGATCACATCGGCGCAGGCGCCGGACGACTTCTGGGTCACGAAGAACCCGAACCTGAAGATCGGTCGCGGCTTCGGCTGGTCCGCCAAAGCAAAGCCTCTCAGCGGCCCACACGTCCGTCTCAGTCTTGCGATCCTCCTTTATGTCCTCCTGGAGGTCGCGGTGATCTCAGTCATTCTGGGCTCCTTCTACCTGTTCTCCCAGATTGGCGCCGGCGCCGACCTCGACACACCAATGATCGTGACGATGGCCCAATACATCGGCATGGCCAGCCAGTTTCTTCCCATCGCCGCCGGCGTTACGATGATCATCTGCGTCATCGTCTATTCGCTGTTCGTCTATCGCGCGATGAGCAACCTCCATCTGTCCAATGCGCGCGAAGCCACGATCACCCCCGGCATGGCCGTTGGCTGGTCGTTCATTCCGTTCGCCAATCTCGGCATGATCTACAATGTCATGAAACAGATCTGGGTCGCCTCGCACGACCCCGACAAGGGCAGCTACAGCCCGCCCATCACGCTGCCCTTGTGGTGGGGTGGCTGGATCACAAGCAGCATCCTGGGCCGCATCTCGGACTCCATGATCGGCTCCAGGCTCGAGAACGCCGATCCGTCGGAATTCCTGTCTATCTACACCGCGCCGGCAATTCTCGGCGTGGTCGCGGGCGCGATCAGCATCGTCAGCTGCCTCTTGTTGTTGCGGAGCATCAAGCAGATCACCACCGCCCAGGAAAACCTCCGGAGCATCGCGACTTTCAACGAATAGACCTCAAGCCCCCAACATATCCGCCAGCTCCACAAAGCTGTGCGCCACCACATCCACCTCACCCGCCGCCGGCAACGGACGCTCCGTGCCCGGTCCCCACTCCAGCGGCCGATGCACATACGCCGTACGCAGCCCGCGCGCCTTGGCCGCCGCGAGGTCCCACGGGTGGCACGCCACCATCATGATCTGCTGTGGCGCGAGATCGAGAAAGCGCACCGCTGAATCATAGATCACCGCATCCGGCTTGTACGTGCCGACCAGTTCCGATCCCAGAATCGTATCCCACGGAATCCCCGCGCGCTTCGCCATCGACAGCACCAGCGCAATATTCCCGTTCGACAGTGCAATCACGGCGCGCCCCGCCTTCAGCCGCGTCATTCCCCCGACTGCATCCGGCCAAGGATCAAGCCGCCGCCACGCCATGGCGAGCCTGTGCTTCTCCGTCGCATCGAGCCCCGCAATACCGAACTGATCCAGCGCCACATCCAGCATTTCCCGATGTAGCACATCCATCACGACATAACCGCGCCGTCCCTCGCGCACCTCGGCCATCGCCGGCTGATACTGCCCGCGCCAGGCATCCGCGAACGCGCCCCAGTCGAGCTGATGCCCCTTCGGCGCCAGCATCTCCTCGGCCTCGCGCGCAATGCTGCTGCGCCAATCCACGACCGTGCCGAACACATCAAACGTCAGCGCACGAATGTTCGTGAAGTCGCTCATCGCGCCTCCTCCAGACCCAGCGTCATCTTCGTCCGCTTCGGCAACGCCGCCGCCACCATGTCATACGACGCACGAAGATAGGCCTTGAGCTCCTTCTTGCTCAGCCCCGGCTTCGCAAAACTCTGTATCCATTTCAGCCCACGCGACGCCATGTAGGGCGCCGGCCGGCACCCCGCCGCCTCACGCAAAACCTCCCACCCGATGTCGGACACCTTGAACGTGATCTCCGGCTGCCGTCCCGGCTCGAACCACGCAATGGCAAACACCTTGCCCCCCACCTTCCAGACCTGCGCCCCGCCCCACTGCTCCACAAACGTCGCCGCCGGCAACGCCCCGCAGAACGCATTGAACTCAGCCTTAGGCAGCGCCATCACAGAATCTCCCGCCCCACCGTAGCAGCACACCGGCCCCCACCGGAGTCACCCCCGGACCAGACCCGAGGGTCTTCCTTCTCTCATCCACCGCAGCGCGAGTTACACCCCATTTTGTTGGATGAGATTCGCACCTATCCAACAGCCCGCGTTTCCGCGTCTCCAGCAATCTCAAAGACTTGCGCGAAAAATAGGCTGGATTGGCGTTTCGGCAAATCGGCCGGGCTCCGGGCGCACGTATAGTGGCGCCCATGAAACGTCGAAGCTGGCCCATCTGGCTGCTGCGTGACCTCCCGGCCTTCCTGGGTGTCATGCTCAGCTTCTGGCCGCTGGTGATCCTCCTGATCTCCAGCGAACGCCGAGTCATGCGCGGAAAAGCGATCCGCAGGTCGGTGTTCGAAACCATCGCCCTCCTGCTCGCCCACGCCGAAGCACGCCTCACCTTCGCACTCACGCGCCAGGCCTACCGCCGGCTCGGCTGGAACCCCCGCCTCGTGCGCTTCAATCTCATCCCCGCCACCTACAACCTGCGCGAAGTGCAGGAGCGCTACGCGAACTACGTGAACGCCTTCGGCGACATGAACGCCGTCGTCGAGGCCTACGTCGAAGACATCCGCCAGCGCTATCGCATCAGTGAACGCGAAGCCGCGAACGCTCGCAGCTGCCCCCTCCGTCACGCGACTGCGTCGCGCGCCACCTCCCCCGGCTACGCCGAGGGAGGAAACGCGCGCAGCTCCCTTTCCTCCCTCGCCGCAAGGCGGGGGAGGTGGATCGCCGCGCCTTCGCGGCGAGACGGAGGGGGCAGCCGCAAGTGTCGCGGCCCTCCCACTTTCTCAGCGCACAATTTGCTCGAACCCACCTCGCAGGCCTCACCCGCGAGACCGCACCCACATGTGCGCCTCAGAAATCCGCGCGCACGGCCGCCCGGAAATTCCGCCCGCTCATCGGCGCGATCTCCTTCAGCGGCGAAGTATGCAGCCGCACCTCCTCATCTGTCAGGTTCCTGCCTTCAAGTATCAGATGAACCCCGTCCGCAATATCGAAGCCTAGCCGCGCATCAATCGTCGCATAGCTGTCTGTCGGCGTCTCGAAGCTCGCATTGTCATCCTGGCTCGCGGCGTACTGCGCCTGTATCCGCCCCGTGACGCCATTCATCTCGCCCTCGATGCCGGCATTGATCGTCATCGGCGGGATCAGCGGCAGGTTGCCGCCGCTATCCAGCTCCGCGCGCACGAAGTCCGCCGAGCCATCCGTCTTCCACGCGATGCCGAAAGCCGAACCCAGCTTCGCATCCGCCTGCAGTTCGAAGCCGGTAAACGTCGCGCCGGCCTGCGTGTACTGAAACACCGGCAGGTCCTCGCCCGTGCTCACATCCACCGCACCCGTGTCGCGCAGATAGGTGAACCGATCGAAGTCAAATCGGTAGACCGAACCCGACACGTTGAAGGCGTCATCCTCCCAACGCGCCGTCAGCTCGGTGTTGATACCTTTCTCCGTATTGATCGTGCTGCCCCCAACAAGGAACTGCCCCGTCGCAAGGTGCGGTCCGTTGGCGAACAGCTCGAGGTCCGTCGGCGCCCGCTCCGTGCTCGCCACCGATGCGCCGAGAAACGCGTGGTCGCCCAGATGCACATGGGCGCCGAACGACGCATTCCACGGCTCGAACGATTTCTTGCCGCCAACGATGTTGTCGACATCGGCGCTGTCATACCGCAGCCCACCTTCGAGGCCCCACTGGCCCTGGTCCAGCGTCTCGTAGATGAACACGCCCGTCTGCTTCGACTTCGTCGGCCCGATCAAGGACTCATCGCCCACCGCCGCGAAATCATGCGCCGACGCCTGCACGCCAACGCTTCCCTCGAAGCCCGCCAGCGACGCATGCTGCGCCTCAAGCCGCGCCTCCCAACCTTCATTGGTGAAAACAGTGCCCGGTTCTCCCGGCCCTTCAAACTCCGTGTGCTCGTAATCAACGTGCGATCCCGAAGCGATGATCGACTTCAGCCAGCCATCGTTGAACTTCAGTCCACCGCGCACATCATAGCGTGTCTGGTTCAGCTCGATGAACACGTCAGGCTCGGCAACCGTGCCATAGCGATCATCGAGCTGCCGCACCGCGCCGCCGAGAAACGCGCCGTCGCCAACCCATGTAAGCCCGGCACTGATCGACTTTGTATCCACATCCGAATTCGGCAACGTGCCGTTCGCGAACGTCGCCGGATCGACACCATCCAGAACCGCCTGTGCCCGCGCGGCCGGCGTCAGCGCAAAGCCCGGAATATCGACATCGCTCGTCTTCAACTGCGAGCCATTCACCACACCCACGAAATCGCCCCACACGCCTGTCACGCGCGCCGCCGCCTGCTTGCCTTCGTCGGCGCTGGTCAGCGCGCCATAGAGCGATCCCGAAAAATTCCTGTCCGGCTTGCGCTCGACGATCAGCCCGTCGATCACGTTGACCACGCCGCCCGTCGCTCCACCGCCATACGCCAGCGACGCCGGCCCGCGCAGGATCTCGATGCGCTCGGCGCCGAGCGGATCGCTGGTCACCGCGTGATCGGGGCTCGCTGCCGACGCATCGACCACACCAATGCCATTGGCCAACACTTGCACCCGCTCGGCGCCCAACCCACGTATGATCGGCCGGCTCGCGCCGGGACCGAACGCGCTCGACGAAATGCCCGGCAGCCCAGCGAGTGTGTCGCCAAGTCCGCCAGACAACCGCTCGGTCAGCGCCGCACTGTCGAGCGATGTCGTGTTGGCGATCAACTCATCGCTCGCCCGCGCCGGTCCGATGCCGGTGACGATCACGACGTCGCCGCCACTGTCGGCCGCATCGTCGGTCGGCTTGTCGGGGGCGCTCTGAGCGAGAGCTGCGGGGACAACAAGCGCCGCAATGGCAGCGCTGAAGAACAGGCGGGTGGCAAGGCGCATGAGGAGGGCTCCACGTGTTATAGTGTAACGTTATGATATACTATAACACTTCGCAACCGCTTTCTTTGGCGCGGCCATCAATGCGCTGCCGGGCCCTGCCCATCGCCCACCTTTCGCGCTAACGAGACCCGCCTGCCGGAGACCGACTTTTGCTGAAGCACATCCCCAACGCGCTCACGCTCACCCGCCTCATCCTGGCGCCGGTGATCGCGTGGCACGCTTGGGTGGGCGTTTACATTTCGGGATACTGGGAGCCAGTCTCGCAAAATACCTATGACGAAGAAGCCGCCAGCTTTACGCTCGCCGCCGTCCTGTTCGTGATCGCCGCACTCACCGACCTCTTCGACGGCATGGCGGCGCGCGCTTTCAATGCGCATTCGAAATTCGGTCGCATCATCGACCCGATCGCCGACAAGGCACTGGTCGGCCTACCTCTTGTCGCGATCGTCATTGCGCAATGGCACGGCTCTTTCTCAAACCTTCCTATGAACTTCCAGTTCGTGCCTATCGTTACAGCATGTGTAGCCGTCATCGTTATTCGCGACGTGACGATGACTTGGGTCAGATTGTCGGCGCCGGATGGTGAAGGTGCGCGCGTGTCATCACTCGCCAAGATAAAGACAGCACTGGAACTTGTGGTGATCGGCGCCTACCTTATCTCGGCAGTCGCCCTGATTTACGTCTGGCCGCATGTGGCTGCAGCAGGCCCCGACGCCATCATCGCCATTAGAAATCTGAATAGCATTCTCGATCTTGTCTGGATCGCGCTGCTCGTCATCACCGCCGCGCTCTCGGCCTACACAGGCTGGCAGTATCTGCGGCCAGCCAAGAAAGGCTGAGTGTGAAAAGCTGACCCCCAGAAACGCGACGGCCGCGTCCAGGGGGGATTGGACGCGGCCTTTGCGTGGCAAGCGGAGCAGGAGGGGGGTGTCGCTGCGCTTACCTGTTGCGACGGGGGTGGCAGGAGAAGCAGAGCCCGTCGCTCATGTGCCAATAGACATGGTTTTCGTGAAGGCCGGGTTAACAGAACGGGCGTTTCCAGAAACCATTATGGCGCGCGCTATAAGCACACACTTGTGAGCCTTTTCAGTGCTCGCCGGGCTTTTTGCGTTTGGCCGCCAGCTCATCTTCCTGCTTCCGAAGACGGTCACGGATAGACGTTTTTGCGTCGTCGGAGCGTTTTTGAAGATCCTCGCCGATCTCCTTGCCGAGCTTCGTCAACGCCTCGCGCATGTCGTCCGCGCCATGCTTCTCGACATAGGCGACCGCTTCCTGCGGCGAGCCCTCGAGACGCATCTCGCCGCGCGGATCTTCCAGCCCGCCGATCACCCACATCTCGTCATTCCAGACGTGACGATTGAACAGCGCGTACGGAATGCGCAGATATCCGCGCTCGCCAAACTGCTCGCCCCAGCTATTGCGAACCAGCCAGGTCTTGTCGTCCTCGTCATAGCCAACGATCAGCATCGCATGCGAACACGGCCTGCCGCCCTCGATCGCATTCAGCTCCGGCATGCGTCCCGTGCGTGCGGCAGCATCGTAATAGTTCGTGCCGATGTCGGAGGCGAACATCACCGGCAACCCGCCGCTTAGCGTAGCCTTCACTTCATCAGTCGACCCCAGCCGCGCATATTTCACGGCCTCGAACTTCGTCGCTGCCTGGTAAGCGTCCTGCGGCGGCTGTTCGCGCGCCGTATCCTCGCGATAGGGCCAGAGGTTTTCATCGCACACGCCAAACGCCATCACGGCCGCGCTCGCGTGCGCCGCCATCGTGCCAGCAATCTGCTGGGTCGAGTCCGACATCTTGCGCGCATTGTAGAACAGGAACATCGGCGACAGCGTGTGCTTCGCCTGGTTGTTCTTGATCGACAGGAACTCCAGCGCGCCACACAGCGACGCCGCACAGCACGACCCGATCTTGAGCTGGTCGAACACCGGCGAGCAGAACTGGCGCAGGTCAACCTTCCGCTCGAACGTCGCCCCGGCGAATTTCAGGCGCGGCGCCGGCGAGGGCGTTCCCGCGCGGATCACGCCGCAATTATACGATCCGTCCTTGGCCTTGATCCCACGCATAACTTATCCCACCTCTGTCTTGTCCCCGCCGAAGCGTCAGGCCTTCACGCCCAACGGATTCGGCCCGTATTGATTGTCGCCCTTCTGTCCCGGCGGCACGCCGATGAGGATCGAACCGATCTGGCCGATTGCGGGGATGAGGAACGGAACCGTCGCCCATCCCGTCACGCCAAGATCGTGCAGGCGCCGCGATGTGATTCCGATCATCGGCGCAAGAACGGCGAGCCCGATGATCATGGAATAAACCGGCGACCACACGCCCGCCTGCATCGCCATGCCCATGGCGTATTCGCTGATGTCCCCGCCCGTCAGCGAGCCGAGCGCTTCATAGTCCAGCGCCGCGCCAACAGCGATCAGTATCGCGCCGGCCAGCGCGACCGACCAGTATTCCATCCGCGACGCGCGGCCCTTGCCGTTCAGATAGTTCTTCGTGAAGCCATCGCGGATCCACGCCCACTGATTGTTCCAGCCCTTGCCGTTGACGACGCCGTTCGGCTCAGGTGTCACCTGCACCGGCTTGGTGTTGGTATGCGTCTTCAGCCCCTGGCTCAGCTGATCCATCAGCGGCTTGAAGTCTGTGTTCTGCAATTTCTGCAGCCACGGCGCGAACGTATTGCTCGCTTGCGTCGCGTTCATCGCATCCGACAGCGCCTTGCCATACTCGGCGACATTCTGCGGACGCACGCGCGGGCTGTTGGCAAGGCCGCGCTCGATCAGCTTGTCGATGGCAGCCGGCACATCGCTGCGCCCGCCGCTCGGCGGTTGCCAATGGCCCTGCGGCAGCACGCCGACGAGCAGCTCGTAGAACATCACCGACAGCGAATAGAGATCGGCCGCAGGCTGCGCGGAATCCGGCGCCGTGATCTGCTCCGGCGCCATATAACCGCGCGTGCCCAGGCTCGTCGCGCCCGTGTCGCCCGCCCCGGCGGCACGCGCCACGCCGAAATCGAGAATCTTGAGCTTCGCTCCGGCATCACCCGGATCGTTCGTCAGCATCACGTTCTCGGGCTTGAGATCGCGGTGAACCACGCCCGCCTTGTGCGCAGCATCAAGCCCCGCGAGAATCTCCGCGATGATGTTGGCCGCCGTCAGCATCGAGCAGTCGGTCGATGTCTGCAACCGTTGCCGTGTCCACGCGCGCAGGCTCTGCCCGCTGAGGAATTCCATCGACATGTAGGGCTGCCCATCGGCCTCGCCCACATCGTAAACCGCAACCACGTTGGGATGGCGGATATCGCGCGAGGTGACGCCCTCGCGGATCAGCCTGTCCACCGCATCACGACCACCCGCCAGCCGGTCCGCACGGATCAGCTTCAGCGCAATCTCCTTCGAAGTCAGCTTGTCCATCGCGCGATAGACGACGCCCATGCCGCCTTCGCCGATCAGCTGCTTCACTTCATAGCGGCCCGCGAATACGTCGCCGGGATTCAGCACAGGCTGGCTGGCCATGCGCGGCGATTTCGTCACGACATCATCGATGGTGCGAAGCCCCGACAGGTCCACCTTCGGCGCAGAAGCCGGCGCAGCGGTATCCTCGACCAGGCTCTTGCCGAGCTGCTTCATCGCCTGTCCGCACTCGCCACAGAAGCGCGCATCCGCTGCAACTTCGCTGCTGCAATTGGGGCATTTCATGAGGTCGATCCTTCCGGAATCGCGGGCAGGCGCGTGATCGTGATTTCGTCGACAAGCCCGTGCATCGCGCGCATGCGCACCTGCAGGCCAATGCCGTCCGGGAATTTCGGCAGCACCTTGATGATGTCGCCATTGTCGATCACGGCGATGGCGTCGTCCGCGCCATAACGATGATCGCCGATCTGCATGCCGGCCGATCCTGTAACGCGCGCGCACAGTCGCCCGCTCTGCAGGAACAGATCGATGTGGCGGCGCGAGATGGCCTGGCTCAACTGGTCGTCCTGCACGCCATGCGCGTCCATCACCAGCAGCTGCACCTGGTTCTCGCCGCCGCCGGCAATAGTCTTGCCCCGGCCCATCGCGATCAGACTGTCCTTCGTCGTGATCGGTCCAGCCGCCGGCCCGTCCGCCCCAAAACCCTTCCACACCAGCCGCGCGCCGCGCCCCACGACGACGCCCTTCAGCGGGCCCTCCGTGTAGCCGCGTACGCCGTTGGATGCTTCGAAATTGTCGGCGCGCTGCAGGGCCAGCGCCGCTGCCTTGCCGCCCGCCGCCGTTGTCCTGCGCGCCTGATCGCCATTGGTCTCAAGCCGGATCGGCGCATAGACCGTATCGCTTCCCGCGCCGACGCCCGAGGCGTTGATGGTCTGGTTGATCACCAGGCTGCCGCCCTGTTCAACCTCCAGCCCCAGCGACGAGGTGAATGCAAACCGCTCTTCGCGCATGAAGTAATTGGTGGCGGCGGCAAACGTGATCTCGATGCCGTGCCGACCCTGGCGCTCCATCGCGCCCGTCTGGATATTGATGCGGTTTGACCCGCCAGCATCCAGACGCTTCCACGGCAGCTCGATCCGCCGCCTTGGCCCGTCCCCCTCGCGTACCCATAAATCCGTAACGAACAACGGCCGCGCAATCGACGACGCGTTGTAGAACACCAGCGGCAGCACCAGCACGCCGCCCGCCTTGACCTCTGTCACGGCATCCTTGTCGAGAAACAGCTGCGGCTTCACGCACACCGAACAGCAACCATCGTCGCCGACCAGCCCGCCGCATTCCTCAAATGCCATGCAGCGAAGCAGGGGCTTCCCACATTCGCCACAGAACACGGCGTCCGCCTGAACGGCATGCTGGTAGCAGCAAGGCGAAATGCCGCCCGGATTGATCGCAGCTTCAGTCATCGACCGGCACTCCTACTTGCGGAGCTGCTCGCCGCAACCAACGCAGAACTTGGCCTTGGCCGGATTGACGCGCGTGCATTTCGGGCACTCGACCGTCGCATCGCCCGGCGCCGCAGCGCCAGCCGCGCCGCCCTTGCCGCCGGCGCCAGCAGCGACACCCACAGCGCCGGTCATGCCAGCCTGGAACATCGCGCGCGCCTGTTCTTCCGAACGGACAGCCTGACGGTTCGCCTGCTCCACCATCTGGCGCATCAGGTCCATCTGCGCATTCTTGTCGACGCCTTGCGCCTTGGCCTGCTCTTCGAGGATTTTCGCAACGGCGGGGCTAAGACCAGCGTTCACCGCGAGGATCTGCTCGGGCGACATCTTGGCGCCAAGCACCAGGCGATCCGCCTCGCGCTGGGCTTCCAGCTTGCGCTGGTCCATGTCGCGCTTGTGCGCGGAGTCGGCTTCGTCGATACGGCGCTTCAACCGCTCGCGTTCCTGATCCGCCTCCAGGCCAGCAAGGCCTTTCAGCTTGTCGAGCGCAATCTTGTCGGCCTCACGCTCGCGCGCCAGACGCGCATACTCTTCCTTGTCGACGACATCGACTTCTTCCTTGCGCCCCTTGAAGCGTGTTCACGCTCCTTGGCGGCAATGTCCGAGTTCCTTCTCGCGGGTATCGAACCCGATAATCGCGGTCTTCCTGCGCGCGTAACCTTCAGGTCTTCGCGATCTTCGAGACGATTGCCGCGATCTTCGTTGCGCTGAAGCACGCGACCTTCACGATCAAACTCGCGATCATCCTTGCGCTCGTCGCGGGCCAGCGCGCGCGTTTCGCGGTCATAGTCCCGCTCCAGCGCACGCAGCACGAGCGCATGCTCACGGTCGAGCTGCTCCGTGTTGCGCTCGACAACGCGGCGGCGCTCCTGGATCATCGTCAGGTCGACGCCATCGTGCGTCGCCTGCTGCAGCTCGCCTTCGAACTTGGCCAGCCGCTCGGTCTTGAGCATGTCGATTTCGTGGGCCAGCACCTTCATCTCGGCGATGCGGGCGCCGGTTTCGCGGGCGTCGGCGAACTCGATCTCGTTGCTCAGAACCAGCCGGCGCAGATCGTCCTCGTTGTTGAGGTCGAGCTTGTCGAGGTCCTGCTTGTAATCGATCTTCATGACCGTCGTGAGGTGCTCGCGCTCAAGGTCGCGCTTCAGCGTCACGAAGTCGAATTCGAGCTTGTCGGTTTCGCGTTCGGCGGCGGCGCGCGCAGCTTCCTGCTTTTCGACGTCGTTGATCGCCCAGTTGACGGACGACGCACGCACCATCAGGCCGAGATCGCCGGCGATGCGCTCGCATTCCTTCATCAGGTCGGCCTGGATCAGGTCCTGCAGGCCCTTGTTGCCGCGCACCTCGTTGGCGTTGACGCGGCCGACGGCGGCCTCGAACACGCGCTCCCAGGCGTGGCCCTTGATGCGCGTGGCGGCGTCCGCCTTGGACAGCGACCGGCGCTGTTCCATCATGCCGATGATGTTCTGCGGCTTCTCCGGATTGATCTGCAGGTCGAGCACGACGATGCCCGTGATATCGACCTTGTCCTTCGTCCGCGCCGTCACATCGTAGATGTGCTGGAACGTCTTCAGGTCGGCGATCATCAGGCTGATCGAGGTCGAGCCGCCGATCAGGCCCTTCAGCTGGTGGAACATGCCGCCGACCGAGAAGTGCGCGCCCTTGTAGGCCTGCACGAACTGGCCATTGCGCATCAGCAGGCCGAGATGATCGGGCGGCACTTCGAAGCGCTTCTCGAAGAAGGACTTCATGGCGTCCGGCGCGATGAATTCGGCCAGGAGGCGCGGATCGCTGATGGTCAGTTGTTCGGTCTTCATCGTGGCGGCTCCAGCAGGAGTAGGTGCGTCTTGGATTTTCGGCGAGGCGGATCAGATCCGATCAGATCTTGGGCGGCTCGGCCCATTTTTTCTGGGAGACCCAGACGAAGATCGTGTAGCCGATCACGAACAGGCAGATGATCGCGGGGATCGGGTACTTCACGAACATCACGCCGACCTGGTCGAACTTGGAGAGCTGTGCGCCCGCCGCGTCCATGGTGCGGAACGTGCCGAGCACGGCGCCGAGCAGGGTGAACAGCGAGAAGGCAAAGCTGGCGATGCCGGAGATCGTCTTCAGCATGTTCATCGGCGGCTTCTTCGCGCCCTTACCCGCGGCCGCAGCGGCTTCCGCCGCCTCGCGCGTCTCGAGCTCTTTCTCGTAGGCCTGGCCGCGCTGCATGGCGGCGTCGCGGGCCTTCTGGTCGACCTTCATGAAATCAGGCGTTGCGTCCTTCTTCACGCCGGCCTGATGGGCGGAGGTGAGGTTGGTCGCCCGGCGCCGCATCTGGATGAAGATCACCGACACCACCCACACGAGTGCAAAGGCGACGGCGGCCCACATGACGTAGACCAGCCACTCCGGCGCCACGACCTCGGTGGCCGGCGGCGCCCCGTCCAGCGGCGGAATTTCCTGTTGCATTCAGAACTCCCAGCTCTTGCGAGGCGGTTCTGACGGCCGGAGCGCCTTGCGCGTTCCAGTCCGTTGAAATCACGCCCGTTTATTGCGAGAGGCAGAACTGGTCCGAATACCTGGCCCCCCACAGCGCCAGACCACGGTTCCGAATTCGACCCCTCTGCATCAGTAAGCGCGGGCAGGCCGGAAAACGGGTCAGCTCCCTGACGAAAAAGAAGAAAGGCCCCGGCGCATCGCGCGGGGCCCTTCCATCTGTTTGGGTCAGTCGGTAGTGGCGGCGGTCAGGCGGCGCGGATCGAGACCAGGAACCCGTCGACCTGTTTGCGGAGGTGTTCAGCCTGCCGGCCAAGCTCGCCAGAGGCGTCCACAACCTGGTTCGCGGCCTCGCCCGTCTCGGTCGCTTCCCGCTGCACATCGGAGATGTGCCGGGTGACGTCGCGGGTGCCGATCGCGGCTTCGCCCGTGCTGCGGGAGATTTCGCGCGTCGTCGCCGACTGCTCTTCCACCGCCGCGCTGATGGCGGCCGAGACGCTGTCGATCTCGTTGATCGTCGACTGGATCTCCGAGATCGCCGCAACTGACTGCCGACTGATCTGCTGCATGGCGGCGATCTGCGCGGCGATGTCATCGGTCGCCCTGGCCGTCTGTCCAGCGAGCGCTTTCACCTCGGCAGCAACGACGGCAAAGCCACGCCCGGCCTCGCCCGCACGCGCACTTTCGATCGTGGCGTTGAGCGCGAGCAGGTTGGTCTGACCTGCGATGTCGGAGATCAGCGAGACGACCTCGCCGATCTTTTCGGCAGCGGCCGACAGTTGTGTCATCGTCTCGTTGGTGCCACGCGCCTTCACGACGGCAGATGCCGCGATCCGGGATGCCTGGCTGACCTGCCGCGAGATTTCGGCCACCGCCCGGTCCAGTTCCTCTGTCGAAGTCGCAACCGTGGAGACGCTCGTGGTCGCCTGCTCAGCAGCCGCAGAAACGACAATGGCCTTGTTGGTCGTGGCTTCCGCAATCGAAGACATCGACCTGGCCGTGTGTTCCAGTTCGGTCGCAGCGGAGGCGACGCTTGTCACGATGCCGCCAATGGAGGCTTCGAACTTCGATGCGATTTCCTGAACCGCTCGCTGCTTGGCCAACTCGCCCTCCTCGAGATAAATCGAGATGGCAAAGTCCATGTCCAGCATGGCGGCGCGCAGGAAGGCGCCAGTATAGCGATTCACCATCGCCGAGAACTCGGCATTGGATTTGGCATTCGGCTTCTTGCTCTTGCCGAACACCTTCGTGTGGCAATGGGCGGCAATCAGCGTCGACACGCGTGTCGTAATGAAGCTGTAGCCGGCAATATACCAGCGCGGCTCAAGCCCGATGCGGGCATGGACCTGGCCAATGCGGCGAACCGAGTCGGTGTATTCGCGACTGAAGTCACCGCGAAGAATGATGCCCCAGTGTTCGACCTGCTTGTTTTTCGCCATGTTCATCATGGGCTCGCCGCTGAAGAGTCGCGAGACCTGCGGCCAGCTGCTGATGTGCCTGTAGAATTCGGTCAGGACGCCTGGCAGCGCGTCACGAACGATGGGGGCGATGTCGCGCAAAGCCTGCGCGGCATCAGGGTCAAGCTGGATGAAACCCAGCCGCTCGCTGATGTCGATTTGAGTCGTCATGGAAATACGTGCTTCCGTCCTGTCCAAGTCCGGCAGCATCAACTTGTTCCACGCACGTTCCCAGACAGTTAATGAGAGAGACCCGCAAATTAGGAATTGCGTACAATCACTGCGACAGATTGCCGAGCTGCCCGCGCAACATCTGAAGCACGCCGGAGAAGTCCTTGCCGCCATATCCCAGCCGGTCAAACAGCGCATAGAGCGCCTCCGCCTGGTTGCCGAGCGGCGTCGTGGCTCCCGCCCGCGCCGAGGCTTCCTGTGCCAGCTTGAGGTCCTTCAGCATCATGTTCGCCGCGAACCCGCCTTCGTAATTCCGGTCGGAGGCCGTCTGCGGACCTACGCCCGGCCACGGCGCATAGGTCGACAGCGACCAGCACTGGCCCGACGATTTCGACGCGATCTCGAAGAACCGGTCCGGCGCAAGCCCCAATTTTTCGGCCAGCGCAAAAGCCTCGCACGTTCCGATCATCGAAATGCCGAGCAGCATGTTGTTGCAGATCTTGGCCGCCTGCCCCGCGCCATGATCGCCCGCGCGGATCACCACGCGCGCCATCGGCTTCAGCGCCTCTTCGACCGCCGCGAACGCCGCCTCATCGCACCCGACCATGAACGCCAGCGTGCCCGCATCCGCCGCCGCCGTCCCGCCCGACACCGGCGCATCGGCAAACTGGAACCCGGCGGCCGTCGCCTGCGTCGCCACCGCCCGCGCCGAGTCCACGTCGATGGTGGAGCAGTCGATCAGCAGCGCCGTCTTCGGCGCGTTCGGCAGGATGTCGTCGGCATAGACCTTCCGCACATGCGGCCCGGCCGGCAGCATGGTGATGACGACGTCCGCGTCCTTCACCGCCTCCGCCACCGACTTCGCGCCCGTCGCTCCCGCGCCAACAACCTTCGCGACCGCTGCCTCGCTCAGGTCAAACGCATTGACCGCCCGCCCGCCGACGACCTGCCGCGCAGCCATGCCGCCGCCCATATTGCCAAGGCCGATGAATGCGATGCGGGTCATGACGAAAACTCCCATTCCAATGGCGACGGTAACGGTTCAGCCGCGTAATCGATACGCAAGGCGCGCCGTTCACCAACACCCTGTGAAGCGCGCGAGCGGTGCAGCGTCAATGCCTTCACGAAAAGGACATCTCCACGATCAGCCACGCACAGCTCGCGCACCGAACCCACCCCGTTCGCAACCGCTTCTGCAGCCGGCTCCGCGATCTTGCCGAGACTTCCAGTCGTCAGCGCCAGCTCCATGCACCCGTTTTCAGGCGTTGCGGGATCTAGATGAACGCGGGCGAAGATCATACGCTGCAGCAGATCAATCGGCGGCTCGACATGCCACACCCCTGATTTCCGCGTCCAATTGCCAAAGCCTGGCATCTCCACACGTTCCCGAACCGCGATCACGCGGTCCTGATGCCAGGGCAATGTCCAGTTGGACGCTTCGCTCTTGTTGAACGCAACAAGCCGCACCGGCCTTGCGCCGGGAAGCAGGCGCGCGGCCAGTCGATGCACGGGTTCGAGCAGGTGGCTCACAGCTGAAAGGTTCATGCGCGCGCCGGGAGCCGCCCCCATCGCACACGCGTCGTCCATGGCGCGAAGGTCCGGCTCCGCCAGCGCTCCGCGAAACCAGACGCTGCCGCCTTCAAATAACTCGCTTGGCGCGTCGACCGTCACGCACCAAACCGCATCGCGATGGCCGGGCCCCAGCCGTACAGCGTGAAGAAGAACGTCGCGAGGGCGATAAACGCTGCCCCGCCAGCCATCGCCGTCGTCGTCGCCACGCGCCCCGCCGTCGAGGCCTGCCCGCGGCGCGCGCGGATGAACATCTCGGCCACGATCAGCGGCGGGATGAAGAAGGCGAAGTCCATCACATAGTCGAACCAGCCAGAGAACTCATCCGTGTGACCGGTCTTGCCGGCAAACAGGAACCAGAAGCCGTAAGCCATGCGATAGAGCCACGAGCCAATCGCCAGCGCGAACAGCCGCACAGCCCAGGCGCGGTGAATGTCGATATTGCGCGCCATCGCATGCCGCACGGTCTGCACCGCCGCGATCACCATCAGCCCGCCATACATGGCGAACCCCACCGTCATCGGCATGCCGCCAACCGTGCCCTTGATCGCAATGAAGGTGAGCCCACCGACGCCCGCGAGAAACGCCGCCAGCGCATAGACACGCCCGATCCAGCGATGCACCGCCGGCGCCTTCGCCCGCACCTGCCTGATCAGCTGGATCGGCCCGAACAGCAACAGCACCGCACCCGCAAAGAAGTGCATCCCGATGCCCGCCGACGCACCCGGCGTCTCCGCTTCATAGAGGCGCGGCAGCGTCGCATTCCAGTCCGATCAGCGTGTCGGCCGGAATGGCGCCGCCATAGTACGCGAGGATGTACACGCCAAAGATCGCCGAGCTGATCCACACGACGCCGACCAGCGCGATCGACGTCCAGCGCAAGCGCTGCCGCCGTCCACGCCGGCGGGCCCATCGGTTGCGCAAGCGCTGTCATGCCATGCTCCATCCCTGACCCGTGCAGAGTGTCGGCTGCACGACGCGCGGGCAAGCACTTCCGTAGCGACAGAGCGCTTGCGTCACATGGCATCGGAAGGCACGCTGGGCGTCAGGCAAAAGGGGGATGCTCATGCTGAGATCATTGCTTATGGCGGCGACTCTCGGCCTTGCAGCGTGCACAACGACGGCTGCGCCCGCCCCCGGCATTGCCGACACCTCGCACAAGGAAGCTGATGGTTCGCGCACCATCCAGTTCTCAGCGGCTTTGTCTGCGCCGCCTGCGGACGTCTATCGCGCCATCGCCACGGCTGATGGCTGGAAGCGCTGGGCCGCACCCGTGGCGCTCGGCGAAGTGAAACTACACGGTGTGCTTGAGACGAGCTACAGCAAGGACGCCAGGCCGGGCGACGCAGGCAACATCAAGCAGCTGTTCACGGCGCTTGAGCCCGATCGCCTCGTCGTCTTCCGCACGATCCAGACGCCCGAGGGCTTCCCGCACGGCGAATTCTACAAGCAGACCGTCGCGAAGATGGAGCTGACGCCGGAAGCGGGCGGCACGCGCCTGCGCTTCACGCACTCAGGCTTTGGCATCGGCAAGGAGTTCGACGAGCTCTACGGCTTCTTCATCGAAGGCGACAAGCAAACGCTGGAAGAATTGCAGAAGCTGTTCAACGCCCCACACTGAGCCCGCACTCGACTAGGCGCTCAACACGGGAATTTCGTCAACCAGGTCTGGTCGTCACCCGTAAAACGCTTCATTGGCTTCGTATTGCAACTTGCGGTCGCAACGCCATTCTCGCGGAACGATATCTGCGCCTCGTCGAGATTCCAGTTGTCGCCGCCGATACCGCCGCCGAACGTCGTCTGAAGCTTGATGGACGTCACGTCCGCCGCCCGCGTGCCCGCCGGAAGCGAGATGCCGACATCCTGCCAGGTGTTGTCGATCCAGCGTTGCAGCTGGTTGACGTTCTGCACCGTGATCGCGCCGCTCTTGAGGCCCACGATGACATGCACGTTGTCGCTGCCGCCGCGCAGATCGTCGCCGCCCGTCTTGAGACTGAGCAACAGCTCACGCGGCGACGCGGGGATCGTGGGCGCTCTCAGCTGGTGATAATTCTGCTGCACGAAATACGTCCGCCAGCAGGTTTCCCTGCCGTGGTTCAGCTCGACATCGCACCACATGTTGCGGTCCGGCTTGGGAACCATGGTGACTTTCTGCGCTCCATAGTTGGGCTCATAGACAAAGATCTTGAGGTCTTCCTGATACTGGCCGAGATCGCCCTTGTACCGGCCCATGTCATATCCGTATGCCAGCACGACATGGTCGTCGCCGGGATTGCCTGTCAGCGATTTGAGTCCCAGCGGCACCGGTTCGCCCTTGTCGATATGCGCGCGCAGCTCCTCCAGGCGGCCGCCGCCCGTGCCCTGCAATCCCCACCGGAAAAACTCATTGTCACGCGCGCCGAGCGGATTGAGGTGCAGCTCGGTCCACTTGTCCATGTGATCGCCAAGCGCCGTCATGTTGCGATCGTAGAGATACTTCTGCAGCGTCGTGCCGTTGATCGGCGCGTAGGTCTGTTGCGGAACTGGCTGGCGCGCCTTCCAGTAGTCGAGCGCGCTGTAGACCATGCCGGCGCACAACCCGCCGGTCGTGATGTCGAAGACACCAGTGACCGTCTTGAACGTATTGATGAACTTGTAGGCGTCCTTGGTCGGATCGAACGCCGTCATCTTTGCCGTGGTCAACACGAGCGGCACAATCGGTTTGATCTTCGACAGAACCTCGGGCTTCACGGTCAACGGGCCGGGTTTCTGGGCAGACGCCGGCAACGCGGCCAGCGCAACCAGTGCAATCGCACCCATTGCAACAGCGCGACGAACAGTATTCGTGAACATGGCCCTACCCCTTGCCACAGCAACAACTGCTTCGGCGCGGGTCATAACAGAAAACGCGCGCGCCCAAAACCCGAGATGCACAGCGCGGGCGTTGCGTCGTCGCAGTTACGTTCCGCCTACAACTCCGCCTCGACCGTGGGCGGAATCGCTCCGCAACTGGGTCAGCTGATACCGCCGCCTGCTACCGTCGTCCTCGAACTCAACGTAAATGAGTGGATCAACGCTTTCGATGATCCGCTGGACTTGATCGTCAGAGACTTCACCGCGGACCACCGCCGAGTAGTCCCGCATGTCGGCCTGATAGAAGATCGTCACGCGTTCCGGTTCGATATCCAGCGCGCTGAAGCGCTGCGTAACGTCAGCGATGAACTTCTGTTCCTGCTCGCTGACGTCCATCGCGTTACCGCATCGTCGGAATGACAAAGCTCGAAGTCGCGCCACGTCGCCTTCCGGCCAGCGGGCCGTGACCGTCTTCACCTTCGTCCAGAACTTGAGGCCTTCCATGCCGTGCTGGTTGGTGTCGCCGAACGCCGAGCGCTTCCAGCCGCCGAAGGTGTGATAGGCCACCGGCACCGGGATCGGCACGTTGATGCCGACCATGCCGACATTGACCTTGCTCGCAAACTCGCGCGCCGCGCGGCCATTGCGCGTGAAGATGGCAACGCCATTGCCGTACTGGTGTTTGCTCGGCAGCTCGACCGCTTCGTCGAACGTGTTGGCGCGCACGATCTGCAGCACCGGGCCGAAGATTTCCTCGTGATACGTCTTCATGCCCGGCTTCACATTGTCGAACAGCGACGGCCCGATGAAGAAGCCGTTCTCATAGCCCTGCAGCTTGAAGCCACGGCCATCGACCACGAGTTCCGCGCCTTCGTCCTTGCCCATCTGGATGTAGTTGGCGATCTTGTCGCGGTGCGCCTTGTTGACCACCGGGCCGTACTGCGCCGCCGGGTCGGACGAGATGCCGACCTTCATCGTCTCGATCTCCGCGATCATCCGCTCGCGCAGTTCGTCCGCCGTCTTCTTGCCGACCGGCACGACCACCGGCAGCGCCATGCAGCGCTCGCCGGCCGAGCCGAACGCGGCGCCGGAAAGATCCTTCACCACCTGGTCCATGTCGGCGTCCGGCATCACGATGCCGTGGTTCTTGGCGCCGCCCATCGCCTGCACGCGTTTACCGTTCGCTGCGCCGACCTGGTAAATGTAGTGCGCGATGTCGGACGAGCCGACGAACGAGACGGCTTTGACTTCCGGGTTATGCAGGATCGCATCGACCGCGACCTTGTCGCCGTGCACGACGTTGAGCACACCCGTCACGTCGAGGCCGGCCGCCGCGCCCGCTTCCATGAACAGCTCGCCGAGGCGCACCGGCACGGACGGATCGCGCTCCGAGGGCTTCAGCACGAAGGTGTTGCCGACCGCGATGGCGACGCCGAACATCCACATCGGGATCATGCCCGGGAAATTGAACGGCGTGATGCCGGC
This sequence comes from uncultured Alphaproteobacteria bacterium, assembly GCA_963784415.1. Lineage (GTDB taxonomy): Bacteria > Pseudomonadota > Alphaproteobacteria > Caulobacterales > Hyphomonadaceae > UBA7672. The sequence continues at coordinate 309,243 of CAWARK010000006.1, forward strand.
CACGACGCCGAGCGGCTGGCGCATCGAATAGACGTCGATGCCGGGGCCAGCGCCTTCGGTGTATTCGCCCTTGAGCGCATGCGGAATGCCGCACGCGAACTCGATCACTTCAAGACCGCGCTGGATATCGCCTTTCGAGTCCGCAACCACCTTGCCATGCTCGCTCGAAAGCAGTTCGGCCAGCTGCTGCATGTTGGCTTCGACGAGGCGTTTGAACTCGAACATCACGCGCGCACGGCGCTGCGGGTTGGTCGCGCTCCAGCCCGGCAGGGCCTTGGCGGCGGCTGCGACGGCGGCGTCCACGTCTTCGGTCGTGGCGAGGCCTACCTTGGCTTGCACTTCGCCCGTGTTGGGGTTGAAAACATCGCCTTCCCGGCCCGAGGTCGCCTTGACCGTTTTACCGCCGATGAAGCCTTCGATACGCCGCATGTTCTTCTTGTCCGTGCCGGATTGTGATGCACGGTGGGTGTACGCTAGTCACCGCGTCGATCCAACAGGTTTGGGTGCCTGAAATTGAAGGCTTTTGTTTTTGTGGGCGGCATCTTTGCTGCCTTTCTGCTCGCCGCTGCGGTCGCTGTTTTTGCATTGACCGGCTCCTGGTTCGAATGTTCGCGCGACGAGGTTGCGCGCTTGAAGTCGCCAAGCGGCGATCTGCAAGCCGTTATCTTTGAAACGGCCGGTGGGGCGACGACGGATTTCGGTTATGAAATTCACATCATTTCAGCCAATGCGATCTCGCCAAGCATGTCCTGCATTGACGGACAGAAAGATGCAGCCGTGTTTCTTTACGGTCCAACGACGTCTGGCCAGTACGGGTTTTCGCTCCAATGGGTGGAGCCGGATCGACTTTCCGTCACCTTTGAAAACTCCAGAGGATCGGATTTGCTTCGCCCCACCTTTGTCATCGGCCAACACAACGTAACTGTTTCGCTCGAACAGATCGGCTACTTGCCGGAGGGGTCGCACATCTTCCGCCGTAAAACCGGTTTGACGCAGGCACCCAAGCCATAGGACGCTTGACCGGACCAGCCGGAACCGCCACCTCCCGGCCATGAATTCCTCGCCCCCACCATCACGTTCGCGTCTTAGCCTGCCAAGGCCTCCCAAAGCCGTGGTTTTCGACCTCGACGGCACGCTGATCGACTAGCGAGGCCCTCGTCCTGGAGGCCTACATGGCCGCAGCGGACAAGCATGGCGTGCCGTTCACCCACGACCAGTTCCTGTCGCTGGTCGGCCGGCATCGCCAGCATAGCGAAATGAAGATGCGCGAGTATTTCGGCGAGACTTTTCCGCTCGAAACGTTCTACGCGACAGTGAAGGAATTCTTCGGCGACCGCACTGCGCCCTTGAAACCGGGCGTGCAGGCTTTGCTGGATCGCCTCGACTCGCTGTCGACGCCGTACGCCCTTGCAACATCGTCCGGACCTGGGTGGGTCAGCAAGCATTTCGCGGCATACGACCTGGCGCAGCGCTTTCGCGGCGTCGTCACGCGCGAAGATGTGGAGCATGGCAAGCCACACCCGGAGCCGTACTTGAAAGCCTCAACGATCCTCGGCTTTCATCCGCATGACGTGCTGGCGGTGGAAGACTCGCCCACCGGCGTCGCCTCAGCCCACGCGGCTGGCTTGATGACCGTGATGGTGCCGGATCTCATCCAGCCGGACGAATACACGCGCGCACAAACAGTTCACGTCGGCCAATCGCTGGCCGACGTGCTGAGTCTGTTCGATATTTGAGAAGCAGTTAGCCTACTTCTGGCCCGGCCAGCGCTTGTCGATCGGCAGCGATGCATTCGCCGTGATCTTCACGTCAGCGCAGTGGTGATAGGTGAACTCGCCTTCCTTGTTCAGGCCGTGTTTCTCCATGAACTGAATCACCTGCACCGTGCACTTGTCGCAATTGATGTTGGGCAGCTTGAGGTCGTACTCAAGGAATGTCGGCGACCCATCGGCCTGTTTCGGAATCGGCTTGTCGTGCATGAAGAGGCCATCGACCAGCACGGGCGGCTTCGGATCGGGATCGATCTTGCCGGAGACCGAGATGACAGCGCCGCTCGCCGAGGTGGTGGTCGTCGCTTCCGGGTCTTTCGGAAGTTCGGCGCGATCCAGCACCGACAACGCGATGCGATAATGGCCGGGGTGGAAGATCGTTTCCCGGATCTTGAAGTGCAGGCTGTCGCCGCCCTTCATCTCCGTGATCTTGCCCGTCGGCGTACCTGACGTGATCTCCGACAAGCCGCACGGCGCGGCCTTCTGCGGATCGCCCAGGACGTTTTCAACAACGGCAGAATCCGGCGCCACCAGGATGAAGTGCGCCGAAGCCGGGCCGGCAATCGCCAGCGCCGCAACCGCGCAGAGAGCCGCTTTGACAGAAGTTTTCATGACAGGACCAGCCTCAAGGGGAAAATACCTGACACCATCTACCCACATTCCCCCGCCATGGCGACGGGGGAGCTGCCAAACGGGGGCGTCAACTCCTCGTGTTGAGTTACGTAAGGGAGGGCGCCGGTCCGGCTCAAAGCCCCATCTGGCGGCTGGCGAGGTCCTTCATGATCTCTTCCGCCCCGCCGCCGATGGCGTTGACCTTCACCTCGCGATAGATGCGCTCCACCTTCGCGCCGCGCATGAACCCGGCGCCGCCGAATATCTGCACCGCTTCCGAGGCGCAGAACGCCATCGTCTGCGTCGCCTGGTTCTTCAGCATGCAGATCTCGGCCACCGGGCTTTCGCCCTGTCCCAGCCGCCACGCCAGCAGCTCCAGCATGGACTCCGTCGCCACCACCTTCTGCATCATGTCGACCAGCTTGTGCCGGATCACCTGATGCTGCGACAGCGGCTTGCCGAACGTCTCGCGCAGCTGCGCATAGGCCATCGCCTCATCGACGCACACCCGCGCATAGGCGGCGCACGACGCCGACATGCCCATGCGCTCGGAGTTGAAGTTCCGCATGATGATCTGGAAGCCGCGCCCTTCCTCGCCGATCAGGTATTCCACTGGCACGCGGCAATTGTCGAAATGCAGCGTCGCCGTATCCGACGCCCACCACCCCATCTTCTTCAGCTTCGTCCGCGACAGCCCCGGCGTATCGCCCGGTATCAGCAGCATGCTGACGCCGCCGACGCCCCCGCCTCGCCCGTCCGCACCGCCGTCGTGATCTAGTCCGCGCGCATGCCTGACGTGATGAACGTCTTCTCGCCATTGACGACATAGTGGTCGCCATCCCGCCGCGCCGTCGTGCGCAGGTTGGCGACGTCCGATCCGCCATTCGGCTCGGTGATCGCCAGCGCCGAGATCTTCTCGCCCGACAGGATCTGCGGCAGCACCCGCGCCTGCACTTCCGGCCGCGCGCCAACCGCGATCGGCGGCGCGCCGATGCCATGGCTCATCAGGCTCGCATTGATCCCGCCCGATCCATGCCGCGCCAGTTCCTGCGACGCCACGATGCGCATGAACTGGTCTGCCGGATAGCCGCCGAACGCCTCCGGGAAATCCCATGCCCCATCAGGCCGATGGCCGACGCCTTCCGGTAAAGCTCGCGCGGAAACTCTCCCGCCTCGTCCCACTCATTCGCGAACGGCTCGATCTCCTTCGCCACGAACCTTCGCACGGTCTCGCGAAACGCTTCGTGCTCGGCGGTGTAGAACGGACTCTTGGCGGGCTTTGAAGCTTTCATGCCACGCAGTCTAACCAGACCAGCGCTGTCCACGTCGATTCCCTCCGTCGCGGAAGCTGTCACGATTTCACGCCTTGACCTCGCGCCGCTCGCCCGTTCCGTGCCCGCAAAATTGGAGAGTTCGCCCATGAAAACCCGCGCCGCCGTCGCCTTCGAAGCCAAGAAGCCGCTCGAGATCGTCGAGCTTGATCTCGAGGGCCCGAAGGCCGGCGAAGTCCTCGTGGAAATCATGGCGACCGGCATCTGCCACACCGACGCCTACACGCTCGACGGCTTCGACTCGGAAGGCATCTTCCCGTCCATCCTCGGCCATGAAGGCGCGGGCATCGTCCGCGAAGTCGGCGCCGGCGTCACCAGCGTGAAGCCCGGCGACCACGTCATCCCGCTCTACACGCCCGAATGCCGCCAGTGCAAAAGCTGCCTCTCGCAGAAGACCAACCTCTGCACCTCCATCCGCGCCACGCAGGGCAAGGGCGTGATGCCGGACGGCACCTCGCGCTTCTGCTACAAGGGCCAGACGGTCTTCCACTACATGGGCTGCTCGACCTTCTCGAACTTCACGGTCCTGCCCGAGATCGCGCTCGCGAAAATCCGCGAGGACGCTCCCTTCGACAAGGCCTGCTACATCGGCTGCGGCGTCACCACCGGCGTCGGCGCCGTCGTGAAGACCGCGAAAGTCGAGCCCGGCGCCAACTGCATCGTCTTCGGCCTCGGCGGCATCGGCCTCAACGTGATCCAGGGCCTCAAGATGGTGGGCGCCGACAAGATCATCGGCGTCGACATCAACCCGTCCAAGCGCGAATGGGGCGAGCGCTTCGGCATGACGCACTTCGTCAACCCGAACAACGTCACCACCGATCTCGTGCAGCACCTCGTCGCCCTCACCGATGGCGGCGCGGACTACACGTTCGATTGCACCGGCAACACCAAGGTCATGCGCCAGGCGCTGGAGGCCTGCCATCGCGGCTGGGGCACCAGCGTCGTCATCGGCGTCGCCGAGTCCGGCAAGGAAATCGCCACCCGCCCGTTCCAGCTCGTCACCGGCCGCGTCTGGAAAGGCTCGGCCTTCGGCGGCGCCCGCGGCCGCACCGACGTCCCGAAAATCGTCGACTGGTACATGGACGGCAAGATCGAGATCGACCCGATGATCACCCACACGCTGAAGCTCGAAGACATCAACAAGGGTTTTGACCTGATGCACGCGGGCGAGAGCATCCGGAGTGTGGTGGTGTTCTAAGACCCACCCTGATGCGTTCGGTCGCACCCGGAACCCCGCATTCGGACGAATCCACGCGGCCGCCGTATCGAAACCTTAACGCGGCGATGGCTTATGTTACGGCTCACAACGCCGGAATCTGCTCGTGGCTTACGATCTCTACGCCTTTGACCTGTTCGCCGCTCCGCGCGACCGATACGACTTTCTTGACTGGATCAGCCGTTCCTTCCGCTCGGTCGATGGCCCGCTCGGCAGCGATCCCTCGCGCACCACGCCGGCGCTGCAGGCCTGGCAGCGCGACATGGCGCAGGGCTTCCCCGGCGCCGGCGATCCGCACCGCGTTTCCGATCCCGAGAGCGCCAGCGCCTCAAAGAATGCCGAGTACCGTTTTTCGCAAGGCGCCGTTCAGGCGAGCTTCGAATGGGACTCCTGCGGGCCCGCTCTCCTCCGCGCCAGGAAAGCTGCTGTGGCGCGCGGCGTTGGCCTGTTCGACGCGAGCGGCCATGACGGCGCCGTCTGGATGATCTCCTCGCGCGGCCGGTGGGAAGTCGTTCACCGGAACGACGACACGCGGCAATCTTTCGCCTAAATCTGGCGTCTAGTCTCGCGCCTGAAGTCCGGCGATCAGCAGATCCATCAGCGCGTCGAGCTCCTTCAGATCGCTCTTGCCTTGGTCCAGCTGCACCATTGCCGGATGATGGAAACGCGACGAGGCGTTGAGGATCATCTTCGCCGCGTGTTGCGCCGATTTCAGCGGCCAGTCGCCCGCCTTCGCCCCATCGCGCAGGATCTCCTCGATCGCCCCATGAAGGTGCGCCACGTGCTGCGCGACGACCTCGTGCGCGTCGGTCGTGATCGCATGGTAGACGTTGAACATCTCCGGATCGTCGAGCACCTTGCTGCGCTTGATCTCCGCGAGCTGGCGCACCCACGCCTTCAACCGCTTCGGAGCAGGCGTCTTCTTGTCCGCCGTGATTTTCGTCAGCGGCCCCATCACCTGCGTCAGCCACCGCTGCGCCACCGCATCGAACAGCGCGCTCTTGGACGCGAAATGCTTGTAGACGTTCGAATGGCTCATATCCAACGCCCGCGCGACGTCCACGACGCCGGTTTTGCCCGGACCGTGGCGTCGCAGCTGCTCGACGGTTGCATCGAGAATGCGGTCGCGGATTGAGTCACTCATCAAGTGTGTAGATCACCCATTCAGCGTTCCCAGTCTACCGCTCAGAGTCGAGCATGGCCATCTGCTCGGGCGCATACCGCGTGCCGGCGACCGCGCCGACAGGCACGGCTGCATCGATCCGCGCCAGCTCCCCCGGTGTCAGCACGATATCGAGCGCGCCCAGCGATTCCGTCAGGCGCACGCGCTTGCGGGCGCCGACCAGTGGCACGATGTCGTCGCCACGCTGTGCGACCCAGGCAATCGCCAGCTGCGCCACGGAGCAGCCCTTCTCGTCGGCAATCGACTTTCAGCGCCTGAACCAGCGTGAGGTTCTTGCCGAGATTGTCACCCTGGAAGCGCGGCGAATGCGACCTGAACCCGCCAATCGACCCGCCACCCAGCGCGCTCTCGCTGATCAGCCCGCGCGACAGCACGCCATAAGCTGTCATGCCGATGCCAAGCTCACGCAGCACCGGAAGGATTTCGTTCTCGACGCTGCGCGTCATGATCGAGTATTCGATCTGGAGATCGACAATCGGGTGAACCTTGTGGGCCCGGCGAATGTTCTCCGCGCCTGCCTCGCTGAGGCCGATATGGCGCACATAACCCGCCTTCACGAGATCGGCGATTGCGCCAACCGTCTCTTCAATCGGCACCAGAGGCGACACGCGCGCGGGCCGGTAAATATCGATGTAGTCGACCCGGAGCCGCTTCAGCGTGTAGGCCAGCGCCGTCTTGGTCGACGCCGCATCGCCTGCAAAGCCCATGAAAGCGCCATCGGGCCCGCGCTGCGCGCCAAACTTCACGGAGAGAATGGCCTTGTCGCGCTTGGAGTTATGCTTCAGCGCCCCATTCTGCAGAGCTGTGCCGATCAGCATCTCATTGTGGCCCATGCCGTAGAAGTCGCCGGTGTCGATCAGCGTGACCCCCGCATCAAGCGCGGCGTCGATCGTGGCGGTCGATTCCGCTTCATCAGCATGACCGTAGAAATCCGACATCCCCATCGCCCCAAGGCCAATGGCGGAAACGGTTGGGCCTGTGCGGCCAAGGCGTCGTGTAAGCATGATTGAGCTCCTGTGATGCACAGGAGATAGCCCTTAGGTAACAAATGTCAATATCTGTTACCTGATCTTTTTCGGCGACCGCGACTTACGGCGCACGCGTAAATTCAAGCGGCATGTCGATGCCACTCTGCTTCCAGATCCCGACCCATGCCTTTTTCGCGGCGTCCCACGTTCCCGAATAACTGCCCTGCGCCATCGAAACGTCGAAGCTGAACGACGCGCCATCGCTCTTCACCGCCTCGGTCGGGATCACCATGCCGGGCGCCTGCGTCGGGCTTTCGGCCGTCGCGGTCAGATCGCCGCTGGCGCCCTTTGCGACCGTGACGTTGAAAGGAATGTCCGCGCCCGGCGCCTTCACCACGCCCATCCACTTGCCTGCCGCGTCCTCCGCGAAGGCTGTCCCGATCATGGCAGAGGCCGAAAGCGCACCCACCACGAATATGCGAATGGAGTTCATGATCAGCTGTCCTTTCTAATGCGGTTTCGTAGGCGTGATGCAGTCCTTGCACGGCTTCACCGCCGGGGTCTTCACCTTGTCATTCGCGCGTTGCGTCTGTGCAGCCGGGGCCGCACCGGTCTGCGCCGTGACGCCGGCGCCCTGCACGCCGCTGGCAATGCCGACCTGTAACCCCACGCTGGCGCTGCTCATGGCCTTGTCGGCCTTGTCCCTGGACTCATTCATCCCGCCAGTGATGTTGGCATTGTCCAGCTTCAGCTTGGCCGACTTCGCTCCGAGCGCCATGTCCTTGGACTCGTGTCCGCAATCGCACGATCCGCCCGCGCATCCTTCTCCGCCTCGGACAGCACGTCGCCCTGAAGCTCGCGGATGTCCCGATTCAAGTCCTCGCCGACCTCGGAGACGCCGAGCCTTCACCGCGTCCTCCGCGTTCTGCGTGACCTTTGGAAGGCGTCGGATCAGACACACGCTGCGCCGACGCGCTGCCGGCGGCGAGTGCAACAAGCATTGCGAGTCCGGCCAATCTCATGGAACGCTCCCCTCAGCTTCTGGTCCCGCAGTGATGCTAGCACCTCGAACGTACTCCCGACAAAGAAGGATGCACATGCTGGAAACCGTGAAGTCCCATCGCGTCGCCGGCGGCGAACTCCGCTACTGCCGCCACGACAGCGACGCGACCGGAACGCCGATGACGTTCAGCGTCTTCGTGCCCGAAGGCCCCGGCCCGTTCCCGGTCCTTCTCTGGCTTTCCGGCCTCACCTGCACCGAAGACAACTTCACCACCAAGGCCGGCGCCTACCCCGCCGCCGCCGAGCACGGCATGATGATCGTCGCGCCCGATACGTCGCCGCGCGGCCAGAATGTTGCGGATGATCCCGGCTATGATCTCGGTCAGGGCGCAGGCTTTTATGTCGACGCAACCGAAGCGCCGTGGGCGCAGCATTTCCAGATGGAAACCTGGATCATCCGAGACCTGATCCCGCTGATCCGCGCAAACTTCCCAGCCGATCCCGTCCGCCTTGGCGTCTCCGGACACTCGATGGGGGGACACGGGGCGCTGACGCTTGCATTGCGCCATACCAATCTGTTCCGGTCAGTTTCGGCGTTCGCGCCGATTGTCTCACCGATGAACTGTCCGTGGGGCGAGAAAGCATTCACCGCATATCTTGGCCCCGACCGCGCGACGTGGCGCGATCATGATGCATGCGCCCTGCTGCGCTCAGGCCTGGCGCATGGCTATTTCGACGACATCCTCGTGGACCAGGGCCTCGCCGATCCGTTCCTCGTTGAACAACTGAAACCTGAACTGCTTGAAGAGGCTGCACGCGAAGCTGGTCAGAAACTGACGGTTCGCCGCCAGCAAGGCTATGACCATAGTTATTTCTTCATGAGCACATTTATATCAGAACATATCGCGTGGCACGCGCACCGTCTCAGATGAACTCGCCTCAATATTAACAATCAGCCACAGAGAACTATCTTTGCTTGGACATTAAAGTTGCTCCGGTATATTCCGATTCGCGTTGGGACAGGGCTGGACCAATTCTAAGATACACAAGGGGCTACGAATGGCTGCGAAGCTGCCAAACATTGATGGACTCTCGCTGTCCGATCTCAACGAACTGCTGGCGCGCGTGAACCGCGCCATCCAGGGCAAGAAAGACGAAGCGCGGCAGGAAACGCTGCAGAAGCTCAAACAGCTTGCTGTTGCTGAAGGATTCAGCCTCGACGAACTCGTCGGCAAGGGTCAGGGCGGCCGCCGTCAGCGCTCGGACAAGGGCGTCAAGCTGAAGGCAAAATACGTCGGACCGAATGGCGAGACATACACGGGCCGCGGCCCGACGCCGAAATGGCTGCGCACGCTCGAACGCAAAGGCGAGAAACGAGAGAAATTCCTCGTAAAATAGCGTTCAACTAGAATTGATATCAGGCGGCCCGGATAGCATCCGGGCCGTTTTCGTTTGAGAGCGACATATTGCGAATGCAACTTCGCCGCGAGGGCGATGGTAGTGGGACCCGGGATCGAACCGGGGACCTCAGGATTATGAGTCCTGCGCTCTAACCAGCTGAGCTATCCCACCAAAGTTGAGGCGCGCGGTATACGCGCGGCTTGCGGCCAGCGCAAGGCGGACCACGCGCGACACAAAATTCTTCTGAACTCAGACGAGTTATACCGTCCAAAGGCGGCCTTCAGCCCCAACAAGAAAGGCGCAGGTTGCCCTGCGCCTCTCCCGGATTGGGCCCAGGGTTGGGGGACGGGCCCGATCGCTTTTTCCTTATCGCACCCGTCATCGGCCGCGTGTGTAATCGAGTGTCGCTGACTTGGGGCATTTTGGCCTCAATCTCACACAAGCCCGGCCACCAGCTCCCCGATCGCAAGCGACGATGTGAGGCCCGGGCTCTCAATTCCAATCAGGTTGACCAGCCCCGCAACGCCATGATGCTCCGGCCCGTCGATCAGGAAGTCCGCGCTCGGCTCGCCCTTGCCGACGATCTTCGGCCGCACGCCCGAATAGTCAGGCGACAACGCGCCATCCTTCAGCCCCGGCCAGTACCGCCGCACTTCGTCATAGAAGTGCACGGCCCGCGCCGGATCAACTTCATAGTCGAAGGGCGGCTTCAGCTCATCTGACAGCCACTCCGCATCCGGTCCCAGCCGCGTGCGCCCGCCGAGATCAATCGCGAGGTGCAATCCCTGCGTCGCCTGATTGTGCATCGGATAGATCAACCGCGCGAAAGCTGCCCTCCCACTCGCCGTGAAGTATGAGCCCTTCACCCAGTGCATCCGCATGCCGTCATAGGTCGGACCGCCGGCGATATTGCGTGCAATCGGCAGACGCCTGATGCCCGCCCGCATTCACAACCGTGCGCGCCTTAACACGCGACGGCGCTCTCGCCGCCTGTCTCGATCACGATGCCGTCTTTCATGACTTCGCCGCGCACGACCGGCGAGTTGAGCACCAGCGACCCGCCGCGATCCTCGAACTCGCCCTGCAGCGCCAGGAAATAGCCATGGCTGTCGAACAGCCCGCTCGCTTCCGAATGGATCGCGACACGCACCTCCGGGCTCAGCGCCGGCTCCAGCCGCCGCGCCTCCGCGCCGTCGATGAGACGGATATCCTCAACGCCATTCTCCAGCGCCCGTTTCAGCAGCGCCGGCGTCGCCGCCGCCTCGCCATCGTCGACCGCCACCACCAGCTTGCCGCAACGATGCACTTCTACGCCGTGCGTCGCACAATAGGCGTAGAGCTTGCGCCGCCCTTCCACGCACAGCCGCGCCTTCAGCGAGCCCGTCGCGTAATACAGCCCCGCATGGATCACTTCGGAATTGCGTGAAGACGTCTCGGTCGCTATCGCTGCCGCGGCCTCCAGCACCAGCACGTCGCGACCCTTCAACGCCAGCGCACGCGCGCACGAAAGGCCAACGGCCCCCGCGCCGATCACCAAGGCATCAGCGTCAAACGTTTCCATCGGGAAACGCTATGCCATCAATCATGAAAAAAGCCATGCCGAGCCGTGGCGGGCCGGCCTACTTCTCGTACTTGAAGCTGACTCGCAGCTTGGTACGGAAGGCCTCGATCTTCCCGTCCTCGCCGAGCGTGATGTCCTGCGCCACCACCTCCGCGACTCTCAGGTCACGCAGGGATGTAGCCGCCGTGGAGAGCGCTTCGCGCGCTGCCTCCTCCCAACTCTTGCTGCTTGTACCGATGATATCGGTAACGCGGTAGACACTCATGCAAGGCCTCCTCTCCCGAACCAGAGAGGACAAGACGCCTGAAATTGAGCAGTGGCAACGGCGCCGCTCGCGTAAGCCAGCGCTGGCGGATCACGTCCTCCCTTGCGCAGCAAAGCCTAGCGGGGGAAGACGCATTCTACTCCGCCGCCTGCATCCGCGGCGCCGGTCCGGCATTCCACTTCGCCATCAGCACAGCCAGTTTCTTCTCCGCGACGTCGACAGCCTTCTCCTTCACATGGCCGTAGCCACGGATCTCGTCGGGGATCGTCGCGATCTCCACCGCAAGTGCATGGTTCTCTGCCGTAAGACCAGCGGACAGCTTTTCGAGCCGCGCGAGATATTCATCGCGCAGCCGCTGCTCCATCTTCCGCTCTTCGGTCTTGCCGAAGATGTCGAACGCGCCGCCGCGAAGGCCCTTCAGATTCTTGAGGATCTTGAAGCCCATCATCATCCATGGGCCAAACGACTTCTTGGTCAGCTCGCCCTTGTGGTTTTTCTTCGAGATCATCGGCGGCGCCAGCAGGAAGGTGAGCTTCGTGCCCTTGCCGAACGTATCCTCGAGCGCCTGCTTGTATTCCGGACGCGTATAGAGCCGCGCGACCTCATACTCGTCCTTGTAAGCCATCAGCTTGGCGAGATAGGTCGCCGCCGCCGTCGTCAGCTTGTCGCCAAGGCCGAGATTGCTTTCCGCTGCCCGCACACGCGCAATGCGCGCCTCGTACATGTCGGCATAGGCGTCGTGCTGATAAGCTTTCAGCATCTCGGTCCGGCGCGCGATCAGCTCGTCCAGCTTCAGCGGCTCGATCTCCGGTCGCTTCGGGGCCGCCGCCTGCACCTGATCAGGGTTCACAGCTGCAATACGACCGAGGTCGAACGCCGCTGCATTCTCCTTCACCTTGACCTTGTTGAGCCTGTTCGCCTCATAGATCGCCGTATCCGAAATCGGGATCAGGCCATTCTGATACGCCATGCCAAGCATGATCATGTTGGTGTAGATCGCATCGCCAAAATGATGCTCGGCCAGCGCTTCCGCATTGGTCGCCGCGAACGACTTCGCCCGCGCCCGCACGCGCGCCGTCAGCAGGTCCGGATCGAACCGCACATTGCGGTTCTCGATGATCTCTTTCGTCGGTGTCACATCATGGTTCGCCACCACCGCCGTCCGCGCCTTGTCGAACATCACTAGCGCATCGCCCGACGACGCCACGACGAGATCGCACGCAATGATCACGTCGGCCGAAGCCGGCGGCGTCTTGCCCGCCTTGATGTCATCGGGATCGAGCGCGAAGCGCACGTGAGACAGCACCGGTCCGCCCTTCTGCGCGAGGCCGGTCATGTCCAGCGTCTGCGAAGCCTTGCCATCGACGTGCGCCGCCATGGCGAGCACGGCCGCAACGGTCGTCACGCCCGTACCGCCCACGCCGGTGAACACCACGTTCCACGCCTCGTGAGTCAGCTGCGGCAATGTCGGTGTCGGCAAGCCCGACACATCGAACGCCGCCGGCGTCCGCTCCGCATCCGACTTCCGGTCGCCGCCCGTCACTGTAACGAAGCTCGGGCAGAAGCCCTCGATGCACGAATAATCGGTGTTGCAGGTTGACTGGTTGATTTGCCGCTTGCGGCCGAACTCTGTCTCAACAGGCTCAACCGACAGGCAGTTCGATTTCACCGAGCAGTCGCCGCAGCCCTCGCAGACGGACTGGTTGATGAACACGCGCTTGGTCGGCGCTTCCATCTTGCCGCGCTTGATGCGGCGGCGTTTCTCCGTCGCGCACACCTGGTCGTAGATCAGCACCGAAACACCCGGCGTTTCGCGCAATTCGATCTGCACTTCTTCCAGCTTCTTGCGGTCAAAGATGCGCGTGCCTTCCGGCAGGTCGGACACAGACGCGTAACGCGTCGGGTCATCCGCCACGATCACGATCGTCTTGACGCCTTCGGCTTCAACCTGCCGCGCGATCTGCGGCACCGTCTGGCCCGACTCCACCTGCTGACCGCCTGTCATGGCGACGGCGTCATTGTAGAGGATCTTGTACGTCGCGTTGACCTTGCCCGAGATCGCCGCGCGAATGGCCAGCGAGCCTGAGTGCGAATACGTGCCATCGCCCAGGTTCACAAACACATGGTTCTCATCGGTGAACGGCGACTGCCCGATCCACGGCGTGCCCTCGCCGCCCATCTGCGTGTGCATATCGGTCCGCCGCTCCGGCGTGAACGTCGCCATGTAGTGACAGCCGATCCCGGCCAGCGCGCGCGAGCCTTCCGGCAGCGTCGTCGACGTGTTGTGCGGACAGCCCGAGCAGAAGTGCGGCTTGCGCGTGTTGATCTGGTTCATGCCCGCAACAGCCTGCTGCGCGCCTTTCACCTTGGAGAAATACGCATCCGCCTTGGCCGTATGCGGCCCAGCCGGCAGACGCCCCACCAGCGCCAGCGCGATATCGGCCGTCGACAGCGAAGCGATATCCGACAGCAGCGGCGCGCCATCGCGATCCCGCTTGCCCTCGACGATCGGACGCTCTGCATCCGGCAGGTGGTACAGCACGTCCTTCAGCTGCGGCTCGATGATCGCCCGCTTGTGCTCGATCACCAGCACGCGCTCGAAGCCACGGCAGAAATTGCGGATCGCGGTCGGCTCCAGCGGCCACGGCATCGCGACCTTGAAGATCGAGACGCCGAGGTCGGCCGCCATCTCCGGCCGACAGCCCCATCGCGCCCAGCGCTTCATAGACATCGCGCGCAGCCTGACCCGCGACGATCACGCCCAGCTTCTTCTGCTTGCTCGTCAGCAGCGCCTTGTCGAGACCGTTGGCCCGCACGAATGCCTGCGCCGCCGGTATCTTCAGCGTCCGCAGCCGTGCTTCCTTGCCCAGCGGCGTGTCGCCCATGCGCGGACCAAGCCCGCCTTCGGGAATGACAAAGTCCGTCGGCCGCACCGTGTGATAGCGCTGCAGCCCCACCTCAACGACAGCCCCCGAATCCATCGTGTCCGCGAGGCAGATCATCGAGACCCACAGCCCCGAATACCGCGACATCTCCCAGCCGATCATGCCGTAGTCGAGCACTTCCTGGATCGACGCCGGCGCCAGCACCGGCATCTCCGCGTCGATCATCGCAAACTCGGACTGCGAGGCCAGCGTCGACGACTTCGAGTTCGGATCGTCCCCGCACAGCGCCAGCACGCCGCCCTTGGGGTCCGTCCCCGCCATGTTGGCATGCTTGAACACATCGCCCGTGCGATCGACGCCCGGCGCCTTGCCGTACCAGATGCCGAACACGCCATCGAACTTCGCGCCCGGGAACAGGTGCGTCTGCTGCGAGCCCCACACCGCCGACGCGCCGAGATCCTCGTTCAGCCCTTCCCACAACTTCACGTCGTGAGCCGTCATCAGCTTGTCGACGGCCCGGATCTGCTGGTCGTATCCGCCCAGCGGCGAGCCGCGATAGCCTGAAATGAACCCCGCCGTATTGAGGCCCAATTTGCGGTCGAGTCTCTTCCGGTCCAGCGGCAGGCGCACCAGCGCCTGGATGCCGGTCATGAAGGCGCGCCCCCCCTCGAGAAGGTATTTGTCGTCGAGGGAGATTCCACCTGATACAGGGCTACCGTGCTTCAAGTCGTGCGCCTCCGGGCGGGTCTATATATGGCCACGGCAAATATATTGCTCAATATCGCAGGAAGTATTTGCCATTCGATGCGCGATCTGGCATCAGAGCGGCACGATCAATCTACAAACACGACCAAAGGCAGCAAAAAATGGCCGTTGAACTCGACGCCATCGACGCAAAAATCCTCGACCTCATCCAGCGCGACGCGGCCCTCTCCGTGGCCGAGATCGCGGAGAAAGTCGGCCTGTCCTCCAGCCCCTGCTGGCGGCGCATCAAGCGCATGGAAGAACAGGGCATCATTGCGCGCCGCGTGACGCTACTCAACTACGACAAGCTCGGATTGAACTTCGAAGTCGTGGCCAACGTCAAACTCCAACTTCCCTCGCGCGAGAATCTCGAGAAGTTTGAGCAAGCCGTGCGCAAATGGCCCGAGGTCATCGAGTGCATGACCGTCACCGGCGCCGTCGACTATGTGATGCGCATCGTCACCACCGACATGCACGCCTACGACAATTTCCTGCGCGACAAGATCCTGGCCCTCGGCCTGGTGTCGGACATCCAGTCCCGCATCATCGTCAACGTCACCAAGCGCACCACCGCCGCCCCGCTCGGCCTCATCTCCCCCTACGTCCCGACGCAGGACCGCTGATCCAGCGGCCTGCGAAGGAATCGTTGGCTTACTGCCAGATCGGTTTTCCGAGATTGACCTGATCGCTGGTCGTCAGGACGCCCACCGCGGCGCCAACCACGGCCCCGCCCAGAATGCCGACACCGCCGCCGACAGCGCCGACGGTGGCGCCAAGCGCAGCGCCCGAAAGTCCACGATCGCCGGTCGTCGTGCCGCACGCGCCAAGCAACAACAGCGCCGTAATTCCGACTGCAATACGTTTCATGTGAAGTCCTCACGTGGCTAGTCCACGCAACGCAAACCGGCCCCTTGCGGATTGGTTCCAACACGATTGCGCCACGTTCCCGGCAGCATCAGTTCACCACAGACGTATCGGGCTCTGGCGTCCCTGTTAGCTGGACTTGTGAGCTAGACTTCCCCAACGATCCCCGCGCGATTCCAGAACGGACCCAACCCATGCGCCTCCTCGGCAACATCATCTGGCACATCCCGTTCCTGGGCTTCCTCTCCGCGCTCTACATGTTCTTCCTCGGAGCGTTCTTCACGCTGACCATTGTCGGCGCCCCGCTCGGCGCAGGCCTGTTCGAACTCGGCCGCTTCTACCTCGCGCCCTTCGGCAACCGCCTCATCGACGCTAGCGACCTCGGCACGCCGCTCAGCCAGAATCCCATCTGGGTCGTGTGGGGCTGGTTCATCACCCTGCTCTGGCTGCCCTTCGGCCTCATCGCCTGCTTCTTCCTCGTCTTCCAGGCGCTGGGACTCTGCCTCACCATCATCGGCATCCCCGCCGGCATAGCGATCTTCCGCTCGCTCGAGACCATCCTCAACCCCGTCGGCAAGACCGTCATCTCCGCCGACCTCAAACAGGAACTCGCCCGCCGCTACGTCGAACGCCAAGCCGACCGCTACCGCCGTTAAGCCTTTCGGCAAAACATCTTTTGTTGGAGGCCAACTACAGGCCTGTCACAAAACCCAACGTGCGGCGCACATAAAGGCTCACGTCGCTTGCCGTCCGAGCGGCTTGCTCCATCACGTCGACAACCGCCCTAATCCGCCGGCCCCATGACGTTCTCGACGCCGATCCCGATCTCCACATCGCGCAGCTTCTTGACCTCGCCGCGCAAGCGCGGCGGTCGCGCCTCACCCCACCTTGTCCGCCACAGGCTCGCGCATCCGCTCGATGATCGCGCTCACGGTCGCACGCGAGAAATACTCGTCGCCTAGCGCCAGGATGAGCGGCTCTGCGCTGCACGGCGCGGTCGTCCACCACTCGCCCGCATAGGCCAGCCGCGCATGACGCGCGGCGATCTCTCGCGCCACCAGCAGGTCGTTATACTGGCCCGTGACATAGTCGGCGTGGCAACGCCGGCCCATCTGCTCCAGACGTTCGCGCGCTACCTCGGTCCTGATCTCGCGAAGCAGAAGGCCGGTGGATTTCCTGTACGCGTCGAGCAGGCCAGACCCGCGCGCGATCGTCTTCACTTCGTGTGCGAACAGAGCCGCATGATCGGTGACGACTTGCGAATTACGCTTGCGCCGCGTTCGCTGAACCATGCGCTCCTCCCGTTGTAGGCGGGAAAACGCATATCAGCACAAAACAAGAACATCTAGAGTGGTCAGAATCCACCCACAGGGAGCTGACGCGCCCTAATCCGCCGGCCCCATCACCGCCTCGACGCCGATGCCGATCTCCACATCGCGCAGCTTCTTGACCTCGTCGCGCAGGCGCGCCGCCAGTTCGAATTCGAGGTTGGCGGCGGCTTCGCGCATTTCCTTTTCGAGCTGGTCGATGACGCGGGTGAGGTTGTGGCCCTTGCCGATGTATTCGGCGCCCTCTTCCTCCATGCCCGGCAGCGTGTTGCCGCGGCCGCGCTTGTTGGGGTCGCGGCCCTTCGGCAGGAGGCCCTGCGCCGCCTTTGACGTGACGCCTTCGAGGATGTCCTTGACGCCCGAGATCACGGTGATCGGCGTCAGGCCGTTCTCGGTGTTGTGCTTTTCCTGCCGTTCGCGACGACGCGCCGTCTCCGCCATCGCGCGCGTCATCGAACCGGTGATGGTGTCGGCATAGAGCACGACCTTGGCTTCCGAGTTACGCGCCGCGCGGCCGATGGTCTGGATCAGGCTCGTCTCGGAGCGCAGGAAACCTTCCTTGTCGGCGTCGAGGATGCCGACGAAGGCGCACTCGGGGATGTCGAGGCCCTCGCGCAGCAGGTTGATGCCGACCAGGCAGTCGAACTTGCCGAGGCGCAGGTCGCGGATGATCTCGATGCGCTCGATCGTGTCGATGTCGGAGTGCATGTAGCGCACCTTCACGCCCATCTCGGTCATGTGCTCGGTGAGCTGTTCGGCCATCTTCTTGGTGAGCGTGGTGACGAGCGAGCGGAAGCCCTTCTTGGTCGTCTCCTTCACCTCGTAGATGCAGTCGTCGACCTGGTTGGCGTTGTCCTTGTAGACGGGGCGGATCTCGACCGGGGGATCGATGAGGTGGGTCGGGCGGATGATCTGCTCGGTGAAGACGCCGCCGGTCTGGTTGAGCTCCCACGGGCCGGGCGTCGCCGAGACGTGGATGGTCTGCGGACGCATCTTCTCCCACTCGTCGAATTTGAGCGGGCGGTTGTCGAGGCAGCTCGGCAGGCGGAAGCCGTATTCGGACAGGGTGAACTTGCGGTTGAAGTCGCCCCGGAACATCGCGCCGATCTGCGGGATGGACTGGTGGCTTTCGTCGACGAAGATCATCGCGTTTTCGGGCAGGTATTCGAACAGCGTCGGCGGCGGCTCGCCGGGTTTGCGGCCGGTGAGATAGCGGCTGTAGTTCTCGATGCCGGCGCAGCTTCCGGTTGCCATCATCATTTCAATATCAAACTGACACCGCTGCTCCAGCCGCTGCGCCTCCAGCAGCTTCCCTTGCTGCGTCAGCACCGCCAGCCTGCCCCGCAGCTCCTCCTTGATGTGCTCCACCGCCTGGTTCAGCGTCGGCCGCGGCGTCACATAGTGCGAGTTCGCATAGACCTTGATCCTCTCAAGCGGCCGCGTGGCCTTCCCCGTAAGCGGATCAAACTCCGTGATCTTGTCGATCTCCTCCCCAAAGAAGGAAATCTTCCAGGCCCGGTCCTCCTGGTGCACCGGCCACACATCCAGCGTGTCCCCCTTCATCCGGAACGTCCCCCGCCCAAACGCCTGGTCATTCCTCTTGTACTGAAGCGCGACCAGATCCGCCGCTACCTGACGAGGATCAATCGCCTGCCCCTGCGAAACGTCAAACGTCATCGCCGTATAAGTCTCAACGCTACCGATGCCGTAAATGCACGAGACGCTGGCGACAATAATCACATCATCCCGCTCCAATATCGCCCGCGTCGCCGAATGCCGCATCCGATCAATCGCCTCATTGATCGAACTTTCCTTCTCGATGTACGTGTCCGTCCGCGGGACGTAGGCCTCGGGCATGTAGTAATCGTAGTAGCTCACGAAATACTCGACGGCGTTGTCGGGGAAGAAGCTCTTGAACTCGCCGTAGAGCTGCGCCGCCAGCGTCTTATTGTGGGCGAGGATCAATGCAGGGCGTTGAACCGCTTCGATCACCTTCGCCATCGTGAATGTCTTGCCCGAGCCTGTGACGCCGAGGAGGACCTGGTCCAGCTCGTTGTCCTGCACGCCCTTCACCAGGTCGGCGATGGCTTGCGGTTGGTCGCCGGCAGGTTCGTAGTCGGAGGCGACGCGGAACTTGCGACCGCCTTCGAACTTGTCCCAGTTCCGCTCAGGCCGATGCGGCGTCCACAGATCCTGGGCCTCGGCGATCGCCACGGCGGTCTTCTTCTGCGCCTTGAACTCGGCCATCGGCGCTTCGCCGACGCCCTGCCCGCGCTTGTGCGCAGGGGCGGATTTCGATGCGGAGGGCTTGCCGCCTTTGGCGGGCGCTTTGAAGGGAGGTTTCGCCATGACGGCAATATGGGCGGTTCGGCATGGGTTCGCCAGAGCCCGGAAACGGGCTGCTGACAGGCCCTGGCAACAGCTACTGCTCGAATTTCACAGAAACGCCCCATGTCGCCGGTTGTGAGCGGAAGGTGTCATAGCCGATGAAGCCATAGCCGGAGAGCGCGTAGTCCTCGTCCGTCAGGTTCCGCCCCCACAGAGCCACTTCCGTTCCGTCCGCGAGCACCAGACTGGCCGTCGCATCGACCAATGTGATCGGTCCCTGCCGCCTGTCCGCCCGGCCTTCCGGGTCGAGGTAATAAGCGCTCTGATGCTTGGCGAAGACTTCCAGCCTCGCACGCATGTCGCCGCCTAATTCCCACGTCTGTTTCACGCCCAACGTCGCAGACAGATCAGAGGCGAACGGCAAGGGCTTGCCATCAAACGTCGCCGCGTTGGCGGACCCATCCGCCCCCTGCTCGATCTTCGTGTCCAGCGCGACCACGCCAGCACTGATGTCGAGCCCCTCGAGCGGCCGCCAGATCGCAGACACCTCAGCGCCGTCCACCTTCGCAACATCGAGGTTCGCCAGCGAGTTCGATGTGATTGATCCGCCGCCGGGCAATGGAAAGGCGACAAAGATGCGCGCCTGTGGGTCGTGATAGTCCTGATGAAACACCGCCGCCTCTACGCGCAGCGCGTCACCTATACCGCCCTTGAAGCCGATCTCGTACGCATCCACCGTCTCTGCGCGGAACAGGCCCTCGTCCTGATAGTGCGTGACGTTGTTGGCGACCTCGCCGTTGAAGCCGCCACTCTTGTAGCCGCCGCCGTAGGATGCGTAGATCATCGCGTCATCGCTGAAACGATGTTTGAGGGCCGCTGTCCCGG
Organism: uncultured Alphaproteobacteria bacterium; assembly: GCA_963784415.1. Taxonomy (GTDB): domain Bacteria; phylum Pseudomonadota; class Alphaproteobacteria; order Caulobacterales; family Hyphomonadaceae; genus UBA7672. The sequence goes on from CAWARK010000006.1 coordinate 329,585, forward strand.
TGAAGTGATCCTCGTCAATCCTGTTGCCGCCCGTGGCGAGACCCAGCCCGCCGCGATTGTTCAGCGCACGTACGCCATCGGCATAGATATGCTGGCCAAACCCGTTGCCATCGATCCGCTCGAACGTCTCGCGTCCGCCCAGCGTCAGCGTCGTCGCAGCGTCGAGATCGAAATCCACCGTGCCGTAAATCGCGCCCATGCGCCGCGTCTGTTCGATATGCGTCAACAGAGACACGGCCGGCGCGGTCGAGGCCGGCGTCGGTCCAACGCGCGCAGGCGCGCCCGGGTACTGGCATGTACCCGCGAGAGAGGCCGCGTTCAGCTCGCCACACCAGATCAGATAATCCTGGCCGAAGTCATCGCTCGCCAGCGAGAGACCGAGCAGCGCATCGCCGCCCTGCCAACTGACGCGCCCATACAGCTCCTGACTCAACTGCACGTAGTCGCGATCATACGACAGGTTCGCGGTCGTCGCGGGCGTGCCATCGAAATCGAAACCGTAACGCTGGCGAAATCCTTCCACCGCACTCAGCGACGTGATGCGCCAGTCGCCCACGCGGGTGGTGTACTCTGCTGACAGTCCGTGGAAGTCGTTGTTCGTGTCCCGCACACCATCGGCGCCAACCGAGATCTGATGCTTGCCAAGCGCAAGCGCCGAATTCAGCGGCGCGGGGTTCACGCCATCATCGGCTTCCACATGCGCACGCAGCAGCAACTCGCCATTCCCGACGTCGAAGTCCAGCGCACCTCGCACGCCGTACTCATCTCGCTCGCCGCCCGCCGCTGCCGGCCCGCCGACATTCTCCAGGGCCGCGTCCTGCTTCAGCATCCGGCCCGCGATACGACCACGGACGCCTTCCGCCAGACGCCCGCTGACGGCAGCCGATACATCCCACCGATCAAAGCGTCCGTAGGAAATCTCTGCATAGCTTGTCTGCTCATCCGTCGGCGTCGCGGTGATGAAGTTGATCGAGCCGCTCGAGGCATTGCGTCCCTGAATTGTTCCCTGCGGACCTTTCAGGACTTCAACGCGCGCAAGATCGTAAGCCAACAAGCTCGCCTGCACATTGGTCGCGAGGAACACGCCGTCGACATGCACGGCTGCAGCGCCCGGCGTCAGCGCCTGGTGATCGACGGCGCCGACACCACGGATCTGGAAGATGGTCTGCGACCCATTCGAGATTGCGACCTGCACGCCGGCGAGGCGATGCACGATGTCTTCGGCGCCATCGACGCCTTCGAGATCGTCGCCCGAGAGAACGGAGATACTCTGCGGTAGCGTGTCTGCCGATTCAGCCTGCCGCGTTGCAGTGACCACGACGCGATCGCTATCCGGCTGTGTTTGCGCGAAAGCCGGCGCGGTGAATGCAATCACTGCTGCAAGGCCCCGCGGACAAAATCGCAGATCGGCTGAAGGCATCATCGAACTCCACACAACAACGCGGGGTGCGCGTCGCGGCGGAGTGATAGGGGGATCGTCCGCACACGAATAGATGCGTGCGCGTCATCAAGCGCTATCGGGCGATCATCTTTTGTGGAGCGACGCCTTTCCGGACGCTGACGCGCCCGGAAAGATCAACCTGCGCGCGAGTGAAAAGCGTGCGACTAGTTCTTCTTGTCGGCTTCGTTGACCACAGCGCCCGCTACTGCGCCGACGACCGCGCCGACCGGACCGGCAACAATCAACCCCGTCGCAGCGCCCGTGGCCGCACGTTGCTCCATGTTGGTGCCGCATGCGGACAGCGTGACAGCGCCGAGCGCGAGCACGGACAGCACGATTGTAAATTGCTTCGTCATGACAGACCCCATTTGAGAGACGGCCATGTTAGCCGAAACAACCCTCATAACGCCAGTGACCGGCCCCTGTTCAGGGCCGGCCGTCTGAGTAGCTGAAATTCCGGCAAGTTTCGGATTCAGGCCTACTTATTATCTTTGGCCTCGTCAGCCTCGTTCACGACCACACCTGCAGCGCCACCAACGGCGGCTCCGACCGGACCAGCAACCAGAAGGCCCGTTGCAGCGCCCGTTGCGGCGCGCTGTTCCATGTTCGTCCCGCAACCAGCGAGAACTGCGAGTCCGAGAAGGGCGACTGCGGGGGAGAGAAGGGCCAGGCGAGTCATCTGGGAGGCTCCGTTTACCGTAATTTTTGAAGGGCTCGCGTACCAACGCGGGGTATCGCCCCCGGTTCCACCCCTTCCCAGGTGAGCCCGCCCCCGCCCCGCCACAGTTTCGCTAAACTTGACGACAGTTCTTGCGCCATGACACTCGCAACCGGGGGAATGCTTCGGGCGAATACGGCGGGAGTTGATTTTCATGTTCGCAAACCTGTTCAGGTCGGCACGAATCCGCCGCGCTGGCTTTGTCGCGCTTGCCGGGGCTCTCGTGGCGCTGCCGCTTGTCGCTGTGCCCCTCACCGCCAGCGCCCGGCAAGGGCCTGAATGGAATGCCTCGCTGAAGTGGGCCGACGGCCGTGAAGTGCAGTGGCGCACGACGCCGGCGCGTGGCTGCGATGGCGCCAACCTGGAGCTTCGCCTCGTCAACAATTCGCAGCTGTCCGGCATGGCGACGCTGAAAGACATTACCCTCATCTGCACGCGCGGCTCGGCGCCATTCATCGCTCCCGATCGCGCGATCGGACAGATCGCCCCGGGCGGCGCCTATGCGGCTTCTCCCATTGCCTGCGCCTGCGCCGAAAAGGGCGGCGTGAAGGACCTGCTCTCCGTCGGCATCGATATCGTGCGTCAGGGCCCGGGCGCCGAAACACTCGCCAATGGCTGCACCTACACCGGCAACTTCGTCAGCGGCGAGCGTCACGGCAAGGGCACCTATGCCTGCCCGACCGGCTATATCTACGAAGGCAACTACACGATGGGCCAGATCAACGGCCACGGCAGCGAGACCCTTCCCACCGGCGAACGCTATGAGGGCGACTTCATCAATGGCATCCGCCAGGGCCATGGCCGCATGATCTTCCCTGATGGATCGACGTACGAAGGCGCCTATGTCGCCGGCAAGCGCGAGGGCGTCGGCACGCAGACGTTCACCGACGGCTCAACCTATGTCGGCGAGTGGAAAAACGATCACCGCACCGGACAAGGCGCCTTCACTTTCGACCAGCAGCGCTGGGTCTATGATGGCGGCTGGGTCAACGACAAACGTCAGGGCGATGGCCGCCTCTCGCGCGTCGATGGCAGCTACGCCTATATCGGCCCGTTCGTGAACGACCAGCGCCAGGGCCAGGCCACCACCACGTTCGGCGACGGCCGGGTCTTCCGCGGCGCGTTCGTCAACGACATGCAGCAGGGCGTCGGCGAACTCACCTTCAAGGACGGCCGCAAGATCACCGGCCAGTTCCGCGACCACGTTCCCAATGGCCAGGCCGTCGAGGTATCGAACCAGGGCACGCTCAACGGTGTCTGGACCAACGGCTTGCTCAGCGGGATGGCCACCGTCACCTACGCCAACGGCGAACACTTCGAAGGCATGTACGCCAACGGCAAGCGCAACGGCAAAGGCGTCGACTTCCTGAAGGACGGCTCGAAGCTGGAATGCACGTGGGTCGACGACACACGCCAGCCGCTCTGCACCCGCGTCACGCCGGACGGAAAGCGCATCGAATACAAGACACCGCCGACAACGAAGCGGAACTAGGGTTTTGCGATCTTCGGCGGCGCCATTGCGATGTGTTCAGGCGTCGCCTCGTCCTTGAAGAAGGCGACGACAGCATCGGCGACGCGCTTGTCTGCCTCGTAGATATTGTGACCGCCGTTCTCGACGATCAAGCGACGCCTGTTCGAGAACCCTTTTGTCTCCTCACCCGCCTCATCCGGATAGGTCCGGCCATCCAGCGTCGCCGAGATGAACAGCGCGGGGATGTCCGACCGGAACGGCGCGCGGAATTTATCACCCAGGTCGATCTGCGGCCGGATGCCCATGACATGCGGTATCGGAAAGTTCAGCGCGTCGCCGAGCAACGACGTCTGTGCTTCACGATTCGTCAGCGCAAGTCGGGCGGCAGTGGCGCCTGAGGCGAGATCCATCGCCTCCGGCATGCCGCGAAAGGCGGCAAACTGCTGGCGCAGGTTGTTGATCCGCTCCGCGACGCCCTCGTACTTGCCAGTGTCGAGCGCCAGATACATTCGCGGCACGTTGGCAAATCCCGACGGGTCCGCAGTCGACGCCGATGTCAGCAATTGCACGGCAAATCCGTCGAAGGTGACCGATACCGGCGCGGCTGCTCCGGACGGCGTGTAGCTGACGGTGACAGGATTGGCGTTCAGCTTCGCGTGTACGCGACGCATCATGCCGGCGAGGTCGGGGTAGAGCGCCTTCGCTTCCGGATCGGCATCAATGATTTCCTGAACATGCGCGAACACCTTGTCGGTAAGCGCAGGACGCTTGATTGTCTGATCCAGCCCTTCGATGCCGGACAGCACAGCCCTGTTCACCGTGGCAGGATGATACTTCATCACCGCTAGACCGAGGTGGGACCCATAGCTGATGCCCCACAGGTTCAGCTTGCGGGCGCCCAATGCCTTGCGCAGGTCCTCGATGTCGTGAGCGCTCTCAAGCGTTGTGTAGCCGTCGATGTCGACGCCTCTCTCCTTCCAGACATCGAAGCATCGCGTCAGGCTGGTGCGATAGAAGGCGACGATGCTGGCCCGTGTCAGCGGCGTGTCCGCGCCGTACGGCGGCACACTCACACATGACGGCGTCGGGCTCGACAGCCCGGTGCCGCGCTGGTCGAATGCGATGACGTCGGCAACCTCGCGCAGCGCCATGAACAGCGGGAAACGGGCGCCCATCGCCGTACCCGTACCCGTGCCTCCCGGACCACCGGCCAGATAGACGATTGGATCGCCCGGCGTCGCCGAGGTCGACGGGAAACGAACGAAGCTGATGCTGATGGTGCGCGAATTGGGATCGGCGCGATTCTCGGGAACGCTGAACGTCCCCTTTTCCGCCTCGACCTTCACGCCGCCCGGACCGGTGAAGATATGGGGCTCAAACACTGCCGTCGCCGGCGCCGGCAGAACTGGATCAGGCGTGGCGGAGCACGCGGTCAGCGCAATGATCGATAAAGCCAGCAACGCAAGTCGCATGTGTGTCCTCCCTGGACATTCTTGTTCCGGGGAGGCTGACACAAGCAGCGGCGCAATCAACCTTCGTCGCGATCGCCTTTTTCGCTGATATCCTTGCCGTTCCGGTCAGCCGCGCGGCCGCCTTCGAGGATGCCCATCAGGCCGTGATTGCCTTCGTGGCAGGCGTATTCATAGACGTTGCCGTCGACCTTGTTCATGCCGACCTCGCCCTTCCACACCTGACTGTAGAGCGCCGGGTCGTTGACCTCGAACTCGTAGAGCACCTGCGTGTCGGAATAGCGCGTGAAGCGTTCGGTGATCTTGCCGCCCGGCGTCAGGCGAACCTGGCTGCCGCCTTCGGGGTTCACGTTGATGGTCTCGACCACCAGCGTGTCGCCCTCCCACCAGCCGATGGAGTCACCGAGATAGGGGTTCAGCGCCGTCGGCTTGTGCTTGGCGTTAAGCGGAATGATGCGCGCGTCGTGGTTCATCTCCACGACAATCACGACGGCGTCGGGGCTCTGCACGATCTGGTAATTGTTATTGTACAGCACGTTCATCATCGGCGGTCCGCCCGATCCGCCGAAGCCGACGATGCAGCGCTCGCCCGCGCCGCGCTCTTCCGGATTGTCATAGCCCGACCCGCGACCGCGCCCGCCGCGCAGCGTGGTCAACAGCTTCTTGCCTTCGTCGGAAAACGGCACCTGCCCGCTGGGCGGATCGACGATCCACGAGGTGCGCCACGTGCCCTTCACGTTCGCATAGGCCGTACCCGGATCGATCCAGAACGCGTTGTAGCCACGGCCTGACGCGAGATCCTTGCCATCGAGAAGGCCGTCCGACTCTTTCTGGTTGTCGTCCGTCGCCTGACGGATGTTGGACGGGTTCTCGGCGCGCGCCTTGGCCTCTTCCGCGTCAGACAGCACCAGCGTCTTGAACTTGCCCGGTCGCGTCATCACCGTGTTCGATGAGTTGGACCACACGCCCGTCAGGTCGGGCTGGCCGATCGACAGGCGCGGCGCCACAAAGCCCGCGGCCACGCGATCGCCCTCCTTCGCCGGTTTCAGGTTGGGCACCATCACGCGCCCGCCGGCGCTGTCCACGGCCTGCGCGAACGCAGTCCCCGCGCTCGTCGCCACCAGCGCGGCGGCGACAGCAGCAAGCGAAATCGTGCGCAGGTTGGTCATGCTGATCTCTCCCAAGGGCGGATCGGACTTTGCCGGTCTCTATTGTAATATCTCTTACGCGATAGATGCCGGATGGGAACGTGCGCCACAAGCGCACCAGGTCCAACGTCGGCCCGCCTCGCGCTGAGTTGACCGCGCGGCCCTGCGCCAATTTGTCAGGCTTTCGACCGGAGCGGGTTCCCAAAACGGAAAGCGCCGCTGCGGGATGCGCAGCGGCGCCTGTGGGAAACCTTGTCGTTCCGCTTATTCCTCGCGGTCGCCCGCCTCGGAAATGTTGCGACCGCTACGATCGGCCTGCCGGCCGCCCTCGAGGATACCGAGCAAGCCCATATTGCCCTCGTGGCACGCGTACTCGTAGAGGCCGGGGCTGGCGTTGAGGCCCATCTGCCCCTTCCACGTCTGCGAATAGAGTGTCGGATCATCGACCTCGAATTGGTAGAATACCTGCTTGTCATTGTAGCGGCTGAACCGCTCCGTGATCTTGCCCGCCGGCGAAATCTGGATGGTCGAGCCGCCGCGCGTCATGTTCACGGTTTCGACGACCAGCGTGTCGCCATCCCACCAGCCGATCGAATCCCCCATCCACGGCGCGAGCTCCTTCGGCCCGTGCTTGGCGTTGAGCGGGATGATGCGCGTGTCGTGGATCATCTCGGATTCGATCACCACGTGGTTCGGCGACTGCACGATCCGAAGATTGTTGTTGTACAGGTAGTTCCCGATCGGCGGGCCCGACGTGTTGAGGATGATGCAACGCTCGTTGAGGTTGCGCTCCTCGGGATTGTCGTAGCCCGTTCCAATCGCGGCGGGGCGATCAACCTTGGCGCCGGGCTTGCCCGGCACCTGTCCGTTCGCCGGCTCGACGATCCACGACGTGCGCCACGTGCCTTTGACGTTCGCGTAGTTGTTGCCCGGATCAATCCAGAACGCGTTATAGCCGCGGCCCGACTTCAGGTCCTTGCCATCGAGGAGGCCATCCGTCGTCTTCTGGTTGTCGTCCGTCGCCTGACGGATGTTCGACGGGTTCTCGGCGCGCGCCTTCGCCGCCTGCTCATCCGTCATCACGAGATTCTTCATTGCGCCCGGCCGCCGCATCGTCGTGTTCGACGCATTCGACCACACGCCCTGCAGATCCGGCTGGCCGATCGCGAGGCGCGGAACCTTGTAGCCCGGCTCAACCTCAGGCGCGTCGATCGCCGCCTTGTCGAGCTGCGGCCCGGTCAGCGAGTCACCCGTCTGCGCGGACGCCACGCCGCCAGCCAGCGCAAATGCCAGCGCCATCACCGCACAAGACACGGACGAAAGTTTTGTCATGTTAAACCTCCCGGTAGCGCGGCCAGCTTTTCGCCAGCTCGTCTGACTTGTTGGGACGATCCTTGCCGAATCCGCCGCTCCGCCACAAGCGGCGCAAATGCCGCCCGGCAGCTATCTCGCGTCGAAGTGAAGGCGCTGAGGGAACAAACCGCGCCTAGGCAGTGTCAGCTTTTGCCGTCCAGCACGGCCTGAATCAGGGCCACCGCCTCAGGCGAATCCCACGCGGCGGGCACAGCCAGCCGGGCCACTTCCTTGCCGTTCTTGTCGTAGATCATCGTCGCCGGCAGCGCGCCCGTCTGCGCCTCTGACTGCAGCACCTGTTCGCCATCGAAATAGAACGGCAGATCCGTGCCCACGAGGCTGCGGAACTTCGCCAGCGTCGAGTCCCGCGTCACGCCCTGGCCAAAGCCATAGGCGACCGGGATCACCGCCACGTCCTTGCCCGCAAACGCCTTCTGCAGGCGCGCCAGGCTCGGCATTTCCTCGACGCACGGGCCGCACCATTCAGCCCAGATATTGTAGACCAGCACCTTGCCCTTGTACTCGGCGAACGTGTGGGCCTTGCCCGCGTCGTCCACGAAGCTGGCCGTAGGCGCAGCAAGGTCGACATCGAAGTCCAGCCGGTCGAACTTGCCGGTCTTGAACGACGCCAGCAGGCTCGTCCCCGCCGGAGCAGGCGCGGCTTCGGGCGCTGTCACCGTCTCCGGACCCGGTTCGGCGGGTTTCTCGGCTGGCTGGCAAGCCGCCGCGAAGAATGCGAGAAGCGCGGCATAAATAACGGGTCGCAGCAGCATGTCCAAAAATCCCGAGAGTAACAGCATGTGGGGCGGCCGGTTCTCGGCCATGCCCGATCAGGTCATGGAGGCGATAAACGCGTCCATCGACGTGGACAAGCGCCTCGCTGAGCAAGACATCGCCGGCTCGAAAGCCCATGCCGCCATGCTGGCCAAGACCGGCGTCATCACCGCCGCTGACGAATCCGCCATCCAGACAGGTCTCGATCAGGTCCTGTCCGAAATCCGCGAAGGAAAATTCCAGTTTTCCAAGGCGCTGGAGGACGTTCACCTCAACGTCGAATCCCGCCTGAAAGAAATCATCGGCGAGCCCGCCGGCCGCCTCCACACCGCGCGCTCCAGAAACGACCAGGTCGCGGTCGATTTCCGCCTTTGGGTCAAATCCGCGTGTGAGACCCGCCACGCCCAGCTCACCGCCCTGATGCAGGCGCTGCTCGGCCAGGCCGAAGCCAACGTCGATACCGTCATGCCGGGCTTCACCCACCTGCAGACTGCGCAACCGGTAACCTTCGGCCACCACCTCATGGCCTACGTCGAAATGTTCGACCGCGACCGCGGCCGTTTCTCCGACGCCATTGTCCGGATGAACGAGTCGCCCCTCGGCGCGGCAGCCCTCGCCGGCACCGGCTTCCCAATCGATCGCCACATGACGGCCAAGGCCCTCGGTTTCGATCGCCCGATGGCCAACTCGCTCGATTGCGTCTCCGCTCGCGATTTCGCCCTCGAAGCGCTCAGCTCCGTCGCGATCTGCGCGCAGCATCTCTCGCGCCTCGCCGAAGAGATCGTGATCTGGTCCTCCGCCCAGTTCGGCTTCGTGCGCATGAGTGACGCGTGGTCCACCGGCTCCAGCATCATGCCGCAGAAGCGCAATCCGGACGCTGCCGAACTCGTGCGCGCCAAATCCGGCCGCGCCATCGGCTCGCTCGTGCAACTGTTCACGATCATGAAAGGCCTGCCGCTCGCCTATTCGAAAGACATGCAGGACGACAAGCAAACCACCTTCGACGCCTTCGACAGCCTCGACCTCTCCCTGCAAGCCATGACCGGCATGATCGCGACCATGACGCCGAACAAAGAGCGCATGCGCGCCAGCGCCTCCTCCGGTTTCTCGACCGCCACCGACCTCGCCGACTGGCTCGTCCGCGAACTCAACATCCCCTTCCGCGAAGCCCACCACATCACCGGCGCCGCCGTGAAAGCCGCTGAGACAGCAGGCGTCGCGCTGCAAGATGTGCCGCTCGGCGTCCTACAAAAGCTCGAGCCGCGCATCACCGACAAGGTGTTCGCGGTGCTCACGGTCGATGCCTCCGTCGCCAGCCGCCAGAGCTATGGCGGCACGGCGCCTTTGCGCGTGCGCGAACAGGTAGCGGCGTGGAAGGCGAAGCTGGGCTAGGCTCCGATGGCTTGGAAATCAAACTTTCAAGCTAGACGGACGTGGGATCCCGACACCGGCTGGGAACTCTTCGACGTAACGACCGGCCCCGGCTATCCCACTTTTGAACTGCGAAAGAATGGAGGCGCCGGCGTCCGCTTTCAGGGCGAGCCTCTATCGAGCACGAAGACAGGTGAGCGCACCGCGGTGGGACATCCGATGAACGATCGGGGTTTTCGCGTATTCTTCCTGAATGGACGCCCGATGGATGTGCCTCCCGAAACCAGACACCTAGTTCAGGACGCGCTCTACGCGTTCGGCACCTTTCACAACGGGCCAAACGGCCCAGTTGAAGTCATCTTCACGACTTAACGTTTCATCGATTCGCAGCTGAGTACCTGCACGACTAATTCTGCGGCGCAGACCCCGTCTGAAACGACGCAAGCGTGCAAGCGCCTCTTACCCGCAGTCTCATCATCAGGGGCCTTGATGCGCATCAAGCGGCGCTGACGATTTATGCCGTGTGCTCCATCATCAGGAGCCTCCCATGAGCGATGCAACCACACCGAAGCGCTATCCCAACAGCGCCATCCTCCTGCACTGGCTCGTCCTGCTGTTGGTTGTCGCGGCCTACGCCTGCATCCTGCTGCGAACGAACTACGAGCGCGGCAGCGATATCCGTGAAGGCCTCAAGGCATGGCACTTCATGCTCGGCCTGAGCGTGCTCGCCGCCACCTTCCTGCGCATCGGCCTGCGCGTCCTCGTATGGAAGACCCCGCCGATCACGCCGCAGCCGCCGCGCATGCTTCACCTGCTATCCATCGCGGCCCACCTCGCGATCTATGTCTGGCTGATCGCGATGCCTTTTGCAGGTTGGACGATCCTCAGCGCCGAAGGCGACCCGATCCCGTTCTGGGGTCTGAACCTGCCGCCGCTCACCAGCCCGGACAAGGCATTGGCCGACCAGATCAAGGAACTCCACGAGACGGGCGGAACCGTCGGCTACTTCCTGCTCGGCCTGCACGCGGCCGCAGCCTTGTTCCACCACTACTTCATGAAGGACGACACGTTGCGCAGGATGCTTCCTCACAAGGGACGCTCAGGCGTCTAGTACAAATTCTCCCGCGCATCCTGCTCCAGCGATGCGTCGATCGCCTCGCCCGGAATCTCCAGCTTCAGCTGGTCGCGATAGACCTGCCCCGCCGTCGGGAATGTCGCGCGATCGACCTGCGCGTCGGGCGTCCACAGTCCGGCACGCTTGATCGCTTTCACACAGTGCAGATAAGCCTCCTTCACGTCGATCAGCACGACAGAGCGTGGCGGCTTTCCATCCGCCGTGAAGCGCGCCATCAGCTGCACCTCGGTTGTCAGCCGCGCCACGCCATTTACGCGCAACGTGTCCTCGAACCCTGGCACGAAGAATAACAGCCCGACGCCCGGATTGAGTGTGATGTTGCCCAGCGAATCCAGCCGGTTGTTTCCGGGCCTGTCCGGCATCGCCAGCGTCTTCGTGTCGAGCACGTGCACGAACCCCGGCTCGCCTCCGCGCGGTGACACATCGCAAAGCCCGTTCTCGCCCGTCGTGCCGATGCACAGGAACGGTGACAGCGAGATAAAATGCGCAAAGTGCGCATCGATTTGGGCGATGTCCTTGCCCACGGCTCCGCCGCCAGGCTGCTTGTAGACCGTGCGCAGGTCCGCCTCGGTGTTCAGCTCAGTCATGGCATGCTCCTCCGGGTTCGACAGCAGCAAGCTACATGCGTTCTGCTGCCGCCGACATGGCAGCATCCAACACTGTCATGCCGAAAGGGCGAAGCGCTATCCGGTACCCATTCATCCACTGTCGTGCACTCGCAATGGTTCCCGGCGCTCGCAACGCTTGGCCGGGATGACAACCGCGAGTGGGCTGGGGTAGTTCTAAGTACGATGCGCATCCGCCCCTACACCCCAACCGACCTCCCCGCCCTCCACGCGATCCGCGCCGCCGCCTTCGCGCCCGTCTTCGCGTCCTTCCGCAACATCGTCGGCCCCGACATCGCGCAGCTCGGCCTCGCCGCCGCCGAGCAGGAGCAGGCCGACCTCCTCGACGCCATCGCCAAACCTGACAGCGGTCACGCGATCGCCGTCGCGGAGATCGACGCCACACCCGTCGGCTTCGTCTCGTGGAAGCCCGACATCGCTCCCGGCGTCGGCGAGATCACGCTCAACGCCATCCACCCGGATCACAGCGGCAAAGGCTTCGGCACGGCGCTCTACGAACACGCCCTCGCCGCACTGAAAGCCGCCGGCATGCTGCTCGCCACGGTCGGCACAGGCGGCGACCCAAGCCACGCCCCCGCGCGCCGCGCCTACGAGAAGGCAGGCTTCAGCGTCCACCTGCCGTCGATCTACATGTACCGGAAACTCTAGCTCGCGCCCTCGAGCGCCGCGAAGCCGAACGCGTTGGCGATACACAGCCAGAGTATCGATGGCGCGATCAGCCCGACCGCGGCCATCGAGGCGGGCCACACGCGGATGGTCGTCATGATGGCAAGCACCAGCGACAAGATGTTCGCCACGACGCTGCCCAACGTACCCGTAAAGGCGGTCACCACCGGATAACACAGGCCCCAGACAATCAGCGCGACGACCCACAAGGAGCGTCCGCTCATGGCGTCGTTTTTGGCGGCCACCTTCCAGCGCGCGGCGCCCCAGAGCGGATAAATCACGCACCAGATCACGCCGATCAGCCAGCCGGGCGGGCCCCAGCTCACCGCCTCATAATCCGGGTTGTTGAGCGACCCCGACGCATAAATCAGGCCGTTGCCGATCACGACCGCGGCTAGCGGGATAACGATGCTCAGCGTGAGGCCGAGCCCTTCAGGCCGGTCCCAGAGGGGCGCAGCCCGTCTCGCCTTGGAAAGCGGTGCACTCAGCGAAGCCACGTTAGCTTGTCCTTCTGTTTTCGGGCTCAATACGCCGTCTGCCGGGGAGCGGATCAGCCGCTCGCCGCCGGTGCAGAATTCGTTGGGCTGGGCACCGGGCTCGCTACGGTCACCGGGCCGGACGCCGACCAGACCACGTCGATCAGCATCAATCCGCCCAGCACAACCGCGAAAACCCCGCCGAGAATCGCCAGGATCAACCGGGGGGCCTCCATCGGCGGAGCTACGGGCTCGGACTCAGCCGGCGGCGTCACGGCAAACGCCGTATCTGTCGCAAGTGGGTCAATATTTGCGTTTTCCATTTGATCTCAACGCCCCATCCGACGGATTGATCCACGCTTGGAGCGCTCATGGTCGGCGAACTTGACCCGCCCGCCGCCACATCGGATTGTCCGCCCATGCGTACAGTCCTGCTTCTCGCCGCGTCCGTCCTCGCCCTCTCCGCCTGCGGTCTCCGCGGCGAGCTGGTGCGTCCCGTGCCGATGTGGGGTGATCCGCCGAACGAGGGGCCGAACGATCCCCGCACGATCAAGGCGGAGGAAGATCGCAAGGCCGCCGACAAGGCCGCCCGCGAAGCCCAGCAACGCGCCGACGACGAAGCCCGCCGCCTCGCGCTGGAACAGCAAGCCCAGCAGCCCGCCGCGACGCCCACTCCGCCGAAGCCGTAATAGCCGTCAGCTCCTGAATCGCGCTATGCCCTCCCGGTGAACCGGGAGGGAATCATGCGCATCAAAGTCCTTATCGCCGCTGCACTCGCCGCCTCGCTGGCCGCCTGCGCCACCCCGGCCGCAACCGGCTCGGGTTCTGCCTCAACAGCGATCGCCATTCCCGCACCGACGCCACCCCCCGCATTGGCCGGCGTCTATGGCGGCAGCTACATCTGCGCGGATGGCGAGCACGGTTTCTACCTGAACCTCACCAAGGCGACGGCGAAGACCGGCGGCGGCTATGACGTCGCCGGCGTGCTCGGCCTCTTTCCGACGGTCACCGGTCAGGGCGGCCCCGCCGGCATGGCCGCAGGCAGCTTCAAGGTCACCGGCACGATCAGCGCCGACGGCGCCATCGCCCTTACTGCTGGAGACTGGCTGATCCAGCCGCCCGACTACGGCACGGCCAATCTCGAAGGCACGCTTCAGAAAACCGACTCCGCCGGCTACATCCTGCGCGGCAAACCCGTCGTCCCCGGCAGCCCCGACGCCTGCAGCGACCTCATCGCGACGCAATTCCTGCCCTAGCCGCCGATGCATTCACGGCATCAGCCGGGGTGACATCGCCCCGCCCATCCGCTACTCGCGTCGGTGGGGAACGGCTGGAAGAGACCTATGCACCACTTCGCCTATCGCAATGGCGTCCTGCACTGCGAGGACGTGTCGCTCGAAGCCGTTGCGCGCGAGCTTGGCACGCCCGCCTATGTCTATTCCGACGCCACGCTGCGCCGTCATTATCAGGTGCTGGCCGAGGCGTTCACCGGCCGCGACGTGCTGATCGCCTATGCCGTGAAGGCCAATTCCAACATCGGCGTCCTCGCCACGCTCGGCGCGATGGGCGCGGGCGCTGATACAGTTTCCGGCGGCGAGATGCTGCGCGCCATCGAGGCCGGCATTCCCGCCAACCGCATCGTCTTCTCCGGCGTCGCCAAGACCGAAGAGGAGATGCGTCTCGGCCTCGAGCGCGGCATCTACCAGTTCAACGTCGAATCGATGCCCGAGCTTCACCGCCTCTCCCGCGTCGCGCAGGAGATGGGCAAGCGCGCGCCGATCGCCTTCCGCGTCAATCCGCACGTCGAGGCGGGCGGCCACGCCCACATCTCCACCGGCACGCCTGAAACCAAGTTCGGCATCGCCTGGCACGAGGCCGACGCCTTCTATGACGAGGCAAGCCGCCTGCCCAACATCGATCCCGTCGGCGTCGCCGTTCACATCGGCAGCCAGATCATGCGCATCGAACCGCTGCGGGAAGCCTGGGAGAAAGTCGTCTCCCTCGCCCGCCGCCTGCGCGACCGCGGCTTCTCCATCAGCCGCGTCGATTTCGGCGGCGGCCTCGGCGTGCCCTACAAGGACGGCGAGGACCCCGACAGCCCGATGCTCTATGCTCGCCAGGCGCGCGAAGTGCTCGGCAACCTCGATGTCCGGCTGATGCTGGAACCCGGACGGCTGATCGCCGGCAATGCCGGAGTTTTGATCTCCAAGGTCGAGTACGTCAAAGAGCGCGACGGCCGCACCTTCGTCATCCTCGATGCCGGCATGAACGACCTGATGCGTCCGGCCCTCTACGGCGCGCACCACGAGGTCCTCCCCCTGCGCACCCCGGAACTCGGCTCCACCCGACGCGCTGTGGACCTTGTGGGCCCCATCTGCGAGAGCACCGACCGTTTCGCCAAGGACCGGCCCATGCCCCCGCTGAAGGAGGGCGATCTGGTGGCCTTCATGACCGCGGGCGCATACGGCGCCACATTGTCGTCCCAGTATAATTCGAGACCACTGGTTGCGGAGGCGCTGGTTCGGGGCGATGCTTGCGTGGTCGTCCGTCGCCGGCCGACTTTCGAAGAAATGATCGCCCTCGAACGGGCCCCGGATTGGATAACGAGTGGCTGACGGATTTGGCTTGAAGGAGCAGCTGGACGCCCGGATTTCCGCGGCCCGTCGCAGCCTCTTCTGGCCATCCCTGATCCGGTCCAGCCTCCCGGCCATCCTCTGGTTCGCCGCCTTCGGCGTCTTCTGGCTCACCGGCCTCTACACGCCCCTGCCGCCCGAGATTCAGGCCACGATCGGCGTCGTCTTCTGGATCGGCTTGCTCGTCGCCGCCCTCATCGGTTTCAAGGTCTGGCATTCGCCCACCGACGACGAGGCGCGCGACCTCATCGACGGCACGATCGAAGGCCGCCCCCTCCGCGCCTTGGCCGACCGCCCGACCAGGACCGACGCCGGCGGCTGGACGCTCTGGCAGGAACACCGCAACCGCATGGCGGCGCTCGCCCTCAAACAGGGCAGGATCGACGTCCGCCCGCAGTGGAAGCAGGCTGACCCGTTCTACCTCCGCTTCGCCGCCCCCGCCGTCCTCATCGTAGCGGGCGTCATCGCGGGCGCCACTGTCGTCGACCGCATGGGCAAGGGCCTGTTCCCCGACTATGGCGCTCTCTTCGGCGCCAACACCCTGAAGATCGAGGCGTGGATCACCCCGCCCGCCTACACTGGCACCGCGCCCTTCGTCCTCACGCCGGGCACGAGCGCGAAAGCGCCCGAGGGCTCCGAGATCACCATCCGCATCATCGGCCCCGGCCGCCCGCAGGTCGGCGTCATGCCGGTGAAGGGCAATTCAGTCTCGCTCAACCCCGAGCCTGGCATCGACGGCGCCTACGAAGCCCGCGTCATCGTCAACGCGCCGATGCGCGTCGCCGTGAACTTCTGGGGCGAGCGCGCCAGCTTCCCCTTCACCGTCATCGACGATGCGACCCCCACCGTCTCCTTCGTCGAACCGCCCAAGCTCGGCGACGGCGACCACACCGAGTTCAAATACAAGCTCGCCGACGACTATGGCGTCGACAAACTTGAATTCATCGTCCGCCGCATCGACACGCCGAAGGAAGCCGGCGTCGTCGAAGACCCCACGCTCGTCGAGACGGTCACTCTGTCTCCGAAAGAAGAGGAAGGCGCCTTCAGCCAGGATCTCGTCAAGCATCGCTGGGCCGGCATGGACGTGATGGTGAAGCTGCGCGCCACCGACGGCGCCGGCCAGACCGCTGACAGCGAAGAGGTCGCCTACCACCTGCCCGAGAAAATCTTCCTCCAGCCCAACGCCCGCATGGCGCAGGAAGCGCGCGCCGTGCTGCTGCGCAATTACGAGCAATACAAGACGCCGCCCGGGGCCGACAAATTCACCGACGTCAAAGGCACGGGCTATGACGCCATCGCCATCGACGCCGCCTCGCGCCTCTCCTGGGCCCCGCCGGAGATCAAGCGCTCCGTCATGATCCTCGATGCCATCACATGGCGCCCGGAAGATTATTTCGAAGACCCCGTCATCTTCCTCGGCCTGCGCAACGCGCGCGGCATCATCGAAAGCGCCGCCAACAAGGACGAGGCCGAAACCGCCGAAGGCCTGTTGTGGGACATCGCCCTGCGCGCCGAGTTCGGCTCGCTGTCCGACGCCACCGCCGCACTCGAGAACGCCCGTCGTGCCCTCGAAGAAGCGCTGCGCCGCGGCGCATCCGACGAAGAGATCAAGCGCCTGATGGACATGTACGAGCAGGCCGTCGAGGACTATCTCGCCGCCCGCATGGCCGAAGCGCTGCGCAACGGCAATGTCACCGACGGTCCCGATCCGCAGATGGGCGGACAGCCCGGCCAGCAGGCGCTCGGCGACGACGAACTCACCAAGATGCTGCAGGCCCTGCGCGACATGGCCGAAACCGGCGCACGCGATCAGGCCCGCCAGCTGCTCGGCGACATGCAGCGCATGCTCGACAAGATGCAGAACATGCAGCTGCAGATGAGCCGTGGCGGACAGGGCGGCCAACAGCCGGACGGCCCGATGAACCGCGCCATGAACCGCGCGCTGCAGGACACCAACCGCGCCATGGGCGACCAGCGCGACCTCAACGACCAGACCGAAGAAGCCATGCGCGAAGGCGCTTCGCCGCAGAAGCAGCAGGAGCTCGCCGACCAGCAGCGCCAGCTGCGCCAGCGCCTAGAACAGCAACAGCGCTCCGGCGGCGGTCAACCGCAACAACAGGGCCAGCAAGGTCAGCAGGGCCAGCAACCCGGTCAGGGGCAACAGCAGGGTCAGGGCAACCAACCCGGCCAGCAACAGGGCCAGGGTCAACCAGGACAAGGCCAACAGCCCGGACAAGGACAGCAACCGGGACAAGGTCAGGGCCAGCAGCCCGGTCAAGGCCAACAGCAAGGCCAGGGCAACCAGCCCGGCCAGCAACCGGGCCAACAACCGGGCCAGGGACAGCAAGGTCAGCAGGGCGATCGCGGCGGCGCCGGCGGCGGCCAACCCGGCCGTCCCAACGCGCAGGGCGACGGCCGCTACGCGCAGGAAAACGACCGCACCCGCCGCATGCTCGGCAACGCCATCGAAATGCAGAAGCGCGCTGAGGAAGCTCTCCGCCGCGGCGACTTCCGCGCCGCACGCGAAGCGCAACAGCAAGCCATGTCGTCCCTGCAGGACCGCTCGCAAGAACTCGCCCGCCTCAATGACGAGAACGATCCCAACGCCCGCGAAGAACGCGACGACCGCGACATCCTCGGCCGCCTCAACAATGGCGAGAGCGGCTTCGGCGACAACGTGAAAATCCCCGAAGAGATCGAACGCCAGAAAGCGCGCGACATCCTCGACGAGATCCGCCGCCGCGCCGGCAACCGCGCCCTCACCCGCGAAGAACTCGACTACCTCAACCGCCTGCTCGAGCGGTTCTAGCTACCGGGGCTTTGGGGATGGGATGATGCGGTTCTTTCGACAGGTGATCCTGAGCCTCGCCTTGGCCAGCGCCGCGTCGCCCTCACTGGCGCAAGCCACGGATCAGCTCGCCAGGGGTGTGGACCTCCTTGAGCAAGGCGAGTTCAGCCAGGGGTTTCAGCTGATCCGGAGCGTCGCGGAGTCAGGCGACACCAAAGCGCAATTCACCCTTGCGGTCCTCTACGTTGATGGCAACGCGGAGATGCCGAAGGATCTGACCGAAGGCCTGCGCCTGCACACGCTCGCCGCGGGAAAAGGCTTCGCCCCGGCGCAGAACGAAGTTGGCGTCATGCTCATGGAAGGTCGCGGCGTTGCCGCGAACGAGGCTGAAGGCGTGCAGTGGATCCGCCACGCTGCGGAACAGGGCTACGCGACCGCTGAGACAAATCTGTCCAAGGCGTATGATCATGGCCGCGGCATCGCAACGGACGAAGCCGAAGCCTTGCGGCTGATGCAGCACGCCGCCGATCAGGGCTACGCGCCAGCCCAGTATGACATGGGCGTCCGGTATCACAGAGGTATCGGCGTCACGAAGGATTTTGCCGAGGCGATGCGCTGGTATCGTCTGTCTGCCGCGCAATATAAACCCAACGCACAGTACAATATCGGCACGATGTATCTGGTGGGTGAAGGCGTCTCGATCGACAAGACCGAAGCCATGCGATGGTTTAGGCTCGCCGCCGATCAGGGCTACGCGGATGCGCAACACAATCTTTCCGTGATGTATTTTCAGAACCGCAACGAGGATTCAAACCTGATCGAAGCCTATAAGTGGGCGTCGCTGGCCTCTCAGAATGGCGACTCCGTCGCGACCGAGTTCCTGAAAACACTCCGCCTCTACATGACCGACGCCGAACGCGAACAGGGAGACGGTCTGGTGAAGACATGGGCGCCCCCGAGCACGCTCACCGAAAGCGAAACGAGGAAGAAGCAGACCGACTACCTGCGCGACATCCTCAAGCGTTTCTAGCCGTTTCTCCCGCGCTACCGCCGCGAGTTACACCACATTTTGTTGGACGAGATCGGCGTGGACCCGCAGGGCGCTGAAAATTTGTCTCCAGCAATCTCAATCACTTGCTTCAAAAATATGCTGGATTGGCGTTTCGCAAATCGGCCGGGCTTCGCGCGTGGTTACGGTACCCCGCATGACTCGAACACAAACGCGCTCATACGGAGTGGTTACCCCATCAAGCCGCCAGCCTTTGCTGGAGGCCATGCTGCGCGCGTTTGCCTGGCTCGTGTCCAACGTCGTTTCGCTGTCGAGGACGATCTTCCACCGCACCAACCGTGATTGGCACACGGCTGCAGCACGCGAAGATCAGCTCCCGACATCGAACGACATCACACAGGAAACGCATTTCGCCGAAAACACCGGCGTATCTCTCCAAGCGCTCATCCTGAGCAGCGCACGAAGTGCGCGTCCGTCGAAGGACGAGCGCGTGCTCACCAGCTTCTCAATGTGTGGCCACTCTATCCAGTCATTCCGGGCGAAGGCGCAACGCGCCGCAGACCCGGAACCCAGGAGCTACCCGCACCATCAGCACATCAAGCCCCTGGCTTCCGGCTCACGCGCTACGCGCGCGTCCGGAATGACAGTGTTGATGTGTCAGAAGGGGCGCATTCACACAGCCTAACCTAACTCAGGCCCACATCCCACACCCAACCCCGGCCCCACGCCGCAGGGATCGCGCCTTCACGCCTTGGCCTTTGCCGCCACAAACACCACAGCCTTTTCGATCCGCCGCAGCCGAGTCTCCGGCGCCTTGGCCTCCTCGACCGAGCGGACCTGCTCCTTGCGATGCGTGAACGCCAGCCCATCGAACACGGCCCGCAGCCCGGCCTTCTTCAACGCCGCCGCCAGATCCTTTGGCACCTCGACCTCACGCGGCGCCGTATCGAGTTCAAGTGTCACTTCAACTTTCGCGCCGTCTTTCACGCCCGCCGCTTCGCGATGCACCTTCGCCAGCGGCAGCATGAACTGTCCGCCCATCACGGCAACCGTGCTGCGATACGTGTACCCATTCAAAGTGACGGTGACTTTCGGCCGCTTACCCTGTCCAAACCCCTCGACCACTTTCTCCGGAACCACGATCCCCATGGCATCCATGGCTTCCGCTTTCCGGAGTGTGATGGTGAATTTCGGCATCGTCAGAGCCCTGCGGCTGTCGCAATCCAGAAGGTAGCGAGAGACGCAACATACGCCAAGCTGATCAGGTAGGCGAACAGGAAGCCTGTCCATTTCCACGAGTTGGTCTCGCGGCGGACGGTCGCCAGCGTCGCAAAGCATTGCGGCGCATAGACGTACCAGGCGATGAAACTCAGCGCCATCGGCAGCGACCACGCCGCCGCCATCGTCGTCTGCAGCGCCTGGCTGGTCTCGTCGACCGGACCCAGCGAATAGATCAGGCCGAGCGAGGACACCGCCGCTTCGCGCGCCGCCATGCCGGGGATCAGCGCAACCACCATTTCGAGGTTGAACCCGATCGGCTTGAAGATCGGCTCGATCACCTTGCCGATCATGCCGGCGTAACTGCCTTCAAGGCCCGTTCCGCCATTGGGGAAATACGCC
This sequence comes from uncultured Alphaproteobacteria bacterium, assembly GCA_963784415.1. Classification (GTDB taxonomy): domain Bacteria; phylum Pseudomonadota; class Alphaproteobacteria; order Caulobacterales; family Hyphomonadaceae; genus UBA7672. The sequence continues at coordinate 350,283 of CAWARK010000006.1, forward strand.
AGCACCCACAGCGCAATTGTCGTCCCGAAGATGATCGTGCCAGCGCGCTTGAGAAACGCCCAGGCTTTCGAGACGAGGCCGAAGACATAATCGCGCAGGACCGGCAGCTTGTAGGTCGGCAGTTCCATGATCAGCGGCTGGCTCGGCCCCTTTGTCGCGGTGCGTTTCAAGACGAACGCCACGCCCACGGCGCTGATGACGCCGATGACGTAGAGGCCTGTGAGAACGAGGCCCTGCAGGTTGAACGGCCCGACCTGCTGCTGCGGGATAAAGACGCCGATCAGCAACGTGTAGACCGGCAGGCGCGCCGAGCATGTCATCAGCGGCGCCACCATGATCGTCGTGATCCGGTCGCGCTCTTCTTCAATGGTCCGCGCCGCCATGATGCCGGGAATGGCGCAGGCAAAGCTCGACAGCAGCGGAATGAACGCTCGCCCGTTGAGGCCGACGCGCAGCATCAGCTCATCCATCAGGAAAGCCGCACGCGCCATGTAGCCCGAAGCTTCGAGGAACAGGATGAAGGCGAACAGGATGATGATCTGCGGCAGGAACACGACGACAGAGCCGACGCCATTGATCGCCGCGTCAACGACAAAGCCATGCAGGATCGGATCGGTAATCATCGGCGAGACAGTCGCCTGAAGCCAGGCAAACCCCGCCTCGATCTGGTCCATCACCGGCGTCGCCCAGGCAAACACGGCCTGGAACACCACGAACAGGACGACGGCCAGAACCGCCACTCCGGCGACCGGGTGCAGCAGGATCGAATCCATCACCCGCGTGAACTTGTTCATCGCCGGCTCGACCATCGTCGCATCGGCAATGCGCCGCGACTCGCGCTGCAAGGCGCGGAGGTCATGGTTCGGCTCGGTGACGACTTCGCCGCGCGGCAGGGCATTCAGCAACTCGTCGATCTTGGCAATCAGCGCTTCGCGTCCAGCCTTGCGAGTGGCGCGGGTCGCGACCACAGGCACACCCAGCATCTCGGAAAGTTTCGGCACGTCGATCTTCACGCCATCGCGCTCGGCAAGGTCGATCATGTTCAGCGACACGATCACGGGCAGGCCAAGCGCCTTCATCTGCAGGATCGTGTGCAGGTGCGTGCGCAGGTGGGCGGCGTCGGCCACGAGTATCAGCGCGTCCGGCGGCGGATCGCCCCTTTTGCCCTGGATAGCCTCGACGGCGACGCGCTCGTCCAGCGACCGCGCCTCGAGACCGTAAATGCCGGGCAGGTCGACCAATGTGATGATCGCCCCACCGGGCGTCTCGAACTTGCCGTTCCGCGTTTCCACGGTCGTGCCGGCATAGTTCGCCGTCTTGGCGAGCCCCCCGGTCAGGCCGTTGAAGAGTGTGGTCTTCCCGCTGTTCGGCGCACCGACCAGCGCTAGCCGCAAAGTTCCCGGGGTCACTCCGATGGCTCCACCAGCACCACGGCCGCCTCGGACTTGCGCAGGGCGATCACCGTGCGGTTGAGCCTGAATGACAAGGGAGCGCCGCCGAGCCAGCCGCGGGCCAGCAACTCCACCTCGTCCCCCTCGGCAAACCCGATCTCGCGCAGCTTCGCGACCAGCGAGGCATCGCCGATACCGAAGCCGCTGACGCGGGCAACCTTGCCCATGCCCAGCGTGTGCATTCCAACGGAGATCGTGCCGCCATCCATGTGCAGTTCTTATTGAGAAGCATTCTCAGAAGCAATGGGCTTCATGTCACAGACGACATGTACACAATGATTCCTAGGAATCAGTTCCCAACGGTCACGGCAGTTGCAACTTCCGGCGTCGTGGCCGAACCGCTGCCATCCTTGACGAATTTCACCAGCACCCGCTGCCCGACCAGCACCGGCGCCGATTCAGCGTTGACCACGACCTCGACAACGCGCTCGTCCGCCCGCTCGCTCGGATCATCCGACCGCAGCTTGCGCGCGCCCATGACGCCGGCGATTCGCACCACCTCGCCCGGATACGATGACTTCTGGTCGGACTCCGGGACGATCTCCACCTTCTGGCCAACCTTCACCTCGTTGACCGACCGCTCCTCGACCTCGGCCCGCACGATGCGCTGGCTGTCCGGTTGCAACTGGAACATGGCGGTGACGCTGAAGGTCGAGGCGCCGGAACCCGGGTTGGCATAGCGCCGCACGATCGTGCCGTCGGCCGGCGCGCGGATCACATGCAGCTCAACCTGATAGTTGGCTTCGGCCAGTTGGGCGCGCACCAGCGAGATCGACGACTTCTGTGCGCTGACCTGCGCGTTCAGCTGCTTGGTGGCGTCCTGCGCTTGCTCATAGACTTGCGTCGAGGCGGCGTTCTCGTCCGTCAGGCGCTTCAGCCGGGATTCTTCACGCAAGGCCGCTTCAAGTTGTACCTGAAGGATCGGCAGCTGCGCTTCGGACTGCTGCAACTGGGCGGCAACCCGATTGCGCGAGAGGCGGGAGTCTTCATCTTCCTGCCGGGCGAGGACCTGCCCCGTTTTCACCTTCTCGCCTTCCTGCACCAGCACTTCGCTGACGATGCCGGGCGCGCGCGCAGCGATATCAACGAGGCCGCCTTCGATATCCACCTTGCCGGCGGCGATCGCGGAATAGGGCGTCTTGATTGACGCCGGATCGATCTTGGCGCCGGGCGCCTTGGCGTCCGGACCACCGGGAGGCGGGCCGCCGCAGGAGGCCAGGGCGAGCAGGCTGGTTGCAGCAACGAAGGAGAGGAGGAGGCGGTTCATGACGGTTTTCCGTTCTCAGTGATGGTGCGCGAACAGGGCAGGATCGGCGTTGGTCGAGGTGATCTGCCCGTCTTCGATTGTGATGATGCGATCGGCAAACCTCGCGAGCCTGGCGTCGTGCGTCACGCACAGCACCGTCGCGCCCTGCTCCTTTGCGCACTTGCGCAGCAGCGTCATGACGATGTTGCCGTTCTCGCCGTCGAGCGCAGAGGTCGGTTCATCCGCGAAGATCAGCCGGGGCTTCTTCGCAAGCGCGCGCGCAATCGCTACACGCTGCTTCTCGCCGCCCGACATGCGATCAGGCCGGTTGTTGAGCCGATGACCGAGGCCGACATCTACAAGCGTCGCTTCAGCCGCCGCCTTGCGCGCCGACTTGCCCTGCTTCATGAACTTCAGGACGACCTGCACCTGCTGGCTGGCGTTCAACGCCGGAAACAGGTTGAAACCCTGGAAAATGAAGCCGCAATTGGCGAGGCGGAAGCGGTCGATCTTCTTGCGCGACATCTTCCAGATGTTGGTGTCCAGCGCCACGACACGGCCCTTGTCCGGCTTCATCAGTCCCGACACAGCAGCGAGAAGCGTGGACTTTCCAGATCCTGAAGGCCCCATCACGAGCACGATTTCGCCGGGCTCGATCAGCAGATCGATGCCCTTGAGGACATCGACCATCATCTGTCCGGCCTTGAAACTCTTCGTGATGCCGCGCGCTTCGATGGCCCAGCGTTTGCCGGCTTCTTCAGGGCGCGGCGTTACGTCGGACGCGACGACGTCCTCGATCTCTGTCTTCTTCTTGCGGAGTGCGTTGATCATTTGAGCAGGTCCGCAGGTTCGCCCTTCTTGAGGGCACCAAGGGTGAGCGCGCCGGAGCCGATGGAGATCAGCAGCAACAGCACGCCGGTCTGGATCAATGAACCGGCCTCAAAACCCATCGGGAGATTGACCAGTTTCGCCAGCATCGCCACGCCCGTCATCAGTAGTGCCGCCGCGCCGATACCGAGCACACCGACCCAGAGCGAGAGCTCCATCACGACAGCGCGCAACTGGCCGATCGATACGCCAAGCGCACGCAGGCTGGCGAATTCCTTGATGTTGGCGAGGATCGCGCCGCGCAGCGTCTGCCACGTGATGACGACGCCGATGATGAACCCAATCGCGCTGAGGAAGGTGAGCAGGATGACGATGAAGCCTTCCGACATCATCGCCTTGGTGGTCGATGCCGTCAGCTCCGGCTTGGTCCATGCGCGGTAGAGGCCATCGGACATGGCGTTGAGTTCATCGCGAACGCGCTCGATGTCTTTCAGCGTTCCGTTGCTCTTGATCCGGACCATCAGCAGGCCGAGTTGCTCGTCATTTGCGCGGCCCATCAGGCGCTGCGTCTGGCGAGACATCACCAGGCTCGGCAACTGGGCGTTGGCGTAACCATCCATGATCAAGGCCACGCGAACCGTGCGTCCGTTGAGCGTCGCCTGATCGCCCAGCTTCACGCCCAGCTGCTTCACGGCCGAAACATCGATGCCGACGGCGTAGGGCTCTTCGATGGCGTGCCGCATGCTGTCGGTGAAATCGTCCGGCAGCGTCAGGCCATTGGGAGATGTGTCGATGATCATGATGTTGACCATCGAGGGCGAGGGTTCGCCCGGACCATAGAAGCGGCCAAAATCGTCGGGCAGGTCCTGCACTTCGACGACGTCGGGATGGCGATAGATCAGCGGCACCACGCGCTTGGGCAGCGAGCCCGAACCACCGCCCGGCCCGCCGCTGGCTTCCGCCTTGGGCGACATGATGATCAGCTCGGCCCGCGACTTGTCGATCGTCACGGTGAAGGACTGCATCATGCCGATGAACATGGCGCCGAGCGCCAGCATGAGCACGCCGGCAAGCGCCAGCGCGATGATAGCGGCGAGATAGCGTCGCCACTCATAAATGAGCGTCGAGAGCGCAAGGCTCATTACGGATCCCTCTTAGGAAGCCACGTTAGATTTTGAGGGGTCCTGACACCCGCGATATCGATATTCGATATCACGCCACAGCGCAAGTCGTTCCCCCACACAAACGCCGCCGGAGACGTCTGTTTGCCCGGCTCACATAAGCGGGAAACCGGGCCGTTTCTAGGCCATCAGGCTGGGGAAAGCCCCAGCCATTTTCGCGCGAACGGAAGTCGGCGCAGCGCCACCCACTCAATAATCCCGATCGTCACCAGGCTGATCCCCAGCACGGGCAACAGAACCGCGCAGACCACGATCAGCGCGCCAAGCCCCCAGCCGATCCGCGCATCGGGTATGGGCGGCGGCGCGCCGAGCACGCCTTCAGGCGCGCGGCGACGCCACATCACGAACGCGCTGACGCAGAGCGTGATCAGCCCAAGAGCGGTGAGCACGCCGAGCACCTGGTTGAGCGGCGCAAACAACTGCCCTTCATGCACGGCGATGCCGACGCCGACGATCTGGTCGATGATATGCTTCTCGCCGAATGTCCTGGTCGCCAGCACTTCGCCCGTCATGGCCGACAGCGCGACGTCCGCGCGGGCCGGGCGATTCTGCGCATCCGACCTGGCCCACCAGTTGGGGTCTTTCTTGCTGGGCGGCGTCAGCAGGACAGGCGCGGCAAGATTCTGCGCCGTCGCACTGGCGACAATCACATCCAGCGATGCGCCGTGGTTCATGTGCTCCATGCCGGCCATGGCGCCCATGCCATCACTCGTTTTCTGAGCGCCCATGTGTTCGGCATGTTCGCTGTCGCCGGCGAGCTTCCAGTCCTGCGTGATCGGGGCCGTGCCGGTCATCGCGCGGACAGATTTGAACGCACTGCCCCAGACCGTCGCCCATGGCAGGCCGGACAGCAGCAGCACGAGCGCAAACGCAGACACCCACAGGCCAACCACGGCATGCAGATCCCGCCAGAAGCGTTTCGCGCCCTGCCCAAGTCTTGGATACAACAGGCCGGCGAGCCCCTTCGCGCCGCGCGGCCACCAGAGATAAAGCCCCGTCAGGATCATCACGATCGCCCAGCACGCGGCGAGTTCGACTAGGTAGGAGCCCCATGGCCCCAACATCAGTTCGCCGTGCAGCCGGAAGATCGCGCGCTCAAGCGTGTTGCCTTCGTCGCGCGTCTTCAGCACCTGAAGCGTATCTGGATGGACATAGACCCGCGTGCGCGCGCCATGATCGGAGATCACCACGCGCGCCGCGTCGTCGGCGTGTTCCGGCAGAACGATAGCCGCCAGCGTCGAACCGGGATGCGTCGCGAGCGCTGCATCCACGATCTGCTGCTGGCTGGCCGGATGGCCCGTGCGTTCCAGTGAAGAGAAGTCGCGGTCGAACCAGCCTTCGAGCTGCGGGCGGAACAGGTAGGCAGAGCCTGTCACCGCCAGCCAGATCACGAATGGAATGCAGATGAGGCCAGCGTAGAAATGCCAACGCCACAGCGTCCGATAAAGGGCGCCCTTGCCTTCCGTATCGCGTGCCTCGACCACGTTCTTCATGTGCGCTCCCGCTAGAAACGATAGGTCAGCTCGGCGCTGGCCGTGCGTTGCGGAAACGGGTGGAACAGAAAGTAATCATTGCCGCCGAAGTTCTCGAGGCTGATCGCGGCCGTCCAGTTCTGGTCGATGTTGTAGGCGACGCGCGCGTCCCACGTCATGAAGGCCTCGAAGCCCTGATAGGTGTGGCTCACCGTGTCGATATTATCGATGGTGGCATAGACGCGGTCGAAATAGCGGCCAGCGAGCGTGAACGCCCACTTGTCGTCCGGGCGATACGTGCCGACCAGCGTGGCGCGCCATTCGGGAACGCCGGGCGTCTGCTTGCCGACAGCTGCGGGGAATGCGGTGTCTTTCGCAGTTTTGGAGTCGACCCATGTGGCGCTGCCGGTGAGCGAGAGGCCCTGGATCAGCAGGTTGTCCTTGGTCGCGACCAGTTCAACGCCACGGCTTTCGACCTTGTCGATGTTCTGGACGAAGTTGTAGAGCGTCGGCGAGCCGATCACGAGCGGCGCCGACTGCGAGATCAGCGCGTCGTCGATATCTTCGGTGAAGTAGGTCAGCCGGACATTGCCGTCCTCAATGGAATGCTCGATCGACCATTCCGTCGACAGCGCATCTTCGGGACGGAGGTTCGGGTTCGGCACGGTCAGCGTCGCGCCTGTGGTGATCGCCTGGTAGAGTTCGCTCACGGTCGGGAAGCGATAGGCCTGCCCGATTGATGCCTTGGCCGACCAGTCAGGCGCAAACTCCCAGCGGACGGAAGCCTTGGGCGAGAACTTGTTCGCCTCGATCTCCAGCTGGTTCACATTGAGCGCGGGCGTCGCGGAGAAGTTCTGGCCGTCAAAGGCCTTCCACGACTCGTAGCGGCCGCCGGCGACGAGGGTCACCGCATCGGTGATGCCCCACGCGTCCTGCACCCAGACGCCCGTCGACTCGGTCTTGCCGCGCGAGGCGTTGACCAGCGCACCGGGCGCGCCGTTGAGCCAGTCGGTCGTCGAGAAGCGTTCGTTCTTCAGCTCATAGCGGTCGCCATGCGCGCCGAACGACAGCTCGTGACCGGGCGCAACACGCCAGATGCCTTTTGCGTCGAGCGTATCCCAGCCCGTGCCATCGCCCCGAACGATCGCGCCTGCCCCGCCCGCATAGGCTGCAGGAAGCGCCGTGGTCGGCAGGCGTTGCTCACTCTGCGCGTAGTCATAGGTCGTGGCGACAACGCGCCAGTCAAAGTCCGCGCCAGCCTTGCCCGTCAACGACAGCGAATGGTTCCACTGCTCTTCTTCGGTCTCGTAGACGTTGTTCGAGAATGCGCTAGCCGCAATCGTGTAGCGCTGGCCGTCGATGTTGAACGGACCGCCCGCGAACACCGGATTGCCTGACGCATCGCGCAGATATGTCTGCACATCCGACGACGTGTCGTTGGCGAAGCGACCGACCGTGTAGGCCAGGCGCGTATTGCCATCGATGTCCCACGCGGCTTTGAGCTTGATGTTGTCCTGCACCTGATCTTCCAGCGCGCCGGCGCCGAGCACGACGATTGGTAGAGCAAGCCGGTTGGCGTCGGCGAAAGCACCTGTCAGCACGGGATCTGCCGGCAGCGCCGCTGTCGCTGACCGCGTGGCGGTCACATAGGCGAGCGGATGGCTGGAGCTGTCGGTGTGCGTGGCGGAGAGCCAGAACGACAGCGGGCCGAAGCGATTGCCGATCGTCGCGCTAGCCTGCCAGGCGTTGAACGTATCGTCGGTGGCGTACTGTTCGAACTTGTGCGCGCTGCCCTGCACGCCGACCGAGCCTTCGAACTTCTCGGGCATGCGCGTGTTGATCTCGACCACGGCGCCGATCGAGTTGCCTGCATAGGCCGCCGAGAACGGGCCGTAATAGACGTCGACCGAGCTGATCTCTTCCGGCGAAACCATCCCCCACTTCGGAGACCCGTTGCCGTTATTGTTGCCGATCAGCGCCGAGATGAGCGCGCCGTCGACATAGATCAGGCTGCGCGCGCTGGCGCCAACGCCCGACGTGCGGGTGGTCATCGGCGCGAAGGTGTCGCCGATATGCCGCTTGCGAACCACGATGTTCGGCAGGTAGCGCAGCGAGTCTTCGGCATTGGTTACCGCAGTCGTGGTGGCGATCTCCTCCGCCGTGATGGTCGCAACGGATGCCGGGTTTAGTTGCTGGACGGGCTTCTCGCCGGTGACGACGACAGTGTCCTTGCCGGCATCGTCAAGATCTTCAAAGGGCCCGGCCCCGTTAAGGTTAGACTGGGCGAGGGCTGGAGCGGCAAATGCTCCTGCAAGTGTCATCGCAAGGCCGGAAACGGCGCAGGCGGAGAGGAAACGGTATCTGGGGTTCACGGGTGTACTCGGTGTTTTCGGGTGACAAGCAAGTCTGAGGCCTCGATTTCGCCCACCACGACACATGCTCCGCATGCGAGGGCGTCAGTGCCTCGGGTCAAAAACCCGTAAGACACACGGCGACAGGAAGCGCGACATCGCCCTTGCGCGGCGATTAAGCCGGCGAGCGATGAAACGTCAGATGCTTGTGGGAGGTCCGGTCGACGGCGGCGGCGGCGCGGCAATGCCGCGGCCAGGAATCAGGTCGCGAATTTCAGTGAAATTCACATCGCGCACGGCCACGAAAGCGACCGGCTGGGCAACCACATCATGCGAAGCGATTGCGGTGACGCTGGCGCAGAAAACGCACGGCTGCTGGTTGTTCGACGATTTGCCTTTGACGGGCGCGTCGATGATCTTGCCCGTATCGAGGTCGACCACTTTCTGCGCGCCAGCATGCGCGTCGCAGAATTCGAGGGTGAGATAACGTCCGGAGCCCGTGTCCGCCTCGGCCAGCATGAAGCCAGCCGGCAGGACAGCGCGCACAATGAGAGCGAGCAGCGCGATTGCGCCGAGCCTCCCACTCATGCGGTGCATCCAGGTGATCACGTCCCACTCCCCGATGCCGAGAGACTACGCCTGATTTGCTCCCGCGGGAAGCACACGCCTAAGGATCGGGGAATCACGAAAGGCGGAGATATCGTTCGCAGCGAAAGATGAATCGCCGCACTTGGCGGTTAACCGCGACCGCGCCCATGCGGCCAGCCGGATTTCGTCGACCGAGTTCATTGCGAAAGCCCGGTGCGACACCACATCCGGCTTCACGCCGTCTCAGGCGGCCTGCACGTCGATCACGAACGTGTCGACATGCCTGCGCAGCGTTTCCGATTGTCTCGACAGCTCGCTCGCGGCCGACAGCGTCTGGACGGAAGCCGCGCCGGTGTTCTGGGCCGCCTCGGTCACGCCGCCGATATTGGCCGAAACATTGCGCGTGCCGTTGGCTGCCTCCTGCACGTTGCGCGAGATTTCCTGCGTCGCAGCGCCCTGCTCGTGCACGGCGGCGGCGATAGCGTTGGAGACTTCATTGACCTCGGCAATGACGATGCCGATACGCTGAATGGCTTCGGCCGAACGCACACTGACGGACTGGATCTCGCCGATCTTCGACGAGATTTCCTGCGTCGCCCGCGACGTCTGTTCCGCCAGCGTCTTGACCTCGGCGGCTACGACGGCAAAGCCGCGGCCAGCCTCGCCAGCGCGGGCGCTTTCGATGGTTGCGTTGAGCGCGAGCAGGTTGGTCTGGTCAGCGATCTGGCTGATCAGCTTGACGACCTCGCCAACTTTCTGCGCCGCCTCGACCAGCGTTTTCACCTGTTCGTTTGCACTGTCCGCCTCCGTAACGGCGCGCGAGGCGGCGTTGGTTGCGACCGTGACCTGGCGGCTGATCTCCTCGATCGAGCTCGATAGCTCCTCGCCGGCGGCGGCAACAGCCTGCACGTTTGCTGACGCCTGTTCGGAAGCCGCAGCCACGGTGGTTGCCTGGTTCGTCGCCTCCTCTGCTGCGCCTGACATCGACTGCGCCGTTGCCTCCAGTTCGGTGGCGGCCGCCGATACCGCTTGGGCGATACCCGTCACCACGCCATTGAAAGTGGTGACGATCCCATTCATCCGTTCAGCGCGTGCAAGACGGGTTTGCTGTTCGACAGCCTGTTCCGCCTGCAAGCGAACATTTTCGGCGCCGTTTTTCTTGAAGACCTCGACGGATCTCGCCATCTGGCCGATCTCGTCATGCCTTCCGATCGCTGGAACAATGGTTTCCCAGGCGCCTCGCGCCAGCTTCGCCATCGCTTCGGTCAGCTCACCTACCGGCTTCACGACGCGCGCGCGCACGACGAAGGCGCCCATCACGATGGCGGCCAGCCCAATGCCCGCGAGGATCAGCGAGATGATCGTGTTCTGCTGGAATGCGGCAGTCGTGCCGGCGTACTCGGCCTCGACTTGGTCAACCTGCAGCTGGATCAAGCCCGCGATGGCTTCGGTGATGGGGTCGATGCCTTTGTAGAGCTCCGTCGTGACGAAGATATCCAGCGCCGGGGCATCCTGGCGTTTCATGATACCGCTGAGCCGGACAACCGCGTTGTCGGCCGTTGCCATCAGCGACTTCGCCGCCGCGACCCGGCGCGCCTCCTCATCCGTCAGCTTGGTCGATGAGTAGCCCGTCCACAGCTTCCGGATATTCTCTTCGGCCGCAACGACCTGCTTCTCACCCTCGCCCCAGGAGAAGGCGCCGCTGCGAACCTTGTGCGTCGCATCGACAATCGAAACCGCGTAAGCGTCCGATATCTGCTTGAGATCGCGCAGAGGGATAACCCTGTCGACATAGATTGTTTCAAGGCTCTGGCTGGCGCGCGCCTGGCCGAACCAGGCGGCGATGTTGGTCAGCGCGAGCGCCAGGCCAAGTGCGCCGAGCACGACAAACAATTGCGTCTTGATGGAAAGCTTCACGAAATTTCCCCGTGCTGTGCGAGGCCATCATGATCATCCCGGAATGAATTGATGGTAAATTTTCAGGGCCCTTTTGTTTACCTAAACGGAAGCCAACCCAGCGATCCCTCCGCGTGGCCCAACCCCTCCACGTCGCCCACGGGGGATTCCGATGCGATGACCGCAAAAGCAAACGGCCCCGCTTTCGCGGGGCCGCTCTCTGTTTGGGTGCGAGGCTAGGATTTGAACCCAGGACCTTCAGGTTATGAGCCTGACGAGGTGAGCGCAGGACGAAGCGAAGCTTCGGACAAGCGAACGGACTGCTCCGTTTGCACGACAGTGCAAAAGAGCAGCGCACAAAAGCAAACGGCCCCGCGATAACCTGCGGGGCCGTTCTCTGTTTGGGTGCGGGGCTAGGATTTGAACCTAGGACCTTCAGGTTATGAGCCTGACGAGCTACCGGACTGCTCCACCCCGCGTCACCGATTTACGATCAGCGTCCGATACGCCGATCATATCCCTTGCCGCTTCCGGACATAAGCCCAGAAATGACTTCGCGGCCCACTCCGGCCGATGTGGACGAGGTCCACACACAACCGGCCGAGCCGCGTCTCTCACACCCGGGAAGGATGCAAGATCTTGAAGGAGGCCTCGCTCTTTTCAGAGCGATGATTGCAGTCGGCTTGGCAGACCTGGCAGCGACCTACTCTCCCGTACCTTGAGGCACAGTACCATTGGCGCTGGGGGACTTAACGACCGAGTTCGGAATGGGATCGGGTGGGGAACCCCCGCTAAAACCACCAGGTCAGCAAAGCCGACCGCAAAATTACAACAACCGATCGTCTGACGATCGAGATTTTAAATCTACTCCGAACGAAAGACTAGTGTTCGGAGAGATATGTACGGGCGACATGTTCGTCGCCACGTATGGGTCTTGAAAGTGTTCAAGCCTATCGAGCAATTAGTACCGGTAAGCTACAGTCCTCACGGACCTTCCACACCCGGCCTATCGACGTGATAGTCTATCACGGCTCTCAGGGAGATCTGGTTTTGAGGTAAGTTTCCCGCTTAGATGCTTTCAGCGGTTATCTTGTCCATACATAGCTACCCTGCTGCGCGGCTGGCGCCACGACAGGTCCACCAGAGGTATGTTCATCCCGGTCCTCTCGTACTAGGGACAAATCCTCTCAAATCTCCAACACCCACGGCAGATAGGGACCAAACTGTCTCACGACGTTCTGAACCCAGCTCACGTACCTCTTTAAATGGCGAACAGCCATACCCTTGGGACCTGCTCCAGCCCCAGGATGAGATGAGCCGACATCGAGGTGCCAAACGATGCCGTCGATATGGACTCTTGGGCATCATCAGCCTGTTATCCCCGGAGTACCTTTTATTCGTTGAGCGATGACCCTTCCACACAGAGTCACCGGATCACTATGGCCGACTTTCGTCTCTGCTCGACTTGTCAGTCTCGCAGTCAGGCAGGCTTATGCCATTGCACTCAGCGGACGATTTCCGACCGTCCTGAGCCTACCATCGCGCGCCTCCGTTACTCTTTAGGAGGCGACCGCCCCAGTCAAACTACCCGCCACGCAGGGTCCCTGACCCAGATAATGGGTCGAGGTTAGACGTCACCGAAGATTAGGGTGGTATTTCAACGTTGGCTCCACAAGAGCTGGCGCCCCTGCTTCAAAGCCTCCCACCTATCCTACACAAACCACCGATAACGCCACTGCGAAGTTATAGTTAAGGTTCACAGGGTCTTTCCGTCTAACCGCGGGAACCCCGCATCTTCACGGGGAATTCAATTTCACTGAGTCTATGCTGGAGACAGCGGGGAAGTCGTTACTCCATTCGTGCAGGTCGGAACTTACCCGACAAGGAATTTCGCTACCTTAGGACCGTTATAGTTACGGCCGCCGTTCACCGGGGCTTCAGTTCGATGCTTGCACACCTCTCTTTAACCTTCCGGCACCGGGCAGGAGTCAGACCCTATACGTCGCCTTGCGGCTTCGCAGAGCCCTGTGTTTTTGATAAACAGTCGCCACCCCCTGGCTTGTGCCCCTCGTCAAAACTTGCGTTCAAACGAGGCACGCTTATCCCGAAGTTACGCGTGTAATTTGCCTAGTTCCTTCAGCATAGTTCTCTCAAGCGCCTTGGTATACTCTACCTGACCACCTGTGTCGGTTTCGGGTACGGTCTAATGGAGGGGCTATTTCCTGGGACACCCAGGCCGCACGTTCAATCCAATAAGAACGTACGACTTTCGATATCCGTCACCACCTCCTGGTCCAGGAATGTTAACCTGGTTCCCATCGACTACGCGTTTCCGCCTCGCCTTAGGGGCCGACTAACCCTGCGCAGATTAACTTTACGCAGGAACCCTTGGTCTTTCGGCGACAGTGTCTTTCACACTGTTTGTCGTTACTCATGTCAGCATTCTCACTACTGATACCTCCAGAATACCTCACGATATTCCTTCGCAGGCTTACAGTACGCTCCGCTACCGCTCTTTCGAGCCCGTGATTTCGGCGAATGGCTTGAGCCCCGTTACATTTTCGCCGCAGAAACGCTTGACCAGTGAGCTGTTACGCTTTCTTTAAATGATGGCTGCTTCTAAGCCAACATCCTGGTTGTTACAGCATTTCCACATGCTTTCCCACTTAGCCATTACTTGGGGGCCTTAATCGACGGTCAGGGTTGTTTCCCTCTTCACGATGGACGTTAGCACCCACCGTGTGTCTGCCGGCTATTACTCTTGGGTATTCGGAGTTTGGTAAGGTTTGGTAAGTCTGCGAGACCCCCTAGCCCTTCCAGTGCTCTACCCCCCAAGGTATTCAGCCAACGCACTACCTAAATAGTTTTCGCGGAGAACCAGCTATCAGCAAGTTTGATTAGCCTTTCACCCCTAGGCACACCTCATCCCAGAATTTTTCAACATTCATGGGTTCGGCCCTCCAGTGCATGTTACTGCACCTTCAGCCTGGACATGCCTAGATCACTTGCCTTCGGGTCTAATTCAACGAACTTGGGCGCCCTATTCAGACTCGCTTTCGCTGCGCCTACGCCTATCGGCTTAAGCTTGCTCGTTAAACTAAGTCGCTGACCCATTATACAAAAGGTATGTGGTCACTTTCGCTCCCACTGCTTGTAGGCGTTCGGTTTCAGGTTCTGTTTCACTCCCCTCGTCGGGGGTCTTTTCACCTTTCCCTCACGGTACTTGTTCGCTATCGGTCTGTAAGGAGTACTTAGGCTTGGAGGGTGGTCCCCCCATCTTCAGACAGGATTTCACGTGTCCCGCCTTACTCTAACGGCTCTTCATTTTACCGATACGGGGCTATCACCCGCTATGGCCCGGTTTTCCACCCGGTTCTCGTTGTTTCAGAGCACGGCCTGGTCCGCGTTCGCTCGCCACTACTAACGGAGTCTCGTTTGATGTCCTTTCCTCCGGGTACTGAGATGTTTCAGTTCTCCGGGTTCGCTTTTTAACCCTATGTATTCAGGTTAAAATACCATGTATGTGAAATGTAAGATCCATACCTAGACTTGCGTCTAGATATAAAACCTACATCTCTATGGTGGGTTTCCCCATTCAGAAATCTCCGGGTCTAAGGTTGCTCGCACCTCGCCGAAGCTTATCGCAGCGTGCCACGTCTTTCATCGCCTCTTACAGCCAAGGCATTCCCCGAACGCCCTTTTGACGCTTGATCACTCAACAAAACCCATACGTGGTGAAGAACATGCCCGCGTTATTCGCATAACGGCAGTCACGCCTCCCGCGTCCACATATGGTCGATTTGGTTAGACGATTAGTTGTTGTAAAAAGTCTGCCCTTTTGGGGGAGCGCTGGGTTACAGCGCCGGGCAGACGGCCTCCTTCACGATGTCAATTCAACGAACGCGACCGAAGCCGGGTTCATCGAAACTGATGAGTGGAAATGATTGCGA
>CAWARK010000007.1:0-106624 GCA_963784415.1 uncultured Alphaproteobacteria bacterium
AGTCTGGTGCGTCTACCAGTTCCGCCACGCCCGCGTGCCGTCCTGTTCACGCCGATTGCGAGGCAAAAGGCAAGCCTGCTGCGCCCTTTTGCATCCGGCCGCCGGTGACGCTAGCATGCGCAACATGATCCTTCGTTCCGCCCTGCTCGCCGCCATCATGGCCTTTGCCGCTGCGCCCGCATTTGCGCAGGAGGACGACCCCGATCAGGAGCAGGAGGAGGCGCCGGTCGCCTCGGCGCCGATCAATCTGCTGGCAGACCTCGCCGAAGTTCTCGGCCGCGCCCATGCCGTGCGGACGCTGTGCAATGGCGACCAGGATTCGACGTGGCGCTCCTACATGCTGAACCTTCTGGCCTACGAGGCCGGCTCGGGGGACCGCAGGGCGGCCATGACCGACGCGTTCAACCGTGGCTATCGTGGCCAGAACCGCGAGACGTCCAGTTGCACGGCTGGAACTCCAGCCATCGAGGCCGGAATTGCACGGCGGGGCCGGGAACTTTCGGACGAGATCGCCCGCGGCTACCTGCACTAGTTCCATTTTTACTTGGCGAAAAACGTGACTGCCAGAGTTTTGTTTGCCTGGCGGCGAGCTAATCTTCCGGCGTCAACCGAGTCGTTAAGAAACGCGCGTATACTTATAACCCTGAGCCCGGGGGATCGAGCCCATCGTCGAGCGCCTCACCACAGCGCTGTTTCGCGTGCCGCCGACGCCATTGCCTCCGGGCAATCGGTTCGGCAGCGCACGAGCCGTTTTCGCGACGCTTTTCAAAGGCGGGCTGCGGCAGCGTTTCTATTCCGACGTCGTTCACTTCAGTAGCGCCCCGGACGCCGCGCGACAGGTTGCGGCAGGCTATGTCTGCCTCGTCATGGCGATGGTGTGGACGGTCAGCACAATCGCGACGGCGCTGGCCTATCCGACATTTCCCCTCACAGCGTTTCTGTCTCTCCTCAACGCGATCGCCAACTATCTCGTTTTCGCATGCATCGCCCGCCGCCGCGACCCACGCCGCCTGATCGACTGGACCCTGCCGCTCTATTGCCTGTCGATGATGATCGCGCAGTACACCCAATCGACCTTTGTCGCGCCCATCGTCGTTACATTGCCCGTCATGGCGGCGATTGCTGCGCTCTATCAGCGGCCGCACATGTGGCAGGTCACGATTGCCGCCGGCATTGTCACGATCGGCGTCTGCGCGCTTGCCGCACTCGGCTTTATCGGAACACCGCCAGTGCAAACGCAAATGGCGCGCACGGCAATGCTGTTCATTGGCCTGCTGGCGACCATGATCACGCTGCTCTGCATCGCGCGACTGGAGATACTTGCGCGCGAATATGCGCACGACCAGCTGCAGGAGACCAATGACGCCATCGAGGACAGCGCCTCGCGGGCAAGCATGGCGCTGGAAGCTGCACGCGTCGGCCTTTGGGACGTGCCGGACGCAGCCAGTGGCCGCTTTCTGGTGACGGAGAGTTTTCAGGCGATCACCGGCTATAACAGCGAAGAGTTCAGCGCGATTTTCGGCAATGCGGAGAAGTTCGTTCACGCCGATGACGTCAAGGCCCTGCGCGATGCGTTTGCCGTCGGCCGCGAGCGCATGTCGCGCATCCGGGTCGATTTCCGCCTTCTGACCAAGGCGCGTGGCTACCGCTGGTTCTCGGCGCGCGCGCGCTACGTCAAGAACCCCGATGGCGCGACGCGCATCTCCGGTTCGCTGCAGGACATCAACGTCGTGAAGGTCGCGGAAGAAACCCTGCGCGCCAGCCGTGACCAGGCCCGCGCCGCCAACAAAGCAAAGTCGGATTTCATCGGCGTCATGAGCCATGAGGTTCGCACGCCGCTCAACGCAATTCTCGGCGGCGTCGAAGTCCTGAAGCGTGGCCGCCACGATAGCGAGACCACCGAGATGGTCAGCCTGATCGACGACGCCGGCCGCGGCCTGCTGGCCATCGTCAACGACCTGCTCGACGTCACGCGCATTGATGCGGGCAAGATGGAGATCACGCGTGACGCGCTGGATCTGACGACCGCCGTGACACGCACGGTCGAATTCTGGAGGCCGCAAGCGCGCGAGAAGGGCGTCGCGTTGACGGTCGATTGCAGCGAGGCAGCGGACCTTCCGATGCTGATGCTGGATGCGGGCCGCGTCCGCCAGATCGTCGGTAACCTCCTGTCCAATGCGATCAAGTTTACCGACACCGGAACGGTCAAGACGATGGTCTCCGCCTATGAAGGCGCAGATGGCAAGATGGATGTCGCCATCAGCGTGATCGATACCGGCCCCGGCGTGCCCGATGTCGTAGCCGAAACCATCTTCTCCGCCTTCGAACAGGCACCCGGCGATTCAAGTCGTGGCGGCGCAGGTCTCGGCCTGTTCATTTCGCGCCGGCTCGCGCGGATGATGGGGGGCGATCTCACGCTTGAACCCGCCCGCGCCAGCGGCGCTCATTTCCGCCTGACACTGAGCGCCGCGCGCGCCGGCCCGATCGTCGCCGGGAACAACAATCAGGAATCCATCACGCCGGACTGGCAAGGCCTGCGCATCCTGTGCGTCGACGACAATGACAAGAACCGTCGCATCGCGGAGCTCCTGCTTGGCAAGCTTGGCCTCGACGTGACCCTGTGCGCCTCGGGCGGCGAGGCGCTCGACATCTGCGCGATGCAACAATTCGATCTGGTCCTGATGGACATCGTGATGCCCGAGATGGACGGTCTGGAAACCCTGCATCGCCTGCGCACGGAGCCCGACTGCCTGAACCGCGCAACACCGGCAATCGCACTCACCGCAAAACTCGCGCAGGACGATATCGCATCCTACCTGTCAGGCGGGTTTGCCGGCGTCGCAGCGAAACCGATCAGCGTCGTCGACCTCTCCAGCGAGATCACGCGCGTCCTCGCGGTTCGCGCACGCGCCGACGCCTGAGCTATAACTCAGGGAATCATGCAGGCGATCAGGCGCGGTCCACGCGTTGCAACCGCCCGCCCCAGCGCATCGTTGAACTCCGCGCAGGTCGAGGCCTTCTCCGCGCCGACGCCGAGGCTCTCGGACAGCTTGACCCAGTCGATCTCCGGATTGCCGAGGCTCAGCATCGAGTCAGCCGCAGGCCCCGGATTGCCCGCGCCCGTCCGCGCCAGTTCGATCTTGAGAATGCGATAGGCGTGGTTCACGAACACGATGACCAGCACATCGAGTTGCTCACGCGCCATCGTCCACAGCGATTGCACCGTGTACATGCCCGCGCCATCGCCCGCGAGGCAGACCGTCTTCACATCGGGCCGCGCCACGGCAGCGCCAACCGCGACAGGCATGCCCTGCCCGATGGCGCCGCCCGTATGTCCCAGCCATTCGTGACGCGCGCCCACCGATAGCGCCTGATAGATCGGCAGGCCAGACGTCACGCCATCGTCCGAGATCAACGCGCCTTCTGGCAGCAGCGCCGCAAGCGACACGCCGATGGTGTGGGGATTGAACTTGTCGCCGGTCGCAGGCGCGGGCCGCGTCCAGTTCATCATGCGCGGCGCAAGCGGTGCATCGAGCCAGTCGGCCAGCCGCGTGATCGCATCGAGGCTGTCCGTATCCGGCCCGCCCAATGTCAACGTCCGCGCGCCCTTCGGCGTGAACGCGCCCGGCGTGTTGGGATAGGCGAAAAATGCGACCGGCGGCTTGGTGCCCGCAATCATCAGCAGGTCCGTATCCGCAAACGTCTCGACCGCCATCTCGGCAAAGTACGGCAGGCGCGCAGCATCATAAAGACCGCCACCGCGAACGTGGCGCGCCATGAATGTGTCTGTCACCACCTTCACACCCTGCGCTTCGATCCGGCGCAGCGTCTCTGCCCCGCCGGCGTGCAGCGCCGTGCCGTTGACCAGGATTGCCGGTCGCTTCGCTTTGGTGATGGCGCGGCCCGCCTCTTCGATCACATCGTCGCTGGCGATTTTCAGCCCGGCCCGCTTGCCGCTTGTCGCGCGCGAGGCGCCGCTCGTCCACGCCACGTCCGCCGGCATGATGAGCGACACCGGCCCCGGCGGCGGACCATAGCTCGCCTCGAATGCTTCAACCGCCAGCTTGCCCGCATCGGCAACGGCATCGACCGACTTCAGCCAGCGCGAGTTTGGCCCGGCCAGTCCCGCAATGTCGGACGCCAGCGGCGCATCGTACTGCCGGTGGGTCACCGCGTGATCTCCGATCAGGTTCACCATCGGCACATAGGCCCGCCGCGCGTTGTGAATGTTAGCGCCGCCATTGAGATAGCCCGGCCCGAGATGCAGCAGCGTCAGCGCGGGCGCGCCAGCCATCCGCGCGTAACCATCCGCAGCCCCTGTCGCGACACCTTCAAAGAGACACAGCACGCTCCGGATTCTTGGCTCGCGATCCAGCGCGGTGACGAGGTGCATCTCGCTCGTGCCCGGATTGGCGAAACACGCGGCGACGCCGCAATCCGCCAGCGACCCGATGATCGCCTCCGCGCCCGTCATGCTTGTCGTGTCTGTCATGTCCGCCTCGCAGGTTGGCCGGACCCTATCGGGCGTCCTGCGGCTGGCAAAGCGCAAAGAAAAGCCGGCCCCGACGAACGGGACCGGCTGTTTGGCCGCGCGCGTCGGGGAGATGAGACGAGGTCTCTGCGCGCTCAGTTTTCAAGGTCCGTGCCCTTGGGGGAGCGGTCGGACCAGGTTCCGCTTCGGCGCGAAGCCTTGGCGACCCTGACGCTAGTTCAACGAGGCGCGTGGCCGGCTCCGTCGCGACCAGGCCGATCACAAACGATGTGATCGATGCGTCCGCCTGTCGCAAGCTGGGTGTCGTTCAGGCGTCGCGTCTAGTTTCCGCAACGGCTTCCGGAAACAGGTTGGCGCCGCAACGCTTGCAATGGGCCGCATCGCGATCGTGCAGCGGCAGATGGCAGGCCGGGCAGTGATGCCGAACCTTGTCCCCCACGGCGATGGCGCGGATCAGCTGCAGGAACAGCGTCACACCCAGCACCATGATCCCGATGGTGATCCACCGCCCCAGCGTATCCGGCAGCGTGATATCGCCGAGCCCCACCGTCGTCAGCGTGCCGATCGTGAAATAGAGCGCGTCGAGATAGCTATGGACGTGCTCGTTGTGGCCGGCCTGCGTGACATAGACCAGCGCCGTCACGAGGAAGATGAAGACGAGCAAGGTTCACGATCTTGGCGACGATGAAGGAATTGAGGTGCAGCCAGCGCGCCACTGGCGCCTTGTGATCGATATACTCGAACACCCGCACCAGCCTCACGACGCGGAACACGCGCAGGAACGAGAAGTTGGCCGACAGGAACGGCGTCACCATCGTCAGGAAGACAATCAGGTCCGCCCAGTTGGTCGGCCGCAGGAAGAACCGGAACTTGTGCCGCTCGATATAAAACCGCGCGAGAAAATCGAGCCCGATCACTACGGCGATGAAGACATCGACCGCGACCCATATCTCCGAAGGCTGCACCTCGCGCTGGTGCCACGACACCAGCGGATGGACGAGAAAGATCGCGATAGTGACAAGGTCGAACGCCAGCATCGTCCAGCGAAAGAAGGACGGCCACCGGCCATTGCCCGAATAGAGCCAGAACAGCGTCCGGTTCAGCCCCTTGCGGTGCTCGCCCATCTCAGGCGTGCGCCAGCGTTTCGACGAACTTCACCGGCTCGCCCGTGCCCGGCGCCAGCAGGGCGTTATCGCACATCACCATCGTGCCGCGAATGAAGGTCGCCACCGGCCAGCCCTTGGCCTCCATGCCGTCATAGGGCGTCCAGCCGCAGCGCGAGGCGGACCATTCATTGGTGATCGTCTTGCGCGCATTGAGATCGACCACGGTAAAGTCAGCGTCATAGCCCCGCGCGATCCGCCCCTTGCCCGCGATGCCGAACACGCGTTGCGGACCGGCGCTGGTCAGCTCGATGAAGCGCTCCAGCGTCATCTTGCCGTTGGCCACATGCGTCAGCATTACCGGCACGATTGTCTGCACGCCGGGCATGCCCGAGGGCGAGGCCGGATAGGGCCGCGATTTCTCTTCGATCGTGTGCGGCGCATGGTCCGATCCGATCAGGTCCGGGATGCCCTGGTTCACCGCACGCCAGAGAGCCGCGCGATGGTGCTCCTCGCGGATGGGCGGGTTCATCTGGGCATAGCCCTTGAGGCGGATGTAATCGTCCGGCCCCACCAGCGTCAGGTGCTGCGGCGTCACTTCCACCGTCGCGATATCCTTGTTGGCGGCGAGCATCTCCATCTCCTCGCCCGTCGTCACGTGCAGCACATGGATGCGCTTGCCCGTCTTGCGCGCGAGGCGCAGCAGCCGCCGCGTCGACTCGATGGCGGCTTCCGCATCCCGCACTTCGTAATGCGAGGTCCAGTCGCCCTGCCGCGCCAGCTTCTTGCGGTCCAGCAGGCGATACTCGTCCTCGGAGTGGAATGCCGCCCGCCGCGTGATCGCGGTCAGCACGCGCTCGACACCCTCATCGTCCTCGACCAGCAGCTGGCCGGTGCTCGCGCCCATGAACACCTTGACGCCGCACACGCCGTCCATCCGCTCCATTATGGGAAGCAGGTCCGTATTGTCGTGCGTCGCACCGGCATAGAAAGCGTGATCGGTGTGCATCCGGCCTTTTGCCCGCGCCAGCTTGTCCAGCATCATCTCGGGCGATGTCGTCGACGGATCGGTGTTGGGCATCTCGAACACGGCAGTGACGCCGCCCAGCACGGCCGAACGCGAACCGGATTCCAAGTCTTCCTTCCACTCCAGCCCCGGCTCGCGGAAGTGGACCTGGGTGTCGATCACGCCCGGCAGCACGTGGAGGCCCTTGGCCTCGAACACGTCGCCCGCCTGGCTCGCATCGAACGACCCGATCTCCATGATCTTGCCGCCGGTCACCGCAACATCGGCAAGCGCTATGCCCCCCGGCGTTGCAACAGTTCCACCCTTGATGATGAGGTCAAAAGTCTGGGGCATGATGGGCTCCGGAATTCACCGGCTATATGGACCCGCAGCGCGATTTGTCCAAGCCATCAGTCTGGCCGGGCCTTGCCACCTTCATGGCCCTGAATCAGAAGGGCGGCTGTAAAGCCGCCCCTCCTCCACCACCCGCGCCTTTGCCGGCGTCTATCGGACATCACTGGACGCAGGACAGGGCTGTGCCCGGTCCCGTCGCCTCAGGTGTCCAGTTCGTCGTGATACATGTCACCCATGAGGGTGCTCTCGCCTGAGTTGAGAACCTTGAAGAGCCAGGCAAGTATGGCGATCGCAATGACCGCCCAGCACAGCGCAGGATTTTGCGCCGCTTCCACCATCTCGTCCCACATGTCCCGCTGTTCTCCCGCGACTTGAGATCACCATAGCCCAGCCAAATTAACGAAGCCTCTCGCAAAACTTTCACAGAGGTAAGCAACGCAATTTTTGTGAGTGAGGCAGCGGCTTTTTTTGGCCATGGGCCGCAAGTTGCGGCAGCGTTCTGCTCACATCGAACGCCGCGCCATGTCCGCGGTTCCCCTTGCCGCCGAAACATATTCGATGGCAGTTGCCAGACATGAAGCAAGGAAAGCTATGACGCGAGGCGGCTCCAACAATCGACCAAGCGGCGCGCCACGCGCCTGGCAACGCATGCTGTCGGGCCGCAGGCTGGATCTTCTCGATCCCTCGCCGCTCGATATCGAGATCGAGGATATCGCCCACGGCCTCGCCCGCGTCGCCCGCTGGAATGGCCAGACCAAGGGCGACCAGCCATTCTCCGTGGCGCAGCATTCCGTGCTGGTCGAGGATTTCGTTGTGCACGTCTGGCCGGAATCGTCGGCAGCCGACAGACTCGGAGCGCTGCTCCACGATGCGCCCGAATACGTGATCGGCGACATGATCTCGCCGTTCAAGAACGCCTTGGGCGTCGACTACCGCCAGTTCGAGGACAGGCTGGAAGCGGCCATCCGCATCCGGTTCGGCCTCACACCCAAAATGCCCGCCGCACTCAAGGCCCGCATCAAGGCCGCCGACCAATCCGCCGCCTTCTACGAGGCCACCCGCCTCGCCGGCTTCGACATCGATGAAGCGCTGGACATATTTGGGGTCCCTCCGCCGGGGGCTGCGCCGGATATGACGCCGCTCTCTCCCACCGACGCCCAGGCCCAGTTCCTCGACCGCTTTGTCGCGCTCCAGGCGGAGATGGATGCAGGAAGGTAGCCAGCAGCTCACCATTCCAATTCCGTTTGTCGCAAACCCGACCTAGTCTGCCCCCATGTCGATCTGGATCTGCTCTCTCGCTGCCGCCCCGCAGCTCGTCCGCCAGCTGCGGCCGTCACGGGTCGTCAGCCTCCTGAGCCCCTACGACACTTTCCCGGTCTTTGATGGTTTCGGCAGCGACCTCCACCTCCAGGTCCCCATCCACGACATTGTCGACGATATCGGCGACTGGCGCGCGCCTGACCTCTCCGACGCCGAAAGCGTCATCAGGTTCGTGCGGCCCTGGGACCGCACCGCCCCGCTGCTGATCCACTGCTGGGCCGGCATTTCCCGCTCCACCGCCAGCGCCTTCATCACCGCGTGCCTGCACAATCCTGACGCCGACGAACAGGTGATCGCCCAGGCCATCCGTGACGCTTCATCAACCGCCTCCCCAAATCCCCGCCTCGTTGCCCACGCCGACGCCCTGCTCGGCCGCAATGGCAGGATGAACCGGGCCATCGCGGGCATCGGCAGAGGCTCAGCCGCCATGGAGGCGCAGGCTTTCTCGATCCCGTCCACCTACGCGGCAGCGCACCGATCATGACGGTGACGCCCATCGCCGTCGGACTCTCGGCCGTGATCGTCGCTGCTGACGGCAAGGCGCCCTACGCGCTGACCACGCGCCATGCTGACGGCACGGCCGGCCTGCCGCACGGCCGTTTTGATCCCAGCGGCCACCGCACCTTCGAACTCGGCCTGCGCGACTGGGTGCGGGCGCAAACCGGCTTCGAGCCAGGCTATGTCGAACAGCTCTATACCTTCGGCGATCTTGGCCGCGAACTGCCGCAAGCCGAACTGAACGACGCCCCCACGGGCGCGCGTCTCATATCGGTCGGCTATCTCGGACTCACCCCCGAACGCACCGACATTTCGGCCTTCGACGCCGTCTGGCGCGACTGGCACCGGCACTTCCCATGGGAAGATCACCGTCAGGGCCGCCCCACCCTTATCGCCGAGGCCATCGCCCCCGCCCTGCTCGCCTGGGCAGACGCAGGCGGCAAACAATCGGCTGCGCGCCTGTCGCGCGTGCAGCTCGCCTTCGGCCTCGACGACCAGCCATGGATCGAAGAGCGCACGCTGGAACGCTACGAACTCATCTATGAAGCAGGCCTCGCGCCTGAATCCGTCCGCGACAGTGGCCGCAAGCCGGTGAAGGCGCCGTCGGTGGCGCTTGGCGAACCGATGCTGTCCGACCACCGCCGTATCCTCGCCACCGCCATCGGCCGCCTGCGCGGCAAGATCAAATACCGCCCGGTCGTGTTCGAGCTGATGCCCGAACGCTTCACGCTTCTCGATCTACAGAAGGTTGTGGAGTCGATCCTCGGCCTGCCGCTGCACAAGCAGAACTTCCGCCGCTCGCTCGACCGCTCTGGCCTTGTTGTCGGCCTCGGCCAGTTCACCCAGGCGACCGGCGGCCGCCCCGCCGAACTCTTCCGCTTCCGCCGCGAAGCCCTCCGCGAGGGTCACATCTCGGGCGTCCAGACACCGCGCGGCTGACCCACCTCGCCTTCGTGTCCGCCCGGCAAACGATTCCCACTCGACGGAATGACCGTTTTGTGAGACATTAGTTATGCTCAAGTTGAGCTTAAGTAGCCGCCCGTCAGCGCCTTTCCCTTGAAAGGCATTTTTTCGGGCCCATCTTATGCTCAAGATGAGCACAAGGGAGGCATCCAGATGGCCCGTGTTATCGAGTTCGGACAAGGCTGCGATATCCCCGCCGCCCGCCGCCGCCCCACCGCCGCCGAAGCCCGCGGCCTCGCCTACGACGCCGAGGTCAAAGCCGCGACAGATCACCTGTACGCGCTGGTGAAGGATTTCATCACGCCGATGGAGTGGCCCGCCATCGCGCCCTTCGTCTTCCACATCAACAAGCTCAAGAAAGCGAAGAACGCCGTCATCCTGGCGCACAACTACATGACGCCGGACGTGTTCCAGCTCGTCGGCGACTTCCGTGGTGACTCGCTGCAGCTCGCCCGCGAAGCTGCCCGCACAGACGCCAGGGTTATTGTGCAGGCCGGCGTGCACTTCATGGCCGAAACCTCGAAAATCCTGTGTCCGGACAAGCTGGTGATCATCCCGGATACCCGCGCCGGCTGTTCGCTCGCGTCCTCGATCACGGGGGCCGATGTGCGCCTGATCCGCCAGCGTTACCCGGACCTGCCGATCGTGACCTATGTGAACACCACGGCCGACGTGAAGGCCGAGTGCGACATCACCTGCACTTCCTCCAACGCCACCCAGGTCGTCGAGCACATCGCCGCCGAGTGGGGTGTCGACACCGTGATCATGGTCCCGGACGAGTTCCTCGCCCGCAACGTGGCCGCCAACACGGACATCAAGATCATCGCCTGGGAGGGCCATTGCGAGGTCCACGAGAAGTTCTCGGGTGAGGATGTGCGGCAGATTCGTGAGGCACATCCCGGCGCGATTGTGCTCGCGCACCCTGAATGTCCACCGGATGTCCTTGAAGAAGCCGACTTTGCCGGGTCAACATCGGCCCTGTCGAACCACGTCAGGGAATCAGGCGCCCGCAAGGTCGTGCTCCTGACCGAATGTTCGATGAGCGATAACGTCGCCGCGGACAATCCCGGCGTGGAGTTTGTCAAACCATGCAACCTCTGCCCCCACATGAAGCGCATCTCGCTGGAGAACATCTACGACGCGCTCCTCACGATGAAGCACGAGGTGACGGTGCCGGAGGACGTTCGGGTTCGCGCGAAAGCGGCGATCGACGCGATGCTGGCCTTGGGCCCGCCGAAGCGCGCGCCAAAATTCAAGGTGGGCGCGGGCGTGTACGCTCCCGTCGAGATGATATGAAGCCTCGCCGTACGGTCCGGAAACTGGCCGCCATCATCGGCTGCACCATCGCGCTCTCGGGCGCGATGCCTGCTTTCGCTGACGACGTCGCCGGCGACTGGCTGTTCGACACGTCCAAGTTCGCCGACAATGACTGCCAGATTTCCGGCCGCATCACCTTCTCTCAGACGCCGGTGAAGAACACCTACACGTGTGTGTTCGAGAGCGAGCAGATCTGCGGCAAGATCAACGGCAACCTCTACATCAAGGTTCGCCAGAAGTGCACTGCGCAGCGCATCGGCAAACAGGTCGCGATCAAGACGACGGTCGACAAGATCCTCGATCGCCGTCCGAAGATTCCGTACCCCGAGGACTATTATCTCGCGGACAATTTCATCGTTCAGCTCTCCAACAACAAGGCTGAGATGAACGGCTCGCACTACGACGAACAGCGTCAGCTGAAAGCGCGCTTCTGGCGCGATGTCGAGCTGATCGGGTAGATGGGCATAGCGGGGGCAGGATGAAGCAATCTCGTTCGCGACACCTGTCCGCCGTTCTGGCCATATCTGTCCTCGCGCTCAGCGCAGCGCCCGTGTCGGCGCAGGGAGCATCAGACGGCATCTCTGGCGCCTGGAAATTCCAGTCGTATCCCTTCGAGGATAACTGCGTCATGGCAGGCATCATCACCTTCCGGACGGCTGCCCGGAAGGACGACTTCACCTGCAGTTTCGTCACGCAAAGCCATTGCCGCAGCCCGAGCGGATTTGATCGCGAATCCTGGAGCGTCAAACAAAGCTGCGAGGCGACGCTGTCGGGCAAGCGCCTGCAGGTCGGCAGCACTGTCGAGAAAATTGAAGAGCACCGCATATTTGGCGAGCCAGCGCCTCCCGAACAGAGCGGCAACTACCTGCCCGACAATTTCGACGTGCTGATCGAGATTCCCGGCGCACAGATGGGCGGGCGCATCTTCGATGGCGTGCGTCGCGTGCCTGTGCGGCTCTGGCGCGAAGAGGCGCAGACATCATGAGATCGGCAACCGTTTTGCTCGCGCTTGCTTTCACATTGGCCTTGCCTGCGGCAGCCGAACCGCCTGCGCCATCGCCCGTTGGCGCGTGGAGCTTCAAGACCAGCACGATGAGCGAGGGCTGCACGCTCTCCGGGTCGATGACGATCACGCGCAAGGCCGACAAGACCATGGCCTGCACGTTCAAGGCCGTGTGGGCTTGCACGCAGGTCGTCCCGCGCTCCGTCGAGACGGACCAGACCTGCACCGCCAGGCAGACCGGCAGCAACCTCACCATCACCAGCAAGATCGCGAAGATCGGCAAGGTCACACCAGCGAACTACGCAGACTTCATGCGCGCCAACTACGCGGCCGACCATTTCCAGGTGAAGATCGACACCAGCGGCGACCGCATGGATGGCCTGTTCCATTCCTATGGCCAGGCCTCAGTCGCGTTCCGCAGACATCTAGAACTGGTCGGCTGAGACGTGGCAAACCGTGACATCCTCATTGTCGGCGGCGGCCTGGCCGGTCTCTTTCTCGCGCTGAAGCTTGCGCCGCGACGCTGCACTGTCATCGCGCTGGCGCCGCTGGGACAGGCTGCCGCCTCTGCCTGGGCGCAGGGCGGACTTGCCGCCGCGCTGTCGCCCACCGATGAACCTTCGCTCCACGCCGCCGACACGGTCATCGCAGGCGCAGGGATCGTCGATCCCGTCGTCGCCCGCTTGATCGCGGAAGAAGGCCCCAATCGCGTGCGCGATCTCGTCAACCTCGGCGTGCCGTTCGACCGCACCGCCGATGGCGAACTCGCCCTGTCGCTGGAAGCGGCCCACTCCCGCGCCCGTGTCGCGCGCGTCTCGGGCGATCTCGCAGGCAAGGCGATCATGGAGTCGCTCACCTACGCGGTGGCCGCGTCCGCCCATATCGAAGTCATTGAACGTGTGAAGGCGCTGGCGCTCTTGCAGGACACAAACGGCCGTATCGCCGGCGTACTCGCGCGAGACGGCGCCGGACAGATCAGCGAGCTGCGCGCGCGTGAAACTGTCCTGTGCGCCGGCGGCTCGGGTGGGCTCTATGCCATCACCACCAATCCGCGATCCTCGCAGGGCGAAGCCATTGCGATGGCGTACATGGCAGGCGCGTTGGTCGCCGATCCGGAATTCGTGCAGTTCCACCCGACCGCCATCGACATCGGCCGCGACCCCGCGCCGCTTGCAACCGAGGCTCTGCGTGGTGACGGCGCGCATCTGGTCGACAAGACCGGCCGCGCCTTCATGAAGGACTATCACAAGCTTGGTGATCTCGCGCCGCGTGATGAAGTGGCGCGCGCTATCCATTTCGAACGCGAAGCCGGCCACGGCGCCTTCCTCGATTGCACCAAGGCGATCGGCGCGCATTTTCCGGATCACTTCCCCACCGTGTTCGCGACGTGCAAGTCGGCCGGCATCGATCCGCGCGAAGCCCCGATCCCCGTCGCCCCCGCGATGCACTACCACATGGGCGGCGTGGTGACCGACCTGTGGGCCCGCACGTCGCTCGAAGGTCTCTCCGCCTGTGGCGAGACCGCCTCCACCGGCGCGCACGGCGCCAACCGCCTTGCCTCCAACTCCCTGCTCGAAGCCGTCGTGTTTGCCGAGCGCGCCGCCCGCCGCCTGCGCGACGCCACGCTAAGTGAACCCGGCGACGCCATTGCCATTGCGCCCCCCGAGATCAACGAGCTCGCGCTGGTCGAGCTGCGCAAGCGCATGCATGGCCAGGTTGGCGTCGTGCGCAACGGACAGGGCCTCGCCAACACGCTCGACTGGATCGCCGCCGCCCGCGTCAATGTCGGCGCGGCCCGCCCGCTGATTTCAGCGCACCTGATCACTGCCGGCGCGCTCGCCCGCACAGAAAGCCGCGGCGGCCACTATCGCAGCGACTACCCCACCCCCGCCCCCGCCCCCCCCCACCGCACCTTCATCCGCAAGGGTAATGACGGCCTTCCCCTGATCCAGCATTCCGCAATCGCGGCCGGAGCCTGATGTGACCGACCTCCTCCCCCTCCCCCCTCCCCGACGTCGTGATCGAGCCGCTGGTTCGTCTCGCGCTGACCGAAGATTTCGGACGCGGCGGCGACATCACCACCGATGCCGTCATCCCCGCCTCGGCGCGCATGAAAGCGCTGATGAGTGCGCGCGAGCCGGGCATCGCGGCAGGTTACGACGCCGCGCGTCTTGCCCTGCGCCTCGTTGATCCGCAAGCCACGTGGACGACGCTGACGGAGGAAGGCGCCGCCTTCGCAAAGGGCGCACCGCTCGTGCGCATCGAAGGCTCCGCGCGCTCCGTGCTGATGGCGGAGCGCGTTATGCTCAACTTCATCGGCCCGCTGTCGGGCGTCGCAACGCTGACGTCGAAGTTTGTTGCCGAGACCGCCGGCACACAGGCGCGCATCACCTGCACCCGCAAGACGACGCCCGGCTTTCGCGCACTGGAAAAGCGCGCCGTGCGGCTAGGCGGCGGCGTCAATCACCGCCTTGGCCTCGACGATGCGATCCTTATCAAGGACAACCACATTGCCGCTGCCGGCGGGGTTGCACTCGCAATGAAGCGCGCGCGGGCAGCCGTCGGCCATCTCCGCGCCATCGAGATTGAAGTCGACCGTCTCGCGCAGATCGAAGAAGCCCTGCCCTTCAAGCCGGATGCGATCCTGCTCGACAACATGTCGACGGCGATGCTGAAGGAAGCCGTGGCGTTGATTGCAGGTCGCGCCAAGACGGAAGCGTCAGGCGGCGTGCGTCTCGAGACGGTGAAAGCGATCGCGCAGACGGGCGTCGACTTCATTTCCGCAGGCGCACTGACGCACTCGGCGGTGAACCTCGATATCGGACTGGATTACGAGGACTAAGCCTAGAGCGGGCGGTCGTCGACCGGCGGCAGCGGCGCCTTGGTCGCGATCGCCGTGGGGGCATCCGCATCGAGAGAGATCGCGATCAGCGAACCGTCGGGCTGAACCTCGGCGGGCGGTAGGACGCCCTCGAGTCCATCGACATCGTCGAACGTTGCGATCGAAGAGTCATGCTCGTGACGGGCGGCCAGAGCCATCCGTGCATTCGACCATTCCTTGGTCGTCTTCGGGAAGCGATAGAAGATGTGCGTTCCGATTTCTGCGGTTTCGACCAGGCTCGGCGCCCAGTACGGGTTCACGTAGTCGGTATGGTAATGCGTCGCGTTGTTCGTGACGGGCGTGTTGAGGCCCAGCATCACGTGCAGCGCCACGTTCTTGGCCCGGTCCCACGCGCCGCCATACGGCTTGTGACGCGCTTGGCCATCGCAGGTGAAGGTGAACTGGCAGCCCGTGTTACGGTACTGGCCCTGATAGACCACGTCGCAGATCGATTTCGGGAAGCGCGGGTCGTGAACGCGGTTCATCACGACTTCGGCGACGGCCATCTGGCCGACGGAGTCTTCCGAACGCGCTTCGTAGTAAACGGCGCGAGCGAGGCAATCGAGCTGCTTGTCCGTGCCTTTGAAGGGGCCAAGATCTTCCAGCGTGAAGCTGACCAGGCCGTGCAGCGCCTCGCTGTCGCGGGCGCGGATTGTCAGGGCGCCGAGCAGCTGGTCATTGCTCTCGTCGGTGAAAAGGGCTGCTTCCTGCGGCATGGAGGCGGCGTCAGCACGCGCGCTGAACATCCCGGGGCGCAGTTCAGCGTGAACGTCATGCACGTCGGCGGCGATGGACTCGGCCAGCACGGCGGCTTCGTTGAGATAGGTTTCCTGGGCTTTTTGCGCACCAAAGCGCTGGGCAACGAGCGGACCGCCAAAAGCGAACACCGCAGCGCATGCGCCGATCGACATCGCACGCTGGCGCGCCAGGCGTTTGTCGGCCTCCGACATGATCGTCCACCACCTCACGACGGCCTTAGAAGCCGCCTTCAGGTGGACGAACATAGGTTCTAGAGCTTTCAGGAGTTTTAACACCCCGAGCTTCCCTTTACCTTCGTTAACCGACAATTCGGCGTGGACGCCCGCGCGCGTCCAGAAGTGACACTCCAACCAACACCCCGTCGCTTGTTCTTCTTTGGCTTTGCGACGCCAGCCGCCCTAACGGGCCCTTTGTTACCGGGCAAGCCCGGAATGTTCTTGACTCAACCCCGGCAATTTGCGCGCCACCGGGAGGCCCCCAGGTACGGTTCAACCACCGGGCGAGCGGTTAACTTTCGGCGTTTACGAATTGCCCGTCTTTTCAACGGCGTCGTTCCCGCCCGTAGAGGTGAGATAGGATTCAGCGGCCCATGGGCAACACCCGGCCGGAATCCCCCTGACGCCGAAGTGAAACAAAAAGCAGGGCAAACGCTGGGGAAACGCCCTTCTGTGGATAAGTTTTTGTCAGAAGCCGATCAGCCAACCGGCCACTTTTGCGCCCATTACCGCCGCGTCGGCGCAGGCTGGCGTGACACTCAGAAGTAGTCGACGCCCAGCCAGACGTGCCAGTCGTGCGTGTCGCCGTCGATGTGCTCTTCCAGATAAGCGGCCCACGTCATCTGGCCGCCGTCGTCGTCTTCCTGGAAGAACGAAAGCCCCTCAAGGCGCTGAAACTTGGGGTCGTCGGCACTTGGCTCGAACGCATCGCGCTCCCATCCAGCAAGGCATCCGCCCAGAGCGGCGATCTGTTGCCCATAGTCGGCGCGGGCAGCCGCGAGCGTGTCGTAGACCCAGGCGCAGGCATAGGTAGCCGATAGATCGTAGGTGACCTGACACTGGCTGGCGCCCGCAAGTTCGAAGCTCGACGCATAGACGGAGTCGCTGACCTCCTCGTCGGCGATGGAATCGAAATCCTCCGTCGCGGCTTCCATCAGGTCCTGAACCTGCTGGCAGCTGATCTGCGCATGGGCCACGGGAGCCAGGATCAAGCCGGCCGACAATGCGAGCATGCTAACGAGTTTCACGACCACCCCTCCGCCCGTATCCCACCCGGCGCGCAGGGTGCGCCGATGCGGGGACGGGTTCAAGACGGATTGGGCAGCCCTACCGCTTCTTGCCCAGCGCGGCATGCGCCGCTGCCAGGCGAGCCACCGGCACGCGGAAGGGCGATGCCGACACGTAATCGAGCCCGCACTCCTCGAAGAAGAAGATCGAGGCCGGATCGCCGCCATGTTCGCCGCAGACGCCCAGCTTCAAGCGTGGCCGCGCCGCCCGACCACGCTCGCACCCGATGCGCACCAGCTCGCCGACGCCATCGCGATCGATCGAGACGAAGGGATCCTTCTCGTAGATGCCCTTCTCCTCATAGACCTTGAGGAAGCGCGAGGCGTCGTCACGCGAGATGCCCAGCGCCGTCTGCGTGAGGTCATTGGTGCCGAAGGAGAAGAACTCGGCCTCCTCTGCAATCTCTCCCGCCCGCAGCGCCGCACGCGGCAGTTCGATCATCGTACCGACCAGGTATTCCACTTGCGCCTTGCGCTCGTTGAATACGCGTTCGGCGGTCTGCACCACGACGGCGCGCATCAGTTCAAGCTCTCTCCGGGTGGCGACAAGCGGGATCATGATCTCCGGCACCGGCGCGTTGCCGGTCTCTTTTGCGACATCCAGAGCCGCCTCGAAGATCGCCCGCGCCTGCATTTCGTAGATTTCCGGGAAGGTGACGCCGAGCCGGCAGCCGCGATGGCCCAGCATCGGGTTCGATTCATGCAGCTCCGCCGCCCGCGCCTTCAGCGTTTCAATCGGCACGCCAGACTGTTTGGAGACCTGTTCCATCTCCTCTTCCTTGTGGGGAAGGAACTCATGGAGGGGAGGATCAAGAAGCCGGATCGTGACCGGCAGGCCTGCCATGATCGTGAAGATCGCGGCGAAATCCGCCCGCTGCATCGGCAGCAGCTTCTCCAGGGCGCGGCGACGCCCGCCTTCCTTCTCCGCGAGGATCATCTCGCGCACGACCGGAATGCGTTCCGCGTCGAAGAACATGTGTTCGGTGCGGCAGAGGCCGATGCCTTCAGCGCCGAACTTGCGCGCCGTCTCGGCATCCAGAGGCGTCTCGGCGTTGGCGCGCACCTTCATGCGGCGCACCTTGTCGGCCCACACCATCAGCTCGCCGAAATCCCCGCCCAGCGCCGGCTCAACCATCTTGACCGAACCGACCAGCACTTCGCCCTTGGCGCCATCGACCGTGATGATGTCACCCTTCTTCAGCGTGCGTGAGCCGACCTTGACCGTGCCCTTGGCCACATCGATCTGCAACGAACCTGCGCCGCACACGCATGGCCGACCCATGCCGCGCGCCACCACGGCCGCGTGAGACGTCATGCCCCCGCGCGCCGTGACGATGGCTTTTGCGGCGTGCATGCCCTGAATATCTTCCGGCGATGTTTCGATGCGCACCAGGATTACCGGCTTGCCCGAGCCCGCGATGGCGACGGCTTCCGCCGGGTCGAACACGATCTGGCCCACAGCGGCGCCCGGCGAAGCGGGAAGCCCCTTCACGAACACATCGCGCACGGCGTCTTTCGCAATCGTCGGATGCAGCAGCTGGTCGAGCTGCGCCGGATCAAGCCGCAGGACTGCTTCCGTTTCGGTGATCAGCTTCTCGCGGCACATGTCGACCGCCAGTTTCAGCGCCGCCTGCGCCGTGCGCTTTCCGCTGCGGGTCTGCAGCATGTAGAGCGTGCCCTGCTCCACCGTGAACTCGATGTCCTGCATGTCGCGATAGTGCGTCTCCAGACGCTCGGCGACCGCGATCAGCTGGGCGTAGACTTCCGGCATCGCTTCTTCGAGCGACAGGTCTTCCGACTTCAGGTCCGCCTTGCGCGAATTGGAGATCGGTGCCGGCGTACGGATGCCCGCCACCACATCCTCGCCCTGCGCGTTGACGAGATACTCGCCATAGAAACGTTTCTCGCCGGTCGATGGGTCGCGCGTGAACGCAACGCCGGTGGCAGAGCTTTCGCCCATGTTGCCGAACACCATCGACTGCACGTTCACAGCCGTGCCCCAGCTTTCCGGAATGTCGTTGAGGCGCCGGTAGGTGATGGCACGATCGTTCATCCACGACGCAAACACCGCGCCGATGGCGCCCCACAGCTGATCCTTCGGTTCCTGTGGGAACGGCTTGCCGATCTTCTTCTCGACCGCCTTCTTGTAGAGCGCGATCACCTCGATCCAGCTCTCGGCGCCAAGATCGGTGTCGAGGTTGAAGTCGCGGCTTTCCTTGTAGTCGTCGAGAATGTGCTCGAACGTGTCGTGGCTGATGTTCAGCACCACGTTGGAATACATCTGAATGAAGCGGCGATAGCTGTCATAGGCAAAGCGCCGGTCGCCCGAGAGCTTGGCGAGGCCCTCAGCCGTCTGGTCGTTGAGACCGAGGTTCAAGACCGTATCCATCATCCCCGGCATGGACGCGCGCGAGCCCGAGCGCACGGACACCAGCAGCGGATTGCGCACGTCGCCAAACTTCTTGTCAGTGCGGCCCTCGAGCGCGCGCAGCGCGTCGCTCACCTGCGCATCGAGATCGGCCGGATACTGCCGCTTGTTCTTGTAGAAGACCGTGCAGACTTCCGTCGTGATCGTGAACCCCGGCGGCACCGGCAGGCCCAGCTTCGACATCTCGGCGAGGTTCGCGCCCTTGCCGCCGAGAAGGTTCTTCATCGACGCATCACCATCCGAGGCGCCGCCGCCGAAATCATAGACCCACTTGGTGGCGAGTTGGCTCATCGTTTTGGCCTTCAATGTCTATCACTGTCATTCCGGACACGCCGCAGGCGTGAGCCGGAACCCAGGGGCTTCAACCACCGACCGCGCCCGAAGCCCCTGGGTTCCGGGTCTACGCCGCTTCGCGCCTTCGCCCGGAATGACAGGCAAAAGCGCTGCTGGAAAAACTAGCCTTCCACCTTCGAGAAATCCGCTACGCGCCCGAGCGCGTCGCGGATCTGCGAAAGGATCGTGAGACGGTTGGCGCGCACGTCCGCGACGTCTGCGTTCACCGTCACCTTGTCGAAGTAAGCGTCCACAGGGCCGCGAAGTTTCGAAAGCGCCTTCATGGCCCCCGCGAAATCTTCCTTGTCGAGCGCGGAGGAAGCCTCCGGCGCAGCGTTCTTGAGCGCGGACACAAGCGCATCCACCTCCGGCGGATCGCTCGCCATCGAAACGCCCTCGCCCGAATAGGACTTCCCGTCCTTCTTCTCTTCAATCGCTAGGATGTTCGCGGCGCGTTTGTAGCCCGCGAGCAGGTTCCTGCCGTCTTCAGTTGCGAGGAACTCACCCAGCGCTTCCACGCGCTTCACGATGAGGACGAGATCGTCCTCGCCGAGCGCGAACACAGCGTCGATCAGATCGTGGCGCGCGCCTTGTTCGCGGAGGTGGACTTTGAGACGGTCGGCGAAGAAGGCGAGGAGGTCAATGTCTGCTTCAACAACATGGGCCTGATCTAACCGCTCGTGCTCAGACAATGTGTGTTGTAAAATACGTTCCGCCTCATTGAGCAACTCATCCATAGAAGAAAAAGTCTCAAGTCCACCGGCTTTCGCGGCACCAAGCGGCATCGCTTCAATTGCTGCCGCTACTTGCCGAGGCCATAACAAGCTCACACGACTGCGATGACGGGCAAACGCCGGAAGAAGCGAAACGCGATCGTTCCGCGCCAGCAGAATTCGAATGACGCCTAGTGCCGCTCGCCGCAACGCAAACGGATCCTTGCTTCCGGTCGGCTTCTCATCAATCGCCCAGAACCCGACCAGCGTATCCAGCTTGTCCGCCAGCGCCACCGCAACGCTCACCGGATCGGCGGGCACATTGTCGCCCGGTCCCTTTGGCTTGTAGTGATCGCGCACCGCATCCGCGATTGCCTGTGGCTCGCCTTGGAGCGTCGCGTAATACCGCCCCATCACACCTTCGAGTTCGGCAAACTCGCCAACCATATCCGAGACGAGATCGCACTTCGCCAGCTTCGCTGCGCGCTCGGCCTGCGCCGGGTCTGCGCCCACCTTCGGCGCCAGTTCCTTTGCCAGCGCCATCACGCGCTCGGCCTTGTCTTTCACCGAGCCCAGCTTCTCGTGGAACACGATATTTCCGAGCTTCTCGAAGCGATCTTCCAGCTTCACCTTGCGGTCGTTGTCCCAGAAGAACCGCGCATCATTCAAACGCGCCGACAGAACCCGCGAATTCCCCTCCGCGATCTTCTTTCCGCCATCCGCTGCAACGAGGTTCGCGACCACGATGAATTTTGGCGCGAGCGCGCCGTCCTTCTTCGCCGGGTCGCGCACCGCGAAATATTTCTGGTGCGTGCGCATAGACAGCTTGATGACTTCCGGCGGCAGGTCGAGGAACGACGGATCCATGTCGCCCATGATGACGACGGGATGTTCCGCCAGCCCCGCGACTTCTTCCAGCAGGCCGATGTCGTCGACCAGCTCCAGGTTCTGCGCGGCGCAGAGCTGTTTCGCGTCGGTGAGGATGATCTCCTTGCGCTCCTCGCGATCGAGGATCACGCGGCCCTTGTTCTTGAGCACGTCGGCATAGTCGTCGAAGCGGCGCACCTTGAACGGGCCGCGCCCCATGACGCGGTGGCCTTCGGTGTAGCAATCCGACTTGATACCCTCGATCTCGAACGGCACGACCTCGCCATCGAACGTGCAGAGTATGCGGCTGATCGGGCGCACCCAGCGCAGGTCGCCATTCTTGTTTGTAAGATTGGGGCCCCAGCGCATCGATTTCGGCCAGTGGAAGCCGCGGATGATCTGCGGCACGAGGGCGGCGATCACGTCGGTGGTCTGCTTGCCCGGCTTGCGGACGTGAGCCACGTAGACGACGCCCTTCTTGGGCACCTCGTGCAGGTGCGCCTCGGACAGGGAACTGAGCCCCGCCTTGCGCAGGAAGCCGTCGATGGCGGCCTGGGGCGCGCCCTCTTTCGGGCCGATGACATCTTCAACGACGTCGGCCGACTTCACCGGCAAGCCTTCGACCACGGCCACAAGGCGGCGCGGGCCCGAAAATCCCTTGATTCCTTCAGGAATGAGGCCAGCCAGCGTGAGGCCGTCCATCAATGCCTTCACGAGATCTGCCTCGGCCTTCGCCTGCATGCGGGCCGGAATTTCCTCGGACAGGATCTCAAGCAGAAGCTGGGGCATGGACCTTCTTCGCAGGTGCAGAAACCGGTGCGTGAGTGCAGCGGAACGGGGTCGATTGCAAGGCTTTTGGCATAGGCTTGCCGCCGACGCTCGCCGGATGGGGCTCGCCATCGCCTAAGGGCTAGATTACCCGTGTTCCATGACCCTGACTTTCGATTTCTACTTCTCGTTCCGCAGCCCGTATTCGTACCTCGCCATGCCGATGATCGAGCAGCTGCAGGCGCAATACGACGCAACCGCCATCATGCGCATCGTCCGCCCGATTGCGGTGCGCATTCCGGGCTTCTTCCAGAAGGTGAACCCACTCTGGCCGCCCTACCTGATGCGCGACACGTGGCGCATCGCGGAGATCAACAACATCCCTTACCGCTGGCCCCGCCCGGACCCCATCGTGCAGGATCGCGAGACCCGCGATGTCGCTGCCGACCAGCCCTATATCATGCGCGTCAGCCGGTTGGGCGCGCTGGCCGCCGAGCGCGGCAAGGGGTTTGAGTTCATCCGCACGGCCA
Organism: uncultured Alphaproteobacteria bacterium; assembly: GCA_963784415.1. GTDB lineage: Bacteria > Pseudomonadota > Alphaproteobacteria > Caulobacterales > Hyphomonadaceae > UBA7672. The sequence continues at coordinate 22,618 of CAWARK010000007.1, forward strand.
GCCATCTCATCTGGTCCGGCCAGGTCGACAACTGGCATGAAGGCGGCCAGCTCGAAGGCTGCGCCAATTCCGTCGGACTCAACAATCTGGAGCGTGACGCGGCGGAGGAAGCCGCCAGGCTCGACGCCATCATCGAAGCCAACGAGAACGCCGAGACCGCCGCGGGCCACTGGGGCGTGCCGCTATTCGTGTTCGAGGGCGAACCGTTCTTCGGCCAGGACCGCATCGACCACCTGGTCTGGCGAATGAAACAGCGTGGACTGCAGGAGCGGTAATCTACTCCGCCCGTCCGTTCGCGTCCGGCTGCACGATCGGCGCGAGCTTTATGTGCACGGACTCGAATTCCGCGAACATGTCGCCCGCCTCGGCCAGCGAATTCAGCTGCGCGTAATCACAGCACGCCGCAAACCGTCCCCACATCGCATGCACGCGCGGATTGCCGTGCGCTTCCTGGATGGCGGCTGCCGACGCCCACTCGAACACTTCGATGATCGCGCCGTCCTTCGCGCGCATGACAATAGGATGCCGATCTGTCGCCAGCCCTTCCGAGCGCAGGAAGGGCACATGGTCGCGCACTTCCGACAGCAAGACCTCTTCCTTGCCGGGCTTGGGCCGGTAGGCGACGATCACCGTGCGCGGAATGCTCATGAGTGGCGTCCTTCGCTGTCACCCTTCAGGCGTATCAGACAATAGCGGCCGCAACCATTCCGCCTGGGTCGAATCCATGCGCGGCAGCATCGCACGCGTCGTGTAGTGACCCAGCAGCCGGTCTCCGCGCATAAAGGCCCAGTCGACAATCTGGTCGTTCTGGAATTCGACGATCGCGCCCTTCTTCAAGTCACCAAGAAAACGCGGGACCGCCGCCAGCTCGCCGACAATCTTGTCCGGCGCGCGCGCAACATTTTCTACCCACGCTTCTTCGACACCCTGCTGGCCATCGCGACGCGGCAGCGCAGCCTTGAGGGAAAAATCGTATTCGTCAGGCGCGGGCTTTGCGAAATGGTCCCAGAACAGCGCGAGATTCGCCCGCGCCTTGTCCTTCGCCGCAGTCAGCTCGTGCTGGAATTGCGCGTCGGGATCGCTCGGTGCGCACGCACCTGTCGCGAGCGCCAGCATCAACGCCGCAACCAGCTTCCTCATTGAGGCTTGGCGTTGGCCGGATCCTTGATCGTGATCTCGAACAGCTTCGGCCAGTATTTGCCTGTCACGTAGATCTTGTCGGTCGCCTTGTCGTAGGCGATACCATTCAGCACATCGACCTTGCGACGCTCCTCCAGAGGCATGATCCCCCCGAGATAGACGACGCCGACGACATTGCCCGTCGCCGGATCAATACGAACGATGCGATCAGTCTGGAAGATGTTGGCCCAGATCTCGCCCTTGATGAATTCAAGCTCGTTGATCTGGTCGATCGGACGGCCGTTCAACTTAACATCGATGCGGCCGGTTTCCTTCAGAGTAACCGGATCCAGCTTGCGGATCTGGCTGGTGCCATCGCTCATGAAGATCTGCTTGTCGTCGCGCGTCAGGCTCCAGCCTTCGCCGCCATACGTCCACTCGCCCTTCGGCGCCAATGTCGCACGGTCGAGGATGAAGCCCTTCTGCCCTCTCCAGGTCAGCGTGATGATCCGGTCATCCCAGACGACGATGCCTTCGCCGAAATACTGCTTGTCGACATCGTATTGCTGCTGAACGGCGCCGGTCTGGAGATCCACTTTCCGCACCCACGACGTGCCTTCCATGCCGGTGCTCTCGTAGAGCTGGCCGTCCTGGATCAGCAAGCCTTCGGTAAAGGCCTTCGGATCGTGCGGATAAGTCGCCGCCACCTCAAAGCTGTAGGCGGGCGTCACGGGCGCCGCAGGCGTATCAACCACGGGCGGCCCGCCCGGCGAGCAGGCTGAGGCTGCAAGAAAAGCAAGTCCGGCAAGGATTTTCATGGCCCGCTTCTAGCGCGCCCCGGCTTGCAATTCCAGCAGCCCCCGCAGGTCTTATTGGCCCGGACGCGGACCCGACGGCGCGTGCGCCGGCAGCGCGGGCGGCGAGCCGATCAGGCCATCCGGACGCGCCTTGGCCAGCATGCGTTGATAGGCGGGGCGCTGTTCAATCTTGGCCTTCCAGGCGTTGATGTTCGGGAATTTCGTCTTGTCCACGATGTTGAGCGCCATCGCGAAGTTCAGCGGGAACACCATCATGATGTCGGCCGCCGAGAATTCGGACCCGCCGAAATACGGATGCTTGCCGAGATAGTCTTCGGCGAACTGCACTTCACCCTCGGAGTCCACCAGGCGCGAACGTTCCGTCGGCGGCTTGATCATCCACACGCGATAATCCGCGATCACACGCGAGGCCAGTGAGCCTTCCGCATGATGCATCCAGATCAGGTGCTGGGAATAATCCGGGCTGGCCATCGGCGGGGTCAGCTTGCCCGGCGCATAGCGGTTGATGATCGTCTCGATGATCGCGCCCGATTCCGTCAGCACTTCATTGCCGATCGTAACGGTCGGCGCCACCGGCATGCCGGGGTTCACCTTGCGGATCTCCGCCATCGAACCCGCCAGATCGCCACGCTTGAACACCAGCGTGTAGGGAAGGTTCAGCTCTTCCATCAGCCAGACGATCCGCTCCGAACGACGGCCTTCGAGGTGATAGATCGTCACCTGCGGCATCACCATCGCGTGCGCCGCAGCTGGCGCGAGTGTTGTCTCGGTCGCGTCCACCATCACGCAACCGCTAGTCAGCGCGGCCAGCATTGCGCTGGCGGCAAGCAGCATCTTCATGAGCGTCTCTCCCTTGGCTCCGCAACTTCGTGCGGATTCGCACTCGTGGTTATACCGCACAGGACCGGCGCGATAGCTACCGCACCTGCATCTGAAGACAACGCCCGTTCGCAATTCCGCCAGTCGCGGTCACAGGTTCGTCAGCCACTTGCCAAGGCAACCAAACAGCGTCTATGTTTACACTGTAAACTTAGAGGATGCACATGACCACGTTCAAAGACAAGCTGCTCGCCGGCAAGACGGCGTTCGTCGCAGGCGCTTCCAGCGGCATCAACCTGCAGATCGCCACGCGCCTGGCACAAGCAGGCGCGGCCGTGACCATTCTCTCGCGGTCCCCCGACAAGATCGAAGCCGCCGCCGCGGGCATTCGCGCCACCGGCGCCAAATGCATCGGCATTCCTCAGGACGTCCGCGACCATGACGGCGTCGGCGTAGCCTTTGCGAAATCGGTCGAGGCTCATGGCGAGATCGACATTCTTGTCTCCGGCGCCGCCGGCAATTTCGTCGCCCCTTTCAACAGCCTGTCCTACAATGGCTTCCGCGCCGTGATCGACATCGACCTCGTCGGCGCCTTCAACGTGATGCGCCAGGGTTTCCAGCACCTGCGCAAACCCGGCGCATCGTGCATCACCATCTCCGCCCCACAGGCGCTGCACCCCTATCCCCTGCAGTCGCACGTGAATGCCGCCAAGGCCGGCGCCGACATGCTCGTGAAGACACTTGCCGTCGAATGGGGTCCGCTCGGTGTACGCATCAACTCGATCATTCCCGGCCCCATCGCCGACACCGAAGGCATGAACCGCCTCGCGCCAACGCCTGAAGCGATGGCAAAAAGCGCGAAGGGAACCCCGATGCAGCGCCTCGGCACGAAAGACGAAGTCGCCGACCTCGCCCTCTTTCTCTGCTCGGACGCCGCCGCCTACATCACCGGCGGCATCATCCCGTGCGATGGCGGCATGTCGTTGCTCGGCGTTGGGCGCGTGGGCGGCTAGATATACTCGGGCTCGGCGACGGTGCGCTCGCTCGCGGGCCCGTCGCCGGTGTTCACCGTCTCTGACTTCTCGACCAGCATAACCTTGGTCTCGGGCGTAAGCGCTTCGGGCTTATGCTCGACGCCCTTCGGCACGATGATCAACGAGCCCGCAGGCACATCCTCGAAACGATCGCGGAAATGCATGCGCAGAACGCCCTCGACGACAAGGAAGAACTCATCCGCGTCTGCGTGTGCATGAAATACGAACTCGCCCTGCAGCCGCGCCAGCCGCACATCGTAACCGTCGATCCGGCCAATCCGCTTGGGCTGCCACGGGTCGGAGAACAGCGCGAATTTCTCGGAAATGGAAATCGGCTTCGGCGTCTGCATCGCGCTCATCCTGCGTCCCCACACCTACAACAGAGAGTCAGCCCCGCCTGAGGGCTGCTGCGCATCGGCGCGCGATCGCATCACGACAATGATCACACGCGCAATGATGGCTGCGGCCACGGGCGCCAGAACCATCCACAATTGCGGTCGCCACGGATCACTCATCGTGAAGCCAAACCCGACCAGCGCCAGGGCCGACATCACATACCAGCCCTTCAGCATCACGCGCATCGGCTTGCCCCGCCACGGGAACCAGCCGAGCAGGATGCCAATCGCGAGCATTATGAAAAAACCTACCGCGATCCAGCCGGACCAGTGGATATCCAGCGCGCCCATTGTCGCCACGATGGTGATGCACGCGGCGATACAGCCAACGCCCAGCAGGTGCATCAGGATGTGATAGGCGACCTTCATCCGTACCTTGTCTGCCCTGCTCAATCAGCTCGCCAGTAACGAGCGCGTCGCCGATGCTTTCAACCCGGCAGAACGTCGCGCTATTCGACTACGTAGCAACTACGGCCATGCCTTTGCAGTAATCCGCACCACACAGGAAGCCACAAACACCGCTCGCGCGAAAGCTGCGCCACACAGCCATCTACAGCCTCGCATCCCATCCACATCAAACGTTGAATCGCCCCAGCCTTCCCACTACACTCGCCCGATCGCAATCAGGGGGATTTGCGCATGCCACCGACATTGACGTGCCCGCATTGTTCGACTGCGCTCGCGCGCGAAGCGATGCTCTGCCCAAGCTGTGGCGCGGTCAAGAAAATGGCTGGAGGGGCATCGAAATCAAACAATAAGCTCGTCAATGTAACCATGATCATCGGCGGCATACTCGGAGCATCCGCAGGTTTTGCTTTCAAATGGTTCGTTTTTCCGCGCGGCGCGGGTCTCGGCGATTATCTCGATGCCATCGTGCTTGGCGTGGCGCTGGGCGCCATAGCGGGCAAATTCCTGATCAACGGAAGCGACGAACCGGCGCCGGCGATGACCGTATGGGAAAAGCCGAAATCCTAGCGCGACAGTTAGCGGGTCGCTGCGTGGACGAGATGTCCGCCGCGCTTCGGAATATTCTGCAGATCGACGGGACCTGCCGGCGGAACGAAAGGCAAAGTCAGCACCTCGATGATCTCGCGCGTCCCGAAATCCGTGATCGCGCCCAGCCCCCGCACCTTGAGCTCCGTGTGCAGGTCCTCCGTCTCGAAGAATGACAGAAAGGGCTCTCCCACCGCCGCCACCCGAGCGCGCAATGCGTCCCTCGCTGCGCGCTGTTGCTCCGTCATTTCGGCGTCTTGCATGGGATTTGAGTAGTCGAACGCGATCTCAGATCCGCCTTCAAGTCCGCCCACGGCGGCGAGCGTTGCCATTACGGCTGCGCGAGTCAGGTAGGGAACAACGCCCAGCCAGAGGAAATAGCTCCGCCGTTTAGGATCGAATCCCGCCGCCTTTAGCTGTCCGACCAGGTCGTCTGTCTCGAAATTGACGGGCGCATAGACGAGATTTGCGGGCGCCGTGATCCCCGTCTCTTCAAGCCGTCGCTTCTTCCACGCCTGCGTCGCGGGAAAATCCACCTCGAACATCGCGAGCTTGTCGGCGAGCGGACTACGATAGGCAAACGTGTCCAGCCCCGCCCCCAGCACCACCAGCTGCGACACGCCGCGTTGCGCGATCGCTTCCGCCAACTTCATCTCGGCGAACCGCGTGCGCGCGGCGATGAACAGGCGCATCGCGCGTTGCGCAGGATCGCCCATCTCCCGCCGCACCGTCTCGACGTCCAGCCCGAGTATCCGCATCGCCAGCGGATCGGAGAACACTTTTCCGTCTTCGAACACCTGATGCGCTGCGCGATAGGCTGCTGCCGCAAACGCTGTTCGTGAAGGCTGCTGTTCGATCATCCGCGAAGCTCCGCTGTTTCCGCAAAGCTTCAACGGTGCAGTCGGTAAAATCCTGCGGCTAGTTCCAGAACGCCTTGATCCGCCCCGCCTCGGCCTTGCCCTGCCGCATGCCCTGCTCGATCAGCTGAATGCGCCGCGTTCCGTCCATCAGGTTCGGCCCGAATGCTTCCTGCGTCTCGGCGTCCGGCGCGATCATGTCAAAGCGACCGCCGGCCTTTGTCACCGCGTCGCCCTCTGCATTGACCCGCCCCTTCATGCGTTCATTGGCCATCGCCATCGGGATCACAACCACCGCCAGCACGCGCTCATGCCCGGCGGCGACGTCCACATTCGTGCCAGAGCGCATGCCGCCATCCATCCACAGGCGGCCATTGATGGTGATGGGTGGAAAGATGCCAGGCACCGAACAACTCGACGCGATGGCGCGCGCGAAGTCCACGCCGTCTTCCTCACGCCACACCTTGAACTCACCGCTTGTCGCATCAACAGCGGTACATGCGAACTTATTCGGCCATGCACCGCTGACGCCCATCGTCGCGAACTGCGCCAGCATCGCGGCTTCCGGTATGGTCTGTGACGCGCGCGCCATTTCACCGATTTCGCGACGCAGCTCGATCGACGGTTCGCCCGTCTCCGGCATGCGCATGAAGAAGGCCATCACTTTGGAGAGGTCCGGCGCTGGCCCGGATGCTGCCGGGCTTCCCGCCGCCTGGCGCGCCGCCGCAATCTGCATTTCGGCCATCATGTGTGGAGAAACGCCGCGCGCAATCGTGCTGCCGACAATCGATCCCGCCGACGTGCCGAGGATCAGGTCGGCGCCGCCAAGGTTCATACCTTCGCCCTCAAGTCCCGCCAGCAGCCCCGTCTCCCACGCAACGCCCAGCGTACCGCCGCCGCCCATTACGAGTGCCCGACTTGTCATGCGTCGCTCCCGATCACGTTTCTTTTCGCCAGTCTCCAACCAATCCGGCTACAGGCGCAAGAGGCGATCACTTCGGTGTCAGCAACTCCACCCACGTCCGGATCGCGAGGACCTGATTGCCAAACGTGCCGACCGCGGTTTCACCTGCGCTTAGAAGATTCGGATCATCGCGCAGGCCATGCGCCTTCAGGTCGGCGACCAGCTTGGCCATCATGTCCGCATCCTGGAGCCATGATCCATCGGCGAACTTCCGGTTCTGCTCCTGCGTCAACGCACCCTGGATCTCGACCACATCGTCATAGCTGATGCCTTCCGCCTCGATCCGGTCCAGCACCTGGTTGAGCAGCACCTGCGTCGAGCTGACGATCAGCGCCTCTTCGCCCTCGGCGGCGGACCAGTCATATATCTCGCCGCACTCGTCCACGGCGCCCCTGAACGCCGACTCGACCTCTGCGGGCCATTCGTTCTTCGCCAACGCCGTGGCCGCCGCTTCCGCCGTCGCATCATCGATCGTGTCGATCACGCAGAACATCTCGTCCGAAAAATCGTCGGACACGACAATCGTGCCTTGCGGATCGATCGTGAAATCGTCTGTCCGGATCCAGGCTTTCTCGACCGGTGTCCCGGCATGAAACACCGCCGCACCCGCAACGCACATGCTCTGCGGCCCGTGACATTTCTCGACATTGATGACGATGGAATAGGTTGTCGTCTTCTTCGCCGTGATCGTGAACGACGGATGCACCGTGCCATCGAACGGCGTATGCGCGACAATCTCGCCATCGTCCGTATAGGCCACGTTCGCGGAATTCGCGTCCGTCATCAGCAACGCCAGCGACGTGCAATTCTTGTCGCATCCGCCCGCGACGAAATACGTCTCCCCCGCCTTCAGCGCGAAGGCGTAACGCACCGACTTGCCTTCCGGCACGCCCTGATCAAGTCCGAACTGCGAGCCTTCGATCCCGTATCCCTGCGCCGCCGCCACAGCGATCAGCTGATCCTGCAATTGCGGCCGGCTATCTTCGGCTTGCGCAAAGGCCGCGCCACAAAAGCTCACGGCCAGCGCCGCCGCTAGAAGAAACCGCATGAAACCTGCCCCGCTCTGATCGCCCGGCCTAGCCGATGACCGACTCTCAATTCAATGCGATTGTGCATCTGTCAGATACCGAACAGATGATCATCGCCTACTTGCACGTCTTCTCTGCAACTGCCCGGCGCAGCGCCGTGACATCGCTGATCAACCGCGCTTGCGTCGGTTCCGCATCAGGGATCGTGAAGTCGATCGTCGCGATGTGGACGCCTGCTTCCGCGTCAAACACATCGACCTTGAATGTCGCTTTCTGTGCCTGGGCGGAGCTGCGCCATGAGCTGAGGTCCGCATAGTCAGTTTCGACCAGTTCAGATTTCGCGGGCGCGCCCAGCCGCCCATCGAGACGCAGGAAGATCGCGGTCGGACCGGTATGTGCCGCCGGATGGCTGATCCCCTGCCGCGTCGCCATCCACCCGCTAGATATCCCGACCGTGAGGTTTTTCACCTCCGCACCATCGAGGCTGAACGCCGGCCAGCTCATGAGCAGTCCGCCATCCAGCGTCTCAACCGAGCCCGGATCACGCCAGTCCTTGCCCCCAACAGAATTGCCCGCACGAAACACCTTCAGCGCCGGTGCGCCGCCCGGCGCCTGCCTGTAGGCGCTGTTGGCATCCAGCGTCAGTTTCCCCGGAAAGGGCCCGTTCTCCGTCACCAACATCGACAGGCGCGTGCCCGTCACATCACCGCTGACAAAGCTCTCCTTGCCGTCGGCCGTGTTGGTGATGCGACAGGTCGTCTGCGCTGCGGCCGGCAACGCCCCGAGCAAGGCGGCAACCGCCAAGACAGCAACAATGCGCATGAACCCGCCCGCAATCCGCTCGACCCAACACGGTCACGCTAGCTTCGGTTATTCGCGACGGGAAGCAAGCGTCCGGCAGCAAAAGCAGTTACCGCCACCGCCTCAACACCATTTCAACCACGACGATCAACGCTGTTCCTGCTACATAAGCCGCCAGATCCATCGGATCGAACACGCCGCCCAGGACCATGCGCGCGATCTGATTGTCTCCAAGACCAAGCGCCGTAAAAACTCCAAACAACTGTGAAAACTCGATGCCGAACGCGATGCCCAGCGTTACGACCAGCGCCGAGAAAAGCCGCATTGGCGTCACCGCGCGGAGAGTGGCGTAGACCAGCGCTACAGCAAGCATGTCGCCGACATAGGGGCGAATAAGCTCATCGCGGACATACAGCGCGATCAGCACTTCAATGGCGAACAGGATGATCGCCGCAACAGCGTAGCGAAGCCGCATCACGCGCCCTGTGATTTCTCCCACGCCTCTGCCGAACCCTTCGCGAGATCGCGCACGCGCCCGATGAAGCTCTGCCGCTCTGTCGGCGAGATCACGCCACGCGCATCAAGCAGGTTGAAGATGTGGCTCGCCTTCAGCGCCTGCTCATAGGCCGGCAGCGGCAGCGGCTTCTCGAGCGTCAGCAGTTTCTTGCAGACCTTCTCGCAGTCACTGAACCAGCGTTGCAGAATTTCCGTATCCGCGTGCTCGAAATTGTAGGCCGACTGCTGCTTCTCGTTCTCGAGGAACACATCGCCATAGCTCAGCGGATATTCGCTCTGCGGGTCGTTGAACGGCAGGTCGTATACGCGATCGACGCCGAACACGTACATCGCCAGTCGCTCAAGCCCGTAGGTCAGCTCGCCCGACACCGGACGCACATCGAGACCGCCGACCTGCTGGAAGTAGGTGAACTGCGAGACTTCCATCCCATCGCACCAGACTTCCCAGCCAAGGCCCCACGCGCCCACGGTCGGGTTCTCCCAGTCGTCCTCGACAAAGCGGATGTCGTGCATGCTCGGGTCGATGCCGATCTCGTAGAGGCTGTTGAGGTAGAGGTCCTGAATGTCGGGCGGGTTCGGCTTCAGGATCACCTGGTATTGGTAATAGTGCTGCAGCCGGTTCGGGTTCTCGCCATAGCGTCCGTCCTTGGGCCTGCGCGAAGGCTGCGGATACGCCGCATACCAGGGCTTCGGCCCCAGCGCGCGCAGCGTGGTCGACGGGTGCAGCGTGCCGGCGCCGACCTCCATGTCGTAAGGTTGCAGGATCGCGCAGCCCTTGGACGACCAGTAAGCCGACAAGCGCAGGATGATTTCCTGAAAGCTCTTGGGCTTCTGGATGTCGCGTTTGGCCGTCGTCATCGTCGTCTCCATCGGCGCCTGAATATGCGGCTAAGCCAGAACTGTCATCCCAACCTACCGGGATCGCCCAATGATTAAGCCGGCGCAACGTATGGTTAATCCTTCTGCGGCAATTTGTGCCAATAGCAAGTTAGGCAGCTCGCTAAAAAAGAGGTTGGCTATGCTCACCGCATTCAAACCGAAACCGACATCACACAGCTCAGCCAATACCCGCGACACGGCTGGCATGATCGCCGCGATCGACCGGGTCATGGCGGTCATCGAATTCCGCCCCGATGGCACGATCCTCAACGCCAACGGCAACTTCTCGGCCGCCATGGGCTACGACCTGTTCGAGATCCAGGGCCACCACCACCGCATGTTCGCCGACCCGGCCTATGCGGCAAGCGATGAATATCGCCGCTTCTGGGACCGCCTCAACCGCGGCGAGTTCGTCGCCGGCGAGTTCAAGCGCTTCGCCAAAGGCAATCGCGAGATCTGGCTGCAGGCCAGCTACAATCCGATCCTCGACGCGTCAGGCCGAGTCGTTCGCGTCGTGAAATTCGCCACCGATATCACCGACCAGAAGAACAAGGCGATGGATGCGACCGGCCAGCTTGAAGCCATCAACCGCTCGCAGGCCGTCATCGAGTTCAAGCTCGACGGCACAATCATCACCGCCAACCCCAACTTCTGCGGCGCCATCGGCTACGCCCTCGACGAGATCAAGGGCCAGCACCATCGGATGTTCGTCGAAAGCAGCTACGCATCGAGCCCGGAATACAGCCGCTTCTGGGAAAGCCTGCGCCGTGGCGAATTCCAGGCCGCCGAATACAAGCGGGTCGCCAAGGGCGGCCGGGCCATCTGGATCCAGGCGTCGTACAATCCGATCCGCAATGCAGACGGCGTCCCGGTCAAGGTCGTGAAATACGCGACCGACATCACCGCGATGGTCGAACGGCGCCTGCGCAACGAGAAGCTTTCCGGCGAGATCGAACGCGACCTCTCCGGCATCGCCGACAACATCACCAATGTTTCGCGCCAGGCCAACGACGTGGCGAGCGCTGCAACGCAAGCCTCCGAAACCATCCAGAGCGTCGCCGCCGCCGCCGAAGAGCTCACCGCCTCGATCAACGAGATCTCCGCCAGCGTCTCCTCATCGAAAACGTCGGCCGACACCGCTTTCGATCTCACCCGCGCCGCCGACACGTCGACCACAGCGCTGGTGAAAACGGCCGAACAGATGACCGGCATCGTCGAGCTGATCGACGACATCGCCTCGCAGATCAACCTGCTCGCGCTCAACGCCACGATCGAATCCGCCCGTGCGGGCGAGGCAGGCCGTGGCTTTGCCGTCGTCGCCGCCGAAGTGAAACAGCTGGCCGCCCAGGTGTCGTCCGCCACCAAGACCATCTCGACCGAGATCAAGGGCGTGCAGTCAGTCTCTGGCGATGTTGTAAGATCGCTGAAGTCGATCCAGACCGCCGTCACCGGCATCACCAGCAGCATCTCGTCGGTCGCCGCCGCTGTCGAACAGCAATCCGCCGCAACCTCGGAAATCTCGTCCACGATGCAGCTCGCCGCCTCGTCCGTCACCGCCATCGACAAGGGCGTCGGCGTGATGGCCGGCGCAATGGGCTCGGCCTCTCACGCTACCGAACAGGTGCGCGGTAACATGCAGTTGCTGGTGGCCTAGACCGGGTTCAGCGCAGGAATCTCAGCGGCGTCCGTTGCTCGGACGCACCGCGAGCACGGCCAGGATGCCGAACGCGAGCACAAGAGAGATGCCTTGAATCAGAACCTGCACGTCAGAAACCTCGATCCTTCGCGTTGACACTCACTTAAGCGCGCAAGCTTCCCGGCGCATCTCCACACGCCACTTTGCCGCAGCGCGCCGATACGCGTTTCTCGCAACCAAACGAGTCCTGCGTGGGGCAAACCGGTGGCGGCGCTGAAACAGCTCAACCCTGTGGCTTCTGGGCATCGTCCGAAGACGGGTTCTTCTTGCCCCGATGATCGTCGAGCTGGTGCACCACCACCTCATGCGCGGGATCGGGCTCCACGGGCGTGCTTTGCCCTTTGCGCCCGCGCATCGCCGGCAGGACGAGGATCGTCACCAGCACCACGAGCAGGAAGACCAGGATAACGCCGCCCATGGCGGTTATCTCCATTCCAGGGCGCCGCCCCGCAGCGCCTCCGCAGCCCGCATCGTGGCCGGACCGCCCGGCGCATCATGCAGCGCCAGTCCATCATATAGTGTCACCGGCCCCCGCCGCAGCCCCTTGCGCGCCCTGATCAGCACACGCCCGGCCGCTTCTCCCGGCGCAGGGCGGATCGGCAACACCTCGATTTCGCCGGTTCGCGGCCCCAGCAGCTCCAGCAGGTCGCCCAGCACCGCCGCACGATGGATCATCGTGATCCGCCCGCCCGGCTTCGTGATGTGGTGCAGGAACAGGATCCACGCCTTCAGCGGGGTTTCGGCCAGATACGCCGCCTGCTTCCCCTCCGCAGGAGCACGCACGGTCCCCGGCTCGAAGAACGGCGGATTGCTGAATGCCTGCTCGAATGTGTTCTCCAGCCCACCGGGCCGCTCGCCCACATCGTGCGCCAGCACTTTCACCCGCCCCGCCATGCCATTGGCCTCGACGCCCTGCCCCGCCAGCTCCCGCGCATCCGCTTCACGCTCGAACCCCGTGAACTCACATCCGCCCAGCCTGTGCGCCGCGCACAGCAGCGCAGCCCCCGCCCCGCATCCGGCCTCGGCAAGCTGGTCGCCGGCCTTTGCCGACAAAGACGACGCCAGCAGCACCGCATCCATCCCCGCACGATAGCCGCGCGCGGGCTGGATCACGGTGACAGCCCCGTCGAGAAAGCGATCATGTGTGGCGGCGGCTGCGTTCACGCGGGATCATCATCCCAGTCGCCCTCGACCAGCAGGCTCGGATCCGGTGGCGCATCCAGCTCCTTCAGCGCCTCCCTGGCGGTGGCCGCATGCTCGTCCGGAACGAGAATTCTGCGCTCAAAGGCGGATATTCCGCCCTCGGCGGAGGCCATGAACCGGTCCGCCACAAAGGGCTGGCAACCGGCGCGTTTGAGCAGGACCATCGCGTAGTCGAGCCGTATGGGGCTGTTTGTTCGCATTACCTCGATCATTAGCGACAACTTGCCACGCCGATGAGCGAAGAGGAACTCCGTTCCTTGACCGTCTTCTCAGCCGGGAAATATCCTATATCAGCAACAGCCGAGATGACGGTTTGAAACCGCTAGGGATTGCAATTGGCCCTGCACGCCGAAGTTGAAAAGCAACAGGCGCCGCAGTCCACCCCGATGGATCGGTTGGTGGACCTCCTGCGGCCCGAGCTTGCCGAGGTCGAGCGCCTGCTTGCAGAGCGCGCTGCGAGCCCTGTTGCCACCATCCCCGATCTCTCGGCCTACCTGATCGCCGCCGGCGGCAAGCGCCTGCGCCCGGTGCTCACCCTCGCCTCCGCCCGCGCAGTCGGCGGCAAGGGCAGCGACGCCGTCAACAAGCTCGCGACCGCCGTCGAGTTCATCCACACCGCCACGCTGCTGCACGATGACGTCGTCGATGACAGTGACCTGCGCCGCGGCAAGGCTGCCGCCAAGAATGTGTGGGGGGCGTCCGCCTCCATCCTGGTGGGCGACTTCCTGTTCGCCCGCTCCTTCACGCTGATGACCGAGACGCGTGACCTGCGCATCCTCGACATTCTTTCGCGCGCCAGCTGTGTCATCGCCGAAGGCGAAGTCCGCCAGCTCGCCGCCCTCGGCAAGACCGACCTGCCGATCAGCGAGTACATGGCCATCGTCGAAGCCAAGACCGCCGCGCTGTTCGAAGCCGCCGCCCGCGCGGGCGCCTACACCGCGACAAACGATGACGCCGCCGCCGATGCGATGGGCGAATACGGCCGCCGCCTCGGCCGTGCCTTCCAGATCGTCGACGACCTCCTCGACTACGGCGGCCTCACCTCCGTCATCGGCAAATCCGTTGGCGATGATTTCCGTGAAGGCAAACTCACCCTTCCGGTGATCTACGCGCGCGAAGCCGGCAATGCCGAAGACCGCAAGTTCTGGGATCGCGTCATGGGCGCTCGCGAGCAGCACGAAGGCGACCTCGCCCACGCCATCCACCTGATCCGCGCATCGGGCGCTGCCGAGCGCACGCTTGAAACCGCGCGCACCGAATCCACCGCCGCCCGCACCGCCCTCGCCCGCACAGGCCGAGGCGAAATCCATGACGAGCTGGCCGAACTCGCGGATCAAACGGTTACGCGCGCGTTCTAGGGGACCTCAAGCCAGCAATTCGTAACCACGCCATAATCTCCTCATCGATGCTTCACCGAAGCGCTCGGCGACAAAAGCGTAGGTACTGGAATAGTGGCGAGCAATTTCGCGTTGCAGGTCGCCATCAATATCCGGCGCGGGACCTTCGGACTCGTTTACCCTGACGTCGAACACAGCTGGCTCGTAAGCGATGCCTAGATGCCCGCACAGCCTGGCCAAGGCGTCTTCGCGAAAGAGTTCCTCGAAGAACAGGCTGAGACTTTCGTTCGCTGCAAAGGCAGCGTCCAACGTGCGAAGCGTGTTTTCGTAGCGTGTACGGACTTCGACAGCGCTTGACCTGTAAAGCGTCCTCAACGCTGCCTCTCCGCTTCGGTTCTCAAACATTTTTGGTTTGAGTTTTTGCATCATTCGGAATTGCGAGATCACGCGCTCCACCGGGTCGCGCATCACAAACAGGATTTTCGTGCGCAATCCTCGTTCGGCCATGCCATCGGCAAGCCAACGATAGGCTTCATGGGGGAGCGAGGAGTATGCGGGAGTAATATCACCCACAACGTGTCGCTCATGATCTTGGGCGGCTATCCTCGCAAAATGATCCAGATAAAGCTGCTGTGTTTCGCGGAAGGCCAGACAGCTCTGAAAAAACGCGACCCGCTTCTGCAGATTCCCCGCGAGGAGCATTTCGGTGGGACTGAAAGGTTCCTTTGCAAGCGTCGCCAGAATACCAAGATGCTCTTGAAGCGCCTCAATTTTCGGAATGGTGTGTTGCAACGAAATGGCTGTGGCAGGCGCGTAAAACCAGTTGAGCGCGTGATATTCCTTGCCGAGCGTAAAATCGCAGTTCGGATGCTCAGACAGGTATTGGTAGAGCCACGTCGTGCCCGCCTTCTGGGCCCCGATTCCTAGAAGGAATGCTTTTTTCATTGCCCTCCCCCTTAGACCTAAAGCAGGTCCGCACCAACCAGCCCATTGGCAACGCCCGCGCGCCGCACCCGCCAGTGCACCCACACGCTGATCGCCAGCAGCGCGACGAACGCGATAAGCGGTGCATAGCCACCGACCATGGCTGCCCCCACCGCAACCACGGCCGCGTTCAGCGCCCACACCGCATGCACGCCGGCAACCTGCGTGTGCTTCAGCCCCGCCTTGATCGCGATCTGATACGTGTGATCGAGATGCGCCACGAACAGCTTCTTGCCGTGCTTCGTCCGCCACGCCAGCGTCAGCAGCACGTCGGACAGGAACGGCAGCAGCAGAGTCGCCGGCACGAACATGAGGTCCGGTCGCAGCCGCACGACCTCCAGCCCCAGCCCGCCAAGCATAGCGCCCGTGAATAGCGCGCCGGCGTCTCCCACGAACAGCAGCCCGCGCACATTCCACACCAGGAACCCGGCAAGCCCGCCTGCCAGCGCGACACTGGTCAGCGTGATGTGCTCCACGCCGATCACCGCGCCACACGCTGCGAGGCCCAGCGCTGCGATGAAGGCCATGCCCATGGCAAGCCCGTTGGCTCCATCCATGAAGTTCACCGCGTTGGTCACCACGACCAGCCACAGCACCGATCCCGCAATCGCCAGCGCGACCGGCAATTCCACGGCCGCACCCGGCCAGAACCCCATCGCGTCTGCGCGCAGTCCAAGCGCCGCCATGCCGCCAGCAACCAGCGCCATCAAACCCAGCTTCATGCTGGCGCGCAGCATCAGGATGTCATCCGCCAGACCAATCGCGAGCATTCCAAGCCCGCCGGCCGCCAACACGATCATCGGATAGGCGTAGTTGTGGCTCGCATGCAGTTCGACATGCGTCGTTACCGCCAGCGCAGCAGACAGCGCGACAGCCAGCCCGCCCGCAGTCGGCACCGGCGATGCCTGCATCTTCCGCGCCTCCGTCGGCGCATCGACAATCCGCAGCGTGATCACCAGACGGCACAGCAGCACTGACGGTATCAGCGCCAGCAGAAAGATGATGGGTGAATGGGCGTACGCGTCCATGCAGCGGTCTCAGAACACCATGTCAGTCGTCGAGCGGCACGGGCGCCGCGCCCCGGAAGCTGGTGGCGCGCACCCAGTATTTCTTCTTCGCCTCGGCAATCGCCACCGCAGCTGCCTGGGACGAAGCTTCGTCCTCGAACAGGCCGAAGCAGGTCGGCCCACTGCCCGACATGCGCGCCAGCAGACACCCCGGCTGTTCTTCAATCAGCTCCAGCGCCCGGCCGATCTCCTTGCAGAGCGAGATCGCCGCCGGCTGCAGGTCATTGCGATAGTCCGAAAGCCTGTCCGCGAACCGCGCGGGCGTCTCGCCCCATGGCGGGTCCGTCTCGCGGAAGGCGCGATTGGCGCCCATGCGGTCGAACTTGTCGAACACCTTGCGCGTCTCAAGCATGATTCCGGGATTCACCAGCACCGCCGGCAGGTCCGGGCATGCAACATCCGCCAGCACCTCCCCCGCCCCCCGCATCACCAGCGGACGCAGCCGCACGCAGGCCGGAACGTCGGCGCCCAGCTGGACGGCCAGCCGCTCCAGCGCCGCCTCGCCGAAATCGATGCCCCACATTTCGTTCAGCACATGCAATGTTGCAGCAGCATCCGCTGAGCCGCCACCAACGCCGCCCGCGATCGGCAATTCCTTGTAGAGCACCATCGATGCGCCAAGCCCCGAACGGTCGCACGCCTCGCGCAGCGCCAGCGCCGCTGCGAGCGTAAGATTGTTCGGCGCACTTTTCAGCGCCTTGGCGCCCGGCCCCTCGACGCTTAGCTCAAGGAAAGGCGCCGATCGCGCCGAAATGCGATCCGCCGCCCGCGTGTCGGCAAACACCACAAGACTGTCCACCGGATGCAGCCCGCCCGTGCCCGGCGACCCGACATGCAGGTACAGGTTCACCTTCGCAGGCGCCCAGGCTGTCGAGAAGTTTGCGCGGTTTGGACTTAGGCTCATGGCCGCGAAGCTAGACTGGCTCCCGGCGTCGCTGGCAAGCCCTTGTCGAGTTTGCCGCGCAGGCTGGCCTCGCGTGCGGGATCGGGCTTGAGCGTCAGCGCCGCCGCCCATTCGAATCGCGCTTCGGTCGTCCGGCCGCCCTGCCAGTAGGCGTCGCCCAGATGATCGATCACTTCGGCGTCGGTCGGCGACAATTCCGCCGCACGCTCCAGATATTCGATCGCCTTGTCAGTCTGGCCCAGCTTGAAGTACGCCCAGCCAAGACTGTCGACAATGTACCCCTGATCCGGCCGCGCATCCGCCGCGCGCTGGATCAGCGCCAGCCCCTCCTGCACCCGCTCCCCCCGATTGACCCAGGCATAGCCAAGGAAGTTGAGCAGCTCCGGCCGGTCGGGCTCGACGGCAATCGCCGCCTGCAGGTCCGCTTCGGCCCCCGCCCAATCGCCCGCCTCGCTGCGCACGGACGAGCGGGCGAACAGCACGCGCCAGTCGACTACGTCGTGGCTGTCATCGGCAGCAATCACCTCGTCATAAAGTTCGCGCGCCACATCGGGGCGGTCGTTGACGCGATAGAGATCGCCTGCCTGGAGCAGCATGTCGCGCCGACGTGACAGGCCCAGCGCCTGCTCGGCAGCAACAAGCGCCTCGCCTGCCCGCTCTTCGCGATTGAGGATCGTCGCATCGGCCATCCGCGCATCGGCCGCCCATGCAGATTTGGCAGGCACGGCGCGCAACACGGCGAGCGCATCGTCCGAACGCTCCTGCCGGTCGAACGCCTCGGCCAGCGTCAGGCTCGCCGCCGCCAGTTCAGGATCGAGATGCAGCACCATCGCATGACGCATCGCCGACAGGTCCGGGCTCGACCGCACCAGCCCCGTGCCCGACGCGATGTAGATCGTCAGCGCCGCGCCCTGCCGCGTGCTTAGCTTCGGCCGCGCAATCTTCCTGCCCGCATCGATATCGGCCAGCACACGCGCCGATGCCGGCCCCAGACCGCCATCGGCCGCGCCCAGCGCGATCAGCTCACGCGCGCCCTGGTTGTCTCCGCGTGACGCCTGCAGGCTTGCGCCCAAGGCCGCCACCACGTCGCGCGACGCCAGCGGCAGGTGCAGCGCGACGCGGAAGGATTGCAGCGCTTCGTCATCCTTGCCGCCCTGCATCAGCACGAGCGCTTTCAGCGACGCCTGTTCGCCCGCGATCATCCGCCGGCCCGGCAGCGCTTCGACTTCAGCCGCGCCCCGCACTGGATCGCCCGCAGCCGTCAGCCACGCCGACAGGAATCCCGCGAGATCAAGATTGAGCGCGCCCAGCGCCGGCTTCTGCAACCGCGTCTTCGCCGATGGGACGCGTCCACTTTCGATATCGTCGATGATCAGCGCCAGCTGCACGCTCGGCGCATCTTCTGCCGCCCGCGACCGGGCCGACTTGGCCAGCGTGATTGCGCCATCGATATCGCCCGAAGCCAGCGTGGCGATCGCGGCCCGCTCCAGCAGTCCGCCATCATCGGGCGAGCTGACATAGGCACGCCGATAGAATGTCGCCGCAGCTTCTGAATCGCCCACCATCCCCGCATACCGCGCCGAGATGAAATCTGCATACGCCTGCTGCGTCCGCAGCTCCTCGAGCATCGACGCCGACCACGCTGAATTGGCTGGCATGATTACGCATCCGCCCATCCCCAATACGGGTAAGGCAAGCGCAGACAATGCAAGCACGGGCGCCCGGAAACCGGACCATTTCATTCCTGACCACATCCCCGCATGTTGCCCCACCCCACCCCCGGCATCAACCGAGGGTTACGGCTATGTCTGGTGGGCATTTTGCCGGATCAGAAGCGAAATCAGATATCGACCGTCTCGTCCGTCGGCTTTGCGAGCGGAACTTCCGGCGTATCGCGCACGGTCGGCGCCGGCGACGTCAGGCCATCCTTCAGCTTCGCCTCCAGCAGGCGCGCGCTGGTCGCCGGCGGATAGGCGTCGAGCGCTTTTTGCCAGTAGGTGCGCGCCGCGTCGTGGTCGCCAAGCCGCCACTGGATATCGCCCATGTGCTCCGAAAGTTCCCAGTGCGCGAACGGTTCGTACGCTGCCAGCGCCATGATGATGAAACGGTTGGCTTCGCGGAAATCGCCATACTGATAATAAGCCCAGCCGATCGAATCGAGCAGGTTGGGCTCGTCCGGCGTCAGGCGTATCGCCTGCTTCAACAGCCGGAAGCCCTCGTCGAGTTCCTCATCCGTCTGATGCGTGTCGATCAGCGTGTAGCCGAAATTGTTCATCAGCGATGTCGAGTCCGGCTGGTCGGTCAGCATCTTGCGCATGATACCCAGCCCCTCGGCGCGCTCGGAGGGAGAATCCACCAGCATCGAGGCCAGCACCTGCTGCGTCGTCTGGTCATCACGCAAGGCACGCGCCGCGCGCGCCGCCTTCACGGCCTCGCCGACATTTCCGCCCTGGCTATGCGCCTGCGCACGCGTCATCAGCGCGAACACCATCTGCGAGGAGGATAGCCCGCCCTGCTTCACCGCCTGGTCGACCAGCTGCAATGCGCGCGGGATTTTGTTAGCGGTGGTCAGCGACCCTGCCGCCTGGATCTTCGCCTCCGCGCTCGAGTTCGATCAGCAGCGACCGCTCCACCAGCGCCGCCATCGTTTCAGGCGAACCCAGCTCCAGCGCGGCAAGACCCGCCGTCGACTGCAGCAGCGCCGCCTGTTCCTTGCGCGGATTGCCGATCTGCGCGAGTCGCAGCGCTGGTTCGAACTGGCCTTGCGTATAGAGCCGGCCGCTTTCGGCGATGCGAATATCGCCATTGTCGGCATCAAGCAGCAACGCGCTCTGGCGCATCGACGACAGCAGATGGTTGAACGGCGTCTTCGCGCCGCGCCCCGCCATCGCCGCCATGATCGCTTCCTGTTCCTCGATCAGGTCGGCCTCATCGCCCAGCGCTACAGCCATCGCCTGCTTCAGCGTGCGCGGCTTCCAGCGATCCTCACCTTTTTTCGCACGTTCAAGCCGGTTCGCGACGTACGCATCATCGGGCGAAGCTGCGAGCAGTCGCGTCAGCAATTCGACAGCCTCGCCATCGCGGTTGATCCCACGCAGCAATTCCGCCTGGCGCAACGCGAGCATGCGCTGGCTGTTGAACGCGCGCGCCCGCGCGAAGTAGGTCATCGTGCCCGCTTCAGATGGATCGGGGGAATCGAACTTGGCCGGCGCCTCGCCATAGACGGCAAGCGCGGCCGCATAGTCGCCCAGCCCTTCCTGCAACAGAGCGCGATGCCCCAGCAGCGTGGCGCCCGGCACGGCGCGCTTCAGCTTCTGCATCTCCGCGACCGCATCGGCCGCACGGCCATTTGCTGCATAGACCCAGGGGCGCATATGGTTCGCGCTCATCCATTGCGGCAGCGTCTTGCCAGTGAGCGCATCGAGCACGGTCTGCGCTGTCGCCGGATCATCAGCGGCCAGCGCATCGACGATCATGTAGCCCCACGCGCCCGGGTTCTGCGTATGCGCGTAGTCATTGCGCACGCGCGCCATGAACGCTGCCATGTCTCCAGCCTCGACCATCGCATTGGGAGACTTGTAGGCCGCGAGCGGCTTCTCCGTCGGCGCGGTCGCTTCCGCCGCCGCCGACACAGGCGTTGCTACAGGCGCGGGGGCCGCCGCCGGATCCACAAGCTCGACCGACAGCGGCGCTGCCAGCGACTTCTGCGCCATCAGCGTACTCTCGCGCGGAACGCCGCCACAGCTATTGACCGGATGCACCGCCCCGCCCGTGAACACGTAGACGGTCCTGCAACCACCCGCATCGCCAAAGCCCGGAACCCCCATCGAGGTGCAGGCCGACATGAGCACGGTGGCCGAAGCCGCAAGGATGAGGCGGAGTTTCAAGTGTGTCATGAGGCAACGCTATCCGAACGCTCGCACAGGCTCAACCGAGCCAATCCCCCATCTGGATCACGCATTTAGGCGCGAAGGTGGCGGAGGGTGCTTAGCACTGTGCGCGTTGAGCAGCCCCCGCTCTGTCCACGCCCGCTCATTCCGACGGACGGATCGGGCTGCCAGGAACGGTCCTGTCACGAACAGGCCTGAGGCTGCACATCCAGAACGAGTCCCTCGATCCCTGAAAGGGCGACGTCGTCAGGATGAGCGGGTCACTCTACGACGCTCGCAGGCTCAGCCCCACTAGACTCTACATGTTCGGATAGTTCGGTCCGCCGCCGCCTTCAGGCGTCGTCCAGTTGATGTTCTGGTTCGGGTCCTTGATATCGCACGTCTTGCAGTGGACGCAGTTCTGCGCGTTGATCTGGAACTTCTGGCCGCCCTTGCCGTCGTCGATCCACTCATAGACGCCCGCCGGGCAGTAGCGGTTCGACGGGCCGGCATAGACGCCCAACTCGCTCGATCTTCTGCAGCGCCATGTCCAGCACCTTCAGGTGCGCCGGCTGGTCTTCGCCATGATTGGTGAACGAGAACGCGACCGAGGTCAGGCGGTCGAACGAGATCACGCCATCCGGCTTCGGATAGACGATCTTCTTGTGTTTGCTCGCAGGCTCCAGCGACTTCGCATCGTTCTTCTTGTGCTTCATCGTGCCGAAGATCGAGAAGCCGCCGAACAGCGTCGAGATCCACAGGTCGAGACCCATCAGCGGAATGCCGAGATAGGTGCCGAACTTGGTCCACAGCGGCTTCGCATTGCGAACCTTCTTCAGCTCCTTCGCCACCCAGCTCGTCTTGAACGCTTCGCTGTAGGCTTTCAGCTCGTCGCCCTGGCGGCCTTGCGTCACGGCTTCAAATGCGGCTTCACCGGCCAGCATGCCGGTCTTCATCGCGTTGTGGCTGCCCTTGATGCGCGGCAGGTTCACGAAACCGGCCGAGCAACCAATGAGAGCACCGCCCGGGAAGGTCAGCTTCGGGATCGACTGCCAGCCGCCCTCTGTGATCGCACGCGCGCCATAGGAAATCCGTTCGCCGCCCTTGAGATGCTTGATCACATCCGGGTGGTGCTTGAAGCGCTGGAATTCCTCGAACGGCGCCAGCCACGGGTTCTTGTAGTTGAGGTGCACGACCAGTCCGATCGTCACATAGCGATCGCCGAAGTGATACATGAACGAGCCTCCGCCCGTGTCATTGCTCAGCGGCCAGCCGAACGTGTGCTGCACATAGCCCGGCTTGTGCTGGTCGGCAGGCACCTGCCACAGCTCTTTCACGCCGATGCCGAACTTCTGCGGCTGGCTATCCTTGTCGAGCTTGAACTCGTTGATCAAGCGCTTGGCCAGCGAACCGCGCACGCCCTCGCCGATCAGCACATACTTGCCGTTCAGCTCCATGCCCGGCGAATAGTCCGGCCCGGGCTCGCCATCCTTGCCGATGCCCATCACGCCCGCGATCACGCCCTTGATCGAGCCGTCTTCGCGATAAGTGAGATCGGACGCCGCAAAGCCCGGATAGATCTCGACGCCGAGTTCTTCTGCCTGCTTTGCCATCCAGCGCGTCACGTTGCCGAGCGAGCCGATATACATGCCGTGGTTCTGCAGCATTGGCGGCATCAGGAAGACCGGCAGCGGGATCGAGCCCTCCTGCCCCAGCACGAGGAAGCTGTCGTGCTTCACCTCGGTCTCGAACGGGCAGCCCTTTTCCTTCCAGTCCGGGATCAGCTCGTTCATGGCCTTGGGGTCCATGACCGCGCCCGACAGGATGTGCGCCCCGACTTCCGAGCCCTTCTCCAGCACGACAACGGAGACGTCCTTGCCGGTTTCAGCGGCCATCTGCTTGATGCGGATCGCAGCGGCAAGTCCCGCAGGCCCTGCGCCCACGATCACCACGTCGAAATCCATGGATTCGCGTTCGACGGCCTCAGACATTATGCTGTGTCTCCCAACGCCCCGGGGAATCGTCCCGTCTGGCGGAAATCCCTATATCGATGGCTAGTTAGCCTCAGGTTTCAGAAGCAACAAGCTAGGAGTGAAAGGCCCCCGTGACGCACCCCCAATCAGCCGCGGCGCTTCAGGCGCTGGCCGACTTCTGGGTCGACATGGGCATCGAGGAGGCGCGCGCGTTGCGGACGTGGCGTCCGGCTCGCTCCGCGACCGGTTCCGTGGCCTCGGCCGTCCGTCCGCCATCCGGCCCTCGCATGCCCGAGGAACAGCCCCCCGCGCAGCGTGGCGCGCCCCGCAAGATCAACAACAACCCGATCAACGACGCCAAGCGTCTTGCCGCGCAGGCGCAATCCCTCGCCGAACTCCGCGCCATCGTCGAACAGTATGACGGCTGCCCGCTCAAGAAAGCCGCCAAGAATACGGTCGTCTGCGACGGCGCATTCGACGCCGATGTCATGATCGTCGGCGAAGCGCCCGGCGGCGAGGAAGACGCGCGCGGACTTCCCTTCGTCGGCCGCGCCGGTCAGCTGATGGACAAGATGCTCGCCACCATCGGCCTCACCCGCCAGACGAACGTCTACATCACCAACCTGATTTACTGGCGCCCGCCCGGTAACCGCGATCCCTCTCCGATCGAGATGCAGATGTGCGCCCCGTTCCTGATGCGCCAGATCGAACTCAAGAAGCCCAAGCTCCTGCTCACCGCCGGCAAGTTCGCCACCCATGCGATGCTGAACAAAGAAGACGGCATCATGAAGCTGCGCGGCCGCAAGCTCTCCTATTCGCAGGACGGAATGGCCGCGATCCCCTGCATCCCCATGCTCCACCCCGCCTATCTCCTGCGGAACCCCGCCGATAAAGCCAAGGCCTGGGACGATCTCCGCACCATCGCCACCCTTTGCGATGCCCTTGGCATCAAGCGCGGCCCGTCGCTCTAGCCCCGCCCCACCGCAATTGACCATGGCTCTCATTCCAGCGAGGGTGCGCCCAATAACAACACTACGCGTGGGGGACTAAACATGCGCATCCGCACCATCGGCCTCTTCATCGTCGCCGCAGCCGCCGTCACCGCCTGTTCGCCTGCCCCCGGCAGCGCCGAATGGTGCAAGGCCGCGATGGAAGGCAAGATCCAGCCGAGCCAGGCCGAAACCGAAAAACACGGCATGGAATGCGTCGGTCACATGATGAACGGCGCTCTCGGCGAGATCAAACCCCCGGGCCAATAGCCCGCGTTTCGATGACGCCCCGCTGATAATGCCCTGGCGACCGCCGGGTCATGCCTGCTGAAACTGGGTGTAACCACTCGGCCATTTCCCGCGTATAAGGTTCGAGCCACCAGCGGAGACTCTCATGATCGCCCACCGCCACATCACCCGTCGCAACGTCCTTTCGACCGGAACCGCCATCGCCGGCGCCCTGGTCGCCACGGCTTGTTTCGGCGGCGGCGAAGCGGCGGCCGACAACGATACCTACGAGGTCACCCACACCGACGCGGAATGGCGCAAGCTGCTCTCGCCCGAGGCCTACATGGTGCTGCGCCACGAGGACACCGAACGCCCCGGCACCAGCCCGCTCGAGTCCGAGGAACGCAAAGGCATCTACGCCTGCGCCGGCTGCGACCTCGCCGCCTATGACAGCGCAACCAAGTTCCACTCCGGCACCGGCTGGCCCAGCTTCTACCAGCCGATCAAAGGTGCCGTGAAAGAGAAGACCGACACCACGTTCGGCATGCAGCGCACCGAGGTCCACTGCCGTCGCTGCGGCGGTCACCACGGCCACGTCTTCAACGACGGCCCCCGCCCCACCGGCCTGCGCTACTGCATCAACGGCGTCTCGCTGAAATTCCTGCCGGCCTGATCTCTGGACCGCTGGGGTGAGCTGCGATCCGCGTAGCGGATGAATTGGTCCGGGGGATCAATTCAAGCAGCGAACACCCGGCAGCGCGACGCGTCAGCGGCGCGATTGATCCAGAAAGTTTGCTGCGTCGCAACGATTGCCGGGCAGGCGCCCGGCGGTCCCTTACCCCCGCACCTCAAACCGGTGATCCAGATCGATCACCTCGTCAGCTGCACCAGCGTCGTTCAAGGGGAGTCATCCTCGGGCTCGACCCGAGGATTTTTCTTTCCCTCAACCCGCGCTCGTCCTTCGACGGGCGCGCGCAAGCGCGCTGCTCAGGATGGGCGCTAGAAGAAAGCTGCCAGCTTAGGGCTCATGCTGAGCAGGCCCGCAAAGCGGGCCGTCCGTCGAAGCACGAGCGCGACGCCCACCAACCACCCCCAAACAAAACGGGCGGTGGACCGGGCTAGGGGTCCACCGCCCTCGCTTGCGGGGTGGGAGTTGGCTGCGGGCTGGTCCCAACCCGGGGCCTTTTATGGCCCTGCGTTTCGGCCTGTGTTCGGGGAGGCCATCCACAAGAGACATCAGGAAGGCGCTGCGGTAAACCCCTTTTTGTTCTTTTTTAATTCTTTCTTTGTTCTAGTCTGACTTCGTTGGTTACTGCAGAGCGCACATGCCGCCCCAGGAAAAATGGAAGACGCGCTCACGCGCCGCCGACTGGTCCGAACTGCGCGACCAGGCGCGCGGGCGCGGCGCGCTGTCGAACGCTTCGGGGCGCTTCGAGAAGCAATACGCCGAACCATTTGATGACGGTTGGACGACAGAGGAAAAGCTGCCGACGCTGCAGACGGAAACCATCCTCGAAAAACCGAAGACGATCATCACCTACAATACGTCGCCCGATATCGGCTTCGATCGCACCATCAATCCCTACAAGGGTTGCGAGCATGGCTGCATCTATTGCTTCGCGCGGCCCAACCACGCCTATCGCGGCCTGTCGCCCGGCCTCGACTTCGAGACCAAGATCTTCGTGAAGCCCTCGGGCCCCGCCCTGCTCCGGCGCGAACTGTCGAAGAAGAATTACAAAGTCAGCCGCATCCAGTTCGCCGGCGACACCGACATCTATCAGCCGATCGAGAAGGAGTTGCGCATCACGCGCGAGATCCTCGAAGTGCTGTCGGAGTTCAATCATCCCGTCATGCTGATCACCAAGTCGGCGCTCATCCTGCGCGACCTCGATCTGCTGGCGCCGATGGCCGAGAAAGGCCTCGTCTCCGTCGCGATCTCGTTCACGACGCTCGACCGCAAGCTCGCCCGCGTGATGGAGCCGCGTTGCGCCGCACCGCATCGCCGGCTTGAAACGATGCGCGAGCTGAGCGCCGCCGGTATCCCCGTCACAGCGATGACCGCGCCGATGATTCCGGCGCTCAACGATTCCGAACTCGAAAGCTTGCTCGAGGCCGCCGCCGACGCCGGCGCCAGGCGCGCAGGCTATGTCCTCCTGCGCCTGCCGCTGGAAATCGCGGGCCTGTTCACCGAATGGCTCGAAGCGAACTATCCCGACCGCGCGAAGAAGGTGATGTCGTTGCTGCGCTCGGCTCACAAGGGCCAGGACTATCGCTCCGAGTGGAAAGTACGCGGGCGCGGCGATGGCCCCTATGCCGAACTCATCGCGGCACGCTTCAGGAATGCGGTGAAACGCCTTGGCCTCAACACCGCAAGATTCGAGCTGCGCACCGACTTGTTCCGCCCGCCCACGCTCAAGGACCCCGGCAGCCAGATGGGACTGTTCGATGAACCTTGACGCGCGCCGCCATTCCCGCTCCGCTTGCGCCGACTTGGCGGAGCCACCAGATGATCCGGATCACGCTAGCTGCAGTGCTCGCAGCTTTCAGCCTGCCAGCAACGGCGCACGCCCAACCCGGCCGCCCTATCGACTGCAAGGACCCGTTCTTTCAGTCGGAGAGCAACATGTGCGCCAAGGCCGACCACGAAAAAGCCGACGCCGACATGAACGCCGTCTACGAACAGGTGCTCAAGCAATTCCGCGACCAGGACCGCTCCTACGCGGACGTCGGTCCGGAATATGTCGGATCGGAAGCGGCGCTTGTCGACTCGCAGAAAGCCTGGACCGACAGCCGCCACGCTTTCTGCTCCGCACGCGGCATCACCTTCACCGGCGGATCGATGCGCGCCGGTGTGGTTTCGGCGTGTTACGCCATGCTCGCGCGCAGCCGCAGCGAAGAACTCCGCTGGCTCCTCGACTAGCCCGCGGGCCGCGCACGGCCGTTATGGTAAATGCGCGCTTAACCATTGACTCAACTGGTTATTTACCCGGTTCAGCGACTCTCACTGCTTCGGTCCAATTCGGGCGTTGCGTGAGACAGTTCAATGGCGATCAAAACGATCGACCCTACCGTTCAGAAGAACGCAAAATCGAAGGCTTCCGCGCCAAAAACGCCAGCCCCGTCGATTGGCAAGTCGTCACTTCCCCTCGATCAGATCATCGTCGGCGATTGCATCGCGTCGATGAACGCCCTGCCCGCCGGCTCGGTCGATCTCATCTTCGCGGACCCGCCCTACAACCTGCAACTCGGCGGCGACCTCACGCGCCCCGACAACAGCCATGTCGATGCCGTGAACAATGAATGGGACAAGTTCTCGTCGTTCGCCGTTTACGACGAATTCACCCGCGCCTGGCTCAAGGCCGCGCGCCGCATCCTGAAACCGGACGGTGCGATCTGGGTGATCGGCTCGTACCATAACATCTTCCGCGTCGGCACGGCGATCCAGGATCTCGACTACTGGATCCTCAACGACGTCGTCTGGAACAAGGCCAACCCGATGCCCAACTTCAAGGGCACGCGCCTCACCAATGCGCATGAAACACTGATCTGGGCCGCGCGCTCACAGAACCAGAAGAAGTACACGTTCAACTACGACGCGCTGAAAACCGCCAACGACGACATCCAGATGCGTTCCGACTGGTGGACCTTCCCGATCTGCTCGGGCGGCGAGCGCATGAAGAACGATGACGGCCGCAAGTCGCACCCGACACAGAAGCCGGAAGCCCTGCTCCACCGCATCATCGTCGGCACCACCAACCCCGGCGACGTGATCCTCGATCCGTTCTTTGGCACGGGCACCACGGGCGCCGTTGCGAAGCTGCTCGGCCGTCACTGGATCGGTCTTGAGCGCGACGGAGACTATGTCGATGTCGCAACCCGCCGAATCAAGAATGTCCGCGCGCTGGGCGCTGAAGACATCGAAGTACAAACCTCAAAGAAATCAGAGCCCCGCGTCGCCTTCGGCGCCCTCGTCGAACACGGCCTGGTGCGACCCGGAGACCGCCTCTACTGCCCCCAAAACCGCCACACCGCCCGCGTCCGCGCCGACGGCTCCCTTGTCACTGGCGAGTCGACGGGATCGATCCACCGCATGGGCGCGCATGTGCAGAACGCGCCATCGTGCAATGGCTGGACCTTCTGGCACTACAAGTCCGACCAGGGCCTCGCCCCGATCGACCTGCTGCGCCGCAAATTCCGCACGCAGATGGGCCTCAGCTAGGGCTCAGCACCCGGCGCAAGCCGCCTTCAGTAAAGGATAGGCTGCCGCCAATGAGGCGATCGCGAGCAACACGATCGCGACGATTGCGGGCGCTATCTGTCGGGGAAACGCGAATAGCTTTTCGTGAAGCATCAGCAGCAGTATGAGCTTCAACTCAAGCGTCATGAGCGAATATGCGAGAATGGCGGAGACTACGCCTTCAGCGCCGTACTGCCAGCCTCCGATCACCGAAGCGATCGCGTTGAAGATTAGAGCAACAACGGTCAGTCGCGGATAACTGCAAACGTAGGTCCGCAGGACCTCAAACCCAGCCATCGTTCGCTTACCCTCGCCTCCGCCGCCAGAAAAAAAGTTATCCTACCCCCTCGCGCCGCACCATATAATGATCCCGAAAACTCAAGGGGATGAGCGTCATGAGCCGCGTTCGAGTCAATTGCTTCTCTGTCTCACTCGACGGCTTCGGCGCCGGCCCGAACCAGAGCCTCGACAACCCGCTCGGCGAGCGCGGCCTCGAGCTGCACACCTGGTTCTTCCCGACCCACACCTTCCAGACCACCGTGCTCGGCGAGAAAAGCGGAACCACCGGCATCGACAACGACATGGCGGTTCGCGGCTTCGAGAATGTCGGCGCGTGGATCCTGGGCCGCAACATGTTTGCACACAGCCGCGGTCCATGGCCGGAGAACGACCCATGGAAAGGCTGGTGGGGCGATGCGCCGCCCTATCATTGCGACGTGTTCGTGCTCACGCATCATCCGCGCGAATCCTTCACCCTCTCCGACACGACATTCCATTTCGTGACCGACGGCATTCACGCCGCGCTCGACAAGGCGAAGGCCTCAGCCAACGGCAAGGATGTCCGCATCGGCGGCGGCGCGTCGACGATCCGCCAATACCTGCAAGCCGGCTTGATCGACGAGATGCACCTCGCCATCGGCCCTGTCGTGCTCGGCAAGGGCGAGCCCTTGCTGACTGGCATCGACCTCCCGGCGCTCGGCTTCAACACCGTGAAGCTGATTGCCGGCGAGAACACCGCTCACTACATCCTGTCGAAATAGCTACTGCAGCCCCCTCTTCGCCTCGGCGAGCCCCTGGTTCAGCCAGCCGAGTTCGTTGCGATTGGTCGATGCTTTCACCAGCGCCTCAAACGCAGCGACCCGCGCGCGCAGAACGTCCTTGTCGCCCGGCACGCCTTCGATGCCGACCGACGTCATCTGCAGGGCTTCCACGAGCTTGCCCTGCCCGACCAGCTTCATCGCCTCATCAGCGATCGCCTTCGGCCCGCCCGCCAGCTTCACCAGTTCCGGCGAGATGCTGTCGCGGCCTTCGGGATACATGTCCGCTGCATCACCGCCGAACCAACCGGCATAGCCTTCATAGATGCCGCGTACCGACCACGAGATCTTGCCATACCCCTCGCCCACGTCGAGTTCGGGCGGCAGCTTGATCTCGCGCATCAGCGAGTGCACGTCCTTGCCGGCATTCATGCCCTTCAGCACAGCGTCGTGCACGTAGACGATGGCGTCGTGCATCTTCGTCAGCTGCGCTTTGACGTTCGCCTTGCCGACGATCGCAGGGCCATGGCTCGGGATCACGATCTCCGGCTCAAGCTTCAGCACAGTCTCCAGCGACGTGATGTAATCCATTGGCCAGCGCGGGCGTGTGCCGCGCAGCGTGTACATGTTCGGGAACGACTCGTAGAAATTGTCGCCCACCATCGCGGCTTTGAGACTCGGGACCCATACCGTCAGGTGATCCGGCGTCTCGCCCGGCGTGTGCAGCAGTTGCAGCTTCACGCCGCCAACATCAAGATCAAGCTCGTCCCGGAACGTCACGTCCGGAACGATGCGCATCGCGCCCGCCGCAGCGGCGGCGACACGCGGATCGGTCCCCGCAACTGCGCCTGCGCCACCCGCGAACTGGAACTGCGCGCCATTCCTGCGCGCGAAGAAACCGCCAAGCATGCGTTGATAGCCAAGGAATTCGCCGAACTCCTCCTGCGCCACGACCTTCGCGCCGACAGACTTCCACAGCGCCACGCCGCCCGTGTGATCGCCGTGGCCATGTGTCAGGATCACATACGCAGCCTTCGTCACGCCGCTCTTCTGCAGGAGATCGAAATGCGCCTGCGACGCCGGCGGCCGCGACGTATCGATGATGACGGCGCCAGCCGGCGTATCCAGCACGATGGTATTCGAAGAAACGTTGCGGCCGATCACGTAGGAAAGACCCGGCGCAACCTTCGTCACCGACAGGTCTTTCGTCGGATCACCGAAGTCCATGCTCGACGGCAACGCCGGCTTCGCCGCTGCTTGCTGGCCCGATGCCGAGGGCGTCGCCTGACAGGCAGCCAGCAACACCATGCTCGCAACCAGTGTCCGCTTCAGCATCAAAATACCTCTGGAACAGAATTGATACCGTATCGTATCATGCGGTCCGCCCGGCGCAAGTTACCGTGCCATGCTCACCCGCTTCTTCGCCTGCTCGCGCTTCAGCTTGTACCCAACCCGCGCAATCGCCTCGATCGCAGGGATCAGCTCGCGGCCCAACGGCGTTAGCGAATATTCCACCGACGGCGGCGACGTATCGACCACCCGACGATCCACAATGCCCACGGCTTCCATTTCCTTGAGGCGCGTCGACAGCATCTTGGCAGAGATCGGCTTTACGTCCTCGCGCAGTTCGGAAAACCGTCGCGCGCCGCTGGATAGATACCAGATGATGTTGGGCGTCCACTGCCCGCCGATCAGGTCCATGCACGCGCCGATCGGGCACATCTCAGCCTGCTCGCGAACGGCGCTCTTGCGCACTTTCAATGGCATCGCCGTCCCCATGCTCACCGACCGGGTTACCCGCCGGTTACGTGATTTTCCAACGTAACATCGGGGTACGTGGTTTCCAAACGTAATCGCCCATCCTATCTGATGGCCAACATTCAGGAGGACATCCATGAAACTCTACTACATGCCGGGCGCTTGCTCGCTTGCCACTCACATCCTGCTTCGTGAAGCCGGCGCGACTGTCGAACTCGACAAGGTCGGCCGCGACAAGAAAACTGAATCCGGCGCGGATTTCATGGCGATCAACCCGAAGGGCTATGTTCCTGCGCTGCAACTGCCGGATGGCGATATCCTCACCGAGAACGTCGTGTTGCACGGCTATGTCGCTGACACGCATCCGAATTCGAAGCTCGCTCCGGCGGCTGGCACCAAAGCGCGCCTGAAGCAGGACGAGCTCGCTGTCTTCATCTCGACCGAGATCCACAAGAGCTACGGACCGATGTTCTATCCCAATGTCACTGACGATGCGCGCAAGGCCGCTGTCGACAAGCTCGCGACGCGCTACACGCTGATCGAGAAGCTGCTGTCGGACGGCCGCACTTACCTCACCGGAGATACGTTCGCGACCGTCGACGCCTACCTGTTCACCGTCACCAACTGGTCGAACATGCTGAAGGTTGACCTCTCGGCCTTCCCGAAACTGATGGCCTTCCAGGCCCGCGTCGCCGCACGTCCCGCTGTGCAGGCCGCGCTGGTCGCCGAAGGCCTGGTGAAAGCCGCCTGATCTTATTGCGAAGCGGAGGAGGCTTGCGCACGCGCGCGAGCCTCCTTCAGCGTTGGGTAGAACTGCATGAACACCGTGTCCGTCGCGCCCGCATGTTCCTCGTGGCATGAATAGCAGGCCTGGCTGCGCGGTATCGGCGCGCCCACCTTCGCGCCCGGACCATAGAACGTCCACGTGCCAGGACCCGCCTTCTCGTCCTTCACGTGTAGCGAGCGGCCGACAACACCACCCTGCGTCTTGCCGCCCTTGGCCGGCATGACTTCCGTCAACGGCGTACGAACTTCCAGCGCAAACGTCGCGCCGACCGGGAACACGCCAGTCTTCACGAACGCATCGTAGCTGTCCGGATCGAGCCGCACCGAGTTCAGCGTCGTCCCACCATCGCCTTCATAGGACAGCGCATACGTCGTCCCAACGGTCGGCCAGCGATCCACGTTTTCCGGAATGACAATCTTGCCATCCGCATCGTAACTCGGCCCCGCAATGGCCGCAGCGGCGAGCGTGCCCGTGGCGAGAAGAGCCGCGGCAAATCCAATCAAGCGTTTCATGTTTCGACGTCCCGTATCTGGCCCCCACTGTCGGGAGGCTCGTTGGTTGACCCTCCCTACACTGAGCTTGCGTCTCGCGTCCGACGCAAGACCCCGCGCCCCGCGATTGCAGACGAAGAGCCGACCGATCAGGACAGCGGCGCCATTCTCACGCAGGGTTGTAGGCTAGCGCACCCTGAAAGCCCTTAACCGGGGTCGGATATTCCAAGTCACGCTGCCGCAGGCAGAGTTTCCGACAATATCTTTGCTGCAGCGCCGCAATCAGCTAGGAAAGCCGCCTTGAATTGGGAGTGACGGCGAATGGCGGACGGCGTGATCATCTCGGACCTGCTGGCCACGGTGCAGCAGGCTGCACTCGACGCCGAGGCCTATTTCCTCGACCTGCGTAGGGGCGTCGCCACGACGGTCGCACCGGGCGGCAAGGTCGACCGCCGCAAGATCGACGAGGAACAACGCGCCACCCACGGCCTCGCCTGGGTGCTTACCTATGTCGAGACGCTGAAAGAAACGGCGCACTGGGCCGATCGGATCGCGGCTGAGGGCAAATTCGGCGAGATCGAGCAGCTGCTCACGCAGATCCTGTTCGGCGAATACCTCAGCCAGCTCATCGGCGGCCTGCCCATGACGCAGATCGAGATCGTGCGCCCCGCCGACATGACGCAGGACCAGGCGATCATGCAGAAGCTGTTCACCACCTCGATCACCAAGCTGGTGATGGGTGGCAACACGCCCGCCGCCCGCATGGCTGCCGCAAAACACATCCGCGGCTTCCTCGACAGCGGCAAGGCGACGGTGGAATACACCGGCCTTGAAGAAACATTCGAACAGATCCGCGACCAGTTCCGCAAGTTCGGCAAGGAAGTCGTCGAGCCCCACGCGCATGGCTGGCACATGCGTGACGAACTCATCCCCGACAGCGTCGTAAAACAGATGGGCGAGATGGGCGTGTTCGGCCTCACCATCCCCGAAGAGTTTGGCGGCCTCGGCCTCGGCAAGACATCGATGTGCGTCGTCTCGGAAGAACTCAGCCGCGCCTATATCGGCGTCGGTTCGCTCGGCACGCGCTCGGAGATCGCTGCCGAACTCCTGCTCAATGGCGGCACGCGCGCCCAGCAGGAGAAGTATCTGCCCGGCATCGCCTCGGGCGAAATCCTGCCGACCGCCGTATTCACCGAACCGAACACAGGCTCAGACCTCGGCTCGCTGCGCACGCGCGCGACGAAAGACGGCGATGCATGGAAGATCACCGGCAACAAGACCTGGATCACGCACGCCGCCCGCGCCGACCTGATGACGGTGCTCGCCCGATCGATCCCGGACACCAACAACTTCTCCGGCCTCTCCATGTTCATCTGCGAGAAGCCGCGCGGCGTTGAAGGCAACCCCTTCCCCGCCAAGGGCATGACCGGCGGCGAGATCGAAGTGCTCGGCTATCGTGGCATGAAGGAATACGAGCTGGGATTCGATGGCTTCGAAGTCCCGGCCGGCAACCTGCTCGGCGAAGTTGAAGGCCAGGGCTTCAAGCATCTGATGGCGACCTTCGAAGGCGCCCGCATCCAGACCGCCGCGCGCGCCATCGGCGTCGCCCAGTGCGCGCTCGAACTCGGTCTCAAATATTCGCTGGATCGCAATCAGTTCGGCCGCCAGATCTTCGACTTCCCGCGCACCTCCGACAAGCTGGTGATGATGGCGGCCGAACTCGTCGGCGTGCGCCAGCTCACCTACTTCTCGGCGCGCCAGAAGGACGAGGGCAAGCGCTGCGATCTCGAGGCCGGACTCGCAAAAATGCTGGCGGCCCGCATCGCCTGGGGCGCTGCCGACAACGCACTGCAGGTCCACGGCGGCAACGGCTTTGCGCTGGAATACCCGATCAGCCGCGTCCTCTGCGACGCCCGCATCCTCAACATCTTCGAGGGCGCCGGCGAGGTGCAGGCCATGGTCATCGCCCGCCGCACCATCGACGAGTTTATTGGAGCCAAGAATTAGGCGCGCGAAGAACTAGGTTTGAGCCCTGTGGCGACCTATCTTCCTGTGCAAACAGGAGCGCCACATGGCCGAACCTATCCGCAAGGACCTTCCCGTCTTCCTCCATGATGGCAACGTCGCCATTGGCGCAGTGCGCGGCATGAGCGGGAATGACGTCATCATCTACATCGAGAACGCTGGCGACTTCACCCTGCCCCGCAGCGCCGTGAAAGACGTGCACGAGCACAAGGTGATCCTCGATGGATCAAAGCTCGACGCGAAAGTACGCACCGCGATCGGGCGGGCACACGCTGCCGAAGACGATGAAGACCACACGCCTACCGAAGATTGATCGCCGGCCAGGTCAGCCCGCAGGCGTCGCGTCCGGCGCAGCTTTCTTGTGCGCCACGGGCACGGATGTCGCGGCAGTGGCGACAACGTCCTTGCGCTCGATCTCGCCTTCAGGAATGCGGTGCTTCTGCATGATGCGCGTGAGCAGCCACGCATAGATCCCGCTCGCCGGCATGATCAGCACGACCTTGAACAGGATCCAGACGTTCACCCCGTCCATCTGCATGCCGAACAGGTTGTAGATCTGGCCGGGGGCATAGACCTGCCGCACCACTTCGTTGGCGATCGCGGTCGCGACGAAGAACCAGGCAAAGCTCCAGGTGAACTGGTCCCAGCCCTTCTGCGTGTAGTGGAAGGTCTTCTCGAGAATGTACTTGAAGAAGTTCTTCTTGAAGAACAGTCCGGCGAACAGGAACAGCGCGAAGCCGAGGTTGAAGATCGTCACCTTGATCTGCACCCACATCGGGTTGTGCGTTACCAGCGTGAGAACCCCGAAAATCACGGTGATAGCTGACGCAATCAGCGGAAAGATCGGCAGGCGCTTGAGCACGACCTGCATCGCGATCACGGCGATGACGGTGGCGATGATCAGGGCCCACGTGCCGTCCTCGACCTTGCCCGTGATGGCGTTGACGACGAACAGGGCGACCAGCGGGCCAAACTCGCTGGCGATATTGACGGTCTGCTCCGCGTTGAACGGATAGATCTTTTTCACCCAGCTCATACCCGCTGAATCCCTCGGCGACCGACCCGTTCAGACATCTGATAAGGGCGGCCCCACGCTTCAAGTCCTATAGACGGCCTCAAATGCCGTAAATACCGCAACGCGAATTACACTGCTCCGGGGCTCTCGCATCCGCGCGTTTCGCCCATCATCGCCCTTCCTCAGGCGACAGGAGCAGATAGGATCATCAAAAAAGCGGGAGAATTCGATGAAACACATGGCAGCTGCGGCGCTGGTCCTCGCTCTGGCGGGATGCGCAACCCAGCCGTCTATGTCGCAGGCGAATGTCGGCTGGGCCGGCGCCTGGGGCGCCTCCCCCACCATCCCCCCACCCGGCTCCCGCAGTTTCGACAACCAGACTGTCCGCCAGGTCGTGCGGCTCAGCCAGGGCGGCGACACGTTCCGCATACGGTTCACGAACGAGTATGGCGAGAAGGCGCTCGACTTCGGTGGCGCAACCGTGGCGATCGCCGGATCTGACGGAAAACCCACAGGCCCGCAGGTGGCCGTCACGTTCGCAGGTCGCGAAACCACAATCATTCCGCCCGGCGCTCCGCTGTTGAGCGATCCGATCCGCATCAGCGCGAAGGCGCTCGATTCCCTGTCGATCACGATATTCCTGCCAACAGCAACTGGCCCCTGCACGTGCCATTTCGCTGGCACGGCGACGACATGGATTTCTGCCCCGGGCAACTTCACGCAAGCGGGCTTCGAGGCGGCGCAGACCACGACCACGCGCGCCTTCATTTCTGCGATCGAGGTCGAGACGGCATCGCCCCGCACCATCATCGCCTTTGGCGATTCCATCACCGATGGAACGGCCTCGACGACCAACGCCAATCACCGCTGGCCCGATATCCTAGCCGATCGGCTTGTGGCCGCTGGGCAAACCATTGCGATCTCCAACCAGGCCATCGCCGGCAACCGCGTGCTCACGCAGCAGATGCCGATCTTTGGCGAGAACGCCCTCGCCCGGTTCGATCGCGACATCAGCTCCGTGCCCAATGCGAAATGGCTCGTCGTCCTCGAGGGCGTCAACGACATCGGCGCCGGCGGAGCGACGCCGCCCTCGGCGGACCAGATCATCGCAGGCTATGAGCAGCTGATCGCCCGTTCGCATGCGCAGGGCATCAAGGTCTATTTCGCGACCATCCTGCCGTATGAAGGCGCGCGCTACTTCCTGGAAGTCGGCGAGGGCGTCCGCCAGCAGGTCAACACGTGGATCCGCACGTCGGGAAAACCTGATGGCGTGATCGACTTCGACGCCGCGATGAAAGACCCGGCCAATCCGCGCAAGATGAAGGCGGAGCTGCAATCCGGCGACTGGTTGCATCCGAATGACGCCGGCTACAAGGTGATGGGTGAGGCCATAGACCTCGCCTTCTTCAAGTAGAGGCACGTCTCAAGTCGCGGTCACCGCTTCATGCGGATATTGCCGAGATAGTCCTTCTTGCCGAGGGGGGCGCCTTTCATGCGGAAGATGTCGTAAGCGGTCGTCGCGTGGAAATGCATGTTGCCGAGCGAGAAGGTGAGCAGGAAGCCTTCGCCCGTGAATGGTAGCTGCATTTCGCCGAGATTGAAGATCACGTCCTTGTCCTCAAGCGCGTTGATCTCGTCCCGCGTGTAACCCTTGAGCTGTACGACAGCGTCATGCAGACGCGCCTGCAGCGCGTCGAAGTCGTCGCCCGGCGTTCCATAGGGTGGTTTGAACACGCCGCCCTTCACGCCCTCGATGGCGCCAACCGAATGGCCAATCGCGGCCTGTACCTGATAGCGCAGCGGTAGCATGTTCTCGTAAATGCGCGC
This sequence comes from uncultured Alphaproteobacteria bacterium, assembly GCA_963784415.1. Lineage (GTDB taxonomy): Bacteria > Pseudomonadota > Alphaproteobacteria > Caulobacterales > Hyphomonadaceae > UBA7672. The sequence continues at coordinate 60,268 of CAWARK010000007.1, forward strand.
GTTCAGCATCTCCGTCAGGTCGATGCCGTTCTCTTCGCAATGCTTGCGGCCGATCTTCAGCACCCCCTCCAGCCCGCCTAGGGTCTGGAGGAATAGCGCAGCAGTCGCATCGTAAAGCGTCGTCGTCATTTGATTTTCTCCACCCCGTTCTGGCTCGCGCAAGGCTAGGACGGGGAAACGCCGATGGCAAACATTGAGCCGGCGCCGTCTAGGGAGAAAGGTTGTCGCCGCGAAAGGAGCGGCGCGAGCTTGCTCCATCGTCAATAAATTCTCCCAACGATTTGGCGAAGACCAGAAGCCTTTTACGAACCGATGCCGGAAGCCTCGCAAAGGCGCCCAGCAGGTTGAGGGTCTCTTTGTCAGCAAGCAAATCTGCCATGCCATCGCGTGTTCGATCCTTCTCTTCTGCGCAGGAAGGCGCGCCCGGCGAAAGCGAATCGAAGAAGTAGTTGACCGGCACCTTCAAGACTTTTGCGAGTATGAAGAGACGAGCCGCGGAAATTCGTGATGCGGAGCATTCGTATTTCTGCACCTGCTGGAACTGGAGGCCGAGCGATGTCGCAAGATCGGTCTGCGTCAATCCAAGCAGTCTGCGCCGCCGCCGGAGGCGACGACCGATGGCAAGATTTATACCCTCTTCGCTGGGGCCATCAGACAGTGTATTTGTCGTGTCGGGACGGTAGGATGCCATTGTCGCCTCGGTTTACTCCTGCGGATCGAGATGGCCATGCAACGGCGCTCCGCAAGCAGCGGAGTTCCGAATTGTTTTTGACGTTTCTTGATACAGATCAATGAAAAGGCCGCGCTGATGAAGCAGCGCGGCCCTCGATCGTTGAGTCTGCAGACGCCTAGCGCGTGGGCTTCGACTTCGACGGTTTTTTCAGGGAGGCTTCCTTCGCGCGTTCCAGTTCGCGCGCACCGGCCAGAATGCCGATCATGCCCTGATTGCCTTCATGGCAGGCGTACTCATAGACGCGCGTTGCGGGATAGAAGCTCAGCTCCGCTTTCCACGGCTGCGTGTAGGTGGCCGGATCGTTCACCTCGAACTGATAGTTCACTTCCTTGTCGCTGATGCGGGTCAGCTTCTCGGTTACCACCCCGTCCGCAGAAACCGGGAAGTCCTGCTCCCTGGCCTGCTGCGGGTTGATGTTGATCGTTTCCATCGTGAACGTGTCGCCATCCCACCAGCCGACCGTATCGCCGAGCCATGGCTTGATCGCGTTTGGCTTGTGACCCTTGCGCGCCTCGTCCGCTGATTTGAAGATCGGAACGATGCGCGCATCGTGCGCCATCTCGACCAGGATCATCATGTGCGTCGGCGTCTGCACGAACTGGTAATTGTTGTTGTACAGCACGCTCAGCATGCCCGGTCCGCCCGTCTGGCCGAAGCCGATCAAGCAACGCTCCGACAGCGTCGGCTCTTCAGGACCTTCATACGGCGCGTTGCCGGTCATGTAGATCCGGAAGCCTTCCATGTTGCGCCGCGCCTGGCCCTCCGGATCCTTGAACGGAAGCTGACCGTTGGCAGGCTCGATGATGTTCGAGGTGCGGTACTCGCCCTTGACGATCGCCAGCTTTTCGCCCGGCGCGACCCAGAACTTGTCATAGCCCTTGAGGCCGAAATCATCGCCGCCCTTTTCGGGCGCGCCCTTCTTCGGATCCGAATATCCAGCGTTGCTGAATTCCGGATCATCCGCCGCAATGCCGGCCAGCGCCGTGCCTTTCGCAATCTTCGTCGCCTCAGCCTCGCTTACCACGAGGCTCTTCTGGTCCGGCGCTCGCGACAGAGGCGTCAGCGACGCGTTGCTCCATGCGCCGTTGAGGTCAGCCTTCCCGTCCGACGAGCGCGGAACCTGTGCAAACGCGGGCGTCGAAATAGCGATGGCAAGTGCGGCCAGGGCCGGCTTGAGCAGTTTCATGGTATCCTCCCGTGGATCCTGTTGAGCCTGCGCTCTTCTGCGAAGCGCATGGGTCATCGGACATAAACTAAGGCCGCGCTTTCGCGATTGCAAATACCGCGATTGAGCCGCGTACAATTGAAAAGGCCGCGCTGAGGGTTCAGCGCGGCCCATCCATTCCTGACGCGGTGAAAACCTAGCGTGTCCGCTTGCTCGCCTTGACGGGCTTGGCATTGAGAGCGGCCTCACGCTCCAGCTCGCGCGCTCCGGCGAGAATGCCGATCATGCCCTGGTTGCCTTCGTGGCAGGCATACTCATAGAGCCGCGACGTCGGATAGAAGCTCAGCTCGGCTTTCCACGGCTGCGTGTAGGTGTCCGGATCGGTCACCGCAAACTCGTAGAAGATGTCCTTGTCGCCCGTGCGCGTCAGTCGCTCGGTGACCACGGCCTTCGACGACAGCGGGAAGGACTGGTTCTGCGCCTGAAGCGGATTGATGTTCACGCTCTCCATCACGAACGTGTCGCCGTCCCACCAGCCGACCGTGTCACCCAGCCACGGCGTGATCACCGCCGGACGATGGTGCGCGCGCGCTTCATCAGCGTTGGCGAAGATCGGAACGATACGCGCATCGTGCGCCATCTCGACGAGGATCATCATGTAGCCAGGCGTCTGCACGAACTGATAATTGTTGTTGTACAGCACGCTCAGCATGCCCGGTCCGCCGGTCTGGCCGAAGCCGATCAGGCAACGTTCGGAGATCGCGGGCTCTTCCGGACCCTCATACGGGGCAGCGCCCGTCATGTAGCGCTGGAAGCCGATCATTTGCTTGCGCTGCTGGGCAGCCACGTCCTTGAACGGCAGCTGACCGTTAGCGGGCTCGATGATGTTCGAGGTGCGCCACTCGCCTTTCACGTTCGACAACTTGTCGCCTGGCGTGACCCAGAAACTGTCATAGCCCTTGAGACCGAAGTCCGAGCCGCCCTTGGGCGGCGCGCCCTTGTTCGGGTCGGAGTAGGTTGTGTTCTTGCTGAATTCGGGATCGTCAGCCGGCACGCCGGCAATCGCTGTCTTCGCCGCGATGGCCTTCGCCTGTTCCTCGGTCACCACGAGGCTCTTCTGGGCGGGCGAGCGCGACAGCGGCGTAAGGGAAGCATTGGTCCAGATGCCCGACATGTCGGGCTTGCCATCCGGGGTGCGCGGAACCTGAGCCAGCGCCGGTTGCGCCAGCACAATCGCAATGGCCGCCAGGGCCGGCTTGAGCAGTCTCATCAGATCCTCCTGTAGGGTCGATTGTGCACCCGCCCTGCTATGTGGCGCGTGTCAGCGTAAGGGAGATTACTCCGAATTGACCAATGCGGAAGGTCCTTCCTTGGGGAGGCTGGCTCCATTCCGGCTTCGGTGTATGGTCCCCCCGGTTTTCGGCACTGCGAACGATGTGGGAGAGACAGATGACCGCTCATTTCTGGAAAGCCGCTGGCGCATCTATGCTGGCGCTCGCCTTTGCCGCCGCATGTGGAGGCGAATCGAAGCCAGCCGAAACGCCCGTCGCCGAAGCCCCCACCCCGCCGCCGGCCCCGGTCGCGCCGGACTACGCGTCCTTTCTGACGCCGGAACGTCTGGCCGAAGACACCGCCAAGGACGCCAACCGCAAGCCGGCCGAAGTGATGGCTTTCTCGAAGCTGATGCCCGGCAACACCGTTTTCGAGATCGAAGCCGGCGCCGGCTATTATACCGAGCTGTTCTCCCGCGCTGTCGGACCGACCGGCAAGGTCGTGATGCAGGCGCCGAAGGAATTCGAAGGCTTCTACAAGGATGCCCTCGCCCTCCGCCTGAAGGACAGCCGCCTCCCGAACGTCGTCGTCTCGTGGTCGACCTTCGACAAGCTCGACGCAGCCGACGCCTCGGTCGACGTCGTGACCTGGTATCAGGGCCCGCACGAAATGTGGTGCAAGGCCGCCTGCGGCAACGTCCCGATGGGCGCGCCGACCGCTGCCTTCGCGGAGATCGCGCGCATCCTGAAGCCGGGCGGCGTCTTCGTCGTCATGGATCACGTCGCCAAGGCCGGCTCGCCCGACACCTCGGGCAATGACCTGCACCGCATCGATCCGGCCATCGTGAAACCGCTGATCGCAGCTTCTGGCCTTGTCCTCGACGAAGAGAGCACGCTGCTCGCCAACGCTGCCGACGATCACACGCTCGGCGTGTTCGACAAGGCGATCCAGGGCAAGACGGACCAGTTCCTGATCCGCTACCGCAAACCGTAGGACCGCCAGAGAAACCGCCACACTATGTGGCCTGATTAGTTGCCTGAGTAATTGGGGGACGGCGCGGACCGCAACACCGGTCACGCCCTCTCGCCGGGGAGGACACACCATGAAACGTTCGATCATCGCGGCGGCCAGCGCGCTCGCCCTTCTTGCTTCGGCGTGCACATCTACGCCCCCGCCATCGAAACCAGGCCTCGCCGCCGCCGCCTACGCCGCCTTCCTCGCCGACCCCGGCCGCCCGGAAGCCGACCGCAAGGACGATGAAGCGCGCAAGCCCGCCGAGGTCCTCGCCTTCGCGGATATCCGTCCTGGTGACATCGTTCTCGAACTCGAAGCGGGCCGCGGCTGGTATTCGGACATTATCTCCTCCGCAGTCGGCCCGACGGGCAAGCTGGTCATCCAGTACCCGCCGGAATTCGCCTATGGCGACGCCGCTTTCAAAGCGCGCACGGATGCCGGGCGTCTCAAGAACGCAGAGATCGTGAAATCGCACTTCGATGACCTGCAACAGGTCGCCAGCAATTCGGTCGACCGCGTCCTCTGGATCCTCGGGCCGCACGAACTCTACTACACGCCGCCAAACTCGCGCGGTCTCGGCAATGACGAAAAGGCGTACGCTGAAATCGTGCGGGTGCTGAAGCCAGGCGGCCTGTTCATCGCCATGGACCATGCCGCAGACCCCGGCACGTCTGTCACGATCGCGCAGACCCTGCACCGCATCGATCCGTCCGTTGTAGTCTCCGCTTCACAGCACGCGGGCCTCAAGATGCTGGGCCGCAGCGAAGTTCTGGCAAATCCGTCTGACGACCACACAGCCATGGTCTTCGACAGCACCATCCGGCGCCACACCGACCAGTTCCTCTTCAAATTCCAGAAGAAGAACTGACACTCGCCAGCGTTCGCAACGCACTTTAGACTGGCGCGCATGATGGTTATCCGCGCCCGCTGCAGTCTGGCCGGCCTCGCCCTCGCGGCGAGCCTTCTGGCCGCCTGCTCGCCGTCCGAAAAAGGCGTCAGCACGGCACGCAGCGGCGATCCTGTCATCGTCCTGTCCGAAGGCGCCTGCGACCAGACCTGTCCCATCTACGACATGACGCTGCACCCTGACGGGTCTTACCTCCTGAACGGCGCCCGCTTCGTGAAAACCGCGGGCGTCACCGAAGGCAAGCTCGACGGATCCGCCTGGACCGCCGCACAGGCAGCGCTCGACGAAGCCAGCTTCTGGACGCTCGAGCCCAACCAGACGTCCAGTGATCACCCCTCCTGCGTCGAAGGCACGCCGACCGTCTCGGTCACCGTCCGCCTCGCCGACGGCAAGCAGAAGACGCTGACCTATCGCGCCGGGTGTGGCGGCGACGAAGGCCGCGCCCTCATCCCCGCCCTGCGCGAAGCGTTCACCTTCCATGATCTCGTCTGGACCGACGAACGCTTCGCCCCCGACGGCAGCCGCTAGTGGAATTGTTCAGCGTCGTTCTCGTCATGCTGCTGGCTGTGATCGCCAGCGGCTACACGGCGCGCATTTCGCCCCTGCCCGTGCCGCTGCCGCTCGTGCAGATCGCTTTCGGCGTGCTGATTGCTTCGGCGACAAACTTCCGCGCCGAACTCGAACCCGAAATTTTCTTCCTGCTTTTCCTGCCGCCGCTCCTGTTTCTCGACGGCTGGCGCATTCCCAAACAGGGCCTCTTCAAGGACGGCACAACCATCCTCGAACTCGCCTTCGGCCTCGTCATCTTCACGGTTATTGGCGTGGGACTTTTCATCCACTGGCTGATCCCGTCCGTGCCGCTTGCGGTGGCCTTCGCACTCGCAGCCGTCGTGTCGCCCACAGACCCGATCGCCGTCTCCGCGATTGCCGCCCGCACGCCCATTCCCAAACGCGTCATGCACATTCTCGAGGGCGAGTCGCTCCTCAACGACGCGTCCGGCCTCGTCTGCCTGCGGTTTGCGATCGCCGCTGCGCTAACCGGCTCGTTTTCCATCGTCGACGCTTCGCTCACTTTCCTGCAGCTCGCGCTCGGCGGCATCGCAATCGGCTTCGGCGTCACCTGGGTGATCACACGCCTGAAGGGCTGGCTGTCCTTGACGCTCGGCGAGGAAAGCGGCTCGCAGATCCTTATCAGCCTGATCATTCCTTTCGCCGCCTACATGCTGGCTGAGCGTTTCCACTGCTCCGGCATTCTGGCCGCCGTCGCCGCCGGCATCACGATGAGCTACGCGGAAATCTCGGGCGGCGCGCAAGCCGAAACCCGCGTCAGCAGAAGCGCCGTCTGGGATACGATCCAGTTCGCCCTGAACGGCATCATCTTCGTGCTGCTCGGCGAGCAGTTGCCGAACGTCATAGCAAGCGCTTCGGAAACGGTGCGCAGCACGGGCCACGAGGAACTCTGGTGGCTCGCCGTCTACGCCGTCGCCATCACGTCGGCGCTCGGCGTCCTGCGTTTCGTGTGGGTCTGGGTATCCCTGCGCATGACGATCCTGCGGCGCAGGCGCGCCGGCGAGCCCGGTCCGCCACAAAGCCTGCGTCTCGTCGCGGTGATCTCCGTCGCGGGCGTGCGCGGCGCCATCACGCTTGCAGGCGCGCTCATCCTGCCCCTCACACTGACCGACGGAACAGAGTTCCCGGCGCGCGACCTCGCCATCCTGCTGGCCTCCAGCGTCATCATCAGCTCGCTCGTCGGGGCAAGCGTCTTCCTACCGCTCCTCCTCAAGGGATTAAAACTGCCCAGCGAGCAGGTGGCGGACGCAGCCGAAAGCACCGCACGCGATGCTGCAGCCGAGGCTGCGATGCTTGCCATCGAGAAGACGCAGCATGAGCTGGCCGCTGGACGACCCGATCCCGAAATCTACGCCGATGCCGCCGCGCGCATCATGTCGCTGTACCGCATCCGCATCGAGGGGCGCTCGCAAACCGGCGCGGCTGCCGACCGCGTCCGCCTGAACGACGAGGTTGAGCGCAAGATGCGCCTCGCCGGCATCCGCGCCGAACGCGACAAGATCTATGGCCTCGCACGCGACCGTCAGATTGACGACGACGTCGCCCGGAAACTCGTGCGCGAACTTGATCTTATTGAGTCGCGGATCAAGGGCTGAACGGCGTCATAGACGCAGCATAAAGCGCGAGTGTCGAAATGGATTGGATCATAGGACAGCCCACAGCGCTTGTTGTAGGCTATGCAAGCCTGATCGCGCTGCTGCTTGCTGGTAGCGTTGCCGCTTATACCCTACCACGCTTGCAGCCTGGTCGTTGGAAAGATCTTCCGGCGCGCGTCAAAACGTGGTGGGCAATCTGCGCATCGGTGGGCGGCGCATTGCTATTGGGTTGGCAGGCATCAACCATTGTTTTCGGACTGATCAGCTTCATCGCGCTCAGGGAATATCTGACGTTGGCGCCCACGCGTCGCGAGGATCGGCTCGCGGTGCTGTTCGTCTATTCGTCCGTATTGATCAGTTATTGGTCCATATGGATCGATACCTATCCGTATTTTCTGGTGATCGTCCCGATTTACGTGTTCGTCGCCACGGCCGTATTGATGGCGCTGATCGGAAGGCCTGATGGATTTCTGGCGACTGTCGGCATCATGCATTGGGGCGTCATCGTTTGCGTTTTCAACCTTGGCCATGCCGCGTTTCTGATGCGCACGCCCGTGGAGGAGACGCCCCAAGCGGGTCCGGCTGGGCTGGTGTTTTTTCTTATCGCCATCACGGTGTTCAGCGACGCCGCTCAGTATGGCTGGGACAGGTTGATCGGAAAGCACAAGATCAGCGCACGGATCAGCGATGATAAAACGTGGGAAGGCCTGTTGGGCGGAACACTTACAAGCTGGATCGTGTTTGTATTTCTGGCCCCCTTCTTCAGCCCGCTCCCGTTCTGGCCAAGTGTCTTTGTTAGCGGCATCCTGCCAATTTGGGGCGCTGCCGGAAGCTTGACCATGTCAGCAGTGAAACGCGATCTGGGCGTAAGCAGTTCCAGCCTCTTGCTGCCTGGCTTTGGCGGCGCCCTTGATCGCATCGCAAGCCTCACATTCACTGCGCCTTGGTTTTTCCATATGCATGCGATATTTGCGTTGGAACGGTTCTGAACATGCTTCAGGTTTTTCGACGGTTCCTTCTGGTTTTCATTGTCCGTCCATTCGCCAAGCTGATCATCGGCATGGACGTCTATGGGCGCGCAGGCCTTCCAATCAAAGGCCCGGCGATAGTCGCGGCAAACCACAACAGCCACATCGATACACTGCTCCTCTTGTGTCTGTTTCCTTCTGCCACTCTGTGCCGTGTCCGGCCCTTGGCGGCGGCGGATCATTTTCTGAGGTCACCGCTCTCCCGCTGGATGTCGCTCCGGATCATTGGTATTCTGCCGGTTGTCCGTGGTCGCGTCGGTCGGAATGTCGATGTTCTTGCGGAGAGCAAGGCGGCGCTCGCGCGGGGCGAAATCCTGCTGATATTTCCCGAGGGCACCCGCGGTGAAGCCGAGGAGATGGGCCCCTTCAAATCTGGCATCGCCCGATTGGCAGAGGCGTTTCCCGAAGCGCCGATTGTGCCGGTGTACCTACAAGGCGCCGGCAGGGTTTTGCCCCGAAACTCACGAATTCTGGTTCCGTTCAACTGCAGCGCGATTGTCGGTGCGCCGATCAGATGGACCGGCGACAGAAACGGTTTCATGTCCGATCTCAAAGGCACGCTGGAAGCGCTGCGGTTTGAAGCGCCTCCACTAAGGTGGCTCTGACCGGTTTTCCTGGAAGAACGATTGGGCATGCATAGCCGATTAAAATTCGACATCGGATGGTCTCCGCTCTTGTGGGCGGCGGCGGGCTGGCCCGTGTCCCGCGCGAGACTGGAGCGCGCCGGCAAAAGCGTTACGAGCGGTTGGGACGACCGGAGCGCCGTGATTGGATTGTCGGAACGAACGCTTTTCGATGCTCTCCTGTCAGAACTTGCGCTGCCGGCTGGGGACAAGATCGTCATGTCGGGAGTCAACATCCAGAACATGCTCGATATTGCGCGCGCGCACGGACTCGAGATCGTTCCCGTCGATATCGACCCGGCCACATTGGCGCCCGCGCCGGGTGCGCTTTTGACGGCACAAGCGAAAAGCGGCGCCCGGTTGTGTGTGGTTGCCCAGCTGTACGGTTCGGTCAGCCGCATTCACGACGCAGTCGAGCTTCGCACACGCGGTGTTTTCGTTCTTGAGGATGCCGCGCAAGCCTTCGCAGGCCAGTTTCATCGGGGAGACACAGAAGCCGATGCTAGTCTCTTCAGCTTCGGTCCCATAAAGCGCCGGACGGCGCTGGGTGGGGGCGTCGGTGTGTTCCGCGACAAGGACCTGGCCGCTCGAATTGAACGCAGGCTGGCGAGCCATGAGCCGCGAAGCGATCGCTGGCTCCGCAAGCGCGCGCTCAAATATCTGTTGCTGAAGACGCTCAGCACCCCGCGCCTGTATGGGGCGCTACTGCGAATGATCCGGATTGCGGGCAAAGACCCGGACAAGGTTATTGGGGAGTCTGCGCGGGGCTTCTCTGGACCATCCCTTATCGAGTCGATCCGCAGCCGTCCGCCAGCGCGCATGGTCGCGCTGATGGCGCGCCAAATGGAAACCACGGACGACGGGGCGTCGAGGCAAGCGATCTGCCGGGATTTTCTGTCGCTATTGCCCCACGCGTTCACGGGCCTTGGTCGGAGCGCAGACCGTCATGCGTATTGGCTTCTGGCGATCCGTTGCTCACGGTCCGAGGACGTTCTGAAATTTCTACGCTCAAGAGGGTTCGACGCAACGCGGGGTACAACCAGTCTCCGCGCGCTGGTCCCCGAAGAAACGCCAGACGCGGCGCGACTGATCGAGACGGTGGTCTACCTTCCGCATCCTGCGGGACTGCCGGACCGGACCCGTAAAAAGCTGGCTGCTGCGCTATCGGATTTCGCTGCCCTCGATGCTGGCAACAGAGGTCAAACCCCTCCCGGTTTGGAGACTGCTACCGTTCGCATTTAGGTCCGGAACGCACCGCAGCCTGCCGCATCCGCGCTTCTGGCGTCCCGGCGCGATCAGGCGTAAAAGACCACCATGGAAAAGTATCTGGCTATTGGCGTCTACGTCGCGATCGGGGCGGTTTTCATTGTCCTTGCGTTCGGTGTGGCAAACCTCGTCCGCACGGACGGGCAGGCCCGATCCCGCTCCAACAAGCTGATGCGCCTGCGCGTGCTGGTGCAGTTCATCGCCATCCTGCTGCTGTGCGGCCTCGGCTTGGCGGCCGGCGCCTTCCGATAGGGTTTCTTGATGCCGCTTGCGCTCTACGGCCACCCTTTTTCGTCCTACACCCAGAAAGTCCTGATCACGCTCTACGAGAACGCGACGCCGTTCGAGTTCCGGGAAATCGGCCCCAACACGCCGGAGCACATACAGGAATGGATGCGGCGCTGGCCGCTGCTAAAATTCCCCATGTTGCTGGATGGCGATCGTCAGGTCGTCGAGACCAGTATCATCATCGAATACCTGCAGCTCAATCACCCCGGCCCGGTTCGCCTGATCCCTGACGATCCCAAGGCGGCGCTGGACGTGCGATTCCTCGACCGCTTCTTCGACCTGCACGTGATGGACGCGATGCAGGTCGCTGTCGCATCGAAGATCGGACAGGTTCCGATGAAGAGCGAGGACGGGCTTGCCCTCGCTCGCCAGAGGCTCGATCGCGCCTATGGCTGGCTGGAGCAACACCTCGCCGGCAGGACATGGGCCGCCGGCGCAGACTACTCCATGGCCGACGCCGCGGCCTCTCCGTCGCTGTTCTATGCCGACTGGACCCACCCGATTTCGGACGCCTACCCCAACCTGCGCGCCTATCGGGCCCGCCTGCTCGCCCGGCCGTCCTTCGCCCGTGCGGTCGATGAAGCGCGCTATTTCCGGCCGAACTTCCCGCTGGGTGCGCCGGACCGCGACTGAGACCCACCTATGGGTTGTCCGGATACGGACGAAGCCGCGTAGCCGCCGTTGCACGCGTGCAACACAAACCGTTCAGCTCACGTTCGGATTGGATCCATCAAATTCGTTCGAACGTATTACCCAGACCTGAAGCTGTGTCTGTCATCATGGCTCTGGTTGGGTGTTGGAGGTCGGGCATGTTCTCGCGCAATGATTCTGGCGCCAACCGCCGTCGCTTCTGGTCGTGGTTCCACGCCGAAGCGCAGGGCCTGTCCAACGCCCTCGAAGCCCTCGTCCGCGGCGAAGCCGACGCCGAATGGGCGCTCGACCGCCTCAACCAGCGCATCCGCCGCTTCGACGCCACGCTGGAAGCCGATCTCGTCCTGTCGCTGGACGGCGTCTGCCACATGACGGTTTCGGGCCAGGAATACGCGATTCACGCTCTTCTGGACGGCGCTCCGGCCATCAAGGGCTGGCGCTTCTCGACCGGCCATGCCGAACAGGTCGATCGCCGCCGCATCCCGTTCCGCCTCGCGCCGCGCCCGTCGCTGGACCTGCTGAGCCAGCCGCTCTCGGGCCATCACGAAGCCTACGCCTGAGGCAGGAACCGCGCGCCTTGACCGCGGCCTTGGCCGGGTGGAAGGCTCCCCGCCATGGTTGTCCTGAACAAGATCTACACGCGCACGGGTGACGACGGCACCACCGGCCTCGCGACCGGCGAGCGCGTCGAAAAGTGGAATCTGCGCGTCGAAAGCTACGGCGCGGTCGACGAAACAAACGCCGCCCTCGGCGTTGCGCGGCTCTACGCCGGCGAAGATCCCGAACTCGACGCCATGCTCGGCCGTATCCAGAACGATCTGTTCGATCTCGGCGCTGATCTTGCCACCCCCGAGCGCGACAAGCCCCTCGGCTGGGAGCCGCTCCGCATCGTCGCGGCCCAGGTCACGCGCCTCGAAACCGAAATCGACCTGATGAACGCCGCCATCCCCCCGCTCAACAGCTTCATCCTCCCCGGCGGATCAGCCCTGGCGGCGCACCTCCATATTCCGCGCGCCACCTGCCGGAGAGCCGAGCGCCTGATCGCCCAGCTGGCCGCCACCCCCGGCGAGACGGTCTCGCCCCCCGCCCTCGCCTACGCCAACCGGCTCTCCGACTTCCTGTTCGTCGCCGCCCGCCGCGCCAACGCCAATGGCGCAGACGACGTGCTCTGGGTTCCCGGCGCGAACCGCTAGGCCATGCCTCCCGTCGCCCCTCAGACCGTCCACCTCTTCATGAAGGGCCCTTTCAGCCAGTTCCATCCGGCGCGCTTCACCGTGGACGGCCTCGACTACATCTGCGGCGAGCAGTTCATGCACGCCGGCAAGGCCCGCCTGTTCGGCGACACCGCCATGGCCGAGCGCATCATGCGCAGCGACAGCCCGCACGAGCACAAGCTGATGGGCGGACGCGTCTCCGGCTTCGTGCAGGAGATCTGGGACGAACATCGTTTCGCCCTCGTCCTCGCCGGCAACCGCGCCAAATTCGGCCAGAACGCCGGCCTCCGCCGCCGCCTCCTCGACACTGGCGACGCCATCCTCGCCGAGGCCAATCCGAAGGATTACATCTGGGGCATCGGCCTCTCCGAAGACGATCCCGCCGCGCTCGATCCCGCGAACTGGCAGGGTTTGAACCTGCTGGGACAGGTCCTCATGCAGGTCCGCTCGGAACTCACCAGTTAGCCAGCGCCAGATAGCCAGCGCCAGTTGGACAGCCAGGGAACAAAATCCCGCCTAGTTCGGGATTAACTTCTATGGACAAGGATCGGGGATCGGATTCTGTGTCACTATCCCGGTTCGAATTTGCCCGGCTGCGGGGGACGCGCGTTGAGACTTCTTGCTCTTGGTCTGTCGATGGCTCTGGCGCTGCTCGCGCCCGCGACCGCATCGGCCCAGCTCACGAAGGAAGCGCAGGCTCTCCGCAATTTCGCCGCCGAACTTGATGGCGCCTCCACCGCGCCTGACTTCGTCGGCCTCGCCGTCGCCGTCGTGAAGCAGGGCAAGATCGTCATGATGCGCACCTATGGCGTGCGCGAAGCTGGCGGCACGGAAAAGGTCACGCCCGACACGGTCTTCCGTATCGCCTCGCTGTCCAAGGGCTTTGCCTCCACGCTCGCCGTGCTCGAACAGTCCGAAGGCAAGCTCGACCTGCAGACGCACGTCACATCCCTGGTGCCCGAGTTCAAGTTGAAACGCCCCGCTGACGCCGCGCGCGTGACGTTCGAAGATGTGCTGTCCCATCGCACCGGCCTGCCGCCCTACGCGTATGACAACATGCTCGAAGCCGGCACGCCGACATCGCAGATCCTCACCGCCTACGGCAAGGTGAGACAGACCTGCGCCCCTGGCGAATGCTTCACCTACCAGAACGTCGCCTTCAACATGATCACCGCGCTGATCGAGAAAGCGACTGGCAAGTCATACGCCACCGAACTCCGCACCCGCATCATCGATCCGCTCGGCATGACGACCGCCTCCGTCGGCCAGCACGACCTGATGGCCACCGGCAACTGGGCCCGCCCGCACAAGCGCGTCGGCGATGGCTGGGTCAGCGTTCCGGTGACGGACTACTACTACAAGGTGCCGGCCGCTGGCGGCGTCAACGCCAGCATTACCGACCTGTCGAAATGGCTGATCGCGCAGATGGGCTATCGTCCCGACGTGCTGCCAAAAGCTGTGCTCGACGAGGCGCATCGCAAGCGCATCTCGACCCCGCCGGAAACCGCGCGCCAGCGTTCGCTGAAGACGCCGGTCAAGGACACGTCGTATGCGCTCGGCTGGCGCACGTACAATTACGCCGGCAGCACGCTCTACACGCACTCCGGCAGCGTCGAAGGCTATATCGCGCAGATTGCCTGGCTGCCTGCGCAGGACGCCGGCATCGTCGTGCTGTCCAACACACGTGGCTCGCGCGCCTCGAAGATCGTACCCGACTGGCTCGATTATCAGCTCGGCCTTGAGAAGACCGACTGGTTCCGCCTGAGCGAAATCACCGAAGCCGCGAACCAGCCCGCCAACGCGAGCGGCGACTAGAGTTTCGCTTGCTACCCAATTGAGAGTTCCGCATCATGCCCCCGCTATGTGGAGGGCTACATGTTCAGGTTTGCCGTACTTGGTTCGGTCGCAGCGTTAGGCCTTGTCGCCTGCCAGCCAGCAGCGGAAGAGGCGAAAGCACCCCCGCCGATCGCAACTTATGACGCCAAGGCGTTTTTCGACACCACCGCTGTGTCGATGGCTTTCCCCTCGTCCTACGTATTCTCGGTCGATGGCAAGAACGTGCTTCTGGCAACCGACAAGTCGGGCGTGTTCAATGCGGGCGCGCTGCCTGTCGCCGGCGGCGATATCGCGCCGCTCACCACCTCCACCACCACGGCCGTCTTCGCGATCAGCTACTTCCCGGGCGACGACCGCGTTCTGGTGTCCACCGACGGTCGGCGGCGATGAACTGACCCACATCTATGTGCGCAGCGCCGATGGCGCGCTGAAGGACCTCACGCCCGGCACAAAACACAAGGCCGACTTCCTCGGCTGGAGCGGCGACGGCAAGACGTTCTGGCTGATCTCGAACGAGCGCGATCCGCAGGCGTTCGACGTCTACGCCTACGACGCGACCACGTTCGCGCGGAAGCTGGTGTTCCAGAACACCGGCTTCTTCCCCGCCGCCATTTCACCAGACGGCAAATGGCTGGCGCTGTCGAAAGAGACTACGGCCGCCGACAGCGACGTCTATCTCGCGGATCTTACCAAGCCCGCCAAGCAGACGCCCGTTCTCGTGACCCCGAACGACAAGGTCATCGCGTTTGGCGTCTACGAATTCACACCCGACTCGAAATCAGCTGGTCTACTCAACCGACGAGTTCGGCGAATTCACGCAGGCGTGGACCCACGATCTCGCAACCGGCAAGAAGGCCGAACTCGTGAAGGCCGACTGGGACGTGCAGTACGTCACCTATTCGGCATCGGGCCACTATCGCGTCACCGCCATCAACCAGGATGCGTCCACCAGGCTGACGATACTCGACCAGACCGCGAGCAAGGACGTCACCATCACGGGCGTTCCCGCCGGCGACATTGGCGGCATCCGCTTCAACCGCGACGAGACGAAGATCGCGTTCACCGTCGCCTCCGACACCTCTCCCGCAGATGTGTTCGTGGCCGATCTCGCGACCGGCGCCGCCACGCGTCTTACCACCAACCTCAATCCCGCCATCGACGAGAAGATGCTCGTTGAGGGTGAAGTCGTCCGCTACAAGAGCTTCGACGGCCTCGACATCCCCGCTATCCTCTTCAAGCCGAAGAACGCCAGCGCGACAGCGCCCGTGCCCGCCATCGTCGACGTTCACGGCGGCCCCGGTGGCCAGAACCGCAAGGGCTACACCGCGCAATACCAGCACCTCGTCAATCACGGCTACGCCGTCCTGCGCGTGAACAACCGCGGCTCGTCCGGCTACGGAAAAACCTTCTTCCACATGGACGACAAGAAGCATGGCGAGGTCGATCTCGACGACGTCGTCTATGGCAAGAAGTACCTGCAATCGCTCGACTATGTGCAGAAGGACAAGATCGCGATCATGGGCGGCTCCTATGGCGGCTACATGGTCGCCGCCGCCCTCACCTTCCGCCCGGAAGAATTCGCCGCCGGCATCGACATCTTCGGCGTCACCAATTGGGTCCGCACGCTGAAATCGATCCCAGCATGGTGGGGGGCGCAGCGTGACTCGCTCTATGATGAAATGGGCGATCCCGCGAAGGACGAGGAACGCCACCAGCGCATCTCGCCGCTGTTCCACACCGAAAAAGTCACCAAGCCGCTGCTCGTCATCCAGGGCAAGAACGATCCGCGCGTGCTGCAGGTCGAAAGCGACGACCTCGTCGCCGGCGTCAAGAAGAACGGCGTGCCGGTCGAATACGTGATCTTCCCCGACGAAGGCCACGGCTTCCTCCGCAAGGAAAACCGCATTACCGCCTCCAACGCTTATGTCGCGTTCCTTGACCAGTACCTGAAAGGCATCAAACCGCCTGAGGGCGCATATGCGTCGCCGGCCGATCCGGCCACCGCACCGGCTGCGCCTGCGGTCGCGCCGGCGCAGTAAGGAGGCTCGTGAGAGTACGCGCTCGTGGTTCGACGGACGGCGGCTTCGCCGCCTGCTCACCATGAGCGCTACTTGGCCAGCTTTCCCGAAGCGCTCATCCTGAGCAGCGCACAAAGTGCGCGTCCGTCGAAGGACGAGCGCGGGCTTACCGACGCCTAAGCCTGAATACTCCCCCCGCCCTGCACCTTCTGCCGGGCCAGCGCAGACTCCATCGGCGACAGGCCCAGCCGATCCGCCATCTGGCGCATCAACGAGTCTTCGAGCGGGTCGCGCATGCCGTCCGTCAGGATCACGCGCCAGAGCTCCTCGATGATGCCGACACGATCCTCAAGCGGGACGGCCGCCTTGATCGCGCGGCTGAACTGGAAGATGTCGATCGCTTCCGCCTCGGCCGCTTCGCCTTCTTCGCGCAAGCCGCGCGCCTGGTCCGCTGTCAGCTTGAACCGCGCCATCAGCGCGCGATCGATCTCGGCCACCTCGGCGGCCTCGTATGCGCCGTCCGCCCGCGCCGCCATCACCAGCACCGAAGCAATGGCGAGGCGCGCGTCCTCGGGCTGCAGGTCGGCATGCCCGGTCGACAACATGAGGCGGCGCAGAAATCCAGGAACCATGAGGGAAATGTGGGTCCTTTCACCCGTCAGACAATGTGGTCGCGCAGAGGCGCAATGTCTCAGTCCAGGCTTCAGGCTGGCTTTGGCGGCACGAACAGCGCCGCCAGCGTTTCCGCATCCACACCCAGCGCCCCGAACACCGGCCCGAACGTCGCCATCCGCGCCGCATCGTTCGGCCCGAGCGTGATGCCGCCATCGACCACCAGCGCGTGCCCCGTCACGAAGCTGGAGCCGTCGGATCCCAGATAGAGCGCCGCCTCGGCAATGTCGGCGCCACGCCCGCCGCGCGGGATCGGCTGCGTGTTCTTGCTCGCCTCCGCCAGCGCATCGATCCGCGTCTCCGCCAGCTGGCTCGGTATGCCGAGCGAGGCCGCGAAGATGTTGGTCGCGATCATGCCCGGGCAGATGCAGTTCACGCGGATATTCTCGGGGCTCAGCTGAGCCGCCGCCGCATGCGTCATGTGCACCACCGCCGCCTTGGCGATCGAGTAGAGCAACGGTCCATATCCGGTCCGCAGGCCCGCAATCGACGCCGTCGAGATGATCGAGCCCGAACCTTGTTCGCGCATGATCGGTACGGCGTACTTCATGCCGAACAACGCCGCACGCACGTGCAGGTGCATGACCGAGTCAAAGCCTTCCGCCGTGACGCCATCCGCCATGTCGCGCGAACCGCCCGTGCCCGCATTGTTGAACAGGATGTCGAGCTTGCCGAAATTGCTCTTGGCGGCGTTCACCGCCGCAGCAATGTCGCCCTCCTGCATCACGTCGCATCGCACGAACCGGACGGCGTCCTTGTGCATGTGCTCGATCTGCGCGCCCTTGTCTTCCTGCAGGTCGGCCGCGATGACCTTCGCGCCTTCGGCGATGAACAGGTCGACCGTCGCGCGGCCGATGCCGCTCGCAGCCCCCGTCACCACCGCCACCTTGCCCGCCAGACGTCCGGCCATGACCATCTCCCGTATTGTTTCTTGTTTTGTATGCGCGCGCCGGATCAGGCCTTCGGTTTCATGAACTGGTCGAAGTTCTTGATGTAGTCGTCGATATTGCCTTCCAGCAGATCGCGATATCCGGCGAGGAAGAAGTCGATCGTCTCCTTCTTCTTGGCCGCCATCGCCTCTGCGGACTCGAAGCGCGCAGCAGACAGCCAGGCGTTGAACCGGGCCGATGCGTACATCATGGACGCATTCGTACCTTCCGGATCCGCAGTCTTCTTCTGCTCGTTGGACAGATGGATGTGAGCCTCCACGCGGTCGTAGAAAGCGTCGTCGAACTTAACGGCCATGGGAACTCCTGAGACTGGCAATCGGGTCGAGCGATGATCTTTCGCCCAACCCGGCCCGCAAAACCAGCCTCATCGCCCGCAAAGCTGATCTTCCCCCAATCCGCGAGCCTCAGGGCTTCGTCGGCTTCATGTAGGCGTCGAAATTCCGGATATAGGCGTCAACATTGCCTTCCAGCATTTGCCGGAAACCATCGACGAAATAGTCTACGATCTCGTCCTTCTTCGCCGCCATCGACTCCCCCGACGCATACCCGCCTGCCGACAGCCAGGCGCAAAACCGCGCCGAGGCGAACAGCATGGACGCGTTCACCATCTCGCGCGCCGCGCCCTGTGCCTGATCGTTGGAGAGGTGAATGTGGGCGTCTGCCCGGGCGTAGAAGGCGTCGTCAAACACGTCCGCCATATCGGCTCCTCAGAAAATCAATCCGGCGCCATGCTCGCAGAATGCCGTCGCAGCCGCTAGTCGCAACGACAGCGTGCTATTGCCTCATTGCGGCGCCGCGTCCGGGATCGGACCCACATTCGTGCGCCGCGATACCAGGTTGAAGAAATCGAATACCTTCTCGAGATTCTCGCGACCGCGCCGAATGAAGAACTCGTGGTCCTTGCCCGGAAACTCAAGATAGATGTGCTGCGCGCCCGCTTTCTGCAGCTCCCGCACCGAGATACGCGAACTCTCCTTCCGAACCACATTGTCGTCCGACCCGTGCATCACGAGCACCGGCACGGCCTTGAGCTTGTCCGCCGGCGCATTCGGCCCCACGCCCCCGCCCGCGATCGGCGCAATCCCGGCCCATAGCGTGTTGTGCTTGGCGCCGAGGAAGAACGTCCCGAACCCGCCCATCGAATGCCCCATCAGATAGATGCGGTCCGGATCGACGTTGAATGTCGCGCGCACCTTCTCGATCAGCGTCAGCGCGTCGAGTTCCGACAATTCGTGCGTCGCCCACTTCGCGCCCGTGGCAGGATTGATGTCCGCTGTCTCCACCAGCTTCGGCTCTCCGCGCAGCGGACCCCATCCGCCGAACGTCGAGAACCCCATCGGCGTCACCACGATATAGCCGTCGCGCTGCGCGAAATCCGTCGTGCCATCGAACAGCATCTGCTGCAGCGGGGTCACGCCCGCGCCATGCAGATCGACGATCAGCGGCCAGGCGCGCGCATGGTCATAGTTGTCCGGCACGAACAGGGAGAACGGCATACGCGCGTTGGCAGCATCCAGTTCGTAGCCGCACATCAGGATGCGCTTCTGGCTCGCCGTCAGCGGCGGCTGGGCCGAACGCGGAATGTTGGCACGCTGGGCAATCGCGTCATTCGGATCCGTCGACGGCGGAGGCTGGGGAACCAGCCGCACGCCTTCATGCGTGACATTGGGCACGCCGGCGCTGGCGACCGCCTCGGCTTCGGTGAGATAGTTGCAGTCGAGCCCCCGCGCAGTTTCGCCTGCCGCTCGGGTTGGTGCGGCGCCCGTCGTGGCACAGGCGGCCGCGAGCATGCAGAGCCCGCCCGCCAGGCTCCAGAAATGGTTACGCATAGGCTGTCCCCTCCACGGGCAGAGCGGGCCCTTCAGGGCCTCTCCGGCGAATGTCCTTGCTGGCGCGAGGGTGTCAACGCCGCTTGCGTCCCCTCTTTCCCAGCCATTAGCGCCAAATCGACGCTTTTTGCCCTCGAAGCCTGTCACGAAACTTGATTCCCGCGCGGCTCACGGCTACCGGAAAGCCGCTGGTTCGCAGGCGCACCTCCGTGCGCAACGAGCCTCGTTCTGACCGTCCGATCCCAACCGGAGACCCACCGATGAAGGTGCTTGTGCCCGTCAAACGGGTGATTGACCCGAACGTCCGCCCGCGCGTGAAAGCCGATGGCTCGGGCGTCGATCTCGCCAACATCAAGATGGCGATGAACCCGTTCTGCGAGATCGCCGTCGAAGAGGCCGTCCGCATGAAGGAAAAGGGCGTCGTCACCGAGATCGTTCTCGTGTCGGTCGGCCCGGCCCAGGCGCAGGAAACCATCCGCATCGGTCTCGCCATGGGCGGCGATCGCGGCATCCTCGTCCAGACCGACGTGGCGGTTGAGCCGCTCGCCGTCGCCAAGATCCTCGCCAAGATCGTCGAAGCCGAACAGCCCGGCCTCGTCATCACCGGCAAGCAGGCGATCGACGACGACGCCAACCAGACCGGCCAGATGCTCGCCGCCCTGCTCGACTGGCCGCAAGGCGCCTTCGCCTCGGCCGTCGCCATGGATGGCGACAAGCTGAAAGTCACCCGCGAAGTCGATGGCGGTCTGCAGACCGTCTCGCTCAACCTGCCCGCCGTCGTCACGACTGACCTCCGCCTCAACGAGCCGCGCTTTGCCTCGCTGCCGAACATCATGAAGGCGAAGAAGAAGGTCATCGACATGAAGACGCCGGCTGACTACGGCGTCGACGTCACGCCGCGCCTCGCGGTCGTCAAAGTCGCCGAGCCGAAGAAGCGCGAAGCCGGCGAGAAAGTCGCCGACGTCGACACGCTCATCGCCAAACTCAAATCCGCAGGAGCGATCTGATCATGGCCGTTCTCGTTCTCGCTGAACACAGCAATGACGCGCTCAACGACGTCACCGCGAAAACGGTCGTCGCAGCCCAGGCCTTCGGTGGCGACATCGACGTGCTCGTCGCCGGTCACAACGCGAAGGCCGCCGCAGACGCCGCCGCGAAAATCCCCGGCGTCCGCAAGGTGCTCCACGCCGAAGGCGAAGCCTTCTCGCACTCACTCGCGGAAGCGGTCGAAGCCCTCGTCGTTCCGCTGATGGCTGGCTATGACGCCTTCTTCGCCCCGGCCACCACCACGGGCAAGAACGTCACGCCGCGCATCGCCGCCAAACTCGACGTCATGCAGATCTCGGAAATCACCAAGGTCATCGACACGTCGACCTTCGAGCGTCCGATCTACGCCGGCAACGCGATCCTCACCGTGAAGTCGTCCGACGCCAAGAAAGTCGTCACCGTTCGCGGCACCGCCTTCCAGGCTGTTGCTGGCGCCGGCACGGCTACGGTTGAAACGGTTGCGGCGCCCGCCGGTCCGTTCAAGGCGACCTTCGTCTCCGAAGAACTGCAGAAGTCGGATCGCCCCGAACTGGCCTCGGCCAAGCGCGTCGTCTCCGGCGGCCGCGCCCTCGCCTCGGCTGAACAGTTCAACCAGTACATCCTCCCCCTCGCCGACAAGCTCGGCGCAGGCGTCGGCGCCTCGCGCGCCGCCGTGGATGCCGGCTACGCCCCGAACGACTTCCAGGTCGGCCAGACCGGCAAGGTCGTCGCCCCGGAACTCTACGTCGCCATCGGCATCTCGGGCGCCATCCAGCACCTCGCCGGCATGAAGGACTCGAAGATCATCGTCGCCATCAACAAGGACGAAGAAGCCCCGATCTTCCAGATCGCGGACTACGGCCTCGTCGGCGACCTCTTCAAGATCGTCCCGGAACTGACCAGCAAGCTATAGTCACCGGCACAGACCAGACCATGAAAGGCCCGCCCTCACCGGCGGGCCTTTTGTTTTTGCCAGCCGGGCACACCGCATCCCACCAAACTGTCACACAATTCCGCTACGGTAGGACTGACGCCACCGATCGGAATACGCGCCATGGACCAGCACGCAATTGCGCTCGCCAAGCAGATCGCAGACCATGCAGACATCATCGACCTCGCAGCCCATCTCGACCGCGCCGCAGGACGGCCGCCGCCTCGTTCTCTGGATCAGATACGACGAGCACATCGCCCAGTATGAAGGCTCCGGCGAAGCCGTGATCGGCTATTGGGAAGATGGCCGCTGGGCGTTCTACAGTGAATTCCCGGGCATCCCCATCGCGTGGGCGCCGGTCCCCAGCTTCGCGCTCTGACCGCCCGCCGCCGGTACTGCGTGGACTCGCTGAACCTGCGGCCATAGCCTCTCCCCGAGAGACAAGGGGAGAGCAATGCCATCAACCGGAACAATCGTCGGCGACAACTGGCTCGCCATCATCGTCGCCGCCATCGCAACCTACGCAGTTGGCGCCGCGATCTATGGCGGCGGATCGAAGATCTGGCTCGGCCTCACCGGCTACACGAAGGACCAGCTCAAGCCGCACATGTGGAAGATGGCGATCTCGCCCATCCTCCCCATCATGACCGCCATCGGCCTGGCGCTGATCCTCAAGGCCGCCCGCGTCGACAATCTCGCCACCGGCCTGCTCTACAGCTTCGTGATCTGGGGCCTGCTCATCCTCCCCGCGCGCCTCTACAATTTCGTCTACAGCCCGGAGAAGATCGGCCTCGCCGTGATGGACGCCATCCATCTCCTCCTCGGCACACTGGTCGCCGGCGGCATCATCTCGGCGTGGCCTTGAGGTTTGGATGGGACACAGCTTCGTTGAGTTCAGAGGCCGCCATGTGCACATGCATGACCACGACATTGCAGCCGTGGTGAACCTTCTTGGTCTGGCGCAGATCGACTCCAGATTTGGCGACTATTCTCCGCGGTTTCATGGAAGATGTCGTCGCTGGCCTGAGCGGCATGGTGGAATTACGAGTCGATGAACTGGTTAGCGACGACGTGAGACGGGACGCCTTGATCATTGCCTTGCAATCCGCACGGGATCGCCTTCCCGCTCCCCAGACTTCGATCGAAACGAACAATTGGGCGCTTCCGCCCGGCCTAGTTGCTTCAGGGTATCCTGCGAGCCGTGGCGCCGATTCCATTCAGGCGATGATCAATTTGCTTTGCGGGCAGGCCGAAAGCTGGAGAGACAGTTCGACCACTTGAGGCCATCCCGAATGCGCCGGCAGCGCTCGTCATAGAGGCGGGAGGCGCAAAGGTGCGAAGCACTTGGCGCACCGCCCCGCTCATGCTCATGTCGCCCCGACAGATTCAGGACCCGTCTCATGCGCCTCCTCCTCGCCGCTTCCGCTCTCGCCCTCGCCGCCTGCACCACCACGCCCGCAACCACCGCCGCAACGGCCTCGCGCGATCCCGCCGCCGGAGAAGCCGAATTCCGCGGTCTCTATAAAGAGCTGATCGAGACCAACACGTCCTTCTCCGTCGGCTCCTGCACCCTCGCCGCCGAGCGCATGAAGGCGCGCCTCGTCGCTGCGGGTTATCCCGAAAGCGATCTCCACATCCTCGCCAAGCCGAACCTTAATCGCCCGCAGGACGGCAATCTCGTCGCCATCCTCCCGGGCACTGACTCGTCGCAGAAAGCCATCCTCCTGATGGCGCACATCGATGTCGTCGAGGCCAAGCGCGAGGACTGGGTGCGCGATCCCTTCGTCCTCACCGAGGACGGTGGCTATTTCTACGCGCGCGGCGCCAGCGACGACAAAGCCATGGCCGCAATCTTCACGGACTCGATGGTTCGCTTCAAGAAGGAGGGCTACAAGCCCGCCCGCACCATCAAGATGATGCTCAACTGCGGCGAAGAAGGCGATGGCGAATTCGTCGGCGCCGAATACATGGCCGACAATCACCGCGACCTGATCGACGCCGCCTTCGCACTGAACGAAGGCGCGGGCGGCTTTATCGACGGCGCCTCAGGCAAGTACATCTTCAATGGCGTACAGGCCGGCGAGAAACTCTACCAGGACTACACCATCGAAGTGACGAACCCCGGCGGCCACTCGTCCCGCCCCGTGCCGGACAATGCGATCTACGAACTCGGCGCTGCCCTGATGAAAGTGCAGACCATCGAATTCCCCATCGAGTTCAACGACGCCACCACCGGCTTCTTCCGCCGCATGGGCGCGATCACGCCCGGCCAGCTCGGACAGGACATGCGCGACGCCGCCGATGGCGAGAACGCCGCCGCCATCCGCCGCCTGATGGCTGACCCCGGCCGCAACGCGCTGTTCCACACCACCTGCGTCGCGACTATGCTGACCGCAGGCCACGCGCCCAACGCCCTGCCGCAACGCGCCACGGCCAACGTCAACTGCCGCATCTTCCCCGGCCACACGCAGCAGGAAATCCAGCAGAAGCTGCAGGCCGCCATCGGCGACGAGAAAGTGAAAGTGACGCTGAAGTCGCCGCCCGAAAAACCCGGCGCTCCGCCGCGCATCACGCCTGAAATTCTCGGGCCGATCGAAAAGCTCACCGAACAGATGTGGCCCGGCGTTCCCGTCATCCCCGCGATGGCGACCGGCGCCACCGACGGCCGCTTCCTCACGCCCGTCGGCATTCCCACCTACGGCGTCTCCGGCATCTTCGCCGACCCCTCCACCACCAACGCCCACGGCCTCAACGAACGCGTCGGCGTCAAACAACTGATGGAAGGCCGCATCTTCCTCTACCAGCTCGTGAAGATGTACGCGGGCGGCCAGTAGGGATTACGCCCTCATCCTGAGGAGCGGACGAAGTCCGCGTCTCGAAGGAGTTCGTTTGCGGTCCGCGAAGCGGACGAATTGGTCCGGGGGACCAATTCGAGCAGACGGACGGCGTGCTCACCACCGCCTACTGCGGCCCCATCAGCGCGACGATGAAATTGTCATAGCTGTCCAGCACCTTCGGATCGTCCTTCACGATGCTCGACCATCTGTCGCGGAATGTCCTTCAGGTGCTCCACCATCGCAGTCCGGGCTTGATCCCCATCGACTGGTCCCGAATGCGCGGAAGATCGCATATGACTTGTCGCGATAAGCCTCGAAGTCGAGCTTGCGGGCGCCCTTGCCGAGCGAGGCGACAGACAGGTCGTAGAAAGCGTGGATTTCCGCGCTCTTGATCCAGGCCGACTGGTCGCCCTGCAGGCTGACGGTTTCGCCCTGCGGAGCCGGCTGCGAGGCGGGCGCTGCTTGAACGGCTGCCTGCTCACCATGCAGATGGTGCTGTGCGCACGCTCCGGGCGCCGACCCTGCGGCCAGTATTGCGATCACAACCAACGATTTCAGATGCATGTTCAGTCCTCCTTGGGGACAAAGCTTCTCCGCCTCCGGAATCGGAGTTTTTCTGTTGCGGAGCTTAGAAAAACGCGTGACAAGAAAACCAGACACCATGTAAAAGATTCTATACATCGTGTCGAGTCCCTTTTCTGCACGAAACCGTCATCGTTCGAGGCCGCATGTCATTCCGCGAGAAACTTGCCTGGATCACGCTGGTGACCGTGCTGATCTGTTCCGGCGTCTATTTCGGCGCGATCTTCGGCGGGCTGGTGAAGCACTATTCGCCCGCCGCCTTGCACCTCGCGCTTGCTGCCCTCGTTACGCTGATCCTCCTTCAGGCCGGTCTGACGACGCTCGCCGCCATCACCACGCCGAAGGATGGGCGTGGCCCGCGCGATGAACGCGAGAAACTGATCCAGGCGCGCTCACACACCATCGGCTACTACACACTGATGATCGCCACGGCCGCACTGATCATCCCGACGCACACGCCCGGGACGGACATGGTCGATATCGTGAACTTCGCGATCCTCGGCATCGCGGCCTCCGCCATCGTCGTCGCGGTCGCGCAGATCATCATGTTCCGGCGCGGCTACTAGACGATGGCGAAGCTCCCCATCGCCAACCAGATCCGCCGCCTGCGTTTCGAACACGGCGAGATGACGCAAAGCGATCTTGCCGAACGTATCGGCGTCACACGCCAGACCATCGCGGCCATCGAAGCTGGCAAATACGGCCCCTCACTCGAGGCCGCCTTCCGCATCGCCCAGGTCTTCGGCGTCAGCCTCGAAGACGTCTTCCAGTGGGACGAATGATCAGAACAGTTTGAGGATCATGACACCGCCCGCGGCCGACACGCCGGAGACGAATGGCCCCCAGATGATGTCGACGATTGCGAAGTCGCGCGGCCAGTTCTTCAGCGTCGCCATGTTGGTCAGGTCATAGGTGCCATACGCCACCAGCCCGAGAAACGCGCCGAGCCCCAGCGCCCTCACGACATCGCCTCCCGCCGCCATCGCCGGCCCGATGGCGAAGAAACTCAGCGCCACCGAATACAGCACATAGAACGCAATCGCCGGCGGCCACGAGATCGGCTCCTTCATCAGGTGGCCGAGCTGTTTCAGCATCCATTTGCGCGCAATCACCATCAGCCACAGCGCGTCCATGACGCCCATGACCAGGCCCGCCGCCAAAGTCCCTTGAACGAGTTCCATCGCCGGCCCTCCTGTGTCTCCTCCTTCATACGCAGCTTGAGCGGGCTGGATGACCACATTTTGTTGGACAGCGTCCGCGCCTATCCCACAACCGCCAGAAAATCTTCTCAAGCAATCTCAATCACTTGGCCGATAAATATGCTGGATTCACGTTTCGCAAATCGGCCGGGCTCCGTGCAGGCGTATGCTCCTCCGCATGACACGAACACAAACGCGCCCATACGGAGTAGTTACCCCATCAAGCCGCCAGCCTTTGCTGGAGGCCATGCTGCGCGCGTTTGCCTGGCTCGTGTCCAACGTCGTCTTGGTGTGCAGGACGATCTTCAACCGCACCACCCGTGATTGGCACACGGATGCAGCGCACGAAGATCAGCCGACACCGAACGACCTCACACAGGAAACACGATCAAGCCGAACCAACCGGCCTCTCCACTGGAAGCGGGCCTTCGGCCCGCGTCCCCGGCGCAGGCCGGGGTCCAGACTCCGCACGAAGTGCGGACACGCAACCCGAGTGCGCTCCGCACACTGACTGGACCCCCGCCTTCGCGGGGGACACGGGTTGATACATGCGCGCTACTCTCTCCTGTCATTCCGGGCGAAGGCGCACAGCGCCGCAGACCCGGAACCCAGGAGCGACATGCACCGCGTCTGCACACGCACCCCTGGCTTCCGGCTCACGCGCCGCGCGCGCGTCCGGAATGACAATCCTGATGCGTTTAAAATCGGCCTGATCTAACTCAGGCCCCCACACAAACCGCACCCCGCAGGTCACACCCGCGGCGCCGCATCCGTGCGCCCATTGCGCCCCAGCCCCTCGCCCCCTACCAACGCATCAAGCTTCCACCGGAACCCGATGCGCAACCGCTACATCCTCTTCGCGATCCTGGCGTTCAGCCTCATCGCCCCGGAAGCCTTCGCCCACGCCATCGGCGGCAAGGATGCGGAGTTCGTGCGCAACACTATCGGCGCCGATCCTTTCCCGTTCCTCTACCTCGGCGCCAAGCACATGGTGACGGGATACGATCACCTGCTCTTCCTCACCGGCGTGATCTTCTTTCTCTACCGCCTGAAAGACGTCCTGCTCTACGTGACGCTCTTCTCGCTCGGCCACTCGACCACGCTGATCCTCGGCGTCCTCTTCGACTTCGGCGTCTCGGCCCACCTCGTCGACATGATCATCGGCCTGTCGGTCTCCTACAAGGCGTTCGAAAACCTCGGCGGCTTCCGCAAGCTCGGCTTCGAACTCGACAACCGCATCGCCGTCGGCGGCTTCGGCCTCTTCCACGGCCTCGGCCTCGCGACCAAGCTGCAGGAGCTCGGCCTCAACAAGGACGGCCTCCTGCCCAACCTGATCTCCTTCAACATCGGCGTCGAGATCGGACAGCTGATCGCCCTCTCCCTCATCCTCGTCGTGATGACCTTCTGGCGGACGACCAAAAGCTTCGGCCGGTACGCCATCCTCGCCAACGCGCTCATGTTCCTCGCCGGCATCGTGCTGGCCGGCGAACAACTCGCGGGCTACTTTCTTGCTGGAGGCGCCTGATGCCTGAAGAAGCAAACATCCAAGCTGACATCAAACCCGTCCAGCTCAACGTCTCGGGCCGCACCCTCGCCCTCATCACCGGCGGCGGCATTCTCGGCGGCGCGCTCATCGTGCTCGGCTTCATCATGCCATCCGAATTTCATTCCGATCCGCTCGGCATCGGCAAGCTCACCGGCGTCGCCCGTCTCTGGGCCCCGCCTGAAGTCACGATAGACGCCAATTCCGCCAGCGGACCTCTGGCTCGCGAATCCGAAACACCCCCGCGCACCGACGTGATCGAAATCCCGCTCACCGACTTTCTCGGCGGCGCGAAGGGATCGGAGCTGGAATACAAGGTCGCGATGAAAAAGGGCGCGAGCCTGATCTACGAATGGGAAGTCATCGGCGCGAAGAACCCGGAAGATGTCGCCTACGATTTCCACGGCCACACCACGCCCGAACCGGGCAAATCCATGGAAGTCGCGACCTACAAGCAGGCGCGTGGCCTGAAGCAGGCCGGCTCCCTCACCGCCCCGTTCGATGGCATCCAGGGCTGGCAGTTCTCCAATTTCGCCGAAGGCCCCGTTGTTATCCGCGTGAAGCTGACCGGCTTCTACGAACTGGTTCCCGCCGGCAAGGAAGGCAATCTCGCCGGCATCGTCGCCAACGTTCCCGCCGCCCAGGCCCGCCCGGATTTCAAGCCGCCGCAGCCCTGATCCCATCTCGCTTCGTCACGAATTCGCGCTAGCATCATCTCCTGTGCGCCGCCTCAATTGAGCAGCGCTCTCATTTCACAGGAGACGTCCATGACGCTCGACCTCGATCGCCGCAGCGCAATGTTCGCCGGCCTCGCCATCGGCGCAGCCGCCCTCAGCGCAGGTTGCGCCACCGCGCAGAACACGACTGCATCGGCGCCGCCGGGATACAAGCCGATGCCCTTGCCGTTCGATCCGAAAACGATCACCGGCTTCTCTGAAAAGATTCTCGTCAGCCATCACGACAACAACTATGTCGGCGCCGTGAACCGCATCGGCGCGATCCGCGGCGAACTTGCCAAGCTCGACATGGCGACTGCGCCCGGCTTCATGCTCAACGGCCTCAAGCGCGAGGAACTTCTCGCGACCAATTCCATGATCCTGCACGAGGTCTATTTCGGCTGCCTCGGCAAGGGCGGCGGCCAGCCCGGCGCAAGGCTCGGCGGACAGATCGAGAAAGACTTCGGCAGTCACGCCAAATGGCGCGCCGAGTTCGTCGCCATGGGCAAGGCGCTCGGCGGCGGATCAGGCTGGGTCCTGCTCACCTGGTCGCCCCGCCTCGGCCAGCTCACCAACCAGTGGGCCGCGGATCACACCATGACGGTCGCTGACGGTCGCGTGCTCGTCGCGCTGGATATGTACGAACATGCCTACCATATGGACTTCGGCGCCAAGGCGGCTGCCTATGTCGATGCGTACATGAACGCCCTCGACTGGACCCAGGCCGACAAGGCGTTCGCCTAGACTGGACCCAGACTGCGATTGAACAGCATCACGGGGGCGTCAGCGCCACAATTTCGCGCTAACATCCCGCCAATGCCTGTCACCGGGGCCTGTCACCGGGTCCAGAATTGTGAACTCGTTTCGGAGACGCGAATGATCGGCCGCGCCGCCCTATCCCTCTCGGTCGTGCTCACGCTGACAGCGTGCGCGTCCTCAAGCCCTGCGCCGATCTATGGCGCGGGAACCACCAAGCCGCGCCCGCCCTCAACCGTTCCGTCGAAGCCGACGACCCCGCCCGTGCCGCAGGATTTCGTCCTCGCGCCCGTCGCCTTCGGCAGCATTCCCGGCTGGGGCACGTCCGATCTCGCGCCCGCGCTCACCGCTTTCAAACGCCAGTGCGACAGCTGGAAGAACCGCACGCCCGACACGGCGCTGACGGGCGGCCGCTATGGCGGCAAGATCGGCGACTGGCTCACCGCCTGCAATGGCGCGCTGACGATCCAGCCGGGTCAGGAGCGCTGGTTCTTCGAATCCTACTTCGATCCGCAGTATGTGAACGGCCCCGGCGAAGCGAAGCTCACCTCCTATTTCGAGCCCGTCGTGCAGGCGAGCCGCGAATGGGCGCCGCCCTTCACCGAGCCGCTGCTCAAGCGCCCGCCCGACATGGTGACCGTCGATCTCGGCGCCTTCGCCGAAGCCTTCGACAGTGAAGCGCTTCGCGGCGCCCCTCGCACGCTGAACGGCAAGCTCAACGGCGACCGCATCATTCCCTACCCCAAGCGCGAATCCATCACGCCCTATCTCGGCCAGATCATCGGCTATGCGCACCCCGCCGACGTCTACAACCTGCAGGTGCAGGGCTCCGGCCGCCTGCACTTCCAGGACGGCTCGGAAGCGCGCGCGCAGTTCTCCGCGCAGAATGGCTACAAGTGGAATTCCGCGCTCGGCGCGCTGCGCAATTCCGGTCAGCTGCCGAGCCCCACATGGAGCAACTTCCGCTCATGGCTTGATGTGAACCCCGGCGCGCAGAAATCCGCGCTCAATGCCGATCCGTCTTACGTCTTCTTCCAGGAAGAAACGATCAACGACTACACCGCCGGCCCGAAAGGCGCCGCCAACGTGCCCCTCACGCCGATGGGCTCGATCGCTGTCGACCCTGCCTTCCATCCCTACGGCGCGCTCGTCTTCGTCAATGGCGACTATGGCGGCGGACCCGTTCCAGCGCCTGCTCGTCGCGCAGGATACCGGCGGCGCCATCCGTCGCGGCCCCAATCGCGGCGATATCTTTGCTGGCACGGGCGCCGATGCAGGCGCCTTCGCCGAGCGGATGAACTCGTCCGGCCCACAATGGTGGACACTGCTGCCGAAACAGTTCGCCGCGCCTGTGGCTTCCACCGGTTCACCGCCGCACGGCTAGGATCAACCTCGGGGGACGACTATGCACGTTCGCTTCGCTGCTCTCGCCTTGATCGCCATGTTCGGCGGCTGCACCGCAATCGCCCAGCCCGCGCCGGATCCTGATCCCGTCACATGGCAGAGCAGCACGCTCGGCAAGATCATCTATGATCAGGAAAGCAGCCCCTACGGCGTGCTCAAATACGAGACCGTCTTCGGCGACAATATCGGCCTGCTGTTCATCGACGGCCTCGCCGGCGAGTTCGGCGGCCCCGGCCCGCTCAAAGGCTACTGGACCGAATCCGACGTCAGCCATGACGATGATGACGACGACACGCTGATCTGCCCGGTTACGGTGAACGACGACTACGGACGCACGACCCGCAACTGGGGCCGCCTCATCATCGCCTTCACCAGCGACGATTTCCCCACCGACTTCGTCCTCATCCGCGGCCGCTGCTTCGAAGATCCAACCGACGTGATCTCGGGCAAGTTCGTGAAGTAGTCACGCCGCCGACTTCACGGCCCGTGCCGACAGCCACGCCTGCACAGCCTTCGCGGCTTGAACACCACTCGCCGCCGCGCAGTCTGCGATCATGCCTTCATCGCCGACCCAGTCGCCCGCGATGAACAGCCCCGGCGCATCGGCCAAGCTGAACACCCGGCCGCGCACGATCCCAGCGCGGCATGCCATTCGCGACAACCATCCCGCGCAGCTCCTGCCGCTTCACTTCCAGCGCGCGCCAGCCCGGCATGACGAGATCGGCAATCCCCTCCAGCTCCGCAATCGCATCCCGTGAAGGCGCTTCGCCTACGGCCAGATACTTAGCGATATGCACCACGGCCCCGCCCTCGGGCGCCAGCTTCGCCGAACCTGAGTGCACCGAGAAATAGAACGGCCCATCTATGCCCAGCGCAAACTCGCCCGCGCCATCCGGCAAACGCTTCAGCGCAAGATCGAGCGTATTGGCGCGCACCGCCTTCGCCTCCCTTGCTTCCACCTGAAGCGATCCCACATCAGGCGCCAGCGCCGCTGCCTCGTGTGGACCCACCGCAAGGATCGCCGCGTCACCGACAACAACACTTCCATCGGCAAGGATGACACGCGATTCATGCGCCGCAGTTTCAACCCGCTCCACCCGAGCGCCAACATGCAGCACGACGCCCGCTTCGCGCGCGGCGTTCGCCAGTCCGGCGATGAAGGTCGACCAGCCATGATCGAGATACAGCGTCCCGCCCATCGCCATGCCGATCTGCTCCAGCATCGCGTCGGCAGATACATGCTCGGAGCCATTGGCATAGGCCGACAACCGCCCCAGCGCCTCCACGGAAGCGCGCATCACGGGCGAGAATTTCTGCGCATCCAGCCAGTCCGCGAACGAACCATCGGCCCTGCTCACCCTTGATCAAGCGCTGGAACACGCGCGCAAACACCGCCTTGTCGCGCCAGCCGAACAGCCCGCTCATCATCAGCGATTTCCCATCGACCGGCAGCAGATGCAGCTTGCCCTTCCAGATCGCTTTCCGCGACCGCGCCATCGCCCGACCACCAGCATAAGCGATGCCCAGCCGGTCCAGCTCCCGCTTCAGCGCCCCGCCATTGTAAAGCGCGTGCGGCCCCTGGTTGAGGAAGAACCCGTCCGCCGCTTTCGTGCGCGCCCGCCCACCCAGATCCGCCGCCGATTCGAACAGCGAGACCTGCACGCCAGATCGGCCCAGCTCCACCGCGGCCAGAAGGCCGGCAATCCCGCCGCCAACAATGTTCACCTTGCCTTTTGATGCCAGCGTCACAGCCATCTCCTTAATCGGATAACTTGTGTCCGATATAATCCGGATGCTAAATATCCGCAATAGAAATCAGGCCGAGGCGATTCCAATGAAGATGAGCGAGGGCGTCGAATGGACCGCCCATGCCTGCGCACTGCTGGCCGCCCTGCCGCCCGGCGTCGGCCTGCCCGCCAACGCGCTGGCGGAATTCCACTCGCTCGCGCCCGCCTACATGGCCAAGCACATGCAGGCGCTCGCGCGCGCCGGTGTTGTTGAATCGGTGCGCGGGGCCGGCGGCGGCTATCGCCTCGCCCGGCCCGGCGCGGAGATTTCGCTGTGGGACATTGTCGAAGCCATCGAAGGCGAAGAACCCGCCTTCCGCTGTTCCGAGATTCGCCAGCAGGGCCCGTGCGTCACGCCCAATGGCGACTTCCGCAAGCCTTGCGAAATCCACTCAGCATTCGGCAAGGCGGAGGCGGCATGGCGCGCCCACCTCAAATCGGTCTCACTCACCGACATCGCGACCGAAGTCGCACGCAAATCCTCGCCGCAGAAGCGCGCCGCGATGACTGTCTGGCTGCAGGAAAAGCTCGGCTGACTACTTTACGCGCCGGCTACTTCACCCGCCACGGCGGGTTCAGCCGGTTCTCGCCCGCATGATACAGCGTGATGCGATTGCCCGCCGGATCGCGCAGGTGCGCCACGCGCCAGAGATAGCTCATCGTCTCCGGCTCGCTCTCGAACACGACGCCCTTGGCCTTCAACTCCACGACCAGCTCATCCAGCCGATCGCTCTCAAACCAGATCTCCGGCCAGTCGCCGCCTGTCCAGCCTTCGACCTTCTCGATGGAAAATGTCGAATCCCCATCCGGCATTTCAAACCGCGCATAGCGCGGCGGCGCATCGACAATCAGCTTGAGCCCCAGCGTCCGATAGAACGCCACGCTCGCATCATAGTCGACCAGCGGAACCGTAAC
This sequence comes from uncultured Alphaproteobacteria bacterium, assembly GCA_963784415.1. Taxonomy (GTDB): domain Bacteria; phylum Pseudomonadota; class Alphaproteobacteria; order Caulobacterales; family Hyphomonadaceae; genus UBA7672. The sequence continues at coordinate 93,595 of CAWARK010000007.1, forward strand.
CTGATTGAGCCGCATCACTTCTTCTTCGCTGGAGCTTTCGTTGCAACTTTCTTGGACGGCGCTTTCTTCGCCGCAGCCTTCTTCGGCGCGGCAACAGACTCCACTCCCGCGGCTCGGCTTCAGCCCCAGCTTCTCCTGCAACGCCACAGCAGCCGCCGGATTGCGCTGCTTGGCGCCGGAGATGAAGAACATGAACACGTCTTGGCTTTTCGACCAGTCCGTCGCCAGCTTCGCGAAGCGATCAATGTCCTTCTTGCCGTATCCGTTCGGTTCATCCGCCTGCGACTGCATCAGCCGCGCGACAGCAAAGCTCGACCCTTCGTGGCGCACTTTCGGAAACTCGTCGTCCTCGGCATAGACGACCGTCGCGCCATGCTTCGTCAGCAGGTCGTGAAACTTCGGATCGTCGAACCCTTGCCCGCGCACCTCAAGCGCATGGCGCAGCTTCAGCCCGTCCTTCTCCTTCGGCAGCACCGACAGGAACATCGCGAAATAGTCGGCATCGAATTTCCGCGTCGCCGGAAACTGCCAGTTGATCGGCCCCAGCTTGTCCTTCAGCTGCGTGATGCCCTGGTCGAGAAACATGCCGGTCGATTTCAGCATGTCCTCTTTCGTCTTGCGCACGGTCGAAAAGCGGTGCGCCTTCAGGCTGAACACGAACCCATCCGGCGCCGTGTCGCGCCACTTTGCGAACGTGTCGGGCTTGAACGACGAGTAATACGTCGCGTTCACTTCCAACGCCGTTACCGTCCGGCTCATGTGAGACAGTTGTTTCGCCTTAGACAGGCCCGGCGGATAGAACGTCTCGTCCCACGGATCGAAGCTCCAGCCGCCAACGCCGACCCGGATGGAATGCGCCACGTGATCTCTCCCCGGCAATCATTTCTCTGCGGAATGTGCCTACAGCGCAGGCGCCGCGCACACCAGCCTCCCCGGCCACGCGAATTGTTCCGGGCCGCAAACCACACCTGCGCATTTCGCACGAACCACGGCATGCCGAGGGCTTGGTATGCGCTCGCAGGTTGGGCCTATGGTGCGCTCATTCCGGGAGGGGTCCCAATGCTGAAATCATGGTTGGCAATTGCCGCGATCACGTGCCTGACCGCGTGCCAGTCCGTTCACTCCCAGCATGTCGATTATGGCGCCGGTCCGATGGCGAGCGGCCTGCACTATGCCGCGCCCAAGGCCGTGATGAAGGTGGAGCTGATCGCCAGTGGCGGCGCACTCGGACTCTATATCAGCCAGCCTTTCCTGATCGGCGACCCGGAAGCGACCTACGTCCTCAACACCTCGTCGAGCCTGTTCGCCGACAACCGCTATTTCTTCGTCGTCAATCCGCAGACCCGCCTGCTGACACACGTGAATGCGACTTCCGATGGCAAGGCCGGCAAGATTCTCGCGACGCTGGCCAAGAGCATCGGCGCGATTTCGGGAACGGGATACTCGGGCGGCGACGAGGCCCGCAACCTGCTCACCAATCCGCTCGCCAATGCCACGCTGTTCTCGACCTTCATCGATCCGTTCGAATACGAAGGCTGCGATTTCGGCGTCGCCTGTGAACTGACCGCGCTCGACAAGCAGTTGCACGCGCGCGCGATGGTCTTCCTCGGTTGCACCGATCCTGCGCGGGACGATGATAACATCGCCCAGTGCCACGAGCTTGCGAACCGGCCGGATTATTTCCACATCTCCCTGACGCCCCTGTTCAAGGTCACGCGCCGCGCCGTCTCACAGCGCGACGTGGTCGCGCCCGACGCCTGCGCCAGCTCGATCTGCTATCGCGCGCCGGCGCCTTATCTCATCGGCGTGAAAGTCGGCGACATCACGGACGAGTCGCGCCTCATCATGATGCCGAACAAATCGCCGATCATGTCGATGGACCTGCCCGGCGGTGTCTTTGCCTCGGCCAAGGCGCGCGTCGATCTGGTGCACGGCATGCCCGCTGCCGTCGGCATCAGCCAGGACAGCGAGCTTCTGCAGGTCGTCGCCATCCCGCTCGACATCATCAAGGGCTTCTTCCAGGGCGTCGGCGAAGTATTCAGCCTGCGCATCCAGTACGACAACAGCGCGGTCTCTGTCCTGAAAGCCGAAGAGGCGCGGCAGAAAGCCGAAGACGCCTATAAGTCGGGACAAGCCGCCCGCACAGCCGCCCGTCTCAGGGAGGCGGAAGCTGATCTCACTGCCGCGCGCAGCGGCAGCTTCGCCACTGACGATGAGCGCACAGCTGCCATCAACGCCGCGCAGGAAGAGGCGTCGGCTGCCGCCGAGGAGCACAACGCCGCCCTCGCCGAACTTGGCACGGCGCTCACCGGCTTGGATGCCGCCGACGGCAATGGAGACGAGGCCGGCACCATCTCTGACTTTATCGCAGAGGTCCCCACCACCGTCTCTGGCGACACGGACGTTGCCGAAGCACAGAAATCGCAGATCACGCTGCTGGATGAGACCCAGCGCATGTTTTCCATCACGGTGATCGACAACGCCGCCGGCCGGAAAGCGCGCGCAGCGCCCGCGCCCTCTCCCGGAACCATCGGCTCTTCGCAGCTTTCGCCGTCGTCCGTGGCCGGCGCCCCTCTGGTCAATCCCGACGCCGCCAACGCTGCAACCGACGACAACTAGGAGCACGCATGCGCGGCCTGATCAGCGGCTGGAAGGAACAGCGCGGCAGGGGCAAGGCCGACCTGCAGCAAACGCCCGCCACGCCCTTCGACTTCAAGGGCTTCCCCCCGCCAGGCGACACGGGCGCGGAATCCGTCATCGGCAAGGATGACAGCGTCATCGTCAACGACACGGCGAACGCGCCCTGGCGTCCACTCGTCTGCATGCGCATCAAGGCGCCCGGCGAATTCCTGATCGGTTCCGGCATCCTCATCAAACCGAACGTCATCCTCACGGCCGCGCACAACGTCTATCGCCTGAATTCGAAGAACTATGTCACCAGCATCGTCGCCCATGTCGGCGTCACCACGAACGGCAATGCAGGCGCAGAGGCGATCGGCGCGCGGGTGCAATGCCCGCCGCAATATGTCGCCTGCGCCGGGCCCAATGACCCCACGCGCCTCGCCCTTCGACTTCGCCCTGATCCACCTCACATCCGATGCGCTGGGAAAGTGGACCAAGCCGGAATCGATTCCCGACGTCCTTTCGCAGGCGCCAATGTCGGAGCCGGAACTACGCTCGGCGCAACTCACGCTCGCGGGCTATCCCGTCTATGACGGCAAGCCCATCGTCCTGCGCAAATGTCTCGGGCGCATTGTCAGCACCACGGGCACGGGCCTGATCTACGACATGGATTCCCTGCCCGGTCAGAGCGGCGGGCCAGTCTTCCGCATCAACGAGCCGTCGAAATCGATCACCTTCGCCGGCGTGCACACCACAGGTCAGGAAATTGAGAATCGCGCCCGCCGCTGGGACGCGTCGATGCAGAAGACAGTGAAAGACTGGCTCGGCGGCGCGGCCGGCAGCGCCGCCATCACCTGACAGCCAGAGATCCAACAGCGAGGCATCCTTTCCTTCTGCTGCGCATTCTGGCCTATTGGACCCCTGAAATACGGAGATCGCTATGCGTTGGAGAGGCGGACAGACCGGCGGAGGCGTCGAGGACCGGCGCGGGCTCAGCGGCGGCGCAATCGCTGGCGGCGGCGGCATTGTCGGCATCGTCGCGGTGCTGGCCTATGTCTTCCTCGGCATCGACCCGTCGACCACCGCCTCGATCGCAGGCGGCCTCAACCTTGGCGGCGGCGCTGAACAGCGCGGCACCATGGGCACGCCCGAAGGATGACGCCGGCCTGTTCGTCGATGTGATCGGGCGCAACGTCAACGATGTCTGGGCGACGCAGATCAAGGGCTACACCGCCCCCAAGGTCGTCACTCTACGAACAGGGCACCAACACGGGCTGCGGCTATGGCCAGGCGGCGATGGGACCGTTCTACTGCCCCAACGATCAGGTCGTGTATCTCGACCTCTCCTTCTGGCAGCAGATGTCCAGCGAGCTCGGCGCCTCGGACGGCGACTTCGCCAAGGCCTACGTCATCGCCCACGAGTTCGGTCACCACATCCAGACCATGACCGGCGCGTCACAAAAGGTTCAACAGGCGCAACAATCGATGGGCCAGGCCGGCGGCAATCGCTACTCCGTCGCCCTCGAGCTTCAGGCCGATTGCTATGCCGGCGTCTGGGCGGCCAACGCCTCGAAAGTCTCCGGTGGCAAAGTCGCCATGGAAGCCGGCGACCTCGAAGCCGGCCTCAAGACGGCCAACGCCATCGGCGACGATACCCTGCAGAAACGCTCCGGCGGACAGGTCACGCCTGAAGGCTTCACCCACGGCACCTCCGCCCAGCGGATGCAGTGGCTGCAGGCCGGCTACAAGTCGGGCAATCCGTCCGCCTGCGAGGGTACGTTTGACGGTCTTTGACCCGATCCGCCTGCGTTACGGATTTTTTTACGATTTGACTGCGATTTTGCACGGAAACAGGGCGTTTCCTGCGGCCATATTACGCTGAGGCAGAGCCTGCCGTGCTGGCTTGCCACAGCCTAGTTTAGTTGCCTGACAGCCCTGCCTGCGCCAGAGAAGCTGGCTTACAAAGTCCGGTTACGATCGCCGGGCCAGCCGCCTTGTCAGTTTTGTCTTTTTCATCCGTGCAGAGAGATTCCGATCCGATGGCGCACGTCCCGAACCAGGCCGCCCTGCGCGAGATGCTCGCGCCCTTCCAGAAGGCGTCTCTCGGCCGGGCCATAGTTGAAATCGCCGTGACGGCCCTGCCGCTCGCCGCGATCTGGATCACGGGCGGCTTCCTGGTTGCGGCCGGCTTCTGGTGGGCTGGTCTCCTGCTCGCGATTCCCGGCGGCGCCTTCGTGGTGCGCATGTTCCTCATCCAGCACGACTGCGGTCATCGCGCTTTCTTCCGCAGCCCCTGGCTGAACGACTGGGTCGGCCGTGCTGTCGGCGTCATCACGCTCACCCCGCATGATTGCTGGCGCCGCACGCACAGCATCCATCACGCGACCTCCGGCAATCTCGACCGCCGCGAACTCGGCGCCGTCAGAACCGTCTCGGTCGAGGAATACAGCGCGATGACACCGGCGAACCGCTTCTGGTATCGCGTCTATCGCAACCCGATCACGCTGTTCGTCGTCGGCCCGTTCTACGTCTTCTTCCTGCAACAGCGCCTGCCGCATGGCGTGATGAAGGAAGGCTGGCGCGTGTGGGTCAGCGCCATGGGCACCAACGTCGTCCTCGCCGCAGTGATCACCACGCTGATCCTCGTTGGCCGTCTCGACGCGCTGCTGCTCGTGTGGCTGCCCAGCATGCTGATCGCCGCCTCCACCGGCGTGTGGCTGTTCTTCGTCCAGCACCAGTTCGAGGAAACCTACTGGGCGCGCGGCGGCGAATGGAACGCCACCGAGGCCGCCCTGCGCGGCTCATCGCATTACGACCTGCCGCCGGTCCTGCGTTGGCTGACTGCCAATATCGGCATCCACCATGTCCACCACGCCAGCGCGCGTATCCCTTTCTACCGCCTGCACAAGGTGCTGAAGCACAACCCGGTCCTGCGCGACGTCAGCCGCCTCGGCCTGTGGCAGAGCATCCGCTGCGCCGGCCTCACGCTCTGGGACGAAGCCAACCAGAAGCTGATCTCGTTCTCGCACTACGCCCGCCTGCAACGGGCCTGATCCCTTAAAGCAATGTCCTTCCGGTAGGAGCCGCCATTCCCAAAAGTGGATGGCGGCTTTTTCCGTTGCCGGGCACGCTCTCTGGATCATGACCGAGAGACGTCCATGCCCTTTCGTTTCCTGCTCGCTGCCATGGCGACGATCGCCATGACCGGCCTCGCCCATGCCGATCCCAATACCGATCACCGCGAGATCGCGCGCCTCGACACGGCCTATCAGGCCGCCGTCGAACGTAACGACGCCGCCGCCATGGCAGACATCCTCCACCCCGACATGATCCTCGTCGTCGGCCGCGGTATCGTCGTGACGCGCGAGCAACTACTCGACAGCGCCCGCACGCGCGAGATCGACTACGACGAACAGGTCGAGGATGAAGGCACGCAGGTCGTCCGCCTCTATGGCGAGGACACGGCTATCGTCACCGCGCGCCTCTGGCTCAAGGGCACGCGCAAGGACGGTTCGAAACTGGATAAGCGCCTGTGGTTCAGCGACACTTACGTCCGCACGCCCCAAGGCTGGAAATACGCGTTCGGCCAATCTTCGATTGAACTGCCCGCGAGCTAGCTTTCCTCGCGCGCCAGCGCCCGCGCGATCTTGGCGGCAACAGCGTCGATACTGAACGGCTTCACCAGCAGGTCCGTGCCCGGATCGAGGATGCCGTTATGCACGATGGCGTTCTGCGTATAGCCCGTCGCGAAAATCACCTTCAGGCCCGGCCGCATCGCGATCGCCTTGTCGGCCAGATGCCGGCCGTTCATCTCCGGCATCACCACGTCGGTGAACAACAAATCGATCCGCGCCAGCGTCGCCAGCTTCTCCAGCGCTTCTGACGGCCGCGAGGCATGCACCACGACATAGCCAAGATCGCGCAGCATCGCGACGGTCACGTCGCGCACGTGTTCATCGTCCTCGACCACCAGGATGATCGCGCCTTCCTGCGGCGCTTTGACGAGTTCTTTCGGCGCATCGGCCTTGGCGTCCACAGCATCCGTACGGGTACGCGGCAGGTAGATCTTGATCGACGTGCCTTCGCCCGGCTCTGAATAGATCTTGATGTGCCCCTTCGATTGCTTGACGAAGCCAAACACCTGGCTAAGGCCAAGACCCGTCCCCTTGCCCACCGGCTTCGTCGTGAAGAACGGCTCGAACGCTTTCGCCAGCACCTCCGGCGTCATGCCGGGCCCGTTGTCGGTCACCGCGATCATCACATACTGCCCAGGCGCCACTTCCGCGTGGCGCGCGGCATAGGCGTCATCGAGATGCGTGTTCGACGTCTCGATGGTGATGCGCCCGCCATCCGGCATCGCATCGCGCGCGTTGACCGCAAGGTTGAGCAGCGAGTTCTCCAGCTGGCTCGGATCGGCCAGCACCGCCCACAACCCGCCCGCCAGCACCGTCTCGATCGACACCTGCTCGCCCAGCGTCCGCCGCAGCAGCTCCGACATGTTGGCGACCAGCCGGTTCGCATCCAGCGTTTCCGGGCTCAGCGGCTGCTTGCGCGCGAACGCCAGCAGGCGCGCCGTCAGCTGCGCCGCACGCTTCGCCCCGTCCTCGGCCGCATCCACGAACCTGCCGATATCGATGTCGCCGGCCGCCAGCCGACGCCGCATCAGGCTCGTCGCGCTCAGGATGACCGCCATCATGTTGTTGAAGTCGTGCGCCAGCCCGCCCGGTCAGCTGCCCCACCGCCTCCATCTTCTGCGACTGCACCAGCTGCGCCTCGGCGCTCTGCCGCGCGTGGATCTCGCCTTCCAGCTCCAGGTTCTTCGACACCAGCGACCGGTTCGATGCCGCCAGCGCCAGCGCGAACCGGCGGAACGCCAGGAACAGCATCACGCCCACGCCCACCGCCACGATCGCCGCCGCCAGCAACGTATTCCGCAACAGCTCGCCCGAGGCCCGGTCCTCCGCCGTCCGCTGCTCCAGCAGCGAGGCCTCCTCGAACGCCATTTCCGCCGCCAGCACCCGGATGCGATCCATCGCCGCCTTGCCGGACCCTTCCCGCATGATCGAAACCGCCGCGCCCGTTTTCCCGCGCCTCACTTCAGCCAGCGTCTGCTCGATGATCTTCACCCGTTCGGCCGCCGCGGTCTTCAGCTGCACGACGCGCTCTTCCTGCCTGGGATTGTCCGCCACCAGGGCTGCGAGTTCATCCAGCTGCGGCGCCAGATTTCCCGCGGCATCGAGATAGGGCTCGAGATAATTGACATCGTTGGTCAGCAGATACCCGCGCTGCCCCGTCTCCGCGTCCTGCAGCAGCGACAGCGACTGCGTGATGGCCTGCTGCACGCCCAGCGTGTGCTCGACCATGCGCTGGCGCTCATCCCGCTGGAACGCCGAAACCGCTGCCAGCGCCAGCACCACCGCCATGGCGGCGACCATCAGCCCAAGCCCGAACAGCATGGCGCGCGGCGGGTTCCCGGGCGTCTCGGCATTCGCCATGGCGCTCAGCAGCTTCTTCATTCGTGGTATGCCCTACCGCCGCTTCCCGAACAGATTTCGTTGCGCGCCGACAAAGTCGTATTCTGGCGCAGACGCTGAGACAAGCAGGCGCCGCAACGATGGAACCTTGTTCCCTGCCGCCCGCTGTGCTGGCTCGGTGCAGCTTCGCCCGCTACGAAACTGATACCGTCGCTGAAGCGATAAAAAGGAACCCAGCATGTCCTGTATCGATATCTCCGTCTGCGCCGTACCCGACGGCCGCAAGGCCGACTACACCGCCCACTGCAAGCTGTTCCACACCGTCGCCAAGGAACTCGGCGCCCTCGCCGTTGTGGACGCCTGGGGCGAGGACGTCCCCGAAGGCAAACTCACCGACTTCCGCAAAGCCGTGAAAGCCGAACCCGGCGAAACAATCGCGGCCGGCTGGATCATCTGGAAAGACAAACCCACCCGCGACGCCGCCTGGGAAAAGATGATGCAGGACGACGCGCATGAAGAACATGCAGATGCCCTTCGACGGCAAACGCATGATCTTCGGCACGTTCGGGAGCATCGTGGAGAGCTGAGGCGCCGGCTCATATGCCTTGACCTCACGCGAACTTGACAGTCGCTGCACCCGGCGCGTCCTCTGCACAAAAGCAAGGCAGCGCCCCTCTCTTGGCAGGCGCCGCCACCGGGGAACGTCCATGTGCGGATTGATCGGCGGCATCGCCCGCAAACCCGTTGCGCACGAACGTATCAAGGCGGCGCTGGACAGCCTCGACCATCGCGGGCCCGACGGTCAGGGACACTGGAGCGACGGGCGCTTCTTCCTCGGCCACACGCGCCTCTCGATCATCGGCCTCGGCAATGGCGACCAGCCGATGTCGAATGCCGAGGGTGACGTGCACCTTGCGGTCAACGGCGAGTTCTACGGCTACAAAGCCATCCGCGACGAACTCCGCAGCAAAGGCAGCCGCTTCAAGACGGAATCGGACAGCGAGATCGCGCTGCATCTCTACCTGCAGCACGGCATGCGCGCGACCGAACAGCTACGCGGAGAGTTTGCCGTGCTCATCGCCGATCAGCGGCGGCAGATCATGATCGCCATCCGTGACCGCTTCGGCATCAAACCGCTGTTCTACGCCGTCACGCCGGACGGCGTTTTCTTCGCCTCCGAGATCAAGGCGCTCCTTGCTCTCGGAGTACCAGCCGCGTGGGATGCCGAAGCCGCCTGGCAGGATCTCTACATTGTCCGTAACCACGAGCACACGATGTTCTCCGGCATCCGCTCTGTGCCGCAGGGCTGCTACGCCATCGCGCAGGGCAATGACGTCCAGATCTACCGCTACTGGGACTGGGATTTCCCCACCACCGACGAGACCGCCGCCGACACGCGCTCCGAATCCGAAGTCGTCGCCGGCTTCCGCGATGTGCTGGCCGAGGCCGTCCGCGAACGCATGGTCGCCGACGTGGAAGTCGGCTGTTACCTCTCCGGCGGCATCGACAGCTGCGCCGTCCTCGGCCTCGCCCAGCAACAGATGAGCCGGCCGATCCGCGCGTACACCCTCGCCTTCGATAATCCGGTCTGGGACGAAAGCCCCATCGCCCGCCGCCAGGCTGAGTTCGTCGGCGCGACCTACCACCAGGTTCCCGTCACGCGTCAGGCGCTCGCCGATGCCTACGCCGACGCCGTCTGGCATTCCGAAACGCCGATGGTGAACGGCCATGGCGCCGCGAAATTCCTGCTCTCGAAAGCCGTGCGCGACGCAGGCCTGAAAGTGGTCTTCACCGGCGAGGGGTCCGACGAACTGCTCGGCGGCTACGCCACCTTCCGCCGCGATGCGCTGCTCCATCACCCCGGCGCGCGCACGCAAAAGGAGACCGAAGCTCTCCTCGCGCAGATGTTCGAGTCCAACTCCGCCACGCGCTCCATCTTCATGCAGCAGGCGGCCGACAACCCGATCTTCGTCGAAGTAGTCAATCGCCTCGGCTTCCTTCCCTCCTTCATCGAGACGTTCGGCGCCATGGGCATCACCGCCTCCGCTTGGCTGCGCGACGACATCGCAAAGTCCGTCGCCAACAAGTCCGTCTATGCCGACGTGCTCGACCGCCTGCCCCTCTCGACCGCCATCGCCGGTCGCGACCGGCTCCACCAGGGGCTCTACATCAACTCCAAGACCCACCTTGCCAACTTCATCCTCACCTTCCTCGGCGACCGGATGGAGATGGCCCACTCGATCGAGGGCCGCGTGCCCTTCCTCGACCATCACGTCGCCCACTACGCCGCGCGCATTCCCATCTCGATGAAGCTCAAGGGCTATCGCGAGAAGCACGTGCTGCGCGAAGCGGCGAAAGACGTGCTGATCGAGGAAGTCTACAACCGCGAGAAACACCCCTTCACCTCGCCGCCCTCCGCTGTGGGCGACCCGATGATGGACATGATGGCTGACGTCCTCGCCTCCCGCGCCCTCGACGACCAGCCGATCTTCGACCCCGCCAAGGCCCGCGCCGCCTTCGAGGAGATGAAAACCTGCCCGCCCGACCAGCGCCCCGCCTACGAAGGCCGCATCCAGCGCGTCGTCTCGACAACGCTGATGCATGAGCGATTCGGAATGTCGGGGGAGTTGGCGCTTTAGGCCAAGGCAACAAAGAAAAAGCCCGGCGCGATGGCCGGGCTTTTCAATTCAGAATTGATGACTCGATCAGGTATCGAGGAACGAGCGCAGCTTCCGTGAGCGGCTCGGGTGCTTCAGCTTGCGCAGCGCCTTCGCTTCGATCTGGCGGATGCGTTCGCGGGTGACCGAGAACTGCTGGCCGACTTCTTCGAGCGTGTGGTCGGTGTTCATGCCGATGCCGAAGCGCATGCGCAGCACACGCTCTTCGCGCGGCGTGAGCGAGGCCAGGACGCGCGTCGTCGTCTCGCGCAGGTTCGACTGGATCGCGGCGTCCACCGGCAGCAGGGCCGACTTGTCCTCGATGAAGTCGCCGAGGTTTGAATCCTCGTCGTCGCCGATCGGGGTCTCGAGCGAAATCGGCTCTTTCGCGATCTTGAGAACCTTGCGGATCTTCTCGAGCGGCAGGCCGAGCTTTTCAGCCAGCTCTTCCGGCGTCGGCTCGCGGCCGATCTCGTGCAGCATCTGGCGCTGCGTGCGGACGATCTTGTTGATCGTCTCGATCATGTGCACCGGAATACGGATCGTGCGCGCCTGGTCCGCGATCGAGCGCGTGATGGCCTGACGGATCCACCACGTTGCGTAGGTCGAGAACTTGTAGCCGCGGCGGTACTCGAACTTGTCGACCGCTTTCATGAGGCCGATGTTTCCTTCCTGGATGAGATCCAGGAATTGCAGGCCGCGGTTCGTGTATTTCTTGGCGATCGAGATCACGAGACGGAGGTTGGCTTCCACCATCTCCTTCTTCGCCTGACGGGCTTCGCGCTCGCCTTTCTGAACGGTCTGGACGATGCGACGGAAGTCGTCGATCGGAACGCCCATCTCCTGCGCGAGGGCGGCAACGCCTTCACGCAGCTGGTTGATCTTGCGCACTTCGGTGGTGGCGAACTTCTTCCACTGCTTCGACAGCAGGCCGACCTTGTCCATCCAGTCGGGCTTGAGTTCCTGACCGAAATAGTTGTCGAGGAAGTCCTGACGGCCAACGCCATGCAGGTCAGCCAGGCGCATCAGCTTGCCTTCAAGCTGGATGAGACGCTTGTTGATCTCGTACAGCTGCTCGACCAGCGTTTCGATACGCGCATTGTTGAGGTGCAGCGTCTTCAGGTTCTCGATGATGTCGGAGACGATCTCATCGTATTCCTTGAAGTCCTTCGGGGTGAGGACCTTGCCCTCGATCTTCCGCTGGACCAGCCGCTCCTGCAGCTTGCGATAGCGCACGAAGTTCTCGCCAACGCCGTCGAGCACCTTGGTGACGCCTTCGCGCAGCTCGGCTTCCATCGCCGACATCGACATCGCGCCGCCGTCGTCGAATTCGTCCTCGGCTTCCTGGGCTTCGGCTTCGGCCTGCTTCTGGCGTTCGAGTTCGACCTCGTCCACGTCCTCGTCGCGCACGCGCTTGATGGGCTTGGCCTTCTCCTTGGCGCGTTCGGCCTCGGCAAGTTTCTTGGCGGTGATCGGCGCGGTCGACGGCGGCGGCGCGCCGCCGTTCAGCACGATCTGCGAGTTGTCGACGATGCCGCCATGGGCAGCCGCATAGGTCGCCTCGAGATCGATGATGTCGCGCAGCAGCACGCGCTCTTCCGACAATTCCTGGCGCCACACCATGATGGCTTCGAACGTCAGCGGGCTTTCGCACAGGCCGCGGATCATCGCGTCGCGACCGGCTTCGATACGCTTGGCGATCGCAATCTCGCCCTCGCGCGACAGCAGCTCGACCGAGCCCATCTCGCGCAGGTACATCCGCACCGGATCGTCCGTGCGGTCATAGCGGTCTGATTTCGTGGTGGTCAGCGCGGTCGACTTCGAGCGGGCCGGAGCGCCCTCCTCGCCGTCTTCGTCGTCTTCCTTGCCTTCCTGCTCGCGCTCGGAATCTTCCACATCGTCTTCGGACTCGACGACGTTGATGCCCATCTCCGAGAGCTGGGACATGATATCTTCGATCTGCTCGGACGAGTTCTGGTCGGACGGCAGAACCTTGTTCAGCTCATCATACGTGACGAAGCCGCGGGCTTTCGCCTGCTTGATGAATTTCTTCACCGTAGCATCGTTCATGTCGAGCAGCGGGCCGTCGGACGCATCCGGGGCGGACTTCTTCTTTGCCGCTGCTTCTGCTTTCGCCATTCCGTCTCTCCGCAGACCCTGTTTGTCAGTCCGGCCTTCCTTGGCCGTCTCGACCTTCGCCGGCTGGGCTTTCACCGTACCGGTCTTTTCGCTCCCGCTTTTGGGCGGGGGCTCCTTAGTTGCAACCGGCTTGGCGCC
>CAWARK010000008.1:0-179246 GCA_963784415.1 uncultured Alphaproteobacteria bacterium
GGGCGGGCTCGCAACCGGTTTCGCCGCAGCCTTGGGAGGGGCGGCTTTATCCGACTGGGTCTTGGCCGCAACAGGCTTTGGTGTCGCGACCGGCTTTGCGCCCGCCTTGCCATTCGGCTTTGCGGGCTCTGCCTTCTTCGAATCCTTCTTCAGCTCCGCCTTGGCGGGCTGTGGCTTGGCAGCAGGCTTGTTCTTTGCGTCAGTTTTGGCCGTAGCCTTTGCCGGGGGCTTCATGAGCGTTTTGCCCTTTGCGGCCTGCGCAGTTTTTGCCTTGTTCTTCACATCAGTCTTCAGAGCGTTTCGACTCCATAGCGGCCCCCATTCCCCCGATGGCGTTTCTCAGATCCTGAGCCCCATCGCTGGCTGGTGACGTAACCGTTTCATCTACAACTGACCGGCTGGCGCTACGCCGTTCGATCACTTTCTGCATGATCCTGGCCTGGTGGGCGGCGCTCATGATCTCAACGCCCTCCTCGTCAGCCCGTATCGTCGCCTGCATCTCAGCTACCAGCGTTCGGGCAACAGGAAACCGGCCGATCGCGTCAATCCAATCGCGGCCCTCGTTCGAACGAGGATCCATCGGTTGCCCGACCGGGAAGGTTTCCAAAAGCTCGACAGCCCGCTTGCGGCCAAGACTACGTAAATGGGCTGCAACCGTAGGTCGGTCAAGCATTTCGGTGTTGTCGCAGACGTAAAACGAGGCGTCCCTGATCGCCGAAACGTCCGGATCCTCGAATACCGCCCGGAACAGCACTTCGCGGCCTTGCTCCATGATCTGGGGGCTCTCAAGCGCCCGCACAACCATGCGGAGCCCCGCCAGGGCAGCCGGACCGGGCGATACCCCTTTCCTACCGCTGGTTACCGTAGGGGGAGGGCCACCCTTGCTGAAACTCTGCCGCGTCCCCCGCGCATGCCAGTAGAGCCTGTCACGCAGCTCCTGCTGGTAGGCTTTCCGCACGCCTTCATGCTTGATCTGCGCGACAGCGGCCATAAGCCGCGCCTCGAATCCGGCCTTCCGCTCGGGCGTATCGAGCGGTTCAGCCTCCAGCTCGCGGCTCCACAACAGGTCCACCAGCGGCTTCGCGCCCGCCAGCATCTCCCGCATCGCCGGCCGCGCCGCGCACGCGCACCACGTCGTCCGGGTCCATCCCGTCCGGCAGCAGCACGAAGAACAGCGTCTTGCCCGGCTCGATCAGCGGCAGCGCCCGGTCGCACGCGCGCCAGGCCGCCCTGATCCCCGCCGCATCCCCGTCAAAGCACAGGATCGGCTCCGGCCCTGCCCGCCACAGCAGGTCGAGCTGGTCCTCGGTCAGCGCGGTTCCCAGCGGCGCAACCGCCGAGCCGATGCCGGCCTCCGCCAGCGCAATCGCATCGACATAACCTTCAGTGACGATCAGCCCGCGCGACAGCGGACCTTCCTTCACCTTCGCCATATCCTCGCGCGCCGCCATGTAGCGGTAGAGCGTCCGGCCCTTGTGAAAGAGCGGTGAGTCCGACGAGTTGAGGTATTTCGGCTTCCCATCGGGATCGAGCGTGCGCGCGCCAAACGCGATCACGCGATCCGCATGGTCGGTGATCGGAAAGATCACGCGGTTCCTGAACCGGTCCCACGGCTGGCGCGACTTGCCATCGGCGCCCTCTTCCGGCTGCACCACCAGCCCGGCCTCGATCAGTTCCTCGACCGTCGCGCCGTCCTTGGTCAGCAACTCCAGCAGCATCCGCCAGCCATCGGGCGCAAAGCCCATCCGGTGGCGTGTCCACGCTTCCGGCCCGAAACCACGCCGCTGCAGGTAGTCGCGCGCCTCGGCGCCCGCAGGCTTGCGCAGCTGGTCCTCGAAGAAGGCGCACGCCTTCTCCACCCAGTCGATCAGCGTCGCGCGCTTCTTGTACTGCTGCACCTCGCCCGGGTTCTGCGCCGGAAGCTCCAGTCCATAATCCCGCGCCAGCTTCTCGACCGACTCGGCAAACGTCAGCCGCTCCGTCTCCATGAGAAACGTGATCGCGTCGCCCGACTTCTGCGTCGAGAAGCATTTGTAGAAACCGCGGTCGTCATGGACGTAGAAGCTCGGCGTCTTCTCCGCCGAAAACGGCGACAGCCCCACCCAGTCCTTGCCGCGCTTCTTCAGCTGGACCTTCTTCCCCACGACGTCCGAGAGCCGCACCCGCGACTTCAGCTCGTTGAGAAATTCCTCCGGGAAACGCATGGGCTTGGACGGCTCTCTGGTCAGGTTCCGGCGCTACAGGCGCTGCGCACCCCGCGCCAGCAACCCACCGCCCGATCCTGTGGACCATTATACAGGGAATTGTGCGCTGATTCGCGAGAATCAAGCGGTTCGCTGCTAAGGTGCTGATATTGCACTGGTAGCGCGCCCCGGAGGCCAGCATGCGAATCTGCTCCGCCCTTCTCGCCCTCAGCCTGCTTGCTGCCTGCGCCGGCGATCCGGTCGCCGCGCCGTCCTTCAGCATCGAGGGGCCGCAGGCGACACCCGCCGGGCCGGAGATCGCCTCACTTGTCGCGACCGGCCGCGCCCGCGTGGAAGCATTCTTCGGCCAACCCTTCGCCAAACCCGTGCGCGTCGCCGTCTCGCCCGCACGCGCCGCGCTCGACGCCTCGCTGCCCGCGAAATGGGGCATCGCACCGACCCAGTGCTGGATGGTCGGCGTCGGCGCCGACAGCCTGTTCGCGCTGCTCTCCCCGTCCGCATGGGCGACGGAAGCCTGCGAACATGACGGGAAGGACGCTGCCCACATCCAGGAAATCGTCACGCACGAACTGACCCACGTTTATCACGGCCAGCACAATCCCACCGGCGATTTCACGGGAATGGACGATGCCGGGTGGTTCGTCGAAGGCCTCGCCGTGCTCGTCTCCGGCCAGCTCAACGATGGAAAGCGTCCGAGCGCTGCCGAGGCCATCGCGAAAGGCGCGGCGCCCGCAATCCTCGCCGACGCATGGAGCGGCAAGTTCCGTTATGGCGTCAGCGGATCCATGGTCGCCTTCATCGACGCCACCCGGGGTCGCAGCATGACTTTCAGCCTGCTCGGCGCGGTCAACAACAAGCAGATACTTGATCGGCTCGGCGTATCGGAAACAGAGTTCCTCGCAAGCTGGCGCGCCTGGGTAACCCGGCCTGCCTAAGCCCGCTTGCCTTCCATGAGCGCATACCACGCCCACCATTTCAGGCCGGGGATACGCAGCAGCACCGCATCCACCGCCGCGCCAATCGCACGGACCGGCCCCAGCAGCGGCGTCTTCCTGAACAGCACGGCGCCCAGCGCCGTCAGCCCGTAAAGCCGCACGTCCGTGGTCTCGAACGTCGCATCGAACTTCCGGAAATCGGGAACCAGCAGCGGATGCTCATCCGGCGTCCGCGCTTCCGGCGTCTTGCGGCGATAGTATTCGATCGCCGGATTGTGCCCCAGCGGCTCGGTGAACAGCACGACGCCGCCCGGCTTCAACACGCGGCGCAGCTCAGCCATCGCCTTGTCGTAGTCGAGATGGTGCAGGATGCCCGAGCCGAACACGAAGTCGAACGTGCCATCGGCGAAATCCATCGCCTCGGCGTTCTGCACCGACAGCTTCACATTCTTGATCCCGCGCGATGCGATCTCCGCATTGCCCGCGTCCACGGCCTCTTTCGAAATATCGATGCCTTCGACATGGCTCGCGATGCTGGAAAGCCCGATCGCATTGCCGCCATGCGCGCAGCCGTATTCGAGCACCACCGCGCCCTTGGCCAGCTCAGTCCGCCGTTTGCCATAGCGGTCAAAGCACGGCTTCAGCGCGACATAGTATTTCATCTGCGCATCACGGTCGTCTTCGCCGCCGGCAAAGCGGGCGTCGTGAAACTGGCGCTCACGTTCGATGCGGTCGGCGGCCGATCCGTCCATTTACCGTGATCCTTCAGCGCTGCAGGCAACCGCCTCATGCACCCATCGGGCCATCGTCACCCGAGGTCACGTACCATACGCACCCCACGAGCGTCGCCCACGCAACTCCACTCTCAGGCGAGTAGTTTGCGCCACTCTCCTCTAAAGAGTTTCACCCCATTTTGTTGGATGGCGTCCGCACTTATCCAACAATTGCCGAAAATTCTTCTCCAGCAATCTCAGTCACTTGCTCGCAAAAATATGCTGGATTGGCGTTTGGCAAATCGGCCGGGCTCCGGACGGGCTTATACTCCTCCACATGACTCGAACAGAAAACGCGCGCATACGGAGTGATTACCCCATCCAGCCGCCAGCCTTTGCTGGAGGCCATGCTGCGCGCGTTTGCCTGGCTCGTGTCCAACGTCGTCTCGCTTTTTGGAATGACCATCAATCGCCGCCCCCGTGATTGGCACACGGGCGCAGCGCGCGAAGATCAGCTCCCGACGCCCAACGACCTCACACAGGAAACACATCAGGCCGAACCAACCGGCCTCTCCACTGGAAGCGGGCTTAAGCCCGCGTCCCCGGCGCAGGCCGGGGTCCAGACTCCGCACGAAGTGCGGACACTCAACCCAAGTGCGCTCCGCGCAC
Source organism: uncultured Alphaproteobacteria bacterium (assembly GCA_963784415.1). Classification (GTDB taxonomy): domain Bacteria; phylum Pseudomonadota; class Alphaproteobacteria; order Caulobacterales; family Hyphomonadaceae; genus UBA7672. The sequence continues at coordinate 4,522 of CAWARK010000008.1, forward strand.
TGACCGGACCCCCGCCTTCGCGGGGGACACGGGTAGCGACACGCGCACTACTCTCTCCTGTCATTCCGGGTCTCTCCTGTCATTCCGGGCGAAGGCGCACAGCGCCGCAGACCCGGAACCCAGGAGCTGCACGCACGATCAGCACACGAGGCCTCTGGCTTCCGGCTCACGCGCTCCGCGCGCGTCCGGAATGACAATGTGTGTGTCTGAAAACAGCCTGATCTAGCTCAGGCCCGCACCCAACCACCCCAACCCCGGCCCACGCCGCAGGGATCGCGCCCGCTTACCCGAACCTGCGCACGCTCTGTCACATCGCCCGCAATCGGACGAATGCGATCGACCGCCTGCATCAGCGGCTCGACCTCGCAATGCATGTCGCGCGCGCTCGAATGCAGCAGCAGGTCGGGCGATGACATGATCCCCACATGCCCCTTCCAGAAAACCAGATCGCCGCGTTCGAGATTCGAAAAATCCGCGTTCGGCTCCACCGGCAACCCAAGCGTCTCCGCCTGCATGCTCGGAATCGCGCAACGGAAAAATCCCGGTCGCCTGCAGCGACACCTGCACCAGCCCCGAGCAATCGATCCCCGCGCTCTCGCGCCCGCCCCACAGATAGGGCGAGCCGACAAACCGTTGCGCGACGGCGACGAAATCCGTCTCGGTCTCATCCATCGGCGAGACATGGCGCGCGAACACCCAGCCCGATCCCTCGACCCGCACGAAATTTCCCGACGTCTCCGCCAGCGCCATCCGCGCATTCATCGAGGCCGCCCGCGTCGGACGGCTCTTCATGTCAGCGCGTTCGTAGATGAACGTCCGCAACACCCGAACCCGGTGAGTCGGCTCCCTGCCCGCCGGCGTCAAACTGGCAAGCCGCATCCAGCCGACATAGCGATCAAGCCCGAGCTGGACATAAGCCCAGTCGTCCTGACGTTCGAACACCGTCACCGGTTCGCCGAACAGCGCCTGGTTCACCTGCTCGGCCGAACCGTCCGGCGTCAGCCGCAAAGCGGCCGACCCGGCGGAAACGCGCATGCGTTCCCCTTCCGACGAAACGGTTTTCGGCGTGAGGCGCGGGTCTGTCGACCAGCGATCAGACGATGAAGAATCAGGCGGCGTGAGAGTTCGAGTCATTCCCCTGCGCCGCAAAGCTCGGCCGCATCGGGGTCAGCGTCGGCGCGCCATGCTTCGCGATCGAGCGTTCGCACGCAATCACGCGGTCCCCCAGTCCGGCGAGTACGACTTGTCCGCGCGCCGTGACCTGAACCAGAACGCTCCGTCGATCGCTCTGGTCGGGAAGACGGGCCGCGAGGCCAAGTCCTTCAAGCGCATCGAGTGCGCGGCTTACAGCCGGCTTCCCGAGTTGCAGCGCTTCGGCAAGGCCACGCACGGTGTGCGGTCCCGGATCCAGCGCAACACGCAGGAGAATAGCGGACTGTCTAACGTTGAGATCAGGACCATCCGCGCGAACAGTTTCGGCAAGAACGTCCTTCAGAAGGGCAAGCGCGGAATCGCGATCCATGTCAGCTCCATTCAGCCGGCCCCACAGAGAGACTCGCGCGTTTTCGTCTCGCGGGCAAGCAGAACAAAGCGATCATACATATCGTTTTTTCAACATTGCCCAGACGGCCCGCAACCCGCACGCCGCAGCGCCCGCCGGACGTCCATATCTAGCGGGTCGCCACGCCCAGATATCAAAATGCGCCCAGCTCGGCGCGTTCACAAACGCCTTGAGGAACAAGGCCGCCGTGATGGAACCTCCCATCGGACCGTCGCCGAGGTTCTTCATGTCCGCGATCGGCGATTTGAGGCCGGCCTCATATCCGGGCCACAGCGGCATCCGCCACACCGGATCGCCCGTCGCTTTGGAACCTGCCAGAATATCGGCCGCCAGCGGTCGTCGTCAGTATAAAGAGGAGCCAGGTCCGGCCCCAGCGCCACGCGGGCCGCCCCCGTCAGTGTCGCGAAGTCGATGATGAGTTCCGGCTTGTGCTCGCTCGCCCGCGTCAGCGCGTCGCCGAGCACCAGCCGGCCTTCCGCATCCGTGTCTTCAACCTCGACCGTCAGACCCTTGCGCGACTTCAGAATATCGCTCGGCCGGAACGCATCGCCGCTGATGGCATTTTCCACCGCCGGCACGCAGCAGATCAGCCGCACCGGCAATCCCGCGCTCATGATCAGCCGCGACAGGGCCAGCGCATGGGGATGCCAGCGGGAAAGCGCCAGCGCATGGGCCGCCCCGCCCATGTCCTTCTTCATCAGCCCCATGCCGGCTGTCTTGATGTTGAGTCCGCCCGTGTCGAACGCCACGCCCTTGCCGACCAGGGCTATCTTCGGATGGCTTTCATTGCCCCAATGGATCTCGATGAACCGCGGCTTGTGGCTGTCGCCCGCCCCTTTCCCGACCGCATGAACCATCGGATAGCCGCGCTCGAGCGCCTCGCCCTCCGTGATCTCGATCGTGGCGCCGAACTCGTCCGCCAGCGCCTTTGCCTCGGCCGCAATCTCCACCGGCCCCAGATCACAGGGCGGCGTGTTGACGAGGTCGCGCAGCCAGTCGATCGCCTCGGCCTGCCGGTCCACCTCGGTCTGGTCGACCGACTTCGGCAGCATCAGCCGCCGGGCTTTCTCCCCCGCCCGATACTTCGTGAACCGGTACGCCCCGTCCGCCCAGCCCAGCGCCAGCGTCTCGCCATTCATCCCCTCGGGAACCTCGGCCAGCCGGTAATCGCCCGCCGGCAGCGCCGCCGAAACGCTCGCCAGCACGAACCCGTCCGTCCCCTCGCCCAGCCCAACCAGCACGCTTTCGAGTTCCCCCTCGGCCGAATGCACCAGCAAAACCTTGCCCGCATCCCCCCGGAACCCGGCCGTGTCGACCAGCCGTTTCACCCGGTCCGGCTGGGCTTTTGTCCACGGCCCCAGCCCCTTGGCGGTCACCAGAACCATGGGCGTTCCAGCGTCGGGATGGGTGTGAAAGGCAGGGTGCATGATCTGATCCGGTAGCAAAAAGCCTGGGCGCCGCTTTAACGAATCCTTGATCCGGCGCGCGTCAATCTTCCGGTAATATCCGGGGATTGCCCATGACTGCTAGCTTCAAGTCCACCAGCCGCCTCGCCGCCAGCGTCGGCCTTCTCGCCCTCCTGACCGGCTGCATCACGGCCGAAGCCCCCTCCACCCAGGAACTCGCGGTCATCGACAAGGCGACCGTCACCCTGATGCCCGCCAGCGCCGCCGAGCGCGCCATGGCCGACAAGCAGGACGTGCTGGCTCAGGCCAAGTTCTGGGCGACCGAATACGAGAAGAACCCCAACGAGTACGAAGCGTCGCTGAAATACGCCCGCGTCCTGCGCGGCATCGGTTCCTCGCCCCGCGCCGCCGAAGTCGCCCAGCAGGCCCTCACCCTGAAGCAGGGCGATGTCGACCTCACGCTCATTTACGCGCAGGCCTCGCTCGACGCCGGCAAGGCGGAAGACGCCGCCTACGCGCTCGCCCGCGCCGAAACCAACGGTCAGGCCGACTGGCGCCTGCTCTCGATCATTGGCGTCACCATGGACACGCTCGACCAGCACGGTCCGGCGCAGGACTATTACCGCAAGGCGCTGGCCGTCTCGCCGAACAACCCGAAAGTCCTGTCGAACCTTGCCCTCTCCTATATCCTCGAAGGCAAGCCGGCGCTGGCTGAACAGACGCTGCGTCAGGCCATCAGCGAGCCGGGCGCCGACAGCCGCATCCTCCAGAACCTGATCCTCGCGCTCGGCGTCCAGGGCAAGTTCGACGAAGCCGAGACCGTCGCCGGGCCGGAACTGCCCAAGGCGATGATCGATGCCAACCGGGACTATTTCCGGTCGCTGCTCAACGCCTCCCGCACGTGGGAAACCCTGCGCGGCAGCAAGAACTGAGAAGTCTGACAGCAAAATAATCCAGCGCGCGAACGGCATCTTCCGCTCGCCAGCGCAAACGACACCCGCTATCAGTCCCGCCAAGGATGATGGAGGGTGACATGCGTGCCTTTGGTGGGATTTTTGTTGCATTGGCATTGGGCGCTAGCGCCCTCGCCGGATGCAGTCAGGCCGGATCGGGCGCCGTCGGCGCCGTAAATGTCGATCCGACAGCGATCGAAGCGCAGGTCGCCAAGCTCGCGACTGAAAGCTTCAAGGGCACGACGACGACGCCCGCCAATCTCGACGCGGTCAAGGCGCTGCTTCCTGCTGAAGTCGCGATGACGTGGGGCAACCTCTCGTTCGACGCCGCGACCAACTCGACCCTGGTCACCGATCTCAAACTGACGCCGAAAGACATGCCGTCGGTCGGCGTACAAATCGCCGAACTGCGCCTGTACGATTTCGACGCCAAGCTTCTTGAAGACCGCGTCTCCGGCAAGCGCCTGACGGAAACCGCCAAGCTCGCGCGCCGCATCGACGCGAAGAACATCTCGGTGTTCGGCCTCGCCGAAGCGATCAACGCGAGCACGGGCGGCGCCATGCCGACGACCCCGGCCGATATCGCCACGCCGCTGAAATTCCAGCCCACTGATCCGACCGCTCCGGTCGTCGTCGAACCCGGCGAACAGGATCCGTTCAACATGAACGGCATGGACCTGTACGCCGCTCCGAAGATCAGCCGCATGGACATCTCGATTGGCCGCATGATCATCGACGATCTGCAGCTGCGCCCCTATCAGGTTGTGCCTGCCCCGGCCGCCGCTCCGGATCCGAACGATCCGATGAGCTTCATGCCGGTGCTGCAGCAGATCGTCTCTGTCGCCCAGTCTTACGGCGTCGATACGGCCGCATACTTTGACTACAAGATCGGCTTCGACATGACGGAGGCCGGTCAAACGGTCACCGGCGACATGACGGTCAAGTCGATGGGCGCGCGCGGCATGCGCGGCGGCGATCTCGACGGCATGTATATCCGCGATATCGACTATGGCTTCAAAGCTGCGGTCGAGCCCGGCGTCGCCCCGTTCGACTTCCGCTACAAGATGGGCCTGATGACGCTCAAGGACATGCGCCTCGAGAAAGCCCTCGGGTATCTCGTGAAGGGCGTGATGCCGCCGCGTACCGAAACCAACCTGATGGGTCTCGGCATCTGGCACACGGAAAACGAAGCGCTCGATATGGCCGGCCAGCAAGTCTACTCGGCTGCCGAAACCAATTTCGACGCGTCCGGTTTCCATTGGTTCATCCCGACCAAGCTCTCGGCTTCGGGCAAGGGCATCACTGTGAACCTTGCAGCCTTCGTCGACATCGCCGAGAAATATGCGACCGCCGCTCCCGAAGCTGGCGATCCGGAAGCTGCCGCTACCGCGGCCGCGGACATCGCACAGGCCAAGGCCTTCCTCGCCAAGAACGGCCTCAACACCGTGTCGTTCGACAGCAATTTCGGCTGGAACTGGAACGCCCAGAACGGCGATACGAAGCTCGAGTTCGGCGTCGACGGCAAGGAACTGCTGAACGTGTCGGCCAAGTACGAAGGCGCGTTCCCCAGCTTCAAGGCCGTGTCGGACCTCATCCCGGAAACGGGTGAGCCGAACGAGATGGCCATCGCGAACGTCTTCCAGACGAACTCGTCGCTGAAGCTCATCGACTTGAACGTGAAGGACAATGGCGGCCTCAACAAGATCTTCGCCATCATGGGCGAGATGTCGCCGGAGATGACCGGAGGACCCGCGATGACGGCCGATCAGGCCCGTAGCCAAGCGGTTGAAGGCATCAAGATGATGGCCCGTCCGGATGTCACTGGCATCCCGGAACTGGGCGCACTGCTCACCCCGGTTGCCGACTTCCTGGCGACCGGCGGCAAGCTGCGCGTCGCGGTGCAGCCGTCGAAGCCGATGCCGTTCGCCACCCTGATGAGCACCGTCATGATGGCCAGCATGGGTTCGCCGGCGCAGGCGATCAAGGATCTCGGCCTCAAGGTCGAGCACTCGAAGTAAGCTTCCCGGGCTCGGTGTGATGCGCTTCACCACGCGTTTCGCGCCGAGCCCCACGGGACGCCTTCACCTCGGGCACGCCTACTCTGCAATTCTAGCTGACAACGCCGCCCGCTCTGCTGGCGGCGTTTTTCTTTTGCGCATCGAAGACATCGACCGCACGCGCTGCCGCCCCGAGTTCGAGACCGCCCTGCTCGAAGACCTCGCCTGGCTCGGCCTCGACTGGCCCCTCCCCGTGCGCCGCCAGTCGGATCACTTCGACGACTACGCAGCAGCGCTCGACAAACTCCGCGCGCTTGGCGTGCTCTATCGCTGCTTTCTCACGCGCCGCGAAATCGCCGAGCAATCGCTCGCAGCGCCCCATGCACCGGGAGAGGGAATCGACGGCGTCATCTATGCCGGCCCGGCAGCGCCAATGTCGGCTGACGAGGAACAGGCGCGCGTCGCACGCGGCGAAGCTTTCGCCTGGCGCATCTCGATGAAATATTCACAGGACCTGCTAGGCGAAAATTTCTCGCGGCTGGAATTTGTCGAGCGCGACATCGCGGCGAATGGGGCAACAAACGTGGAACGCAGGATAACAGCGCATCCACAATTGCACGGCGACGTCATCCTCGCGCGCAAGGACACGCCCGCGAGCTATCATCTCTGCGTCGTGCACGATGACGCCTTGCAGGGCGTGACGAACATCATTCGCGGCGAGGACCTGCGCAGCGCGACGCACGTGCATGTCCTGCTGCAGAAACTGCTCGGCCTGCCGACGCCGGTCTATTCGCATCACGCCCTGCTCACGGGGCCCGACGGCAAGCGCTACGCCAAGCGCGATCAATCACTTACCCTTGCGGCCCTGCGTGAAGCGGGCGTATCCCCGGCCGAAATTCGCGCCCGCATCGGATTACCGACTTGAACACGCCTTCTGCCCTGGCCCGGCCCATTCCGACATGGGCAGGCCCCCTGATGCTGATCTGCGGTGCGATCGCCATCGGTTTCGCGCCTATCGGCCTGCGCCTGTCAGCGTTCGAACCGCAGGCGACCGGCTTCTGGCGTTTCACCTTCGCCCTGCCGATGATGGCCGGCGTGATCTATGCTCAGGGCGGACGCATCGGCCGGCCGTCGAAGATGGCGCTGCTTGCCGGCTTGTTCTTCGGCCTCGACATCGCTTTCTGGCACGCCTCACTCGTGATGACGTCGGTCGCCAACGCGACTTTCCTTGTGAACCTCGGCAATGCAGCGGTCGGCCTTGTCGCCTGGATTGCGCTCGGCGAGCGGCCCGCGCGCATCTGGCTGATCGCGCTCGCCATCGCGCTCGTCGGCGCCTTCCTGCTGTCCGGCGGCGCTGCCGACACCGGCGCAACCGCCCTGGCGGGAGATGCGCTTGCGCTGGTCGCAGCCGTGATGGTCGGCCTCTACCTCTTCTTCGCCAAGCTCGCCCGCCGCGACACCGGCGCGATGCAGGTGTTGTTCTGGTCGACCGCAACGACGCTCGCCGTGATGGCGGTCGCCTGTGGCGTGAAAGGCGAGACGCTGATCCCGCCAAGCCTCGACTGGTTTATCTGGCCCCTCGCGCTCGCCGTCGTGGCGCACGTCATCGGCCAAGGCCTGATCGTTGCGGGCGTTGGGGCAACCCCCGCGGCACTCGCCGGCCTCCTCCTCCTCCTCCAGCCCCTCACCAGCGCCCTCATCGCCTGGCCGCTCTTCGGCGAGGCACTGACGCAAATCCAGCTCGCTGGTTGTGCACTTGTGCTCGCGGGCGTCTGGCTTGCGGGGCGGCGTTGACGGGCAGGCCCTCCGCCGTTACCGATTTGCAGGGATCAGGGTTGCCGCAGGGCAATGACGGACAAACAGAATGGCGGATCAGTACGCCGCGCACAAAGCCAGCTCCGAGCAACCCGCGATGGATCCGCGTCCATCGCCGTCGGCGCTGTCGCATGAAGCCTGCATTCTGAGGCACGTGTCGCGCGTGTCGCGCGCCGTTGTCGCCGCCTACGATCCGGCGCTCGCGCCGCTGGGTCTCACCGGCCACCAGTTCAATCTGATGATGACGCTCGGCAATATGGGCCCGATGACGGTCGGCGCGCTGGCCGACACGCTGGGCATGGACGCGTCTGGCGTTCCGCGCGCCGTCCGCCCGCTCGCCGATGACGGCATGATCTCAATCGAACGCGGCGCCGACCGCCGCCAGCGCGTGCTCAGCCTCACCGTTCTCGGCCGCACGCGCCTTGAGCGTGCAACACCCGCCTGGTCGCGCGTGCAGGAGGAGCTCGTGAACACGGTCGGCGCACCTCGCTGGCAATCCTTGATGAGCGAGTTGCGCGCGGTACAGAAAGCCGCTGTGGGTTGCTCGACACGCAAGCCTGCGCCGGCCGACAAAAAATCCTAGAATAGCCGCCCGCCAATCGGCGTCGCGAGATCCGGCGCTATCAGCACGACAGCACCCTCCTCATCCGGCACGCCGAGCGTCAGCACTTCCGACATGAACTTGCCGATCTGGCGCGGCGGAAAATTCACCACGGCCAGCACGCGCTTTCCGATCAGCGCCTCGGGCGAATAGTGTTTCGTGATCTGCGCTGAGGATTTCTTCTCGCCGATCTCCGGCCCGAAATCGATGCGCAGCTTGATCGCCGGCTTGCGCGCTTCCGGTAATGGCTCTGCGGAGACAATCACGCCAACACGGATGTCGACCTTCATGAAGTCGTCGAAACTGATCTGCGTGTTCATGGACGTCCCTCATGCTCAGCCGCCGCACTAAGCATCATCTGGGGATGCATCAACTATGCGGAGCGTTGAGCTCGGCTATCGACTACCCGTGAAGGCCATCCGCACAAGCCATTCGACGATCGCGCCAGCTGCGTAGACGATTGTTGCGCAAAGCAGGATCGCCACAGCCATATCCCATGTCTTCCGGTAATCAGGCTTGCCGCCAAGCCATTCGAGCGGCGCCGATACCGGCAGGGTGACGATGTACGATCCCATGCCCTTGAGGCTGATCCATCCTCCGCCCGGCGCTGCCGTGCGCTCAGTGAAGACAACCCACGTGGCGAAGGCAGAATATCCCAAGGCGAGCGCCGTACCTGTCCACGAGAACAACGTGCTGAATGTCACCCGCCCGTACCGGAATAGCCCGCCAACCGCGCATCCAGCCCGTCACGCACGCCTGGCCATTCCTCACGGATCACGCTGAACCATGCGGTGTCGCGCAGGCGACCGTCGGGCCGGATCATGTGCGCGCGATGGATGCCCTCGAAGGTCGCGCCGAACCGCGCCATCGCCTTGCACGACCGCTCATTGCGCGCGTCCGCCTTCAGCTCCATGCGATTGAGCCCCAGCACCTCAAATCCGTGCGCCATCAGCATCCGCTTGCACGACGGATTGACCGGCCCCGCCCAGACGCGTTTCGCATACCACGTCCACCCGATCTCCAGCCGCTTGTGCGCCAGCATGACGGCCAGAAAGCTGGTCGATCCCACATAGCTGTCCGACGCCTTGTCAAACACGGCCCACGTCATCTCGCCCGCCCGCTTCATCTCGGCGAAGCGATGCTCGATCCACGCATCGAAGTTGGAATTGTCGAGGTTCACGTTCGCGAACCGCCACAGGTCCGGATCATTGCCGGCCTTGCGCAACGGCTCGCGATGCCGCTCCTCCAGCGGCTCCAGCCGGACGAAGGCGTTTTCGAGGACGACAGGTTCAATTGCCATGCGCGCGGTTTAGCGCGGTCGTGTCCACGCGGCTAGGCAGTCTGCGCGCAGCAGTGTTAGCTCGCGTCAAACCGGGAGCCGTCCATGAAGCTGATCCGCGCCGCCGCACTGGCCATCGCTCTCGCCGGCTGCACAACGGCGCCTACCCCTCCAATCCCGACCGGCGCAAAATACGTGGCGATGGGATCATCCTTCGCCGCCGGCCCCGGCATCCCGAGCTATTATGAAGATCCATCCGCGCCCTGCGCACGCTCGACAGGCAATTACGCGCACCAGCTCGCCAGCCGCAAAGGCCTCGCCCTCACCGACGTCAGCTGCAGTGGCGCGACGACGGCGCACCTGACCGGCCCACGCGACGCCATCCCGCCGCAGCTTGATGCGTTGACGCCCGACACGCGCCTCGTGACGATCACCATCGGGGGCAATGACCTCAGCTATATCGGCCGGCTTACGACCGCCTCATGCGCCGGGCTCGCAGAGCAGACAGGCACGCCCGGCAAGTGCTCGCCGATCCCGCCGGCGCCGAACGACGCAAGCTATGCGGCGCTCACCCGGCAGATGGACGTTATCGCCAAGGAGGTCCGCCGCCGCGCGCCATCCGCTCGCCTCGTGTTCGTCGACTATCTCACCATCCTGCCCGAGACTGGCGGGTGCGCAGGGACGCCGCTCAGCGCCGAGGAAGCCGATGCCGACCGCGAGATCGCCTCGGTGCTTGCCGCGATCACGGCGCGGGCGGCTGCCGACAATGGCGCGGACCTGCTGAAGGCGTCCGAGCTATCTGCACAGCACGATGCCTGTTCGTCCGATCCGTGGATCAACGGATATCCGCGCCCCGAGGCGCCAGTCGCTGGCGCTCTCTATCACCCCAACGCCAAGGGCATGACGGCGATTGCAGACGCGCTCGTGAAACTGCTGGGCGACTAGCTCAGGGCGCGCCGACCAGCTCAAGCGCGCGCGCCAATGCCGGATCGGCATCGCCACCGGCATCAGGCTGCACGCGTTCCTTCGGCAGCCATTGCTGGCGCGGCGTGCCGTCGACATGCGTCAGGGCATAGGCGGGCAAGCGCAGATTGGTATCGGTCGCAGGCAGGTTGAAAACCTCGACGCCGCCAGCCAGCCCCGCCATCGCTCCGCCGACGACGACGCCACGCTTCATGCCATCGAACCCGACCGTCATCCCCTCACCCATGCTGCCGGTCCAGCGACCGGAAAGCACGGCGAGCGGACCCGTCAGCGTCCACGGACCGCGCGGCGTAATCTGCCGCGCATAGGCAGGTTCATGCAGAGGATGGGTGACCTGATAGTCGGCGGCTGTCGTGACGAAGCGCCCCATGATCGGCTCGGCCACGTCGGTCGAACCGCCGCTCGGCGTATCGCGCACATCAACGATCCAGCCCTTGGCGCCGCGCAGGCCTTCAACGGCCTTGTCGAACGCCGCAACCGTGGCGTCATCGCCAAGGCTGTCGTTGAAGCGGATATAGCCGACGTCGCCGATCATGCGCGCACTGACGGGATCTTCAGTTTCGCAGGCTTTGGATCGCCAAGCTCAGTCTCGAGCCGCTGGCCATTGCGCAACAGCACCAGCGTTCGGCTCTGACCGCGATATCCCGCCCCGACCACGTTCAATGCCCACGCCATGCGCGCCGGCGAGATGTCAGCCTTACCCGTGCGAATGCGCGCCAGCGCAGCTTCAATTGGCATCTTGCCGTTGATCGACATGACAATATCGCCGGGCTGGATGCCGGCGTGATCCGCAGCGCCGTCATGGCGAACACCGGTGACGACCACATTGGCGCCCTGCAGTTCCAGCCACATGTCCGAACCTGACGGCACAAGCCATGGCGAGATGCCGGTGTTGACGCCGAGCGAGGCGTGATTGTCCCACAGCGCTTCGACCAAATGCTCCAGCATCGTTGTGCCCTGCCGGGGCGTGGTGACGGATGCGGCTTCCGCCTGCGCTTGATCGCAGGCTTCCTGCCAGTGTGCGGCGCGCGACGCGTAGAACGCGTAGACCTTCGGGACCAGCTCACACATCGTCTTCGCATCGGCGCTGTAGGCCGCTGCGGGGTCGTTCGGTTTCTCGACGGCCGGCGCAGTTGAACATCCTGACGCCATTGCCAGCGCAACAGCCGCGCACGCAGCCAATCTGTATTGAATCACTACACCGTCGCCTTCGTCAGCGTCTCTTCGACCACCTTCACGACGTCTCCCATGATTTGGGTGATCTTGTAATCCTTCGGCGTGTAGACGCGGCGGATGCCCATCTGCTTCAGGGCGAGCGCGTCTGCTTCGGGAATGATGCCGCCGACGACGACCGGAATGTCGAGGTTCTTGGCGCGCAGGATGCCGACGGTTTCCTTCACCAGATCGAGGTGCGAGCCCGAGAGGATCGACAGGCCGATGACGTGAGCTTTCGAATCGATGGCCTGCTGCACGATCTCTTCCGGCGTGAAGCGGATGCCTTCGTAGATCACGTTCATGCCGGCGGCGCGGGCGCGCGCGGCGATCTGTTCGGAGCCGTTCGAGTGGCCATCGAGCCCCGGCTTGCCGACCACATAGGTCAGCGTGCGGCCGAGCTTCTTCGAGACGCGCTCGACCTCGCCCTTCACGGCTTCGAGGTCTTCCTCGCCATCCGTCGCGATGACCAGCGAGACGCCGGTCGGTCCGCGATATTCGCCGAACACCTCGCGCAGGGCCTGGCCCCATTCGCCGACCGTCACGCCCGCCTTCGCCGCAGCGATCGACGGCGGCATGATGTTGGCCCCGCTCATCGCCGCCGCACGCAGTTCGCCCAGCGCATTGGCGGCAGCCTCCGCATTGCGTTGCGCGCGCCAGGCTTTCAGCTTCGCGATCTGCCGGCTTTCCGCGCCATGGTCCGTCGCCATGATCGAGCCATCGCCGCCCGACAGCGGCGAGTTCTCGGTTGTCTGGTAGCGGTTGACGCCGACAACGACCTGCCGCCCCGCCTCGATCTCCTTGAGGCGCGCGCGCTGGCTGTCGACCAATTGCTCTTTCATGAACGCGATATTGTCGATCGTGCCGCCGGATGCATCGAGCTTGGCCAGCATCTCGCGCGCCTGATTTTTCAGCGCTTCGGTCTTGCCGGTCACGACATGGCTGCCATCGAACAGGTCTTCGTATTCGAGCAGGTCTGTCTCGTAGGCGAGGATCTGCTGCAGGCGCAGCGACCATTGCTGGTCCCACGGACGCGGCAGGCCCAGCGCCTCGTTCCACGCCGGCAGTTGCAGCGCACGGCAACGCGCGCGCTTCGACAGCGTGACGGCGAGCGCCTCGATCAGGATGCGGTAGACGTTGTTCTCCGGCTGCGGCTCGGTGAGACCCAGCGAGTTCACCTGCACGCCATAGCGGAACATCAGCGCGCGCGTATCGGTGACGCCGTAACGCTCGCGGCCGATCTCTTCCCAGAGATCGACGAACGCGCGCATCTTGCACATCTCGGTGACGAAGCGGACGCCGGCGTTCACGAAGAACGAGATGCGGCTGAAGACGGTGGTGAAGTCCTTCTCGGGCACCTGCCCGCCGGCCTTCACCGTGTCGAGCACCGCGCACGCCGTCGCCAGCGCGAACGCAAGCTCCTGCTCCGGCGTCGCGCCGGCTTCCTGCAGGTGGTACGAACAGACGTTCAGCGGATTCCATTTCGGCGTCTCGGTATAGCACCACGCCACCATGTCGCCGATCAGCCGCATCGAGGGCTTGGGCGGAAACACGTACGTGCCGCGCGACAGGTATTCCTTGATGATGTCGTTCTGCGTCGTGCCCTGCAGCTTGGCGCGATCGCAACCCTGCTCGTCCGCCAGCGCGACATAGAGCGAGAGCAGCCACGCCGCCGGGGCGTTGATCGTCATCGAGGTGTTCATCTCCTCGACCTTGATCTGGTCGAACAGCGCGCGCATGTCGCCGAGATGACCGACGGGCACGCCGACCTTGCCGACTTCGCCGCGCGCGAGGACGTGATCAGAATCATACGCCGTCTGTGTGGGCAGGTCGAAAGCGATCGACAGGCCGGTCTGACCCTTCGCCAGGTTGTTCCGGTAGAGCTTGTTGCTCTCCTCGGCTGTGGAGTGCCCCGCATAAGTGCGGAATATCCACGGCTTGTCCGGGTCGTGCTGGAACTGGGTCGAAGAGCCTTCGGCCATTGTTAGCCCTTGCTGCAAATGCGAAGGCACAAAACTGCAAACCGCGCGCCGAGGCAAGCGAACTCGGCAAAGTCTTGCCCTGTGCGGCGATTTCGTCCCGGCCTGCCTTGCGCGGCAAGCGAGTCCTGCCTGCAGAGTTAACCGCGCGCGATCATCGGCTGGCTAGCCGTTGGCGGCAGCAGGGCGCGTGAGCAGCTCATGTGAGCGGCGCGGGCCAGCTCGGCGATATCGGCTTTTCCGCAATGCATGGCGGCGCGCCAGCCCTGCATGTGCGTGGGGACGTCCTCGGCGTTCAGCGGCGGTCGAAAAAACCAGCGCAGCATCGTCTCGAATTCGCGACGATCCTCTGCATTGCGCACGACGAGCACCAGCGCATGGGTCGCGCCGCGCGCCTTTGCGGCATCGAGCTGGTGGTGGCCGGCATAGCGCTTGTCGAGGCGCTGGGTCTGCCCGGCATAGTGGATGACCGTTTCGCCGGCTTCTTCGTGGGCCATGAGATAGACGCATGGCAGGCCGAAAAAGCGCGTCTCCTCAAAGGGCACGGCGGCGAACATCTCGCCCAGCACTTCTATGCGCTTGCCCATGTGCCCATCCCGAATCACCAACGCCCTTGGCCAATACTGCGCCCGTGACCGCCGGGCGTGAATCCCGAAAAGCGATGGCTTGCCGAATATACCCTTGCGCAGGCAGGTTGGTCGTAGCGGCCATCAGAGCTGCACGTCAGAATCGCACTGGGAGACGCCCGATGAAACGCCTGGCCCTCGCACTGGCCGTGCTCGCTTCCGCTTGCACCGCAACGCCGCCGCCGTCCGATCCAACGATCGCGACCGTGGAGACCGGACAGCTGCAGGCATTGCAAGCCAGGGGCGTGCTTGCCTTCAAGGGCATCCCGTACGCTGCCCCGCCGGTGGGCGCGCTGCGCTGGAAGCCACCCGTCGCGACCGCAAAGTGGGATGGCGTGCGCGACGCCACGAAGTATGGCGACATCTGCATGCAGAAGATGCCCAATCCCGACAATGGCATCGGGCAACTCCCCGCGAGCGAGGACTGCCTCACGCTCAACGTGTTCACGCAGGACCTCGCGCACAACGCCAGGCGGCCCGTGATGGTGTGGATACATGGCGGCGGGTTCGTGAATGGTTCGGGCAGCGCCGAACTTTATGACGGCTCGCAGCTCGCGAAGCGCGGCGTCGTCGTTGTCACCCTCAACTATCGCCTTGGGCGTTTCGGTTCGTTCGCGCATCCGTTGCTGACCAAAGAAGCCGCCGGCGGACCCGTCGCCAACTACGGCATGCTCGACATGATCGCCTCACTGGAATGGGTGAAGCGCAATATCGGCGCCTTCGGCGGCGACAGCGGCAACGTCACCATCTTCGGCGAGAGCGCCGGCGGCATGGCTGTGCAGAAGCTGATGACGACGCCGCTTGCGCGTGGACTGTTCCACAAGGCCGCCGTGCAGTCGGGCGCGGGCCGCGAGAATGTGCTCTATCTCGACAAACCCAATGCGCGCGGCTTTCCTTCGGCTGAATCCGATGGCGAGGCGTTCGTCAAATCGCTGAGCGTCGACGCGAAAAGCACGGCCGACCTCCGCGCCATTTCCGCCGACGCCATCATCGCGGCGGGCGACCCGTCCACCTTCGGCGGCGGTGGGCCGATCCTTGATGGCAAAATCTTCCCAAGCAGCATTGTCGATGCGTTCAAGGCCGGCAAGGAAGCGCAGGTGCCATATCTCGTTGGCTACAACGCGGCGGAATTTCCCTCGAAGCCCGCAGATGTGGATGGCTCGCTTACACGCACAATTGGCGCAAAGTCTGCGGACCTGCCTATGCTTGTGGCGACCTATGCCGATCCGGACGACATGGCTGCGCGCATTGTCGGCGACATCATCTTCGGCGAGCCCGCGCGCTATCTTGCCGGGCTGCATGCAGGACATGGGCAGCCGACATGGCTCTATCGCTTCGATGTGCTCTCCCCTTCGGTGCGCGGCAAATACAAGGGCACGCCGCACGCACAGGAACGCCAGTACGTCTTCGATACGCTGTCGAGCTCACCCTACCCCACCGACGACAACGACAAGGTGCAGGCGCAGTTCGCCGTGACTTACTGGACCAATTTTGCAAAGGCTGGCGATCCGAACAGCGGCGGCGCGCCGAGCGTGGCCGCGCTATGGTGCGGCGAAGGATGAGTTGCTGGAGTTCACCAACGCTGGCCCGGTCGCGAAGGTCTCGCCCGCACAAGGCACGGTGGGATGCGATCACGGCTCGCTACTAGTCGCGCTTAGTCGTTGACGAACGGCGCGGCCCTCGCCACATCCGCGCCGATCGCGGTGTAGTAGATTTTCTGAACGTTGCGGGTGACCGGGCCGGGTTTGCCAGAACCGAGCTTTGACGCCGTCGATTTCGACGACAGGCGTCACCAGCCCGGTTGCGGCGGTGGTGAAGGCTTCGACGGCAGCCTTGGCTTCTTCGACGGTAAAGCTCCGCTCTGTGATCTTGCCGCCGCGCTGGCCGAGCGCATCGAACAGATGCGTGGCGCGTGACGCCGGCGAGGATCATGTTGGAGAGGGCGCGGGTGATGATCTCGCCGTCCTTGGTGACGATCCAGGCGTTGGCGGAGGCGCCCTCGGTCACGAAGCCATCGGGGGCAACGAGCCATGCGTCGTCGGCGCCGCGTGCTTTCGCTTCGGTCTTGGCGAGGGCTTGAGCAAGGAGGCCGACCGACTTGATGTCACGTCTTGCCCAACGAATGTCCGGCAGCGCCACGATCCGTATGCCGTTGCGCGCGGACGGCGTGTCGATCAGTGGCCGGCTTTCGACGAACATGAAGATGGTAAGGCGCGGCGCATCGGGCGCCACGAAATCGCGCGCGCCATAGGCGCCGCGCGTGACCTGGAGATAGACATAGCCCTCGTCGATGCCGTTGTTGGCGATCAGCGTGCGGTGGACGTCCTCGATTTCCTTGCGGTCGGGCATCGTGCCGAACTTCAGCTCGCGCAGGGAACGTTCCAGCCGGTCGAGGTGCCGTTCCATGTCGACGGGTCGCCCGTCATAGACGGCGGTCACTTCATAGACGCCGTCGGCAAACAGGAAGCCGCGATCGAAGGGCGAGATCTTCGCCTCGTCCGCCGCGACATAGACGCCGTTCACCCATGCCTGCTTGATGGCCGTCCGCGTCATTTAATATCTCCTGCCATCGGGCCGCCCAAATCGGCATTAACCTTGTGCGCGTCAGAGGTGCGCCAGCCAGCGCCCCGGCAGCAAGGGGGATTTCATGCGACTCGCGCTTCGTCCAATTCTCGGCATTTCCGCCGCCGCCATCACGGTTGGCGTCGTCATTCTCGCTGGTCTGACCGCACCGGCCGAAGAATCCACGCTGCACGCCTCAGCCAAATGCCCTGCCGGGGCTGACAAATCGCCGCTGGAATCCGTGGCGTCAGGGGCAGAAAGTCCCGCCTGACGGGCATAACCCGGCGAGGCCTTGCGGACACACCTCCCGCACGCCTGTTGCGCTGCAACAAGATTGCTTGCAATCCGACCATGTCTTGGACAATGTGACGCCCGCTTGAAGACCCCTTTGCCGCGCCGGGACAAAATACGGCGGCGCAGCAAGGATCGAGCAATAGCGGGAGAATTCTTACGTGGCAGACGGCGCAGCGAACCGTGAAGTGAAAGACCTCTACGCGGTCGGCGAGATTCCGCCGGACTTCCACGTACCCAAGAACATGCACGCCTGGGCCATCCGCCGCGAGCGCCATGGCCGCCCCCTGACCGCCATGCAGCTCGAGGTCGTGCCGACGCCGGAAATCGCGTCCGACGAAGTGCTCGTCCTCGTGATGGCGGCGGGCGTCAACTATAACGGCATCTGGGCCGGCCTCGGCGAGCCTGTGTCGCCGTTCGACATCCACAAGCAGCCCTTCCACATCGCGGGCTCCGATGCCTCGGGCATCGTCTGGGCCGTCGGCAAGCGCGTCAAACGCTGGAAGCCGGGCGATGAAGTGGTGATCCACTGCAACCAGGACGATGGCGACGACGAAGAGTGCAATGGCGGCGACCCGATGTTCTCGCCCAGCCAGCGCATCTGGGGCTATGAGACGCCGGATGGCTCGTTCGGCCAGTTCTGCCGCGTGCAATCGCGCCAGCTGATGGAACGGCCCAAGCATCTCACCTGGGAAGAGTCGGCCTGCTACACGCTGACCCTCGCCACCGCCTACCGCATGCTGTTCGGCCACCGTCCGCACGTGCTGCGTCCGGGCCAGAACGTGCTGATCTGGGGCGCCTCGGGCGGCCTTGGCTCCTACGCGGTGCAGCTCTGCGCGGTGGCCGGCGCCAACGCGATCGGCGTCATCTCGGATGATTCGAAGACGGACTTCGTGCTCTCGATGGGCGCCAAGGCGGTCATCAACCGCAACAACTTCAAGTGCTGGGGCCAGCTTCCGAAAGTGAACTCGCCCGAGTTCAACGACTACATGAAGGAAGCCCGCAAGTTCGGCAAAGCGCTGTGGCAGATCACGGGCAACAAGGACGTCGACGTGGTGTTCGAGCACCCGGGCGAAGCCACGATGCCGGTCTCGGTGTTCGTCGTGAAGCGCGGCGGCATGGTCGTCATCTGCGCGGGCACCACGGGCTTCAACCTCACCATGGATGCGCGCTTCCTGTGGATGCGCCAGAAGCGCGTGCAGGGTTCGCACTTCGCCAACCTGTTGCAGGCGAGCCAGGCCAACCAGCTGATGCTGGAACGCCGCCTCGACCCGTGCATGTCCGAAGTGTTCCCGTTCGCCGACATCCCGCTGGCGCACGAGAAGATGCTCGACAACAAGCACCTCCCCGGAAACATGGCCGTGCTGGTGACGTCGCCGAAGCCGGGCCTGCGGACGGTGGAAGACGTGCTCGAAGCCGGGCCGACGCAGAAGTAGGGCTGTAACCAATACCGCTTCAGCCGCGTACTAGGGATTGCGCCGGTAACGCACTATATTGCGTGATGTCCGACCCTAACCCGAAGGAGCACCCATGACCGCAACCACCGAACGCGCAGTCTTAGCTGGCGGCTGTTTCTGGGGCATGCAGGACCTGATCCGCAAGAAACCCGGCGTGATCTCGACGCGCGTGGGGTATTCGGGCGGTGACGTGAAGAACGCCACCTATCGCAACCATGGCACGCATGCCGAGGCGATCGAGATCGTGTTCGATCCGGCGAAATGGTCGTACCGCGACCTCCTGGAGTTCTTCTTCCAGATCCATGACCCGTCGACGAAGAACCGGCAGGGCAACGACATGGGGATGAGCTATCGCTCGGCGATCTATTACGAGAGCGAGGCGCAGAAAGCGACGGCGCTGGATACGATCAAGGATGTGGATGCATCGGGGTTGTGGCCGGGCAAGGTGGTGACCGAGGTCGAGCCGGTGGGCGCGTTCTGGGAAGCCGAGCCGGAGCACCAGGATTATCTGGAGCGGATTCCGAACGGCTATACGTGCCACTTCGCACGGCCGGGCTGGAAACTGCCGAAGCGGGCGGCGGCGGAGTAGCGTTACCCGAACAGATCCTTCTGCCCCACCGCCTTTGCGCCTTCGATTTCCAGCAGCTTGATCTTCGTTTCGACGCCGCCTCTTGCGGAGAAGCCGCCGAGTTTGCCGCCTGCTGCGGTAACACGATGGCACGGCACGACGATTGGCCACGGGTTCTTGCCGAGGGCGGCGCCGACTTGCTGGGCGAGGAGTTTGTCGCCGAGCTGCACTGCGATCTCGCCATAGGTGCGCGTCTCACCCGGCGGTATCGCGCGCGCAATCGCATAGACCTTCGCGTTGAAGTCAGGCACGCGGCCGATGTCGAGCTGGGCGCCGAGAAGATCGGGCTTCTCGCCGCGTAGCAACGCCTGAATGTCGGCGATCACCGTTTCGATTGCGGGCGAAGGCGGGGCCTCAACGACGTCCGGAAAGCGCCGCTTGAACGAGGCGCGGGCGATGCCTGCGTCGCGCTCCGGCAGATGTGCGCCGATCAGGCCGGCGTCGTTCCATGCCAGACCGGCCCAGCCGATGGCTGTCTCGAAAAGGTGGTAGCGGTTCATGAAGGCAATATAGCCGCGCGCCGCCCTGCCCGCAGCCGAATTTACGACAGGGTCATCAGGAGAAAAACTCAGACGCTCTTGGAGCCGAGCACCTGGTCGATGAGTTTCTCGTCCGCTGGCACCAGACCGTCGAGCATCAGCATGGCGAGGCCGTGCACGATGGACCAGGATTGCAGGCGTTTGATGTTCTGCATTTCAGGCGACAGCTTGCCGCCGCTCAACTCACTCAGGGCGGATGTGAGCATCCGCATGCCGCGCGTGCGTGGCCTACCCTCAGCCTTCATGCCGCTGATCATTTCGGGCGACATCATCAGCTTGAACAGCGAGCGGTTGTTGAGCGCGAAGGTGACGTAGGCGCGGCCCATCGCGTCGAACGCCTCCTTGCCCGATTTCTCCGCCGCCATAGCCTTTTCGAACGCACTGGCCATCCGGTCGCCGCCGACATCGGCGAGGGCATGGAGCAGCGCCTGCTTGTCCGGGAAGTGGCGGTAAACCGCCGTCGCCGAGACGCCGACATTGCGCGCGACTTCGCGCAGGCTGAGGGCCTCCGCAGGCGCGGATTCCAAGCGTTTCAGGCCCTCTTCGATGAGGGCCGAGCGCAGGTCGCCATGGTGATAGCGCTCGCCTGAATTTTCTATGTTGACACTGTTATCATTCGAGGACATGTTAGCACCGTAAACATAGTCGGCGACCAGCACAACCAGCCCAAACGCCGCGCCTGATACGAGCTACCCGAACGCCAGACCGCCGACCCGCCTATCAAAAAAGAACAAGGGAAACGCCATGACCAGCCCTGTCGAAACCGCCATTCGCGGCATTGTCACTACCGGCATTATGGGCGTCGCGAGCCTCAACCGCTCGATGCGCCGTTCCAAGGCCCCGAACCCCTACCTCACCGGCGTCCACACGCCGCTGAAGGACGAGAACACCTTCACCGACCTCAAGGTGACGGGCACGATCCCGGCGGGCCTCAACGGCGTCTATCTCCGCAACGGGCCGAACCCGTTGAAGATGCCGAACCCCGCGACGCACCACTGGTTCGTCGGCGATGCGATGCTGCACGGCATCCGCGTGCAGGACGGTAAGGCGCTCTGGTATCGCAACCGCTGGATCCGCTCGACGGCCGTCAGCGAGCACATGCATGAAGCGCCGGTTCCGGGTCCGCGCGGCCGGGGCAGCCCCAACACCAACGTTGTCGGCCATGCCGGCAAGATCCTCGCTATCGTCGAGGCCGGTGGTTATCCCGCCGAAGTGACGGAAGAACTTGAGACGCGGAAATTCTCGGATTTCGAGGGCACGTTCGGCAAGGCGTTCTCCGCCCACCCGCACCTCGACCCCGACACCGGCGAGATGCACGCGATCTGCTATGCTGGCGGCGAGCCGACCACGATCTGGCACACCGTCCTCGACAAGACCGGCAAGATCCGCCGCAACGAGCCGATCACGGTCGTGAACGGCCCGTCGATCCACGACTGCATGATCACCGAGAAGTACGTGATCGTCATGGACCTGCCGGTGACGTTCTCGATGCCGGCGCTGATCTCGGGCGAGAGCTTCCCCTATCGCTGGAATCCGAAACACCACGCCCGCATCGGCCTGCTGCCGAAGGAAGGCAAAGGCTCCGACATCATCTGGTGCGATGTCGAGCCGTGCTACATTTTCCACCCCGCCAACGCGTACGAAACGCCGGACGGCAAGGTGATCATGGACGCCGCCGTGCATGCCAACATGTTCGATGGCGAAGTGCAGGGTCCGAACTCGAAACAGACGCCGTTCGAGCGCCTGACCATCGATCCGGTCGCGAAGAAAGTGACGCGCAAGGTGCTGGACGCGAGCCCGCAGGAATTCCCGCGTCCCGACGAGCGCCGGATGGGCAAGCCCTATCGCTACGCCTACACCCTGTCCCTGCCGGAAGGCGGCGACACGGCCTTCCTCGGCGACTCGCGCCTCTTCAAGCACGACCTCGAAAAAGGCACCCGCGAAACGCACGACTTCGGCAAAGGCAAAATG
Source organism: uncultured Alphaproteobacteria bacterium (assembly GCA_963784415.1). Taxonomy (GTDB): domain Bacteria; phylum Pseudomonadota; class Alphaproteobacteria; order Caulobacterales; family Hyphomonadaceae; genus UBA7672. The sequence continues at coordinate 26,383 of CAWARK010000008.1, forward strand.
CCCGGCGAATTCGTGTTCGTGCCCGCCCACGCGACCAGCGGCGAAGATGAGGGTTGGCTGGTCGGTTTCGTCATCGACACGGACAGGAAGACGACCGACTTCGTGATCTTGGACGCCCGCAATTTTACGGGCGCGCCGCAGGCCGCGATCACGATCCCGGCTCAGATTCCGCCGGGTTTCCACGGCAATTTCATCGCGCTCTAAGAACGCGGCCCTCTAAAACTGGCGCGCGGCCTCACGGTCGCGCGCTTTTTATTTGTCTCGACGGCGTCTGTAAGAAATCTCCCGAACACGCGACTATCTTCCCGAACGCCTAACCGTAGCGGGACGGAATGGACGCCACGCGCCTCACCCAGGACGAGCTTTACGCCCGCGCCGCCGCGGAATTCGGACCGGCGCTGGGACGTCTTGCTCGCGCCTATGAGCGCGATCCGGATCGCCAGCGCGACCTGCTGCAGGACATACATTTCGCAATCTGGCGCAGCTTCGAGTTCTACGAGGGCCGAGCCAGCCTGCGCACTTGGGTCTACCGCGTCGCCCACAACACGGCGGCCAGCCACGTGATGAAGGACAAGCGCGCTCGCACATCGCACTGGATCGATCTCGACCACGCGGCCGATGCGCCAGACCCTGCTGCCGGCGCGGAACAGTATGCCGAGACCGACCTGCTCTCCCGGCTGATGACGTTCATCCAGACGCTGAAACCGCCTGACCGGCAGGTGATGCTGCTCTATCTCGACGATCTCGATGCGAAGGACATTGGCGAGATCACCGGCCTTTCCGCCGGCGCAGTCGCCACCCGCATCCATCGTATCAAGGCCGTGCTGGCCAGACGTTTCAACCCGGGTTCGCCATGACCACGCCCATCCCGCCCGACGACATCCGCTCCCTCTGGCAGTCGCAGCCGACGACGGAGCTCACCATCTCCGCCGCCGAGATGCGCGAGCGCGCCAACACCTTTCAGGAGCGCATCCGCCGCCGCAACCGCGTCGAATACATCGCCTGCGCCGTCGTGATCGCCGCCTTCAGCTGGTACGCCACATGGCCGAAACCGGCGACGCCGCTCTGGCCCATCGCCAACCTGCTCATCATAGCCGGCGTACTGCTCATCGCCTTCAATCTCCATCGCTATGGCCGCGCGGCGCCCGTGCCCCCCACGCCGCCGGTCATCGATTTCACCGCCGCACCGCGCGGCCTCTTCGCGCCGCTCGCGCGCAGCCTGCGCCTGTTCGCATGGTCGCTCCAGAAGCGCTTCGCAGCCCACCCCGCCGCAACGCCCGATACAACCTCCGTGGCTTCGCTGATCGACTTCCACCGCGCCGAACTGGTGCGCCAGCGCCGCGCCGCTCTCACAGCCTGGCGCTGGTACGTCCTGCCCCTGGTCCCCGGCATGACGTTGTGGTTCGTCGCGTTCGGGATCGGCCACGATCCGCTGAAGTCGGGAAAGATCCCCATGGCCGTAGCCCTGACCGTGACCGCCGTGCTGGTTGTGCTGACCTTCGCCTACATCATCGCGAGGAACCTGCGCGGCGCTGCTCGCCTGCAGAACCAGATTGATGAACTCGACCGTTACAGAAAGGAAGTCTGATGCGTCCTCTCCTCTTCGCCCTCTCCCTCGTACTCACCGCCTGCACGACTGCGCCGGACGCCACACCGTCCGCCTTTCCACCGAGCGAGGACATTCTCGCCATGCTCAAGGCGCGCGTTGATGATGGCCGCGCCACGGGGCTTGTGCTCGGCCTGATGGAGGCAGATGGCTCGACCCGCGTCATTTCCTATGGCGATGCAGGTCCCGGCGCGAAGCCGCTGAGCGCGGACAGCGTGTTCGAGATCGGCTCCATCTCGAAGGTCTTCACCGCGACCATCCTGGCCGACATGGCGGCCAGGGGCGAAGTGGAGCTCGATGTTCCGGCGCAGACTTACGCGCCCGGCGGCATGGTCCTACCGAAGCGTGTTGAGAAGGAGATCACGCTGCTCAACCTGTCGGAGCAGAATTCCGGCCTGCCGCGCCTGCCGTCCAATTTCAAGCCGGCCGACATGAACAACCCCTATGCCGACTACACAACGGACCAGCTCAACGCCTTCCTCGCCGGCTATCAGCTGCCGCGCGACATCGGCGCGGAGTTCGAATACTCCAACCTCGGTGTCGGCCTGTTGGGCGCCCTGCTCGCGAACCACGCGGACAAGAGCTACGAGGCGCTGGCGCAGGAGCGCGTGCTCAAGCCGCTCGGTATGAGCATGAGCGGCATCACGCTGACGCCCGCCATGCAAGCTGCGCTCGCAAAGGGTCATGGGGCGGATGGCGCCGTCGTCGCCAATTGGGACCTGCCCACGCTTGCGGGCGCCGGGGCACTGAGGTCCAGCATGAACGACATGCTGAAATTCCTCGATGCGAATCTCGGCCCGCCGAAGAACGACCTGGAGCGCGCCATGCGCGACGCGCAGACGCCGCGCTTCACCGCAAGCGCCAACATGCAGATCGGCCTCAACTGGCTCACGCTCACCACCAAGAGCGGCGGCTCATTCGTCTGGCATGACGGCGGAACTGGCGGTTACGGATCGTTCATCGGCTTCGACCCCAAGCGCAATGTCGGCGTCGTCCTGCTCGGCAATCACTTTGCGGCGCCGGAAGACATTGCCATGCATCTCCTCGAGCCATCCATTCCGCTGACGCCGAAGCCCGCGCCGCCGGCCGAGCGCGTAGCCATCGATGTTCCCGCCGCCACGCTCGCGCGCTATGTCGGCGTCTACGCCCTCGAAGTGTTGCCCGACTTCAAGCTCACCGTGACGCAGGAGAACGGTGCGCTGTTCGTGCAGGCCACCGGCCAGCCCAAGGTCCCGGTCTTCCCCGAGTCGGAAACGAGGATGTTCTACAAGGTGGTCGACGCGCAGATCACATTCCACGCCGCCGCGGACGGCAAGCCCGCCTATCTGATCCTTCACCAGGGCGGCGCCGACCAGAAGGCGACCAAGGTCGAATAGAGATCAGCTCAGGTCTCGTCGTCCTCGATCCAGCCTGTTGGTCCGTCATCTTCGTCCGTGTCGTCGCCTTCGTCGGTTTCGCCGAACCACGCGGCTTCATCTTCCACCGGCTGCGGCATGCGCTCCTCCAGCCGCTGGGCCACCGTATCGGGCGATGTGGTAACGGGGCACTCGATCACCCACGCGAGAAATTCGTCCGGCCCGCCATTGAGATAGGGCGCCGGCGAGGTCGGCATGAACACAGTGGGCAGCCCTCCCTCTGGCGACAGGTCGTTCAGCACGCACGCCAACTCCTGCACCGCATACCAGGCAAGGTCGTGATTGATGTCGAGGTTGAACTGCACCCACCACCGTCCATTGCTCTCGCCGCGCTCGATGCCGTGCGTGGGCGAATGGTCGATCTCGACCGGCGGAATGCGCGCCAGGAAGTCGGTCAGGCGTTCGAACCGGGGTTGAATGCTGCTTTCGCTCATGTCGAACCACCCCTCCGCCAGCGGCGCCATCCTGCACCGATCCGCCCGCCTACTCCAGCGTCGCTAGCCTGCCGCCCTAGCGTACCGCTCTGGCCAGATGTAACACGGGCTAACAAGACTCATCGGAGGAATGCCTTATGCGAACCGTCCTGCTTGCAGTTGCCGCGCTCAGTCTGTCCGCCTGCGGGGGCGAGCCCGCCAAGCCTGCCGAAACCGCTCCGGAAACCGCTGCGGCGCCCGCCGGTCCGGCCATGGACGACACCATGAAGGCCGCTGACGCTGCAGATGATGCAAATGTCGTTGAGACGGCGGATGGGGCGATGTTCCACACGGACACCACGAAGACTGAGAAGGTTCACCTGCCCGCCGGCAACTGGACCGCAACGCCGGTCGATGCGACGCAGATCCAGGTCGTCGGCGCCACGGATCAGGCGATGCCGGACGGCGTGAACCATCACGTCGTCGAGGTGAAGCCGCTGACGAAAGACGTGATCGCTAAGGTGAAATTCGAGCGCCGCGATACGGCCGACGCGGCTGCGCCGGTCGTCGAAACGCGCACCGTGATGTTCATGGTGCACTGATCGCAAATGCAAGAAGGGTGTGGGAATGACCCACACCCTTCGCTCGTCTCATGCAGATCCAGGTCTAGCGCGATCAGCCCGGCGCGGACGCCGGTGGCGAGGTCTTCGCCTCGACCCACTTCGAGAATTCTTCCTTCGACAGCGACTTGCTCTTGTCGGTGTCGTACTTGTCGAAATCGGCCTGCGTGACTTTCGCATCGGCCGACTTCACTTCGGCAGCCGAGAGCGCGCCATCGCCATCCGTGTCATGCTTGATGAACTTGTCTTCCGTGGCGGTCGGCTGGGTCGTCGTCGCCGGCGGCTTGGTCGTCGTCGTGGGCGTCTGGGCAAAGGCCGGCGCCGTGAACAGGGCCAGCGTGGCCGCGGCGAGGATAAGCTTATTCATGGGGTTTCCCTTTTTCACTCAACTACACCCCCATCCGCCTTGAGCAGGCGACCGCCATCCCGCCTTCCCAACGGCCAACCCCGCCCGGGGTTTCCGGTTCCTCGCTTACAATTGATTCATTCCGCGACGGCACGTTCGGCGGCGTGAACACGCGCAAGCAAATCCCCGTCAACTGCAGTGAAAAGCGCCGCAAAACTGCGACAAGTTCCACCCTGCTCACTTTGTCGCCTTGCTTATGCGACAGTTCAGCAACAAGTGTCGTGCTCTGGTGGGGCGCACGGGCGTCGCAACTGGTTCGGACATGATACATCTGAAGAAGAAATACCTTATCCCCGGCGCCCGCGTTGCGTGGTCCCGGAATGGGCGCCTGGTCGAAGGCGAAATCCAGAAGGTGTTCACACACCGTCTTGAGCGCACCATGAAGGGCTCAACCGTGACGCAGGACGCCTGCCGCCGCGATCCCGCGTACCTGATCCGTCTGGACGATGGCGATACGCTGCTGAAGAATTTCAGCGAGTTGACGCCCGTCCGCGCGAAGCAGGCTGCCTGAGCTACAGGCTCACGGCTCGAACAGCCCTGTTGCTGACGCCTTCCTGACAGCCCGTTTGCCTTTCTCGACCGTCACGCCCGGATAGCCTTTCAGCGGCCCGACCGGCGCGCCGAGATAGACCCAGTTGCGCATCTGATCGATCGCAACGTGATACTTGCTCTCGCGTCCCGTCCGCCCCGCGAACAGCGCACGCGGCAGGTTGACCATCTTCGGCGACCTGCCCCGCTCAAACATCACCGGCGACCCGCACTGCGAGCAGAACGTCCGCACATGCCCGCGCTCCGTATCGGCAAAGCGTGACAGCAGGTCCGCGCCGCGCACGATCCGCACCTTGCTCTTCCAGCATCCCACATAGGTCGCATACGCCGCCCCATGCGCCAGCCGGGTCGGGGCCGAGTGATCGTGCCAGGCCCAGAAGACGGGCGTGTCGATGTCGAGTCTCGACAGCCGCCGCACAGGCACGCCCCGGACGTCGTCGCGGCGGCGCGCATTTTGGCCGGTTTCGGCTTTGCGGCCTTCTCCGGCTTCATCTTTCCCGCCATGCCCACGCTCCGTCCATCTCGACTGGAGGCACCAAACATTGGATAGTCCCCGGCAATCAAGGCTCTGGACCTAAATGGCAGACGGAACCCTCACCAAATCGGCCGGCGTCACCGCCGAAGGCTGGCTGACCGACAGCTGGTACTTCGCCTGCGCGTCGAAAACGCTTGAGCCGGGCACGCAATTCCGCCGGATCTTCCTCGGCCAGCCGGTCCTGCTGGCGCGCACAGAAAAGGGTGAGGCGTTCGCCCTGCGCGACATCTGCCCCCACCGTCTCGTGCCGCTCTCGGCCGGACGGCAGGTCGAGACCAACGGGGAGCCCACGGTCGAGTGCCCCTATCATGGCTGGCGCTTCGGAACCGATGGCGGCTGCAGGCTGATGCCGTCCCTCCCCAGCACAGACGACTTCGCGACGGACAAGGTCCGCGTGCGCCGCTATCCCGTGCACGAAATCAACGGGATGATCTTCATCTACGTCGCCGACAATCCACGCTCGGACGATCCGCCCGCGGCGCCCGCGCCGACATTCGAGATCGGCGCAGGTCTCCAGCCCGAAATTCATCGTCCACCAGACGTTCAACGCCCACATGGACGACGCGGTCGTCGGCCTGATGGACCCCGCGCACGTGCCCTTCGTGCATAACCAGTGGTGGTGGCGTCCGCCGAGCACGGGCCTGCGCCTGAAGGAGAAACCGTTCGTGCCCGCGACACGCGGCTGGGCGCTCGCGCGGCACACGCCGTCGGGCAATTCGCTGGCCTACAAGATGCTGATGGGGTCGGAAGTCACGACCGAGATCGTCTTCCAGATTCCCGGTTTCCGGTGGGAGATTGTCGAGGCGAAGAAGCGCCGCATCTTCACGCTCACCTGCCTTACGCCGATCACGCTGAAGAAGACGCGCATCACGCAGATCACCTTCTGGAACAACGCGCCCTTCCTCGACCTCGCCCTGCCGATCCTCATCCCCGCCGCACAGAAATTCCTCGGGCAGGATGGCCACATGGTGAACCTGCAGAACAAAGGTCTGGCGTATCAGCAGAACATGCTCTGGATCGACGACATCGACGTCCAGGCGAAATGGTATCGCATTCTCAAGAAGGAGTGGGCGGCGGCAAGGTCCGAGGGACGCCCCTTCGCCAATCCCATCGAACCGCGCACGTTGAGATGGCGGAGCTAGAATGGGCGCAACTGTCGGTCAGAGCTCCAATCGATTTCGACGCATTGCACAGGCCCTGAAAAAACCTGCCCTGAGGGTTGGCGTACCAATCGCTATTGCCGCCATCATCACCTCCATGGTCCTGCTCAGCTACGGTATGACCTTCGAAGAGTATTTCGCGCCATTCGTGATCAGCTTGACGCCGTATTTGGCAAGCGCCGGCTACGGATCGCCTTTCGGCGACAACCTTCAGGCAAAGGGTTGGCGCGCGATGCGCACGCAGCTGCTTGGATACTTCGCGCTGATTTCGTTGCTGTATCTGCCGTTGCTGATCTTGTATTCCTCACCTGTCCGCTTTTTTCCGCCGCATGCAGTGTTTGGATTTTTTGCCGTCCTATCGTTTCTTCATGCGAGGAATCTGGCTTCCCTGGATTTGCCCAAGACACGGCGCCCATGGCTGTACACCCGTCGATAGCAGGTCTTTATGACCGCTCTTGCCGTGCGGTACGCACATATCGGCGGGAGATGAGCAAGCCTATGAGAGCGTTACTCACCATCATCGCCGTCCTTGCCTCCGCCTGCACCACGCCGGCAAGCGCGGAGCAAACGCCACCGGCTGTAGAGGCACACGCCGTAACAACGACAGACGTCGTCTGGGCGCATCCCGCCGATCTCGTTCTCAAGGCGACGATCTATCGTCCCGCCGTAAAGTTCGCTGCGCCGTTGCCCGTGCTGATCGACGTGCATGGCGGCGCCTGGGGTTCGCTCGATCGTACGGGTGACGTGCTCTACGCGACCGAGCTTGCGAAGGGCGGCGTGCTTGTCGTCTCGATCGACTTCCGCCAGTCGCCGCAATTCCAGCATCCTTCAGGTAGCGCCGATGTTGCAGCCGCCGTGCGCTATGTCCGCCTCAACGCCAAGGCGCTGAACGCAGACCCTGATCGCATCGGGCTCATCGGCTCCTCCTCCGGCGCTCACCTCGCCCTACTCGCGGCGCTCCGTCCCGACGCGCCCCAGCACAAGGGCACGCATATCGCCGACGCCTCGGGCAAGTTCGCTGCGCACGACGACATCTCAGCAAAGGTCGACTACGTCATCGCCATGTGGCCGGTCAGCGACCCCGCCGCACGCTATCGCTATGCCAAGCGCGCGGGGATCGCGCGGCTTGCCGAACTCACCGAAAAATACTTCCCCAGCGAAGACGCGATGTGGGACGCCGCCATTCCGCGCATCGTCACATCGGGCGAAGCGAAAATCCTGCCGCCGATTCTCGTTGTGCAGCCGGGCGACGACAGCAATATCCCGCAGGAAATGACGTTCGACCTGCTTCATGCTTGGCAGGCGCGCGGCGGGCGCGTCGATTACCTGTTCTACCCCGGCCAGCCCCACGCCTTCGGTCATCGCCCGTCAGAGGCTACGACCGATCTGATCGCCGCCGTGGCGGGCTTCATTGCGCGCCAGAACTCACGCTGAACCGTGCCGCGGCGCGTCACAATCTGTTGAGCTTGTCTCCGCGCCAAAGCGTGCGCAGCGCCTCTTGCCCAGTTGCCGGAATGGCCGTCTAACGCTGTCGAAAGACGGCAGCGTGGCGCACTCCACGGCCCCGGGAGAATGACGATGAAACTGCGCAAGTCCATTGCGGCCATGCTCGGCCTTGGCGCCAGCGCCGGTGTCGCGGCCATCGCGGCGCTCTCGCTGACGGCCGTCGCGCCCGCCGCCATCGGCCAGACCCCGCCTGACCATCCCGGCGCCGGCGTCTACCAGAAGACGTGCGCCATGTGCCACGACAACCCCGGCGCCACGCGCGCGGCAACCCTGTCGTCGATCAAGCAGATGACGCCCACACGCATCCGCGAAGTCATCACCACCGGCGTCATGGCGCCCATGGCGGCCAGCCTGACAGAGCAGAACAGGACCGACCTCATCGCGTGGCTGACCGCAGGCCAGGCCGCGTCCTCGGCCGCTTGGACTGACGGCTTGATGTGCACCGCCGACAAACGCGCAGTCTCAGCCTCGGCCAGCGTCGTCTCATCCGGCTTCGGCGTTGACGCCAACCAGACCCGCAGCCTTACCGCAGCCCAAGCCGGTCTCACCAAGGCGCAACTCGCAAATCTCGACGTCGCCTGGTCCATCGCTTTCCCGGGCCAGGGCTCGGGAACCGGCGCCTCCGTGCTCAGCGACAGCACCCTCTTCGCCACCGGCGGACAAAAACTGCTGGCGATCGATGCCGCTTCGGGCTGCGTGAAGTGGACCTACGCCGCAAACTCGCGCAACACGCCCGCCATTGGCATGATCGGCGGCCGCCGCGTCGTGGCCCTTTCCGTTGGCCGCGACATCCTTGTCGTCGACGCCACCAATGGCGCCCTCGTCTGGAAAGCCAGCGGCCAGCCGGTGGACGGCAGCGGCGGCGCGGTGCGTGGCGGCGTAATCTTCGCCAAGGACAAATTGATCGTGCCGCTCTCGGCCTCCGGCGTTGCGGGCGGCATGAACCCGCGCACGGAATGCTGCACCGGCCATGGCTCGGTCGTAGCGCTAAACGCCGCCGACGGCAGCCACGCGTGGGAATACCACACGATGCCCGAGCCGTCCTACAACGGTCAGGTCAACTCGCTCGGTGTCAAACAGAAGGGCCCCTCGGGCGCACCGATCTGGTCGGTCCCGGTCTATGATGCCAAGCGCAACACCGTGCTCGTCACTACGGGCGAGAACACCTCTCACCCCGGCACGGACACGTCCGACTCGGTGATCGCGCTCAACGCGGATACCGGCGCCGTGACATGGAAATTCCAGGCCATGTCGGCCGACGTGTGGAACATGTCGTGCGACGTGGAGACCGGCAAGAACGGCCCGAACTGCCCTGTGCTCTTCGGCGGCGATGGTCGCGACTATGACTTCGGCGCCGGCGCGATCGTCACATCCGCTGGCGGCAGGGACATTGTGCTCGCCGGCCAGAAATCCGGCCACGCCTGGGCGCTCGATGCAAACACCGGCGCGGTGCTGTGGAGCCATCGCATGGGCGCGGGCACGGCGCTCGGCGGCGTCCACTGGGGCATCGCAACGGATGGCGGCACGATGATCGTCCCGATCAACGATCCGGCCCTCTCGCAGGATCCGAACTACAAGTCCGAGGCGGGCGTCTACTCATTCGACATCGCTACCGGCAAACCGCTGTGGTCGTACTCCGCCAAACCTAACTGCGCCGGCGCCCGCGCCACTGTAGTTGCGGGCTGTACTTCACGCTATGGCTTCTCCGCGGCGCCACTGGTGGTCGATGGCGCCGTCGTGGGCGCAACGCTGGGCGGCGAGGTTATCATTCTCGATGGCGCGGACGGCCATGTGATCAACACGGTCGACACCGTGCGCAGCTTCACCACGCTCAACAAGGATGTCGTCGGCAAGGGCGGATCGATCGACTCGCACGGCATTTCGGCGGGCGCCGGAATGATTTTCATCAACTCCGGCTACGGCTCGTTCGGCCAGACGCCGGGCAACGTGCTGATCGCGCTGAAGCCGAAACTGTAGATTCTGCCGCCGCCACAAAAGCAAAGGCGCGCGGCAACCACCGCGCGCCTTTTCTATTTCCGTCCGGTCGAGGTCTATTACTTCGCCGAACTCTTGACTTCGACCGCTCCCGGCGTCTTGCCAAGGCCCATCGCGTCGATCTTGATGAAGGCGGGCCCGAGGATGACAATGAAAAGCACAGGCAGGAAGAACACGATCATCGGGACGGTCAGCTTGGCCGGCAGTGCGGCAGCTTTCTTTTCGGCCTCGGTAACCCGCATCTCGCGGTTTTCTTTCGCCATCACGCGCAGGGCCGAGCCCATCGGCGTTCCGTATTTCTCGGCCTGCACGAGCGCCATGGCGACGCCCTTCACACCGGGGTGGTTGGTGCGCTCAGCGAGGTTGTAATACGCAGACCGGCGATCCTGCAGATAGGAGAGTTCTGCGGTCGTCAGCGCAAGTTCTTCGGCCAGCTCAGCTGAAGCCGAGCCGATTTCTTCGCCCACGCGCGCGAATGCCAGCTCGATCGACATGCCGGATTCCACGCAGATCAGCATCATGTCCAGCGAGTCGGGGAAGGCGCGCATGATCGACGTGCGCCGCTTGGTGATCAGGTTCGAGAGATAAACGTTGGGGCCATAGAAGCCGACCGCGAAGCCCACCACCACGACCCCGGCTTTCATCTGCAGCTGCAGGCCGTGATCGTTGATGAACCAGATGTAGACGAACGCGCCGATGCCGAAGATGATCGGCAGGGCAAAGCGGCAGAAATAGAAGATCGAGATCGGGCGCGGTCCACGCAGGCCAGCCTGGATCAACTTCTTGAGGACGCCCGGGTCCTCCAGCATCTTGGCAAGATCCAGCTTGTCGACAAACTTCTTGAGCGTGCTGGTATCCTTGACGCGGATCGTCTTCTTCTCGGCGCCTTCCAGCGCGGCGCGGCTGCGCTTGCGCAGTTCTTCGCGGCGGTTGGCGACAGATTTCAGGCGGCTGGTCAGCTTGTCGTTGTTGAACGCCGGCGCGGCCAGCGTCATCACGGTCGCAAACGTCGCTACGCAGGCAAGCGCGGAGGCAAGCGTCACCGGATCGGTGAGGAACTGGACCCAGTTGATGTCCATCACGCTGCTCCCTGCCTAGAAGTTGAAGTTGATCATCGAGCGCATGATGTAGATGCCCATGCCCATCAGGCCCGACGCGATAAGCAGCAACAGGTGGCCGAAATCGGTCGTGAACAGCGACATCATGTACGCCGGCGTCGTCAGATAGACGAGCACCATAACGATGATCGGCAGCGAGCCAATGATCATCGCGGATGCCTTGGCTTCGGACGAGAACGCCTTGATCTTTTCGCGCAGCAGCTTGCGCGAGCGCAGCACGCCCGAAAGGTTGCCAAGGGCTTCGGAGAGGTTGCCGCCCGCTTTCTGCTGGATGTTCAGCACGATATTGAAGAAGTTCACTTCCTGGATCGGCGTCCGCTGATACATCTTGTGCAGCGCCTGATCGACCGGCACACCCATCGCGATCGCATCACACACAACCTGGAACTCGGCGCCGAGCGGCTGCGGGCTTTCCTTCGCGATCATGCGCAAGCATTCGTTGAGCGGCAGGCCGGATTTCACGCCACGCACGATCACGTCGATCGCATCGGCAAACTGACTGACGAACTTCTTCTGGCGCCGGGCGATCGCCATTCCCAGAAACCAGCGCGGAAGGCCGAAGCCCGCGGCGAACGCTACGCCGAGCGGCACCAGCAGCATCACGCCTTCGTTGAAACCGGCGCCGATCAACATACCAATGCCGCCGACAGCGCCGGAGATCCCAGAGGCAATCCAGAACGTCGGCATGGTGATGTTGAGACCAGCCTGCTTGATGCGATCCTCGACCGAGCGACCCACCGTCCGGCGCTTGCGGTTAGCCTCTTCACGATCGCGCAGAGCCTTGGTGGTGGCGTCCATCTGCTTGCGGCGCGCCAGCGCGCCTGAATCGCCAACGCGCACGCGGGCGCCATCGCTGATCGACTTCATGCGCTTCGACTGCTTGCCGCGATCACCGCCGGCGAAGGCAAAACCGAGAGCCGTAATCGCGACGAAGGCCAGGCCCGCAATCGCGTAGGTCATGATTTCAGGCGTCATTTGCCACCCTCTTCCAGCGCGTCGAGCGCACGCGCGAGATCACCTTCCATGTTGAAGTATTTAGCGCGCTCCCAGAAACGCGGGCGGCCGATGCCAGTACCGCGGTGCGTCCCGATGAGCTTGCCGTCCTTGTCTTCGCCATCGATCTCGTAGCGCATCACGTCCTGCGTCACGATCACGTCGCCTTCGAGGCCCATCACCTCGGTGATGGAGACGATCTTCCGCGAACCATCGCGCAGGCGCGAGGCCTGGATGACGATGTCGATCGAGCCCACGATCATCTCGCGGATCGTGCGTTGCGGCAGCGTGAAGCCGCCCATCGTGATCATGGATTCCAGGCGGCTCAGGCCTTCGCGCGGCGTGTTGGCGTGCAGCGTGCCCATCGAGCCGTCGTGGCCCGTGTTCATCGCCTGTAGAAGGTCGAACGCTTCAGGTCCGCGCACCTCGCCCACGATGATCCGGTCAGGACGCATACGCAGGCAGTTCTTGACCAGGTCGGTCATCGTGACACGCCCTTGGCCTTCCAGGTTCGGCGGGCGCGTCTCGAGGCGCACGACGTGCGGCTGTTGCAGCTGAAGTTCGGCCGCGTCTTCACAGGTGATGACGCGTTCACCCGGCGCGATGAACGCCGTCAGCGTGTTGAGCAGCGTCGTCTTGCCCGAACCGGTACCGCCGGAGATCAGCGTGTTGCAGCGGCAAGCGCCGATGATACGCAGAAGTTCGGCGCCCGGCTCCGAGATCGACCCGAAATTCACCAGGTCCTGGATCTTCAGCTTGTCTTTCTTGAATTTCCGGATGGTGAGCGCTGCGCCATCGATCGCCAGCGGCGGCGCGATGACGTTGACGCGGCTGCCGTCGGCCAGACGCGCGTCGCAGATCGGCGAGCTTTCATCAACGCGGCGGCCGACCTGGCTCACGATGCGCTGGCAGATATTCATCAGCTGCGCATTGTCGCGGAAGCGGATGTTGGTGCGCTGGATCTTGCCCGCGACCTCGATGTAGGTCGTGCCCGCGCCATTGACCATGATGTCGGCGATATCATCTCGCGCCAGCAGCGGCTCGAGAGGGCCATAGCCGAGAACGTCGTTACAGATGTCCTCGAGCAGCGTTTCCTGCTCGGCGACGCTCATCACCACGTTCTTGATCGAGACAATCTCGATCACGATGTCGCGGATCTCTTCGCGTGCGCTTTCCTGGTCGAGCTGCGCCAGCTGCGAGAGATCGATCGTGTCGATCAGCGCGTTGAAGACTTCCGTCTTGGTGCGGTAGTATTCGTCAGAACGGTTATCGACCTGCGCAATCTTTTCCTTGGGCGGCGGCGGCGGCGCGCTCTTGGAAGATGATTTGCTGGTGACGGTCGGCGCAGCTGAAGCCGGGCGCGGCGCTGCGGCCTTTGGCGGAGGCGGCGGCGGAATGTCGTCGGCAAGAGTCGACACCGCCGGCTTTGGGGCCGGCGGCGTGTGAGCGGGTCGAGGTTCGGCCGCCGCCTGTGGCGGTGGGGTGGCGCCAGGGGCGCCGGGGGTCGCACGCTTACCGAACATCGACGACATTCTACTTGCCCATCAATTTCTTGAACAGCGAGGGTTTGACGACCTGCAGTTCCTTGCCGGTGAGTTGCGCGGCGAGCTGGTCAAGGCCCTGCGAAACTTTCGATTCCGGAGCGACGTCGAACACCATCTGGCCGTTGTTGGCCGCCGTGCCGAACAGTTGCGCATCGAACGGCAGGATCAGCGTCGGCTCGATGCCGATGGCCTGGCCAAAGTCCTTGGGCGGAATCTCCGGCCGCTTGGGCAGGCCGACCATGTTCAACACCAGCTTCGGCGGATTGTCGTTCGGACGCGCCGCTTTGAGGAAGTCGATCAGGTTCTTGCCGTTGCGCAGCGACGCGAGATCCGGCTGCGCCACAACGATAAGTTCGTCGGAGTGGATGACGGTCGACTTGAACCAGTCGCTCCAGATGTGCGGCAGGTCGAGCACCATGAACGGCACGGACGACCGCACCTGGTCGAGCACACGCACATAAGTTTCTGGGTCGAGATTGTAAGTGCGATCCAGCGTCGCCGGCGCCGTGAACAGCGACAAACGATCGGTCGCCTTGGTGATCAGGCGGCCCATGACGGCGTCGTCGAAACGGTCGGGCGACATCAGGGCGTCGGCGATGGTCGCCTGCGTATCCTGGTTGAAGTCGAGACCGGTGGTGCCGAAGTTGAGATCGAGATCGACCAGCGTCGCGTTGACCTTGCAGCGCTCCGACAGGGCCCACGCCAGGTTGTGCGCAAGCGTCGAGGCGCCAACGCCACCCTTGACACCCGTCACGGCGATCGACTTGCCGGTGAACGGGGCTTCCGGGTCGGCAAACAGCGTCGCGATCGAGCGGATCAGCTGCACCGGTTCAATCGGGGCAACGAGATATTCCGAAACGCCGCGCCGCATCAGCTCGCGATAGAGACGGATATCGTTGGTCTGGCCGAGCACCATGACCTTGATGTTCTCGTCGCAATACTCGGCCAGTGAATCGAGATCGGCCAGCAGCTGACGCGGATCGCCGGCGCCCTCGATGACGAGCAAGTTCGGCGTCGTCTCGTTGACATAGTACTGCATCGCGGCAGCGACGCCGCCTTCGAACACGTCCATGGACACGTTCTTCATGCGGCGGTCGTTGAGGATCGATCGCATCAGGCTCAGCGAGTTGGCGCGTGTGCAGAACGCATGCATCGTGATGCGCGGGATCGTACGATCGCCGCCATCGTGGGTGGCGCCAAACGCATAATCATAACCAAGACCCTGCCCGGCGGCGTCTTCCGCCACGGGCTCGGCCTCATGCGTCGTCACCGGAGGCAGGTCTTCTTCCATGGCCGGCGCGCCCGGCTTGGGCTGCAGCCAGCCTTGTGAGCCGCCGGTTTCGACAGCCTGTGCGCGCGGCGCGGGCGCCGGGGCCATTGCCTCGTCGAGACGTGCAAAGCCGTCGTCGGTGAATTCCTCGTCGCCGAAGTCCTCGCCCTCGAACTCTTCCTCGAATGTGATCGCGCTCGGCGGTTCGGCGGTGTGTTTCGCAACAAGCGCGGGCGGCGGTGGCGCAAGGAAACCGTCGTCATCCATGCCGAATTCCGAATCCTCGAGTGGAGGCAGGCTGCCGTCCGGATCGCGCAGCGCCGCTGCGAAGCTGGCGCCGATCGGCGCATCCATGTCGAGTTCGAAATCGTGGTCGAGCTCGTCGAGTTCGCCGTCGAATTTGTCCTGAGGTCCGCTCATTATCCCCTACCTCACTTGACCGCAGAGCTGATGGAGCCGCTCGCGTCGGAGTTCCGCTCGGACGACGTCTTGTCGCCAGCGCGGTATTTTGTCAGCACGACAGACCGGCGGCCGGCGTCAGCCGGGTCCATCGGTTGTGCGCCAACCAGATCAGACGGATTGGCGATCATCGCCGCCAGGTTGACCGATACCGCGCAGCCGAGCGACGGCAGGGCCGAGTTCGAATACGTGTCCGAGAAATCCCAGTGCGACATGTCCGGGCAGTTCGGCACCACGGCGTTGTACGTGCGATAGCTGATGATCAGCGGCGCAGAGCGCGCGCCCGTGCCGTCATACGTACCTTCCGCGATTGCGCTCGCATCAACACCTTCGGCAAGCATCACGGCGCGGGCATCTGCCGCCGCCCGCATAGCCGAGACGTCATCGGGCCCATTGCTCGGGCGCGAGATGATCACGGACCCATGGCCTTCCTGCTGATACGACGTGGCGAAGGTCTTCACCGCGTCGCGTTCGAAGGCGCCCAGCTTCTCGCCGGAGACCACCGTTCCGATCTTGAGCTCGGCCGTTGTTTCTTCGGCCACGATCTGCGTGTGCATGCGGTTTGAGAAGGCGATCTGCTCTTCCGTCTGCATGCAGCCGGCCAGCGCGAGCAGCGGCAGGGCGGCGAGAGCGATATGAGAACGCGTTGCCATGTGTTCTGTCCTCAATCGATGATGAAGCCGCTCGCGCCGTTCGGCGCTGGCGTCTTGGCTGCAGCGGAACCCGGCACGGCGTAGACATCGTTCAGCTTGCCGAACAGGATCGTGCGCGCGTCGGTCGCCGTCACATACCCGCGGTCCGGATCGCGGAAACCCTGCGGATCGGTCGGATCCACGAGATAGGGCGTCACGATCACGACCAGTTCGGTTTCTTCATTCTGGAAGTCGCGGCTGCGGAACAGCGAGCCGAGGACGGGGACATCCTTTAGGCCCGGAATGTTGTCGAGGCTCTGCTTGGTCGACTCCTGGATCAGGCCGGCGATTACGAGGCTGCCGCCCGAAGGGATTTCCACCGTCGTCTCCGCGCGGCGAACTTTCAGCGCGGGAATTGTGATGCTCTGGCCGGAGATCGCCTGCCCTGTCGTCGGGTCGGTGCCCGCAACCGAGTCGGACTGGAAGCCGCCCTGCGTGGTCAGCTCGGACACTTCGACAGACATCTGCAGCGAGATGCGCCCTTCCGACAGCACCACCGGCGTATAGCCGAGGCCCACGCCGTAAGGCTTGAACTCGATCGAGATCTTGCCCTGGTCCTGCGCGATGGGAACCGGGAATTCACCGCCAACGAGGAAGCGCCCGGCTTCGCCCGAGATCGCGGCAAGGTTCGGCTCGGCCAGCGTGCGCACGATGCCCACGCGCTCGAGCGCGTTGATCTTCGCGCCGACCGTGCTCTGCGTCGCGCCGGCGACGGTGTTCTTGTAGCCGAGGTTGGCAACGAGGCCGCCGAGCGACGTGCCCGCGAGCGGGAAAGCGTTGGAGGAAGCGATCGACAGCGTGTTGTCGAACGCCGTGCCGGTCAGTTGTCCAAAGCCGATCGAGCCCGACAGGTTGATGCCCATCTGCTTGATGACGGAGCGCTGCATCTCGACGACGCGCACTTTCAGCGTCACCTGATCCTTGCCGGCGATCGACATCATGTTGATGACGCTGGCGTCGTCCTTCGCGTAGGTGCGCGCCAGTTGCAGGACGCGGTCCGATCCCGACAGGTTCGGCGCCACACCCGACAGGATGATGCGGCCGTTCACCGATTCAACCTGAACTTTCGATCCCGGCACGTGCCGCTTGATCAGGTTGCGCAGCTGGTCCATGCCCGCAACGCCATCCGTCACCGAGATTTCCAGCGTCTTGATCTTCTTGCCCGAGCGATCGAGGAACACGATGTTGCTCTCGCCCGGCGACACGCCCATCACGGCGACTCGGCGGCGATCGCGTGCAACCACGTTGGCGATCTTGTCGTTGGCGATGATCACATCGTCGATGTCGGTGTCGAATTCCAGCATGTACGACTTGTTGACCGTGAGCGTCAGCACCTCGGTCGAGTCCGCGGCCGTTGCTTCAGGCAGGGTGACGCGCTTCGCCGGTTCGCCGGCAAGGCCGGTTGCTGGTTGCTGTGCAGTCGCTGTCGCGGTGAGCGACAGGGCGGCCGCGAGGCTCAGAAGCAGAAGATTGCGGTTGGCTGACATGGATATCCTCAACCTGCCGTCGCCGAAGAGACGGTTTCGTTCCCGTAGCGGAAAATTTTCACGCCCTCGACGTCCTGAGCAACTCCGTCACGATAGACGCGGCCCTGGCCCGTGGCGCCAGCAGGCGCGGCGATGTCTGCGATCGAGCGCAGCGTCAGCGAAATCTCGCCCGCCTTGCGCGCGGTGTTCAGCAGCGTGGCGTCGCGATCGGTCAGTTCGAGCGTCGCGCGCGAACCAACGATGGCGGCGCCCTGCCCGGCTTGCGGTTCCTTGCCTTCCTCGGCCGGCGGCGCGCCGTAGATTGCGTCGATGGCGAGCACGCGGACGTTCGCGAGGATCTGGTCGGAGCGGATGCCCTGAATTGCGTTTCCAGCGGCGCCGCTCTTGTCCTGCACGTCACGCGTCACAATCACGTCGACGCGGTCGTTCGGCTGGATGAAGCCACCGGCCGCCGTCTCCGCTTCGATCCGAACCGAAACGGCGCGCATGCCAGGCGTCAGCATCACGGACATGAAACCAGCCGTGCCAGGCTGCACCAGCTTGGCAACCGTCACCGGCTCGCCGGCCACGAAATCCTGACGCGCAACGGCGCCGACCAGCTTCTCGAGAGCGTCCGGTTGTTTTTCCTTGTCGATGAACGCATCCATCGGCGCATCGGCCGGCCATTCCTGCCAGCGCAGGTCATCGAGAGCTGCGAACTTGCCGACCGGGATCGCCGTGTTGGCGACCAGGATCATTTTTTTCGGAACTTCGACAGGCTGCGCGATTGCAGCCGGCGTCTCCGAGGCCGTGGCCTGGCTCGGTGATTGCACGGTGCGCACAAGGAAAACGGCGCCGATCGCTGCAGCTGCAGCAACGAGCAGAATGATCAGTCGCATAGGCGACATGAATGCCCTCCGTCAGTCCCCACCAGGCCTGAGGGGCCCGATCTTAAGAACTGCAGACTTCCACGTGGGCTCTAAGGGAGAGTTAAAGCGGAGCGGTTCACCGCGTTAACGAAACACGATTTCCGTTAACCTTCGCATCCGCACAACAGGCTTTTAGCCGGACGTCTGAACCATAAAACCGGTCTGGGATCAGGCGGAAATGCCCGCCATGCCCGCCGCCAGCACCGGAGACGCCGGCGCCGCCATCAACGCACCGATCGCAATCGCCACGGCATAAGGCGCGCCCTCTTCCGGCGAGAGCAGGCGGGAAAGCCAGGGCTTGTCGCTCTTGAGCTTCATACGGCGCATCGCAATCAGCAGGCCGGCCAGAGCGCCCCCCGCGATTGCCATTCCCAGCACGAACGGCGCGCTTGCGCCAAGGCCGGTCCACAAAGAGGCCGCCGCGATGACCTTCGCATCGCCGCCGCCGAAAACGTTGAGGTAGAAGAGAACCGCGCATCCGATCAGCACGGCCGCGCCAAACAGCAGATGCCAGCCGATCTGTTCGGGCGAGAGGCCGGCGGCGAAAGCGGCGGGAACAAAGACTGCCGCGAGCGAGATCGACACCCAGTTCGGAATCGTCATCGTCGAGACGTCATGCCAGGCGGCGTAGATCAACAGCAGCGGGAACGCCAGGCAGAGCAGCGACGTGATCATCCATCCACCCATCTTGTCTTGTTATGTAAGTAACTTGACAGAATTCGCTGAAGGAATTGTTGACCACGACAAGTATTCGCAAAAGAAAGAAGCCGCGGACCGAGGGTCCGCGGCTTCAAACTTGGTCCAATCTCTAGTCGGCTTGTTGCCGACCGGGGATCGTTAGGCAGCCGTCATTTCGGCGCCGACTTTTTCGAACGTCGCGTTGGCGTTCTGGCCGAGCGTGGTGACGCCGCCGATGACGGCAACGGCGATGAGAGCGGCGATCAGGCCGTACTCGATCGCGGTCGCGCCGGATTTGTTGCCAAGGAATTTTTTCATCAGGTTTTTCATGTTTGCTTCTCCGCTATGCATGGCTTTTTCAGTCCCCACAGCGAAGTACCATCACCCGCAGTAGGTATGTTGAGTTCTACATGAGCTGGATTGAGATCGCGTAAAGCAGACTGGAAATTTGCATGTATTCGCGTTCACAGCTGCTTAACTACGTTTATTGACGCGCCGTTCAATACTTTGAACAGACTGCTAAGACTCTGGCCGCCGCGCCATGCCCCATACTAAGGAATCGCGCGCGCGAGTCATACGCACGCACAAGCGCCCGCTTTAGCCATTGATTCAGGCTTGTTCCCTATCGTTGCGAATACTGGGCCGCAGGAGCGACATCCATGACGAAGAAACTTTTCGCCGCCGTCGCATTTTTTCTAGCCATCGCGCCGGCCGCCGCAGCCGATCCCTTCACCGTCAAGGTCGACCAGACCGTCACGCTGAAGCTCTCCTCCCCCGCAAACTCGGTTGTCATCGGCAACGCCACGGTCGCTGACGTGTCCGTCGCCGACGCGCGTACGCTGCTGATCACTGGCAAGGCCTTCGGCGCCACCAACCTCACCGTCCTCGATCGCGCCGGCAACACGATCTACACGAACCAGCTCGTCGTCGGCGGCGAGCCTGAAGATGGCATCACCATCGTCCGCGCTGGCGGCACCTACTCGTACTCCTGCGTCGACAAATGCCGCGCCACCCCGATGGTCGGCGACGCGCCAGCTCACTTCTCCGACGTGATGACCACCGTCACCGGCAAGGAAGCCACCTCCAAGGGCAGCAACTAGCGCCTTCCTGACGCACGCACGCTAAATGTGTAGGCGGGACTATAAGCCGATGCACCTGGCGTTCGGCGTTCTCGTCAGTGAGGGATGGCCTCGTTAAACTCCACCTGGCCTTTTGCGCCGGTGGTCTTCTTCAGCGCGAACATCAGAGCGAGGCCAACGCCCAGAAGGATCAGCACGGGCGAGAAGCCGATGCGCTGATCCTTCGAGATGTTGGTGAAAACCTCGATCAGCATTGGGCCGATCCACACTGTTGCAGTGCTGGAAAGCGCAAAGAGGCCAAAGAATTCCGACAGGCGATCTTTCGGCGCCAGCAACACCATCATGTGGCGGCTGGCTGCGATGTTGGCTGCAGCAAGCGCAGCAACGAAGGCGATGATGCCGAGGTAGAACACATCCGCCAGCGTGTCGAACAAGCCGAGGCCGTGCACCACCTGCCCTGCCGGGATGAGGCCGTAGAGGATCGATTCCTTCGTGGTGCCGAGCGCGATGAGGAAGGCGAGGCACAGCAGCGCAAGCTGTGTCATGATCGCCAGCCGCGAACCCAGCCAGCGATCCAGCGCCGGCGCCAGCCACAGGCCGCCGATCGCACCGAAGATCGATGCCCAGACGCCGTAAAGCCCGCCCTCGGCCACGCCCCAGCCGAGTACTCCCGCCGAATAGACCCCGCCAATCGCCAGCAACGCCGTGATGCCATCCTTGAAGATCAGGCACGCCAGCAGATACTTCGACGCTTCCGGGTATTCCTTGAACAGCCCGCGCACGTAAGCAACGATACCGACGACCTTGCCGATGGGATCGAACTTTCCGTCTTTCGCCAGCACTTCCTTCGCCGCTCTGATCCAGCTGCCTCCGGCGGGCGCGCCGTCGGGCACGTAGATGAAGAACGGAATGACGAACACCAGCAGCCAGATGGCCACGAATGGTCCCGTGCCGCGCTGCAAGGCAAAGTCACCCTGGGCGCCGCCGAGCGCGCCATTGGTAAGCGCGATGAAAACGACACCGATAAGACCAATCGCCGTCGCCAGCTGGCCAAGGCCAATGCCCGCGCCCGAAATCTGCGACAGCGATTCCGGCCTTCCTGACTGGCGCAGCATCGAATTGTGCATCAGTTCGGAATAGGTGTAGCCGACGAAACCCAGCACGAGGAAACACATCGTCCCCGTGACGCCGAGGCCCGTCGATGGCGGATAGAAGACCGATACGTTGGGATCGGTTGGGCTTGGAACGGCGCTTGAGATCGACCACCACAGACCAATGCCACTGACGGCCAGCATGCCGACGAACACGGCCATCATCGGCTTGCGCGCCCCGCCACGGTCCATCATCGCGCCCAACAGCGGGGCCGTCAGCGCGCCGATAATGCCGGCCCATTTTGTTGCTTCGGCAACGGCCGCCTGCCCTGCTACCGGATCGCCGATGATCCACTGTGCGAAGTACGCAGGAAAGACGTACGTCACCACGATCATGAAGTACGGATTGCGCGCGAATTCGAACAACGCCCACGAGAGGCCGGGCGGCGACATCAGCCTGCCGGTCCCGGGGCTCACACGCTGTGCGTCAGCGGGTTGCGCAGATGTGGCGTCGTTCATGGGAGGTCCTCAGCCATGAGTGGCCGGACAGAGGCGCGCATCATGAGTGACCTTGACGGAGCTGTCGATTGCAGCGCCGACCGTGCCGCAGATTCGGTCCCGGGGGAAACCCCTGACACCCGATTCCCGGGGGGGTATCGCCCGGTATCGGCGTGGGTATCGCTTACCCTACCGGAAGGGCGGTTCGTAGAACGAGCGCAGCTTCCGAGAATGCAACGCATCCCCCCCTGCCCGCGCGAGGCTCTCCAGCGTCTCGATCCCTATACGGATATGTTCGCCGATGGCCCGCTCGTAGAAGCGGTTTGCGGCGCCTGCGAGCTTGATCTCGCCATGCAGCGGCTTGTCCGACACGCACAGCAGCACGCCGTAAGGCACGCGCATGCGATAGCCGTTCGCGGCAATGGTGGCGCTTTCCATGTCGATGGCGATGGCGCGCGACTTGTTGAACCGCTTGGCTGAATCCGTAAAACGCAGCTCCCAGTTGCGATCGTCTGTCGTCACCACGGTGCCAGTGCGCAGGCGCTGCTTCAGCCCGTCACCGCTCTCGCCCGTCACCTTCTCCGCCGCTTCCTGCAGCGCCACCTGAACCTCGGCAATCGGCGGCACCGGAATGTCGCGCGGCAGCACCGAGTCCAGCACGTGATCGTCGCGCAGGTAGGCGTGCGCAAGCACATAGTCGCCAATGCGCTGCGAATGACGCAGCCCGCCGCAATGCCCGACCATGATCCAGCACTCGGGCCGCAGCACAGCGAGGTGATCCGTGATCGTCTTCGCGTTCGAGGGGCCCACGCCGATATTCACCAGCGTGATGCCTGAGCGATCATCCGCCATCAGGTGATAGGCCGGCATCTGGTGACGGCGCCACGGCCCGTCATTCACCTTCTGCGCAGCGTCCTTGGTCTTGGCGTCGACAATGATGCCGCCCGGCGCCGACAGCTTCTTGTAAGGCCCCGGCTGCTTCAGCCGCTCGATCGACCACTCGACGAAGTGGTCGACATAGCGATGGTAGTTCGTGAACAGGATGTAGCGCTGCACATGCTCGAACGGCGTGCCGGTATAGTGCTTCAGGCGCTGCAGCGAGAAGTCCACGCGCGGCGCGTCGAACAGGGCCAGCGGCCGCACGCCATCGGTGTTGAAGATGCCGCCATCCTGGATCTCGGCGTCGATCACTTCGTCGCCAATGTCGCCCAGGCTCGGCGTCGGAAACCAGCGCGCGAACTCCGCCGGCGGCAGCGCCTCCGCGTCAATATTGTTGGCGTGCTCCAGCACATACGGATACGGGATTTCGGATTTCGAGACGACGACGTCCAGCTCGACCACGAAGTCCGCCGCGATCTGCTCGAGCTGCTCCAGGAAATAGTCCCGGAAGAATTTCGGCTGCGTGATCGTGCTGACGTAAAGCCCGGCCTCGGACAGCTTGGCGAAAGCACGCGACAGCGGTGGCACCGGCCCGTTCGGATCGTAAGCCAGCCGCAGCTCGGGATAGCAGAAATCCCCCCGCATCCGCGCGGCGGGATCGGGCGTCTCGCCCTTTGTCACAAACGCTTCCAGGGCCGCGCGTAATCGCGCGACCGCCGCGTCATAGAGCTCGGTTGCTTTGTCGATGGCCTGTGAAGGCGAGAGGTTCCCCGTCATTGGGGACGCTTAATTCCCAGATGCCCGCTCGTCAACGTCTCCACGCCGGAGTGTCCGGTCGGCCCATTGCAAGCTTCCTCCAGCTTTGGTCAAAAGACATCGGAGCACAGCCGCATGAATGTCGACCTGATCGTCAACCGCCGCCTGCGCATGTGGAGCTTCAGCGTCAGCCACGGAGAGCTGATCCTGATGAGCACCAACGATTCCGGGGAATACGCCACCCGTTTCTATGTGCTGCTCAAGCCCGTGGCCTTCATCTCGTTGCCAACCGACTTCCACTGCCAGCGCATCCGCTCGATCGTCGCAGATGGCGCTTATCGCTACGACTTCATCGCCGGGGATCAGGTCCACTCTGTCGTCGCAGAGCATCTGTTCCACGGCGAAGATCACGAGCCCTGGAACGCGCCAGTCCCCATTGGAATCGCCGGATAGCTTACTCCCGCGCGATCACCACGATGGAATCCCTCGCCCGGTAGGCGCGCATCTCCTGCTTGTCCGGGTTCACCACCACGCCGCCCATATTGCGCGGGCCGCGATCCGTGACCGCCTGCTTGAACCCGATCGCCACCTCGCCGCGCCGCCGCGCCGCCTCGATGATGGTGTAGAAATTCACCGGCCGGTCGAGCGCCACATAGTCCGAGGCGGGCCGGATATAGATTTCCGATCCCTTCTCATCGAGCAGCTCCGCAAAGATCGCCGACAGGAAACGGTTCTCGGACGCCTGCGCCAGCATGAGGCTGACCAATTGATTGCTGACCACGAAATCGTCCGCACGCGTCACTTCCGCCAGCGCCCTGTTGCGCGAGTCCGCCATCTCGCTCACCACGTTGATGTACTTGCCCGCCGCATCCGCCAGCTTGCGGATCTGCAGCAGCGTCACCAGCGTCCGCGTATCCGCCGACTGCGCCGACATGCTGTCGGTATAGCCGAGCACGATGATGTGGTCGTAAGCCGCGATGTCGAGCGCCTTCAGCGCCTCCGCCCGCGTCGCATCCGCCAGCTGGTGCGTGATGGCGAGGTTCGGGAAACGCCCGTTGAGCCGCGTCGCTTCCGCCTCAAGCGGCGCGGAATCCGCCACGATATGCAGCAACGATCCGGGCAGCACGAAGCGCGACAGCTCGTAGGCAATCGACGGCCCGCGACGATTCCATCCCAGCATCAGGATACGCTCCGCGCCCTCTTTCACGGCCTTCTGCGCCGACAGCGCGCTCGCATCCACGGGGCCACGATGCTTCGGCTGCGCACGAATGGTGGATGTGTCCTCCGCGATCACCACCACGCGCTCGGAGGGCTTCATCACGCGGTCCATGCCGGGGCTCAGATAGACCGACTTGTCATCGCAGAACCCGATCAGGGTCCCGCGATCGAAAACGCCCAGCGCATCGCCGAACTTCATGCCGATCACATTGTCGGCCTTTGCGGTGTAGATCTCGCTGCCATCGAACCCGAGCAGTTCGGAGAACACGGCGCTGAGGCCGGTCTGCCGCGTCGACTGCACCAGGATGCGCGAGATCAGGTCATCGGCCAGCACGATCTGCACTTCATCGCCGCCCACCGTCCGCGCCAGCTCGGCATTGCGCGCCTCGCGTATCTCCGCAACGATGTCATAGGGCTCGGCCCGCCGCTCCGGCCCGTTGGTGATGGCGAGCACTGTCTTGATCACCTGCGCGTCGGGATCATCGCCCTCCGGCGCCAGCACGATGATCGACTTCGCCGTATCCGGATTGACGATGGCCAGATCGTTCAGCGCGCACGGATCGCCGCTGCGGATGATGACGCGCATGCCATGCAGCTTCGGCTCCTTGGCCGCGATCTCGTCTTCCATCTCCACCTTGTCGCGATCGGCGAGGATCACCACGCGCGATCCCTTGCGGCCAATATTGGCGACAGCCAGCTCCGAGATGATGTCCACGATCGATGGCGACCAGTTGAGAATGATCGTGTGCCCCTTCTCCAGCACGCGCGACCGCCCCTTGCGCAGCTCCGAGATCTTGGCCTCTAGCCCCGAACTCAGCACGCCGATCAGCGCCGACACGACGAAGATGCCGGCCAGCGTTACGCCCAGCATCACGATGCGATAGCCCCAGCCTTCGTCGCCGCCCATCGTGCCGCTATCGAGCGTGCGCATCAGCGATTCCCACGCCGCCTCGATGAAGTTGCGCTTCTCGCCGCCCTCAGGCGCAATTCCGGCCACCACCAGCACCAGGCTCGCGATCGCGATGATCACCAGCGACACGACGCCCAGCCAGCCGATCAGCGCAATCGGCCCGGCCGACATACTCTTGTCGAACATGTACCGCGCCCGTTCGCCCAGGCTCGGCGCCTTGCCCGACTTGTCTTGCTGTGACATCCGCCGAATCCCCTGCGTCTACAGCCGGGACTGTCTCCACAGCCACGTGACGAGCGCAAGCGCCGCGGGCGCCTATAGCGCGTGCTTCCATGTGTATCCGAACTGTCATTCCCGGCGTTTTGCAGATCGCAGCTTGCATATGTAAGCTGGAGCGCATGCACCTGCGCGAAGCCCACCCCGGTGATGCCAACGCCATCGCGGCGCTCCATACCGTAAGTTGGAGGGATGCTTATCGAATGATCTTCGATCCGGCCTATCTCGCTGGCCCAGTCGAAAAGGATCGCCTGAATGTTTGGACCGAACGATTGAGCGCTCCGAACGTGGCTCGACGCACGACGGTAGCTGAGAGCGACGGCCAGCTATTGGGTTTCATTTGCGCATTTGGCGGTAACGACCCCACGTGGGGATCGCTGGTGGACAACCTGCACGTGCTTCCCGCCGAAAAGGGCAAAGGCATCGGCAAGCAATTGCTGCGGTCCGCTGCCGTTTGGATAGCGCAAAACTACCCTGCGGGAGGGATGTATCTGTGGGTGTATGAAGCGAACGAGGCTTCTTGCCGGTTCTACGATCGCATGGGCGGGCAATCCGTGGAGCGGTCGCTGAAATCGTCGCTCGGCGGTACGGCCCCGATCCTCAGGTATCATTGGCCTGATCCGAACGCCGTGGGTTAGTCGACTGCGGACGCGCCCTAGTCGATCTTCCCGAACTGCTGGACGACCTTGTCGAAGATCTTCAGCGCCGCCTGCGGCTGGCGCGCGATCAGCAGGCCCAGGCTCGAGACAACCACCAGCGCCGCAATCGGCCGCTCGGCGATGATCTTCTTGGTCACTTCAATCGGCAGGTCCAGCATGGCGAGCGCCATGTTGACCGGGTCGATGTCGTCATGCGTCGGCTGCGGTTCTGGCTTCTTCGAACTCGACTGCGTGCCGACCCACAGCGAGATCGCCGCGATGGCCAGCAGTCCCACGCCTGTGACAGCCAGCGCTGCGGGCCACGTCATGTACAGCGACAGCTGCCAGGCCGCCGCGCCCGTCAGTGCGAGCACGCCGGCG
The DNA here is from genome assembly GCA_963784415.1 of uncultured Alphaproteobacteria bacterium. Lineage (GTDB taxonomy): Bacteria > Pseudomonadota > Alphaproteobacteria > Caulobacterales > Hyphomonadaceae > UBA7672. The sequence goes on from CAWARK010000008.1 coordinate 53,463, forward strand.
ATGGCCAGCAATGTCGCAACTGACGCCACGATGGCGACGTCCTTGGCGCGGTCAAAGAACTTGTCGAACACCTGCGTGTCCCCCGAAGCCGCGAGGCCTACTTGCGGCTCGTCAGAGAGGCCAGAATGTAGCCAGCGGCCAGCGCGATGCCGACGGCGGCCAGCGGATGTTCCTTCACCTTGTCGGCGACGACATCGCGATACTCGACAGCCTTCTCGCCTGCGTCAGACGCCAGTTCGCGGCCCTTGTCGGCGGCGGCCTTGGCCTGCTGGGCGGCAAGCGATCCGGTGTCTTTCAGCAGCGTGGCGAGATCTTCGCGCAGAGCTTTCATGTCGCTCTTCAGCGTGTCGAAATCGGTCTTGCCGGGCGTGCCGTTACCGGACGTGCTGGAAGGTGAGGACATTGAGGTCTCCCGGGGCAATAGGAATGATCAGTCTAAACGACTGGACTTCATATAAGGTTGCGGCCGCCCACGAATATGGCAATCCGCGTTAATCCCTGAAAACCATGCACGATCAAGGCCGCACAGCAGGTTCGCGCAGGGGGCGATTTTGGGCCGCTACGCTGGGTCAAGAGGCGTCTGGCTTTGAGCCAGATCCCGCCTGTCCTCCCCCGCATCACCTCCGCCTCCCACATGTGAACCCGTCCACGTGTGAACAAAGTCCAGAGTGGCGCCGCCGGCACTTGCATAATGCCCGACCGGCTAGGCAATGTGAGCCCCGTACGGGGGCGGATGACATGCAGCAAGCCTACGGTCTCGGTGTTCCGCCGCGTTCGGCGCAGCATGCCCGAGGCCTGGGGACCCTCTCGCGTCAGGCCCGGCTGCTCTGGTGGGTGCAGGGCTGTGTCGCCGCTATCGCCATTGCAGGCGTGCTGGAAGTAACCGGCCTCGCCCGCAAGGACTGGCTTCGTGTTGTTCACGCGATCGGCGCCCAGTGGATGGAGTGGACGCACCAACTGTCGGCGTGGCTCGCGACGCGCCTGCCGTTCGGACTCGAGCTTGGCGCTCGCGAGGCAACCTTCTTCTTCCTCGTCGCCGTGACGATCCTGCCCCTCATGATCTCACAGGCAATTGCCAACAGCCGGCACGCTGAGCCCACCGATCGCGTCATGAGCTATGTTGGCCTCGTCTTCGTCCTGTACGGGATGGCCATCGTCCTGGCGCCGGGCAATCTCGAAAACGCTCCCGGCGTGTTCGCCAGCGCCGCCGCCGCCACCTGCATCGGTTTCATTCTCGCCGTTGGCATGACCGGCAGCCAGGTCGCCGACCGGAACATCCAGCGCACCAGGGTCCTCGGCCTTTGCCCTCTCGTCCTGCTGATCGCGGGCAAGCAGCTCGGCTGGGCAGCGTCGGACGACACCTTCCTCGTCGCCGCGGTCTGCGCCAGCTTGACTGCCGTGATCTCGCTCGGCGCCATCATGATGAAGGTCGCGCGGCCTTATGTCGTGGCCTTCGTTGCGACACTGGCTTTCTTCGGCTTCATGGAGATCCTGGCGCGGATCCCGGCCGTCGACCAGCAGATCGGCTCGTATCTCTAGCGACAATCTCCGCCAGCAGGCAGCTCCGGCCCTACTCCGCCGCGACCTGCTTCTTCATCTTGTCGAACTGGCCCCACACGCCATCGGCGCCGTGCCATTCCCCGCCCGTTGCGCCCTTGGAATACTCCGTCGCGCGCTGTTCGAAGAAGTTGGCGTGCTCGACCCCGTTGAGGATCTCCGACAGCCACGGAATCGGGTGTTCCTTGATGCCGTAGATCGCCGGCAGCTTGAGCTGCCCCAGGCGCCAGTCGGCGATGTAGCGGATATAGTTCTTGATGTCCTGCGCCGTCATGCCCTGCACCGGGCCCATCGAGAACGCGAGATCAATGAACGCGTCCTCCATGTTCACGACCGTGCGGCAGCACTCGATGATGTCGTTCTTCACCTCATCCGTCAGCGCGCCCGTCTCGGCCGCCAGCGTGTGGAATACGCGGATCATGCCCTCGCAGTGCAGCGATTCATCGCGCACCGACCAGGAAACGATCTGCCCCATGCCCTTCATCTTGTTGAAGCGCGGGAAGTTCATCAGCATCGCAAACGACGCAAACAGCTGCAGGCCTTCGGTAAAGGCCCCGAACATCGCGACCGTCCGCAGGATATCGGCATCCGTCTCGACGCCGAACTTCTGCATGTAGTCGTGCTTGTCCTTCATCTCCTTGTACTGGTTGAAGGCCGAGAACTCGCTGTCGGGCATGCCGATGGTCTCGAGCAGCAGCGCGTAAGCGGCAATGTGGATCGTCTCCATGTTGGAGAACGAGGCCAGCATCATCTTGATCTCGGTCGGGCGGAACACACGGGCGTAACGCTCCATGTAGTTGTCGTTCACTTCCACGTCCGACTGCGTGAAGAAGCGGAAGATCTGCGTCAGCAGCGCGCGCTCGGAATCATTGAGCTTGGCCGCCCAGTCCTTGCAGTCCTCGCCGAGCGGCACCTCTTCCGGCATCCAGTGGATCTGCTGCTGGCGCTTCCAGAAGTCGTAGGCCCACGGATAGCGGAACGGCTTGTACGAATGCGACGACGTCAGAATGCCCGCGCGGACCGCCGGGGCCGTTGAATCTGCGGATGTTTTGCCAACGTCAGTCATCAGAATCTCCAGCCATCCCCAAACCTCGGCCGATCACCATATCTAGGAGCTCGCCGGGGTCGCAACCACTATACCTTGATGAAAAGGTTAATTTTCCCTTGACTCATCACCGGCCGGGCGAGTCTCCCACAATCCTTTTTTGGCGCCAGTCCCCCGCCCCGCAACATCCACAACGAAATGGTCGCGGGGAGCGTTTGTGGAAAACCACAAAAAGAATCCGGATTTATCCGGAACCGATCTTTCCGGCGCACGTTCCACGCGCGCCACCCCTGCGAACGGGAACGCCTCGAACAGCCGCGACGCCGGCTTCGGGCAGAAAAAAGACCGTGTGACGACACGGCGGAGCAGTTCCAGATGGCCGTAATCCTTGTCGTGGAAGACGAAGTCTTCACGCGTGAACTTGCCGGCATGTGCATGGAGGATTGCGGCCACGCCGTCCTGTTCGCCGGCAACGTCGCCGAGGCGATCAAGCACCTCAAGTCCAGCTCGGTCATCGACGCGCTCTTCACCGACATCTACCTGGAAAAGGCCGTCTTTGGCGGCTGTGAAGTCGCGGACGAGGGAATGGTGCTGCGCCCCAGCCTGCGCGTGCTCTACACGACCGGCAACGCTGCGACGCCGCAGCTGAAAGCCCGCTTCGTCCTTGGCTCGCACTTCCTGGGCAAGCCCTACACGCCAAGCCAGCTCCAGACGTCCGTCGACGGCATGCTCGCCAACTAGCCTGAACCCTGCAACTCAAGAAGAGCGCAGCCATGTCCGAGATCGCAGCCAGCGACATTGTCGAGACCGTCCCGAGCGCGCTCATCGTGCTCGACAAGGACCTGATCATCACCTCGGCCAACCGGGCCTTCTACCAGACGTTTCGCACCAGCCGCAGCGAAACCGAAGGATGCATGATCTATGACCTCGGCAACCGGCAGTGGGACATCCCCGCGCTGCGCACCCTGCTCGAAAGCATCATCCCGCACCGCGCCTCTGTTGAGGGCTTCGAGGTCGAGCACGATTTTCCGATCATCGGCCAGCGCACCATGCTGGTCAACGCACGCAAGATCTTCAACGCCGGCGACAATGACGGCTCAATCCTGCTCGCCATCGAGGACGTCAGCGAAGAGCGCGCGGCCCGCAAGGAGAGCAAGCGCGCCTGGCAACTGACCCAGAGCATCGTCGACACCATCCGCGATCCCCTCGTCGTGCTCGAAAGCGACATGACCGTCGTGACCGCAAGCCAGGCCTTTCTCACCATGTTCGGGATTACCCAGGCCGAGGCGCGCGGTCGCCGCGTGTCCGAACTCGGCCAGCATCAGTGGGACGTGCCGGCCCTGCGCCATCTGATGGACAAGGTGCTGCCCGAGAACAAGCCGTTCGAGAATTTCGAGATCGAGGATGTCTTTCCCGTCCTCGGCCGCCGCGTCTTCAACCTCAACGCCCGCAAGATCACCCAGCCCGGCAACCACGCCCACCGGATGCTGCTGGTCTTCGAGGACATCAGCGACCGTAAGCAGCGCGAGCGCGACGCCCTGACGCTCACCAACGAAATCTCCCACCGCATCAAGAACAACCTGCAGATCATCGTCGGCCTGATCTCCTACGAAGTCCGCACCACGCCCAAGCAATGCGTCCAGGGTTACCAGTCGATGCAGATGCGCATCGGCGCCATCGCACAGCTCTACGATCTCATCTCGCACTCCAGCAATGGCGGCGCCGTGGCGATGGACGGCTATCTCAAGGAGATCGCAAGCTCCGTGTCGGTCAGCCTGGGCAAGACATCCCGCATAACGATCGATGTTGAAGCCGAACAGCTCGCGATCGACCCCGAGCTGGCCGTGCCATTCGGCCTGCTGGTCAACGAGCTCGTGACCAACGCCATCAAGCACGCCTTCCCGGAAGGCACGGGACGCGTGGTGCTGAGCGCAAGACAGGTCGCCGATGACATCGAACTCGTCGTCGCTGATGACGGCATCGGCATGCAGGAGAAGAATGCGGTCAAGGCGCCGGAGAAACGCGGCGGCGACTACGTGGCCATTTTCGTCCGCCAGCTCGGCGGCGCGATCATGGCGCCCGACCCCGCGCACGCCGGCACGACGATCACCGTACGCTTCCCCCTGCGCGTGGTTCCGCCGACAAATATCGAAGGCCTCGCCGCCTGAATTCCCAGGCGCTCTCCCCACAACGTAGACAACGAAATGGTCGTGCTGCAGCTCGTCTCGATAGCACAGCACCGTTTCTGCAAACCCATTTTGGGCCCCCAGGGCGCGGTGGCGTAATCCGGCCTTAAGCCAGGTGCCGGACACCGGCAGCTTGTCGGGGGCGGCTTGGTCCTCCCCGCCTCGGGACAGGCATATGAACAACCGTGAATCCGATCGGCTGGCTGCCCTTCGAGCCTTTCGCGTACTCGACACGCCGCCCAGCGAGCGCTTCGATCGCATCGTCGGACTGGCGGCGGATCTGTTCGACGTTCCCATCGCGTTGATTTCGCTGATCGATGAAGACCGGCAGGTGTTCAAGGCCCGGGTTGGACTTGAAGCGTGTTCGACCGACCGGCGCCTGGCGTTCTGCGCGCACGCAATCGCCCTTGAGCCTCATGCAACCATGGTGGTCGAGGACGCCCGCCTTGACCCGCGCTTCGCCGACAATCCCTTGGTCACCGGCAGCTCGCAGATACGTTTCTACGCCGGCGCGCTGCTGACAACGCAGGACGGCCACAACCTCGGAACGCTTTGCGTCATCGACACCCGTCCGCGCGCACGCCCGAGCGAACGCGAACTCGACCGTCTCAGGAGCCTCGCGCGCATCGTCGTCGACGAACTCGAGTTGCACGCTGCAACGCGCGCATCCGCAGAGCAGCAACGCCTGCTGGAGATGGCCGAAACGATGTCCTGCATCGGTCACTGGCGACTGGACCTCGCGACCAACAAGCCGACATGGTCAAAGATCGTCTACGCCATCCATGGTGTCAGCCCCGAGACTTTCAATCCCGAACTCGACAGCGCGATCGACTTCTGCCACCCCGACGACAGGTCGCTGGTGGTGCAGAAACTGGACGACGCCCGCCAGGGCAAGGGCGGCTTCAGTATTCAGCTGCGCCTGATCCGTGCCGACGGATCACTTCGTCACGTTGTCTCCAAGGGTGTTTGCGAACTCGACGCCACGGGCGAGCCCATCGCAATCATCGGCTTGTTCCAGGACGTCACCGAGCACGCGATAGCGCGCGAAGCCGCGGAAGAAAGCGAGCGGCGCTATCGGACACTGGCCGAGCATTCGACCGACATGATCGTGCGCCTCGGTCCTGGCGGAATAATCTCCTATGTTTCGCCGGCTTGCCGGATGCTGGGCATCGAGCCTGAACAGGCGATCGGACGGTCCACGCTTGAATTTGTGGCGCCCGATCAGCGCGCGTTCGCGGCCAGGACACTCGCTGACCTGTTCACCGGGGGCGAACCTGACCGCACCCTGCGTCGCGAGTATCGCGTCACGGCAAAGGATGGGAGCGAGATGTGGATTGAAGGCAATCCCACGATCATACGCGACGCAAGTGGAGCTCCGGTCGAGGTCGTGACGACTTACCGGGACATCACCGCGCGCAAAGCCCTCAAGACGCAGCTGCAACTATCAGTGCAAGCCGCCGAAGCAGCCGCAAGAGCCAAGGCGGATTTCCTTGCCAACATGAGCCACGAACTCAGGACCCCGCTCACCGCCATGATCGGCTTCACCGGCTTGCTGCAGCAACAACCGGAATTGAGCGACGCCAGCCGCCACTGTGTCGAACGCGCGATGACGGCCGGGCGCGCCCTGATGGGCACCATCAACGACATTCTCGACTTCTCGGCGCTCGATTCCGGTCAGGTCGAAATCCGGAGAGCGCCCCTCGACGTGGCCGGCCATTTCGAGGAGATCCTGGACCTCCTGCGACCGGGCGCCGCCGAAAAAGGTCTCGAGCTTCGCCTCGACCTGCCCCAATCCCTTCCCTCTCGCTTGCTGGTTGATCCGCGCAGGCTGCAGCAGGTCATGATGAACCTCGTCGGAAACGCCGTTAAGTTCACTGACCATGGCAGCGTCGCCGTCAGCGCATTGTACGACGCGTCCCTGAACGTCCTGCGCGTGGATGTTTCCGACACGGGCCCCGGCATCTCGCCTGAAGGCCAGGCCAAGCTGTTCCAGCGTTTCTCGCAGGTCGATGGCACATCCACCCGTCGGCATGGCGGATCGGGCCTCGGCCTCGCCATCTGCCGGGGACTGGTAGAAGCGCAGGGCGGCGCGATTGGCGTCGACAGCCGGATCGGAGAAGGCGCCAGGTTCTGGTTCACGATTCCCGCTGACATGACGACCGGCGGCGACGCCGACAACCGGCGCCGCGTATCGTCAGGCCTTTTGCTCGACGGTGTCCGCGTCCTGGTCGCCGACGACAACGCGGCCATCCGCGAAATCCTGGACAGACTGCTACTGACCGCAGGCGCGGAGGTCACGCTCGTCGCTGACGGCGAAAAGGCGCGTGCAACCGCCGCCATCCGCCCGTTCGATCTGATCCTGATGGATCAGACGATGCCGCTGCTGGACGGCATCAACGCGGCACGCGCGATCCGCGAGCCCGACGCATTGAACGCCGAAATACCTATCATCGCGATGTCGGCCTTCAGTGGCGCACCGCTTCCCCCTGGGTTGTTTGACAATGTGCTCGACAAGCCGCTTGAGCCCGCGGCGCTGTTGCGGGTGATTGTCGACGCCTTGCACTTGCGGGGAGAGAACGCACATGCTGCATAACCGAACGCCTGCACGCGTGCTTGTCGTCGAGGACGACTATAGCATTCTTGATCTCGTCCTCACGCGTCTCCAGATCGCGGGCTACCGTACGTCTTTTGCGCGCGATGGCGCCGCTGCGCTCGAAGCAGTGAGGATGACGACGCCGCATGCGATGGTGCTTGATCTCAACATGCCGGGCATCGACGGCTTCGACGTCTTGCGGCGCCTGAAAGAACTTGGACTGGCGATACCGCCGACCTTGGTCCTGACCGCGCGCAATGCGCCCGCCGACGTCAGCGAGATCGTCCGTCTGGGCGCCCGTGATTTCCTGACCAAACCGTTCCGCGATCAGGACCTCCTCGCGCGCGTCGCTCGCCTGCTGAGACATCGACCGGCGCCAGTTGTCGAAAACCGTTTGCCGGACGAACCCTGGGACGATTTCGCCATCGACTGAAAGGCCATCGCCGGACGGGCGCGCCGGCGGATGAATTTCCTGAAGCGCTTTGCGTAGATCCGAACCGGCCTTATGCTCCCCATCAAAAGCAGGGAGAAGACCATGGCCGCCTTCGCGAAGTCCTTGATTCTGGCGTCGCTGATTGCCGCATCGGCCACGCCAGCCCTCCTTGGTACGGCGATGGCCCAGTCTTCCGCCACCTCGACAGCCAAGCCCGCCTTCGACGGCGTCTGGACCAACGCCTCCGCGACCCGTCTCGAGCGCCCCGCCAACTTCAAGGCGCTGGTCGTGCCCGAGGCCGAAGCCGCCGACATCGTGAAGACTTCAGTCGAGCGCACCAACGCCTCCAACGCGCCGACCGATCCCAACTCAGGCGCCTTCAAGGACGCCAACAACGCCGCCGGCTACAACGCGTTCTGGACCGATCCCGGCGTCGGCCTGATGAAGGTGCGCGGCGAGGCCCGCTCGTCCCACATCACCGCGCCCGCCGACGGCAAGATCCCCTTCCGCGATCGCGCCAAGAGCCTCGCCCTGCCCATCCGCGAAGGCATCGAATACCGCTCCGGCGAAGGCGCCTATGAAGGCCCCGAAGACCTCCCCCTCCGCGAGCGCTGCCTGATCGCGCAGAGCGATGGCGGTGGCCCGGTCATGCTCAACGGCCTCTACAACAACAATTACGAATTCCATCTGACGTCGGACTATCTCGTCATCCTCGTCGAGATGGTCCACGACGCCCGCATCATCCCGATCTATGCGTCCGCCGAAGCCGCACGCGCAGCCCACAAGCCCGCCGTGATCCAGCCCTGGCTCGGCGACAGCGTCGCGTGGTGGGAGGGCGACACGCTCGTCTCCGAAACGCGCAACGTGAATCCGATCCAGTCCTCGCGCACACAGACGCCACTGTCGCCAGAAGGAACCGTCACCGAGCGCTTCACCCGCATCGACGAAGGCGAGCTGCTCTATCAGTTCACCGTCAACGACCCGGTCCACTACACCGCCGCGTGGTCGGGCGAGTACGCCTTCAAGCCCGGCAAGGGCAATGTCTACGAATACGCCTGCCACGAAGGCAACTACGCGATGGACGGCATCCTCGGCGGCGCCCGCCTCCGGGAAGCCGCCGTCAAACAACAAGCCAGCGCCAAAACCCCGACCCGCTCGCGCTAGACTCCTGTGGCCCCCTAAGCGGTCATTCAGCTTGGGCCAGGCGCCTCGTCCGCGCGCTGCCTGAGCAGGCGATTGGTGTTTTCGTTGGATCCGCGCTGCCAGGGGCTGCGCGGATCACAGAAATAGACATCGACGTCTGTTGCCATTGTGAAGCGCTGATGCTCGGCGAGTTCTGAGCCGCGGTCCCAGGTCAGCGATTTATAGAGCTCGTCCGGCAGTTTCCGGACTTGTTTGATCAAGGTGTTTACGACGGTCCGCGAATCCCGGCTCGGGATCCTGGCGAGCATCACATAGCGCGAATGTCGCTCAACCAACGTGACGATATTGCTGTTGTTCGGTCCACAGATGAGGTCGCCCTCCCAGTGGCCTGGCACGGCGCGATCCTCGACCGACGCCGGCCGTTCGCTGATCGACACGGCATCGACGATCTGGCCCTGCTTGCCTCTCTTTTGTGTTGCATGGCGCGAGCGCCGGAAGAGGCGCTGAGATCGCAGATAAGCTATCAGCTCCTGCTTCAGCACGCCCCGCGCCTGCACATAAAGGCTTCGATAGATGGTCTCGTGCGACACGCGTCGCGCCTCGTTTGCTGGATGTGTCCGCTTCAGCCAACCCGCTATCTGTTCGGGCGACCAGTTCCTTTTCATTTTCGCAGCAACAGCTTGCCGCAACTGGCCGCATATCGCCAACTTGCAGAGTTTTGGGCGAAGAGCCCGTTTCCACGCAAGCTTGTCGGCTGCTTCAGCCCGGTAGCGACGCAATCCGCCATTGCGGCGGATCTCGCGACTGATCGTCGAAGCGGAGCGGTTAAGCGCACGCGCGATCGCTCGGACAGACAGACCCCCAACTATGCCCCTTGAGATCTCTTCGCGTTCCGCCATCGTCAAAGCGCGCATCGAGCGTCGCCGAGCTGGCGGCCTGATGCCTCCGCTTGGCCGCACATGCCCGGCGATACTCGTATGCCCTCTGCCCAGCGCCTGGCCAATCGCATGAAGGCCTTCGCCCTTTTTCCAGCGCTCCCACAGCTCGGCGCTCTCAGCCGCCGAAACCTTCGTCCTGCGATATTCTCGCCTCATCGTCATCGCTCCACATACTCTTATCAAGGTACGTGTTGCGCTCCCCTAAGCGGTCATTCAGCTTGGGCCAGGCGCCTCGTCCGCGCGACGAGACACTGCCGCGACTTACGGCAGCCAGCGGCGCCAGATGCCGCAACCTCTACTGCGGCGCCGGACGGTCGAGCCGGCCAATCCCGCGCTTCACGACCGGCTGCTTCAGGCCGGCCCGTTCCAGCTCGCGCGCGCCAAGGAGGATGTTCGGAACCGCGTGGTTCCCCTCATGACAGGCATATTCGTAGATACGCTCCGGCGAGCGGCGGAAGTTGAGTTCGCCCTTCCACGGCTGGGTGTATATCGCAGGATCCTCGACGGTGAATTGGTAGAAGATCGTGTCGTTGTCCTGCAGTGTGAAGCGCTCCGTGACTTTCGAGTTGGGCGAGATGTAAACGAACAGGCCGAAGTCGACGCGGACGGATTCCAGCTCCTTGAAGCCGATGGTCTCAACGACCAGCGTATCGCCATCCCATTTGCCAACACTCGTCCCGAGATACTGGCGCATGACATCGGGATTGTGCTGGCCGTTCATGCGGATGATCCGCGTATCGTGAACCATCTCGATGTTGATCGCTATGGCGTCGGGCGTCTGGATGATCTGCTGGTGGTTGTTGTAGAGCGCATTCAGCATTGGCGGCCCGCCAGTTGAGGCGAAGCCGATGAGGCAGCGCTCATTCGAGATACGCTCCTCGGGATTATCAAACATGTTGAAGGTGCCGACCGACTTCATCAACGCCGACCGGCCGGCGGGCGTGTAGGGCACCTTGCCGTTCGGCGGATCCGTGATCCACGAAGAGCGGTAGGTGCCGTTGATCAGGCCAACGGTCTTGCCGGGATCAATCCAGAAATTGTTGTAACCGGCGGGGTCATCACCCACGGCGGGCGCGCCCTTGTCTGCTGCGCTCGGGGCGTTGTCTGCCGCCGCAACGCTTGCCGCATCCCGCTCCCACTTTTTCGCGTCGGCTTCCGAAATCACGAGCTCCTTGAATTCGGGCACGCGTTCGAGCCGCGTGATCGACGAGTTCGTCCACACGCCCTGAAAGTCCGGCTTGCCGTCGGGGGTGCGAGGAATGGGGCCGCCCGCCTGGGCGAAAGCGGTTCCACAAGACATCAGGGCTGCGACTGTGCAGAGGACCGATAGGCGCATCATGTTGCTGCTCCGTGCGTGAGGCTGATGCGATCCTTGCACGATGCTCTCCCGGGGACGAGCCATGGTCGCGCGGTCGTGAACAAGCTGCCTTTGTCCCTTCCGCTACGTCGTCATTGCATCAGCGAACCGCGCATCTGCCGAACGCAATCGTTCAGCATTAGCCGATGTCCGCAATTGGGCGATCTCCGTCATCCAGAGCCACGCGAGCGAACGACCGCTTCGGGGCGGTGAGTTCAATCGGTCAGCGCAACACGTACCTTGATAGGAGTATGTGGAGCGATGACGATGAGGCGAGCATATAGCAGGACGAAGGTTTCAGCGGCTGAGAGCGCCGAGCTGTGGAAGCGCTGGAAGAAGGGTGAAGGGTGAAGGGCTGCATGCGATCGGCCAGGCGCTGGGCAGAGGGCATACCAGCATTTTCGCGCACATAAGACCGAGCGGCGGCATCAAACCGCCAGCTCGACGACGCTCGATGCGCGCTTTGACGATGGTGGAACGCGAAGAGATCTCGAGAGGTATCGTTGAAGGCCGGTCTGTCCGGGCGATAGCAAGGGCGCTGGGTCGTTCGGCCTCGACGATCAGTCGCGAGATCCGCCGCAATGGCGGATTGCGTCGCTACCGGGCTGAAGCAGCCGACAAGCTCGCGTGGAAACGGGCTCTTCGCCCAAAGCCCTGCAAGTTGGCGATACATGGCCAGTTGCGGCAAGCTGTTGCTGTGAAATTGAAAAGGAACTGGTCGCCCGAACAGATCGCGGGTTGGCTGAAGCGGACACATCCAGCAAACGAGGCGCGACGCGTGTCGCACGAGACCATCTATCGAAGCCTTTATGTGCAGGCGCGGGGCGTGCTGAAGCAGGAGCTGATGGCTTATCTGCGATCTCAGCGCCTCTTCCGGCGCTCGCGCCATGCAACACAAAAGAGAGGCAAGCAGGGCCAGATCGTCGATGCCGTGTCGATCAGCGAACGGCCGGCGTCGGTCGAGGATCGCGCCGTGCCAGGCCACTGGGAGGGCGACCTCATCTGTGGACCGAACAACAGCAATATCGTCACGTTGGTTGAGCGACATTCGCGCTATGTGATGCTCGCCAGGATCCCGAGCCGGGATACGCAGACCGTCGTCAACACCTTGATCAAGCAAGTGCGGAAACTGCCGGACGAGCTCTATAAATCGCTGACCTGGGACCGCGGCAAAGAACTCGCTGATCACAAGCGCTTCACAATGGAAACCGACATCGACGTCTACTTCTGCGATCCGCACAGCCCCTGGCAGCGAGGATCCAACGAAAACACCAATCGGCTGCTCAGGCAGTACTTTCCAAAAGGAACCGATCTATCGCCCTTCTCGCAGGCGCACCTCAACAAGGTGGCGCGCCAACTCAACGAGCGCCCACGGAAAACGCTGGACTTCCAATCTCCAGCTGAGCGATTTAGCGAATGTGTTGCGTCGGCCGGTTGAGCCCACCGGCGATCTCCAGTCATTTAAAGCCGCGCGAGCGAACGACCGTTTGAGCGCCGAATCCGGTCACTCGCGCCCCGCCAGAATCGGCCGATTCTGCGCACGCGTTTCCCGGACCCTGACTCCAACAAATCCAACGCCTTGCGCGTTTGAGACCGGCCGATTCCACGAACCCCAATCCTACATCCGCGCAGCCGTGGTCATACTGCCCGCCATGACGATCTGGTTCGCCAAACCCAACGCGGCCTTCCACGCCTATGAGCAGAGCCTCATGCGCCCCATCGCCCGGCCCGCGCCGCGCGATACGCCGACGCTATGGCAGCGTGCGCGCGAGATGTTCGGCGTCATGCTGGAGCGCGCGCGCACCGTCACGCAGCTCATCGTCCGCCATCGCCTCTCGCGCACCGAACGCCGCGAGATCCTCACCCGCCTCAAGCCGGTCGAGAAGCTCACGCGCGAGCTCATCATCACCGAGGCTGCAACCTTCCTCCTGATGACGCCCGACGGCATGAAGCTGCGGCGCGAGGCGCGCATCATGGCCCTGCCCGCGCGTGAGCCGCCCAAGCCGCCGCCACCGAGAGGCGCTCTCGTCACCGGCTCGCGCCTCATCGCCACGTTCGATCCCAGGACGTACGCCGTGCTGCGCCCCAATCCCGTCGCCGTGAGCGCGCCCGCGATCAGGACAACGCCTCACGACGCCAACGATCCCGCCACATGGCGCTGCTCCTTCAAGGTGCTCCGCCTCGTGCATCCCGAGCCCGACGACGCGCCGCCGCCGTCGAAGAAACCCACCGGCCCGCGTCCACGCCTCATCACCTTCGACGACATCGTATCGTTCACGCCAACCCGCCCGCGCCGCCAAAGTCCCGCCGCGCGACGATGGCGCCGGCCCCTGCCTCGCCCGCCGCATCGAGGCGCTGTCGCGCGTGCTCGCAAAACCAGAGCGCGCCATCCGCCGCATCGCCCGCTTCCTCGCCAGCCTGCCGCGCGAGGCGCTCGATCCGCCCGATCCGGCCTGGGTCTCCACGCTACGGCTGGCATCACGGCCGCAACGAATTCCACGCCGCAGACGATCTCGCCGTCCGCGCCCTCACCATCCTCTATCGCGTACGCATCGCCGACTTCGACGGGCCAGAACCCGAACCGGGATAGGTCTCTCTACCCGAACGCAAAACGATCAACGCGCGAGCAAACGCTCAGCGCGATTGCAAACGCATGTCTAGAGGCACGCTGTGAAACCATCTCACCATCCATCCCCGCTCATCCCGACGAACGTCGGGATCCAGGGCAGACATCAAGGCTTGTTCCGGCTTGCGGCTTCAAGCCCGCACACGCAGTCCGACCGTTCCTGGATCCCGACGTTCGTCGGGATGAGCGGCTGTTCGGCTGCCCGCAAAGCGGGCGGATGGATCCCAAAAACACAAAGGCCGCCCCAGCGGGACGGCCTTTGCAGAAATCCGGATGCCAGCCTGAAGCTAGTAGTTCAGCGTGTAGCTGAAGGCCGCGAACTGCTCGCGCATTTTCACGTCCTGATCGCCGGCGATGTCGTTGTAGCGCAGCTTGCGTTCGACGAGGCCGAGCGAGAGTTGCGCGCCCTGGCCGGTCGACCAGGCGACGCCAACCTGCAGGTCGCCAACGGTTGCCTGGTCGCGGAGGCTTGCGCCGTCCATGGCGCGTTGGTCCGCCATGTTCCACACCAGCGCTTCGTTATCGGCGCCGACGAAGAAGTACCAGGAAGGAGCAGCCGCTTTCTTGCCGCGCAGGTCGCGATCGACAAGGTTCGTACCGACGCGGAATTCAGCGCCCGTGCGGGCCACATTGTTACCGGCGCGGTTGCGTTCGATCTGGGCGCGGGGCGTAAACGACATGTCGAGGCCGAGGCCGGTCGACTCGCCGGTGGCGCCGAACGAGATCTCGCCGCCGAACCGGTCGCCCTTCATGCCGCGAACGGGCATCGGGGTGGCCAGGTCCAGAGCCTCGAACCGCGCGGCCGCCAGCGGGCTCGACAGGTTGTTCGGGCTGAAATCATTTCCAACCCGGATCGGCGGACCGAAATTCGGGGCGGTGGGTTGCTCGATGATCAGGTCGCGCGGTGTGTCCACCGAGGCAAACGACTGAGCGCCGTCCACCGGACCGATCTGCACGACGATGGTTTGAGTATCAGCCGGAGGGGTCGCGCAACCGAGGCACGACATGACGACGATACTACCTGCGAGGCTTGCAATCATTTTAACTGCTCGTCCCAGACCTTGATGAACCGAAAGGTTGTACCCACCTAATTGCCAAACGTTTAACGCGTTTGGCTGAATTGCGTTCCTGCCCGGTCCAGCAGATCGTCGTACCCAGCCCGAAATCTATCCCAGAATACAGGTGCTCACAACGGCCAGAGTCTGTGCTTTCGCTCGCGTAACAAGCGGAAAAGCGGCCCCTTTTGGGAGCCGCTTTGCTTAATCGCGAAGATTCTTCAGGAGGTTAGGCGAGCCGCCGACCTTTCCAGATTATTACTGGCAGGCGAGGCATTCTTCGTAATCGGTCTTCTCTTCCTTAGCGAAGGTTACCGCCTTCTCCTTCTCGGAGCCGGCGAAACCCGCACGCTGGATCGACTTCGAGCGGCAGTAGTAGAGCGACTTCAGGCCCTTCTCCCACGCCGTCCAGTGCAGCATGTGCAGGTCCCACTTATCGATGTCGGCCGCGAGGAACAGGTTCAGCGACTGGCCCTGGCAGATATAGGGGGTCCGGTCGGCGGCCAGTTCGATCACCCACCGCTGGTCGATCTCGAAGGCGGTGCGGAACACCAGCTTGTCCTGCTCGGACAGGCAGTCGAGGTGCTGGACCGAACCCTCGTGCTCGAGGATCGACGCCCAGATGCCCGGCGTGTTGTTGCCGGTTTTCTCCAGAACGCCTTCCAGGAAGGGGTTCTTCACCGAGAACGAACCCGACAGCGTCTTGTGGGTGTAGATGTTGGCCGGAATCGGCTCGATGCCGGCCGACGTGCCGCCGCAGATGATCGAGATCGACGCCGTCGGCGCGATCGCCAGCTTGTGGGAGAAGCGGGCCATGACGCCGCAATCGGCCGCGTCCGGGCAAGCGCCACGTTCCTTGGCCAGTTTCACGGAAGCCGCATCCGCGCCGCGGCGCAGGTGCTTGAACATCACATTGTTCCAGGCCTTCGCCGTGGCCGATTCCATGGCCACGTTCTGCGACTGCAGGAAGGAGTGGAAACCCATCAAACCAAGGCCAACCGAGCGTTCACGCTGGGCCGAATAGACCGCACGGGCCATTTCCTTCGGCGCGCGCTTGATGAAGTCTTCCAGCACGTTGTCGAGGAAGCGGAACACGTCTTCGAGGAAGTTCTCTTCGCTCTTCCACTCGAGGAACTTCTCGGCATTGACCGACGACAGGCAGCAGACCGCCGTGCGGTCCTGGCCGAGGTGGTCGAGGCCGGTGTGGAGCATGATCTCCGAGCACAGGTTCGACTGGCGCACCTTGAAACCCAGCTGGCGCTGGTGCGCCGGCATGGAGTTGTTCACGGTGTCGGTGAACAGGAGGTAGGGCTCGCCGGTCGCCATGCGCAGCTCGAGGATCTTCTGCCACAGCTTGCGGGCCGAGATCTCCTTCATCACCTGATTGCTCTTGGGCGACTTCAGCTGGAACTGCGAGTCCGTGCGGACCGCTTCCATAAACTCGTCGGTGATGTTGATGCCGTGGTGCAGGTTCAGCGACTTGCGGTTGAAGTCACCCGCCGCTTTGCGGATTTCGAGGAATTCCTCGATTTCCGGGTGGAACACGTCGAGATAGCAGGCCGCCGAGCCGCGGCGCAGCGAGCCCTGGCTGATCGCCAGCGTCAGCGAGTCCATCACGCGGATGAAGGGGATGATGCCCGAGGTCTGCCCGTTCTGGCCGACCTTCTCGCCGATCGAGCGGACTTCACCCCAATAGGTGCCGATACCGCCACCGTTCGAGGCCAGCCACACATTCTCGTTCCAGGTCTCGACGATGCCATCGAGAGAATCGGAGACGCCATTCAGGAAGCACGAGATCGGCAAACCGCGATCCGCCCCGCCATTCGACAGCACAGGCGTCGCCGGCATGAACCACAGCTTTGAAATGTAGTCATAAATCCGTTGCGCGTGCCCGGCATCATCCGAATAAGCGAAGGCGACTCGGGCAAACATGTCCTGGTACGACTCGCCGGGAAGAACATAGCGGTCGTCGAGCGTCTTCTTGCCGAAATCCGTCAGCAGCGCATCGCGCGACGGGTCGGTCCGGACACCCTCGACGATGCGAAGGTTGGACTGCGCCATGGGTTTGCCGCGGCGGGCGATGGTCTTTTTCTCGGTGGTGACGGCTTCTGCGGACATCGAAAACTCTCTGTAGAGGCCAAAATTAGTTAATTCCGGCCAGAACCGGCGAAACCCAATGGATTGGTATCGTGCGCCAGCCCCGACGCTACATATAGTGTCGCCACATCCCTAATGGACCGTCAACACGCCTGAAGGGGGAATCTTTTTACTTACTCACCGAAGAGAAAACCGGGGATTTAAGCCTCGTTAACCATTGCTATTGGATACGCCCGAAGCCCCGAGTCGAGGGGCAATTCCCTAGCCCTTGAATCCATGAGAGTGCCTGTTCGGGTCCGGCCCTCAGTTCCAGACTAAAGGCTTCGCTCCAGGCCGAAGAAGCCGCACAGGTCCAACGCGTAATTCATGCCGGCAATAGCGGTGTGGTAGGCGCCGGGGCCAATCGCCTCGTCCGCTGCGATCAGGTCCGCCCCGACTCCATCAAGATCAGCCAGCACTTCGACCGACATGGCCGTCAGGCTGGCCGGCTCGCGTGCCTTCAGCTTTGCGCGCTGTTCCTTGCTCATGCGCTTGATCAGACCGCCAACCGGCCCGGCCGACATCGTGCCGATCGGACCCCGACAAGCTGACACCTGTGCCGTGGCGTCGACAAACTTGCGGTCAACGCCTGACGCCAGATTCTCGCCCAAACTCACATACGCATCGACCGCCATGTTGCCGAATGTCGTTTCCGCCGCGACCACCAGCTTACCGTCTGCTCCGAGCTTTGAAGCATTCGGCCGTGTCAGCCGCCCGGTCTCCTGCGCGTCAGCGGTGGACACGCTTCCGCAAACGGCCAGCGTCAACGCGAACATCATCCGGTAGATCAGGACTTTCATCACGCTCCCCCTCATAGCCGCTACCGATCCATGTCGCGAACGTCGCATGATCTCGCCGACGCCCGCAATTGCATCCGCGCACATCGGCAAAGACTGCCGACATCCCTGCAGAAAGTGCCGCGTTGCGCGCGCGACAACCCGGCCGCGTGAAGCGCTTGCGTCGATGCGCCTTCGCACCGACCCGCGCATTACCCTGATTCAGCAACGCGAAACGCTTGTTCACGAGTCATGAACCTGCACGCGGCATTTTCATGAGCATGGAACAGCGTAATTACACCTGGTCGTCGATCTTCGCTTGGGGCCTCACCCTGTCGGGCGCAACGCTCGCCACGGGCGGCGTGCTCGGCATGTTCTGGCCGCAGATGGATATCGGCTGGCTTTGCGTCACCGCGTTCGCCGGCATGATGGCGTTCGGCATCGGGCTCGTGAACTGCGCGGCCTCCGGCGCCATGCATGCGATCAAGCATCGCAAGTCTGATGGCGGCAAGGTCGATTACGCCGTGCTGCTGCCCGCGCTCGCCTGCTGCGTCGGCTTTGCCTTCGCCACCAATATCGGCGTGCACATGGGCTGGGAGATCGTGAAGATCAATGCGCCGGCTGACGCCAACCTGCCGCCTGCCTTCACCATCGACGCCGTGTTCTACATCTTCGCCTTCGCCAAGCCCGCGATGGCGTGGATCGTCGAAGGCCGCAAGGCGATGGATGCGGAAGACCATGCCGTCCGTCAGGCGCAACGCCGCAAGGATGCAGCCGACATGGCCGCCTCAGAAGCCGCGCTTGAAACCGCCCGCGCCGGTCTCGCGCAAGCCGCCGCCATGATGGCCGGCGCCGCGGGCACAGCCGAGCCCGAGGCTATCGACGCCGCTCCGTCCGAGCCCAAGACCCGCGCGCCGCGCAAACCGAAGACCGAAGAAGAGCTCCGCGAGATCGCCCGCAAGGCCGTCGCCCGCCGCGCCGCCGCTTTCCGCGACCTGCGCATGACCGCACACGTTCAGGCTGTCGAACTGCCCCGCACAGAACAGCCGCTCACGCCGCTGCAGATCGCGCAGGCCGCCGACCGCCTTCTCAAGCTCGGCGAGAAGCCTACCCTCCCCCGCGTCGCCGAAGTCATGGGCGTCAGCAGCGAGCGCATCGAACAGACCTGGCCCAAGGGCGTGCCGCTGGATGGCACCGGCGAACTGCGGGTCGCGTAGTCGCTACACCGTTGACGCGCAAGCGTGTGTTGACCTTGCCCTTCAATTCCACAAGGTGCGTTCAGGTTTGAACACACCGGGTGAAACGCGCATGAAGCGGCAAGACTCCAGATCAGCGACGCACACCGCAAAGCGGCTGATGCTCACTGCAGCGGCGCTCTGTCTCGCCGCCTGCGCAACGGTGGCGCAAGGCCCCGCGCCGATCCCGACTGCAACAGCGATGGCCGATCCGCGTCGCCCGGCCGAAGACGTGGCGCTCGATACGCAGCGACAGGGCGCAGCGGTGCTCGATCTTGCGAACATCCAGCCGGGCTGGAAGGTCGCGGACATCATGCAGGGCGCCGGCTATTTCACGCGGCTGTTCGTGGCGAAAACCGGCCCCACCGGAAAAGTCTACGCGTGGAGCCCGGACGCCTTCATGAAGGCGAAGCCCGCGCTCTATGATGACTCGCTCAACGTCCTGCAGCGCGCCTATCCGACCCAGATCGTCACGCTGCGCTCATCGTTCGATGACCTGGCTTTTCCCGAGAAGCTCGACCTCATCTTCACCTCACAGAACTATCACGACCTGCACATGAAGGTGTTCCCGACAGGCCTCGCCGCCGAGATGAACCAGAAAGTCTTCGACGCGCTGAAGCCCGGCGGCGTCTATCTGGTCGTCGATCATGTCGCCAATCCGGACACGGCGAACGCGCCCGACACCGTGCACCGCATCGACCCGGCGGTGCTACGCCGCGAGATAGAGGCCGTCGGTTTCAGGTTCGACGGCGAAAGCCCCGCCCTGCGCAAGCCGGCTGACGATCACACGCTGATGGTGATGAACCCGGCGATCCGGGGGAAGACGGACCAGATCATCTACAAATTCCGCAAGCCGGGGTGATCCTAGCCCCGCTCGTCCCGACGAACGTCGGGACCCAGGGCTGACGGCGAACCTTGTTCCGGATTGGAGCTTCAAGTCAGTGCGCACGGCGCAGCCGTTCCTGGATCCCGACTTTCGTCGGGATGAGCGGAACAAGGTGCGCCGTCCGAGAACCTACCGCTCGAATTTCTTGAACGTCGGCCGTTTCGGCTCTGACGCGTCGGTGCCCAGTCGGCGTTTCTTGTCTTCCTCATAGTCCTGGAAGTTGCCTTCGAACCATTCGACATGGCTGTCGCCTTCGAAGGCGAGCATGTGCGTCGCGACGCGGTCGAGGAACCAGCGATCGTGGCTGATGATGACGGCGCAGCCGGGGAAGTCTTCGAGAGCGGCCTCCAAAGCCTGCAGCGTTTCGACGTCGAGATCGTTGGTCGGTTCGTCGAGCAGCAGCAGGTTCGAGCCTTCCTTCAGCATCTTGGCGAGGTGGACACGGTTGCGTTCACCGCCTGAGAGCTGGCCGACTTTCTTCTGCTGGTCGCCGCCCTTGAAGTTGAAGGCGCCGACATAGGCGCGGCTCGGCTGTTCGATGCCGCCGATCTCCATGATGTCGAGACCGCCGGAGATTTCCTGCCAGACCGTGTTCTTGTCGTTCAGTGAGTCACGGCTCTGGTCGATATAGCCGAGCTTCACCGTCTCGCCGACTTTGAACGTGCCGCCATCGGGCTGCTCGCGGCCGGTGATCATCTTGAACAGCGTGGTCTTGCCCGCGCCGTTGGGACCGATGACGCCGACAATGCCGCCCGGCGGCAGCTTGAACGACAGGTCTTCCATCAGCAGCTTTTCGCCGAAGGCCTTGTTGAGATGTTCGGCCTCGATGACGACCGAGCCGAGGCGCGGACCCGGCGGAATGCGGATCTGCGCGGTCGTGATCTTTTCGCGCTCGGCCGCCGCCGCTTTTTCCTCGTACGCATTCATACGCGCCTTGGACTTGGCCTGACGCGCCTTGGGGCTGGCCTTGACCCACTCCAGTTCGCGGTTGAGCGATTTCTGGCGGCCGGCTTCCTCGCGCGATTCCTGCGCGATCCGCTTGGCCTTCTTCTCGAGCCAGACCGAGTAGTTGCCTTCGTACGGGATGCCCTGCCCGCGATCGAGCTCGAGAATCCACGTCGTGATCTGGTCGAGGAAGTAACGGTCGTGGGTGACGAGGATCACGCAGCCCGGGAAGTTCGACAGGTAGTTCTGCAGCCACGCCACCGATTCAGCGTCGAGGTGGTTGGTCGGTTCGTCCATCAGGATCATGTCGGGCTTGGACAGCAGCAGCGCGCAGATCGCCGTCCGGCGGATCTCGCCGCCCGAGAGCGTGGTGACATCGGCATCGCCGGGCGGGCAGCGCAGCGCCTCCATCGCCATCTCGATCCTGGCGTCGATGTCCCACGCGTTGGCCGCGTCGATCTCTTCCTGGAGCTTGGTCATCTGCTCCATGAGGTCGTCGGTGTAATCCTCGCCGAGCTTCACCGAGATGGCGTTGAACTCATCGACCATCATCTTCTCGGGGCACTTGGCCGCGATGTTCTCGAACACGGTCTTGGTCGGGTCGAGCTTCGGTTCCTGCGGAAGGTAGCCGATCTTGAGCCCGTCCATGGGCTTGGCCTCGCCGAGGATCTCGTGGTCCTCGCCCGCCATGATGCGCAGCAGGGTGGATTTACCCGAGCCGTTGACGCCCACGATGCCGATCTTGGCGTCCGGCAGGAAGTGCAGCCGGATGTTCTCGAACACCTTCTTCCCGCCCGGATAGATCTTGGTCAGGCCGTCGAGGTGGTAAACGTAGTGCGTGGCGGCCATGGGAGGTTCCTGCGGGCGGGGAGACAAGCGGCTGGTAGATGACAAGTCGCGCCGATTAGATCAAGGCTGCAGGCTCGGGCATAAGGAAACAGCCATGAAACAAGTCGCCATAGGCCTTGCAGCCATGGGCCTTTTCGCCTGCACGCCGAAAACCGAGGCCCCTGCGGCAGAAACAGCCGCCGCCTGCACCGGCCCCCTCACCCCGATCGCCGGGGTCTGCACCACGGACGCGACCTTCCTCCGGAACGATGGTTCCAAGGACATCCTGTTTGACCCGAAGTGCGTCTGGAAGATGGAAGAGGTCCAGCGCACGCCCGACGAGGTTCTGCTGTTCCGGTCACAGGATTGCAGCGCCACCGGCCGCGATGGTCTCGCCTTCAGCTACGCCTTCGCCAACCCGACCGACCTCACCGTGACGCAGACCATCGTCGCCGCCCGACCCGCCGATCGTCAGCGTGATCGCCAATGTGT
The DNA here is from genome assembly GCA_963784415.1 of uncultured Alphaproteobacteria bacterium. Lineage (GTDB taxonomy): Bacteria > Pseudomonadota > Alphaproteobacteria > Caulobacterales > Hyphomonadaceae > UBA7672. The sequence continues at coordinate 75,694 of CAWARK010000008.1, forward strand.
TCGACATTCCGGCAGGCAAGACCGCGCAGGATGTCGCAATGACAAAGCTGGCCGAGGCGCCCGAAGCCGAGCGCTCACGCTGCAAGACCCGGCCCGACGCAATGGGCGCCACCTTCCAGCTCGCTCCGGATGACGCATTCCTGGACGAGTTGCAGAAGGATCAGGACGGCCCGATCTCCGCCTGCGGTCCCTTTGGCTACACGGAGGATGCGCAGGTCTGGTGGGAAGCGCACGGACCCCACGCGATCTTCCACATCACCGGCCAGGACACGCCGAGCTGGGATCCGACGCAGTTCGTATTCTACAAGCGCGATGCAACGGGCGCCTGGGTGAAGGAAGCTGGTCCCGCCACGCACTGATAACGGCGATCTGTTCGCAACTGCGGCATAAATCGCCCATTCCCCTGCGGCGACAACCCCCTCGCCAACTCGCGCGCGATATGGAAACTACCGCGTGTCGAGAGGAGCCGGACACCGGCACTCCGGGAGGGAAATATGAACGAGACAACTGCTGCGCCGCTCGGGGCGCAACGCACGAGCGCTTATGCGTGGATCGTGCTGGCCATGCTGGCCATGATCTACATCTTCAACTTCCTCGACCGGCAGCTGATGTCGGTGCTGATCGAGTCGATCAAGAACGACCCGGCCTTCCTCACGACGCTGCCCGACGGCACGAAAGTCGGGCTCACCGACGCACAGATGGGCTGGATGACCGGCTTCTGGTTCGCGCTGGTCTACACCGTGCTCGGCGTCATCGTCGGCTTCCTGGCCGACCGCACCAGCCGCCGCAACATCCTGTTCGTCGGCGCAACGCTGTGGTCGGGTTTCACCGCGATGTGCGGCCTGTCGCCAGAACTACCCGACACTGCTCGCTCTCGCGCGTCGGCGTCGGCGTCGGCGAGGCGGCGGGCGCACCGCCCTCCTACTCGATCATCTCGGATTACTTCCCGGCCGAGAAGCGCGGCCTTGCGCTGGCGCTGTTCTCGCATGGGCGTGCCGCTCGGCCAAGCCGCGGCCATCGCGTTCGGCGCACAGGTCGACAAGGCCTATGGCTGGCGCACGGCCTTCATCGCCATCGGCGTCGCCGGCGTGATCGCCGCCCTGCTCATGGTGTTCGTCGTGCGCGAACCCAAGCGCGGCGCAATGGACCCGGCCAAGCTCGCGGCCATGGCCGGCGAGCGCTCCAGCTTCGGCGCAACCTTCTGGCAGTTCATCAGCCGCCCGGCCCTGCTGTGGACGGCGATGGGTTGCGGCCTCTCGGCCTTCGTCGGCTATGCCGCGCTCGGCTGGAACGCATCCTTCCTGCTCCGCACGCTGCACATGACGTCGGATCAGCTGTCGCTCTGGTACGCGCTGGTGATCGGCGTCGGCATCGGCATCGGCACCATCGGTTCCGGCTTCATTGTCGACATCATGGCGAAGCGCTCGAAGGTCTGGTACGCGCTCGTGCCGCTGATCGCGATGACGGCGGCAACGCCGTTCTGGTATCTCTACACCCAGGCAACCGAGTGGCCGGTCGCGCTGGGGCTTCTCGTCCTGCCGCTGCTGCTCAACATCTTCTATCTCGCCCCGGCGCTCGCCATGGTGAACAACTCGGTCAAGCCCTCGCAACGGACGATGTCCAGCGCCATCCTGCTGATGGTCCTGAACTTCATCGGCCTCGGCGGCGGACCGACGCTGACCGGCATCCTGTCGACCAACTTCTCCGCCAACAAGGTCGCGGCGGGCATGGACAAGGCGGTCGCCGGCGCCGAAGGCCTGCGCGAAGCCCTGTTCTGGATGACGCCGTTCTTCGGCGTCGCGGTGTTCTTCATGGTGCTGCAGGCGATCGCAATCGGCCGCGAAGTGAAGTCGGGCAGCCCGGTGTCGGATGGCGGCTTCTCTGCCGGCGTGCTGCTGCTGCTGGTCGGCATCGCCGGCCTCGGCGCCCGCTACTACTTCGGCAATGTCGAGGGCATGATGTCTACCGAAGCGATCCCGCTGCTGCAGATCGTCATGCTGGTGCTCGCCACCGTGCTGGGCCTCGTGATGATCGTCGGCGCTGGCGCCCGGAAGGCGAAAGCCAACGCCGCCGCCTGATCCATCGGACTGAACAGACAAAGCCGCGCGCTGGCATCCCAGCGCGCGGCTTTTGTTTTGTATCGTCGAGCTCCCGCGATTTCCCAACACCTGAACTCGTGCCAATCTCCCACTCGCAGATGCGCCCGGCAGCGGCGCACGCAAGGGGAGGTTCAACATGATCCGACACACGCTGACCGCGTTTGCCTGCGCCATCGCGCTCGCATCCTGCAGCCCTCCGGCGCCCGAACCAGCTGTCCCCGCGCCAGCAGCCGTCGACCTCTCCGTCAAACCGGAGGAGAAAACCGCGCTCGATGCTTACGTTGCCAAGCCTGATCCCGCCTACAAATGGGAGCTGATCGGCACATACCCCGGCGATGGCCAGACCACCTACGTCCTCAACATGACGTCGCAGACCTGGCGCACCGCCGCCGATGTCGATCATCCGGTGTGGACGCACTGGATGACCATCGTGAAGCCCACCGAGGTGAAACACGACAAGGCGCTGCTCTACATCTGGCAGGGCGACAACACCGATCCCGCGCCGACGAAAGCGCAGGACCGCTCCATCCGCATCGCGAAGGAGACCGGGTCCGTCGTCGCCGAAGTCGGCATGGTGCCGAACCAGCCGCTGCGCTTCACGGATTCGACCCGGACGTCGCGCGTGTCGAGGACGACATCATCGCCTATGGCCGCGTGAAACACTTCACCACCAAGGACGATGAATGGCTCGTCCGCCTCGCCATGGTGAAGGCCGGCGTCAAGGCGATGGACGCCACGCAGGAGTTCATGAAGTCGGACGCTGGCGGCAAGGTCGCCATCAACCAGTTTGTGGTCGCCGGCGCCTCCAAGCGCGGCTGGACGACGTGGCTGATCGGCGCGGTGGACGAACGCGTCATCGGCATCATGCCGATGGTGATCGACGCGCTGAACTCGGAAGAGATCACCAAGCACCATTTCGAAGTGCTCGGCTTCTTCGCGCCGTCACTGGAGGACTACGTCAAGCACGGCATCTTCCCGCACAAGATCGGCACGCCGGAATACCAGGCCGTGCTCGACGATCGAAGACCCGTACAATTATCGCAACCGCGCGCGCCTCACGATCCCGAAATTCCTGGTCAACGCTTCTGGTGACCAGTTCTTCCTGCCCGACAATTCGCGGTTCTACTACAAGGACCTGCCGCAGGAAAAACGCATCCGCTATGTCGAGAACGCGAACCACAGCCTCGCTGGCTCCGATGCGAATGACTCGATGCTCGCCTGGTACAATTCGGTGATCACGGGCGGCAAGCGGCCGGACTTCATCTGGAACAAGGTCGACGCCAACGGCATCACGCTCCGCCCGCTCGACAAGCCGATCGAAGTGAAGCTGTGGCAGGCCCACAACCCCAAGGCGCGCGACTTCCGCGTCGAGTCGCTTGGGCAAGGCCTACACCTCCACGGTCCTCGCAGCCGGGGACGGAAGGAAACTACACCGCACAGGTTCCGATGCCGACCGAAGGCTTCACGGCTTTCTTCGTCGAAGTGTCATTCGACAGCGGCATCCCCTCGGCGCCGTTCAAGTTCACCACCGAAGTCAGCATCATTCCCGACACCCTTCCCTTCAAATGGGCCGACGCAGCGGCAAAATACGCCAGCACCAAGCCAAAATAGACGCAACCGCCACGAACGCTTGAGCGCCATGGCCAACGGCGTACAATCACTGCGGGATGAGACGCAGGGGATTGTCATGTCGCTGATCAGAAAGGTCGTTACGCCGTTTGTCGCACTCGCGGCTTTCGGCGCGCTCGCGCTGCCGGCCGCGGCGCAGAACATCATCTACAATCCGCTGACGACGGCGGATGTCACACGGTTGCTTCAAAGCCAGGGACATGAAGTCACTGTCGATGCCGCAGACGAGGAATCCGAGGGCGACTATGTCAACTGGCAATACAAAAAGGCAAACGTCTGGATCCATTTCACCGCCTGCGACGCGGACCACACGAATTGCGAAGTGATCCAGTTTGACGCTGGCTTCCAGTTCAACAGCGACAGCGAGCGCCCGACGCTTGCCGAGCTCAACGACTGGAACGAGTATCATCTCGGCAAGGCCGGTCTCGATCCGAACGGCGACCCGTACATCAATCTCGAAATCAACATTGTCGGCGGCGTGACGCACGACAACATGATCGACAACATCGACTGGTGGAAGAGCATGCTGGTCGAGTACACCGACTACATCGGATGGACCTGGCCTTCATGATGCGTTCGCACTGGACAGGCTGGCTGTGCGCCACGGCTCTCCTGGCGCTGGCCGCCTGTGGCGGCGAGAACGACGCGGCTTTAGGTGGAGACACGATCGCGACGGCTGGCGCCGAAGCGGATGGCGGCTGCGGCGCAAAAATGCCGATCACCGGCCTCTGCAGCAATGCCGGCGCGTCCGAGTTCCTGAGGATTGACACGCAGGCGCCGAAGCTGGCGACGAAATGCGTCTGGCGCACGCGGGAAGTCGGCGTCACGGCTGACATGGCGCTGGTCTTCCGCGCGCAGGATTGTGCGGCCGAGGGCTGGGTGCCCAATGTCTACGCCTACGTGCAGGGCTATGTGAAATACCGCATGGACGGCACGCCTGAAGATCAGGCGCAGTTCATGCTCCAGGTCATTCCCATCGAAAAAGGCGAAACGCCCGAACAGACAGCGATGAAGACGCTGGTCAACGCGCCCGAGGATCAACGCACACGCTGCGAGACCAAGCCGTTCAGTGGCCCGATGGTTGCGGGCAGGACATTCGAACTCGCGCCCAACGCCGAGCTCAAAGCCGAACTGGAAGCCAATGCCGCCGGCGATCTGTGGGACGCGTGCGGCCCCAACGGCGTCACCATGAACGCCGTGCAGTTCTGGGAAGCGCGCAATGGCTACGCCCTCTTCCACATGCTCGGTCAGGACGACGCGCCGTGGGACCCCGCCAGCTTCACCTTCTATCGCAAGGGCGCTGGCGGCAAATGGGCCAAGGCCGGCTGAGCCTTCCTCTGCCATCACCGCATTCTCCAGTATCGGATCAATGCCCGTTGGCCTAAAGTGATGGCGCAACAGTTACAGGTTTAAAACTTATAGGGGTGCGTGATGAATCGTTCGGCCAGCCTTCTCGTGTTCGCAATGCTCGCCGCATGCGCCTCGCCCGCGCCGCAGGCCGAACAGGTTGTCGAACGCGAAGTCGTCATCACCGGCGGCTTCGGCAAGGCTGATCCTGCCGAAGCTCGCACGAAGGAGGCGGAAGATGTGGCCGTCGCCGAAATCTACAAGCGGGATCCAACGCGCGCGCTCGTCGAAAATGTTGAGGTCAAGGTGCAGGTCGTGGCCGGGCTCAACTACGCCTTCGACATCACGATGACCGGCGGCAAGCACTTCAAGATCGTCGTCTACCGCGATCTTCAGAACACGCTGAAAGTGACCAGCTACGAGAAGGTCGGCTAGGCCAGCATCACCTTGCACACGGCCTCAAGGCCGCGCGCATCGACATCATCGAACGACGCGAACTCCGTCGAGTCGACATCGAGCACGGCGACCAGCGCGCCCTGCGCATCGAACACCGGCACGACGATCTCCGAGTTGGAGCGCGAGTCACACGCGATGTGGCCCGGGAAGGCATGCACGTCCGGCACGATGATCGTCTCGCCGGCCGCAGCGCACGCGCCGCACACGCCCTTGCCGAACGGGATGCGCAGGCAGCCCAGCGTGCCCTGATAGGGACCGACGACCAGCTCGCGCGGCTTGCGCGGATCAACTTCGTAGAAGCCGCACCAGAAGAATCGCTCGCCAAACGCCGCCTTCAGCAGCGACACCGTGGTCGCATATCGCGCCGTGCGCGACGTCTCGCCGGCAACGACGCTGGCGATCTCGGCCACGAGCTCGCGATAGGCGGTGGCCTTGTCGGTGGAATACTGGATCTGCTGTTCGGCCAATTCTTGGTCCGCCGGCTCAGGCTTCAGGATGATTTCGCAAGGCGAGCGTAGAGAATCTCCAGCATCGCCGCGAGATCCTTCTTCTTCTCGTTGCTGAGCCCATCGATCGCGTCCGTCAGCTTGTGGACCGGATCGTGGTCGAGCAGCGCCCGGCCTGTTGCGGTCAGGTCGACCCGGCGCACGCGGCGATCCTCGGGATCAGCCTTCACGGTCACGTAGTCCTTGCGCGCGAGCGACGCCACGGCACGCGACGCTGGGGCATGGGTAACACCCAGATAGGTCGCAACGCCGCCGACCGTCCGCGCCTGCCGTCCTGCCCGCGCGAGATATCTGAGGACAGCCCATTGCCCGGCATGGATCGCCTTTGGGCCGCGTGCTTCATAAACAGCTCGGGCGGTTTGTTCGAGCAACCGAGCGACGACACTAGCGTCCATCAACGAAAATCCCTGCCCAGCGGCGCAAAACCAAAGGCAGGCGTCCCCCGACTGCCTCCACTACTCGCATTTGCATCGACTTGCGCCATTATAGGTTACTCTAACGTCAACGAGATATTTCATAGGTGCGATGCAGTCGCAAAATCACAACCGCTTGCAAAACTCGCTGATTTTGAAGATCGGGCAAAGGTTTTTGTAAATTTAAGAGCCAGTTTTCTTAACGTTTTCTTCTGGCCATCGCCCATACTGGCGTCGTCAACTTTAGTCTTCTCAAACTCCAGCTTCGATTACCTGATATGTCTGCGAATACTTGGAGCGGGTGAAGGGAATCGAACCCTCGTCAGCACATTGGGAACGTGCAGCTCTACCATTGAGCTACACCCGCCTTCTGCCCAAAACACTAGCAGGTTACCGACTGGAAACAACGCTGCGCCCTACCCATTGAGAGGAAGCTGCCAGTTTTTCAGGCTTTAGCGATGTAGGACGAAGTGTTCCGTTTCGCCCTTCGCGGGCATTCATGCCCCGGTTCGCGTATTTCCCCTTGACCGGCAGGCCCCCACCGATCTGAGGTCGCAACATGTCTACGCTGGGGGCCTTTGTCATTTTCGGCGCGACGGGTGACCTCGCCCGGCGGATGCTGTTCCCGTCCCTGTACTTCCTTGATGCCGACGGACTTCTGCCGCCCGGTCTCAAGATCGTGGGAGCCGCCAGGTCCGCCCATACCGATGCGGAATTCCGCAAGGACGTCGAAGGCTGGGTGCGCGAGCGCGCCGGCGCGTTCTTTTCGGAAAAGTCCTGGGCCGATTTCGCCAAGCGTCTGTCCTATTCCCCCGGCGACGCGACCAGCCCGGCCACTTACTCAACCCTGCGCGAGAAACTGAATGGCGAAGGCGGCGGCGCCCTCTTCTACCTGTCGACCTCGCCCGCCCTCTACATCCCGATCGTCCGGGGCCTGGCCGCTGTCGGTCTGACGGGGCAACCCAACGGCGTCATCGTCGAAAAGCCGATCGGCAAGAGCCTCAAGACCTGCGACGAGATCAACAGCGCCATCGCCGAGCATTTCGCCGAGAGCCGCACCTTCCGCATCGATCACTATCTGGGCAAGGAGACCGTCCAGAACCTCATCGCCCTGCGCTTCGCCAATGCGCTCTTTGAGCCGCTGTGGAACAGGCACACGATCGAGCACGTCCAGATCACCGTCGCCGAAACGCTCGGGGTCGAGGGACGCTTCGGTTATTACGACGAATACGGCGCGACGCGCGACATGGTGCAGAACCACCTGCTCCAGCTCCTCTCGCTCATCGCGATGGAGCCGCCGCACGACATGCGGCCGGAGTCCGTGCGCAGCGAGAAAGTGAAGGTGCTGCGCAGCCTGCGCCCGATCCCCGATTCCGAACTGCTGATGAAGACGGTGCGCGGCCAGTACACGCGCGGCGTCGCCGACGGAAAGAGCGTTCCCGGCTATCTCGAGGAAGAAGGCGGCAAGCCGTCGACCACCGAAACCTTCGTCGCCCTCTGCGCCCATGTCGACAACTGGCGCTGGGCCGGCGTGCCGTTTTACCTGCGCACGGGCAAACGCCTGCCGACACGCCAGTCGCAGATCGTGATCCAGTTCCGCGACGTGCCGCACTCCATCTTTTCCGGCGCGCCGCTGATGGCCAACCGCCTCACCATCACGCTGCAGCCGGAAGAGTCGATCGCACTGACGATCATGAACAAGACGCCGTCCCTGAATCAGGGTGGCTACGAACTGCAGCCGCTATCGCTCAACCTCTCGCTGATCGATGCTTTCAAAGGCGAGAAGCGGCGCCGCATCGCCTATGAGCGCCTGCTGCTCGAAGCCATCAACGACAACTCCACGCTCTTCGTGCGCAGGGACGAGGCAGAGGCGGCGTGGCTCTGGATCGATCGCATCATCGAAGGCTGGGCGCGCACGGGCATCAAGCCTGCTCCCTATCAAGCCGGAAGCTGGGGCCCAGCCGGCGCTTTCGCACTCACCGAACGCAACGGCCATAGCTGGTACGAATAACGGACTGTTACGAATGAGCACTGTCACGAGTCACGAAGAGACGTTCTACCAGGACCGCAAGCGCCTGTTCGCTGGCGTTTGCCACGACTTCCAGGAACGCATCGGCGAGATCATCCGCAAGCGCCGCAAGGCCTCGCTCGCCCTCGCCGGCGGCACAACGCCCGGCCCGCTTTACGATGCGCTGTCGAACGCGCCGCTGAACTGGGAAAAAGTCTCGGTCACGGTGACTGACGAGCGTTGGGTGAACCCCGAAGATCCCGCCTCCAACGAATTTCTCGTTCGCGATCTTCTCATGCGCCGCCGCGCCGCCGTCGCAACCTTCATTCCGTTGAAGACCAATCATGCGAAGGCCTCGGGCGGCGCCGCCACCGCTGAAAAGCGCATCGCGCCAATCATGCCGTTCGACATCTGCCTGCTCGGCATGGGACCGGATGGCCATATCGCGTCGCTGATCCCGGACGCAGAGGGCTATGCCGCCGCCGCCGATCCCAACAGCACGCGCAAGCTGGCCGGCATTCACGCGCCCGGCGCTGCGGGCTCGCCCGAGCGCATGACGCTGACCATCCCCGGCATTCTTTCGTCGCGCCGCATCGTCCTGCTCTTCATGGGCCAGGACAAGATGAACGTGTACGAGGAAGCCAAGGCGGGCGGCGGCGCGTCGCCGATCAAGGAATTGCTGGCGCAGCGCAAGGTGCCGGTCCACGCCGTCTGGGCGCCCTGATCGAGCGCCCAGATCTAGCTCCGCAGCGGCGTTACTTCACGCTCTTCACGATGATGCCACGACGCGCAAAGTGGGCGACAATCCCGGGCTTCTCGGCGCAATACGCCGCGTCGGTCGCGAACACGCCCTTCTTCGTCTGCACGATGCCGAGCGAGTTGCCATAGCCCTGCTGGCTCACATCAGCCGACAGGTTCTTGCCGACCTGCACGAGGCAACCGGTGTTGTTGGCGCCGGTCTGCGTCAGGGTCGCGTCGTTGTTCTTGCCCTGTCTGCAGGACGACGCCCGTGTTGTTGACGCCGGTCTGGTTGATCTGACCGGCGTTGTTGACGCCAGTCTGCGTAACGCCCGCCGCATTCGCCGGACCGTTCTGCGCAATGGCCGCGCCGTTACCGGTCCCGCTTTGCGTCACCGTCGCCGCACTCTTCTGCATCGCACGCGAGAACAGGCCCTGGGCTTCGGCCGCGCCGATGCTGATCGAGCTGACCATGGCAAGGGCTGCAAGTTTGAGGACAAGGCGTTTCATGACTGCACTCCAGATTCCGTATTCAGGTCTTACGAACGAATATCGCGGCAGACTTCATTGCCGCCCGCGCGGACTTTCAGGACAGCGCGGAATTTTGCGCCGCGCTCCATCGAGAATTCCGACGAGGACAGCTCGACCCGTTCGCCACGGCGCGCATCGAACTCGCCGCCCTGGCTGATGTCGGAAGAACCGCCCGCGCCGTCTTTCGTGACGACCAGCGTGAAGTCGCCCGACAGCGAGCGGTTGGCATGCACCACCGGCGTCACGCGAACGCCGCGCGAGGTGCGCGAGACTTCAATATCGCACGTAAACTTCTGCACCTTTTTCACCACCACAGGTTTCGCCACCGCAAGCTCAACCGGAGCAACCGGGGCAATCGCAATCACGGCCGGGGGGCCGAGCGGCGCGGGCGCGTGTTCAACCGGCGGCGCGCCATCGAGGGCGGCTGCGTAGTCGACGCTGCCGCCTTGCGAGATCACGGCTGTATTCGGCGCTTCCTGCGACATCGCCGAAGAACATCCGGCGAGAAGAAGGGCTGCAGAGAAAATGTGAATTCGGTTGGTCACGTGAACCTCCTCGGGAGGAGAGTGGCCCGGCGGAACATTCCGCCGGGCCCCAATTCGTTAGTATGAAGTCGTTAGTTGTAGCCGCTCTGAACCACGACCGAGATGTTGCCGGTGCCGGTCTGGCGGACGGCGACGTCCTGGTTGTTGCCGGTCTGGATGATGGCCGAGGCGTTGTTCGAGCCGGCCTGATCCGTCACGGCGCGGTTGTTGACACCCAGCTGAGCCGTACCAGCAACGTTGTTATAGCCGCGCTGGAACGTCTGGGCCTTGAGGTTGAGACCTTCCTGAGCCGTGACCGCGAGGTTGCGTTCACCGATCTGGTCGGTCGTGGCCGAGTTGCGCGTGCCGTACTGGTCGACGCGCAGGAAGTTGTCGTAGCCGCTCTGCGTGGCCTGCGAATAATGGCCGCGTCCGCTTTGCACCGTGACCGATCCGTTGCGATCTCCGTTCTGCGCGACAGCGACGCCATGGCCCGTGCCACGCTGCTCGATCTGCACGCGGTTACGGCCCTGGGCTTCTGCCGCACCAGCGCCCGCAAGGAGCGCCATCGCGAAGGCAGCTGTAAGAATGCGTTTCATAGTGCCTACTCCGGTTTCCAATTCGCGCTTCAATCTCTGCGCGACAGGGACACCATCGCGGATCGCACATGACCGGAGGTTGAACACGAAGTTCAGTGTAAGCGTTGGACAGCAGATTCTGCAGTTCCCTGTTTTTATGAACAGACCTTCAGTCTCGACGTTTCGCGCGGCGCATTGAATAGTCGCGCCCACGATGACAACGACGCCGATCCAGCACCTCAACGCTTACCTCCTTGCACTCATCGAGACGCTCGATGCGCTGGGCTACGTCGCGCGCAATGTCGATCCAATCGGCTATGTGCACATGCTTCAGCGCGCGAACCTCAAACCCGAACCGTTGCGCGACGCGCTCGCCATGCCGCCATGGCCCGAGCCCTACTCCAGCACTCCGCCCCGTGCTCGATGCAGGCGCCACGTCCGCCCTCGCCGCTGTCGATGGATTGATCGAAGCCGCAGGCCCGCCCGAAGATCTCACGCAAGCGTGGCGCGCGCTTCGGCATTTTCCGCGCGCACTCGAAACGCTCTATCCCCTCGCCGGCATCCTGCCGCAGCTCAACCGCTTCTTCCTCGATGCATCCCATCGCGACGATGCCGACCTCACGCGCCGCCTGATGCAGCAGCCGCCGCCAGACGATACCGGCGTCATCTGCTTCGGCGATGCGAGCGCACGTGACGCGGTGTGGGTCTACGCGCCCGAAACCTACGATCCTGCCACGCCGTCGCCCGTCGTGGTCGCACTGCACGGCGGCTCTGGCAATGGCCGCGCCTTCCTGTGGAGCTGGGTGCGCGCCGCCCGCACACGCGGCGCCATCGTGATCGCGCCAAGCTCCGCCGGACAAACCTGGGCGATCCAGGGCCGCGACCCCGACTCGCCGCGCCTCGCGCAGATAATGCGCTTCGTGCAGCAACGCTGGACAATCGATCCCACGCGCATCCTGCTCACCGGCATGAGCGATGGCGGCACGTTCACCTACACCTCCGGCCTCGCGACCGGCTCACCCTTCACGCATCTCGCGCCCGTCGCCGCGGCCTTCCATCCCATGCTCACCGCGATGGCCGATGCCGACCGGATACGCGGCCTCCCCCTCCACATCCTCCACGGCGACAAGGACTGGATGTTCCCCCGCCAGATGGCCGAAGACGCCGCGAACCACTTCATCGCCGCAGGCGCAAACGTCACCTACCGCCCCATCGCCGATCTTTCCCACACCTATGGCGCAGACCTCAGCACGATGATTCTCGACTGGCTGTTGGCCTGAGGCGCCGAACCGCCATATGAAGATGGCAGCGAGGCGCAACATGGTCCTTCACCCCAAGATTGCCGAAGTTACAGCACGGATTGAAGACCGCAGCCGCGACAGCCGGCGCGCCTATCTCGATCGCATCGACGCCGTGCGGAAGGCTGGCCCGGGCCGCCAGCATCTCTCGTGCGGCAATCTCGCCCACGCCTTCGCCGCCGTGCCGCTCGGCGACAAACTCACCATGCGTGGCCGCGCGCCAAACATCGGCATCGTCACCAGCTACAACGACATGCTGAGCGCACATCAGCCGTTCAAGGACTATCCCGATCTCATCAAGGATGCTGCGCGCAAGGTCGGCGCCTCGGCGCAGGTCGCCGGCGGCACGCCCGCCATGTGCGATGGCGTCACGCAGGGCCAGCCCGGCATGGAGCTGTCGCTGTTCTCGCGCGATGTGATTGCGCTCTCCACCGCCGTCGCGCTCACGCACGACGCGTTCGACGCCGGCCTGATGCTCGGCACGTGCGACAAGATCGTGCCGGGCCTCGTCATCGGCGCGCTGTCCTTCGGCCACCTGCCGGTGATCTTCTCGCCCGCTGGCCCGATGAGCTCCGGCATCAGCAACAAGGAGAAGGCCAAGGTGCGCGAGCAGTTCGCGCTCGGCCAGGTCAACCGCGAACAATTGCTGGAAGCAGAGGCCGCCTCCTACCACAGCGCCGGCACCTGCACGTTCTACGGCACCGCCAACTCCAACCAGATGATGATGGAGCTGATGGGCCTGCACCTGCCCGGCTCCGCCTTCGTCAATCCCGACACGCCCCTGCGCGAAGCGCTGGTGCGCGGCGCCGCCAACCGATGCGTCGAGCTCGCCAAATCCGGCGAGAGTTTCATGGCGGAAGTCGTCAGCGCCAAATCCATCGTCAACGCCATCGTCGGCTTGATGGCGACCGGCGGCTCGACCAACCACGCGCTGCACGTGCCGGCCATGGCGCTCGCGGCGGGGCTCATCGTCGACTGGAACGACTTCTCGGAGATTTCCTCCGTCGTCCCGCTCCTCACGCGCATCTATCCCAACGGCTCGGCCGACATAAACCAGTTCCACGCAGCCGGCGGCATGGCCTTCATAACGCGCGAACTTCTCTCGGCCGGACTTCTCCACGCCGATACGATCACAGTCGCAGGCGGCGGCCTTGCCGCCTACACGCAGGAACCCTGGCTCGACGACGGCAAGCTGGCATGGCGGCCGGGCGTGGAAAAATCGCTCGACGAAGATATCCTCCGCCCTGTCTCATCACCCTTTGAAATGGAAGGCGGCATCCGCCTTCTCACCGGGAATGTCGGACGCGGCGTCATCAAGATTTCCTCCGTCCCGAAAGACCGCCGTATCATCGATGCGCCCGCCGCCGTCTTCTCCAGCCAGGCGGAATTCACCTCGGCGTTCAAGGCGGGCAAGCTCGACCGCGATGTCATCGCCGTCGTCCGCTTCCAGGGTCCCCGCGCCAACGGCATGCCGGAACTTCACTCACTCACGCCCGCGCTCACGGCTCTGCAGAACAAGGGTTTCCGCGTTGCCCTCGTCACCGATGGCCGCATGTCCGGCGCCTCCGGCGCCATCCCCGCCGCGATCCACGTCACGCCCGGCGCAGATCAGGATTCAGCGCTCGCCCGTATCCAGGATGGCGACCGCATCATCCTCGACGCCGAGAACGGCACGCTACAGCTGATGGTCGATCCCGCACTGCTCGCCCAACGCCCCCCCGCCCCCGCCCCCCCCGCCGGCCTCAGCCACGGCCGCGATCTCTTCGCGCCGCTGCGCCACCTCGCCGGCGACGCCGAAGCCGGCGGCGGCATCTTCAATCTTCTTGGGGCCAGCGCATGACCGTCGACGAACTCATGGCCGTCCAGCCGGTGATCCCCGTGATCACCATCGAGCGCGTTGAGGACGCGATCCCCCTCGCCACTTCTCTCGCAAGCAACGGCCTCCGCGTCCTTGAAGTCACGCTGCGCACCGCCGCCGCGCTCGATTGCATCCGCGAGATGGCAAAAGTGCCCAACGCCATCGTCGGCGCAGGCACCATCCTCTCCGCCAGCGACGTGACACGCGCACACAAGGCCGGTGCGACCTTCATCGTCACGCCCGGCCTGTCCGCCTCCACCGTCGCCGCCGCGCATGCCGACGGCATTCCCATCCTGCCCGGCGTCGCCACCGCGACCGAACTCATGGCCGGGCTCGACCTCGGCCTCACGCGCTTCAAATTCTTCCCAGCCGAACAGGCCGGCGGCCGCGCCATGCTGGACGCGTTCCGTGGCCCCTTCGGCGCCGTGAAATTCTGCCCCACCGGCGGCATCTCGCTCGATCTCGCGCGCGACTATCTCAAACGCCCGAATGTCGCCTGCGTCGGCGGCGGTTGGGTCTGCCCGCCCAAACTGATCGACCAGAAAAAATGGGACGAGATTGGCGCCCTCGCGCGCGAGGCGGCAGCACTGCCGAGAGGCTAGTTGCCAGCCCGCATCGTATCACTACGCGGCCGCCCGGCGACAACCAGCATGGTGATCTGCACCGCCAGCGCCATGGTAAGATAGCCGACTGCGGCCATCACCTGCGGCATCGGCCCAGGCCCGAACGCCATCATTGTCGTGTTGACCTCGAGCGTATGGTCACGCAGCAGACCGACGCCGACAAATGCCACGAAGAACGTAATTGCGCCGGTCCATTCCATCGCGCGCATGATCCGCCAGCCAGCCAGCCCGGCCGTCCCTCCAAACAGGAAGGCGCATGTCGTCGACAATGTCAGCGTCGCCAGCAGGTCGCGGCTCGAAGGATAGTGCCACCAGCCCAGCTTCGCCGCGAGCGCGTCCCAGACCACACTGAAAACTGCGGCTGTTGCGCAGGCAGCGAGTGCAGCGGTCGCACGCTTGGGCCCGGCGCGTGTCAGCCAGACCATGCCCGCGAAAATCAGCGGCGAGGCAACACACAACGCAAAGAGAACTTCCGCCGTCACGCGCACAGTACCCTTGTTCCCACAGGGGTTAGTGTAGGCACACTTCCAAAATGACGAAAGAGTAACCTTGCAAATGGCTGAAGAAACTTGTGTGCACGCGAATTGAGAGCGTCACTCGTCAGCGGGTTCGAAATACTTCGACAGTCGCAAGCCCTGTCCCGCATACGTCGAGTAAGAGCCCTCGGCGCCGTACGGCACATCCGGCTTCGACGTGAGCTTCTCGTACACGAGACGTCCGACCGGCTGTCCGTCCTCGAGGATGAACGGCACATCGCGCGAGCGCACTTCCAGCACGGCCTTGCCCTTGGAATGCGTCACGCCGAATCCCGGATCGAAGAAGCCGGCATAGTGCGCACGAAACTCGCCCAGCTCCGGCGCGATCGGCGCCATCTCTGCGGCCTCGTCCAGCGGAATGACGATCTTCTCCTTGGATGCGAGAATATAGAACTCACCAGGATCGAGCACGATGCGTCCATCGCGCGCCCGCACCGGCTCCCAGAAATCCTCAATCGCGTGTGCGCCGATGGCCGCAAGATCGATCACGCCCGAATGCCGCTTGGCGCGGTAGCCGACAATGTCCGCCTTGGTTGGATGCAGGTCGAGGCTGAACGTCATGTCCCGCACCGCCGTCTGCACGCCGCGCCGCACGCGCAGCTGCAACAGCCGATCGCCGGTCCGCGCCAGCACCGAGAATGTGCGCGGGCTGATCTCGGCGTAGAGATCGCCCTGATAGCCCAGCGGTATCCCATCGAACGCCCGCGCCCGGTCCGACACGGCGCGCACGAACACGTCGATGCGCCCGGTGGAACTCTTGGGGTTCGCCGCCGCCGACAGGTCCTTCGGCAGCTTCACCTTCTCGAGCAGCGGCACGAGATAGACGCAGCCCGTCTCCAGCACGGCGCCCTTGCTCAGGTCCAGTGTGTGCATGACGAGGCTGTCATCCAGCCTGTCCGCCACCAGCTGCTTGCCGGGCAGGAAGCTCGCGCGCAGACGGTACGCCACCTTGCCCAGCCGCAGGTCGAGCGAGGCCGGCTGCACCTGATCCTCGAGAATGCCGCCCTCGGCCGTGATGGCGCCCGCCATCACGATCTCTTTCAGCTCGCGATCCGGCAGCACGCCCATCGCGGGCGCCTTGCGTTTCGCGGACGACTTCGCAGCCGACTTCTTGACGACGGTCTTTGTCATTGCAGCGGCATCACCTTGAAGGGCTGCTGGATCTCGTTGAACACGTCCAGCGCCTCGCATCGCGCAACGTGCGCGGCAAGAATCGGCCATCCCTCGGCCAGGTCGAAAAGCTGCGGATGCGCATCGCCCAAAAATCTCAGCGCGCACGCTACTGCGATATCTGCATGCCCGATCGCAGGCCCGAACCACCAGTCGGTCGGATGCGACATCCGGCTTAGCTCAAGTTCGCGCAACGCCCCCGAAATCTGCGACCGGCACCGCTCGATCCACGCCGCCGTCGAGCGATCATGCACTTTCGCCTCGTAGACCAGCGACACCGCCTTGTCGGCGAGCCCCGTCGCCAGCGCACATACCTTCAGAGCCTCGCGCCGCTCCTGCCCGCCCGCCGGCAGCATCGCCATGCCCGGCGCCGCCATGTGGTCGAGCGCATCGAGGATCGCAAAGCTCTCGATCAGCACCTCGCCCGTATTCAGCACCAGCGACGGCACGCGCATCAGCGGGTTCACCTCCGCCAGCTTCTCCGCGTCGCCGAACACCGACCACGGCCGATGCTCGAACGCCATGCCATAGAGGCGCATCGCGATGGCGACGCGGCGCACGAACGGGCTGTCATACTGGCCAATGAGAATCACGGGTGCTCTCCTGCGCGCCCATAAAGCATCCGAACACTTGCGCACGCAACGCCGACGCATTCGCAACGCGTGGAAAATAGACGAAAATGTCGCATCATCTGGAACGAATGTTCCCCTTCTCGAACGTCTGGCCACAGGCGCATCTCTCTTGCGAGTTCGACGGCGAGGCCGGGTCGGCTTGCCCCGCACTGTTGATGACAATTCATCTGGCCCCGCGCCTGATCGTGTTCAGGCCCCGACCTCGTCGGGAAGGAGCTGAAAGATGGATTTCGACGCCCTGCTGCTGTCGCGCCTGCAGTTTGCCTTCACCATCGGCTTTCACATCATATTCCCGGCCTTCACCATTGGCCTGGCGTCCTTCCTCGCCGTGCTGGAAGGGTTGTGGCTCTATACGAAGAAGCCGGTCTTCCGGAATCTCTATCTCTTCTGGGTCAAGATCTTCGCGCTCTCCTTCGGCATGGGCGTCGTCTCTGGCGTCGTGATGAGCTACCAGTTCGGCACCAACTGGAGCGTCTTCTCCTCACAGGTCGGCAGCGTCATCGGACCACTCCTCGCCTATGAAGTCCTCACCGCCTTTTTCCTCGAAGCCTCCTTCCTCGGCGTGATGCTGTTCGGCTGGAAGAAGGTTGGGCCGAAGCTCCACTTCTTCGCCACCTGCATGGTCGCCATCGGCACCATGATCAGCGCCTTCTGGATCCTCGCCGCCAACTCATGGATGCAAACCCCACAAGGCTTTGCGTTCGCGCAGGACGGCACGATGGTCGCCACCAACTTCGTCGATGTGATCTTCAACCCGTCCCTGCCCACGCGTCTCGCGCACATGCTGCTCGCAGCCTTCCTGACCACAGCCATGGTCGTCGCTGGCGCCTCCGCTTTCGCGCTCCTCATGAAAAAAGCCAAACCCGAAAGCCTCACCGCCCTCCGCATGGCGATCCTGATGATGGCGCTCGTCGCCCCACTCCAGCTTGTCGTCGGCCATGAGAGCGGCGTCGTCGCGCACGAGCACCAGCCCGCCAAGATCGCCGCCATGGAAGGCTGGTGGGACACGAAAGCCCAGCAGCCAACGCTCCTCTTCGGCTGGCCCGACGAGAAAGCCGAAACCACGCACGCCGCCATCGGCATCCCCGGCATGGGCTCATGGTTCACCGCTGGCGACGCCAACGCCGTCGTCAAAGGCCTCGACGCGTTCAAGCCTGAAGATCGCCCGCCTGTCTGGATCACCTTCTGGGCCTTCCGCGTCATGGTCGGCATGGGCCTCGTCATGATCGGCCTTGGCGTCTGGGGCGCGTTCGTCTGGATCACAAAACGACTCGAGCGCGCGACGCTGTACCAGAAAGCGCTCGTCCTCGGCGCGCCCTCCGGCTTCGTCGCCGTGCTCGCAGGCTGGATCGCCGCCGAGGTCGGGCGACAACCTTACGTCGTCTACGGCGTCCTGCGCACCGCCGATGCTGTCTCGCCGGTCGCGGCCGGCGCAGTCGGCCTCTCTCTCCTCGTCTTCATGATGGTCTACGCCATCGTCTTCTCGGCGGGCGCGCTCTACATCCTCCGCCTCATGGCCAAAGGCCCCGACACCGAAGAGCCGCCACCCCGCGACACCGTCGAACCACCCGGCACGCCGCTCGGCACCGGCGTCGCCAGCGCCGCGGCCAAGGGAGCCTGAGCATGTTCGGAACAGAACTCTCCATGATCTGGGCGATCCTCATCGCCGTCGCCGTCTTCCTCTACGCCGCCCTCGACGGCTTCGACCTTGGCGTCGGCATCCTCTTCCCCTTCGCCAAGGACAGCCACGAACGCGACCAGATGCAGGCCGCCATCGCGCCGGTGTGGGACGGCAACGAGACTTGGCTCGTGCTCGGCGGCGGCGGCCTCTTCGCGGCCTTCCCGAAGGCCTACGCCGCCTTGATGCCCGCGCTCTACCTGCCCATCATCCTGATGCTGCTCGCGCTGATCTTCCGGGGCGTCGCCTTCGAATTCCGCCATCACGGCCGCAATCACGGCAAGCGTTGGTGGACCGTCGCCTTCTCCGCCGGCTCGATCACCGCCGCCGCCGCGCAAGGCCTCGTCCTCGGCGGCTTCATCCAGGGCGTGAACGTCGTCGATGGCCAGTTCGTCGGCGGTCCGCTCGACTGGCTGACGCCCTTCTCGCTTCTTGTCGCTGCAGCCCTCGTCGCAGGCTACGCGCTGCTCGGCGCGACCTGGCTCGTGTTCAAGACCGACGGCGAACTGCTCGAGCGGGCGCGCAGCTGGGTGAAACAGCTCGCCATCCTTGTCGCCCTCGCCATGGCCGCGGTCAGCCTCGCCACCCTCGGCATCGACCAGCGCGTCACCTATGCATGGGGCCTCACCATGACGAGCATCGACTGGCCCAGCTTCATCAAGGTCGCCCCGCTCCCCATCGTCGGCGGCGCGCTCTGCTTCCTGCTCTGGCGCGGCGCCGACAAACGCCACCACCTCGCGCCCTATCTCTATGCTGTCGGACTTTTCCTCGTCGGCTATGTCGGCTTCGCGATCAGCCTCTACCCCTACATCGTCCCGTTCCAGATGACGCCCGCCGACGCCGCTGCCGCCGACAACGCGCTGGCCCTCATGCTGTGGGGCGCTATCCCGATGCTGCCGATCATCCTCGGCTACACCGCCTACGTTTACTGGCTCTTCCGCGCCAAGGTGACCGATGAAGCTACCTACCATTGAAGGCCCGCCTGAAGCGGGCGCGCCGAAACGCCCCCTCGGCAAGAGCCTCATCTGGTTCGCCGCCCTCTGGATCGGCGGCGCAGGCGCCGTCGCCATCGTCGCTTACGGTCTGAGAGCGCTGATCCTCTGACCTCATCCTCCCCCGAATGGGGAAGGCAAGTTCTGCGGCCAGTTCTCCGGCTCAAATCTTTTTGGCGCCGCGCGCCAGTCGAACTTTTGCGCGGCACTCCACGCAAGTCCCGCTTGACGGTGCGGAAGTTTGCAACGCTTGCAGGGTGTGGTCATCTCGCGCTGCGAGGAACGCCCATGTCCTATTCCGAAATTCTCTACGCCGTTGACGGCCCGGTCGCGACCATCACGCTCAATCGCCCGGACAAGCTCAACGCCTATACGGCCGTCATGGGCGCGGAGCTTGCGGCGGCGTTCCAGGCTGCCGACAAGGACGACAACGTGCGCGCCATCATCGTGACCGGCGCAGGCCGCGGCTTCTGCGCCGGCGCTGATATCTCCGCAGGGGCCGGCGCCTTCGACTCGCGTGGCGGCAAGACCGCAGCGTTTGGAGGCGTGAGCGCGAACGACATGAGCAATCGTCGCAGCGGCGGCGGCTTCATTGGCGCGATCTTCGACTGCTCAAAGCCCTCGATCGCCGCCTTCAACGGCGCCGCGGTCGGCGTCGGGCTGACGCTGGCTCTGCCGATGGACATCAAGATCGCATCCTCCAGCGCAAGGTTCGGCTTCATCTTCGCTCGCCGCGGCCTTGTGCCCGAGGCAGGCAGCGCATGGTTCCTGCCGCGCCTGGTCGGCATGAGCCAGGCGCTCCGCTGGTGCATCACCGGGCGCATCTTCGACGCCGACGAAGCCCTGCGCGGCGGCCTCGTGAGCGAAGTGGTTGCGCCCGATCAACTCATCACGCGAGTGCGCGAGATCGCGCTCGAGATTGCGCAGGAGACCGCGCCCGTGTCGGTCGCGCTGACGCGGCAAATGCTCTGGCGCTTTGGGTCAGAGGAAAGCCCGCAAGGCGCGCTGAGCGTCGACGGCGCTTTCGCGATGCGCCTTGGCGCGGGGCCTGACGTCGCTGAAGGCGTCTCGGCGTTTCTGGAAAAACGCAAACCCGCCTTCCCCGGCAAGGTCAGCGCCGACATGCCCGAAGGCTATCCGTGGTGGGACGAGTAGCAGCCGCGGCTGCGGAAATCCCTTAGCCGCGCTCTCTGGCGCCGCGCGCCAACCCGCCCTATACGCCGGTCCCTCAACCAAAGGGCGGTCGCCATGACCCTGTCGATCGGCCTCGATTTCGGAACGACCAATACCGTCGCCACGATGGTCAACGCGAACGGACGCGTCGAAGCCCTCCATTTCAGCCACGATGGCGAAGCGTTCGACGCGTTCCGCTCGGTGCTGTGTTTTTCGGAAATAGACGACGGCGCGGGCCGCCGCACCAGCGTCGATGCCGGCCCGTGGGCGATCGACAGATTTGTGGACCTGGGCGGCGAGTGCCGCTTCATCCAGTCGTTCAAGACATTCGCTGCAAGCAAGCATTTCACCGATACGCTTATCTACAATCGCCGCCTCAAATTCGAGGACCTGCTGGCGAGCTTCCTGCGGCAGGTGCGCAGCCATGCCGGCGTTGATTTCCCCAGGCGCGTCGTGATCGGACGCCCCGTCAGCTTTGCCGGCGCGTCGCCCGACGACGCGCTCGCGCGCGAGCGATACGAAGCGGCCCTGCGCGCCGTGGGCTTCGACGAAATCCATCACGTCTACGAACCGGTTGCCGCCGCCTACTTCTTCGCACAGCGTCTCAACGCCGATGCGACGATCCTCGTCGCAGACTTCGGCGGCGGCACCAGCGACTTCTCAGTCGTGAAATTCTCCGTCGGCGCGTCCGGCCTCGACTACAAGCCTCTCGCCCACACCGGCGTCGGCGTTGCGGGCGACGCCTTCGACTATCGCATCATCGATCGCGTCGTCGCACGCGCGTTCGGCAAGGGCTCGGAATTCATGAGCTGGGGCAAGATCCTGCCTGTCCCCAATTCCTACTTCACCCGGTTCAGCCGCTGGAACGAACTCTCGGTGATGCGCACGTCGCGCGACTATCGCGAGTTGCAGGAGCTGGTGCGCGACAGTCTCGATCCCGATCGCATCCGCGCCTTCCTGGCCTTTCTCGATGCCGACGCCGGCTATGCGATGTATCGCGCCGTCTCCGCCGCCAAGATGCAGCTCTCCCACGCAGACACGGGCGTGCTCTCACTGCACGTCGCGGGCGTGGATATCGAGCGCACTATTACGCGCACGGAGTTCGAGAAATGGATCGCCCCTGAACTTGCAGAGATCGGCGCCTGCGTCGACCGCGCGCTCAGCGAGGCCGGGCTCGCCGAACACCAGATCGACCGCGTCTTCCTGACCGGGGGCTCGTCCTTCGTGCCGGCCGTGCGCCAGCTATTCGAATCCCGCTTCGGCGCCGAACGGATCGAGACCGGCGACCAGCTCGTCTCGATCGCCTATGGCCTCTCGTTGATCGGCCGCGAGCCGGACATCAGCCGCTGGGCCGTGTGATTACGCCAGCCCCTACTCTTCAGCTGACCTCACTGGCGTCCCGGCGCCCTTTGCCCTAAACGGCGGTCCCGACCCATCGAAAGGCAGCCGCCATGACCCAGGACAAGAACGGAAAATCCAAAGCCTGGCGCCCGCAGACCATGATGGTGCGCGGCGGTCTCACCCGGTCCGAGCACGGCGAAACGTCCGAGGCGCTCTATCTCAATTCCGGCTTTGTTTATGACAGCCCGGAAGAACAGTCCGCCCGCATGGCTGGCGAGAAAGCCGGCTATATCTACTCACGATACGCCAATCCCACCGTTCGCATGTTCGAGGAACGCCTCGCCGCACTCGAAGGCGCCGAGGATTGCCGCGCGACCGCGAGCGGAATGGCCGCGATCCACACCATGCTGGTCGCGCCGATCAAGCCCGGCGACCGCATCGTCGCCCCGCGCGCACTGTTCTCGTCCTGCATCTGGATCCTCAAGAACGTCATGCCGAAAATGGGCGTCGAGGTCACATGGGTCGACGGATCCGATCTCGCCGACTGGGAACGCGCCCTGTCGAAGCCTTGCCGCCTCGTCCTCATCGAGACGCCGTCCAACCCGATGCTCGACGCCGTCGATATTCGCGCCGTCGCCGACCTGACGCACGCGGCTGGCGGCGAACTCATCGTCGACAACGTCTTCGCCTCGCCCATCCTGCAGCGCCCGCTCGACCTCGGCGCCGACTGGGTCGTCTACTCGACCACCAAGCACATGGACGGCCAAGGCCGCACGCTCGGCGGCGCGATCCTCGGCAAGACGAAGAAGATCGAGGACGAGCTGCAGCAATACTATCGCCACACCGGCCCCTCGATGTCGCCGTTCAATGCGTGGATCGTGCTCAAGGGTCTCGAAACCCTCGACCTCCGCGTCCGCGCCATGAGCGCCAACGCCCGCACCATCGCGGATCGCCTCGCCGGCAATCCGAAGATCACGGCCGTCCGCTATCCGGGCCGGTCCGACCACCCGCACCACAATGTCCATGCCGCGCAGATGCCGGATGGCGGCGGCTCGCTGGTGGCGTTCTCGATCAAGGGCGGCAAGAGCGCGGCCTACGCCATGCTCAACAAGCTCGGCCTCGTCGATATCTCCAACAATCTCGGCGACTCGAAGACCCTCATCACCCACCCCTCCACCACCACCCACCGCACCCTGACCGACCAGGAACGCGCCGACATCGGTCTGGACGACTCGTGGGTCCGCCTCTCAGTTGGTCTCGAAGATCCGCAGGACATCGCCGAGGACCTGGAACAGGCGCTCTAGGAACAGGCGTGCTGCGCCGGAACGCTGCGGAGGCTGAGCCTTCCTCATCGGTCGATTTAGTTGCCATTGCAACAAACTTGTTGCGCTGGCAACGTTTCGGGCCATATCTCCCTCATCGCACACGCCGCGTGACCTCCCGCGCGGTGGGGGACTACCAAAAGGGACTGATACTCATGAAAATGCTTTTCGCCGGCGCGAGCCTCGCGCTCCTCGCCCTCGCCGCCTGCTCGCCCGCCGCCGCCCCGGTTGTTGAAACCCCGGCTGCTCCGGAAGCTACCGCTCCCGCCCCGATCAAGATCGAAGCTCCGGCTGGCGAATACACCGCTGACCCGACGCACGCCTCGGTCAACTTCAAGGTCCAGCACCTCGGCCTCGCCTGGTACAGCCTGAAGTTCAAGACCTACGACGCCACTGTCACCTTCGATCCGGCCAACATCGCCGCCTCGAAAGTCACGGCCACGATCAAGCCGTCGGACCTCGTGATCGGCTACCCGCAGGACTACGTGAAAAACCACCCGGGCACGAAGTTCAAGACCTGGGAAGACGACGTCGCCAACTCCACCAACCTGCTCGATGGCGGCAAATTCCCGACCATCACTTTCACCTCGACCTCGGTTGAGCCCTCGGGCGAGCGTTCGGCGAAGGTCACGGGCGACCTCACCCTGAAAGGCGTCACCAAGCCGGTCACGCTCGACGTCACCTTCTCGGGCGAGACCGCTTCGCACTACTTCGCCAAGGTTCCGGCCATCGGCTTCTCGGCTACCGGCACGTTCAACCGCGCGGACTTCGGCATGACCTATCTCGCCGGCGTTGTCGGCGATGACGTGAAGATCGAGATCGAAGGCGATTTCATCCAGAAGGTCGCTCCGGCCGCCACTCCGGCGCCGTAATAAAAGTCCGACGGACGGACCGGACAGGCCTCTCCCCCCAGGCCAGTTCGTTCCGCACATGAAAGGGGCGTGGACTCTTGAGGTCCGCGCCCCTTTTGTCGTTTATGCTGAAGGCGGGGCCGGATCAGGGAGGCCCAAAAAGGGAGGCGAGGACCACGTGACCACCGCCTACCCCTACGAAGCCGAAACCAACGGGATCTGTATCCGCGTACGCCCCGTCTTCATCGACGAGCAGAGCTCGCCCGACGACGACCGCTTCCTGTGGGCCTACCATGTCGAGATCGAGAACCGCGCCGGCCGCACCCTTCAATTGATGACCCGCCACTGGCGGATCACCGACGGCGATGGCCGGGTCCAGCTGGTCGACGGCGCCGGCGTCATCGGGAAGCAGCCCGTCCTGCGCCCGGGGGCCACCTTCGAATACACCTCCGGCTGCCCGCTCACGACCCCGTCCGGGTTGATGCAGGGCGCCTATCGCTTCGAGGACGAAGCTGGCGGCAGCGTGGAGGCGACAATTCCGCTTTTCGCCCTCGACAGCCCCTATGATGACCGGCGGCCCAACTAGGAACGCCGTGTTTCGGGCCAGCCATTGCTGGGCTTTTTGGGTGTAACGCAGCCTGTAACGGTAAATAACTGACTGAGCGTGCGGGCTTTTCCTATCAGGGACGCAAATCGGCTGCCCATCCATCGGATGGAGACGGCCACCTGAAGGGGAAGGACCTCACCGTGATCCGTACTACCAACTACCGCCGTTCGCTCGCCATCGGCGCCAGCGCCCTCGCCCTCTGCCTCGCCGCCCCCGCCGCCCTCGCCCAGTCCGGCCCAGCCCCGAACGACAAGGACACGGTCGTGATCGTCGGCCTCACCATCGAGGAGACCCTGCCGCAGGAGCTTGAGAAGTACGGTTCAGACCTCGAAGTCGTGACCTCCGAGGAGATCCGCAATCAGGTCTATGTCGACGCCCAGCAGGCGATGCAGATGAAGGTCCCTGGTCTTTTCGTGGCCCCCCGCGGTGGACCGTTCAGCTACATGGACATCTCGCTGCAGGGCTCGCGCACCCAGGACATGCTCCTCACCGTCGACGGCGTCCGCATCAACAACCGCCTCTACTCGACCACCATGTCCGACACCCTCCCCGCCTCGATGATCGAGCGGATCGAGGTCCTCAAGGGCGGCCAGTCCCTGTTCTACGGAACGTCCTCGGCGGCCGGCGTCATCAACTTCGTCACCCGCGGCTACACCGACGATTTCAACGGCCTCGTCACCCTCGGCGGCGACACCAATGACAGCGTCCATGCCGACGTCTACGCGCGCGGCAAGGCCGGCCCCGGCAACTACGTCGTCTACGCCTCGCAGGACAAATCCGGCGGCATCGAAACCTACGACCGCACAGGCGAGAGCACGACCGACAAGACGCGCTCGTTCGACATCAACGCCTACGGCGCCAAATACCGCTGGGAGCTGGCCGACAACCTGTCGATCGACGCCCGCTATCACCACACCGACGCGCGCATCGACAATCCGAACCCGCGCGTGATCAACTTCTCCAAGAACGAGCGCGACGAGGACATCTACAGCATCGGCGTCAACTACGACCCGGCCGACTGGATCCAGCTGCAGGTCAAGGGCTACTGGCACGACTGGGATTCGAACTACACGACGCTCCTCAACCAGCTCAACAATGCCGGCGCTGGCCCCGGCATCGCGGGCCAGGTTCTCTCCGACGACAAGACATTCTGGGGCTTCTGGGATTCCGGCATCAACGCGCTCGCCAAGATCACGCCCGGCGGACCGTTCGAATACATCGTCGGCTACGATTACCAGAAATACTCTGGCCGCGACGACGTGCTGCTGATCAAGCAGCAGGAAGAAACCGTCAACGCACCCTACCTGCAGATCCGCTCCACGGACCAGCTGATCAAGAACGCCACCTTCGCTGTCGGCGTCCGCTACAACGATGCGGGCGGTTCCAGCTCGACCGTGTGGAATGCATCGGGCCGCTACAACTTCACCGACTGGCTCTACGCCGAGGGTGTCGTCGGCACCAGTTTCCTCCTGCCGACCGCAGAACAGCTTTATGCCGTCGATCCGTTCTCGACGATCGGCAACCCAAACCTCGAGCCCGAGAAAGCCAAGAACCTCAACATCGGCTTCGGCGGTGATTTCGACATGGGTCCGGCGCTGAGCTGGCAGGTCACCTACTTCTCTCGCGATATCGACAACCGCATCCAGTTCCAGGACTGCATCGATGACACCCTCGATCCGGACTACACACCGGCGCAGGACTGCAATCTCCTGTTCCCGGGCGTGCCGCTGACGGCGCATGATGAAGGCTTCTTCGCCAACCTGCCCGGCACGGTCGAAGTCCGCGGCTTCGAACTGCAGGGCTCGGTCGACTTCAAGAACGGCTTTACGGCCATCGCCAGCTACACCGACGCGGAATCGAAAGTCGCCGGCGGCGCCCAACTGGCCCGCGTGCCCCGCAGCTATGGCAAGGTCGGCGGCGCCTATGACGCCGATGCGTGGGGCGCGGAAGTGAGCGCGCTTTGGGTCGGTGAACTTCGCACCGGCTCCCTGCCATCTTCGACGGACCACCCCGTCGCCGGCCCGGTGGACTTCGGCGACTACTTCGTCGTCGACATCGCCGCGCACATGTTCATCGACGCCGCGCAGAAGCACAAGCTGACCGCGCGCCTCGAGAATGCGTTCGACGAGAACTACGCGACTGGCGTTGGCTCATCCAGCCCGATCCCCGGCTTCGATACGGCGCCGCGCTTCCTGTTCCGCAACCGCGGTGTTCCGCAGACGCTGCACGTGACCTACAGCTACGCGTTTTAAGGGGACGGGTCGCTGTCTCCGGACTCCCCTCCGGAGACAGCAAGCTGGAAGCGCAAGTGATCCTCAAGCCGCTAATCATCGTGCACCGTTATGTTGGCGTGATCCTCGGCGTCATCATGACGCTCTGGTGCCTCTCCGGCTTCGTCATGATGTACCAGCCCTACCCGTTCACGACGCCGGAAGAACACCAGGCAGGCCTGCCGCCGCTTGATCTCTCACACTGCTGCGCCGCCACGGTGATGGCTGACGATGCAACGGCCATGAGCTACCGCGTCGAGATGCTGAACGGCACGGCGGTCCTCCGCACGATCGGCGCCGACGGGCCAAAGACCTACGAGCTGGCTACGGGCGCCGAACTGGTAAAACTGTCGGAAGCCGCCGTGAAGCAGGCCGCCGAAACCTATGCTGCGGGTAACGGCATCGCGGGCCAAATCACCGAGCTGGGAACACTCACCGTCGACCAGTGGTCCGTGCAGGGCGCAAAGCGCTGGCAACCGCTCTGGCGCGCAGTGTTCGACGATCCCGCCGAAACCTGGATCTACGTCAACGGCAAGACCGGCGAGATCGTGCAGGATGTCACCGGTCACGAGCGCTTCTGGAACTGGCTCGGCGCCATTCCGCACTGGCTCTACCCGACCATTCTCCGCGACAACGGACCGTTGTGGACGCAGGTCGTGATCTGGTCGTCCACCATCGGCTGCTTCCTCGTCATCACCGGCATGATCATCGGCTTCTCGCGGTTGCGCGGAAAATCCGGCGCATGGTGGCCCTACAAGCGCCCGATGTGGATGATCCACCACATCTTCGGCACGTTCGCCGGCATCCTCGTTCTCACCTGGACGTTCTCGGGCCTGATGACGATGTCGCCCTGGGGCCTGTTCGAAAGCGAGAGCGCGGTCAGCCGCGACGAGCTCGGCGGCGCGATGACCTGGAAAGACATGCGCGCCTCCATCGAAGCGGTAAAAATCGACGAGACCGCAAACCTCGTCGCCATCCGCTCCGCCCCACAACTCGGCAAGCCGATCGCCTTTGCGCAGCAGTCGGATGGCGGCAAGATTCGCTTCGCTCCCAATGGCCGCGCGCCCTTCGACCAGCAACAACTCGAAGCCAGCCTCAAGGAAAAAGGCGGCCTGCTCGCCTCAGGCAAGCTGGAAACACTCACGACCGAGGACGACTACTATTACGGGCACAAGGAAGCCGTCGACCTGCCGGTCTATCGCGTCACGCTCACGGATCCGGAACAGACCCGCGTCTATTTCGATGCCAAGACCGGAGAACTCGCCCAACTCGCCGACGGCACGACCCAGCGCTATCGCTGGGTCCTCAACGCCATGCACAACATGGACCTGTCCTTCATGCGCGCCCGGCCCGTGTGGGACATCGTCACGCTGATCCTGCTTGCGGCTGTGACCATCGCCTGCGCCACCGGCGCCTGGCTGTCCTTTACCCGCATCGGCACGGACGTCTCCCGCGTCAAGGAGTTCTTCCGCCGCAAATGACGCACACCATCCATGAAGCCGCGCCCTCGCTTCTCCTCCTGTAGGGCAAGGCCCATGCAAACTGCCGCCGCGGACATCACCTGTCCGCGGCGGCTTCTTGTTTGGAGTCATGAATCGGACCGGGTGATCAGATCTCGTCGACCGGAAACCGATAGAGCCGGCCACAGAACTGGCAGTCCGCCGTGATCGCGCCGTCGTCTTCCGCCAGCTCCACGATCTCGTCACGCGGCATCTGGCGCAGCGTCGTCAGCAACTTCTCGTCCGAGCACGTGCACTTGTCCTCGAGCTGGCGCGGCGGTTCAAGACGCACGCCGTTCTCGTGGAACAGCCGGAACAGCAGCGTCGCCGACGAGACATCCGGATCGACCAGCTCGATATCCTGTATCGTGTCGAACAGGTGCCGCGCATTGTCCCACGGTTCATCCGTGGAGCCACGCGCATCGTCGCCCGCGACCTGCTGGATCAGCGCGCCGCCCGAACGCCACCGTTTCGTGCCGCCGGGTTCGGAAATCTCCGCCACTGCCAGACGCACGCGCGTCGGCACCTGTTCGGACTGCGCGAACCAGACCTGCGCGCAATCGGACAGCGTCGCGCCTTCGATTGGCACCATGGATTGCCACGGCGCCTGATCGGGATCGTTGGGCTGCAGCAGCAGCGCCAGCACGCCCTTGGCGAGGACCTGCGGAATGTGCGGCCGGGCGCCCTTGTTGATGCGCTCGAGATTATCCCACTTGGCCTTGTCGATGCGTAGGTAGCCGCGAACGCCGCCATCCGACCGCGCTTCGGCGACCATCAGCGACACCGGGCCTTCGCCCTGCGCCTGCACCATCACGCGGCCATCGAACTTCAGCGACGCCGAAACCAGCACGGCCAGCGTCACCGCCTCGGCGAGCAGGTAGGCTGCCCAGCGCGGATAATCGTGCCGCTTCAGGATCGGGTCGAGCACACCATCGCCGAGGCGCGCAATGCGGCCACGGACCGAGGTGTCCTCGATCTGGAAGGTCGCGACGAAATCGTCGCCGGCCCCAAGGGGGTCATGAATGATAGGGCTATTGGTCATTTCGGGGGAGCTAGCATGTAAGGACATGCCCGCCAAATGGGGGCAGCATGCGGCTGATTCAACCCGGTGAGACCCCGGCCTATTTCTTGTCCGCATTGGGCGGAACGAAGCCGAACCGCAGGCTCTGGATCTGCGGCGTATGCGTCGGGGCCAGCACGATATTGCCGTCCATTTCGCCCTTCTCGCAGGTCCAGGTGAAATACCCCGCCATCAACCCCGTCGCGCCCACCTCAACCGGCGTCTCCGGCTTGCATTCCCCGGCCTGTTCCCTGAGCCTCGCGAACTCCTTCACCCAGTTCTCGGGTGAACGATCCATCAGGAAATTCATCGCCAGCTGCGCGCGTCCCGGCTCGATCGAACCGGCGACGTACATCGCGCCCACCGCCTTGTGCGCCGCCGTCAGGGCGTCGCTGACCTGCCATTCGGGATCCTTCAGCACGCCTGCCTTGTGAAGCTGCAGCGCCGCCTCGCGATTGGCTCGCCCGGGACCGGCATAGGTCCGGTTGGCGAAGGCAAAGACGCCGATCCCCTGCTCGGGCAACAGCAGCACGCCGGATCCATATCCCGGATAGCCGCCGCCATGAGCCAGCGTCAGGCCGAGGTCGCAATCCTGCGCCACGTTCATACCCATCGCATAGGCGGCGCCGAACGAACACGGCTTGCCCTCCTCAATCCCATCGCGACGGCCTGTGCTCACGAAGTTGAGCCCCTGCGAAAGCTCGCGCACGCTCGAGCGCTTGACCGGCCCCTTTTCGGCGCCATCGCGCGCAGGCCACGCATCGAGCAGGAACGACATCCACTTTTCGTAATCGGTGGCGCTGGTCACAACCCCGCCCATCGCGCCGAACACGCCATGCGGCATGGTCGGCTCCAGCGACCATGCGTCATTCTCCCACCGGTATCCTTTCGCCAGCCGCACCGCAGGCGCATCGCGCACCTCGTACGTGGTCGACGTCATGCCCAGCGGCTTCATGATCTCGGTCATGATGTACTGGTCGAACGGCTTGCCCGAGACATTGGTGATGATCCGCCCGAGCAGCGCATAGCCGAAGTTCGAATATTCCATCTGCGTCTGCGGCGCGCGCTCGAACGGCACGCCTTCACGCAGCATCTTCGTGAACGCCTCTTCGCTCAGCGGTTGCTGCCGGTCGCCCCACGGATCATCCGTCACAAAGCCAGCGACGTGGCTCAGCAGGTCGCGCACCCGTATGCGCGGCGAATCCGTCGTCGGATATTTCCAGCCTTTCAGCTCCGGCACATAGGTCTCGGCCGGCGCATCGAGTTGCAGCTTGCCCGCATCCCGCAGCTTCAGGATCGCCAGCGCCGTGAACGCCTTGCTCATTGATGCGATGCGGAACAGCGTCTCCGAATTCACCGGTGCGTTTGTCTCGATGTCCTGCACGCCGGACGCGCCGAAATGCACGATACGCCCATCCTGAACCACGCCCCAGACGATGCCCGGCAGGTGGGCAGCCTTCTGGAAGGCCAGGAAGTTGGCGTCGATCGCCGGAAACGCCTTCTCCATTTCGGCCGACACAGTCGCCGGCTGCGGGCTCAGTTCGGGGCTTATCTGGGCGCAGGCTGGCGTAGCCAGTCCGAGCACGAGCGCCACAGCAACTGACTGAAACCGACGCATGTCATCCCTCCGCCATTTCGCGCGAACAGTGCTGTGCGCCTCCCGCGATTGCAACCGCACCGCGAGTCCGACCCTCTCCGGGAACCCATGGCTCCCAACAGCATCCAATATCGATGGCGCGTCCCTTCCCGCCAGACGGGAAGAACAGGCGGATCATCGAATTCTTCAAACTTGGGGTGAGACGAATGCCGCTTTGCCTCGTAAAACACTGGAATGGCCCGGGGCAACCCGGCCTGCTTATGGAAGGACCGCCTCGCGATGAGCGAACGCACCAGGACACCCGCCCCCCGCTCACCAGCCGCCGCCCAGAACGGCGCAAAAGACGTGCCCGTCTCCGCCCGCATCCGCGCGCGCATCCAGAAGGCCAAGCGACGCTTCCACGCCAACGACAACATCGCGGCCTTCATCGAAGCCGGTGAACTCGAAGCTCTCCAGGCCGAGGTCGAGGAGAAAATGAAAGGCGTGCTCGACAGTCTGGTGATCGACACCGCCAGCGACCACAACACGCGCGAGACCGCCAAGCGCGTCGCCAAGATGTACCTCACCGAGGTCTTTCACGGCCGCTACACGCTCGCCCCGCCTGTCACCGAATTTCCCAACGCGGAATCGCTCAACGAGCTGATGATCGTCGGCCCGATCACGGTGCGCAGCGCCTGCAGCCACCATTTCTGCCCGATCATGGGACGGCTCTGGATCGGCCTGATGCCGAACGAGCACTCCAACCTCATCGGCCTCTCGAAATACTCGCGCCTCGCCGAATGGATCATGTCACGACCGCAGATCCAGGAAGAAGCGATCAAGCAGATGGCCGATCTCCTCAACGACAAGGTGAGCCCCGACGGCCTCGCCGTCGTCATGGAGGCAGACCATTTCTGCATGCACTGGCGCGGCGTACGCGACAACGACACCAAGATGATCAACTCGGTCATGCGTGGATCATTCCTCCGGGATCCTACGCTGCGCCGCGAATTCCTCTCCCTCCTGAACCTTAAGACTTGAAGGGAAATCCTATGCTCGTCCGCTGCCTCTACGCCAGCCGCGCCGCCGCCGGAACCAGCGCCGCCGTGCTCGATGACATTCTCAGCCAGTCGCGCCGCAACAACCCGGGCAAGGGCATCACCGGCCTCCTGTGTGTGTCCGACCACGTGTTCATCCAGCTGCTCGAAGGCGGCCGCGACGAGGTCTGCGATCTCTACCACGCCATCGTCCGCGATCCCCGCCACGAGCATGTCCGCCTGCTGGCTTATGACGAGATCACCCAGCGCCAGTTCGGCAAGTGGACGATGGGACAGGTCAACCTCGCCAAGGTGAACCCAACCGTCCTGCTCAAATACTTCACCCACGCCGAACTCGACCCCTTCCAGGCCTCCGGCGCCGCCACCCTCGCGCTTCTGGGCGAACTTATCGGCTCAGCCTCGATCGTGGGACGGGGGGAATAATCCGGACCGCCGGGCTCCCGCCTACCCCCGGAAGCACCACTCCAGAATCGCCTTCTGCGCGTGCAGCCGGTTCTCCGCCTCGTCGAACACCAGCGACTGCGGACCGTCGATCACGTCCGCATCCACTTCCTCGCCGCGATGCGCCGGCAGGCAGTGCAGGAATTTCGCGCCGCCATTGGCCAGCCGCATCAACTCCCCGCTGACCTTGTAGCCGCCGAGATCCGCCAGCCGCTTGTCCGCATCCTTGTCGCCCATCGACACAAACGTGTCGGCGACAACGACATCCGCCCCCGCCACCGCCTGCTTCGGATCGCGATAGAGATCGATGCGGCCCTGCTCGCCGCGCGCACGCTCCACATCCGCCATGTCGCAATCGTATCCAGCCGGCGTCGCCACCGCGAGAGAATAGCCGAACTTCGGCGCGCCATGGATGAACGTGTTGGCCATGTTGTTGCCGTCACCCACCCACGCAATGCGCGCGCCTTTCAGCGTAACGCCCGCCTCCTCCAGCGTCTGCAGGTCCGCGATGATCTGGCAGGGATGCGACTTGTCGGTCAGCCCGTTGATCACCGGCACAGATGCCGCCTCGGCAAACGCGAGCACGTCTTCATGCCGGTTCGCACGCATCATCACCGCATCGACATAGCGCGAGAGAACCCGCGCCGTATCCTCGATGCTCTCGCCCCGGCTGATCTGCGAATCCGTCGACGTCAGGATCAACGACGTCCCACCCAGCTGCCTGATCGCCATGTCGAAACTCACGCGCGTCCGCGTCGAGTTCTTCTCGAAGATCATCGCCAGCGTATGCCCGCTGAGCGGCGCGTCCTTGTCAGCCGTGCCTTTGGGCAGGCCCTTGCGCGCCACTTTGCGCGACTTAGCGTTATCCAGAATCGCTCTCAGCTCCGCTGAGGGCAGCGGCCACAGATCCAGAAAATGTTTCATGATCTCGACCCTTACGACCCGGAAGCCGTCATCATGCTCGCGAATTGCTGGTCGATGATATCGATCGCTTCGCGCACATCTTCCTCGGTCACGATCAGCGGCGGCGCGAGGCGCAGCGTGTTGTTGCCCGCCGTGCCCACCAGCAGCCCGCGATCCGACAGCTTGCCCCGCAGCGGCAGCGGATCATCGCGCATGCGCAACCCGCGCAGCAGGCCCGCGCCCGTCACATCAAGCACCAGCTCGGGATAGCGCCCCTTCAGGCTCTCCATCCCCTGCTGCATCGTGCCGGCCACGCGGCGCACGTGCTCGAGGAATCCGTCGCCCGCCACAACGTCGAGCACCGCATTGCCGACAGCCATCGCCAGCGGCCCGCCGCCGAACGTCGTGCCGTGAATGCCCTTCGTCATGCCCGAAGCAGCTTTCTCGCTGGCAAGGATCATCCCCATCGGGAAGCCGCCGCCAATGCCTTTTGCCGCCGCGAGCAGATCGGGCTCCGCGCCTTCGATCCACTGGTGATGGAACAGTTTTCCGGTACGCCCCGCGCCGCACTGGATCTCGTCATAGATCAGCAGCACGCCATTCTCGTCGCACAGCTTGCGCAGCGTCTGCATGAACTCATGCTTGGCTTCGCGCACGCCGCCTTCGCCCTGCACCGGCTCGATGATAACCGCCGCCAGATCCGGCTTCACGATCTCTGCCTTCAGCGCCGCGAGGTCTTCCCACGGGATCGAGCGGAAACCCGGAAGACGCGGGCCAAAGCCCTCACGATATTTTTCCTGCGCGCCGGCATTGATGCCGCCCAGCGTCCGCCCGTGGAACGATCCCTCGAACGACAGGATGCCAATGCGATCCGGCTGTCCCTTCGCCCAGTGATAGCGCCGCGCGATCTTGATGCAGCCTTCGATCGACTCGGCGCCCGAGTTCGTGAAGAACGCAAAATCCGCAAACGTCAGGTCGACATAGCGCTGCGCCAGCCGCTCCTGCCCCGGCACGCGGAACATGTTCGACGTGTGCCACAGCGTGTTGGCCTGCTTGGTCAGCGCCTCGACGAGAACCGGATGGCAATGGCCCAGCGCGTTGACCGCGATGCCGGCGATGAAATCGAGGTAAGGCTTTCCCTTGTCGTCATACATGCGCACGCCCTCGCCTCGCTCGAAGACGACCGGGCTCGGGCCGTAGACGGGAAGCACTGCGTTCGACATGTGGGCATCTCCTGTGACGCCAGCGGTGGGAAAGACGACTCCAGACCTTGTTCAAGGGCCATTTCAGAAGCCGCGCTCATGCGGCCGCCCGCCCTCTATGTCAATGAAAATGCGTGCTTTGCCAGCCCCCGAACCCAGCCGAAAGCCTTCTTCGCCCCCCTCGTCATTCCGGACGCGCGCAGCGCGCGCCGAGACCCATGCAATATGCACGGTTCTGGAAACGGACCTTCAGGTCCGTGTTCCCCGCGAAGGCGGGGATCCAGTCTTCGCACGCAGTGCGAACCTGTAGCAGGAGCGCGCTCCGCGCACTGACCAGACCCCCGCCTTCGCGGGGGATGCGGGCTGAGAGTTACACCCCATTTTGTTGGACAGGCCCTGCGCAGATTCGGCGGATAACTCTTGCGCGTCTCCAACGATCTCAACCACTTGCCCGAAAATTTCGGCGGATTGGACTTCGACAAATCGGCCGGGCTCCCAGCGCACCTATAATCGCGCCCATGAGCCTCGAAGACACACCTCTCGAGCCCGACAACACCGCGACCCAGCACGACTGGTTCGCGCGCCTTGCCATGCTCATCGCCTGGCTTGTCCGCATCTTCGAGCAGATCACCAAGCTCAAACGCATCCGCCACACCACGCGCTTCAAAGCCAACTGGCGCGACCACTGGCAGAACCTCCGCCAGCTCGAATGGCTCCGCGACCAGATCCTCGGCGACTGCGCCCGGCGCCTCCTCGCCGGCGAGACGCTCGACGCCGAGAGCGACTTCATCCCCTCAACCGATCCGCCCGCCGACTATGGCGGCCTATGCCCGCGCACACCGTTCGACATGAACCGCCGCTTCCTCGCCATCGCGCGCTTCAACGCCGACCCCGAGAGCGCGATCCTCGAACACGTCCGCCGCATCGCCAGACGCGCAGGCATCGACCTGTCCAATCCCCTTGCCGCCCATGGTTCGATGGACGCGACGCTTCGCGCCGCTGCTCACCATGAGGCAGGTGGCCCTTGCGAGGCCCAGACGCTGTTGCCCCTTATGGTGAGCAGCGCGCCGTGCGCGCGCCCGTCGAACCACGAGGGGCAACAGCGCGCGCCACCCGGCGCGACGGGCTACGCCCGCGGTCCGCCACACCCACTGCCCTCACCCCACGTCATCGCAGATTTCCGCTCCCCCCGCGCACCGCGACGGGCGTCGCGCCCGCATGTCCGCTCTGGACAAAATCAATCAAAGCGCCATCGTCCCGCCCATGACAAACATCTCCGCACGCGTCGACGCCGCCGTTCAATCCGCCATCGATGACAAGCGCATCGTCGGCGCCGTCATCGCCGTCATGCAGGACGGCAGGTTCGCCCACCTCAAGGCCTACGGCATGGCCGACCGCGAAGCCGGCCTGCCGATGAAGGAAGATGCGATCTTCCGCCTCGCCTCGATCTCGAAACCCATCGTCACCGCCGCCGCCATGGCGATGATCGAGGCCGGCAAGTTCGCACTCGACACGCCGGTCACCGACTTCCTGCCCGACTTCAAACCGAAATCGCCGGACGGCTCGACCCCCACCATCACCATCCGCCACCTGCTGACGCACACGGCCGGCTTGTCCTACGACTTCCTCCAGCCGCCCGAAGGCCCTTACAACACCATCCCCGTGTCGGCCGGCATCGACGGTGATTTCACGATGGAGGACAACCTAAACCGCATGGTGCGGGCGGGCCTCTCCTTCCCGCCGGGCGCGGCCTGGCTCTACTCCGTCGCCATCGACGTACTCGGCGCCGTGATGGCGAAAGCCGAAGGAACCGACGTCGAAGGCGCCGTGCAGAAATACGTCTGCGGCCCGATGGATATGTCGGACACGTCCTTCTACGTCACCGACGCCGCGCGCCTCGTGCAGCCCTATTCCAACGCCGCGCCCGAACCCGTTCCGATCGGCGACAACTTCAAGCAGCCCTTCGTGCCCGGCTGCGGCCCGATCAATCTCGGCACCTCGCGCGCCTTCAACCGCAACGCTTTCCAGGGCGGTGGCGGCTGCATGAACGGCAAGGCGCTCGATGTCGTGCGCCTGCTCGATACGATCCGCTCCGGCGGCGACCCGATCCTCTCGGAAGCCTCGACGCAACAGATGATGTCGAACCAGATCGGCCCGCTGCGCATCATGTTTGATCCCACCGGCAACACCGCCTTCGGCTTCGGCGGCTCCTATCTCATTGATCCCGTCGCCACCGGCTCGCTGCTATCGCAGGGATCGTGGTCATGGGGCGGCGTCTGGGGCCACTCCTGGTTCGTCGACCCGACGCGCAAGACGACCGTGCTCAACCTCACCAACACCACCCTCGAAGGCATGGTCGGGCAGCTACCGGGCGACATTCAGAAGGCTGTGTTTGGAGGTTAGGCCTTCGGCTTCTTCACCGGAGCCTTCTTCGCTTTCGGCGCCAGCTTGTGCGCCTCGACGATCTCGATCGCCTTGGCGAGACATTCATCTGGCGTCATGCGCGTCGTGTCGATCCAGACCGCGTCATCGGCCGGCTTCATCGGCGCATCCTTGCGTTGCGAGTCACGCTTGTCGCGTTCCTCCAGCTGCAGAAGTACGCCATGCTCGGTCACCGCGTCGCCCATCGCGGACAATTCCTTGAACCGCCGCCGCGCCCGCTCCTCGACCGAAGCATCGACCCACAACTTCACATCCGCGTCCGGCGCAATCACCGTCCCGATATCGCGACCGTCGAGAACCGCGCCACCCTTTTGCTGCGCAAACTTCCGCTGCAACTCGAACAAGGCCCGCCTCACCGCACCCAACGAAGCAACAACCGAAGCCGCGGCTCCAACGCTCGCGCTGCGCAATTCGCGTTCGTCAAACTCCGCGAGATCAATGTGCGCGGCCAGAAGCGCGCATTCGCGTTCGTCCGCGAAATCGATACCCTTGTTCAACGCCGACTTGGCCACCGCCCGATACAGCAATCCCGTATCGAGATGCGGCAGGTGATAATAAGCCGCCAGACGCTTGGCCAGCGTGCCCTTGCCCGACGACGTCGTTCCATCGAGCGCGATGATCATTGGCCGTCCCGCACGACATTCGCGCCGAGCGTCGCCATGTGATCGAAGAACTCCGGATAGCTCGTGGCGATCATTGCAATATCGTCCACACTCACCACATCCTTCGCAGCCGATCCCATCACCAGCGCCGACATGGCGATGCGATGGTCGTGACGGGCCTCCACCAGTCCGCCACCCGGCACGCCGCGCGCGCCCAGCCCTGTAACGATGAAGCCGTCAGGCAGTTCCTCGACCGCAACGCCGTTGACGGTCAGCATCGCGCAGATCGCCTTGATCCGATCGCTCTCCTTGACGCGCAGCTCGGCCGCGCCGGTCACTTTCGTCCTGCCGTCGGCAAACGCCGCCAGCACCGCAAAGATAGGCAACTCATCAATCATCGAGGGCACCAGAGCCGGATCGAGCGTGATGCCCTTAAGGCGCGAGGCGCCGGCAATCACCCGCACCGTATCCTCGCCCGTCGCCTGTCCATCGGCCTCGACGCGCAGGCTGGCGCCCATCTCCTTCGCCGCGTCGATGAAACCCGTGCGCGTGCGGTTGTCGAGCATGCCGGTTGCGCTTGCCTCACCCTCGCCTGCAATTAACGCCATCGCGATCGCGAAAGCAGCTGACGATGGATCGCCCGCAACAGATGCGCCCTTGATCGCGTGCAGCGACTGCCCACCTCTAACCGACACGACCGGTCCGCCCTCGGCGCGCGTCTCAACGCCCACCTCGACGCCGAACGCCCGCAGCATCCGTTCCGTATGATCGCGCGTCGCCTCTTTTTCCGCGACGACCGTCACACCGTCCGCGCGAAGCCCCGCCAGCATGATCGCGGACTTCACCTGGGCCGAAGCCTCGGGCGGCGCATAGCGGATCGCTTTCAGTTGTCCGCCCTTGATCACCGCCGGCAATCGTCCGCCTACGGCTGTATCTGCGACGACTCCCATTTCGCGCAGCGGCTTCAGCACGCGCTCCATCGGCCGCGAGGACAGCGAAGCGTCGCCCACGAACCGGGCCGTGACTGCGTGGCCGCCAACCAGCCCCATCATCAGGCGAGCCCCGGTTCCCGAATTGCCGAAATCGAGATCTGCGGCCGGCGAGACAAAGCCCCGGGTTCCGACGCCCACAATCGTCCAGGCGCCCTGTCCGGTGCGCTCCACCCCGGCCCCCAGCGCCTTCACGGCTTTGGCAGTGTTGAGGACGTCCTCGCCCTCCAGAAGCCCCGTAACGGTCGATTCGCCGCTTGCCACGGCCGCCATCATCACCGCCCGGTGCGAGCAGGATTTGTCACCTGGCGCGCGGACCGACCCGTTGATCCGGACGACAGATCGAGAACTCGCACGCATGTGCTTTTCTAGCCTTGTGGATAGCCTTGCCAGACGCCATCTGGCTGCCGGAACAGAAGCGCTTTACAGCCTCGCGCAGACATGGCAAGCGCCGACCCAAGCATGGGGAAACACCTTGGCTAATAACGACCTTGGCGGAAAACACATTTGCCCGGAGTGCGGGTCCCGGTTCTATGACCTGGGCAAGCTCCCGCCCGTCTGCCCAAAGTGCAAGACGGTGCTGGTAATCACGGCTGAACCTGCAAAACCCAAACGCGCTGCGGCTGCCAAGCAGAAGGCTGCGCCAGCCAAGAAGGCTGCCGTGCCCAAGGACGAGGATGAAGACGAAGACGACCTCGAGGATGACGAGGACGAAGACGACGAGGATGAAGACGACGAAGACGAGGACGACGAGGAAGAGGCCGAAGAAGAGGCCGAACCCGAGGAAGACGCCGTTGTCGTGGCTGGCGATGACGACGACGATGATGACGACCTCGACGACGATGACGACGATGATGACGACGACGACCTCGATGACGACGATGACGACGACGATCTGACGGTCATCGACGAGGACGAGTTCGAGGAAGACGAAGCGCTCGAAGTCGAGGATACCGAGGAAGACCCGTAGGGGCGTCCTGTCGCTAAAGAGAAATCAGAACGGCCCGCGACGCTCTCGCGGGCCGTTTCTATTCAAGGCATGGACGAGCGGGTCAGCAATTCATTGAAGAACTGGCGCGTGTAGAGCGCATCCGGCGTCCAGTCCTCGACGGGCTCGATGGCGCGCTTTCCGCCCTTCTCGCGGCACCAGCGGATGTAGAGATCGACAAATCCCGGCAGGTCGCCACGGATCAGCGGGTCGTCGCCATCCCAGACGTGCAGCATCATCTGGGCGATCGTACGAACCTGGAAGGCATAGTGTTCCGGATCGATCATGTCGAAGGCTGTGTCAGGCCCGACGCCGAGCGGCAGGTCGGCAAACCGCTCGCAATCGCCGGCGCGGATCACGGGCACATAGTTCATGGCGCCGCCATTCACCAACTGCATGGCGTAATGCCATTCCTCCAGCACGAAGCTCCAGTCCGTGGTGTCCTGCCGCTGATAGCCGCCATATCCCAAGCGCTCGATATAGGACGGCGTGAGGATGGGGATGAAGGTGTGGCAGATGAATGGGCAGATGCTCGACATCTCGCCGAGGAAGCCGATCAGCCATGGGCTTTTCGCGGTGCGCTGCGCGAACAGATCCCGCAGGTCCTGGTCGATGAACACGTCGACACCCTCGGACCGCAGGTCGTTGGCGAACTGCGCCACCCAGGCGCGATGGCGCTGGCTATGGGCGTCAATGTCGGGGCCCGCCTCGTGCTCGACATGGCGGTAAGACAGGAATGCGCGTGGACGCAGGGACGGCATGGCCCGATTCCCACGCCGTTAAACCGGCGCGCCCACAGGATACAACGAACTGGACGGGAGGGAATGGTGGAGCCAGACGGAATCGAACCGACGACCTCTTGCATGCCATGCAAGCGCTCTCCCAACTGAGCTATGGCCCCACATCCGTGGTTCGGTCGCAGCCCGGGGGCCACTCCCGTTTTGGGAGCGCGTTGCTTATAGCGAGACCTGCCCCGGATCAAGCGGGGAAAACAAAGGAAGTCTGGTGGCTGAAATCCTGACCTTTCTGCCCGGTACAATGTGCGACCAGCGCCTGTGGGGCCCGGTCTGGCAGCGGCTGATTCCCCGCTTTTCCTGTGACTATGTGCCGACCGAGACCGAAGCGACGCTCGAAGGGATGCTCAGCCTGATTCATTCGGCCGCATCTGTAGGCGAGCCCCTCAACCTCGTGGCGTTCTCGATGGGCGGCTATCTGGCGCTTGAATACGCCCTCGCGAATCCCGGCTGCGTGGCGTCGCTGGTCACGGTCGCCTCGTCAGCCTTCGGCCTGACTGTTCAGGAAAAGGCCGACCGGGCGCGGGCGCTCGCGATGCTGGAAAAGCACGACTATCGCGGCATGCCCCCGGCCCGGCTCAACCAGTTCGTCCATCCCTCACGGCAGTCCGATCCGGAAGTGGTGGACGTGATCCGTGCGATGGACCGCGAGCTCGGCAAGCGGGTGCTGATGGCGCAGCTGAAGGAGACGAGCACGCGCGCCTCGCTGGCGCCCCGGCTGCCCGAGCTGGAGATACCGGTACTGCTGATCGGCGCTGACGGCGATCCGTTCGTGCCGCGTCAATCGATCGAGCAGATGGCCGCGCTGATCCCCGGTGCGCAGACGGCTTTGGCCGTCAATGCAGGGCACATGATCCCGCTGGAACAGCCGGACTGGCTGGCCGAACGCATCACAGCGTTTCACAAGAAGGCTTAGGCCGCGTCCGTGACCGTGTCCGGCGACAGGATGGCGAGAACAGCCTCCTCCGTCTGCGCCTGGCGCAGGGCCGTCCGGATACGCTCCTGACGGAAGACGCGGGCCGCACGGGCGAGAGCCCTCAGGTGATCGGCGCCCGCATCGGTCGGTGCCAGCAGCATGAAGATCAAATCCGCCGGCCGCTCGTCGATCGCCTCGAAATCCGCCGGCTCCAGCAGTCGGGCAAAACCGCCCACGGGTCGAGTGAGGGACTCGATCCGCGCGTGCGGTATTGCCACCCCCTCGCCCACGCCTGTCGATCCCAGCCGTTCGCGTTCCTGCACGGCTTCGTGCACTTCGCGGGGATCAAGGCCCAGCGTGCGAGCCATCAGGCCCGACATTTCTGACAGGACCTGTTTACGGCCCTGCCAACGGGCTCTTGCGATGACGGCATTGGGAAGAAGGAGTTCGCCCAGGGTCGACATTGTCAGAGGCCGCCTGCCGAAAGTTTTGCGTTCATAACTCTACTGAACCTGACCAGAGTTGGCCCCACACCCGATTTCCGGCGGGAGATAGCCGGACTGGAGCCCGACGGGAATAGCCTATGCCAGTAACTATCTTCAGGCGTCCTTGCCGGGGTCGACCCAGCCCACATTACCGTCTGCCCGACGATAGACCATGTTCAGGCGGCCGTGAGCGGCATTCCGGAACATGACTGCCGGGGAATCGGCCAGCTCGAGCTGCATGACCGCCATGGAAACAGTCAGTGTCTGAATGCGGGTATCCGACTCGGCAACGATGACGGGGGAATCACCCGCGTCCGATTCCACCGACGGGCTATCATCGCCGTCCTGCGTGTCTTCCAGCGGCACGATAATTCGCTCGAACGCGGTCTCGACCGAAGCGCCATCCTTGACGCGGTGATTGCGCAGGCGGTTCTTGTAGCGGCGGACGCGCTTCTCGATCTTGTCGAGCGCCATCTCGAACGCCTGGTAACCATCATCGCCCTCACCGTGAGCCTGCAGCGTTACGCCTGACGGCAAGTGGATCGAGCAGTCGACGTAGAACGCCCAACCCGGCTTTGACACCGTGACGAACGCCTCGCCAGTCTTGTTGAAGTACTTTGATACGCGCGACTCGAGTCCGAACGCGATGCGATCCTGCAACGCGGCGCCCACTTCGATCTTCTTGCCTGCGATCTGGACTTGCAACGGTGGCTCCTTCTCATGAGCGCGCCTGATGTTCACGCGCGCGGCTGGCCCGGCCTCACTTGTCTTGATTCAAGTTTGGGATTGCCGGACCAGAAGGTCAACGCCTGCAATCAGCCGCCGCTTGCGAATATACGCCGGCGTTCAACTGAGGAGGGTATGCGGAGGGACTCGCGGTACTTCGCGACGGTCCTGCGCGCTATATCAATGCCGTGCGCGCGAAGTCGTTCCACGATCTGGTCGTCAGAGAGAACCGCTTCGCGGCTTTCCTTGTCGATCATTTCCTTGATGCGGTGCCGCACGGCTTCAGCAGAGTGAGACTCGCCGCCCTGCGTTGCGGGAATTGACGCGGAGAAGAAGTATTTCAGCTCGAAAACGCCGCGCGGCGTTGCAACATATTTGTTGGATGTAACGCGCGATACAGTCGACTCGTGCATCTCGACGGCGTCAGCTACAGTCTTGAGATTGAGCGGGCGCAGCGCACGAACGCCGTGCACGAAGAAGCCGTCCTGCTGGCGCACGATTTCGCTCGACACCTTCAGGATTGTGCGAGCACGCTGGTCTAGCGACTTGATCAGCCAGTTGGCCGACGCCTGGCATTCGGAGATAAAGGTCTTGTCGGCTTCGGTTCGCGAGACCTTGGAGACTTCCGCGTAATAGGTGCGGTCCAGCAGGACGCGCGGCAGCGTGTCAGCGTTGAGTTCGACCGAAAACGTGCCGTTCGACATTTCGCGCACATAGACGTCGGGCGTTACGGTGGGCGCAGCTTCGCCTGCAAACGCACTGCCCGGCCGCGGCGTCAGCGTGCGCAGCTCCGCCAGCATGTCGATGATGTCTTCCTGGTCGACGCCGCAAAGGTCGGCGAGACGGCGGAAATCGCGGCGCGCGGCGATCTCGAGATTTTCCATCAGCTTCTGCATCGCCGGATCGAAGCGGTCGCGTTCGATCAGTTGAAGCGATAGGCATTCCTGAATGTTGCGGGCCATGACCCCGGTGGGCTCGAACCCATGGCAGACGCCAAGCACGGCTTCGACATCCTCGACATCGGTGCCGAGCGCCCGGGCGATCTCGTGCACGTCGCCGCGCATGAAGCCGGCTTCGTCCGTTTCATCGATCAAGCGTGAGGCAATCAGGCGGTCGGCAGCGTTGAGACCTGCGAGCTGCAGCTGATCCTCAAGGTGGTCGCGAAGGTTTTTTTCTTCGGCGGTTATCGATTCAAAATCGAAGTCTTCCGACACCTGCTTGCCCGAGCCGGCCTTGGACCAGTCGAGCTGCGCGGAAGGGCCGCCGTCGGCAGACGGGCCGCCGTGTTCGGGCGGGCCATCGGATTCGTAGGCGTCGTCGGATCGGGCGTCGAGTTCGCGGCTTGCCTCGTTGGCGCCGCTGGCCTCGTCGAGCTTCATCTCTTCGCGGCGGTCGGAACGCTCGACTTCGGGGGCTTCGGTCTCGCCGGATGGCCCATCGCCTTCGACGCGGGTCAGCAGCGGGTTCTTCTCGATCTCGGCTTCTACGTATTCTTGGAGCTCGACGTTGGAGAGTTGCAGCAGCTTGATCGCCTGCTGCAGCTGCGGCGTCATGACGAGGGATTGCCCCTGTCTCAGCTGCAGACGATGCGCAAGCGCCACTCAATCCTCCCGGGGGCCGGCGGAGGGCGACAGGCCCGGCGCGGCTTCAAGCTCAGATCAGAATAACCTACTACTGCGGTATTAAAATTGCATAATCGGGATACCGTCGACTTTGTTGGACATTGCGGCCGTTACCGGGTGCTTAACACCCGGTACGCGCGAGATTTTGCAGTCAAGATGTGGCTGGAAAAGCCTACTGGAAGCGCGCGCCGAGGTAGACGCGGCGGACGTCCTCGTTGGTGAGAACGTCGG
This sequence comes from uncultured Alphaproteobacteria bacterium, assembly GCA_963784415.1. Classification (GTDB taxonomy): domain Bacteria; phylum Pseudomonadota; class Alphaproteobacteria; order Caulobacterales; family Hyphomonadaceae; genus UBA7672. The sequence goes on from CAWARK010000008.1 coordinate 120,408, forward strand.
CCGGCGCACCCTCGAACAGCACCTTGCCATCGTAGATGATCGAGGCGCGGTCGACGATTTCCAGCGTTTCACGGACTTGGTGGTCGGTGATCAGCACGCCGAGGCCCCTGCCCTTGAGATAGCGCACGAGGTCCGAAATGTCGGACACGGCCAGCGGATCAATGCCGGTGAAGGGTTCGTCCAGCAGCATGAAGTGAGGGCGCGAGGCCAGCGCCCGGGCGATCTCCACCCGCCGCCGTTCGCCCCCCGACAGGGAGTTGGCGTTCTGCTTGGCCAGCCGCGAAATCTGCAGCTCTTCCAGCAGGGACGCGGTCAGCTCCTTGCGTTTGGCATTGGTATCCTCGGTGAGCTCCGCCACCGCCATCACATTGTCCCAGACGCTCATGCCGCGGAAGATCGAGTTCTCCTGCGGCAGGTAGCCAGCGCCGAGACGCGCGCGCTGGTACATCGGCAGTGCGGTGACATCGGCGCCGTCCATCGTCACGCGGCCCGCGTCGGCGGTGATGAGGCCCATGATCATGTAGAAGCAGGTCGTCTTGCCGGCGCCGTTCGGCCCGAGCAGGCCAACGATCTCGCCGCGCCTCAGGTGCAGGCTGACATCCTTGACGACCTGACGGCCCTTGAACGACTTCGCAAGACTGGTCGCCCGCAAGCCGTCGCGGTCGTCCGCTTCATAGGCGACTGGCGCCGTTTCGTTGCGCGCGTCCATGCGGATCTCAGTTCTGCGTCGGAGCGGGTTGTGCAGGCGCCGCGGGCGTGGCTGGTGGCTGTTTCTTCGCCGTGTTGAACACGGTGATGACGCGCTTCTCGCCAGCGGTGATGATCGTGCGGCCTTCGCCGATGCTGTAGACGACGCGCGTGCCGCGCACCACGCCATCCTCGCCGCGCGACAGGATCACGTCGCCGGTGATGGTGATGGTGTCGGAGGGGAAGTCGTATTCGGCCTTCGAACCGCGAATGCGGACGTCCGGCGCCATGTAGTAGACGTTGCCCTCAGCCACGAGCACTTCGAGCTCATCGCACGACGGGGCAGCTCCCTTGCCCGCGCCCGGGGTCTTCGAGCAGATCACGGTCAGCTTGTCGGTGCTGATGCGGCTATCACCCTGCGAGGCGACCACGTTGCCGGTGTAGACGCCGCGACCCTCGTTCTGGAGGTACTCGCCCTTCTCGGAGGTGATCTCGACCGGCGCATCTTTCTGGCCGATCTGCGCGAAGGCAGGCGCCCCAGCTAGGGCGATGAACGCCGCAGCTGCGGGGACCGCAAGTTTCACTCGTGACCAGGTCATAACCACCATCCTGTCATTCCGAACGCCGCCCGACCTGCCGGTACGAGGGGCCTACCGGTTCGCCTTTTTCTTCGGCGTAAACTTTGTCCAGACATTCCCCTTGAGGACAATCCGGTTGCCGTCTTCGAGAACCTCATAGGCGTCAGCCCGCACCTCGCCAATGGGGCCGCGGCCGTTGAGCGGTTCCTGCCCCTCGACCCGGCTGTCTTTGACATACATGCGGGTCTTCTGGGATGTGAAGGTATAGCCTGCAGCATCCGTCATCACGACATCGCCCTGCAGGTCCAGCACTTCAAGTTCCGCGTTCCAGACGCCCTCGCGCGCCTGGACCGTCGTGGAGGTGTAATCCTTGAGCCTTGGGTTCACGAGATCGACCAGCGACAGGTTATCCCTGCGGCGCTGGGCGGTCATGGCGGTAAGGGTGTAGGGCCGATCCTGGCTGTCAAAACCGTCGAAACGGGGCGCGTGCACCGTGACGCTGACCCCGCCGGCGCTGCTCTGCGTGGTGCGCTCGCGCAGGCTGCTTTCGATGACGGTTCCCACCAGCCAGCCGGCCGACAGCACGGCCCCGATGGTGAAAAGCAGCCGCAGGATATGCACAAGCGCGGTCCGCTGGCGCGCCTCCTTGAGGGAGATCGCGCGCCGAGGGCCCCAGAGGGCCATCACATGCTCGGACTGGGCGGCAAGACTCATTCTTCAGCCTAGATCGGTCGCTGGTTCCGCGAAACCGGCAGGTCGCAGCGAAACGTATCAGATGGGCGACAATTTGGCCCCGCTGAGGCCCTGCCCGCCCGATTTCCTCAGCTATGTGCAAAAATGTCCTGTTCGGCCCATCCGGACAGGTCGAGGGCGGCGCGCACCGGCAGGAAGTCGAAACAGGCCTGGGCCAGTTCCGTCCGCCCCTCCCGCTGCAGCATCACGTCGAGCCGGGCCTTGATCTCGTGCAGGTGGAGCACGTCGGAGGCGGCATAGGCCAGCTGGGCGTCGGACAGCTTGTCGGCGCCCCAGTCAGAGCTTTGCTGGGCCTTGGACATGTCGACATTGACCAGTTCCTTCGCCAGCTCCTTCAGCGAATGACGGTCGGTGTAGGTGCGGGCAAGGCGCGAGGCGATCTTGGTGCAGTAGACCGGGAAACACGGCGCCCCGAGCCATTGCTGGATCATGCCGATATCGAACCGGGCATAGTGGAAGATCTTGAGGACGCGCGGATTGGACATCAGGTTCTTGAGGTTCGGGCAGTTGTAGTCCGGCCGCTGCAGGCGGACGACGTGGGCGTCGCCCTTGCCATCCGACAACTGCACCACGCACAAGGCGTCGCGGAACGGGCTGAGACCCATCGTTTCGGTATCGACGGCCACCGAGCCCTCGAACTTCACAGTAGCCGGCAGGTCGCCTTCGTGGTGGTGGATCGCCAAAGTCAGTCTCCTCGCAGTCGAAACGGACCAATGACGGGAAACCGGCCCCCCGGCAAGCGTGGCTCCCGAATTGGTAAAGGAGGCGAACCGGCTTAGCGTTCCGCGGCCTACCCGTTGGAGCCGAGCATGCCCAAAAACTCGCAAACGCTGGTCGCGCTGACGGCTCTGGTCGCACTCGGCATGCTGGCCGTGGCCGACGCGCAGAAGCCAACGCCGCCGACCCCGCCCAAGCCGCCCGTGGTGAAGCCCGCCACCGGCATCAAGCCTCCGTCCGCGCCGGCGCTCGGCGGCATCACGCTTATCTGCAAGGATTTCGGTTTTGGCGTGATGCCCGGCGCGCTGCCCTATCGCGACAGCCGGGTCACGTATGAAACGGTGACGGTCAAGGACACGTCCGGCGCCACGCGGACGATCTATGCGCCGACACGGATCATCGTCTCGCAGGAGTTCAAGCCGTCCAAGGCGCGCACCGAATCGGACGGGCGCGGACTTGTAGCTGGCGAATGCGGCACGCCCAACGCGGTGATTGCCGGACTGACGGGACCGGCCACGCTTCAGTTCAACAACTTCCCATCCGTGTTCGTGCAGGTGAGCAAGAAGAACGCGGGCGACACGCAGATGCAGGCCGTGGTCAACCTGCCGCCCTGCGCCTCCGGCCTGCGCAGCTTCCGCACGATCCGGCAGAACGCGAACGAGTTCTTTATCAGCCAGGCGGCCGACGCGACCTGCCTAAGCTGAAAATCATGTGCTGATGATCAGGTGCCGGTAAGCGCCAGAACGGGCATCGCCTGAGAGCCAGGAACCAGCAAGCCGCTCATGGTCGCGATAAGCGCGCGCTTGTCGACCGGCTTCGACAGGTATTCCGACATGCCCATCGCAAGATACTTTTCGCGATCGCCCGCCATCGCGTCCGCCGTCAGCGCAATCACCGGCAGCGTCCGCCAGTGTTCGTGCGAGGCGCGGATGCGCCGGATCGCCTCGACGCCGTCCATCACCGGCATGTGGGCATCGAGTAGAACCAGGTCGAAGGTCTGTGCGCCGAGGTGATCCAGCGCTTCCTGCCCGTTTGCCGCCTCGGTGATGACGCACCCTTGCGGCGCAAGCATCATGCCGATGATCCTGCGGTTGAGCGCATTGTCGTCGGTGACAAGAATGCGGGCGCCGCGAAGCGGCTCGTTCGCGTCCACCACGGTTCTCGCCACAACGGGCACAACCGGCTTGGCGACCTCGGCGGGCGCTTCCTCGGCGCGGAACAACAGCGCGAAGCTTGAACCCACGCCTTCCTTCGAGCGCACGCGAATATCGCCGCCCATCGCGCGGGCCAGTGCGCGCGAGATAGCAAGGCCAAGGCCCGTGCCGCCAAAGCGCCGCGTCGTTGAGTTGTCGCCCTGCGTGAACGCCGTGAACAGGCGCGACATCGCAGCCTCGTCCATACCGATGCCCGTGTCGCGCACCTGCACCATGATAATGTAGTCGGCGGCGCCCTGCGGCTTGATCGAAACGGTGACAGCGACCGTGCCGTCGGACGTGAACTTGATGGCGTTGGAAATCAGGTTGGAGACGCACTGGCGTACGCGCACCAGATCGTAGTGCATGCGCGGCATGTCGTTCGGCGCATCAAGCGTAAGCCTCAGTCCCTTGCCTTCCGCCTGCGCCCGGAACAGCTGCACCGTGCCGCCAATGGTGTGCATGAGATCGCCCGGCGCCGTCGTGATTTCCAGCTTGCCCGCCTCGATCTTCGACAGGTCCAGCACATCGTTCAGCAGCACGAGCAGCGACTTGCCCGCATCGAGGATAAGATCGACCTTTTCGGCGTGCTCCGGCTCAAGCTTTTCGGACGCCATGACTTGCGCAAGACCAAGCACGCCGTTGAGCGGCGTGCGTATCTCGTGGCTCATGTTGGCAAGGAATTGCGACTTCGCCACGCTTGCGGCTTCCGCCGCATTCTTCGCAGCCGTCAGGTCGGCCAGCATCGAGCGCAACGTCTCCTGGTTCGCCTCCAGCTCGCTGGCGAGAAGCACCGCTTTCGCCTCGCGCTCGGCAATGGCGGCCTGCGCTCGCTCCATGTCGCCGATCTGCGCTTCGCGCGCGTCGGCGATTTCCTGCAGATGGGCCTGCCGTGTCTTCTGCAGGCGCGCGCCAGACCGCATCATCACCAGCACCGCGATGATGACGACCATCAGCATCCCCGCGATGATCAGCGCGGTGATCTCGAATGTCCGGATCGACACGACCTGCGGGCTGTTGAGGAACACGTCGTTGGAACGGCCAGTCCACAACACCCAGCTGCCCTGCGGATCCGGCTGCGAAAGTTCGACGGCGGTCGAGAACGGCAGGTCGGGATCAGCCTCGCCGCGCTTGGCGTAGGCCAGCGACGCTTGTTGCACGCCCTGTTCGGGCGACAGCACGCTGAGGCCGTGGGCAGAGTTGATGAGCGCATAATCGCTGCGCGGCAGGTATCCGGCGAGCGCCGCCGTGCGGATGGTTGCGGATACGGCGCCGCGCACCTGCCCGTCCTTGTCGTAGAACGGTACGGACAGGATGACCCCCAGCCGGTCGGCCTCCAGCCCGCTGATGCTGAACGTCGAACTGTCCGTGGTGACGATCTCGGGCGAGGACGACATCGGCCGCTCGAACGTGTCAAAGGCGGCGATCGTGGGGAAGCGGCGCTCCAGCCAGGCGACCTGCTTCGCCAGCCCGCGGCGTTCCTCCTGCTCGACTTCGCGCGCAGCCTTGTCTGTTGGAGCGGCGTGCGACGTGAAGGCCTGCGCGACTTCGGATTCGGAGAGCAGCTGGTCGAAGCTGGCGATGGGCTCTTCGTTGAGGCCGGTGACCGGATCGATCCGGTCGGGATCGAAGCCGACCGGCAGCACGTAGACTTCCGAGATGTCCACGTTGAGCTTGAGATTGTTGTAGAGCTGCTGGATCGTCTGCGTCGTATCTGTGTCGACGTGTCCGCCATGCGCGATGCGCTGCACGCTCGGCAACAGTCCGATCGTGCGCAGTCCCTGATGGATCTGGCGCAACTTGCCGTCGATCAGGCCAGCCGCATCTTCGGCCCGCAGCGTCGCATCACGCCGGAAGGCGACACCCGCCAGCTTCATGTCGCCGGCGACCTTGGCCTCGATCATCCAGTAGAGCGCGCCGCTCAGCAGCACGAGAATGACGGCCACAATGGCAACAACGATACGCCGGCGGCCAACCGGAGCCGCAGCGCGAACACGGAATGTCGTCTCGTCGCTCAACCTGACCCTCGCCACCCCACCCCCACCGCCCGCCACTGCCAGCGCTGGAAGATCGATTACCGCAACCCGAAATCCCCCTGACGCGAGGGTCAGGCGGATGCGTTGCCACATCGTGAACTGGAGGGGCCCCGAACGCGAATAATCGCGCCATTGCGCAAACATTCCGCTTAACGGCTTCGATTTGTGGGTGGATTCTGCCGCCTGATCAGGCGCCGCCGGTCAGGTGTCCGGCCAAAAGCTTGGTGCCCAGAAGAGGACTCGAACCTCCACGGTGTTACCCGCTGCTACCTGAAAGCAGTGCGTCTACCAATTCCGCCATCTGGGCAGATAGCAAGGCGCGCGTCATACAGGGCGCGCGCGCGGGATTCAAGGCCCTCTACGTAAAGCGCTCCGAGCCGCCATTATTGGCCGGAATTTCCACTGTTCAGGGCGCGCAGGTCAGCACGGCCTTCCTGGATTTCGGCGGTCCAGACCAGCTGGCCGACCGGCCCGCGGACTTCCCATGTATCGCCCACCTGTTTGTCCATCGGCATCGGGATGCAGAGCGTTGCCGCCCCCCGAACCTGCCAGCAGAACCGGTTGTCGTCGGCGGTGTCGATCTTCCACGAGCCTTCAGCCCACATGCCGCCTGAGTTGACCTGCTCGATCCGCGACCCCGGCCCGATCAGGATGGTGTACATCCTGCCGCTCTGCTCGTGGAGGATGAGGGTGTTCTCGCGCAGCACGTCGATCGTGTCGGCGGCGGCGGACCCGACGAATGCAGCGGCGATCGCCGCACAGACCAGAATCCGGCGCATCATTTGAACTTCCACACCGCGCGCAGGCCGATCTCATCGAGCCCCTGATTACGGCCCGTGCCGAGGATCTGGCCGTGGCTCAGGTGTTCGTAAATCGCCTGCAGCGCAAAGTCGTTCGACATGTCCCACGTCAGCGCCAGCGAGGAGCGGAACAGGTCGCGCGAGCCCAGCAGCACGTGCTCTTCCGAGAAGGCGGCCGATTCCGGCGTGCCATTGGCGAACTTGTTGCTGATGTAGCCGTCATGCAGCGCGTAGCCGAAGCCCGGCTCGACATGCCACCCCGGGAAGACCTGAAAGTCCCACTCCAGCCCGCCAGCAACATAGGACGTGTTGCCCGCGACGTTCCCAGACGCCATCAGGTAGGGATGCGGGGATCCTGCCCAGCCCAGCCAGTCGGGCGATGCAAACCGCGCTTCGCCGACGATGTTGGGGCCATCTTCCTTGTCGGCGTTCTTGCAGTCGATGACGCAGATATTGTGCTGCATCACGCCGAGGCGGATGCTGTCGATCTGGGCGTGCGCAGCAGGCGCGATCGCGGCTGCCGCTGTCGCAGCAAGAAGCACGTGTCTCATGGATTCCCTCCAGCTCTGAACGGAAGCTAGAGCATGATCCGGCGCAACAGGAAACGGCGGCCTTCACACCCGGCGCGGACCGGACGAGTTCCATCCTTGTCGATCTGCGACGCCTGACGGGGTTCCACGTCGATCCGCACCCCCGGCCTGTCTGCTCAGGAGAATGCTGGCGGTGAAGGTGGGAACCAAACTCGTGTTCGCACGTGTTCGCATCCAGCCGCAGGAGACCTCGAAAAAGCCTGTAAAATAAGCACTTTTGGCGATATGTTGTCCGTATGAGTTCGGTGGTGTTCGCGCCAATCCACGCTCAGCTGTAACACAAGCTGTAAACAAAAGTGCGCATCCGATGGCCAAGATCAACCTGCTCAAACCGAGGCAAGTCGCGACGTTGCCGGTTGGTTTTCATAGCGACGGTTCCAACCTTTACTTGCGCGTGACGTCCCTCGCCTCCCGCCAGTGGGTGTTTCGGTACAGCTTGGATGGAAAGGTCCGTCAGCTCGGCCTTGGCTCGACAATCGAGCGGACAATGGTGGATGCCCGCGCTCTGGCCCAGAAGATGCGCGAGGCTATCCGCGACGGGCTCGACCCAGCCTCATTGCTGAACGCCCGCGATCCAAACAAGATGACGTTTCGGGCCTACGCGGAGGAGCTGATTGCGGAGAAGTGCAAGGAGTTTCGCTCCGACAAGTGGGGCAAGCAGTGGACCGCTACTCTCACGCGGTATGTATACCCCGGTATTGGCGAAAAGCGCGCCTCGGACGTCACGCTGAGCGACATCGAGGCAATCTTACGGCCGATCTGGAACGAGAAGACGGAAACGGCGACCCGGGTAAGGTCGCGGATCGCCGTTATCCTAGACTACGTCTACACCGCCGAAGGCATCGAGAGGCGGAACCCAGCGGTGTTTAGGGGGAACCTTGAGCACCGTGGATTTGGTAGGCCCCGCAAGATCAGTCCAATCGAGCACCATCCTGCCGCCCCCTATTCCGAGGTTCCGGCGATCATGGCGGAGCTTCGCACGCTGACAAACACCACGGCATTGTGCCTGCGCTTTACCATCCTGACCTGGAGCGGGTCGAACTCGGGCGCGCCGAGCGCGTGATCCGCTCTGCTCGAGAATGGATGACACTGACCTACGGTCGAGGAAGGACCGACGCACAGCTTCTCGTGCACAAAGGAGAACGGCTCTCAAGCGCGGAAGAGCTTCTCAAGCGCGAAGATATGGCGGGGATGTTTGGGCCTGCCGAAATAAACTATCTCGCTGCATGTCGGAAGCAGGAGACGAAGGAAAAAGGGGCCCGACGATCACGAATTGTGTTTCTAGTAGCAGCCTGTGTTCTCGCAGTTCTCACGGTCAGCGCATTTGCAGCAGGCGGGTTCGCATGGTTTCTGCGAGGAGTGGCCGAGGCGCAGAGAGCGGAGGCCGACGCACAGCGACAAGAAGCAAACTTACAACGCCAAATCGCGGCTAGAAACGAAGAGATGGCGCGTATAAATCAAGCAGTGGCGGATCGAAAGATCCAAGACTTGGAGCGGCAGCTGGAGGCTCTCTCGTCTGCTGAGGTCCCTCACTGAGACCATTTTCCGTTAGGCAACTTTAGGTGCGGGCACGCGAAGTATCTTAGGGGCTCCCAGAAACGGTCGTTTTTTAGTAGGCGACCAGGCGATCGCGATGGGCTGCGTTCGAGGGCGTTGAATACCGCTCGCTGGTTAGGCGTCGTAGAGGCCCCCTAACGAACTGCTCTGCCGGTCTCCTCACAAAGCGATACAGCGCCTTACATCGCTATAGCGCTATGCCAGTTCCACTCTAATTCGGACGTCCGATGCTCCATTTGGTTTGCTTCTTCGTCGAGCATTGAATTGGGTGGATCAACTTGTCCGAAAGCTTCGGACAACTCTTAACTTCTCGGCTCCAGCGGCATTGAGCAGTAGGCGCGGCACCGGGAGTTCGCGGCAATTGCGCACTGCCAACGCCACTAGTTGTCCTCGGTGCTCGACACTCGCCGGTATTTACCCATGTGCCATAGGTGATCTGAGCCATTGCGGGTTTGACGTCGGCAGTTGCGAGGATTCCAATCACTACAATGCCGGTCCTCAAGGAGAGTGAATTCAAGCGCATGAACATCTCTCCAATTGGCAGTGTCAGAGGAATCCGCCTGCTGGCGGCAGATTTCGCCCTGCAACGTTCTTGAATGAAACCCAGCCAGTTCCGTTACTTCAAGATGGCCTGCAGAAAGTGCGTCCGTTCATCCCTCTGCGTTCAACCATTTCCGGAAGTATCGCCACCCCAACCGCCGAGACCCTTTGCCGAGACCCTTTCAAGGGGAACCGCTCCGCTGCTCTCGCCCGACGGCGTCAACTCTGCGCGGGCTGATTCCGACGCCCCATGTCTTTCTGAGACCGGTTCGTTTTCGTCTAACACCGCCCGTCCGTGGGAGCGCCGGCGGACTCAGACTGCGCCAGTTCAAGGACCGTTCAGCATCGCTGCGCTGTTGATTTAGCATTCCCAGATTGACCGCTAGGCTTGCACGGCTTGCCATTTGCGATGCGATCGGTGCCCGCGCCGTACGCCTTCTCCGCAGCAGCGCCGGCGGCAATACTTGCGGCCGGACCAAATGGAGATGTAGCAATTCCAGCGGCTCCGCCGGCGGCGATGCCACCCAATTCCTTGGCTCCTTTGGTCGCCCCGATTGCCAGATCAAGGCGCCGGTTATCCCTGTTAATCCTGTCCAGATCCTTCTGATTGCGCGCCTGTTCCGCCTTCAGGCATTGAGTTCGTGCTTGCCCCGAGAGGCCTGGACAAAGCTTTTCTGCGTGCGCCGGTAGAGAGACGCCAAGCAAGAGGAAGCACGCTATCGCCAAAACTGATCGTTTCATATTCAGCTCCTTCAACAAGAGTCGGTCTGCCCGCCTGAGTGGCTCTTCCAATAATTAGACCGGGCAGTTTGCAGTTGCTGTGGTCATGCCGCGACACCTTTAGCGTAAGGCAGCATGAGTGGCACCAGCAAGATGGTCTGCGGAGCTGGTATCCAAGCGAAGAGCGCGGGCGGACCAGTCCCGTCGAGCCAAGCTAGATGATCCCTGCTCATTGGCTAACGAATGTCACCTTTCCATCGGAGAATACCACCCGCTGGTTGCCGTATTTCCACATCTCTTCGCTGGGAGAGATGGTCTCGCGGCTGGTTGGGTTGCCCCGTGAAGCAAGTACCTGTTCGCGAGTCATGCCGCGATTGATCTGACCCGCCAAGATCGCGGTTGCTGCTTGCGCGCCGAATTTTGCCGTTAAGTTAGCGCGGCGAGCCGCCTGAGTTTCCGACGCTCGACGTGCCTCTTCGGCGACGCGACTTGCCTCGGCCCGCGACGCTTCAAGGCGCTGGCGTTCCGCAGCTGCCGCTAGCTCTGTACGTTGCCGCTCCGCGGCGTCCGCCGTTGCCTTCCGTTCGCTTTCCTCAGCGGTCAGTTGACTTTCTGCGCCCGTTAAGCGGACCACTCTAGCGATCGATCGCGACACATCGCCGTCAGCGGCTGCACCCAAAGTTTGCGCCCTGCGATAAAGAGATTGCGCCTTAGCATAGTCGCCCTGCGTCTCAGCGCATACGCCCAGATCGTAAACTGTCCAGACATGGTTGGGGTTGGTGCCGTCTATCGCCGTCCAGAGTCGGCATGCCTCACCGATATCTTCGGCTTTCACTGCAGCAATTGCCGCCTTGAATTGATCTGCAGCATCCTTCGGTAGCCCCTCTGGAGATTCCTTAATCGTCGCGGAGAGAACTGCGTTGTACGGAGCGATATCACGTAGAATTTCAGCTGTGATCTGACTCCGAGTCGCAGCGAACATCATTTCGTCGGTGCGAGATGGAGACTGCCCGGGACACCAACTGACCGACGCCTGTTCGGATTTGCTCGACGAATAAACGATTTGACCGTCAGAGGCGCGAACAAGCCTCGGTGTCACAGTCAACTGGACGATGCGTTGGGTGCACGATATCGGTTGGCTCACGTACTTGGTGCACTTGTCGCCTTCCCGGGCAACGCATACGCGCTGGGAAGACGGAAAAGTCTGCTGACTTGCGGTCAGCGTAGTTTCGCCCATCAGCAAGCCTTGCGCTCCGCTCCTGCGCGCCGCGGCTGCAGGGTCCTTGCGATATATGGCTGGGTCACTTTCAACGACGACAAAGTACGCCTGACGGTCGAACGAGGCCGACACGATCGCAGATTTCAAATTGCTGGTAAATTCACTACCCCCGCGCCCGTCGAAATTCGCTACCGAAATTTTTCGCAATTCTGCCGCTTGGGGGTACGCAGCCGGGAATCGGCCATTGATGGCCACGACCGTCGAAGCACAAGCCCAAAGACTCGCAATCGACACAAGGACACCGAGCGCGCGTACTCCACGCATATTGTAGGTTTCTCGCCCCATATTTCAGCCCCGCAACAAATCGAATTAACTAGACGGAGGTTTTGTTAGTACCCTCTCGCACAACGAGTGCTTCAACAGCGGCACGTAACGCCTTGGAGTGCCCTTCCATAGCCAGGAAGGCTAGAAAAAGCGCCAATGTTAGAAACACGGAAAGTGCGCCCGCCGCCGCGCCAAGCGCGATGTTTCGTATGGTCTCGGCCAGGGCCTTTTCGAGTTCAAGCGCCACGTATGATTGCGCGTTTTTGTTCTCTGCTGCCGCGGCGGCGGCTGATTGCTGGGCAAAGCGCGCATCTCCGCGCGAGACCGCTTCGCCCCACGCGTCGCAAATGCCGGCGAAAAACAGATCGACTGTGTTGGCATTCAGCTTGGTGCGTGCGTGTTCAAAACCAAGCCGATACTGAGTGACGAACTCCGGAGACTCCTCCAAACCACAAAGGCGTGGAACCTGCAGCGCGCGCTTCTGCACGTCGAAATAGACATCTGTCTTTTGAGGATCAACCGCGACCGCGATCTCCTTTGCCAGTGCCTGAATATCCGTAGGTGCTGCGGTAGCAGGCTCTTCTGGAGGTACGAAACCAGTCGGTGCGACAACGATTGAGATGGATATGTCAGTTGGCTTTGAAAGCAACCCGTAGGCGTCGCGAGCGAGCACGCGCAATTGATAGTCTAGACGCACCGGCTCGCTCGCTGCCGATCGCTTCTGGTTGATCTGTTCCGCAAGCGCATCTGTTGCTCGCAGTCCTGTTCGATTGCGCGCTCCGGGGGTCGGTCCCGGTTCGAACAACGCGGCGTCGTCGCCTCCGATGATCTCGAAATCGTTGGGAGCCGCATTCATTCCATTAGGTGTGTCCGCGTCGAAGCGACCGAGCGATTGCCCGACCGAAATGTTGCGATCCAACAAGCCCGGTTCTTGGACAAACCGAATGTTAGATGGTGGCGCGAAACGACCATCGATTAATCCGAATGTGATCGCTTCCGCTTTTGTCCCGAGAACTTGAGGTACGGGGTCCACCGATGCCGATCGAATGGTTGTGGCTTGTGCGATCAATGCGACAATCAAGCAAACAATCACGAGGATCAGGCTTACAAACGCTCCGATTAAATAGAATCCACGCGCCGTCCTTAGCACAAAATCACTTTGTATTTTTAAGCCAAATTTCGCAGCGCGGGCGATTGGTCCCGACATTTGATTACCCATTCCCTCACCCCAATTCAGGGGCACCCCGCGTCTATCTTGTCGCCAATAGACTATTGGTAATCGTCAGTTGCGTTCGGCCCGGAGTCAATGCCTTCGGGCCTAGATCCAGACAGTCTCTGCCACAGCGAGCCTGCCGATTGTGTGAGGCCAAAATTCCGTAGGGGCGTGTTCGAAAAACTAGGACTCAATCGCCTTGGGGCTCGTTCTGGATTGGCTATCGCGCTGACGCACCGCGGCCACTGTGGTGCCGGCTCCCGGAGAAGTTGATGCGCGGGTTCTGGGTGATCGCTGATCGCTGATCGCTCATAGTCGGGCGTCACGCCGACGTCCTCCGGTGGACAGTTTCGTCGCTCAGATGCGCGACCAGTCGCTCGCTTGGAAGGCCGCTGTTGATCAGCCGCTACGAAGCGCCAGCCTGCACCACGACCCCTATGCATACGCGAAAGGCCATCTTTGGCCGTCGCGGCATGATCCAACTGGTACCGCGCCGGGACAATATCGAGACCCTGGCTCTCATCGACCCCGATCTCGTGAAGCTCACCCTTGCAACACGGGCAGACCGTCTCTGCTGGCACCAATGGCTCGATAACACGCGGCAGATGTTCCGGCAGCCTGCCGCGATTGGCGCGACGGAAAGTGGCGCGCTTCTCGCGCGCCGGCGGGCTCTCGTGATTCCCCCCTTGCGTTAGCTTCGCCAACAGCCCGATCAATGTCCTCCAGCCCCAACTGCAACTCATCAGAATGGAACCTCTCCGAAGAAGGCCCGTGCCGCAGGACGTTGGCCAGCTTCAGCAAACGTTCGAGCTTCCCGCAACTTCCACTGGAGCAGCACAGTTCAGAAAAACAGATGGTGACTGTCGGCGAGTACCAAACGTCGCGGGTTGGTCCCTAGTGCATAAAGTCAGCTTTTACGGCGACCGTCTAATGTCGAGGTTCTCGAAGAAGATATTCGCGGAGCGCCTTTGACCATCCTCTTCCACCACAAACGCGCCTGAGACTACCAGACCACCACTGGCGGTAATTCGCGTATCGCACCGCGATTTATTAAAGAATATCGTATGCTGGGCACGACCGCCCGCTTGTACAACGCGAAACTCGCCTCCTCCTCGAGTGTCGTCCGCTTGTGCTGTGGAAAGTGTTCCCCAGCCTTCGCCGTTTGCTGCAAACGGACATGACCCGCCGACGCCATCAGTAAGCGTCATCTCACCCTCGTACGCCCCCAGCCACGACACAGCCAAGCCTACGTCGGATGAGCCCCCATTTTCAAATCGCAAAGTCGCTATGTAGCGACTTTGATCTTCGGCCAAACTAACTAGAGCGACACTGAAGTCAGGACCAAGTGACTGAAAGGTGAGTTCGGAAACTGCTTCCATGGCGGGGAGGGACGAGACGGGCTCCGCGGGCGCAGGCGAAAAGTCTGGAGCAGGCTCAACTGTTTCTGTTGGGAGCGAGATTTGGGCTGTGGCTGGAGAGAACGACGAAGAAGCGTCACTGGCATCGGCTTGAGCTGAACGCGTGCCCGTCCTGTTGTCTTCAGCGGCGACAGCATCGCGCAGGACTTGCACCGGGACAAACACGCTGATGGCTTCCGGTTTGGCAATGAACAAACCCAACACGGAAGCAACGCCTGCGAGCAATCCGCCAAGCGCGGCGACAATCGTCCAACTAGAACCGCCTGAACCACTCTCGTTTTTCATCGGGTCTCCTATCGAGCGGCGAATCTTTGACTGGCGATCCTCTGGTTTGGGAAAGCGGAATATCGGCGCGGATCAGGCACGCTATATCAGCCGCGAAGATGACGTTGTTCAGGCGACTGAGCGGATGTCGACCCAATATCGGAACTAACGACTGAGCGACCATGTCTCTATCGTCTCGTCATGCCATGTATAATCGCGATGATTATGTAAAATGGAATCCAAAAGCCGAACGTGAGAAAGCAAAGCAGAACGTGAAGGCCGTGGTTCATTCCGCGGTGGTGATTGACTATCACCGTGGTCGAAGATGAAGCAGAAGATGCTGCTGAACCAGACGGGCTCTGTGCGAAGAGTGGTTGCAAAGACGGTTCCTGCTGCTTGCGCATGACAACATCAAGAAACTCGCCGCAATGCCGGCACTTCTTCGCTGCCGGCTGGATTTGCTCTGCGCAAAATGGACACGCCACGGATGCGACAGCGGTACCAGCACCGGTGGCAGTCGACGGAAAATTGCTATCTTCTGTTGTCAATGTTGCCCCCTGTTGGGGCCGGACCAAACCTTGCCGCCCCCTCCAATATCGCACTTAAGGATCAAGCTTTGGGGTAGTTTCAAGAAACAACCCCTACCCCATTACTCCCGACTGCTCAGTAGATGTCTCTCAGCTTAGAGGATTGTCAATGGATGTCAGAGGCCTGAGGGAGGGGTGCTGTCATCTGTGGACGGCCCCGGCGATGCAAGGGGGAAGTTGAGTTGATTTTGGATCTGTCGGGTGCGGTCATCTGTCCGGCCTGTTGGCGCGGCGTTGATGGCCGCTGGCCCTGATGGAGTCCGCTAATCAGGTCCCGCTCAGGTTATCGAGCTTGAAGCTCCGACAGCACCTCGGGTTGTCCTGTTCTGCGGCCGCGTCTAGATCCTCATCAACATCTGCACCCTTACAGTTCGGAGCAGCGGCGTTGGGCCGCTGCGATCTTGATCAGTTCATCGCTGGCGCGCGATAGATCTCGCCGCGAGTCAGAACAGCCCAAGCGATGCGGGCAGTCTTGTTGGCCATGGCGACGGTGACTACCCGGGCGGGTTTGCGCTCCATCAGGGATCGCACCCATGCGCCGGTCGCCGATGTGTTGACCGCCGCGCGGCGGATGACCGAGACCGGAGCCTGAACCGCTTCCGTGCGAAGGCAGTAAAGGACCAGCTACCACCCCACGCGAGTGGGTTTACTAGCTCAACTGAAACTCGTTATTTGGGTTTCAAACGACGAGCTTTGTTCATGTTGTTTTGGGACCGGGTGGCTAATCGCAAATTCCAACGCGCATAAGGGCCATCGTTATCGATCCTATCGAAATCAAGGCCTTTGAAATTTTGGTTGGGCCATTTTCTGAGCGCCCATAGAATGAAGTGCGCGCGCGATCGAAATTCAACTTTTATGCCCCGCCCCTTATAGCGCATCGCACTGCAATGGCTGTCCCGATAACCGCAGTTGCCTTCGGCAGTGTTCCAGCAGCTTCGCGTCGGCGGAGTTCTGGCCATTCAGCCGGGAGAACTCTTCGATGATCGGAGAGGTATCGAACCGCCTCCACGTTACTTGGGGGATAGCGATCCCTAAGGAGAAAACTGGTTCCGCAGAGCGGACCCGCTGATCCGCGTCCGCGACCTTCTGATTGGGCGGTCTGCGAGCCATCGAGAAGAACTATCCAAGTGCCCGAAGCTGGACAGCTCGTCAGCGTGCAATGCCCACACCACGTCGCCTTTGAGGTGCCGCAATGATGCCGGGCTGTAACAGCAGCTGTAAACTTCGCGCGCCTGAGAAGATCAACAACTCATTATATTTCCAGCACTTAATGCTCAAACTCTGGCGGTGAAGGTGGGATTCGAACCCACGGTACGGTTTCCCGTACACACGCTTTCCAAGCGTGCGCCATCGACCACTCGGCCACCTCACCAGCGCAGGAGGGGGCTTTTACATGGGCGTCGGCGGAGCGCAAGTTACCTTCATTTTTGGCGGTTTTGACGGCGGCCCGCGAGTTGCTTGTTTCGGCCTGCGGGGCTGTGGGGGAATCCGGGGTCTGGCGTCGGTCGCGTGGGGAGACCGGCGCCTAGTCCCCCCAAACCCGCCTTTCCCAAAGCTCAGCCCTTGTCAGCGCGCCGATAGACGACCTTGCCGCTTACCACCGTGAGGGCCGGTTCAACCGTCAGAATGTTCGCTTCCGGCACAGTCATGATGTCCCCGGTAGAAGCCGGTGAAGTCCGCCAGCTTGCCCGGCTCGATCGTGCCGAGATCCTTCTCCCGGAACGAGGCATAGGCCGGCCACAGCGTGAACATCTTCAGCGCCTCGGCCCGCGTGACCGCCTGCTCGGGGTGCCAGTCAGGCGCGGAGTTGCCCTTCAGGTCCTTGCGCGCCACGGCGGCATAGAACTCGATCCGCGGATCGCCCTGCTCCACCGGCGCATCCGACCCGCCCGCGATCACCGAACCTGCATCGATCAGCGCCCGCCAGGCATAGGCGCCCGCCAGCCTGTCTTCGCCCAGCCGCGCCGGCGCAAAGTAGAGATCGCCGATCGCATGGCGACGGCTGCATCGACGGGATCACGCCCAGCGCATGAAAGCGCGGAATGTCCTCGACGTGCAGGATCTGCGAATGCTCGATCCGCCAGCGCTTGTCCGCGCCCTTGACGCCCGCTGCCTGGAACGCCTTGTCCATCCAGTTCAGCACCTGCCTGTTACCTTCGTCCCCGATGGCATGCATGCAGACCTGCACGCCCGCATCGATGGCCTTCTTCATGATCGCCAGTGTCGCCGTCTCGTCCGCGACCTGCAGGCCTTTGATGTCGGCATGATCCGAATACGGCGCCGACAGCAGCGCCCCGCGCGAACCCAGCGCGCCATCCATATAAAGCTTGATCGCTTTCGTCGTGACGAGCCCGTCCTTGCTCTCCCCGAACGTGACCTTGTCGAAGTCGCCGCCATCGACGGCGTTCCAGACCCGCAGCTTCATCTCGCCCGCATCGTCCATCGCGTTGAGGATCGGCACATGCGCGCCCGCGACCGACATGCGAATGCACGCCCGTCCAGCCGAGCCCGATCTCGCGCGCGATGCCCTTGGCGAACGTCTCCTTCACCTGCGCCTCGCTCGGCGCAGTCGCGAGCGCCATCATCGGCCCCATCGCATTGTCGATCAGCATGCCGGTCGGCAGGCCGTCCTTGCCCACCTCGATGCGACCGCCGCTCGGTTGCGACTTCGGCTTGCCATCAAGCCCAACCGCCTTCAGCGCCGCCGTATTCGCCAGCAGCGCATGGCCATCGGCGCGCTCGAGCACGGTCGGCCGGTCGCCCGTCACCGCATCGATGTCCGCGCGATTGGGGAAGCGTTTCTCCGGCCAGTGCGTCTCGATCCAGCCGCGCCCGATCAGCGGCTTGCCCGCCGGCGCCGCCTTCGCCGCATCGCCGACGACCTGCACCAGTTCGGCAACAGAGGCGACCTTGTCGAGGTTCAGCGTCTGCTCGCGCTCGCCAATGCCGTAGAGGTGCGCGTGCGCGTCCGTGAAGCCGGGATAGAGAAACGCGCCGCCGAGATCGACCTTCTCGGTCTTGTCGCCGGCGGCCTTCAGCAGCTCTTCCTGCGCGCCGACCTCGACGATGCGGCCGTCCTTCACGCTCACCGCCGTAGCCGGCAGTTGCCCGTCGACGCCGGTATAGATCGTGCCGCCAAAGAAGATCGCGTCAGGCGGATTGGCTGGGGCGGTCGGACCGCATCCCGCCGACAAGCGCCAGCACAGCCACAGCCGCCAGAACAGAACGCATGAAAAACCCCTCGCCGTTGCCGGCGAAGGGTTTCAGAATCTGGCGCTGGTGGAAAGTGCGAGTTAGGCCGCCTTGGCCTTCTTCGCGATCTCTTTCTTGACCTTCAGCATCTGCGGCGAGAGCTGCTCGTCCTTCGACTTGGCGAGGAAGCCGTCGAGGCCGCCGCGCTTGTCGATGGTGCGGAGGGCCGCTGCCGAAACGCGGGCCGCATACGACTGGCCGAGCGCGTCCGAATGGACCGTCACGTTGACCAGGTTCGGCAGGTAACGCCGTTTGGTCTTGATGTTCGAGTGGCTGACAGTGTTGCCAACCATGGGTTTCTTGCCGGTAAGTTCACAAATGCGGGACATGGCCCACCTTTCCTAGGTCGTCTGCAAGGTAGGAAAAGCCCGTAAAACGGGGCTTTCGGCCCTGCGCTGAAAGCGAAGGCGGGTGATTAGTGGGACAGGCCCGGACTGTCAAGTTCTGGCGCGAAAAGCCTTAATCCGCGCTATTCGAGCTTACAGAGTATGCTTGCAGGCAGGGGATACGGAATGCAACGCGCACTTTTGGCCTTGGCGGTGCTGGTTCTCCCAGCCTGCACGCACGCTTTGTCCACGTCCGCCCCAGCGTCATGTCTTGCGCCCGCCAATGCGACGACTGACGTCGGGCAAACCATGCGCGACATGTACGCCGCCCTGATGACCGACGACCTGAATGCGTTTCACGCCGTCACCACGCAGGACTTCTTCGCCTACGATGCCGGCCAGCGTTTCGACGGCGACGCGTTGATGGTCCTGATCAAGGACCGTCACGCCCAGGGCGTCGTCTTCGAATGGAACGTCAACGATCCGAAGGTGGAGGTTGCCTGCGACACGGCGCTGGTCACTTACGTCAATACCGGCTCGATCACGACAGGCTGGCGCCAAGCTTCCCCGGTCGTGGCTGGAATCTGCAACGCTGAAGCACGACGGCGCGCGTTGGCGCATCCGCTTCTTCCACTCAACGTCGGTCCCCGCCCCGGCTCGCTCGCAGTAAGAAAGCGCTTACCGCTTCCGCCCCGCCCAGACCTTCTCGTAGACCCGCAGGAAGTTCCCGCCGACAAAGCCGGCGGCGTTCTTCTTGCCGTAGCCCTTGCGCAGCAGGCCCGCGACCAGTTCCGGCAACTGCGTGTAGCTCGTCATCACCGGCTGGAAGTTGGCGTCCATGTCCGTGCCGAGGCTCACATGCTCCGGCCCCAGCACGTCCGCCAGATCGATGATCCGGTCGACATATTCCTCCAGTGTCTTCATCCCGATGCCCGCCGGCCACGCACCGATGATCCCACCCCTGCCCGTGATCTCCTTGGCCATCTCGAGGCTGATGAAGCGCGGATGCGTCGCCCCCCGCCCGTTCACATGCGTATGCGAGCACATGACCGGCCGCGAACACACCTTCATCGCCGCCGCTACCGTCGCTTCCGACGCGTGGGCGAGATCAACCACCATGCCCAGCCGGTCCATCTCGCGAATGACGTCCGCGCCGAAAGGCGACAAGCCGCCTGTCACCGCCGGCGCCGTCTGGATGTCGCCCACCTCATTGGGTCTGTAGTGCACCAGCGTGATCGATCGCACGCCATCGCCGAATGCCTTCTCCACATTCGCAACGTCGCCCGCGAGAAAGTCCGCGCCCTCGACGGTCAGCAAACCAGCAATGCCGCCCTTCGACTGGACGCGCCGAAAATCTCCCGGCTCCTTCACGAACGTCACGCCCACCTCCGGCAGCACGCGATGCATGTTGGCGATCTGGCGCTCATAGCTCGCCCGCGCCTCGCCCGGCCTGAAGTCCCGCGCCGCACCAAGGCCGCCGCCGGCGACCACGTTCAGCACCTGCACATCCGCCACCACGGCAAAGCTCGCGCCCGAGAGCTGCCCCTCGCGCATGTCCGCAAGCGCACGATCCTCCGTCGCCCCGCCCGCCGACATGATCTTCAGCGCCGGCGACAGGTTCTCCGCATCGCGCCCGAACGTCCTTCCGGGATGCGCATGAATGTCGATCGCCGGATTTGCCTTCAGCAGGTCATGCGCCTGTTGCAGGAAATCCGTATCGCGCGGCTCCGGCGTGCTCACACAGCCTGCCGCAGCCAATCCGGCAACGCTCAGACCCGACATCAGCAAGTGTCTGCGGTTCACGGGAACTCCTGCGCCTAGTCTCAACCTTACAGCTGCTGTGTCGTTCCAAATGCCGAATTCAGCAAGTTTGACGAGCGCAAATGTCTTGAAGGGCGCCGCCCTGCCTGCGACACTGGGTTTCCGCGTCGGGGGACACATCATGGTCGATGTATTCGTCAGCTATAAGCGAGAAGAGCGCGAAAGGTGCGAATATATCGTTCGACGTCTCCGCGCGCTTGAATTGGACGTTTGGTTTGACGCGCGCCTGACTAGCGGCATGAGTTTTGACCGCGAAATTGAGACCACCCTCCGCGACGCCAAAGTGGTGCTAGTTCTGTGGTCGCCGCGATCGGTCGAAAGCGAGTGGGTACGAAATGAGGCCTCGCTCGGAAAAGAGAGGGAAAAGCTCGCAGCTGTGCAAATTGAGACATGCGAACTTCCCATCGCTTTCTCCTCAACTCACTACGAGACCATCCACGAGTCGGATTTTGGGGACGACCATCCGGGTTGGCACAAGTTGCTCGAGCGTGTTGGCCAGTTAACTGGTCGGCCGGCCTTGGCGTCCTACGCGCGTGCTTTGGCTGCAGCTCAGAAAGATCTCTCTGCCTGGGCTCGAAATAACCCTGACGAGCCTCTAGCCGCAAAAGCAAACCAGATAGTTCGAGAGCTTTCGGAACGACCCGTCGAGGGCGCACACAAACGGCGACCTTATTTTCGGATTGGCCTGGACATCATGATCGGATTGCTAGGAATTTTTGCCATTTGCTTTGCGACGATCGGTTGGATCGTCGAGCTGGGCAGTCCACGGGATGCTGCAAGTTTGGTCGATGTTGGCGTCCGCACAATTAAGGTTCTTCTGCTCTCGGATGTGTATTACGACAGCACGCTGTCTTCGAAAGCTTTGACTTGGTTGGAACCGGCGCGTGCCCTAGGCTCAGCCTTTACGGTCCTATTTGTGCTCCGCGTTCTGACCGCGCGAGTCGCGCCAGGACTGTACCGCGTCTATCGATGACGCTGGTTCCCCATAAGAAGGCATTCAATCCACAGCCTGACCCGTTGACCACACGCCCTCGCGACCCCACCCTCTGACTCAGGACCGGATAGGGTCCACTGGGAAGACGGACATGCACTGGCGCCCGCTCACTCCCCTCGCAGCGAAACGACAGCGCGCGTCTGCGCGTTCGCTCGCCACCGCCTGATCTTCCGATACTCCGGGAGCGCCACACCTGGCCGCCAGCGACACTTCCAATAATGGGCAGCGTATCCGGGCCGTTCTCGGCCCCACCAACACCGGCAAGACGCACCTTGCCGTCGAGCGGATGCTTGCGCACGGCACCGGAATGATCGGCCTGCCGCTGCGCCTGCTCGCGCGCGAGATCTACGACCGCATGGTGAAGGAGAAAGGCCCCAAGGCCTGTGCGCTCATCACCGGAGAGGAACGCATCCGTCCCGAAGGCGCCCGCTATTTCGCCTGCACCGTCGAGGCGATGCCCGTCTCCGAAGGCGCGGACTTCATCGCCATCGACGAGATCCAGCTCGCGCAGGACCCCGACCGCGGCCACGTCTTCACCGACCGCATTCTGCACGCGAGGGGACGCCACGAAACGATGCTGCTCGGCGCCGACACCATGCGTCCCGCGCTCGAACGCCTCGACCTCAACATCGATGGCGAACGCCGCGAGCGCTTCTCGCAGCTCAGCTATGCCGGCCCGATCAAGATCACCAAACTGCCCAAGCGCTCCGCCATCGTCGCGTTCTCCTCCGAAGAGGTCTACGCCATCGCTGAACTGCTGAAGCGCCAGCGCGGCGGCTGCGCCGTCATCATGGGCGCGCTCAGCCCCCGCACGCGCAACGCGCAGGTCGAACTCTATCAGTCGGGCGAAGTCGACTACATCGTCGCCACCGACGCCATCGGCATGGGCCTCAACCTCGATGTCGGCCACATCGCCTTCGCCTCGCGCCGCAAGTTCGACGGCCGCCAGCGCCGCTTCCTCCGCGCCGACGAACTCGCGCAGATCGCCGGCCGCGCCGGTCGCTTCCGCGACGATGGCACGTTCGGCGAGACGGCCGACTGCGAAGCGTTCGAGGAAGAAACCGTCGACCGCATCGTCAACCACCATTTCGAGCCCGTCGAATATCTCAACTGGCGCAACTCCAATCTCGACTGGTCGAGCGTCGATGGCCTGCTCGCCTCCCTGCGCCGCTCCTCGCCCGACGTGATCCTGCGCCGCGCGCCTGAAGCGCTGGACGAAACAACGCTCGCCACGCTCGCCGCCGATCCGGACGTGAAGCGCACAGCCCGCACGCCCGCGCACGTCCGCCGCCTGTGGGATCTCTGCACCCTGCCCGACTTCCGCAAGTACGGCGCGGACGCGCACTTCAAGCTGGTGCAGACCTTCGTCGAAAAACTGATCGAGCCCTCCGCCCGCATCGGCGATGAATGGATGTACGCACAGGTCGAGCGCCTCAACCGCACCGAAGGCGAGATCGACAACCTGCAACACCGCCTCGCCGAGATCCGCACCTGGACCTACGCCGCCAATCGCGGCGACTGGCTGCTGAACGCCGAGACATGGCGCGGCCGCACGCGCGAGATCGAGGATCGTCTCTCCGACGCCCTACACCAGGCGCTGATGAGCCGCTTCGTCGACCGTCGCACCTCGGCGCTGCTCAAGCATCTCAACTCGAACGAGGAACCGCCCGCCGAGATCGGACCCGCTGGCGAAATCTCCATCGGCGGTCACTTCGTTGGCCGCCTCGAAGGTCTCGTCTTCCACGCCGAGGCCGCAGGCGAAACGCTGGCCGGTCGCGCCCTGCGTGGCGCGGCGCTGAAATCGCTGCGCCCCATCATCGAACGCCGCCTCGCCGCCAT
Organism: uncultured Alphaproteobacteria bacterium; assembly: GCA_963784415.1. Classification (GTDB taxonomy): domain Bacteria; phylum Pseudomonadota; class Alphaproteobacteria; order Caulobacterales; family Hyphomonadaceae; genus UBA7672. The sequence continues at coordinate 143,836 of CAWARK010000008.1, forward strand.
CTCGCAGGCGCCCGACGCTGATCTCATTTTCGATGCGGCTCAGGCCGCCATCGTTCACGACGGTGCGTCCGTAGCGAAGCTCGCCGCTGGCGCCGACTGGCACGCCCCACGCGTCGAGCTGATCGGCGCGCGCGACGCTGCCGCCGCCGACCGCGACGCCGCGCTCGAACGTCTGACGCGCTGGTTCGCCGATCATGCGAAAGCCACCGCCCCCGCGCTCCACGCCCTGCGCGAAACGCTCGACGGCAAGGACCTACGCGGGGCCGCACGTGGCGCCGCCTTCCAGCTCCTCGAAACCGGCGCCGCGTTCGACCGCCGCCACACCGGCCCCGCCTTCAACCTCACCGCCGAAGATCGCGCCGCGCTCAACATCGCTGGCGTGAAGACCGGCCGCGTCGCGACCTGGCTGCCGGGCCTGCTCAAGCCCGCCGCCGCGCGCCTCGTGCTCGCCCTGCGCGCCGTTCACTCCGGCCGCCCCGCGCCCGAACCGCCAACGCAATCGTCCTTCGCTCTCAAGGACGAACGCTGGACCGACGCGATGCTGCTCACCGCCGGCTATCTCCGCCTCGGGCCCCGCGCCGTCCGCGCCGACCTTGCCGAACGCCTCGCCGGGTCGCTCAGCCAGATCCGCCGCGCCTCGGAAACATCCGCCTTCGCCGTGCCCGCCCGAACTCGCCGCGCAGGTCGGCTGCCCCACCGCCGACTTCCCCGCCATCCTCCGCGCCCTCGGCCTCAAGCCCGCCGAGAAGGACAAGGAAACCGGCGCCGTCAAACTCTGGCGCTTCCCGTCCCAGCGCTCGCCGGACTCGCAAGGAGTTGGGCCGCGCAAGGCAACGCCGCAGCAACCGCACCGCCCCGTGCGGCCCGCCCCACCGCCGACAGGACCGTTCGCCGCCCTCGCCGATCTCGTCATCGCCCACCAGCCCGCACAGCCGCAACAGCAACGCCGCCGCCGCAGGCAACGCCGACCCTCCACCGTCCTCGCACCAAAGGCGGCTCATGACTGAAGACAGGTTGAGACTGGACGTATTCCTCTGGCGCGCCCGCTTCTTCAAGGCGCGCACCTCCGCCACGGAGGCGATCGAGCGCTCGGGCGCCCGGATCGAACGCGACGGTCTGGTGCGCCGCATCGACAAGCCGGCCACGCCCGTCGAGCCCGGCGATATCCTGTCGTTCAAGTCGCCCTCAGGCCCGAAAGTGGTGCGAGTTCTCGCCCTCCCCGAACGACGCGGCCCCCCTGCCGAAGCCGCAGCGTGCTATGAGGCCCTCGGGGAGCCCAATAACCGGTGAGGCCGCGCGCGTGATACAGACCCTCCTCGGCAACGCCCTCGCCTCCCTCCGCCGCCTCCCCGACCTCCGCGCCGCGATCGAAGGCGTGATCCTGTTCCTGGCTGTGGTCGGCGCCGGGATCTGGGCCGTACAGATGGGCGTGTTGAAGCTCGATCCCGTCCCCAGCGCAATGTCGGCGCATTTCGCTGTCGGCTTTAGCGCGATCGTCGTGTATGTTTGCTTCGAGCGCCTCAGCGATGGCCATTTCGCAGTCCAGCAGGCCGAGTTCGTCTATGGCCGAAGCGCAGCCGAACGCGATGTCGAAGTCGCCCGGATCGCCGCGCAAACGCTGGAGTTGTTTGCCGAAGGTAAAGTCGCAGATACGCAACAGTGGTCCGCTTCCATCGCGGAGGCCATTGCCCGCCACGACAGTGAATTCGGGACCTGACGATGCCCAAAACGGACGTAGCCGCACCTGAAGACCGCCTCCGCCTCGACGTGTTTCTCTGGCGCGCCCGCTTCTTCAAGGCGCGCGGCTCCGCCACCGAGGCGATCGAAAAATCAGGCGCCCGCATCGAACGCGACGGCCTCGTCCGCCGCATCGACAAACCAGCCACCCCCGTCGAGCCCGGCGATATCCTGTCGTTCAAGTCGCCCTCAGGCCCGAAAGTGGTGCGCGTTCTCGCCCTCCCCGAACGACGCGGCCCCCCCGCCGAAGCCACAGCGTGCTATGAGGCCCTCGGGGAGCCCAATAACCGGTGAGGCCGCGCGCGTGATGCAGACCCTCCTCGGCAACACCCTCGCCTCCCTCCGCCGCCTCCCCGACCTCCGCGCCGCGATCGAAGGCGTGATCCTGTTCCTGGCTGTGGTCGGCGCCGGGATCTGGGCGGTTCAGATGGGCGTACTGGTGCTCGATCCCGTCCCCAGCGCCAATGTCGGCGCCATTTCGCTGTCGGCTTTCCTGATGCCCGCCCTCGCCGAGGAACTGGTCTTCCGCTCATGGCTGCCGCGCGGCGCGCCTCTGGCCGCCGTCGCCTCGTTCGTCGCCTATGTCTTCTGGCATCCCCTGCAGGTGATCCTGCATCTGCCCTTCGCCCGCCCCGAATTCACCGACGCGTCCTTCCTGGGCCTGGTCGCCTGGCTGGGGCTGGCCTGCACGCTGGCGAGGGTTCGGTCCGGCTCGATCTGGCCGGGCGTGGTGATCCACTGGGGTGTAGTTGTGCTCTGGCTGGCGCTGTTTGGCGGGCACGCCCCGGCCGACGGAGTGGTTCAGCACGGCTGACATCAGCCCTGATCAACGCGGCATTCAATTGACTTTAACACGCCGAGGCCACACATCGCGGGCCCAAGCTGAGGCCTCGCCCCCCAATGACCCGCGCGCACCCATGACCTACATCGTCACCGACGCCTGCATCCGGTGCAAATACATGGACTGCGTGGAAGTGTGTCCGGTGGACTGCTTCTACGAGGGCGAAAACTTCCTCGTCATCCACCCGGAAGAATGCATCGATTGCGGCGTTTGCCAGCCGGAATGCCCCGTCGAGGCCATCGTCCCGGACACCGAGGACGACGCCGACGGCAAATGGCTGAAGCTCAACACCGACTACGCGAAAGTCTGGCCAAACATTACCGTAAAAGGGACTGCCGCCGGCCGACGCTGACGATTACGCAAAGGTTAAGGGCAAGCTGGCGACGCTTTTTTCCGAAAAACCCGGCTCCGGCGTCTGAGGCGAAATGCCGCGACACCCTGCGTTAGCTGGGCAAATGGCAAGTGTCGCGCTGTAGCAACGAGTTGAAATTTCTTACAATTGTGCTAAGCCTTGTGGATCGCCGACGGGCGAAACCAGAAACGCATCAGGCCACGAACGCATGCCGCACACCCCTTGGGTGGGCGCAACCGAGTTCGTGACACTAGTTGCGAGTACATTGAGGTGATCACGCATGACGAAGAAGCTGCCTGCCAAACTCGTCGAAGGACTCTTCAACATCGGCCAGCATGTTGTCTACCCCGCCCACGGTGTCGGCCGTGTGACAGGCGTCGAGACGCAGCAAGTGGCCGGCATGAAGCTGGAAGTGTTCGTGGTCGCCTTTGAGCAGGACAAGCTGATCCTGCGCGTTCCCGTGGCCAAAGCCGCCTCGTCGGGCATGCGCGCCCTCGCGTCGACCCGTATCGTTGGCGACGCGCTCAAGACGCTCGGCGGCCGCGCGCGCATCAAGCGCACGATGTGGTCGCGCCGCGCCCAGGAATACGAAGCCAAGATCAATTCCGGCAACCTGATCCAGATCGCGGAAGTCGTTCGCGACCTTCACCGCGCTGGCGACCAGCCGGACCAGTCCTACTCCGAGCGTCAGCTCTATGAGTCGGCGCTGGACCGTATGGCCCGCGAGCTCGCGGCTGTGGAAAACATCAAGCACGCCGAAGCTGTCGAGAAGCTCTCCAAGTCGCTCGCCAAACGCGCGGCCTGATCTTCAACACGACGATTTGAACGGAAAGGGCGTCCCGATCGGGGCGCCCTTTTTGTTTCTCCGAGCTCGCTTCTCCGCGTCCGAGTTCGCGCCTTACCCAGCGTCTTCAAATGACGCGGCGAACGCGCGCCTCAACCTGCGCGGAGGCTGCTCCCGCCCGATACACCAACCGCGCGAGTGTGACGTAGGGCGCTGCCCAACACGCGTGCGCACGGGAGTTCCCAAGCGAACCAATTTCAATCGCTTGGCGAGTCGCATTGAACCCAGCTCGCTTCGGGAATTGGCTAACAGGTGGGCTGTTAGTAAATTTGACCATGCTGAAAGTTTGGCTTGGGTAATGGGCCAAGGGGGAAGTGATCGTGCAAAGGCAACAGAAGCGTTCGCGCGCCGAAGCGACTTTCGCGTTTGGCGAGACTGAACTGAGCTACGCCTTCCGCTATGGCGCCTCGGTCCACAAGACGGTGGCCGACTATTTCGAAATTGCCCCCGCCCGCAAATTCATCGCGCAACACGACTGGTCGGCCTTCCGGTTCGGCGCGCTGGTCTCGCTGCTCGGCCTCACGGCGATGGCGGCGCAGACCTTTCTCTCGGCCACGCCCGCCCTCGCCGAGCCTCCCCTACCCGTGCTGTGGCTAGCGCCCGGCCTGGTCCTGCTGGCGCTGTTCGCGTTCCGCCCGGACCACTTCCGCGTCTTTCAGGCGTCGGGCTCTCCGGTCTGGATTATCGAGGACAGCAAGTCCCACGACATCATCGCTGAAATCGAACTGCGCCGCCGCAACCGCCTCGCCGAAATCTACGGACCGTTGAACCTCTGCAATGAACCGCACCTCGAGATCGGCAAGATCGAGTGGCTGTTCCTTGAATCCGTCCTGACCCGCGAGGACGCCGACACCCAGATCGCCCAGGTCAGAGCTGCCATCGCCGAAAAAGCCGCAGCTGCAGAAATGCCGACGGCAATGCCGCAAATGTTTGCGCGCGAAGCCATCTCCCTCTGATCGCGCGCGAAAAGCGCCCTATCTCCGCTCCGTCAGGTACGGCGCCCGTGCAAATTTGCGCGGGCTCAGGAACCGTTTTTCCGATCGTGAGTTTTAGCTAGCAGACATGGGTCTGCTTTCTGTGTGGTTCGCGCACGCCCGTCGTCATGGTCCCTGGGGCATTGGGAGACGGGTTACGATGGCAAGAGCAGACGCAAGCCCGACCACCGCAGACCGGAAATTCCTCAAGCGGGCGATGAGCGCCCCCCTGCTTGAACGCGATCACGAACTCGATCTCGCGCGACGCTGGCGCGACAATCACGATCAGCGCGCCCTCCATGAACTCTGCACCGCCTACATGCGTCTCGTCGTGTCGATCGCCGCGCGCTTCCGCAATTACGGCCTGCCGATGTCGGACCTCGTGCAGGAAGGCAATGTCGGCCTGATGCTCGCCGCCTCCCGCTTCGAGCCCGAACGCGAACTGCGCTTCTCCACCTACGCGACGTGGTGGATCCGCTCCTGCGTGCAGGACTACATCCTCCGCAACTGGTCGATCGTCCGCACCGGCACGACCGCCGCGCACAAATCCCTCTTCTTCAATCTCCGCCGTCTCCGCGCGCTGCTGCAGGACCCGAGCGATGGCGGCCTCACGCCGGAAAATCGCACGCGCGTCGCAACCGCCCTGCGCGTCGAGGAACACGAAGTCGATCACATGGCTTCGCGCCTCTCCGCTTCGGACCGCTCGCTGAACGCACCGATCGGCGAAGAGGGCGACGCCGAATGGCAGGACATGCTGCCGGACACCGGCGTGCTTCCGGAAGACGCGACGATGATGTCGCGTGACCGCGCCGCCCGCGGCGCCTGGCTCGCCGAAGCGCTCTCACGCCTCAGCGACCGCGAGAAGCTGATCATCCACCAACGCCGCCTCGTCGAAGACGGCGTCACGCTGGAATCGCTGGGCCAGAAACTCGGCGTCTCGAAAGAACGCGTCCGCCAGATCGAACACCAGGCCCTGCAGAAACTCCGCAGCGCCCTCACCCGCATGGTCGGCGACCCGGAAGAGTCAGGCCTCATTCCTTCGGTGTAAAGCATCCGGAACCCTTCGCTCGCCGTGGCGCTTCTATCTCAACGCCCCGGAGGATCGATCATGCCGACAGCAAGCCAACGTCCCGCGCCAACCGGCAAGGGCGGCGCCTCGAGCGCCAGCAACGAAACGCCGGTCAGCACCGCCGAACAGCCCAGCCCGCCGCCGGAGCCCAATACCCGCGCATCCCGCTCGCCCGAACTCGCAGACAACGGCGCAAGCTCGGCTCGTCCCCGCCCCTAGCCCCGCCGGCAAAGCAAACGGCCGCGATCATCCCACCGAGTCCGAACACGACCACGCGCATCAGAAACTGAAAGGCACGTCGGCCAAGCGCCAGTAGACTACCCCGGTAGGCTACAAAGTCTCGCGATCCGCGCTCACTTGTGCGTCTTCGCGCGCACGCCGCTTTTCTTCCCCTGCGGATGGATCGTCTCACCCCGCTCCAGCATCTCGACAAAACCCGCGATCTTCTTCGCCCGCCCGGCCGGCGTCTTCAGATTGATCGTGCGGTGCGTCAGCGCGAACCGGTTCTGCGCCGTCAGCGTCGCATAGAACGCCTTCGCCTTTTTGTTCGCGCCGATCGCCTTCAGCAAATCCTCCGGCGCATCCATCGTCGTCTTGTACGCCGCCTCCCACCGCCCATCCGCCTTGGCCGCCTCGACATGGCGCAGCCCATGCGCTGTCATCGCGCCTTCCCCGATCAACCGCGCGACATTGTCCCGGTTCACCTGGCTCCACAGGCTCTTGGCCCCGCGCCGCGTATAACGCTGCACGAACGACTCATCGTCCCACGACTTCCGGATCGCATCGATCCAGCCCCAGCACAGCACCACGTCGATCGCCTCGGTCGCCGAAATGGTCGCCTTGCCACTCGCCTTCTTGAAGATGCGGATCCAGACTTCGTCCTGCTTCGCGTGATTGGCCTTCAACCACGCGTAGAAAGCGTCCTTCGTCTTGAACGCACACACCTTGCTGGGATCAACAAAAACCGGCGCCACGCAACGCTCCTCGACCGAACCTAGACCACTTCAACCTGCGCCCAGTGCGTCACCCGGATCAGCGGCTGCGTCGCCCCGCGTGTCGATCCGTCCCCGCACGCGCACTTTTGTCCCAACCCGCACGTCGACATCCGCAGGCCCCAGCCGCTCCCCCACATCCAGCCTGATCCCGCCGCCGTCAGCACCGCGTCGCCATCGCCCGCCCGCTCGCCCAGCCCCGCGATCACGCCCTCCACGATCGAGAAGTACGGCGCATCGCCAAGGTCATCGAGCCCCCGCACCCGCCAGAAGTCCTCCGCCCACAGCCCGAGCTTCGCCACCCTTGCCTCGCTCTCCAAAGCAAGAAGCCGCCGCGCACGCTTGGCATTGTCCGGATAGGTCCGCACCCGCGCAGCCCCCTGCCGCGCCGCCACGCCGTTGAGCCAGACATCCGCGCCGACCTCGTCCCGCGCGATCACATGCGCGATGGCGCGCTGATACCGGTCGCGGCTCAGCCCGCCATACCAGAGCCGTGCCTGCCGCCCGACCGACGCCCGCTCCATGATCGCCCGCGCCAGGGCCGCCCCCGGCTCATCCGCCCTGTCGCCATAGCCCGCCGCCGGCGCCTCGACCTCCGCCAGCCGCACCCGCAGCCCGGTGTCGAGCGCCAGCGAATCGCCATCGAGCACCCGGACCACCCGGCCGCCCTCCCCCTCCGCAAGGTCACCCTGCTGCGAGCACGCCGCCGCCAGCCCCCCGAGCAAGCCGGACAGCACAAAGCTCCGCCGCGACCATTTGCGTCCCCCGGTTCCGCTGTGGCCTGCCCCCGTCATCGCCCCGCTAGTTCCCCCTCAGCTGGACAGCATGGCGCACCCGCTCCCCAGCTCCAACCGCTCGGCCAACCGCGGGGTCAACCGCGCTGGCGAACCGCATATTTTACAGGCATAAGTCCCCCGCCAACTCCGTAGCTCAGCAGGATAGAGCATCGGTTTCCTAAACCGGAGGTCGCAGGTTCGAATCCTGCCGGGGTCGCCAAAATCCGGTCGCCGTTAACCTTATCCCTAGCCAAACCCGTCAGCTTTCTGCCTGATGACACGGCAGTAATTACGATTCCTCGCAGTGTGTGGCGCCAGCAGACATTGCGTCCAAATTGTTGCGCCCGTAGATAATGAACATGCAGGGCTGCATCGGTTATGCGGCGGGACCGATCGATGGAATTTTTCTCCAGCATTCTGAAGACGTTGCAGGACGCCTGGGTCTGGCTTGCAGCAGGCCATGTCCGGCGCGCCCGCGCTGGCCGGCATCGGCATGATTCTCGCCGCCATCGGCGTTTTGATCCTCGCGATCATGGGTCTGGTCGGTCTTGTCCGCCTTGGCTATGCGATGCGCCGTGGCGCGCTCGCCGCCCGCGTCCGTCGCGACGATGAAGTCGGCGCCCGCATCCTGGTCGTGCGTGGCGGCAAGGGCCGCCGCCGCCTGATCTCGGCTTTCCTCGGCGAGTCGATCGAGAAATACCTCAAGGCCTTCATGTTCGGCGGCCCGTTCCGCGTCACCTTCTACCCCGGCAATCTCGAGGGCGATGAGCGCGCGGCCCAGCTGATGAAGCGCACCGAGGCCGACCTCATCCTCTGGTCCGAACAGCCGCGCGGCGCCAAGGCCGTCGCCCGCATGCTGGCCCGCCCGTCCAACACGTTCGACCCGCCGCGCCAGCCGATCACGCTCTCCATGCCGCGCGAGAAGTCGGCGTGGACCGATAGCCTCGGCCGCGCCATGGCCTACGCCGCCGCCAAGCAATACCGCCCCGCCCTCGGCCGTCCGCAGGACTTCCGCGCCGAGCGCCTGCAGCCGGTCGTCGAGAGCGTGCTCAACATCCTCGCCAGCAGGCCGCGCGCCGATCAGGCCCTGCTCGCCGAAATGGTGGACGACTCATCCGCCGGCGCCCTGCAGCTCGCCTTCTCCGGCGACGACCAGTGGATCGACCGCTCGGTCGAGATCGCCCGCACGACCATCCAGGAGATCAACCGCTCGGCCGCGCCCGATCGCTGGATCGCCGCCAACATCACGCTCGGCCGCGCCCTCCGCCTCAAAGCCGAGAAGCGTTTCGACCCCGTGATGCTACGCGAAGGCATCGCCTATCTCACCGAAGCCCTCGAAGCCCTCCGCTCCGAGCCGCGCCTCAAGCTCGCCGAGAGCGCCGCGCAAGCCATCGGCGAAGCCCAAAAGCTCCTCGGCGCCCGCCGCAAATTCTCGATCTCCGGCGGCGGGATCTAGGCTCCCCCCACACCCACGGTGTCGTCCTCGGGCTCGACCCGAGGATCTTGCTTTGCCCCGCCCCATCCCCGCTCGTCCCGACGAACGTCGGGACCCAGGAACGGTCGCGCCTTGCAAACAGGCTTGAAGCTGCAAGTCATAACAAGACTCACAATCTGCCCTGGATTCCGACGTTCGTCGGAATGAGCGGTGATAAATCCTGACTTACGCTCTAGCCTGAGCCCTCATGGTGAGCAGGCGGCGCAGCCGCCGTCCGTCGAACCACGAGGGCGGGACGGGGACTCGTTCAACGCCCCTAAGCCGCCACCGTCTTCGGCCCGCACTTCGCGCACAGGCACTTGCCCGCGAGATACTCGTTCACATACGCCTCGCCGTAGTCGTACCCCAGCTCTTCGCCCGACCTTGATGTTCCGCCGCGCGAAGATCCACACGCGCCCCTTGGCGATCTCGATCTCGCAGTTCGGCCGGCACGAATGGTTGATATAGCGCGCCGTGTTCCAGCGCGGCGCGCCGTCGATCGTCTTGCGCGAGTTGATCTCGAACAGGTAGCGCGAATTGCTGGAGTACACTTCCTCGCGGCTGATCTGCCGCCCGGTATACTCGATCACGCACGCGCCCTTCGGAATGGGCGAGGCCGCAAACAGCCCCAGCCCCGCGCTCGACCGTTTTACCGCCAGATCAAACTCGCCCGGCTTGTAGCGTCTGCGTACCGTTTCCGTCATGCGTCTCTCAACTCGTAACCACGGGATGGAATGCTCTTCATGCGGAAGAGTTCGCAACTCGCCAAGCGCGAAATGGTCGCGACCACTTCACAACTCGCGAAGCGCCTCAAGGATCGACACCGCGCTCGGCGCTCCCACCCTCCCCGTCATTCCGGCCGCGCGTAGCGCGAGCCGAAACCCAGAAGCACCACCAACAGCTTGTCATCCCGGAAGCGCGAAGCGCTATCCGGGACCCATTGCTCCACCGCGAGGGGCGATGAATGAGTCCCGGCTGCGCGCTGCGCTTGGCCCGGATGACAACCGTGTCGTGGATGACGCAGAGTTACACCTCATTTTGTTGGATGAGATCCGCACTTACACAGCAGCCCGCTTTTCCGCGTCTCCAGCAATCTCAATGACTTGCGCGAAAAATAGGATGGATTGGCGTTTGGCAAATCGGCCGGGCTCCCAGCGCACGTATAGTGGCGGCCATGAAACGCCGAAGCCTTGCCCCTCTGGCTGCTGCGTGACGTCCCGGCCTTGCTCGGCGTCATGTTCAGCTTCTGGCCGCTGATGATCCTCGTGATCCGCAGCGGCTTTGCCGCCATGCGCGGAAAGAAGGTTCCGAAGTCCGTCTTCGACGCCATCCCCATCCTGCTCGCCCACGCCGAGGCGCGCCTCGACTTCGCATTCTGGCGCGAAGCCTACCGCCGCCTCGGCTGGAGCCATCGCCTCGTGATGTTCAGCGCGTTCGCCCCGCCCAATACCTGGGCGGAGACCGAACAGCGCTTCGAAGCCTATCGCCGCGCCAACATGAATCTCGAGGCCACCGTCTGCGCCTATGTCGAGCACCTGCGCCAGCGGTACGGCATCAGCGAACGCGAAGCCGCGAACGCCGCTTCTGCACGCGCGCCTGTTCGCACTCCCCTCGCCACACCAACGAAGTCCTCCCTCGCCGTCAGGCGGGGGAGGTGGATCGCCGCGTCTTCGCGGCGAGACGGAGGGGGCTGCGTGCGCACTTGCGCACGCGGACCGCCGTCCAATCTCAAACTCCGAAAATCACCCTCAACCCACCTCAGCGCGCCCGCGTCTGAGATCGCACCCGCATCCGCGCACGCTTTCCGCACCGCACCAAATCCCGGAAACGCCACAGTGTCGTCATTGACAGGCCGAATTACATGCGTAGTCTGAGCTGAGATTACAGGTGTACCATGCAACAGATTTCCGAAGCCGAAAGCCGCATCATGGAAGCCCTGTGGCGCAAGTCGCCGCTGACGCCCGAACAGCTCATCGCAGCTGTCGGCCCCGATAATGGCTGGGCCCCCGCCACGGTGAAGACGCTGATCACCCGCCTGCTCAAGAAGAAAGCCATCGCCGGAGCCAAGGAGGCTGACGGCTATTGCTATCGCCCGCTGATCGCCCGCACCGCCTATGTGCAGGCTGAAAGCCAAGGCCTGCTCGACCGCCTGTTCAAGGGTGAGGTCGCACCTCTGGTGGCCCACTTCGCCGAGAACCGCCGCCTCAGCTCCAAGGACCTCAAACAGCTGAAGGCCCTCATCGCGAAAATCGAGGAGGACAAGAAATGAGCGCCCTCCTCGATACCATCATCGAGCTCAACGTCACGGCCGCCGCCGCCATCCTGTTCGTCCTGCTCGTCCGCCGCCCCGCCACACGCGTCCTCGGCCCGCACGCCGTCTACAGCCTCTGGGCCATCGTCCCCGTCGTCATGCTCGCGACCTTCCTGCCCGAGCGCACGACCGAAACCTTCGTCACAGAATTCCTGATCGGCGGCATCCCCGCCAGCCTCGCCGCCGCCCGCCTCGAAGCCACCGCACCGTGGCTGCCCGCCGCAATCGGCATCGCCTGGCTCGCCGGCATCGTGACGCTCGCCCTGCTCTTCGTGCGCCGCCAGCACGCCTTCCTGCGCGATGCCGACATCGGCCTCGCCGGCCCCGCCATCGTCGGCTTCCGTCATCCGCGCATCGTCACGCCCGACGATTTCGCGCACCGCTTCAGCCATGACGAGCGCAAGCTGATCCTCAGCGCACGAGCAGGTCCACATCGAACGCAATGACGCGCGCATCAACGCTTTCGTCGCGCTCCTGCGCTGCGTCTTCTGGTTCAACCCGCTGATCCACATCGGCGCCAAGGCCCTGCGCGTCGATCAGGAATTGTCGTGCGACGCCGAAGTCATCGACCGCCGCCCCCGCGTCCGCCGCGCCTATGCCGAAACGCTGCTGAAGACTCATCTTGTCTCGCGGCCGCTTCCCGTCGGCTGCTACTGGCCCGCCGAGGCACAGCATCCGCTGACCGAGCGCATCGACCTGATCGCCCGCAAGCCGCTGTCCCGCCGCCGCCGCGCCGCCGCCGCCGTTCTCGTCATGTCGCTGACCGCCGGCGCCGGCGTCACGGCCTGGGCCGCCCAACCCGAGCGCACGATCTTCCGCGAAACCCCCGACGTGCTCCTGCCGTTCGAGCCGATCGCAACCGGCGGACAGGTTTCGACCAACGCGACCCAGCCGCGCGTCGTGCCGTCCTCCTTCATGGCCCCGGCCCTGCCGCGTGACTGGAGCCGTCAGTCCGAATTGGTCGCCGAAGTCTGCCTCTCGCAGGCCGGACACGTCGACAGCGCGAAGCTTGTGAAATCATCCGGCGACAATCGCGTCGACGCCGCCTCGCTCCGCTCACTCGCCAACACCCGCTTCGAACCCGCCTTGCGCAATGGCCGCGCCGTCGCGGTGTGCCGCCAGCAGATCACCCTCGAATTCAGCCCCGCGCCGAACGGTTCACCACCCTAGACCCGGCCCGCCACTCACCCGCCTGACACGCTCACCTAACCTGGGAGGTCTCCAATGTATGGAGCCATGAGAGAACACGCGCCTCAATCAACCCGCCTCGCCGGCGCGATCACCGCCGCGACCATGACGCTGGCCTTCGGCTACGCCATGGCCAACGGCATGGGCGCCTATATCGCGGACCGCATGCCGGACGCGCTCATCTACGTACCGATGCCCGACACACCGCACGTCGATCCAATTCCGCTTACATCGGATCTTCCCCTCGCCACCGACGCGCACGACGTGGTCTCACCGCTGCGGGACGACGTGGAATTCACCTACGGCCCCGACACGCTCACCGGCGAAACACGCACAGACCCTCGCGTCGACATCGGCCCGACGATTCCTCTTCCGCCAACCCCGCCAACGCCCGTCCGCACCGCCGCGAAAATGATCCCGGCGCCGTCGCCAAATTATCCGCCATCCGACATTCGGCTAAATCATCAGGGCACGTCATCACTCGAAGTCTGTCTCGACACGGGCGGCCGCGTCACATCCGCGAGTCTCGCCAGCAGCAGTGGCTATGACAGTCTCGACCAGGCCGCGCTGAAATGGGTGCGCGACCGCAAATTCACACCGGCGAAACTCGACGGCCGCCCGCAATCCATCTGCGGCCACCCCGTTGTCTATGAGTGGAAACTCAACCGCCGCTGACCGCTTAAACCTCGCCCCAGCAAGGCGAGGTGGCCGGCACGCCAGGACGCCCCACGTTCCGGCCGGCCATTCTCGAAGCGCCCCTCTCGACTCCTCATGGGAGGGGCGCTTCTTTTTCTTACCGCGATCCTTTCGCCCCATCGATCACGCCGCGACGCAGGCGAACCATGCCGCGGATCCAGCGATCATAATCGCCCGTCTTGCGCTGCATGTAAGTCGTCACCTGCTCGTGCGGCAGGATCAGGAACGTCTCCGCATCGAGCCCCCGGACAACCGCGTCCGCAACATCGGCCGGCGCCAGCACGCCATCGACATTCTGCGAGCCCGCAGCCCCGCCCAGCATCGGCGTATCCACCGCCTGCGGGCACAGCAGCGAAACACCGATGCCATTCTCCTTCGACGCAATCGCGAGATGCTCGCCAAAGCCGATCGCGGCATGCTTGCTCGTCGAATAGACCGCCGACCCGATCTGGCTCAGCAGACCCGCCGCCGAAACCGTGTTGAGGAAGTAACCCGACTTCCGCGCAATCATCCCCGGCAGCGCGTAACGCGCCGCATAAACGTGCGCCATCACATTGACGCCCCACGCCAGCTCCCAATCCGCATTCGATGGCGAGCCCGGATTGTCGATGTCCGGATCGCCCCGCGAGATGCCTGCGTTGGAGCAGAACAGATCGATGCGCCCGAACTTGTCTTCTGCCGTGCGCACAATCTTCTGCACGTCGGCTTCCTTCGTCACGTCCGCCTGCACAGCAATCCCGCCAACCGACTTTGCAACCGCCTCTGCGCCCGCGCCATTCATGTCGGCGACAATCAGCGCGGCGGCGCCTTCCCTGTGGAAGCGCTCTGCCAGCGCCTTGCCGATCCCACTCGCCCCGCCCGTGACGATGACGACCTTGCCCGCAACCTTCATGGCTTCAGCTCCCCATTCTTCTTCGGACTACTCGATCAGCGCCAGATTCTTGATGACGCCCGCCAGAGCATCACGGATCTCTTCCGCGCGCTTGTCCGGCACGCCCGGCGCCACAGCAAGATTCACAGGCGCCGCCACATACTGGCAGGCAGCGTTCTTCTTCGCAGCCGCCGCCTTCAACCCGGCGAGATCGACCGGCGCGCCATTGACGCCAAGCGATCCATCGGCCGCCACCGCAACGCTCAAACGAACGGCGTTACACGCAGCGGCCGTCTCCGGCCGGAAGTCCGGCAGGTTCGCCACCTCCACCGATGGCTTCACCGCGGCCGGCGCAGACGGCGCCGCGGGAGCGCCTTCGGGAGAGGTTGAACACGCCGAAACCGCAACGGCCATGACGGCGAAAATGATACGCATGCCTCAACTCCCGACACTTGACTGGAGCCGACCATAGCCGACTTTCCGCCCACGTCGATTGTTGCGTTGCCGTGGTGGAACGCCGCTCCCGGCGCGCGAATTCCCCCAACGACAGGCTTGCCGCTGACCACCAGCCCGTGAATAGCTGACGCCGGAAATCGGGAGGATATCGATGCGCGTCTCTGGCTGGAAACTTGGACTGATCGGCGCCGTCGCCGCCACAGCAATCGCAGCGGCCTCGCTTCTGGCGACCGCGCAGCAGGCGCCCGCCGCCCTGCCCGATACGCTGATCCTCGCCGGCAAGCTGCTCGCCGATCCCGCTAGCGGCAAAGTACTGACCCAGCAGAGCATCCTCGTCCGCAATGGCCGCATCGTCAGCATCACAGCCGGTTATTCCAAGCCGTCCAATGGCGCGAAAGTCGTCGACCTCAAGAACGCTTTCGTCCTGCCCGGCCTGATCGACAGCCACGTCCATCTCACCAGCGAGACAGGCCCCGACTCGCGCCTCAACGAGTTCATCAAGACCAGCGCCGACCAGGCCATCGACGGCGCAGGCTTCGCGTTGAAGACACTGGAAGCCGGCTTCACCACGGTTGCCGATCTCGGAGGCGACGCTGAAGCTGTGCTCGGTATTCGCGACGGCATCGCCCACGGCGTCATCCCCGGCCCGCGCATCATCGCCTCCGCCGGCGCCGTCAGCGTCCACGGCGGCCACGGCGACGCCAACGGCATGCCCCGCGCGATGGTCGATGTGCTGCGTCCCAACTCCGTCTGCTCCGGCGCCGATGATTGCGCCCGCGCCGTTCGCGAGCGCGTGCGCGATGGCGCCGACATCATCAAGATCACCGCGACCGGCGGCGTTCTCTCACAGACCTCGGCAGGCCTCGCGCAGCAATTCACCGACGCCGAACTCGCCTCCATCGTGCAGGCCGCGCACGCCATGGGCCGCAAGGTCACGGCGCACGCCCATGGCGTCGACGGCATCAACTCCTTCCTGCGCGCCGGCGGCGACTCGATCGAGCATGGCACTTACTCGGACGATGAATCCGCGCGGCTCTACAAGGAGCATGGCGCCTACCTCATCCCCACGCTGCTCGCTGGTGACTTCGTCATGCGTGAAGCCGCCAAGCCCAACAGCTTCCTTTCGCCAGCCGTGCAGAAGAAAGCGATGGAGGCCGGCCCCAAAATGCTCGACATGCTCCGCCGCATGCACGCAGCCGGCGTGAAGATCGCCTTCGGCACCGACACCGGCGTCTCCGCCCACGGCGACAACGCGCAGGAGTTCGCGCTGATGGTGAAGGCCGGGCTGACGCCGCTCGAAGCCATCACCGCCGCGACCGTCAGCGCCGCCGACCATTTCAGCCTGACCTCCGAGATCGGCACCATCAGCGCGGGCAAGGCAGCCGACATCATCGCGGTCAACGGCGATCCGCTGGCCAACGTGCGCGAGCTTGAGTCCGTCGACTTCGTGATGAAGGGCGGCAAGGTCTACAAGAACTGACATGACAGACCCGCTGTTCGACCTCTCCGGCAAGATCGCCCTCGTCACCGGCGGCAGCCGCGGCCTTGGCCTGCAGATGGTACGCGCCTTTGCGGAGCGCGGCGCCGACGTCATCATCGCCAGCCGCAAGCTCGACGCCTGCGAGGCCGCCGCCGAAGAGGTGCGCAAGCTCGGCCGCCGCGCGATGGCGATCTCCGCCAACATGTCCCACTGGGATCAGGCCGAACGCCTCGCCGAGTCCGGCATGGGCCGAATGGGGCCGCATCGACATTCTCGTCAACAATGCCGGGATGAGCCCACGCGTGCCCAGCCACGAGATGACAGAAGACCTGTTCGACAAGGTGATGGACCTCAATTTCAAAGGCCCCTTCCGCCTCGCCTCGCTCCTCGCAAAACGCATGTTCGACGGCGACGGCGGCAACATCATCAACGTCTCCTCCTCCGGCGCGCTCTATCCGCTACCGCAGGTGGTGCCCTATTCCGGCGCCAAGTCCGCTCTCAACGCGATGACCGTGTCGTTCGCCCGCGAGTACGGCCCCAAGGTACGCGTCAACACGATCTCGCCCGGCCCCTTCCTCACCGACATCGCCAACGCCTGGACGCCCGAAGCCCGCGAAAAATCCGACAACGCCCTCGGCCGCCCCGGCAGGCCGGAAGAGATCGTCACCGCCGCCCTCTTCCTCGCCAGCCCCGCCTCCAGCTTCACGACAGGCGCAATCATCCGGGTGGATGGCGGAAGCTAGAGGTTCAACAACGTCGGATCGCCGCCCTGCGCCGCGATGTTCACCGTCACCGCCCGCTCGGTCGCAAAGCGCGCCACATAGTGCGGCCCGCCCGCCTTCGGTCCCGTGCCCGACAGACCCGAGCCGCCGAACGGCTGCACGCCAACGACAGCGCCGATGATCGAGCGGTTCACATAGACGTTGCCCGCCCGCACATTCGCCTTCACCTTCTCCGCAAACCCTTCCAGTCGCGAGTGAACGCCCAGCGTCAGGCCATAGCCCTTGTCCGACAGCGCCTTGCCCACCGTCTCGATGTCGTCCGGATCGTAGCGGATCACGTGCAGCACCGGCCCGAACACTTCGCGATCAAGCTGATCCACCGACTTCAGCTCGACAATCGCCGGACCGAAGAACGTCCCCTTGTCTCGCAGCGCGCCGATGTCGCGCTGCCAGATTTTCGCTGACGACTTCATCCGCTCAAGGTGCGCATCCAGCAGCCCACGCGCCTCCGCATCAATGATCGGCCCGATATCGGTCGAAGCATCCGCCGGATCGGCGATCACCTGCACCTCCATCGCGCCCTTGATCATCTCGATCGTCTCTTCCGCCGTCTCGTGCGGCAGGAACAGCACGCGCAGCGCCGAACACCGCTGGCCCGCCGAGCGGAAGGCCGACATCACGACATCGTCCACCACCTGCTCGCGCAGCGCCGTCGTGTCGCAGAACAGCGCATTGAGCCCGCCCGTCTCCGCGATCAGCGGCACGATCGGCCCGTCCTTCGCCGCCAGCGTGCGGTTGATGATCCGCGCCACTTCGGTCGAGCCGGTAAACGCCACGCCGCCGCAACGCGCATCGCCCGTCAGCATCCCGCCGACCTTGCCATCGCCCGTCAGCAGGTGAAGCGCCTCGACCGGCAGGCCCGCCGCGTGGAACAGTTTCACCGCCTCGAACGCAATCGCCGGCGTCTGCTCCGCAGGCTTTGCCAGCACCGTGTTACCGGCCGCCAGCGCGCCCGCGATCTGTCCCGTGAAAATCGCGAGCGGGAAATTCCACGGGCTGATGCACACGAACACGCCGCGCCCCATCATCTCCATGCCATTGGTTTCGCCCGCCGGCCCCGGCAGCGTCTCGAGCCCCTTGAACTTGGTCTCCGCCTCGACCGCGTAATAGCGGCAGAAGTCGACCGCCTCGCGCACCTCCGCAATGCAATCGTCCAGCGTCTTGCCGCCCTCGCGCGCGAGAATGGCGATCAGCCGATCCGTCTCATGCTCCATCGCGTTGGCCATGGATTCCAGAATGTCCGCGCGCTTGGCGCCGCCCAGCGCGTTCCAGTGCGGCTGGAAGGCAAGCGCCGAAGCATAGGCCGCATCGACCTGCATCTTCGTCGCCGGCGCGACTGTACTCACGGTGCGCTTGGCATCCGCCGGCGCCTGCATTGCATCGCCAGCCGCCGTGGTAGATTCGCCCGCCACGATGGAGCCGACTGCCAGCGGTCCTTCGGCATCCAGCTTCGCGATCTCCGCATGCAGACGCTCGCGCACTTCAAGCTGGCTGAAATCGAGACCACGCGAATTCTGCCGCGAAGCGCCATAAAGCCCGGGCGGTGGCGGAATGCGCGGATGGCGCGCGGGCGCTGCGGACAGCAGCGTGTAAGGATCGGCCGCGATGCGCTCGGCCGGCACGTCCTCGTCGAGGAAGGAATGCACGAAGGATGTGTTGGCGCCATTCTCCAGCAGGCGCCGCACGAGATACGGCAGCAGAGTCCTGGTGCGCGCCGACCGGCGCATAGATCCGCACCGAACGCTCGCGACCCGCCGCCTTGTAGAGCGGCACGCCCATGCCGTGCAGGCGCTGGAACTCGTAGTCTGAATTGCCCGCGCGCTTCGCCATCAGCTCGATCCCAGCCAGCGAGTTGGCGTTGTGCGTGGCGAACTGCGGATAGATCGACGGCCCGATCTTCGAGCAGCGCATTGGCGCAGGTGAGATACGACACGTCCGTCGCCTGCTTGGTGGTGAACACCGGATAATCCGGCTGCCCCTCCACCTGCGCACGCTTGATCTCTGAGTCCCAGTACGCGCCCTTCACCAGACGCACCATCATGCGCCGGTTCGTGTCAGCCGCCAGTTGCCCCAGCCAACCGACCACCGCCTCGCCGCGCTTCTGATAGGCCTGCACCGCAAGCCCCAGCCCGGTCCACTTGGGCGCAAGGCCCGGCTCGCGCGCCAGCTTCTCCAGCAGCGACAGCGAGAGTGCGAGCCGATCCGCTTCCTCCGCATCGAGCGTGAAATTGATGTTCTGCTTCGCCGCCAGCTTCGCCAGCTCCAGCACCATCGGATAAAGTTCGCGATGCACCCGCTCGCCCTGCACCGCGCGATAGGCCGGATGCAGCGCCGACAGCTTTACGGAAATGCCATCCGCCGTTTCGGGACGATCGCCTGTCTTCGCCTTGCCCACCTCGCCAATCGCATTGGCATAGCTATCGAAATACCGCCGCGCATCCGCCGTCGTACGGGCGCCCTCGCCGAGCATGTCGAAGGAATGGCTTGCCGCCTCGCCTTTCTTCACCGTGCGCTGGCCGCGCTTCAGCGCCTCACCGATGGTGCGTCCCATCACGAACTGACCGCCCATGATGCGCATCGCCTGCATCATCGCGGCGCGGATCACCGGTTCGCCCGCCTGACGCACCATGCGCTGCATGAAGTTGCCGGGGTTCTGCTCGGCATCCTCGGGCGGATGCACGATCCGCCCAGTCAGCATCAGGCCCCAGGTCGACGCATTCACCAGCAGCGAGTCCGACTTGCCGCGATGGTCCGACCATTCGCCCGACGAGATCTTCTCCGCGATCAGCGCGTCCGCCGTCTCCACATCCGGCACGCGCAACAGCGCCTCGGCGAGGCACATCAGCGCCAGCCCTTCCGGATTCGACAATCCGAACTCCTCAAGGAAGCTTTCCATCACGCCCGAGCGCCGCGTCTCCGCCCGCGCCTTCAGCACGATGTCCCGCGCCGCTGCCGCCGCCGCGCGGCGCTCAGCAGGGTCAAGGGCCGGTTCAGCCAGCAGCTCGGCGATGCGCTTGGCCTCGTCCTCGAACTTCCCCGCGTCCAGCGCGTCGGGCGACAGCAGGGCAGACTTGGATTGCGGCATGATCGACACTCTTATGTCAGGAAAGGCATATCTGCCGGTGCGCTTGCACAGGATCAACTTGAAAGTCGCGCCCTGGAGACCACCTTCCGATGATGATCATCCGTTCCGCACTGCTTGCCGCAACCCTCCTGACCGCCGCCTGCGCAGCCCCGCCTACGCCCGACGCGACACCCGCCGGCGCAAACGGCGCATGCGACGTGAAGGTTGATTTTGCCAGCATCGGCACGGGCATTGACGGCGCGACGCTAGAAAAAGTCGATGCGCTGCTGTCTGGCGACACGGGCGTTTCAACAATTGACCGCCAGTACTGGGGAAAAGAAGGCGAGATTACACTCTGCGTCGACACCCGAACGGCCGCCGACGCCGCGCGCCTGTTTACGTCGATAAAGGGCGTTTTCCCCGCGTCATCCCAGAAGCCGATTTCTGTTGAAACTGCCTCTGGCCAGCAATACCGGGTCCCGACGCCCTAGCGCCCCTTGTCGTACCCCTTGTCGCGGGCCATGGACGTAGGCGGCTGAGGCCCCTATTCAGGCGGCGCTGAATCACAAAAGGAACAGCCGCCCGCAATGCGCATCATGCTGGTATCCGACGCCTGGGATCCGCAGGTGAATGGCGTTGTCCGCACGATGAAGCGCGTCATCACCGAGTGCGAGCAGATGGGCCATACGTGGGACATCGTCTCGCCCAACGGCTTCAAGACGATCCCGCTGCCGACCTATTCCGAGATCAAGCTGGCTTTCGGCGCGAAGAAAGTCATCGAGGAACGCTTCCTCGAATTCGAACCTGACGCGGTCCACATCGCCACCGAAGGCCCGCTCGGCTGGGCTGCGCGCGCCGTATGCCTGCGCCACAAGTTTCCCTACACAACCGCGTACCACACGCGCTTTCCCGAATACATTTCGGCGCGCTTCTTCTTCCTGCCCAACTGGATGGGCTACATGTACGTCCGCGAGTTTCACAAATACTCCGGCCGCGTCATGGTCGCGACCGCCTCGATGCGCGACGAGCTTGCGGCCCAGCGTTTCAAGAACATCATCCCCTGGTCGCGCGGCGTCGACACCGACCTGTT
This sequence comes from uncultured Alphaproteobacteria bacterium, assembly GCA_963784415.1. Taxonomy (GTDB): domain Bacteria; phylum Pseudomonadota; class Alphaproteobacteria; order Caulobacterales; family Hyphomonadaceae; genus UBA7672. The sequence continues at coordinate 164,833 of CAWARK010000008.1, forward strand.
CCATCCTGCCAAGCGTCAGGACGATCGCGGCCCCTTCAAAGGCATGAAGCAGCCGATCTGGCTCAATGTCGGCCGCGTCTCCGTCGAGAAGAACATCACCGCCTTCCTCGAGACCGACCTGCCCGGCACCAAGGTCGTCGTCGGCGACGGCCCCCTGCTCGATGCGCTGAAGGAAAAGCACAAGGATGCGCACTTCCTCGGCGTGAAACAGGGCGAGGAACTCGGCGCGTGTTTCGCCAACGCCGACTGCTTCGTCTTCCCAAGCCTCACCGACACGTTCGGCCTTGTCATCCTCGAAGCTATGGCGGCCGGCACGCCCGTCGCGGGCTTCAACGTGCCGGGCCCGCGCGATCTCATCCCCGGCACCGGCTCGGGCGCCGTGAACGATGATCTCGCCAAGGCCTGCCACGAGGCGTTGGCCTGCTCGCGCGAACGCACGCGTGAATACGCCGAGACCTATTCCTGGCGCGCCTGCGCCGAGCAGTTCATCAACAATCTCGAACCGCTGCCCGTGCCCGAACGCCGCCGCTTCTGGAAACGCCTCGCCAAGCTGCGCCACGCCCTCCGCATCCGCCGCCGCAAGCCAAAGCCGGGCGATACAAATGCGAAAGCGCCGGACGCGGCGAAAGCGGAGTAGCCCTACTCCGCCGGATCGCCGTTGGCGTCCACGATATGCAGCTCGCCGATATTGAGCTCGCGAATACCCTTCTCGATCTTCGAGCGGTCGCCCACGATCACCCAGACATGGTTCTGGTTGGGGATGATCGCCTTGGCGGTGGCCTCGACCTGCGCCGGCGTCACCGAGCGATAGCTGTCGGCGTATTTCGCCCAGTAGTCCGCCGGCAGATTGAACTCGTCGATATCGCCCAGCGTGCCGAGCACCGCGCCCGCGGTCTCCCAGCGGCTGGCCATGCCGAGCAGCGTGTTGGTCCGCACGGTTTCAAGCTCGGCCGACGTTGGCGGCTTCGAGCCGACGACATTGGTCAGCTCCTTGCGCAATTCGGCCAACGCACCCTTGGTTGCATCGGTCTGCACCGGCGCGGTGACGACGAAATTGCGCGGGCCGCGACCGCCGCTCAGGCCTGAGCGTGCGCCATACGACCAGCCCTTGTCCTCGCGCAGGTTCATGTTGACCCGGCTGGTGAAGTTGCCGCCGAACAGCGCGTTGAACGCAGACGTGCGCGTATCCATCGCGATGTCGCGCTTCGGCTGCGTCGAGCCGACGAGGATGATGGACTGCGCCGAGTCCGGCCGGTCCACCAGATAGACCACGGGCTTGGCTGACCGCACGCCCAGCGGAACATCCGCACGCTGGTTCGGAGCCTTCTCCCAGCCCTTCAGCGCCGCTTCCAGCTTGGGCGTAATCTCGGCCAGCGTCGTGTCGCCGACAACGAACAGCGTCGCATTGTTCGGTCCGTACCAGTTCTTGTGGAACGCCGCCGTATCAGCCGGCGTCAGCGCGGTAATTTCCTCTGGCGACAGCAGGTGGCCATACGGGTGATTGTCACCCCACAGCGCCCTTGCCATCACGCGTTGCGCAATCGCGTTCGGGTCGCGCAGCTGCTGGCTCAGACCCTGCACGGTCTGCGCCTGCACGCGTTTGAAATCGCCATCCTTGAAAGCAGGGTTGCGCAGCACGTCAGCCCAGATCGCCATCACCCGGTCGAGCGTCGGCGTCAGGGCCGTGAACTCGACCGAGGACTCCTCACCGCCGCCGCCCGAGCCGAGATACGCGCCCAGCTTGTCGACCTCGTCCGCAATCTGGAGCGCCGAGCGCGTCGTCGTGCCCTCATCCAGCAAGCTCGCCGTCAAGCCCGACAACCCGTCCTTCAGCTTCGATGTATCAGCCGGATAGCCGGTGTTGATCTGCATCGACACATTGACCTGCGGCACGTCATGCCGCTCGACCAGGTAGATCTTCATGCCGTTGGACAGCGTCGCGGTCTGGTAGGACGGGAAGATCGCATCGGCCACCGATCCGGGTTGCGGCATCATCTTGCGATCGACCGGCGCCGAGAACGCCTTCGGGCTGCCGAACGGCAACACGGTGAGCGTGTAGGAGCCGCGCGTCAGCCATTTGCGCGCTGTCGCCTGCGCTGTCGCGGGCGTCGATTTCTCTAGCCGCTCAAGTGACGTCTTCCAGCCATTCGGATCGCCGTCCGTCATCTGCCACTGCGCCAGCTGCCCGGCCTTGCTCGACGTGCTTTCAAGCCCGGAGATAACGCCGGACACGGTCTGCACGATGTTCTTGTCGATCTCCGCCTGCGTCGGGCCATTGGCGATAATGCGGTTCACCTCCTCGTCGACGATCGCTTCGATCTTCTTGAGATCGGCATCGGGCTTCGCTGTCACGACGATCATGAACTGGCCCGCAATCTCGCTCTGCGGGTTGCCGACGCTGACGCTGGTGGCGAGCTGTTCGTCGAACACCAGCCGCTTGGTCAGGCGCGCATTGCGATCACCGCCGAGCGCCGCCGCGACATTGTCCAGCTGCTCGCCTTCAGGATTACCAAGCTCGGGCACATTCCAGATCCGGTAGATGCGCGGCTGGGCCACGCGATCATAGAGAATCTCGCGCTGGTTCTCGGCCAGCGCGGGCACCCATGATTTCGGCTGCGACGCCGGCGGCCCCGGCGGGATCTCGCCAAAGAACTTCTCGACCTTGGCTTTCGCCACTTCCGGCGTGATGTCGCCGGAGATCACGAGAATGGCGTTGGAAGGCCCGTACCAGGTCTTGAACCAGTCCTGCACGTCGGCCAGCTTGGCGGCGTCGAGGTCTGCCATCGAGCCAATGACAGTGTGGCCGTAGGGGTGATCGTCCGGATAGGTCGCATCAGTGATGTGGTTGAACACCTGGCCATAGGGCTGGTTCTCGCCCTGGCGCTTTTCGTTCTGCACCACGCCGCGCTGCTCATCGAGGCGGTGCTGGTCCACTGCGCCGAGCAGGTAGCCCATGCGGTCCGATTCAAGCCACAGGATCGAGTCGAGCGCGTCCGTCGGCACGGTCTGGAAGTAGTTGGTGCGATCCGTATTGGTCGAACCGTTCTGGTTGGTCGCGCCGATCTGCTGCGTCGCCTTGAAGAAGTCGTCGTTGAAATGCTGCGAGCCGTTGAACATCAGGTGTTCGAACAGGTGCGCAAAGCCCGACCGGCCCTTCGGCTCGTTCTTGGACCCGACATGATAGACGATGTGGATCGTCACCGTCGGCGTCTTGTGGTCCTCGTTGACCACCAGCGTCAGCCCGTTGGCGAGCGTGTATTTCGTGAACGGGATGTCGTAATTCATGCCCGCAATCTTCGCGACGATCGGATCGCGCTGCGCTGCCGCCTGTTCGGGTTGGGACGCCGGGATCATCGGCGCGGCGTAAGTGGTCGATGTCTGCCCCGTCGACGTGCAGGCATTCGCCGCCAGCGCCGCCACCAGCGCGCCGCCAACCGATCCAAACATCCGCATTCTGAACATTGCCTGCCTCTCGAAAACTGAGCGGACACTCTAGGTGTCGTTTATCGAGAAGCAATAAGAATTCCGAAGCCGATTCCGGCCCGGTTCGCGTCAGTTCAATTCCCCGAACTGGTGTCGATCGTTCTGCGCGCCGTGAACACCATCACCGCCGCGTCCGTCATGAAGTCGACCAGCAGCAGCAGGGTCACAAGGAAGAACTCACTCGTCCCGAACCCGCGCACCATCAGGAAGAGCACGAGGCATACGACCAACAGGAGCGCCGTCGACATGTTCTCGCCGATCGCCGCATTGGTCGGCCGCGCCGACCGCACCACTTCGGCAAAGAGGCAAAGGATCGCGAAGGCGATGAAAAGCGACCCAACCGACATGCTGAACACATCGCCGCTCGCCATCGGCATTGAAAACACCTGCGCCGTGAAGTCCGCACTCACCTTCGCGCCCCACGTCAGCGCCAGGAGCGCGTAGATGATGACCGGAAAGATCAGAAACGGCACATAGCGAAGAAGGCGCATCGGACATCCTCACGGTAGGCGCAACCGCCCCTGAGACTCGGCTCATCCTGCGCCCATCCATGACGCCGTCTGCGCCAGCATCCTCCGCGCTTTGCCAGTCACGCCGGGCCGTAGATCGCCTTCCCGCTCTCCACGAAGGCCCGCAGAACCTCCGCGCCTTCGTCCCGCAGCAGCCCGTCCTCGAAGGTGACGCCTCGCGCCTTCATCTCCGCGCGCAGCTCGCGCGTGCCGGAGCCCTCGGAAAAGCCCACCGCCTCGGCGTCCGCCTTCAGCGCCGCCGAGACGATCCGCTGGATGCCCGACCAGTGCAGCGCGCCGAGGCACATGATGCACGGCTCGCACGAGGTGAAGAGCGTCAGCGCCTCGCCGCCCGCCAGCCTCGTAGCCGCAAGGCTGATCGCGACCGTCTCGGCGTGCAGCACGGGGTTCCCCGTCAGCGGAACGACGTTGACGCCGACGCTCACGATCTCGCCGGTCGAATCGACGCGGATGACAGCGCCGAACGGGCCGCCGGTTCCACGCGCGACATTTTCGCGCGCAGCGTTAACGGCGAAGCGCATGCAGGTCGCGTCAGACGCCGGCGCGACCGGCAACGGCAGCGCGGCGAGCCACTCCGGCAGCCGGATCTCAGCGGCGCTGACGACCATGACCAATCCTCCTGACGGCGCCCGCGATGGCCGAAATATGGGCCGAATCGCCCGCTCGAAACCGAATCAAACCGCGCCGTGTCGACTGTCACAAATCTCCGACGCGGCGCTGGGTGAACCCCGACAACTACTAATGGTTGCGGTTTATGAATGGTTGTTGGCAACCCACTGAAGGCCCGCAAGATTTTATTTACATGCCCAACCTATGGACATATACACATCGCGCCGGCGGACATCGGCTCGAGGCTCTGCGCCTTGATTCCACGTGGCGTCTGAACTTCCCAAGTTAGCCTGAGTTTCAGGTGGGGTTTGGATGACGTGTGCGGGTTGAGAGGCAGACTTAACGAGTCAAAGATCCGTACTAACGCCGGATTGGGTTCAACAACTAACAGGGGTGTACGTGAATTGCTCACGTTTCATACGCCCCTGGACCTGGTCCGGGAACGACTCCCTGAGCTGCCTGTCGCATGCGTGCGACCGGAGCGGGTGTCGATAGCGGCTACTTGGTTCAGGGATAATTTTCCGGGCGAAGTTCTCTACGCAGTAAAGGCGAACCCTTCGCCGTGGGCGCTCGACGCATACTATGCGTCCGGCCTGCGCGGGTTCGACGTCGCCTCTGAAGAAGAGATCAAGCTCATCACGTCCCGGTATCCGGACGCGAAGCTTGCGTTCATGCACCCGGTGAAGTCGCGCAAGGCTATCGAGCGCGCTTACTTCGAGCATGGCGTTCGCACCTTCTCGCTCGATTGCGAGGCGGAGCTTGAGAAGATCGTCGCTGCTACCCAGCGCGCCGACGACCTCACGCTCGTCGTGCGGCTTGCCGTCAACAACTCCGACGCACTCTACGCACTGTCGAACAAGTTCGGCGTCTCGGAAGAAGGCGCGCCCGCCCTTCTCCAGAAGGCGCGCGGCTTTGCCGACAATCTCGGCGTGTCCTTCCACGTCGGTTCGCAGTGCATGAGCCCCTCGGCTTTCCGCGATGCGATGGACCTTGCGTCCGGCATCATCGTGAAAGCCGGCGTCATCATCGACGTCGTGGATGTGGGCGGCGGCTTCCCGTCGGCCTATCCCGGCATGACGCCACCGGACCTCGAGCTCTACGTGAAGGTCATCAAGTCGGCCTTCGAGGGCATGCCTGTCGCCATGAACGCCCAGCTGTGGTGCGAACCCGGCCGTGCGATGGTTGCCGAGTCGACCTCCATTCTCGCCCGCGTCGAGCTGGTGAAGAACGGCGCGCTGCACATCAATGATGGCAGCTACGGCAACCTGTTCGACGCCGCGCACTGCAAGTGGCCCTTCCCCGTGAAGGCTCACCGCCCGGATGGCGCGTTCGAAGGCGACGACCAGCCCTTCAAGCTGTACGGCCCGACCTGTGACTCCGTGGATACGATGGAAGGACCCTTCGTCCTCCCCGCCGATATCCGCGAAGGCGACTACATCGAGATCGGCATGCTCGGCGCCTATGGCGTCGCCATGGCGTCGCGGTTCAACGGCTTCGGCGAGACCGAAACGATGCAGGTCGAAGACCTGCCGTGGACCACGATGTACTCGTCCGTGATCGAGAAGCGCACCGCCGCGGTGCGTCGTCCGGTTCGCGCCAAGTCGCCCCGCCGTCTCAAGGTCGTGCGGTAGTCAAACCGTCACAAAATGAAAGCGCGGGCCGAATGAACCCCGGCCCGCGCTTTTCTGTTTCCAGACGCGCGGCGCGCTTTTCTATTTAAATCCGTCCGTACGCTGCTATATCCCCGCCCAATCCCCGCAACGGGAACCAAGGCTGGCCGTCGCCCTTCTGACGTCCTTTCCCCTGGAGTCATGAACCCATGGCCACGAAGTCCACTGCCAAAGCCGCGCCCGTGAAAGCCGTCGCGAAGAAGCGCAACAACACCAAGGCCCAGCTGCTCGGCAAAACCGTAGAGCATGTCGACATGACATCGTTCGACGCGCGCCCGATCATCGACTCGATGCGCAAGATGTCGTTCTCGTCCCGCGACACCGCGCGCGCCGCCGACATCTTCAACATGGCGCTGAAGGAAAAGGGCTGCTCGACCTGGCTCATCCTCGCCGGCTCGACCTCGGCGGGCGGCTGCATGCACGTCTACCGCGACATGGTGAAGTTCGGCATGATCGACGCGATCGTCGCCACCGGCGCCTCGATCATCGACATGGATTTCTTCGAAGCCCTCGGCTTCAAGCACTATCAGGCCGCCGGCCCGGTGGACGACAACGTCCTGCGCGAGAACTACATCGACCGGATCTACGACACCTATATCGACGAAGAAGAACTGCAGGCGTGCGACCACACGATCCTCGAGCTCGCCAACGCGCTCGAGCCGCGCGGGTATTCCAGCCGTGAGTTCATCCACGAGATGGGCAAGTGGCTGGCCGACGGCAACGCCAAGAAAAAAGGCTCGCTGATCCAGACCTGCTACGAGGAAGGCGTGCCGATCTTCTGCCCGGCCTTCGTCGACTCGTCGGCCGGCTTCGGTCTGGTGAAGCACCAGAAGGAGCGCGCCAAGGCGAAGAAGCCTTACCTGATGATCGACGCGGTCGCGGACTTCCGCGAACTGACCGACATCAAGATCGCGGCGGGCACCACCGGCCTGTTCATGGTCGGCGGCGGCGTGCCGAAGAACTTCGCGCAGGACACGGTCGTCTGCGCCGAGATCCTCGGCGTCGAAGCCGAGGTCCACAAATACGCCGTGCAGATCACTGTCGCCGACGTGCGCGACGGCGCCTGCTCGTCCTCGACGCTGAAAGAGGCCGCCTCGTGGGGCAAGGTGTCGACCACGCACGAACAGATGGTCTTCGCCGAAGCCACCACCGTCGTGCCCCTGATCGGCTCCGACGCCTATCACCGCGGCGCCTGGAAGAACCGCAAGAAGCCGCGCTGGGCCAAGCTGTTCGAATACCGTGGAATCCTTCTTGCCGAGGAGTCTCGTCTGACGTCGAAACCGATGTTTTGAAGGTGAAAGCGCACAATGTCACCAGACACAGCAACTACTGCCAATGTTATGAGGAGTGTGGTGATAATCTTTTAAATGTTCAAAATATTTTTTCACTTGCGGATACTGTTCAACCGATTTGTGAGGAAATCGATCACCACTCACAGAGGAATTGCAGCAAAAATTGATTTCGAATCGATCGAAAAAAAGGATAAGCCATTTTCAACAGTGCAAAGTCATCACGCAGTTGCAGAATCAAGCTGTTACCCAATATCGACATTGATTCGATTCTAATCAGTTTAGGATACATTGTGTAGCGGAAGTGATACACAAACACGTAACTTCAAATTTTTACAATATTTTTTATCCTGCTATGCCGTCTCGCCGTCACCCGCTTACAGATCGACACAATACCGAAACGATGTGTCACGGCAACACGAACACACAATTTTGTCGTTGTCACAATCAATCAATATAAATGGCAATGGGTCACCACACAATGATGATGGTACTGTTCCAGCCAATTGAGGATTTCCATACAAATAAAACCTGTCATCGATCACCAGATTTTCGAATGTCGAGGGAATGTTACCTGCCAACTTATTGTTGTGCAAGACAATTCAAAAAGGTTCACCAGATTTCCGAATGTCGATGGAATGGAACCGGTGAACCTATTGTCGTTGAACGACAGGGAAGTGAGTTGCACCAAATTACCCAACGTCGATGGAATGTTGCCGACCAATAGACTATTACTCAATCCCAATTCCGTGAGTTTCGTCACCAGATTACCCAACGTCGATGGAATGGTACCGGCCAGAAATTGATTAATACTCAACGACAGGCCAGTAAGTTGCGTCAAATTTCCCAACATCGATGGAATGGTGCCGGCCAATTGATTATCACTCAATGACAGGGAAGTAAGTTGCGTCAAATTTCCCAATGTCGATGGAATGTTGCCGGTCAATTGATTGAGAGTCAAATCCAGGGATGTTAGTTGCACCAAATTTCCCAATGTCGATGGAATGGTACCGGCCAATTGATTAGATTCAACGACAGGAAAGTAAGTTGCGTCAAGTTTCCCAATGTCGATGGAATGTTGCCGGTCAATTGATTAATATTCAAATCCAGAGAAGTGAGTAGCACCAAATTTCCCAATGTCGATGGAATGGTGCCGGTCAATTGCATTACCAATGAACCGCAACGCCGAGAGTTGCGTTAATAGTCCGATTTCGGTTGGAATCGTTTTCCCAATTGGGTCATCATTAAATGTCGTCATGAGACGACAGTTATTGATATTGAAAAACTTCAAAAAGTCACACGCCACTTTGATATCTTCTTCGTCGAATGTTGGCGCTGTGGGTGTGATTGGTGAAGGGTTTGGTGCTGGAGAGACAGGTTTCATTGTCGGCGCTTTAGTTGGATCAATTTTTGTTGGACCGGTTGGTGTACCCGTCGGTGTAGTTGACGGTGTACTAGTCGGTGTTGCTGTTGGTGAAATAGTTGGCGTAGGTGTCGGTACTATTGTCGGAGTTTTAGTTGGAACGCCGTTTGGTGTACCACTTGGTGTAGTTGATGGGGTACTAGTCGGTGCTGCAGTTGGCGAAATGGATGGCGTTGGTGAAGGTGCTCCAGTCGGTGGACTTGTAGGTGGTTCATCAACGGGGGGCAAACTTGGTGCGTCACTTGGTGCGATAGAAGGTGCAGTTGTTGGAATTTCAGATGGAAAAGGTGACGGAACTGGATGTGGAGGAATTGTTGTGAGAGGGGGTGTTGTTGGAATATTACTTGGCACTGATGTTGGGATTGGCGACGAAGTTGGTAACACACTGGGTTCATCACTGGATTGCGGTGGCTCTGAGGGAACTTGAGTGGGATAGTCACTTGTTGTAGGCTCCATCGTCGGGGTTGGGGATGATGGCGGATAATATTCAGGTCCAGGTGTTGGTGTAACTGTTGGTGCTGCACTTGGATTTTCAGTTGGTGGAGGTGTACTATGAATAGGGTAGCTTGGTGTTGGAGGAGCGGTTGGTGTACGAGTTGGCGGATTCGTTCCCACACAGTCCTTTACGAATACATCGACTTCCAAACAACCAGATCTGCCTTGCGTACATGTGTCGTCAGTGTATGTACATGCCTTCAATGTTTGCGCGCCTAATGCCGGCTTACCTGACCGGATGAATCGCCCGGTGTTTCCGTACAGAGCGTAGGGAGTGATTTTTTGCGCTTTGACTTGATCTCCCAACGATAGCTTCACGCATTTGATGGGAGCGCATTTGTTTTCTTGGACAGTGGCGTAGATATTTAGCGCACATGATGGGAATTCAGTCAAATCAATGACTGGTGGAGTGAATGGCGTGATGACTGGATGATATGGGCTTTCGGTGTCGACCAACTCAAAGCCAGTAACTCTGTTGACACCGTGACAAGAATCAACCGGAGCGACAGTGGGGCGACCACAGTCCAAAAATTTTACTCTCATTTCCTTGCATCCGCTTTCGTTCCTGGTACATGCTTCGTCAGAATATGTGCATGCCTTAAGGGTGTGGGTGCCGAGAGGCGGCTTTCTCGCATAGAAATTCGTCGTCTTCATTTCCGTAAATCGTGTATGGGGCAAATCTTTCCTGGTGAACTTCAACATCGTTCAAAAAGAATTTGACGCATTTCGTAGTTAGTTTATTGCAGTATCGACGGAGTTTTTTTGACGGTTGCTTCAATGTTCAAGGCGCATCTTGGGAAGTCCGATAAGTCGACGGTGCGAGTTAATTTGGTGAAGATCGGTGGAGAAGCTGATGTTTCAATTACATAGAAATCCACAATCTGATTCGAGCACACAATATTACCAGTCGCAGCAACTGCTGGAAAGGTTGCGAGGAGGGTGGCGATAATCTTGTACATCTTGAATGGTTCTTTTATCTCGTACAACCGATATGTGAGGAAATCGATCACCAAGCTTAAAACAGTGGAATTACAACAAATTGCTTACGAATCGATCGAAGGAGGCAATACTATAGCAGTAAATATGGTTGTTCGTCACATAAGTTGCCCGATTTGGCTCAAACGTGTGGTCGAAAAATGATTTTGCTATGGTTCCGGTATTGCACGGTTCAGAAACCTCCTCATCAAAGAAATTCAATATCATACGAGGCTTGCAATTATTATCTGTGAAATAACTTGAAAGTGATAAGCATTAAGCATGTGATTGGAACGTGCTCAAAATGTAGTAAATATGTATGCACAGCATAAATGTATAGCTTAACCCTGACACGTACTTTCTGCGCGTTCACGTCGATCGGAAAGGCACGAGGGCAACGTCATTGGCTAGCTGTTACTGGCGCGTAACATAAATCATCATCCAAAAATGAACAATCCATGAGTCATCGTTCTGCCAATTTAGTTGCTTTCCATTTATTTCCATAACATTCGAATCAAATGACGCTGCTTTTTATTTCCAATTTACCGAGGAATCATCTTAGCCAGGAGTCTCTGTCTGACGTCGTTGATCTTACCGGTACTCTACCGGTACCCGCGACGTAACAGTAAAAGATATATTATAAAAGTGGAGATAACATAAAATATTTCTAGTCGACTAACGTTTTGTTCAACAACAGGAAAATCACTGGCGCTCGCTTTTGAATCAGTACGAGGGAATTATATTTGCAACGGGAAAGCAAGTTTCGACTTTGGGTCCAGGCCTGAACGATGTCAACGTATCTGTTGCGACGGTATAATTTGTATTGGAACAATCATATTTGAAATCGATGCCATTATCGCAAATATCGCAACTGGTACAATCATCCCTTCCGTCAAACAGGATCTCACATTTGGTGTACTTTTTAGATTCTGATGATGCACCATCGACGGCTTCAAAATGAAAATCAAATATATTCACTGTACCTATCGATACTACTACCTCAACTGGGGCAATGACATATTGACCGGTCAATGGCTTTGAAGACAACTTTGTTTCATATACCCCGCCATCACTAATATCATCGGTATAATTCGTACAAAATACCGGATCAAATGGTGATATACATATCTGTTCCTTCATTCGTGTGCATTTGAGACTCAAACCACTATCATCACAAGAACATTGATCATTGATGACAGTACTATTCAGTCCCATATACCCACCCAAGGCATTACAACCATTCAAAGTACGTGAGGAATCACAACCGGCCGGATCAAACGTAGTGCAAGTCCGGAAAGGATAATATATAAAAGAAAAATGGACGCAAATAGGCATTCTAATACCACGGTTCCTTCGACAGCGATTGGAAGGAATGTTAGCACAAATATTGCCACGAATGGAATGTATTTCATGATTTAAATTGTTGTTGTTGTATCTAACCGTAATTGTTTTTCGGTGGCAGAGGGTTGTGGTGAACACTGAAAAAAATGTGTGAGCGTACAAAAAAAGTATTTAAATATATATATATGTATAAAAAAATACCACAATACCTTTTTGGTTCGCATTTGGATTGATGATGATTGAAATAATGTGAGCATTTTGTATGAGGTGTCTGATGCCTGATCTATATCTATATCTGTTCAACGTTCATCTGTTCATCTGGTCATTGTGTCAAGTGTGTTTGTTCGTCCGTCCATACGGCCACACGCCCCGCTGCAAGCAGGTCGCCCGTCGCGAGAAAGCCTTCGTGCGCGCGGGTCTGGGCGTCGACGCCTTCGCTGTCGCGTCCCACCAGAAAAGCAGCGGTGCCGAGCAAGAGCAGATCTGCGGGGGCGAGTGGGGCCTGGTTGTCGGCCTCCGACAATTGTTCGAGCGCATCGCACCACCGTCGGTCCGCATACGCGGACCGGCCCAGATCGAGTGAGGTAGTCATCCGGCGCTCCGACTTCAAGGCTACGCCCCTGCCGGATGCCCGACAAGGACGGGCTTGCGGCGCTGCCGAACCTAGTCGGCCAAGCCCGGGTGCTCGGTTCCTGGCGCCCATCCGACCGGAACGGTTGCGGTGATGAGACTTCCGTCGGCTCGCCTCGAGCCTTCCAGGTGGCTCGTGGATGGCGCACCCGCGATCCTCAGGCCGTGATGGGCGAGGCTGACGGTGACGGGGGTGCCGGCCTCGGCGACCACGTCGACGCCCCGGACGCTGAACGCCACTGAGGCGCCCTCCTCCACGGTGAACGTGATCTCGGGCTGCGTGACATCCACTCGCACGCGTGTTCCGTTGACCATGATGCGGTAGCTGATGCCGCCCCAGCCCGCCGGGAGCCTTGGGTCGACGGTGAGTCGGCCCTCGTGGTCGCGCAAACCGCCGAAACCGAAGACGAGTGCGCTCCACATGCCGCCGGTGGAGGCGATGTGCACGCCGTCCGACGAGTTGTGGTGCAGGTCGGCGAGATCGACGAACAGGCCATCCATGAAGTACTGCACGGCGAGGTCGCTGTAGCCGACCTCGGACGCAACGATGGACTGCACGACGGTAGACAGCGTCGAGTCGCCGGTCGTGATCGGGTCGTAGTAGTCGAAGTCGGACTTCTTCTGCTCGTCAGTGAACTTATCGCCGTGCAGGAAAAGCGCGAGCACCACGTCGGCCTGCTTGATGACCTGGAAGCGGTAGATCACGAGTGGGTGGAAATGCAGCAGCAACGGGAGCTTGTCTGACCCGGTCTTCTCCAGGTTCCACAGTTCCTTCTCCAGGAACTGCGCATCCTGCGGGTGGATGCCCACAGCCTCGTCGAACGGAATACTCATGGCATCGGCGGCCGCCGTCCAGTGCTCCACCTCGCGCGGCTCGAGCGAGAGCCGCGCCACCATCAGATCGTGGCTGGCTGGATCGCGCTCACGCAGCGCCTCCACCGCGAGTGCGGCCGAGTGCAGGTTGGCCCTGGCCATGACGTTCGTGTACAGGTTGTCGTTGACGACGGTGGTGTACTCGTCCGGGCCGGTAACGCCGTGGATGTGGAAGGAGTCGCCGCCGTTGGACCGCCAAAATCCGAGGTCGGCCCACATGCGGGCTGTCTCGACCAGGATGTCGATGGCGCCCCTGGTGAGGAAGTCGGTGTCACCCGTAGCGGCAACGTACTGGGTGAGGGCGAAGGCGATGTCTGCATCGATGTGGTACTGCGCGGTGCCCGCCGCGTAGTACGCGGACGACTCCTCGCCACTGATCGTGCGCCAGGGGAACAGCGCGCCCTGCTGATTCAGTTCGCCGGCGCGCGAACGTGCGTGATCGAGGATCGAGTGACGGAACCGCAGCGCGTTCCTCGCCGCGATCGGCGAGGTGTACGTGAGCACCGGCAGCACGTAGACCTCGGTGTCCCAGAAGTAGTGGCCGCCGTAGCCGGTGCCGCTGACGCCTTTCGCGGCGACACCCTGCCCGTCCGCGCGGGCTGTGGCCTGCGCAAGCTGGAACAGATTCCACCGCACGGCCTGCTGAACGAGAGGCTGGTCGTACACCTCGACGTCGGTGCGGGCCCAGTAGTCGGCGAGCCATTCGCGCTGCTGGGTTGCGACGTGTTCGAAGCCCTCGGTGGCTGCGCGATCCAGCGTGCGATCACTGCGGTCGGCGAGCTCGCGCGTGGGTACGCCGCGGGAGCTGTGGTAGCTGACGGTCTTCACGACCCTGATGCGCTGCCCGGCCTTCGCCTTGACGCGGTAGACGTGCTTGGCGAGGTCGTCTTCGAGGGAGCTCTGTACTTCCCACTCGTTTGCGGTTTCGATCGCGTGATCGATGCCGGCAACCACGGTCATCCCGGAGTTGGTGCAGCGATACCCCAGCGTGTACCGACTGCCGTTGGCACGCTTGAGCTTCGGCTGCAGCACGCGTTCGGTAAGGACTTCGGCCTTGCGAGGGTCGAAGATTGCACCAGGCTGACGCGGCTTCTCG
>CAWARK010000009.1:0-62634 GCA_963784415.1 uncultured Alphaproteobacteria bacterium
TCGTGATAAACTGCGGCGCCTATACGGCAGTTGACCTGGCAGAATCTGAATCTGCTGCCGCACGCGCGGTCAATACCGATGGCCCGGCCTTCCTCGCGCAACCTGCGCTGCCGCCAGCATACCACTAATACACTTGTCGACCGACTACGTTTTCAACGGCGCAAAGTTTACGCCGTACACCGAGGCTGACTCCCACATCGCCATTGAACGTCTATGGCCGTACAAAACTCGATGGCGAAATCGCCATTTCCGCGTCAGGTGTACGTCACGTGATCATTCGCACTTCCTGGGTTCATGCTCCGGTAGGAAAAAACTTTGTCCGTACCATGCTGCGCCTTGCTAACACGCAGGACCGTATCGGCGTGGTGGCCAACCAGATTGGGCGCCCGACGTATGCTCCGCATCTCGCATTGGCACTGCGCCAGGTCGCGATCCGCTTGCTAACGGATGCGCAAGCGCCGCTAGGCGTTTTTCATCTCACCGGGTCGGGCTTACCATGTTCCTGGCGCGATTTTGCCGATGCCGTGTTCTCAGCATCGCGCGCCATGGGAGGTCCATTTGCCAGCACCGACTCACTTCCGGCTTCGGCGTATTCTACGGCGGCGCCCCGACCGGCAAACTCGATGATGGATTGCGGAAAGATCGCCTACGACTACGGCATCGCGCTGCCCAACTGGGAGTTGGGGGTTGAGGAGTGCGTACGCGCTATCTCCACGTTGGGCTGGCCGAGGGCCTGATCGATCAAAGGAACGGCGACTAGCGAGCAATTGTCTTGAGGATAGCCGCTAGGAACGACGCGATCAGGAGTGGTGTACGGGCAAATCCGGACTTCGGTAGCAACTGCACCAGCCACAAAATCTCCTCGGGATTTCAGGCGGTGCGCTGTGAGTAGGTTGCGAGGCAGCGACGGGAGCTAGCCCATGTGGGCGACAAGCGCCGCGGCGGCGCTAAGTGCACTAGCTATCTTTTGTGGGGTCGAAGGTACCCATAGCGCCAGTCTGCACATTGAAGTCATAGGCTTTCGTGCTCCCCTTCAGTCCGCGAAAAAGGCCAGAATACGAAGCAAGTGCGGAACCGGTCCCATACACGTCCGTGTACCGCACCTCGCCCCTCAAAACGGAGTGTGACTCCGGAAGATTGTCGGTGGGTTCAACGTAATCCTGCGCTGGCCGTAGTGGTTGTGGCGCTCGCTTCGCCAACACGAAATTGCCTGACTCTAGCCATTCGCCAGCCATCTGCGTGGCATCACTTGCGGTGGGACGTGCAACAGAACGCTAGCGCCGGCGTTCGTCTGTGCGGAGTACGTCATGCAGTCGGAATCAGCCCCATCGCCCCTCGTGGATTCACGGGAGCAGACTGCAATTGCGGTGCTAACGTCTGGCGGAAGCTTTGCGGACGCGATGAGCGTCGCTCATTTGTCGTATGAGCATGTAACGGCGCTTTGGGAGGGCTGGACTAAACGCCCCGCGCCTTCATCCGCTTCCGGACATCCTTCACACTGAACAGGATTTTCGCCGCCAGCTTCGTGTCTGTCGGGTCCAACCGCCCAAGTACACGCACGCGAAAGGCGCGCTGCGGGCACGGTTGGGCCCTTGCCACTCCAAGTCTCACCCAACCGGATTTTGTCATTTGGGGGTTCTTACGCCCATCGCGCCTCTGGCGAATTGTCGAGTCGCAAAGGACCCCCCTGCCCCGTTTCACCATTCCTGAATTGTCGCGATGCGACATCGAAACCGAGTGGACTAGTGCGAGCACAAGAGCGGTGGTGGGGCTCCAACCACAGGAGGCCCGCTTGGAAAAAAACACACGCCGACATCGATCAGCCCGCGGCAGAACTCACCGGACACGCCAGTTTCTTTTTGTAATCGATTTTGGTTCAGGCCGAAGGCGGAGGCGACGGTCGACGCCCCTCAATCCCGCACCGCTGCGACCGGCGCTACCGCACAAAGCGGCTCCCAATCCTCTTCTCCGGCAAGTGGAGCCAAACCCGGTAACAGCCGCGACCGCACATGAACGAAAGACATCGACAAAAGAACTGGAGAACGCGTGATGGATACGCTCGTGCATGATGATCCGCGCCCGGCATTGCCCGCCGTGGATACGAACGGAGGCGGCACACAGCGTGGGAGATCGCGCAAAGGGAAGCCGGCGCATGCCGATGCATCCCTTGCGTGTCCACCACCGCCGCCCGGCGCAGCGCTTAGCCCCGGCTGGCATGATCTCTCGGAAGAGGACTACCACGCCGACCCCTGTCCCTCGCCCTCACTCTCCTCTCACGCTGCGATGACGATCATCTCGGAGTCGCTGATGCATGCCTGGCGGCGTCACCCGCGCTCACCCCTGTTCACAGCGCGAACGCTAGGAGCTGCGGCCGATCGCGGGAGCGCAGCCCACGCTTTGCTTTTTGGCGGCAAGGAGGTCGAGGCGATTGACGCCGAGGACTTCCGGACGGGCGCAGCGCGAGAAGCGCGCGACCGGGCACGGGCATCGGGCCGCATCCCGCTGCTCGCGAAGGACGCGCACGCCCTGGCAGCGATGATCGAGCCGGCACGCGAAAGATTCGCTGAGCTTTATGGCCGCCCTTTCCTAGCCGAACAAAGCGCGCTGTGGCGCGCTGGCGATGGGTGGCGGCGAGCCCGGATGGACAGTCTTTCGGCCGATCGGGGGATGATTGTCGACTACAAGACGACGGAAGGCGCTGTGGATCCGCTGAGCTGCGAGCGCCGGATCGCCGACATGGGATTGCAGATACAGGCGGCCGCTTATGTCGAGGCGGTAGAAGCTCTCCATCCAGAACTGACCGGGCGCGTCCGCTTTATCTTCCAGTGGCAAGAGCAGCGCGCGCCCTACGCCCTATCGCCTCCGATGGAGATGTCGGAGGCCTTCCTCTCCCTCGGCCGGGCGCAGTGGCAGGCCGCCTGCCATCTCTGGGACAAGGCGATCCGGCATGGCGCATTCCCTGGGTTCTCGCCTCACCCACATCTGGCTTGTCCCCCGCCTTGGGAGCTGAGCCGCTGGGAAGAGCGAATGCGGCAAGACCTTATGAATGATGGAGCTGCGTCATGACCTTGCTCGAGCTTGAAGCACAACGATCGTCCCAAGGCACAGATGGTGCGCCTTCGTCCGGCCCGGGCGAGGGCGGTTCGCCGGCGCCACGACGGTTCGTGGTCCAGCCTGCGGTTCGCCGGCAGGTCTCCCTACTCCTGGGGCTGGTAGGCCCCTCCGGCGCGGGCAAGACATTCTCGGCATTACGGGTTGCTACGGGCATGGCGGGCAAAGGCCCCATCGTGCTCATCGATACCGAGAACCGACGGGCGCAGCACTATGCCGATCAGTTCAATTTCCAGCATATCGATTTTGCTCCACCCTACGGGCCGCTGGACTATCTCGCGGCTCTTCAGGCGGCCGCGGCGGTCAACCCTGCGGTGATCATCATCGACTCGCTCTCTCACGAACACGATGGCGAGGGTGGCACGCTTGATTGCGTAACGGCGGAGCTTGAACGGCTCGCCGGAGCCGATCCGGGGCTCCAGCAGAAACTGGCCACGGCCGCCTGGCGACGCCCCAAAGCGGCCCGGAGGGCGCTGCTCTCAGGACTCCTCCGGATGCGCGCCCACGTGATCCTGTGCATCAGGGCTACTGAGCGGACGCGGATGGCGCGCGAGCCCGTTGCCACAGAACCGGTCGAACTTGGGCTCACCCCCATCACCGCGCCGGAGTTCATGTTCGAGCTGACCTGCTCGGCTCTTCTTCGGGCAGGTGCACAGGGAGAGCCTACCTGGGCGAGCGCTCTTCAGGGCGAACACTCTGCGATCAAGCTGCCACGGCAATTCGCCGCCATGATGAAGGGTGGCGGACCGCTAAGCGAGAATCATGGCCGGCAGCTAGCCCTATGGGCTACGGGCGAGCAGCTTCCGCTTCGACCCGCGCGGCGCGGCAAGCGGCGGGAGACACCCACATGAAAAGCAAGCCAAGCCCTCCAAAGGCCTTAGCTGCCCGGCCACAGCAGCGCCGACGTCTAACGCGTGTCGAGTTTGCGCAGCTGATGCTTGAGCAGGGTGGTCGCTGCGCCGCGTGTCGCCGCAAGTTGCAAGCGCACCTCATCGTCGATGAACATCTGACACCGCTGGATCTCATGGGATCCAATGACCTCAGCAATCGCGCGCTGCTCTGCACGACCTGTGCACGTGGAAAGACGGACGACGACCTGGCCAACATCCGGCACGGACGCCGCGTGCGCGGGGAGACCGGGCAGAAGCGCCGGCGCGCCAATCGCAAGCTCAAGCCGTGGACTCAGCCGCGCACCTTCCTGACCAACCGGGACGGGCCACTGAAACGCCGGATGAACGGGCAGGTCGTTCGCCGATCACAACATCCGACCAAACTCAGGCCAGTGCGTTGCTTCCGCTAGGCTCGCGGGTCTCTCAACCGGATCCTGTATGGCTCCCTACCAGGCTGCGACGGGCGAGCGGGCACGAGGCATCTGCAGCAGCAAGACAAGCAACACGACCATCGCGACCAGGGCGACACTCAGCTGCGTGGTGTCGGCTTCAAGCGGACGCACACCGTCAACCGCGGTAGCTATCGTCAGTAGATTGAGCGGGATGAAAGTCAGCGTCCCGAGGGCCATCAAACCGCCGATACGCCGCGCGACGCCGGTTTGTTGACCGTAGCGACTGGCAAGGACGATGGCGACAAAATCAGCCAGACTTCCGCACGCACCCGCGCCAAGCAGCGCATATAGCGGCGGCGCGCCCGCAAGCGTCCACCCAAAGACCCCGGCTATCGCCAGCGCCGCCATCCGGGCAGCGACAGTGTCGCCAAGCGTCATCGCCGCGACTCCTATGGTCACGGCAAGTCCTGCGATCACCAGATCAAACGTCTCAAAATAATATCCGGCAACCTGCGGCGCCTGGAAGGCTGCCCAGCTGGCCGTGCTTGCGGCGACCACGACGGATGCGAGACGCAGGGTCTGAGACGGGATCGCCTGAGCGGACAAGGGCGCTGGACCGACCGGCGCGAATGCGAGCTGGGCCTGAACCTGCCTTACCGAGGAAGGCCCCCACAGCACCAACACCACAGCGGATACGCCGATGATCACGAAGTAAGACAACGCACTCTCCGGATCGGCATCGAGGGCGCGCAGAGCCGACGGTAGAAACGAGATGCTGCTGGCCCCGAGCGCTGCGTACAAGGCGCGGCTCTTGTCGACCGCCTGCACGATGGCGATCGCGCCCAGAACGGTGAGGACCGCGCCAATGGCGGAGAGTCCACACGCCAAGGCGATGGTCGCCATCACGTTCGAAAAACCTTCCTGACGCATTCCCTCGCCCAGCGAGACAAGCAATGCTGAGATCGCCAGGGCAGCGAGGGCGGCCCCCCTGACCGGCCGGGAAGTCGCCAGAATCCCTGCAAGCAGAGAGCCGGCGGCGCTGCACCCAAGCGCCGGGATCACCAG
The DNA here is from genome assembly GCA_963784415.1 of uncultured Alphaproteobacteria bacterium. GTDB lineage: Bacteria > Pseudomonadota > Alphaproteobacteria > Caulobacterales > Hyphomonadaceae > UBA7672. Next base: position 5,459 of record CAWARK010000009.1, read on the forward strand.
CACCCATCGGGCTTCCTGGAAACCAAGTTCACTGAAGACCGGTTGTCTAAGACCGTAGCTAAAGGCAATGACTGCCCCGCCGGCGCCCGCTGCGGCTAGCCCGGCGATGGCGGCTGCGGGACCTGAACCGGAACCAGGCTTCAACATCATCGCGGCCCGCCGATCGAATTGGCAAGCCAGTGGACAAGTCGCGGATCATTCGCGTCGGCATGCTGGATGTGGGACAACAAGAACGACAACCCACCTTCGAGGCGCGTCGCTTCGAGCATAATGGGCAGGATCTGCTTGCCGAGAATGTCCGCGTACTTGATTTCGCGGCGGCAGTATCGCGACTGGACCGAACGTGGCGACAGGAACGCCACCACCGTTGTGCAGGCGGCCAGGCGCGCCTCAAGTTCCTCGTCCCATTGTTCGCCGGCTGGAATTCCACGATCGTACCAGTAAGCGATATTGCCCTTGTCGAAACGGTGAAGGATTTCATAGACGGCGGCAGCGTCAGAATGTGCGTAGCTAACGAAACAAAATTTTTCATGCTCCACGACCGGCGGCAGGTCTCCCCGGTCGACGCCGGAACGGTCGCGGTTGCTCCCCGTCTCTGACGGAGCGAACACGTGTGACACTCCGGGGGTGACGGGAAAGCCGAGCGCCAGTGCAGCCTCCGACTGTGAGGCAAATCCTGCCGCAGCATTTGAGGCCGGGAAGTCTTCTCCCGCGAGGATCGCGGCATGCAGGGCTTCGACCACCGGTTCCGGCGCTCCTTCGAAAACGCCATGCAGGCCGGTCTGGCGCAAGGCAGGCTCGCGGAGGTGAACCGCCTCATCAAGCGAGTTCGAAAGCACATCGGCAAACCGCGGTTCGGTTCCCCAGAAGGTCTCAATATTGAACACGGCCTGTCTTGCAGCAGCGAACTCTGTCTGCTGATGTTGGCGGAGTGATGGTGGCGTGGACGGGCCGTCGAGTTCCACGAGCGCCCTGCCCCACGTCTTCAAAGTCTCCGACCCTGCAGATGCACGCGTGACATTTACATGGACCGCAAAGTCCGCGCCCAAGGCAGCCATGCGCCCGGCAATGACGACGGGTAGGTCAGGCCATACTCCCCGACACAGCAGTTGAGCTCCGCTTGGCGTACGCAAGGGGCCGTCGCGTGCAATGGTCACGGCAGGCCAACCTTCTCGCAGCTGATCGAACTCCGATGGGCTGTCGGCAATCGCAACCTGAGCGCCCGAGACGCCGTCTAGCAGCGCCAAGCGGGCGAACAGCCGTCGCAAGCCAAACTCATGTTCTTCGAATGCAGCCAGAAAGAAAGTTGTCGCGGCTACGCCATCCCCCGTGATCGCAAGTCGCAACCCCGCGGATGCTCCGCCCAGAGCGGTCCACCCGCCGACGATCCGATTGAAGACAGGCGCGAACCGGGCGGCCTCGGCGCGCGTTATGCGAGCGGCGCCCTGCAGGAGCCGAGAGCCGTCGCCAACCAGGGACTGAAGGTACATGACAAACCGCCCGCTCAGTGCTGTCGCTGGAAGCGTCGTGTCGCCCGTTGCAGGATAGAGCCCCCTTCCGCTTGCGCAGAGGTGCTGTCCTTCTTGACGAGATCATCGCGGGCGCCTCGAACAATCGTGAAGTCGATCTCCTCCTCGATCGAGCGCTCCTTCAGAATCCGAACCAGCTCGTCCTTCAATCGACGATGAACCAACTCGGTGAGGACGTTGAGATCGACGACGTCGTACTCGTTGATTTGGTGCCAGCCGGCCTCGAGGCTGCAGAATTGGTTGAGCATGCCATGCTCGATTCGGGTCGATTGCGGCGCCGTTTCGACCCAGCGAACAAGATTGAGATTTGCGTCCCAGCCCACGAAGAGCTCGTCCTGAAAATCGTAGACGTGCATATGCACCAGCGCCTGCCCCAACCGCAGGACGAGTTGTTCGCGTTCGACATAACCGTCTGCGCCAAAATAAGCGTACGTCTCCTGCGACGAACGCATGCGGTCGATGGGCCTCAAACAGACGGCTTTGAACAGGCGCGAGCGAACGGTGTTCTGTTCGTCGCCAAGACGCGGGACCACGGCATTCCAGGCATCCACCATTCTGGGATATCTTGGCTCGACCGGCGGCTTGTCGAGGACGGTCACAAGCTTGCGCCGCCGCGCCGAAATCATGGCCGCGATCAGGATCAGCAGGCCTCCCACCAGAAAGGCCAGGAACGCCGCAGGGTTTGGCTCGCTTCCGCCGGTGGAGAAATCCATATCACTGGCTCGGATCGGTTGGAGGTTCGTAAGGGGTCGGATCGTATGGCGCTGGTTCGTCCGTTGGCGGATAATAGGGCGCTGCCGCATCTGCGGCGGGCGGAGCATCCGCGTATGGCGCTTCTTGGTAGGGCGCGGCGGGCGCCTCTGCAGCAGGCGGGTATTCCGGCGCGTACTCGGGTGTTGCCGCGGGGCTGGGATAGGGTTCGTCATAGACGGGATACGGCTCGTAAGGCCGGCTCTGAATCAGGACGACCCCGTAACCAATCACCAGCGCGCCCAGCCAGAACAGCACCACCGGGATGGGCGGTGGAAATCCATTGCGGAATTGTCTGTCAAACGGGTTGAACCGTGGCGACAGCATCGCAAGGCCGATCATGGAGACCAGCATGACCTGAACGGCTTCGCCCGCGCGCGGATTGTCGCCGATGCCAAGCGCGTAGCGCACCCAATGCTGTGCTTCAGCCCTGGTGAAGTTGAGAAGACCGGGAAAGGCCTTGCTCCGGTCATCTCGCGAAAAAGCGACGTCAAAGACGAATTTTGTACGATTGAAGGGCAGGACCCTGCAGGTGATGGATAAGGCGACGCGCCGAACTGTGCGGCCCAGACCGCTTGGGATGTCAGGCGGAATCCACGCATCAAGCCGAACGACAATCGGATGTGTGCCGTTGGGTGACCGAGTGACCGCTGCGTTGACGCCCTGCTTGGACAACTCTTCTCTGATCGCGGCCACGAAGTCGTCGGCCGCGAGCTCGGCTTTCGCCCAAAGCGAGTTCGCACTTGCCCTTAAAAAGGGCCTCGCATCCACCGCACCGTCGCGCATGGAAAACCCCGATCCGCTTTCAGATTACTCCTGAAACGATCCAGCGTCCACAGAGAGGTCGCGTAGCAACCCGGGCGCCTCGTGGTCTTGTAATCCCGTCAATCAACGGTCCGACTGCTGCCATGCGCGGTGAGACGATGAGTTCCGCGTCATGCCGAACAGACCTCGTGTGGTCTGCGTAAAAGCTCCCAATGGGCGCGCCGCACGTCAACCACTGTTCCTAGCCACCCTGTCCATTGGGCCCTACTCCGCTTCAAAGCGGACAGCCGTAACAATTCGGGTTTTGGAAATGCGTGTCGCGTCATCGCCGCACGTTCAGTAATAGCTCGGCCGTGGGCGAGAGACACGGGCGCCGCGCCGGGGCCGTGGCGATCGCCAGCCATTCTCCGCCATCGCGATCAGATGCTCGCCGACGTCGCTATTGGCGATGCTGGCGAACAGGGAGACGGAGTCTACGATGTCGTCATGCTCGGAATGCGGAAACCCTCCGAGCTCACTTCTGAAGTGTTGGAACCAGTGTTCGGTATTCAGCACCGCGATGCGTTGGGATGTCAGGAAGCCCGTCTGGACAAAAAACCTGATCTCCTTGGGATCATCAACCTCCCACCCAAGCACATGCTCATGCCGCTCATGCTCAAGCTGCTGGACGAGTTGCCTGCCGGAGCTCGCATACTCGACATAGATGCGATGCGCGTCCCACCGCTCACCGAATGCAAGCACCATCGCCTTGAGCTCCGGGAACCCCCATTTCCCACGAACAAGATCGAGCAGGTACCAGACACCGTCGTGAAACCCCCAGCATGTACCAACCGACCAGTCGGCTCGGGTGGTCACCTCTTGCGCTGTATCCCAGCACTGGATCCGGACAAGCATGTCCTCCAAGGCGGGCGCTGTTGAGACAAACCGCATCCGGTTGATGTCCAGCATCCGCGTTGAGTCGCTCTCGGGGGCTTGCTGGTATTGTGCTGCGAAAACTATCGGCCGCCTTTGCCTCATCTCGTCGAGCACGCTCAGCGGCGCTCGCTGGGGATCGAGAACGTCGCCCTCCGGCCGGGTCCAGAGACGACCTCTGTAGAGTTCATAGGATGCCGGCTCCATCGCGATGGCGGGAAGCACAAGATTGCGAACGCCCTCAAGCTGTAAAAGCGTCGCGGAGACGTCGTCGCAATGGAGGCGTTGCAGGGCCGCTATCAGAATGCCCTCGGAGGGATTGTTGAATCGGGTCAGGAGCACTTCGTGGACAAAGCGGTCGACCGCGTCTCTCAGCGCGAACGAGTTGGCGTCCTGCCCCTTCATGAGATCGTCGCAAAAGATCACATCACCGCCGAGGCCGGTAAGAGCGCCTCCGATGGACGCGGCTCGCCTCGCTCCGCCTCGGGTTGTGCGGATTTCCTCAAGTCGATTGCCGCCGTCTGCGATGCGCATGGCAGGGAACAGATCTTGATACCATGGCGAGCGTACGATCCGACGAAACAAGTCGGTCTGTACCCGGCTCAGCTCGTCCCCGTATGCGACGGTGACGATCTGCAGTTCGGGCTCGCGGCCCATCATCCAGGCTTGAAGGCATACCAGCGCAAACGATTTGAGCTGCCGCGGTGGCATGTTGACGACAAGCCGGCGAGAGCGCCGCCGGGCGCACTCCTCCAGCTGAAAGCAGAACGCCTCAAGATAGGGCTGATCGGAGAGCGGTGTGGTTGGGTGGATCTGCTCGAAGGCATAGCACGCAAAGGAATAGAACTGATCGCGCAACAGCGCGCGGCCGATCTCGATCGCATTAGTCATCGCGCGCTCCCCGCCGCCGCTTCTTCTGACGATCGGCTTCCAGAATCTGATTTTCAAAGGCGCCAATAATGCGCTGGAGCGCACGCTCATCGTGAACCGAATGTGCCTCCGCAGATCCACTCGCCGCAGCGGGCTTGGCGAGCCCGGCAACCGCACGGATCAGCGTCGCCGCATTGCGAAGCGCCGCCTGATCGCCCTGAATGCCTTTGCCTGACCAGCTGATCAAGCACCGCCCGCACCTTGGGGACCTGCTTCCTCTTTCCATTCTTGATGACTGACGACCGGCTCAATGAGGACGTCGACGATCTCACCGAGGATGGACGGCGGCGCCTTCGCGCTGCCACGCCCCTTCATGTTGCGCCGATCATCAGCGCCGGCGGCGAACGGCTTCCCCCGCCCCTTCTTCCTGACGTGCCGGTCCGGTCGGGCGAGCGCTTCGTACCTGACTTTTTGTTGCTCATGACTTCATGCGCCTCCGGCTTTGACGCGGCGACGCACGCGTGTTGTTCCGTTCGTGCTGTTGTCTGTAGCTGTCAGACCGCGATGGCGAGACCGTTGTGCGACGCCTGCTGGCGCCATCGCGCTCCTTGCCGGCGGCAAGATCATCCAGGGTCAGACCCGACCCACGCAGCCGCGCCTCGTGACCGAAAACTTCCTTGTAGCGACGCAGGGCAACATCGACGTAGCGCGGATCAAGATCGAGGACACGCGCCCGCCTGCCCGTCCGTTGCGCCGCGATCAGGGTCGTGCCCGAGCCTGAGAAGGGATCAAGCACCAGATCGCCCCGCTTGGTGCAGTCGAGCAGGATGTCCATGACCAGCGCGATCGGCTTCGGCGTTGGATGCCAGCGAAGCGCGTCGCGCGTCGACCCAAAACCTGCCGCGCCGGGATAGCTCCAGCAATTGGATCTGTGTCTGCCGTTGACGCCCAACTGTATGTTGTTCCGATGCCCTGCCCCGGGCTTGCGCCAGATCGGAAACAGCTCGTGGGCGGATCGATAGAATGAGCCCATGCCTGCCTGCTTCTGCCAGACGGCGAGGTTGAGTAGCTCCAGCCCTGCGGCGTCGCCCGCGACAAACACCGACTGAAGCGCCCGCCAGTCGGATGCGATATAGAGCAAGCCGCCGGGCGCCGTTACCGCTGAGGCTTGCGCGATCCAGTCATTCTGGAACGCCTGAAACGCCTCGTCGCTCATCTCGCCTGAGCCCATCACGAACTCGGAGTGTTTGATGGCGCCTTTGCCGCCTACGTGACCGTCGACTTTTACGTTGAACGGTTCGTCGGCGAAGACGCACGCCGCCTTCTGACCGCCCAGCAAATCTGCAAGACAAGCCGCATCGCGGGCGTCACCGCAGGCGATCAGATGCCCATCTACCTCCCAGACGTCGCCCAACCGGCTAAGCCCCGTTTTCGGTGGCTCGCCTACCCTGTCATCGGGATCGGGACCGTCATCGACAAGCTTCAGTGCGACATCAAACTCGGCGATTTCAAACCCCATAGCCTCGATACTGATGTCGGGGTCAAGGATCACGATCTCGGCCAACTCCTCCCTCAGCGCGTCGGCATCCCACTCACGCTGCTCATTGAGCCGGTTATCTGCAATCCGGTACTGGCGGATTTGCAAGGGCGTGAGGCTGGAGGCGCGAACCGCTGGTAAGCGTTTCAGGCCCAACTCGATGGCGGCGGCGAGCCGCTTCTCGCCAACGATGATCTCGTTCCCCGAGGAGACGACCAGCGGGGCGAGGAAGCCAAAGGTGCTGATCGAACTCATCAACTGCCGGTGTTGGCGATCATTCTTCTTCGCCAGACGGCGCTGCGAATGAATCACGTCGTCGGTGGCGATCCACTCCAGACTGATTGTCGGCGTTGCGTCTGCCACGCCGCCGTCCCACGCGGCACCGGTCTTGCCCCCGCGAGCTACGATTACGGTCAGCGAGGCTGTATCCGGTGCGGAAACGCCCCGCCGGCGACCGCGTGTACGAGCCCGAACCGCGCGGCTAGGGACCGCTGCGTCCACCGATTGATCCGGCAATGGCAAGTCGGACGTCGCACGCCCACGTGAGGATAACCTTGAACTGCGCGTCATTGGCCCTCTCCGTCGATCAAGAAGCGAGCGCCGCCGACTAGCTGAGTTTGTTGGATATCTTTCGTCAGACCATTACCATTGTACCGCTGGTACATTTTAATTTGACCGGAGACTGGACATCTGCGGGACTTTTGTGTACCCGGGTACACGAAGCGAGTGATCTGAAGCGACGTCGATTTGTACTGCAATTGCAGGGATTTTCTGGGGCGCGCGGACAAAACAGTTCTCCTTTCTCGAAAATAAAAGAGCTTTCGAGGCACAAATAAAATAGATATAACTACTACGAGTACCGTGGTCATGACGCGCTGTCAAAGCGCACGAATATAAGAACAGTATTCGGGCGCAAAGCATTGATGCGGATGACTTTTTGGAACACCGCGCGGGAGTAGGCCGCCCTCGAGAATTGCAGGCGCGCTAACGGGATCGACGCTTCGGTCGGAAGCGATTCGTCCTCTGTACCCTCGAAGCCTGCACCCTCATCTATGACAACGAACGGCTTTCCCAATGCGGGTCTTACGCAAAACACCCATCGCGATTTGCAGTTGCCACGCGGTCATTCGATCCAGCTACCGAAGTCTAAGTGCTTCTCGTCCTGCCGAACGGCTCCAAACTCACCTGGAAATCAGCCACCAGCCGTAGATCGCGGCGCCTGCGGCCATCAGAAGAAACAGCCAGGGCATCGGATTGAGCTTGGCCCGCAGCGTGTTGCCGCATCGCTGACAGCGCAAATACTCGCGCCGTCCTGAGATGGGGCTAGAGTCGCTTTCCCAGCGGACGTGCGTGCTACCGCAATTGCACTGCTCGATTATCTGAACCACGCGCCCCCCAAGTAGCGGGCGCCCCTCGTAGATGGAGCGCCCGCAAAACCTAGCTAAAGTTTCAGGCCATGGAAGAGCCATTCGACCTCTTCCGTGACGCTCGGGTGGCCGATGGACTTGGCTTCAAGCAGAGACGCTATACGCAGCCAGCGGGCGTCTATCCTGAGTGGCTCGCAGCTATTTGCAGCAACCTCCGCAGATCTTCGCAGCAATTTTTGCAGATCAACAAAGGCCGCAATCGGCGCGCCCCCCATCTGAAAGCTCTCCGCTGCAGGCGTATTGGTGACTACTCGCGCCGCCCGGAACCGCCACCGAGAGAAATTGCTGCAAAGTGGGCGTTTGCGACCACCTGATTTCGCCAAGCGGCGTTACGCGAGACTCGCGGCTAACCCAAGAGCTAACCCACAGCGGCGCGATGACAGATGCGGTCCGCTCGGAGAAGTTTCATGCTCTCGCCGTATGTCTGCGGCCTTCGTCAGCCAGCAGCGCTCTCTAGGTTCGCACGCCGCGCGCAACGAAATCCCGACCGCCGCAAACGGAGCACCTGACGGGCAAGTCGCTCATGCGAACAACGCGCGGGTCGTGGATCAACCCGTCTCTTGTGAACGTCTGCAAAGGGCCCCAACTTCACGTCCTTCCGGCATTGTTACCAATGGCGGGGTCGCTCGGGAATTGCCGGTCGCTTCCGCCATGCTGATCAGGCGAGACATCGCCCAAAAGCGGCCACTCGCGCCTCTGTTTACCGGTTGACGGTCAGGCCTCGGAATTGCGGGAGCACGGACTCATTCAAGGCGATCAGATTTCCAGATCCAGCGTGTCGACGCTCTGCGGATCTGCGATCAAGCTGATCTCGATGATCCGTCCGTTATCAATCACGAAATCGAACACCATCCGCGTTTGTCCGCCGAACGCGATCACCAGACCGGCCTGACCATCCACTAGCGCCAGTCGCGCCGCCTTCGCTCTGCCCGTGAAGATTCTCGCGACCTCCTCCTGGCCCCGGATTTCCGGGGCCAGGGGCGGGGCATCGCCCAGGCCAGCAAGGCTCGCGGCAACAACCGATGCGTCGGCGCGCAGAACCACGTCGGGATCGAGGACAGCCAGCAGGGCGGAAAAATCGCCGCCCTGCGATGCGGCAAGGAAGGCGCTTACAACTTCGCGCTGCCGCGCGCGATCGGCTTCCGGGCTTGCCGGCGCTCCCTGCACGCGCCGCCGTGCGCGGCTCGCCAGCTGCCGGGCGGCCCCCGGCGAGCGGCTAAGGATCGGCGCGATGTCGTCGAATGGCAGGTTGAACAAATCGTGCAGCACGAAGGCGACGCGCTCTGCGGGCGACAAGGTCTCCAGCACCACCAGCATCGCCAGGCCCACCGAGTCCGCGATCTGTATGTCTCGCTCGGCGTCATCGTCGCCCGCGATCGCTTCTGCATTGATGATCGGCTCTTCACGGCGGGTCTTGCGAGCGCGCAGCATGTCGAGGCACACGCGCGCGACAACTGTCGTCAGCCAGTCTCTGAGATTTTGAACCCCGGCCGTGTCCGCGCGCGCCAGGCGAATCCATGCTTCCTGAACCGCATCCTCAGCCTCCCCCTGCGAGCCGAGCATGCGATACGCCACCGTGCGGAGGCGCGCCCGGTTCGCCTCAAAGCGCTCTGAAAGAAACTCTCGTTCTCCCATCAGTCACATTTCCTCGGCTCGATACGTCATCTGTATGACGGATGGCGTCCAGCGAATGTGACAGGAGAGCCCCATGCGGCACAGGAGTTCGACATGCGCAGAGTGAAAATGGTCGCCCTGGCGACAATGCTTCTTGTTGGAGGTCCGAGCATGAGCGCGCAAAACGCCCAGAGCGCCAATCCTGAGTTGGTGAGAATCCGTTACATCGTCAATGATGTACCTGCTGCTGTAACTTTCTACACAGACAAGCTGGGTTTCAAGCTCGACGTGCAGACCGGTCCCTATTTCGCGGCACTATCCCGGGGCGGTATTCAGCTTCTCCTCAGTCCCTTCACCGGCCCGGGTGGCGCCTCGCAGCCCATGCCGAACGGCGAGCGGCCCGCGCCAGGCGGCTGGAATCGCATCGTCGTCGACACGCCCGATTTGCCGAGCGATGTGGCTAGGCTTCGCAAGGAGGGCGTCCACTTCCGCAATGACATTATCGTCGGGCTGGGCGGCGATCAGATCCTGCTCGACGATCCCTCCGGCAACGTTGTCGAACTCTTCCAACCTACCGCCGTCTATCCGAAACAATGACACCTGGGCGCTTACGTCACTTTTGGAGCGTCATCACGATCCTGCTGGTGGTGGACATCGTGATCGAGGCGGCTTTCGCCGGCGCGATACTGTCTGGCGTCGACTGGGCGCGCAAGGCGCATGTCGTGAATGGCGTCGTACTGATCGCGTCGACCGCCATGGCGGGTCTCGCCGCCATCGTCACCCTGCGCCGCATCCCTCAAGGAATGAAGCTCGGTTTGACTCTGTTGTCGCTGGCGGCGGTGATCGGCCTCCAGCTTGCTGTCGGAAAGTTATCCGCAGAGGGCGCAAACCTCATGTGGGTCCATGTCCCTCTCGGCGCCGCCCTGGTCGGTTTCGCTGTACTGGCTGCGACTCGTGTCTGCAAACTGGGCGGGCAGTGACATCCGATGGCGAAGGGCGCAGGTAAGCGAATGAAGGGTTCCGCCCCGAGTTCGCCGTAACCTGGAATGTGGCCATACGGCTGGGTCGATCCATTCCTGCCAGTCATCCAGCCCTGACGAGCCTGGCGGTTCATCGCCCAATTCCAGACCTTGCTGTGACCGCGTGCTGTGATCGAACCAGGGGCTACGCTTTCTTGGTGTTCTTGTAGGCTGCGACGGCCTTCGACAAATCCTCTTTCCAGCCTCGCGTGCATTGAGCTGTTAGGGTCCCAAGTTCGGCGAACAAGGCTTCGTCCACAGCCGTGAAGTTAAAGCAGGTCTTTCCCTGCATTCGCTTCTTGAGGGTTGGCGTCACGAGAGCCGAAAGCCGCGCATTCATGTAGAGCGGCATCAGGTGATAGCCCACGTAGGCTTTGCCGGTCCGCACCATCCCAAACCACATCGGTTCCTTTGGCTTCAGCGGATTCGCGAACGGCGCATGAAGCACCAGAGTGACATCGCTTTCTTCTGCAATGATCATTCCTTTAGCGTTCGCTATCATAAGCTTGCGCAAGGCCGCTGAAGTCTCAACAAAGGCGGATTCGGTTGTCGTGGCGGCCATTGCAAAAAGCTCCCGAGGACATCGTGCCTGTCAAATTCGGTCGATGTCAAAGTGCCGACGTCACGTCAAATCGCGGAGAGAAACGATCTCTGCCCCGAGTTGGCCAAGCGCAAATTGTGGCAATCCGGCAGAGTCGATCCACATGCGTCGTTGAGCGGCCTGCCCCGTTGAGGCGGGTCATCGCCCAAAACTCGCCATCGGCAAATTGAGCTAGTGGCGCTTTACTTGCGGAGGCCTGAGAATAACCGCATGCCCAAACCCAGGCTTTGCGCGGAATTTGAACGGCAGGGGGATAACGTCATGCCAAGGACGAACGCAGCGCGGACCCATTCGGCGGGTGATCTGCGCGACCAGGCTCAGTTCCGGGTTGCGTTCAAGATTGTGCTGGTCGCGCGGCTGTGGCGATCTCGCTTCGCGGACCGAATGAAGGCGCTCAATCAGACGGATGCGCGCTGGTCGGCGCTGTACATGATTGCGGACGCTGAGAATGGCATCAACCAAACCAACCTGGCCGATCGTTTGGGCGTCCGCGGCCCAACGCTCGTGCGACTGCTCGATAACTTGGAGGCCGATGGCTTGGTGAAACGCATCGCGATTGCTGGCGATCGACGAGCGAAGCTGGTGCTCATCGAAAAAGCCGGCCGCAAAGTTCTGGCTGAAGTGGACGTGCATGCTGCCCGCATGCGCAAAGATCTTTTTTCCGGTGTGAGCGATGAAGATCTTGACACGGCGCTTCGCGTTCTGCGGCATTTGAGCAGCCGTCTTGACTCCGGCCAGGCATCCACCTGAAGCTAGATGCCGAAGACGTCGAACAAGCTTTGCTCGGCTGCTCGATCGAGCCCGGCAGGAGCTAGCGCCGACGCCATTGCAAAGCACCCGGCGACCAGTTTCATTCGACCCCGATGTCGGCAGCAAGAGACTCCTGGCGAAGGCGACTGGTCGCTTGAGGTGGAATAGTCCTGCCGGCAGCCAGTGGAGATGGTCTCGGGTCTGACTCGCATAGTCAGTTCGGCATATCGGTGGCGGCGGACCGCGCCCTCGCCATGAGATTAGCCAGGAAACGCGATCATCGCCGGTCCTAGCGTCTCGCACTTTCAGCGTCACTGTAGCCCAATCGGCATCGTTCGATTGCCGTTATGAGGTCTCGCGCGTGGATGGGTTTCGACAGGTAGTCGGTCATCCCCGCGGCCAGGAACTTTTCCCGATCTCCATTCATGGCATTTGCGGTCAGCGCGATGATTGGAACCCGATTTACCGGCCCCTCTAGCCAGCGTATCCGGCGTGTTGCCTCAACACCGTCCATTTCAGGCATGCTGATGTCCATCAGGACGACATCGTAGGAGTTGACCTGGACGGCGTTGAGAGCCTGCAGCCCATTGTCAACGACTTGCACAGCGTATCCGGCGGCTTCAAGCATGATGCGGATCATCATCTGGTTCATGACATGGTCTTCGGCCAGCAGGATTCGCATCGCGCTGGTACGTCCGCCTATCTCTGCGGTCTCAGTTGCGGCCTCGAAATCCTTCGAGTGGCCCTGACGGCATTGCACCGTGAACCAGAAGGTCGAACCCTTGCCGGGTTCACTCTCGACGCCAATCCTGCCTCCCATTATGTCAACGAGACGTTTGCTGATGTTCAGTCCGAGGCCGGTGCCGCCAAAGCGCCGGTTTGTGGATGAATCCTCCTGCGTGAATGGTTCGAAGACCACATTCTGTTTATCCTTGGAAATGCCGATCCCGGTGTCGGAGATTTCAAAGCGAATTTCGACCTCGTCATCCTTGTTGGCCGAGCTTACGCGCACGGTGACGCCGCCGGTCGCAGTAAACTTGATGGCGTTGTTGACGAGGTTGAACAGCACCTGGCGGATCCGCATGGGGTCGCCAACAACTGTTTCGGGCATCTCACCGACAGTTTCCGTCTTGAGGTAGAGCCCCTTGTGCTGCGCCGGAACCAGCCAGAGATCCTCGATAGCCTTCAACTTGTCTGAAGTGTGGAAGGGAACGTCTTCAAGCTCGATGCGGCCCGCTTCGATCTTGGCGAGATCCAATATGTCGTTGAGGATGATCATGAGCGCATCGCCCGCGCGCAGGATCATGCTCGCGTATTCACCGTACGGTTTTGAAAGGCTTGCTTCGTCCAGCATGCGTGCAAAGCCAAGCACAGCGTTCATCGGCGTACGGATTTCGTGGCTGACGATTGCGAGGAATTCAGACTTTGCATGGTTTGCGCTATCCGCGGCCTGCCGTGCGAGACTCGCCTGCTTGGCCAGTTCGGCCATTTCGGACCGCTGCCGTTCAAGATGATCGCGTGCATCCTCGAGTTCGATCACCCTTTCCTGCAGATTGCCTTCACTTCGGCGTAGTGCGTCGCGGGACGCGTTCTGCGAGGTGACGTCACGCAACACGCCGACGTAGGCGCGCCCCTCCCCTGAGTCGATTTCACCAACGGACAACTCCATCGGGAATGTCGAACCGTCCTTGCGCCGGCCAACAACTTCGCGGCCAAGGCCGATGATCTTGCGCTCGCCCGTGGTGCGGTAGTTCAGAAGATAGCCGTCATGCTCATACTGGTACGGCTCAGGCATCAACATCTTGACGTTTCGGCCAATGACATCCGACGCGGCGTAGCCGAACATCCATTCGCACGCGGGATTAAAATCGATGATGCCCCCGCGGGAATCGATGGTGATCACGCCATCGACGATGGTCCGCATCAGGCCGGTCAACGCATCGGATTCCAGATGCGCACGCGGTTCGTCCGGTTTCTCGGACATGCAAGGCGCCCCCGGCGCCGTAACGGTCAATCGCCCCCGTTTCGGAGCGAAGCTCAACGGGCAACCAAGCTCGTAGCACGCAACTGATGCTAAGAGATAGGGCTCTATCAATTGCTGCAGGCACATATATAGCGACGTGCGGTTTGCGGTCCACACGGTCGGGCGGAACCGTGACTCGATGCGTGCCGACGGGACAGTGGTCCGCTACCAATTTTGATCAATGAGGCGGCGGTGCTGCCGTGGCGAAGCTCGCTGTTGGTGAAGCGCTTCCGGGTGACGAGCTAACGCAAGCGGCGTGTACTAAGTCAGGTTGGCTCCGACCTTCGTTTTCAGCGACGGACACGGTCACTTCAGCCCGGTCTGAGGCAAACATCGAATGGCTGGATCGCGCATGAATGGCCGGTCGCATCTTCCCTGCTGATCAGGCGGGAGCTCGCCCACAAGCGGTCATTCGAGCCTCACACGTTGGGCAGCGCATATACGTTGCGCGTTAGACCATCGGGGAACAATTCTCTCGCAATCGCCTTACCGCCCAGCTTTTCGACTAGCCGGCGCGCCGCCTCGTTTTCATCGTTCATGTGCGTTTCAACGAGCGACCATCTCAGTGTGTCATAGCCAAAGCGCACAGCAGCTCTTGAAGCCTCAAGCGCGTAGCCATGCCGTCGCTGCGCAGGAACAGTCCACCACGTTAGTTCAGATCGTGGATAGCCCTCAGGCTACCAGAGGCCGCAGCCGCCAATCATTTCTCCAGTGCTCTTCAACACGACTGACCATCGCCCGAAACCTCGAAGCTGCCAGTGACCAAGGTCCGCGGCGAGAACACGCCAAGCACGATCGGCGCTCATCGGCCCGCCGTAGGACCTTGAGGCCTCCGCATCAGCAAAAAATTCTCGATAGACGTAAAAATCTTCGGGCTTTTGACCACGAAGCAGGAGCCGTTCCGTTTCGATTTCGGGTGTCATCTCGCCAGGTTACAGGACATGCCCGGAGCTCCAAACAGGCAACAACGGGCCTTAACTTCGCACCGTTCAGAACGTTACCAATGGCAGAGCCGCCGGTAAATTGCCGTTCGCTCCTGCTCTACTGATAAGGCGGGTCATCGCCCAATTGCGGCCGTCGGACGCAAAGCGGCTGCCACGGCTATTTCATGGACGTCGCCCAAGTTGGCGCGCTCTCGCCCACGGCACATGAACTCGCTTTCGTGATATCTACTCCCCTTCATCCCGTAATGGGCGGGGCACTTGCGGAGAGAGGCGGCATGAAGGCGCGGTATTTCCCCTACGATGCCTTCCTCAGCCACAACCAGAATGACGGCTCGCACGTCATCCGCGATGAGCTCGTGCGCCTAGGCGCAACGACCTGGCACGACGGCTATGCCGACATCACTGACCGCCTCGTGCAGGAGCGCGTCAGGAGTGGCATAGTGAAGTCGCGTTACGTCTGCGTCTGCATCGGCCAGGCTTTCCGGGATTCCGAATGGGTTCGGGTCGAGTACCGCGCCGGGCTGGAGAAAGGCCGCGCCGTCGTAATCGCTACGGACGCATCGCCGGCCATTCCGACGGCCCTCGCGCACGAACGCGTTTTTCCAATTCATGCTGAGGGTCTTGAACCCCTCGCCCGCTTTCTCATTTCTGAAAACACGCGTGGCGACAGCGGGCTGACGGGCGAGGCCGAGACGCGACGCGTTAACACCGCCCTCGGCCTGCGATCGGGCTTGCAAGGGCAAACCCGGTTTGAGCTTTCACTCCTAGAACAGGCGCGTCTCACCAAGGAGCGGCTGAGCTACCTGCTGGGCCAGTCGGACGCCGCGCGCCCCGCCTTCGAGCTCAGCATGCTGATTTATCATCTCTCAAATGGTCATCGGCGCTTCCTGGGCGGCTATTTCATGCCCGATGAGCACGAAATGCGTACCGTGGTACTCGACATGTTCGAGGCGCTGTCGTGCCACCCAGCGGTGGTGCGGAAGCTTGATTCCTCCATAGGTAAGGGGGACTACGATTTCCTCGATCCCGTGATCGACCTCATGCAGTATCCAGCCGAAGCGGCGCGCGCCACCCGGGTGTTCGAAACCATGTCCGCCCTACTCGACGAGGCCTGGCGCACCAATAGCACGACACGCAAGGATATGGCCGCTTTTCGGTGGCACGCAGCCCAAGTGCGAGCGGGAAAGCCGTTCGCCACTTCGCGCGAACAGCGCAACGACAAGCTGAGGAAAAGCCGGCGCTGATGGGATTGCCTAGTGAACCCAGCAAATGCGGCAAAGCGGAGCTTCCACGCGCGATTCGGCGGGGTCGATTCAATCCCGCCAGTTGTTGTCCTGCACCCGCGAAGGCTGGATGTCGCCCAATTGAAGCCATCGCATGGAAGCCCAATTCGGCGTATCGTGTAGGGTCAAGAGCGATGGGGGATCCTGGTGCGGTCAATAGTTTTCCTCGGACTCCTTACGGCTGTTTTGGCGTCGAGTGGTTGTGCGTACTATCGCGTTGAAGATCGCGATGCGCCCGTCGCCACGTTCCGTTTCGATTATGCCCTCGGCTCATCGCAGTACTCAATTGTCGGCAGGAACGCCTGCGAAAAGGGTGAACGGCTTGCAAAGTTCGGCCCCTTCGATTCCTCGATCAAGAACGTGAAAGTTGCTTCGGGCAAGCCGGTGCGCATCAAGGCGCGAACCTACTTCCACGGCCGTTTGAGCTCTGAACCCAACTGGTGCGAGTCGGTCGCGGAATTCACGCCACAGCCCGATCGTTCTTACCGCATGCGACACTATCAGCCAGAAGACCACCAGTGCGTTCTGAAGCTGGAAGACGAGATCGATGGGGCGACTCCGCCCGACCTCGTCATTCAAGACAGTCTCCCGTGTCCACCGATTGCGGCATCGTGGTAGCTGCGCTCCAGTATACATGACGAAACTATCGGTGCCTGCCGAATGCCCGAGTTGGGCCCCCCTTCGCCGAGCACGTCACGATGCTACCAATGGCGGGGTCTCTCGGGAATTGCCGGTCGCTTCCGCCCTGCTGATCAGGCTGGAGCTCGCCCAAAAGCAGCCGTATCAGGCCTCGTGTGCGGCTTGGCATTCGGGAGCGCGCACATATGATGCTGAATGCTTCGCACGCCACTCGCCTGTATCCTGTTCTTGCTGATGGCCGGATGTGTCTCGGTCGAAGCTGGGGATCCTGCGCATAAAATGCAGTACGGCTGCCCTGATCTGGTTGTTGTCGGCCGTGTTACAACACTGGCGTCGAGCCCGCTCGATGATGGCGATTTGATTTCGTCCAGCGTCTGGGACTTGGAGGTCAAGATAAAGCGGGTCATTCGCGGCGCAGAGAGAAAAGCCGTCGTTCGAGCAGTTGGGGCTTCGGATGCGCAAATTCGCGACGATATAGATCTGCTGATTGTGCTCAAGAAAGACAAGGCCGATGGCATCTACAGCATCAGGACACTGAACGTCTGGGAGAACAAATCTCAACTGGCGCAGAGATGCACGGACATGGCCGTTTAGGGCCCCGGTGCCGCCGAATACAGAATATGGCAATCCGGCTGAGTCGATACATTCCGGCCAGTCGTCCTGCCCCAGCGAACGCGGCGGTTCATCGCCCAATAGCTGCCGGTCATCCTTCCCTAGCGAACCCGGCAGGACTTCGCCCATTGCAGTCGTTCCCAAACGCGGGCGTTAACGCGTAAAGTGCACGCGTGTCGGACATTGCGACAAGGCCGCCACGCGAGAGCGATCGATTGGAAAAGAGCGCGTCATGAAAAAGCAACACCTCGCCTATGCCGCGCTTGTTGCGTTTGGCATTGGCGCGTCCGTACTACTGCCAAAGGCGCACGAGAAATGGACGCTGGGGCGTGGTAACGGCAACGACCTGATCCTTTCGCTGAGAGGCGATTCCGCCAATGTCCAATCACCCCGTCTTGAGATTCGCTGCGATGCCGGGAAAAGCGAAGTACGCCTATACATCCCAATAGGCGTTAGGCCGGCGGTCGGCGGTCCCGCGCAAGGTGCGGCGACGATGGGCCTGACGGAGGAATACCAAGACGAGAACCACAACCCTGTCCCGGCTGTTGACAACATATACGACAACGTCTGGAGCGCCGATCAAAGCCAGACGTTCGCGTCCAAGCAGGATCCGCTGACCTTTGTCCAGCGGATCATGGAACGAGACTGGCTCGTCCTTCGCGGCGCCGCCTTTAGCGACACTCCGGCTGGCTTTGCCATCGATTTTCCAGTGATGGGCCTGGCAGACTATCGCGACAAGATCGCGTCATCTTGCGGATGATCGCGTGGCTTCTCGCGGTGCCTACGACCGCACGTCGCCGAATGCGGCCGCTGGCTCTCTCGGCCGCGTCCCTATTTCTTGGACGGTGTCCGTTCGTATGTGATCTGGAGGATGCAGCCGAGCAGAAGACCGGTGATTGCTGATCCGTCATCGAATTTGAAAGTCGCGCGTCCGAACTGCGTCTGGGTTCCAAAGTCCTCGCTCATCGTTTCCGGCTTGCCGAACTGTGCTGTCAGCCCGGTCATCGCCGTGGACCAGTTGGCGCGGCAAACCGAGAAGTCCTGGGAATCAATATCCTGGGCATAGACCGTCGTCAGCCGTTCACCGGCGCCGCCGAATGTATAGTTGAGCATGTAGGAAGCTCCGTTGAACGGCACAGGGCCGCCGAGCAACGTCTTGACCTTGTCATCGCCAGGAACGGAGTCCGCCTCGAAGTCGCTACCCAGTTTCTCCCTAGCGGCGACAAAAGTGCTGCCGAACTCCACTCCGTTGATGGCCGGCAAATGCTCGCGCGCCTTCTGCGCTGCTGCGGGCGAGATTGCAGAAACGAGAATGGAGCTCACGATGAAGGAGCGAAGCATGAGAAAATTCTCCCAGGCGGGTGATATTGTGCTCCAACGTATAATTACGCAACCGCGGTGCGCCGCAACAAGCGCAGAGAGCCCGATCTGCCCACGCGACCGCTCTGATGCGAACGTCCTCGCGGCTCAACTCCGGCCGCTCGCGTTGGCTCGATCGATCTGGCCACAGTTCGCCCAATTCCTGCCGGTCGAGGCTGAAGTTGCCTTCGTTGCGTCGTTGTAGGAAGCAGCTATGACGCCGTAACCGAACCAAATGGCCTCCGGGGTTACCGGGGCGGTTCAAATTCGCGCGATGCGAGCCTCACGGAATGGTGCGGAGATATTCGTCCTCAATGTCCTCAAACGCGCTCATGATCTGGGCATTGGTCATCCGGTCGGCGTTGTCCCTTAGCGTTTGGAGCGTGAACTTCTCGGGCAACCCCGGCGTCCCAAACGCGTCGACGGTTCCATGTCGCGGCGTAATCCTGCGACCGCTATTGCGCGGCTCGTCGATGATCGCGATCAGGCTTTTCAGATTGGCGTTTTGCGGATCGAGGTTGAGCGCGTCTTGGAACCAGGCCCTGGCGACTTTCCAGTCACGGGTGGTGACGGCCTGAAATCCTTTGCGCACGCGGTCGCTGACGCCTGGCGGCGCATGGAAAAAGACGCGATCCGACGCATTGCCCAAAACTCGATCCGGCACAACCACTGACGGGTCGCTCAACGCGAGGGACGCGTTGGGCGCGGCTCTTAGGATTTTCTCCTCCACCTGCCAAGCGTAGTTGTAATTGCCTTCCGCGAACAATTCTGGGCGACGTTTCAGGGCGTTTCCCAGGCGATTGATGGCGCTTGCGTAGTTCTGGTTCTGATCGGCGACCACACCTTCGGTCCACATATAGAGCGTTTCGATCTGGTCGATCGCGTCGCGCACTTTGGGGCCGTCAATCATCGCCTGCTGCGCACGAAACCGCTCCAGAGCCTGCGCGTAATAGTTCAGCTTGACAGTCGGCGCGGCTGCGGCCGTCGCACTCGCCCAAAGCTCGTTCGCCGTCGCGTTGATGTCGTTATAGCGCTTGGCGGTTTCCGCCGCCGCGTCTTCTTCGGACGTGTCCGGTTCAACATACTCTTTCTCGGGCTTGTCAGGCGTGGTCGACGTGCAGTCGATGACCGCGCATTTTTGGCTGTCAGGACCACGCCAACGGTCGAGTTGCGCTTGCGCCTGTGCGGCGAGGGCGAGGTTGACTGCGAGAACGCTTGCCGCCATCCAGATTTGTGCGCGCACTGTCGTCACCATTGTTTTCACTCCTCACCATTTGGCCGCCGCGGGTCAAACAATTATCAGATAGCCAGACAAGTCCCCACTCACGCAGCCACTTGCTACGTTACCATTTCGGGTCCTCTGAGGGTAGGCCGATCCAAGCGTAGCCACCCCGCTGTGCAGAACGGATTGTCCGGCAAGAGCCGACGGACGAAATCTGGGTCTGTCCAAATTCAAGCCGCACCATCTAACGACGGGTACGCTTGCCAGAAGCGCCACGCCGCCGCAGTTGGCCCGGTAGCTCTGTCGGAATGCCGTTTCCCGTCTCAAAGAAACCCAACGGAGTCTGTTTAGGTGCTTCCGGTATCCCGTTCACGCGCGGCAAACAGTGCTCTAGGTCGAATCGACATTCAGGTCATCCACTGCATGGCGCATGCGAGGTGGATGAAGGCAAGGAAGCGTGAGGCTCGCCTGTCGTATCGTGTTGCGAAGCGCCGGAAGTGCTTCAGGCGGTTGATACAGCGCTCGACCTGATTGCGCATTTTGTAGACTGTTTTGTCGTGGCGGATGAGCTTCTTGCGTGTCCGGTTCGATGGGATGACGGCCTTGGCGTGCTTTGCCTTGATGAGCGCGCGCAAGGCGTTGCTGTCATAGGCCTTGTCGGCGAGGACATGGCGCGCCGGTATGCCCTTGAGCAGTTCAGGGGCGGTGGTGATGTCGCCTTGCTGGCCTGGCGTGATCATGACCCGCAGCGGTCTGCCGCGCGCATCGACGAGCAGATGGACCTTGGTCGTCAGTCCTCCTCGGGAACGCCCCAGCGCCTGGTCGCGCGCCCCCCTTTTCCGCCCGCTGCCTGCTGATGGGCGCGGACCAGGGTGGTGTCGAGCATGACGTAGTCGTTGTCCGGATCATCGATAAGGGCTGTGAATATGCGCTCCCAGACGCCCTTGTCGGCCCACCTGCCGAAGCGCTTGTGGACGCTCTTCCACTTACCATAGCGTTCGGGAAGATCATGCCAGTGCGCGCCAGAGCGAAGCACCCACAGGCAAGCGTGGACAAACAGACGGTTGTCCGCAGCCGTGCGGCCGGGGTCGCCCGCCTTGCCCGGCAGAAGTGGTGCGATCCGCCGCCACTGCTCGTCACTCAACTCATACCGCTTCGCCATCCCACAAGCTCCAGAATCGATTCTGGAAACTCATGAATCACAGCAACACCCAGATTTGAATCCTGAATGTCGATTGGACCTAGGATTGTCCGACTGCCGTGAGGACAGCGAATCCAGTTGGCGGATTTCGATGGACGCCGTTCCATCGCCGTCAGGGAACGACGCCGAGTTGCTGCATGATCGAAAGGTTGTCGATCAGGTTCCACGTCTGGGCGATCAGGCCATCCTCGTTGAACCGATGAAGATCCCAGAAGCTGGTCTCAACCTTCTTGCCGCTGGGCGCCACGCCCATGACGCTCGCGCTGTGCGTCGCGGTCGATATGCTGCGGCCCATCACCCAATCGCCCTCGGCGAGCGTGTTCACGACGACGAGTTGAACGTCCGGCCAGGTTGCGAAAGTGTTTTCAAAGAACGCCCGGATATATTCTCGGCCCCGCGGCGTCGGCTTCGACATGATCTGATGATCCGGCGCGTAATAGGCGAGGCATCGATCGAGGTCGCGCGCGTTGTACGCCGCCTTGGCCGCGAGATAGTTGGCCTTGTTACGCATTGTCGCAGCGTTGCTCATCTGTTTGTCTCCGACGATGCCGCCCGTCACGCAGGCCCCCACCAGAAGAGCGCTCATAGCCGCCAGCGCTGTCCTTCGCTCCAGCAAGGCCAATTTCTCCGGCGCTGTTGAAAAGTTCGATCATGTGAGCGAACTCCGACTCTGTCTGTGGGTAGACGCTTTGCCTCCCTCAGGGCCCACACATTACCCGCTGACGATATCCTTGCGTTGAAAAAACGTGCGCCTAGGATCGCGCAATGACAGGCGGGGTATCTCCTTTCAAGCATTCACTGCTTCCGTTCGTCGCCACGACGCTGGCGTCGCACCGCAACCCCGTGACCTGCCTGCTATGCGGGCTGGATCGCCCTTTGGTTCTGCGTGCGGACGGGCAGCGGATTGAAAGCGACGTGGTTCTGATCAGGCCAGGCGTGGCGCATTCGGTGGAGATCGGCGGGCGGGCAAAGGTTCTCTATTTCAACGGCCTGTCTTTTCCGTTTGATACCGCCGCCAGCCACGTTCCGAAACGTCTTTCATCGCTGGCGCTCGATGCGCTCGATGGAAATATCGATGCGCAATGGGATCTGCGTGGTCGCCTGGCGGATATCGAATTGGCGTGCCCGTCAGAGATCGCCAGAATCGTCGAGGAAATTGTCAAAGACCCGATGAACAGAATGTCGCAAGTCGAACTTGCAAACCGCACCGGCATGGAGCGCACGCGCGCCCTGCGATTCTTCAAGGCCGCTACAGGGATGACGTTCCGGGCGTTCAAGAACTGGACCGGCCTTCAGGCGGCGGCCCGGCAGATCGCAGATGGAGAATTAGTCCGCACGGCGGCGATGGACACCGGCTTTTCCGATAGCGCGCATCTCACGAGGACATTTCGTAGCTCGTTCGGAACAACGCCATCTGCAGCCACCGCTGATCGGACCCATTGAGTCGGGCACGTTTCTTCAACGCCATAGGGTTCACCTGAACCAAGCTGTCCGCTTCCTCCGCCATGGCGAGCGGCGGCACATGGCTTTGCTGGGAGACGATCGATGACCAAGGCCGAACCGGGGTCTGCTTCTTTCGTGACAGAAGCCCTTTTCAACCGCTATCACGTTGGCTGGGAGACGAGGGATCCGGACCTCATTGCTTCACGTCACTCCGTGGATACCGTCTTTCACGTCCATGATGGATCGGAGGCGGTCGTCGGTCGCGACGCCTTGCGCGGCAGATGTGCCGCCATGTTCGAGGCCTACCCTTTTACCTTCGAAATGGGTCGCCGCATTTTTGGCGAGCGCCACTGGGTTTTCGAGTGGCTGATGGTTCTTCAACTCAACGATCGTGGCGGACAGGCGTTTACCGCAAAAGTCGAGGTGCTTGATGTGGTGACACTCAACGACAATGACGAAGTTACACGGAAGGACGTTTACATGAACGGCCGCCAAGCACAGGAAGCCTTTAGCCAGGCTGGAATTGAAAGATAAGCCGGCTCTCGCTGCATACCTTTTCAATGCATGAATTGGTCGAAGCCCACTGGCATCAAGGGGCTCCAACTTCGCCGAGCCTGCGATGATGTTACCAATGGCGGGGTCGCCCGTGAATTGCCCGTCGCTCCAGCTCCGCCAATCAGGCGGGAGCTCGCCCACAAGCCGTCATTGGTAGAATCCTGCCAGGCGAAATTCGCGCTCGCGGCGGAATTGCCGGCCGATTTTCGCGGAGATCATGCGCGTCAATTCGAGCACACAGCAGTCGCTCATGTTGACAAGAAGCCAGAGGTTATCTGTCAGAATTCAAACAGACCAGGTTGCTTACAGACCGGATTCTTCCTTGAGCAGCGCTTGGACGCGCGTTCGATATTTTTCGACGGCGACAAATGCGGCCTCTCCCAGTTTCTGGAGACGCTTCCTGTCGAGGTTTGCCGGAGTGCGGATCCGTCGAGCGCCGTCCTCAACCAAGCGACCGGCGGCGACGAGAGCGGCGACCTTTCGGCGAACCGTCTCGCGTGGCAAGCCGGTCCGCTCGGCTAACAGTACGCGTGAGATTGATCCGCGATACTCTTCCGGCGGCTTGCTCATTTTGCGTGCGGTAGCCGGCGTCGCTTGGGCCAAAATGAGGGGATGCATAGTCGCCTCAGCCGCACAAACCATGATGAGCACGCTTTCGAGATCAAGGTCGCCCTTGCCCCGAACGATGTGCGTCAAATCGAGATACAATTCGAGCAGCCCAAAGAACTTCGGGCGAACGCCCGGCGGCAGTGGTGTATCGTCTTTTGGGGCTGTCGGCATCCGTCTCAGCAACTTTCGGTAGTTAGATTCTTCGTGGCTGTGATCAGGGAGGAGATTGATTCTCTTGCGGCTATTAAATTGCCTGCAAACTTTTGCGGTCGCAACCAAACAAAGCGATCGGCGCTGACGTAGATTTTGGCCCAGAAGCCATTGTAGCCGGGATTGTGTCGATACGGCAGAGTCGATCCAGATGCGTCATTCAGAGGACGTGACGCACTGTGGCTGGAGCTCGCCCAAAAACGGCCCGCCGTGCGCAATCCGTATTCGACTGGGCGGCAGGTCCAGTTTCAGGACTTCTGCGCCCTCTGCTCTGTCACCTTGGGGGCCGCGAAGTAGCACGCTTATCTCTGAGGCGCCGCGATGCTCGCATGGGCGCGAGACACGACATAGGCGCGGATGGCTTCTGCCTCGTCGTCGGTTAACCCACCCTTGAAGCCGGCCATTCCTGCGGCCGCGCGTTCGCCGTCGATGACGACTGCTTTCCATGAACCTTTGGACTCGCCGGCGGGCGACCATCTGACATCGGGGATGATGCCGCTCGAGCGGCCGCCGCCGCCGTGGCAAACGGTGCAGTTGTTTGCGTAGAGGGTCTGGCCGTGATCGATCATCGCCGCGGTTCCGAAAGCTGCGGCTGCGGGTTTCTGGTTGGTCGCGACGGGCATGGCGGCCTTCGGCGGCAGCGTGGCTGCTCCGTTCAGCTTGTAGACGACGACACGGCCCGCAACCGATGCGCCGGGGCGTGCGCCTGTGCCACCTGCCAATGGCAGGCCGGTGCCCCAGCCGGCCGTGGCGGCGACGTATTGCTCTCCGCCGACTTCATAAGAGATGGGCCCGGAGAGAACGGGATAGTCCGCATCGCCTTCCCATTTTACGTCGCCCGTTTCGGCATCGAATGCGCGGAATTTTCCGTCGAGCGCGCCCTGAAACACCAGGCCGCCGGCTGTCGCGAGCACGCCGCCATTCCACGGCGTGGGGTAAGGCGCAGTCCAGCGTGCCTTGCGGGCCACGGGGTCCCAAGCGACCAGCTGGCCGCTTGGGCCGGTAAGAACGAGCGGCTTCACGGCCGGCGGCCGCATACCCAGCGCGGCGAAGTCGGTGCCCGTATTCCAGAAGCCTGCGCGATACCTGTAGTCCTTCGCGTCGGCGAAGGTCGTGGGAATCGTCTGGACCGGAATGTAGACGAGGCCGGTGTTCGGGCTGAACGCCATCGGGTGCCAGCTGTGATTTCCGAATGTCCCGGGGGCGGCGGGCGTTGCGGTCTTCTCGTAGCGCGCGTCTTCGGCTTCGATGGGGCGGCCGGTTGTCATGTCCACGCCCGACGCCCATGTGGCGTTGTCCTGATACTTGTCGGCTGAGATTAGCTCGCCGGTTGCGCGGTCGAGCACATAGAAGAAGCCGTTCTTGGGCGCCTGCATCAGCACAGGCCGCGTCACGCCGCCGATCGTGAGGTCGGCGAGGATGATCGGCTGGGTGGCAGTGTAGTCCCAGCTATCGCCAGGGGTGGTCTGGTAGTGCCAGACGTAGGCGCCGGTGTCGGGCTTGAGGGCGAGGATGGAGGAGACCAGGAGATTGTCGCCGCCGGACGGGTCGCGCACGCGGCGGTTCCAGGGCGAGCCGTTGCCGGTGCCGATATAAAGCATGTCAAGCTTGGGATCGTAGACGATGGCGTCCCACGCCGTTCCGCCGCCGCCGCTTTGCGTCCAGACCCCGGCGTCGCCCCAGGTGGCGTTACCTGTCTTGGCGAAGAATGCGTCGGACGCGACGCCGTCTGGCTTTTTCTCGGGATTTGGCGTGGTGAAGAAGCGCCAGTCCTGCTGGCCGGTGTCGGCATCGTAGGCGGTGACGTAGCCGCGTACGCCATAGTCGGCGCCGCCGTTGCCGATGATCACCCTGCCCTTAATGACGCGCGGCGCGCCGGTGATCGTGTAGGGCTTGGACTGGTCGACGGTGACGACGCTCCAGACGGACTCGCCTGTCTTGGCGTCGAGTGCAATCAGCCGGCCGTCGATCGTGCCGACGATGACCTTGCCCTTCCAGATGGCGACGCCGCGGTTGACGACATCGCAGCAGGCTTTCTGGCCGCGCGCCTTGTCCACCTCGGGGTCGAAGGTCCACATGCGTGCGCCTGTCTTTGCGTCGAGCGCGTAGACGATCGACCAGGCGGAGGTCACGTACATCACGCCGTCGACGACGATCGGCGTTGCTTCCATGCCGCGATCGGCATCGAGCTCGGCCGACCAGGCGAGGCCGACAGTTGTGACGTTGGCGGGCGTGATCTGGCTCAGCGGCGAATAGCGCTGTTCGGAGTAGGTGCGGCCGTGGCTGAGCCAGTCGCCCGGGTGCTGGTCGGCTGCCTCGATCGCGGCGCCATCGACGGCGGCGATGGTAATAGCAGGTGGAGACTGGACGGAGGTCTTCTGTTCGCACGCCGACAGGGCCAGCAGCGCCCCGAGCAGCTTCAGTGTACGCATTGCCATTGACGGTATGACCCTTGTCGCACGATGCCGATACGTACGCGCTAGGGCGCCAAGGCCCTGTAGACAAGTCGGGCGGCAAAGTGCGCGATCAGTCTCGCCGGCCGGCAACGTCTGCTGTGGGGCCCCACTTCGCGCCCTTCCGATGATGTTACCAATGGCGGGGTCGCTCGGGAATTGCCGGTCGCTCCCGCCCTACTGATCAGGCGGGACCTCGCCCAATTGCTGCCATTCATCCTGCCGCAACGAACCCGGCGGGAGCTTGCCCAAGCATAGCGGCGATATTTCGTGGTCCCCGATTGCCGACGCTGTGTTGAGGATGTCAGCTATTCGGCGGCGCCGCGCCGATGCGTCCAGTAACAGTCGATGTCCGCACTTTGGCCCCAGCCACGAACACCGCGCCCCTCCAGCAGATACCAGCAGCCGCCGCCGGCACCGTCCTGCAGCTGACGCGACATCCCAGGCCTAATTGAATCCCAGCTGAAGAGATCTTCGGGCGTTTCGAAGCTGACTTCGACGATGCGGTCCTGATACCACACGTGATCAATCACGTCCGTATGTTCGAAATCCTCGAGGTCCCAGTCATCTTCGTTGGAGTAGAGCATGTAGGCGAGATGACCCGCTTCGAAACCGGACTGGGTGCGCAGCACTTCACCGCGGCGTGGCCGAAAATGAACGCGGCAGTCGACAATGCTGACGGTCTCACCACCTCGGGCTGTTGCGACAACTGGCGAAATCAGATCGCGCGAAGCGCGAAGAGCGACATCGTGGGTAAGCGCTATGGCGCTCTCGTACTCCCCGCAAGGGTTGGAATTTATGGGGCTATAGACGTAGTAGCCGGCCTCCAGAGGCAATCCGGGCGGACCGTCCGCGGTCCGAGACAATTCGGGCGACGAGGCGCACCCCGAAAGCAAGAACGCGACGACGATCAGTCTTGCTCGCATAGCGCACCTTTCGAGTCTCAGACGAGACGAGATTAACGACGGACGCCCACGGTGAAAAGCGCCTTCGCGCGCGCCATCTTTCCCAGGATGACGAGCGACCGCTTCGGGCCCCCAAGTTCACCGGGCGTGGTCTGGGTTACCAATGGCTGCCGCGCTCGTAAGCTGCCGCTCACTCCCACCCTAGTGATCAGGCTGGAGCTCGCCCAGAACTCGTCAGTCCATTTCCAAGTAAAATTTCCATCCAGCATCGGTCCATCGGCTGTTTCGACCTTCGTCGATGACGAAGCCATACTCGGCGAGCAGCTCAATTGTTCGCTCTCCCGCCGCCATGCATAAGTGGTCGAGGGGACCCTCTTTCGTGCGAAGATATTGCTCCGTCATCGACACAAGGGCTCTCAGCAAGCGTTGCTCGTTCTCTGTCATCGTACATCCCACCGATGGCCGCCTTCCGGCTCCCTACGCGCCCGATCTTAGCCCGCCTCCGCTCAACACACGAGTGTCCGCTCCGGGCCCCGTGTCTGCCTCAACCCGGAATGTAGCGATCCGGCAGAGTCCATCCACTTTGGTCGTTCGACGATGATGCTGCGCTTCGGCGGGTCATCGCCCAAAAGCTGCCGTTCAGGGCGCTCTCCTCCAATCTCGGCCGGAGGCTGACGCTGCCGGCGGGGTGAAGAGACGTCCATCGCATCAAAAGCCGTCACTCCAACTCGAAAATAGTCATCCAGTCCCCATCAACGAGGTGAAAGCCTCGGAGTTTCGTTAGTGCTTGGATCACCGCTCGCATGTGTCCCGCACCAAATACGATTGCAAGACGACGAGGCTCGGCTGAGGGGTCGTCGAGGTATTGGTCCATGACGGACACAAGGTGCTTGTCGCGAGCGGTCAGAATCACGTTCCCGACAGCCGATCCCTCGGCGGTCCAACGAAGCCTTTCTTCCCTGCTTGTAAGATCATCGAGCGTATGACCTTTGGCGAGCGCTTCGCGTGTTCCGAACCAGCGAAAGAGAAGCCCGTAAATTGGCGCTGTCACATAAAGCAGCAGCCTCGTC
Organism: uncultured Alphaproteobacteria bacterium; assembly: GCA_963784415.1. Classification (GTDB taxonomy): domain Bacteria; phylum Pseudomonadota; class Alphaproteobacteria; order Caulobacterales; family Hyphomonadaceae; genus UBA7672. The sequence goes on from CAWARK010000009.1 coordinate 33,761, forward strand.
GAAAGGGGCACGCTCCGCCATAGGGATTCGAATTCCGGCCCTGATAGGTCCGCATGAATTATTCTTGCACTACAGTCCGACTGTTGCGGATGCCGCGGCTGGAGGGTTAGCCCAATTTTCTTGGATTTTTCAATCCATCGATATGATCGCGTTATCCGGGTTGTGACCGGCGACCGAACGCCTTCCACGAGCACCGCGTCGTGGGCGCACGCGTCCTTGTACACCGCGTCATAGAACGCGCGTTCGCCCAAGTGGATCATTGGGAATAGCGTGACCTCAACATGGGAGGAGGCGTTGCGGAAAGTCAGTCGCGCCGACCTAAGTCCAAAGACAGTGCTTTCTACGATCTGCATCTGGTTCGTTTTTCAGGCGCTCGTCACATTGTCCAGCATCCGCTAAGGCCCCCTTCGCGCCCGTCCGCTGATGTTAAGAATGGCCGGGTCGCGCTTGAACTGCCGTTCGCTCCTGCCCTGCTGATCAGGCCAGACCTCGCCCATAGCAGCCACTGGACATTGGCTCGCGGGGTCATCAGCATGCCTTATCGAGTGTGGGGGGCGTGGATGCACAAGATTATCGTGGCTGCGCTTTTATTTTCGGCATGCGTCGGCACGTCCGCGTCACAGCCAGCGGTGGCTAACCGCGTTTGCGAAGCTCCACCAGGCTGGAGCGAGGTCGCCGAAGCCAGCGAGAGCAGATTTCTGATCTTTGGCGAAACCCACGGAACGCTGGAAGCGCCGCGTGCCGTGCAGGAGTTCGTCTGCCAAGTTGCCAGCGATCCGGTGCTTCTGGCCGTCGAACTGGACAGTTCTTCAAATGATGAACTGGAGAGCGCGTGGAAGGGTGAAGGCGCAACGCCACTACCAGAAGTCCTTCGGCAGATTATGGCAGGCCGCCTCGATGGCGTCGGGTCGCAGGCGATGTTTGAGATGGTGGTACGATTGTGGAACCTCAAACAGTCAGGAGCGCAGATCAACATCGTCGCATTCAATGGCGCAAAGGATAGCGATCAGGCGGCACAGTTTGCACACCTTCCCGGTCAGGAGCCGCACGAGGCAGCTCAGGCTGAAAACATTCGAACAGCCGCTGCAAAGCAACCGTACCGGCACGTCGTCATTCTCGTTGGTTCTCTTCATGCGCAAAAGTCAGTCGTCGAGATCGGCGACAGGCGGTTTGAACCAATGGCGATGAAGCTTGCTCCATCCGACAGGGTCGTCTCACTGCGAATGGACCATGAAGGAGGAACTGCTTGGAACTGCCTGCTGAAGACAGCAACACCACCTTCAGGTCGCGCTATCCTGCAGAGCGATCTCGACTGTTCTGCCCACTCCGTCAGCGGGTCGCAAAGCCAGGAGCCGGCGATGGCTTTGAAAGACTTCGCGGATGGTTCTTTTGATGGGGTGTTTTCAGTCGGCCCGGTTAGTGCCTCGCCGCCACCAGCATAAAGGCCGTTGCCAAGGTTCAATGGCCGGATTGGCCCCAACTTCGCGGGACCTAATCCGGATTACCAATGGCAAAGTCGCGCGGGATTTGCCGTTCGCTCCTGCCCTGCCGATCAGGCCGGACCTCGCCCAAAATGCGACAGTCGTAATGTTCGCGTAGTAGAGGGTCGTTTGTTCGGGCGGGGACAACCTACGGCTACCACCGATGACTCTGGCCGCTGCGTGAGCGCGGACATGCTCCTGGCAACGGAATCCGCGCCAGCTAGTTAAGGTGCCCCTTCTCGGCACGATCAAGGTAGACGGACAATTCGCCAACGCATTTACGCACCGCGTCGGTGTTGGAATGCTCGGCCGCATGCTGAAGAGCGGCGCCGATGTCGGTGATGGTCTGGAATCCAAAGGCGCCTCCCGAACCCCTCATATCGTGTCCCAGCCGCGTCACGGTCTCAAAGTCGAAGCGGTCCAATGCGTCCGTCATCGCGACGACATTCGCCCTGCAGTTTTGCAGATAGGCAGGGACACGCGCGGCGATTTTTTGACTCACACTCGGACGAACCGTGATCTGCTCGCCATTCTTGTCCTTCGATGACGACGCCCCAACCATGGAATGTTCTCTGATCGCTTGCAGCAAAACCTCTTGCTTGATGGGTTTGGTCAAGAAGGCCGTGCATCCTGCCGCAAGGCACATTTCTCGATCGCCCTTCAGGGCGGAGGCCGTCAACGCGATGATCGGTATTGGCGTCCGATTGTTCGCCAGCTCCCAGGCTCGAATTTTCCGCGTTGCAGTCAAGCCATCCATAATCGGCATTTGCCGGTCCATCAGGACAAGATCGTACTCTCCTGCCGCAAACATTTCACAGGCGATGGCCCCGGTCCCTGCAATTTGGATTCGGTAGGGCGTGTTCTCCAGGTAAGCCTCGGTGATGAGGCAATTGTCGGGGGAATCCTCCACGAGAAGAATTCGAAGCGCCGGCAATGGCAGATCAAAGCTCACATGGACTGGGATGTCCGCCCGCAGCGCGGCCCCGGACCAAATCTCGAACGGCAAAACAAGGGAGAACACGCTGCCCTTGTCAACGACGCTTTCGGCCCAGATGCGTCCGCCCATCAGTTCAACCAGGCGCTTCGAAATCGTGAGCCCCAAGCCCGAGCCCCCAAACCTGCGGGTGGTGGAGGAGTCGGCTTGTGTGAATCGCTCGAACACCCGGCTCAACTTCTCGCTCGCAATGCCGATGCCGGTGTCGGAGACTATGAACAGCAATGTGTTCGGAGCGGAGGAACTCGTGTCCACCGATACACGCAGGGTCACCGCTCCGGATTCCGTGAACTTGATCGCGTTGCCAACCAAATTAAGCAGCACCTGCCGCAGCCTCGTCGGGTCGCCGACCAGTTCGACGGGCACATTCGGTGCGATCTCGCACACCAGGTCCAGCGATTTTTCTTGGGCCCGAACCGCCACCATCTCGATCACTTTCTCCAGGTGGTCATTCAACGAAAAGCCGGTCTGTTCCAGTTCCAGCTGCGAGGCCTCGACCTTGGAAAGATCGAGTATGTCATTGATGAGGTTCAGCAGGTTGTCGCCAGCGCGGCGAAAGACCCGCACATACTTGTCTTGCTCCGGAGAGAGTGTCGTTTTCGCCAGAAGGTCCGAGATGCCCATAATCGCATTCATCGGCGTTCTGATTTCATGGCTCATGCTCGCCAGAAAATCGGACTTGGTTAGGCTCGCACTTTCGGCAACGGCCTTGGCCAGCAGCAATTCGGCCTCTACTCCCTTGCGCTCGGTAATGTCGCGCGCAGCGGCGAAAACGCCCTGTAGCTTGCGGTTCCGGTCGTAAAATGTCGTGGCGTTGTACGACACGACCGTTTCTTTGCCATCGAGGGCGCGTGCCGTCAGTTCATAGTCGGTGACCTTCTTTTGGCTCAACACCAGCTTGATCCCGGCCTCGGCACGCTCTGGATCGGTGAAAAAGCCCTTGAATGGCGCGCCAATTAGCTCGTCGCGCGTGCTGCCGGTGAGCGCCTCCATCTGCTTGTTGACGTCGGTGATGATGCCAGAGGGGTCGGTGGTCATCAGTGCGTCGATGTTGGATTCGATCAGAGAGCGGGTATAGAATTGCTGATCGCGCAGGCGCTGATCGGATTGCTTTTGCTCGGCTTCGACGACCTTGCGTGCAGTGTTGTCGGTGCCGATCAGCAAATAGCCGATGATGACGCTCTGCGCGTCGCGAAGCGCGGTCACCGACACCACCGCCGGGAACCGGCTCCCGTCCTTACGGATGTAGGTCAGCTCGTAGATGTCTTCGATCCCGCGCGAAGCCTTGAACACCAAAGCCTCGAAGCCCGGCGTGATCGGCGTTCCGAGTTCGGCGCTCAATGCTTCGGCGCGCGCGATCAGCTCCCGCGGATCGGAAATATCGGCCGGCGTGATCTTGTTCATCACGTCAGCGGCTGCGTAGCCCAACATCCGCTCGGCGCCGACATTGAAAATCTGAATGACGCCGTTGGCGTCGGTTGCGATGCTCGAAAAGTTGGCGCTGTTGAAGATCGCGCTCTGTAGGGCGCCTGCTTTGAGTTCGGTGCCAATGAGCAGGTAACCGATGATGGCGTCCTCTGCGTCGCGCAGCGCTGTGACCGAGACCACCGCTGGAAACCGACTCCCATCTTTGCGGATGTAAGTTAGCTCGTAAATGTCTTCGATCCCGCGTGAGGCTTTGAACACCAAGGCCTCGAAACCGGGCGTGATCGGTGTTTCGAACTCGATGCTCAGCGCCTTGGCGCGGGCAATCAGTTCTCGCGGGTCAGATATGTCGGCCGGCGTGATCTTGTTCATAACGTCGGAAGCGGCGAAGCCCAGCATCCGTTCTGCGCCGACATTGAAAATCTGAATGACGCCCTTTGCGTCGGTCGCAATGCTCGAGAAGTTGGCGCTGTTGAAAATCGCGCTCTGCAAAGCTCCAGCTTTAAGCAGCGCCGCTTCCGCCTGCATGCGCTCGGTGATGTCGCGCGCAGCGGCGAACACGCCGAGTACGTTGCCCTGCGCATCCTTGTAGACGGAGGCGTTGTAAAGAACGTCGGTGAGACGGCCGTCCTCGTGGCGGATGGTCAGCGGGTAGTCGGTGACGAAGCCTTTGGCGAAGACCTGCTGGTAGCCCTCGCGGGCCTTCTCGGGCTCGGTGAAGTAGTTGGAGAAATCGGTCCCGATGAGCTTCTCTCGTGGCACACCGGTCACCTTGACCGAGCCCGCGTTGACGTCAGTGATCTTGCCCTCGGGACTGATGGTGACCAGCGGGTCCAGGCTGGCTTCGATGAGGCTGCGCGCATACTGCGACGCTCCGCGTAGCTTATCGTCAGCCTGCTTGCGCGCGGTGTTGTCGGTGCCAATGAGCAGATAGCCGATGATGGAGTTGCCTGCGTCACGCAGCGCGGTCACCGACACCACCGCCGGGAACCGGCTCCCGTCCTTACGGATGTAGGTCAGCTCGTAGATGTCTTCGATCCCGCGCGAAGCCTTGAACACCAAAGCCTCGAAGCCCGGCGTGATCGGCGTTCCGAGTTCGGCGCTCAATGCTTCGGCGCGCGCGATCAGCTCCCGCGGATCGGAAATATCGGCCGGCGTGATCTTGTTCATCACGTCAGCGGCTGCGTAGCCCAACATCCGCTCGGCGCCGACATTGAAAATCTGAATGACGCCGTTGGCGTCGGTTGCGATGCTCGAAAAGTTGGCGCTGTTGAAGATCGCGCTCTGTAGGGCGCCTGCCTTGAGCAGCGTCTCGGCAGCCTTTTTGCTCTCCGAAAGGTCGCGCAACATCACCGTGAACACGATCTCCCCGTTCACCTCACGCTGTGAAATAGATGCGTCGATCAGAAATTCACTGCCGTTCGCATGAACGCCGAATACCTTCCCAGGCTTACCCATGAGCCGATCGCTGATTTTGGATTCCCCATACCTGCGCACCTGAGCGCCGTGAGCGGAACGAAATCGGGCGGGGATCAGACCGTCGAGACCCGAACCCAACACGTCACCGGACGTAAGACCGAACATGTTCTCCGCAACCGAATTGAATTCAGTGATGCGATGGGCTGAGTCCATCGCAATGATTCCATCCGATGCTTCGCTCGCGTGTCGCGCCTGATCTGCATCTTGAGCCAGCTTTTGCGCAATGTTAGCGGCGACAATCTCGGCCTGCCTGCGCGCGGTGACATCGCGCCCTACGCAGTAAAGTAGCCCCTCCTCGCGCAAGGGGGAGGATGTCCATTCGAGCCACTTGTAGCTCCCGTCCTTGCAGCGATACCGGTTTACAAAATGTAGTGTTGGAGCGCCTGTGGAGAGCTTCTCCACCTCCGCGATGGTGATGGCCTGATCGTCGTCGTGTATGAAGCCGAGGAACGGCTGAGCGAGGAGCTCCTGTTCCGTATAACCAAGCTCACGTATGAACGCTGGATTGACGCGTTTGAAGTAGCCGTCGATTCCGGCGACGCCCATTATGTCCAGAGAATGCGTGAAGAAGCGCTCCACGCTTTTGGAGGGATCAATCAGCGTCTCCGCCGCGTTGTTGTCTTTGATGATGACATCACCCATCTAACTTGTACGTGGCTAATTCAAGCGATCGATCGAGTGACAAGCTCGGCTGCGAGCAGGTCTTGCATGGAGGCTTGCAGCTGAGGCTGCGAATAGGGCTTTTGAAGGAAGCATCCGCCTTCAACAAATAACGCTTTCCTTGCGCCGGTCTGGGCGCTGCCTGACGCGTAGAGCACGCGCAATTTTGGTCGAAGCTTGATGGCCTGGTCTGCAAGCTCATAGCCGGCGTGCACCGCTACCTTGAGGCGAATGTCGGTAAAGAGTACATTGATGGGTTGAGTAGAACGGAGAAACACGAGCGCCTCGTCCACATCACAGGCGAGAAGCGTAGTGTGGCCCAAGTCCTCGATCATCAGCACTGCAATTTCGCGGATGAACGGCTCATCCTCGACGACTAAGATGATCGCCATGAGATTGTCCCAGCGGGAACCATGGGGCCGCCCCCCCTCCCTCAACTCTGATTGGGACAAGGCCGTAACTCGCCCCGTGGCGCGAAGTTCCCAGGGTGCTGCATTTTCTTTCCGCTGTTGACAGCGCCGACGTGAACGCAGCGGTCGTACTGAGCGCGTTCCCAGAATCCCGGCTGAGTATTGGGGAGACGCAGCGCGCCGCCGGCATTGGGCGACTGTCGCCTTTGGGCCCCGATCGCGACCCACAAAGAGATTGCTCTCGACGGCAGGGTCGCTCGTGAACCGCCGTTCGTAGCCGCCGCGACGGACCGGCTCGATCGCCGAATCCAGTCGTACCGCTTTTTGGCCCTCGCCCATCTTGATCGACTTCTCGCGGCGACGAAGCTAAGCTCCCATGACGCCCAGTACTTGCGCACGGCGTGGAGGTCACATGCCGAGATTGCTCACTGCTGCGTGCGTGCTGCTCCTGAGCGCTTGTCAGCACCCAGAGTCTGAATACCCGAGCCACGGAATACCCGCGGCGCATGCACGAAATGTGATCCTCTTTGTCGGTAGGGGCATGGACCTGACGATGATTGCCGCCGCACGCATCGAGCAGGGCCAGTCCAAAGGTGGCCTCGGCGAAGACAACCGCCTGTCATTCGAGGACTTTCCCACGTCCGAGTTGACCAATACCCGCGAGACTGATCTGCAAGCGGACAATTCAGCAGGGACAATGTCGGCAATCATGACCGGGACAACGACCCGGGACACTTCTATGGGGATGGACGCCATTCCGGAGCTTGGCCAATGCAACGAGGCCCGAGGGCACGAGTTGCCAACGCTGTTGGAACAAGCAAAGGCGGCTGGGCTAGCCGTAGGTCTGGTAAGCACGTCTCGCGTTACGCATCCAATGCCGGCAGCGACCTATGCTCATGTCACCGATGCCAACTGGGAGGTGGACGCGAATATGTCGGTGTTGGCCAGTGCACAGGGCTGCCACGACACGGCCTATCAGCTGGTTGATTTCCATCACGGGAGTGGTCTGGACGTAGCGTTGGGCGGGGGCACACTGGCCTTCATGACCAACGATCAGCGGGACCCCCACAATGCTGAGCTGAGGGGCGTCCGCATGAACGATCGCCTGATCGAGACGTGGCAGAAAGGCCACCCCAATGGTCGCCTTGTCTACACGCGAGACGACTTGGAGAAGGCCATCGGTGACGTCTCGCTGCGGGGACCGATCTTTGGGCTGTTCGCTCCCGACCATATGAGTTTCGAGTCCGACCGTATCAACTCCGGTTTAGGCCAACCATTGCTGACCGAGATGACGCGAGCCGCCATCGCCAAGCTCTCCCGTGAGCAACGTGGCTATGTCCTGGTCATTGTCGCGGGTGGAATCGAGCGGGCACGGCTGGATCTGGATAGAGACAAAAGCAATCTCGCTGTTGCCGAGACAATAGAGCTGTCCAACGCTGTACGCGCGGCGATGCAGACGACCAAAGCTGAAGACACTCTCATTGTCGTTACAAGCGCGGACGAGAACCTCCCGATCTATCTTCGAGGTCCTGGCAGCCAGCCGTTCCACGGAGCGATCGAACTCACGGACCTCCATGCCATCATGACGGCTGCACTGGGACTTCGCTGAACAACGCGATCCAGATAGCTACGCCGGGGCACTAGGCACCAGACGAATGAGGCAAAGGCGACAATCGGATGGATCGGCGGCTGACTGCAGAGGGCCCCAACTTCACGCCCTTCCGATGATGTTACCAATGGCTACCGCGCTCGGAAGTTGCCAGTCGCTTCTGCCCTTTTGATCAGGCAGGTCATCGCCCAACTGCGGTCATTCACGGCTTGGACGCAAGACCTCGTCGCGGGCGCGTCTTATCATGGTCGCTGCTGGCGGACGGGAGACTGCAGCAACTTCGCCTGGTAGGGCATAGAATGTCTGGTTCCAGGGTTCAGCGCCCAGCCTTGCGAGAAAGTCTATCACGCGGCGCTCGTCGAGCCGGTCGCGCTTCCTCTTCGCCAGATAGCCGGAGGTGTCTTCTTCGGGCAGCGGTTTACCGGATTCGAAGAAGTCCCATCTTTGATCTGTTTGGGCGACGTGGACGCTGCGTTCAACGACATCCGAACCATCGTGGCTGCGAAACTGAAAATGCGCGCCGGATTGAAATGTGGTCCATTCATCGTGTGCTGACCAATGCAAAGTCGTCAGCCGGTGATGGGATGTCAGACACCAACAGAGTGAGTCATAGCCGGCGCATAGAAAGCCATTGTTCCAAAGCACCGTCCATTTCGACCGCGTCGGTAGAACCACAATTCGCGTCGGCACATTGTAGAAATCCGGCTCCGCCCCAAGAGCTTCGCCGATAGTACCGAAGCGGCGTCGCTCCACGCTGACGGGGTCTCCGTTGGCGAAGCGCGTGAACTCTTCGTGGATCGCTTTCGTCGTTTCCTCAGCCGATGCTTCCACAAGGTCGAGCGACTGTGTGGTTGGCCACCATGCCCGGAGGTTCATGTCTGAGGGAGGCATCGCGGACCTTGGTAGCATTTCGGCGACAGGAGAAACTCCAATATTAGTTGCTCTTCGCGAAGGTCGCAAATGGGCCCCGCTGTGCCGCCGTGACCCGAATTGTGGCCTTACGGCTGAGTCGATCGATTTTGGTCATTCGACGATGATGCCGCGCTTCGGCTGGAGATCGCCCATTAGACGACATTCGACGCGGGCGAGCGCAGTCATGCTGGAATCCGGGTCTGCGGACGGACCGCTATTTGGATTTGGATTCGATCGGGACCATGACGTGAACCATTGGCGTGTTGTCCCACATCACATAGGGACCACCCAAGTAGGGATCACGCGGCAGGTTCGCGATTGTCTGGGCCGATGGGAACAGCATCATCAGGTGCGGGCCGTCCTGCACCCACATGGCGCTGTGGTCCGGCTTTGAGGCCGACGGGTCCATGTTGTGGACCATCGCATCGCCCTGCAGCATGTAGGAAACGCCCACGACGTCTGTCGAGAACACGCCTCCCGTCTGTGCGGCCTGTAGCCAGGCCGTCCACGTGGCATCATTGCACATCGGATGCTCGTCGCCCGGGATCAGGGGGATGCCGGGAATACAGGTCCATCCATTCGCACCCTGACGCAGGACTGTTCCGTCGATGTCGACAATCGTCGCCGTCGACGAAATGTCGGACGGCGCAGCCGACATCGCCCGGGCAATCTTCACGTCGACCGCGCTGGCTTCCGCCGCTGGCACCGGAGCGGCGGCGGCGACGTTTTCAGCAGGCGAGCACGACGCAAGACCGATGATTAGAAGGCTCGCCCCTGCCAGAAGGAGACGGATGTGTGTGTGTTTGTCAGCCATGTCTGTGGTCCTTTGAAGTTGATGCGCGCGTTGGACCTTCGGTATTCGATCAACGCGCCGGGGTACGCTCCATCAGTCTCCGATGGGTCAGGCGACGGTGACCGTCACACGCAGGAATGTTGCGGGGATCGATGTCGTCATTGTGGACGCGCTCTGGTTCTGAGCGTTGAACAGGGCGTCGAGCTCGGAGTGCAGCTGATCCGCTTTGCCGTTCTTTTCGGCCGCGTCATAGGCGTTCATCGTCGGACCGTAATAAGACTTGAAAGCGTCCAGGAAGTCCGAGGGCGTGCCTGCGTGGTTGAACACGTAGGTATCTCTTGCGAAAGAGATGTTCTCTTTCTTCACGCCGGAGCCGACGAAACGTTCGACGACAGTGTCCTCGATCCCCCACGTCATCGGGCTGACGAAGCCTTCGGGCGGCGGCGGTGAATAAGCCGAACTTGTCTTCAGGATCTGCGCGACCAAGGTCGGGTCATTGGGAATCCAGTTGCCCATGACGATACGGCCGCCGGGCCGGGTGACGCGGACCATCTCCTTCGCCACGTCGCCTTGCCGGGGCGCGAACATCGCGCCGAAAATGCTGACGACCAGATCGAAGGACCTGCTTTCAAGCTCCAGCAAGTTGGAGGCATCGCCTTCCTGGAAACGGAGCCTTCCGAGCCCCAACTCCGCCGCGCGGCGGTTTCCGGCGGCGACAAGATTGCTCGCGATATCGACACCGAGAACGCTGGCACCCAGTTTCGCGGCCGGAATCGCCGTCGTCCCGTCGCCGCACCCGAGGTCAAGAACCTTCATGCCGGGCTTCACGCCGAGACTTGCCACGAGAGACTCGCCGCTCTCGCGCATGCTGCTCGCAATGCGAGTAAAGTCGCCTTTTTCCCAAAGGGCCTTGTTCGGATTCATGGGAGTTTACCTTCATCATCCTTGGGTCATCGCCGGCCGAACCGGGATCAGGCTGTGGATGTATCCGCACAGGGCTTGCTCTGCTTGCAGATCGTCTGGAGATTCCCTGCAGATCGCCGCTTAATCGGCTAGGTTCTGGGACAATGATCTACGAATTCGCGAAATTCGAGCTGGACACTGACAGGATGGAGCTGCGCACCGATGGCGCGCCCGTCGCAGTCGAACCGCAGGTGTTTGCCCTGCTGCGGCTGCTGATCGACAATCGCGACCGCATGGTCAGCAAGGACGAGATCGTCGACAAGGTCTGGAACGGCAGGTTCATTTCGGACGCAGCCATCGCCAGCCGGATCAAGTCGGCCCGACAGGTGGTCGGCGATGATGGCAAGACGCAGGCGGTCATCCGCACCGTTCACGGGATGGGCTTCGCCTTCGTTGCCGACGTGACGATGCGTCAAGCCATCTCTGTCGCCGCATCTCCTGCCCCGGTGACACCCGAGCCGGTGCTGCAGTCGCGACCGAGCATCGCCGTCCTGCCGTTCAACCTTGCCGGCTCTATCGCAGCAGAATTTCCAATCGCGGAGGCTCTGCCGCACGACCTTATCACGGGCCTGTCGCGCCTGCGCTGGCTGTTCGTTATCGCCCGAGGATCTTCCTTCCGTCTGCGAGGCGAAAAGGCGACGCTTGACGAGGTGCGCCGCAAGCTGGGCGTCCGATATTGCCTAACGGGCAGCGTCGAAGTGCTGGGCAAGGTGATCTCGATATCGGTCGAACTGAGCGACACCGAGGACAGAGGCGTGATCTGGAGCGAACGGTTTCGCGCCGACATGGGCGCGATTCACGAAATCCGCGACCTGATTATCACTGCCGTGACAAGCGCAGTCGAAGTCAGGATTCCGCTACATGAGGCGGGACGCGCGCTTCTTCAATCACCCCGGAATCTCGATGCATGGTCGAGCTATCATCTTGGCCTTCATCACATGTACAGGTTCAACAAGGCGGACAATGAGGCTGCAACATCGCTGTTCCAGCGCGCAGTCGCTCTCGAGCCAGAGTTTGCGCGCGCTTATGCGGGGCTTTCGTTCACGCACTTCCAGAGCGCCTTCCTGCGCTATGTCGATGATCCCGAAGCAGTCCGGCTTGCCGAGCACTACGCCGCCCTGAGTCTCGAGCGTGACCCGCTGGATCCGTTCGGCCATTTCACCATGGGCCGGGCGCATTGGCTTCGCGGCGACCTAGACACCAGCCTGCCCTGGCTGGAGCGCGCCAACGAGCTCAACCCGAACTATGCGCAGGCAAAATATTCGCGTGGCTGGACGGAGGCCCTGCTGGGGGATGCCAGCGCCAGCCGCGCCAACATCGATGAGGCGCTAGCCCTTAGCCCGATCCGCTGGCCTCCGGCGGCGACGCCGCGTTTCGGCGGGTCATCGCCCAGTTGCTGCCGTTCGTCATTTTTTTGGCTTGTGGTTTCGCGAACGCCGCGTCTGGCAGCTAGCTGGGACTGGGCGAGGCGGGCAACGCCGAATCGCCGGGATCGACTTTCTGGCCCTGCAGCACTGGATGGGTCACGAGGTTCGCCACGCGGAAGGCCAGCGGCGCGTGCGTCGCGCTCAGCTTCTCGCACGCCAGCCTTACCTGCGCATCCTCACGGTCGTTGACCTGTTCTCGCGGTTCTCGCCGGTCATCGATCCGCGGTTCAGCTATCGTGGGCCAGATGTTGTGGCGGCGCTTGAACGTGTCTGCCGCGAGTTCGGATATCCCAAATCCATTCGAGCGGACAATGGCCCGGAGTTTGTCTCACGCGACCTCGATCTCTGGGCTTACGCCAACGACGTCACGCTCGATTTCAGCCGGCCGGGCAAGCCAACCGACAACGCGTTCATCGAGGCGTTCAACGGCCGGCTGCGCGCCGAGTGCCTCAACACTCACTGGTTCCTCACGCTCGAAGATGCGCGTAGGAAGTTGGAGAATTGGCGGAGGGACTATAACGAGCTAAGACCACACGGCGCGATCGGGAACAAAGCCCCGATAACGCTCATCGATCGCCCGGTTGCAACCAGCCCAACCAGGCGATCAGAGGCCGGATTTTCCAGCTTCGGATGAGGGCAAGTTGGGGAGCGCTTCAAGAGGCCGGAATTTCCAGCCTCAGATGAGGGAGCGTTGGGGAGCGGATCACAGCACCTCGGGCTCCATCCATCTCTGAAGGAATTTCATGGGGACAGGTCAAGTGCATCCCGCTGCTTAGTCTGTTCCCGCGTCAGGTACGCGAGGAGACGTTTCAGCTTCTTGTTCTCGTCCGAGAGCTTCCTAACGAGACGAACCTCGGGGAGTCCCAGCCCGCCATATACTTTTTTCAAGCGGTAGAAAGACGCCTCAGACACGCCGAGAAAGTGACAGATCTCCGACACCGGCGTTCCCGCTTCTGCTTGGCGGAGAGCAAAATAGATCTGCTCTTCCAACGTTTTGTTCCACGGCATTAGCAGCCCCCTATCCTCCAAGTAGTCTCAGAAACTCGCGTTCCGTCCAGCCGCGTTTCGAAGGTTAGACCAGCTGAACAACTAGATTTCTGCCTAAACTTGTACGCGGGTGCTCTACCCGCGAAGCAATGACCGGCCCCCGGTGCGATCGGGAGCCGGCACCTTGTTTCAGTTCATGGCTCGACTGCGGCGATCTTTAGAGTTGCAGCAGAGCGTAGTCGGCCGTGATTTGGTGCTTACCGGGTCCGGTCGTGTCGAAGCCCGACAGCAGATCGTTGCTGCTCAGGAATAGATCGGAATGGCCGGCGAAATCGACGCCGATCATTTCGTGACCCGACTGCAGCATCGCGAAGTGGTCGACCAGATCGTTGGTCGCTGACACGTTCGTGTGGCTTACGAGCTCCATCAGCTGGAAGTCGCTCTCCACTCCGCCTCCCACGCTGTGCTGCAGGTCGCTGGCGCTGAAGCCCGGGATGCCCGTGATCGCGTCCTGGGAGCGGATCATGCCGATAACCCTATCTGCACTGCCAAATGAGTTGAAGAGCTCGCTGCGAGCCAAGGTCAATCCCGACAGCAAGTCGTGTCTGCTGAGGAAGTGATCGGCGTGGCCAGCAATGTCGATCATCTCGCGACCCGATTGCATTGTCGCGAAGTGATCAACGAGGTGGTTAGTTGCCGATACGTTCGGGCGATTGATGAGCTCCATCAGCTGGAAATTGCTTTCCACTCCGGCGCCCACGCTCTGTTGCAGGTCGCTGGCGCTGAAGCCCGGGATGCCGGTCACGACATCCTGCGGACGAACGCCGCCGATGAAGCTGTCGGATCCGCCATTCGCGTCGAACACGATCCGGTGCTCGGACGTGAGACCCGAGATGTCGACCGTATCGTTGGCATTGCTGCCCGCGACCCGGATGGTGCTGTAGTCGAGGCTGGTCGTTGTGAAATCGCCGATCACGATCACCGTGTCGCCGGCCGTCGTACCGCCATCCGGCGCCGTGGGGTTGTTGGCATTGTTGGCGGTCGACACCAGCGTGTTGATCTTGATCTCTTCGATGTTGTCGAGTTGCGCGATGATCGAGGCGTTGTTCGTCCCGTTGCGCGTGATCACGATCTCGGTGTTGGCGGCGATGTTGTTGATGCCGGCAGCGAGGGCCGCCGCGCGGGTGTAGACCCGGAACGTCTCCGCACCGGCAACGCCGTTGAGGATGTAGGTGTCGGCGCCAGCGCCGCCATCGATCAGGTCGCGACCATCGGTCGAGCCCTGGAAGATGAAGTCATCGCCGTTACCGCCGTTGACCGTGTCGTTGCCGCCGCCGCCGTTCAGGATGTCGCTGTTATCCCCGCCGTTCAGCGTGTCGGCACCCTGCAGGCCAAAGATGATCTGCGAGCCAGCGCCGCCGTTGAGGGCTGCGTCAGCAGCGCCCGTACCGAACACCACCGCGTAGTCCGTGACGCCTATGCGCAGCGTCTCGAAGTTGAAGGCAGTGTCCGTTCCTTCGTTGCCGACAAGGTCGGCCACAGTGAACGTCGTGCCCGCCGACGAGATGGCATAGTTTGTCACCGGGCCCGTGAAGACCGCGATGTCATTGCCAGCGCCGCCGGTCAGCGTGTCGTTGCCGCGACCGCCGGTGACGATGTCATCGCCTTGGGCGCCACCCAGCGTATCGCCGAAGTTGCTGCCCACGATGATGTTGTCGCCACGCGTGCCCGTGAAGGTGACGCCGTTGTTGATGGCGCTTGCATTGAAGTTGGCGCCAACCCGGGCCGTCGCCGCGGAGTCGATGACTTCGCTGTCGCCGCGGCCGTCGGTGAAGACGACACGCACGCGGAGGAACTGGTCCGCGATCACGCTGAGGCCCGTACCCGCAGCATCCGCCAGCACGAAGGTGTTCGAGTTCTGCAGGGCGCCGACGTTGGTCCAGGTCGTACCGTTGTTGGAACGCTGCAACTGGAACCGGAACGGTCCGAGGCCATTGAGGTCGGCGATGGTCGACGTGTCGACCGTGATCGTCTGACCTTCGGTCGGCGTCGTATCGCTGATCAGTGCGCTGCCGGTCGCCGCGAACGGGAACAGTTGGCCGACGGAGAAGTCCACGAACCCACCGGCGCCGTTACCGAAGCGGAAAACTTCGACGTTCGAAACCGTATCGGTTCCTTCATCGGCGAGCTGCGCGTCTGGCGCCACAACACCGGTGAACGGATCGGCAACCAGGACAGGCGTCAGGACATTGTCAGTCACGGTAATCGTACCATTCGCGTTGCGAACGATCGTGTAGTCCGAGAACAGGCCCGCATAGACCACAACGTCTCTATCCGCAGCACTCGCGCCTGTCGTGACGATTTCACGGACGATCTTGAGTTGTCCGGGGTTGATGCGTCCCGCAAGCAGGTCGGCCTTGATCTCGTTCAGGCTATCGATGGAGCCATCGGCGCCCACCGACGCCAGGTTCGTAACCAGCGGTCCCGTCCCATCCTTGTTGGCGTGCACCTCGATCCGTACGTTCAGCCAGCGATCACCATCGATGATGTCGTTACCGGCCTTGCCGTACAGCGTATCGCTGCCGGCGCCACCCAGCAGGATGTCGCCACCGTTCTGCGGGTCAAACACAGTCGTATCGACGGGCAGCGCACTAAATGGCGTCGCATCCGCCCCCACCGTCTGTCCGCGGAGCGCGCCTGGCGTCAGTTTCAGAAGGGCTTCGAGGCCGTTGATCAAGGACACGTTCTGCGAAAGGAGCATGCTGTCGGTGGTCGGGCCGCCAACAATACCGCCCACGACGCCGACGGCGCCGGGAGGACGGTTCGTTCCAATGATCGTGTCGTTGAACTTCCAGCCGGAAGCGCCTTCAACCGAGTCGTTACGGTCGCGCAAGGTCAGCGCCTGCTGGTTCACGAACCGCGAAATGCCGAGATCGACAACATCAGGATCGGGATTGCTGAGGCTGGTCGAGTTCGGATTTCCCTTCTTGATGACCCAGTCAAACCCCAGCATCCCGTTGGCGCGGGTGATGCCGTTGGTCAGGTACATGATGTCGTCGCCGGATTCGCCGTCGTAGTCGGTGTCGTTGCCGTTACCGTTCAGGACGTCATGGCCGATGATTCGGGAGTCGAAGAACAGCTCCGAGTTGTCGCCCCCGATGCCGTCGAACCCTTCCCCGCCTTCGATCCAGTCGTCGCCCTCGTTGCCGAGGATGGTGTCGGCGCCAAGGCCGCCGAGCACAAAGTCGTCGTCTTCGCCCGCGAAGATTTCAATGACGTCTGAGCCGGCCATGATGAAGTCCTTGCCGGAGTCTCCGAACAGGACGTCGCCGAAGCCGTGGGTGTCGCTGACAACGTCGTTGCCTTTGTTGCCGCGCAGGAAATCACCGTCACCGAAGAAATCCTCGATGATGTCATCGCCATCGCCGCCAAAGACCTGGTCGGCTTCTGAACCAGCGTTGAGGTAGTCGTCACCGCCGTCGCCCCAGAGAGTGTCGATGCCCCGGTCGCCGTACAGACTATCTCTGCCCTCCGTGCCACCGAGAACCACGTGCTCCCCGCCGAAGTACTTGAGAACGTTGCCGCCTTCGAAGCCGTTGGCGTCGTTGCCGTCGTCTTTGACGATGCGGACAACCTTCGTTCCGAGGTGGAACAGTCCATCGCCCCAGATAGGATCTGAATACGATGGGTCTGCCGAACCGATGCCGGGGTTGTTTTGCGCCGCAAGCGGGTCGAGTTCGAGAATGAGGTCAGGCGTATCGAAGAGCGTGCCGCCAACGTGCGTTGAGTGGATGTCTCCCAGGCTGGTGTTGCGCATCACCAGGTCGGCGAACGTATTCGGCTCCAGCTGGTTGAGCAGGTTCATGCCCTGCGTCCGGCTCAGATAGTAGAACCGATCGCCGTTCTGCAGATTTTCCAGCTGTGTTTCGAACACGAAGTTGAAGGTCGAGCCCAGCATGCCGCCGAACTCCATCTTGGCTTCCGCCAGACCGCCGATCCACAGATCGACATTGTTTAATCCGGAGTTCTCGGCGTTCCAGTCGCCTGTGCCATTGAGGAAGTCGACCGCATCCGCAGCGACACCGTCGCCGTTCAGGTCAACGCCAGTCACCAGCTCGGTGGCGGCATCGCGCTTTCCTTCAAGCGTAGTTTGCGACAGCACAGTCGGGTGCAGGCCGTAGGCGGCAATGAAGTTGATGACCGAGATCGGGTTCTTCATATGCTGCCCGAAGTCCAGCCAGCTCTCATAAGGCTTGAGCTGAGCGTCCCCGGTCATCGCATAGAACTGCGCCCTGGTGTCGTTGAACGACGGCACACCCGCGTCGCGGCCACGTGCGATGTTCAGCGCCGGAAGGTCGAGTGGCAGGCCGAGAAGGTTGCTGCGCACCGCATTGACGACGAACTCGTCGATCTCGTTGCCGACCTGCCGTGTCATGCCACGGATGATTGCGCCCGCAGCGTCTGCAGCGGTCGCGCCGCTCGCCGTGAAGGCTTGCGGGTTCAGGAAGGCCTCGATCAGCGTGAGCTGGTCGTCGCCATCCACCGAAAGGAGATCGTTACCGAGCCGATCAACCGTATCGCTTAGCATCGAGTGGCCGAACCGGTACACAACGTGTGCGAACTCCGCCACGATCGCCGGATCGAGATCCGCCGAGTTCGTGAAGATGAACGGGTCGACGTTCGGTTGGACCTTCCGTGCGAACTCCTCGAACACGAGATGCTGATACTGCATCTCGGTGACAAAGCGTGCAGCCTGGAAGAGGCGCTCGCCATCCCAGTTCAGCGCATCGATGGCGGCCTCCTTGGCCGTCCCCGTCAGCGCGTTGATCGCATTCAGTTGCGCCTGGGTAATTCCATTTCGAACACCGCCTGCTCCGGGGAGCAGCCACTCGTTGACAACAGCGACGTTACCGGAGGCGACGATGGTGTTCTTGTTGTCCTCCGCGAGCCGGTTGTGCTCGGAGTGGAAAATGGTGTGGACCGTCGTCAGGCCGATATTCTCGTTGCCCCTGCCGTCTCCGGTGAGGAAGTGGGAGTCCAGCATTTCGTTGTCGTAGGTGTTTGAAGCCCCATCGTCCGCGATGAGATCCGCCGCGTTCACGACGCCGTCGCGATTGACGTCATGGTTGTCGGCGGCGATATCGATCGCGTCGATCTTGCCGTCCCGGTTGACGTCCTGGATGTCGAGGTCAGCGATCTGCTGAATTTTCGGGGTAGCCGGATTGCCATCGTGGTCGATGAGCACCGGAGCGGCGTGGTGCGCGATGTCGTTGAGGAATGCGTGCCCCGTACCAATGACGGAGACCTTGAACTCCTGCCCGGCGAGCAGCGTGGGCAGGCTTGCGCCGGGCGGCAGCTGAATCTGAGACGCCAGAAGGTGGGCCAGATCGAGCCCGCCGGCGACGCCTTCAACTGTGAAGCTGGACGGAGCGGTCGCAACGACAGCGCCGGTCGCGCTGTTGATGACCGAAAGGCTGACGACCACCTGGGCAAAGCCGTGAGAGCCAGCAATGAATTTGCCGTAGGCGTCGGTCACCAGCAGCGGCACGTCGTTTACGTCGTAGTCGCCCAGCGTCAGACCGAGCATGCTCTTGGCCTGCGCCTTGACTTCAGCCCAGTTGGCGATGCTGCCAGGCTGGGCTCCATCGAGGAGGCGACCGGTCGACACAGCAACGGGACCGGCGACGCTGTCGGTGGCGATATCCACCATCCTGTATTCCCGCAGGAACACCTGGTGGGACGCAGCGGAGGTGTAGGTCTGGTTCTGGTCGATGAACGGCGTCGTTGTGTTGATCATCTCCGTCTTCAGGCCCGTCACGGGGTCGACGTAGGTCGTGCCGCGCGTCAGAGCCATGAAATTCGGGCGGTCATCGACGGTTCCGAACACGCCGTCAGCGCCCAATCCGTCGTCCGCGCTGACAACGCCGTCCACTCCCAGGTCGTAGAGCGGATCGTCAGCCATCAGCGGGATATAGACAGTGCCGTTGCCGCCCTTGGTGACCAGATCGAGACCGTGGTCGAAGAACTGGCCGAAGAATGTCATCCAGCCATTGAAGCCCGGCGAAAGGCCGATATCGGGCGATGCGTTCAGGATGAAAGCGAGTTCCGCGTTGGTCGGAATGTAGCCATCCGGCGGCGCATCGCCGCCATGGGCTGCCGCGTAGGCCGCCTGGGATTTCTCGTTGGCGCGCCAGGCTTCGATCGCAGCCGGGTTGGTGAGGGTCTGATCGACGATCAGGTTGGAAATGATACGCGGATCGGCGTCCGCGACGCTGTGAGAGCCGGGAATCGTGGGGTCATAATTGTTGTTGGTGATGACAACGCCACCGGGGGGCGCGCCGGGAGCTCCGGCGGGCACCAGCGTTACCTGGTAAGAGTCGTTCACCGTCTTGAAATCGGGAGGAAGCATCCGCGGAAACAGCTGGTCGGCCGCGCCCTCCAGCTCGTGTCCGGGCAGAAGGTGGTTGAAGCTGCCGTCCACCGTGCGCAGACCGAGCGGAAGCAGCGCCGCGTCGGGGCCGATGATGCTCGTCAGACTCTCGCCAGCTGCATTTCGCTCAGCAATCTTTATCTGATCGAGAATCTTGGTGAGGTCGGCCAGGTTAACGGTGAAGCTCGTTGTCATGTTGCAGTCCCCCAGAAAAGGCTTGCTGAGCAAGCCATGCCCGCCGAAGACGTGATGCTTGGCGCAGGCAGATTGAGAGGACTGTGAAAGACAATTGCGGGGATTGGTATTCCATACCCTAAAAGCGGGACCGTATCGCCTTTAATTACTGCTTTTTATACATCCAGATTTGAGAGCGCCATCACGACCGGCGGCTCGCGACTCTCATTTAAAATCGAAACAGATTTCCTGCTGGGTTTAGACATCGTCAGACTATCGTCAGGTGTCTCAACAAATTTGAGAGTCGTCGGATCGTCGCTTCCCTAACGTAGGGTGGTCGTCGAAACTGAGAGTCGCGCAATCAAATGAATTGAGAGTCCGCTCATTTCGAAAAATCGCGGAGCGATGGGCGAACAACGCGTTGGTTTCGCCTAGGCTGGCGTTAACCCAGCTCTGCTGCTGCCCACACTGTCAAACGACTCCGGAACGGGACCCCGTATAGGCGTGTAATCGGGTGCTGTATGGCCTCGGTCGTCTGGAAGAGGCACCGGCTGCGGCTACGGAGTTTGTCCGCCTCGACCCGATTACACGTCCCGCAAATGTCCCGCGTCGAGCTCCGCCAAGCGCTGGGGCGCGCCAGCGAGGCGCAGGAGGCAATGCGCAAAGCGCGCAAGGTTGCGCCTGGCCACAGTATCGACTTCTGGGTCGCCCTCGCCCGCAACAGTTATTTTCGGAAGCATTCATCGAGCCCTACTCGCGGCATTTCATTGACGCTTGGAACGCGACGCCAGAGGACAGTGGATGACCACCACCGACATCTTCCTTTCCTACAGCCACGAAGCTCGTGCTGGTGCGACCGGCAGGAGTGGGCCCCAGTGCAGCCTAATACAGAATATGGCAATCCGGCTGAGTCGATACATTCCGGCCAGTCGTCCTGCCCGAGCGGATGCGGCAGGACCTCGCCTCAATGCAGACATTCGATCGGATGGGGCTCTACGCCCTCTCCGACCGGCGAGCGCATTTCCTGCATAGGCCCTGAAGTTCGAACGTAACCGCCGCAACTTCAAACTCCCATTGATCACTTGCTTCGAGCATCCGAGGCAGCACGCTTGCCAGTGCATGTTCCTCCACGCTGCCGCAGGACTTGCAGATAGCCAGGACATGAACCTCGTCGGTGCGCCTGCCTCGCCGCGTGCAGGCGATGTAGGCGCTTCGCGAGGCGAGGCGATGGACGGCGCCCAGCGCCATCAGCTGCGCCAGCGCGCGGTACACCGTTGTCGGGAAATACCGGCCGGTCCTGCACATCTCGTCGAGGATTTCATACGGCGTCATCGGCCGACTTTGCCTTTGCAGGATGTTGAGAACCCTCGCGCGGTTTCCACGAATCGTGAGCCGTGACTCGTCAGCATCGTTCTTCTTCTTGAGGCTGCCGTGAGCAGCCTCGGCCGCTGCTCTCAAACGTATCGCGCGCTTCCCCCTCGATGCCGCCATGACTCCTCGCTTGTTACTTTATAACATACAGATTGCCATATGTACTGATATAACATACCAACATCGCCTCTGGAACAGGGGTATTCGATGAAACGCGCTCTCTGGGTTGCTTCGCTCGCCATGACGGTCTCGCCGGCCGCCTTCGCCCAGACCGCGCCGCCATCGGCGCCGCCGGATACGGGTGATGTCGTCATCGTCACGGCCTCGCCCATCGAGGGCGATCCGGACCGGTTCGCGACGATCGTCGAGAACGTGACGCGCGACGACATCCTGGAGAAGGGCGGCGCCAACCTTGCCGACGCGCTGAAGGATGTGCCCGGCGTTTCCGGCACGGGCTTTGCCGCCGGGGCGAGCCTGCCGGTGATCCGCGGCATGGACGCCAACCGCGTCAAGGTCCTCGAAGACGGGGTCAACTCGTCCGACGTTTCCGACGTTGGCCCCGACCACGGTGTTCCCATCGACCCGCTATCGGCGCAGTCGATCGAGGTCGTGCGCGGGGCGGCGACGCTTCGCTACGGCAGCCAGGCGATTGGCGGCGTGGTCAACGCCATCAACAACAGGGTCCCGCTCACCTTGCCGTCGTCCCCTCTCAAGGGCGAGGTCAGCGCGTCCTATGCATCAGGAGCGGATACGGGTCAGGGCTCGCTGATGCTTGATGGCGCCGCCGGCCAATTCGCCTGGCACGCCGACGCTTTCGGACGGCGCGCCAGCGACTACGACATTCCGGGCGGCAAGCAGTCGAACTCCTACTTCAAGGGCGACGGCTACTCGGCGGGCGGGTCCTATTTCTTCAACAATGACGACAGCCACATCGGCCTCGCCGGCATCCACTACGACGCCGAATACGGCATTCCCGCCGAAGACACTTTCATCGACATGAAGCAGACCAAGGTCCTGTCGAAATCCTCCTTCAGCCTGGGCGAGGGCCTGTTCCAGAAGCTCAATGTCGACGCCGGATACGCCGACTACAAGCACTCGGAGATCGATCCCTCGACCGGCGATGCGCTCTCTACCTTCCTGAACAAGGAATGGGACAGCCGGGTCGAGGCTGTGATTGGGCCCACCGGCTTCCTCTCGGCCTCCGCCCTTGGCCTGCAGGTCAGCGACCGCAAGTTTTCCGCCCTCGGCGAGGGCGAGGACTACCTGCTGCCGACCCACACCAAGAGCTATGCCGGCTTCGTATTCAGCGAGGCGCCGCTCGGGCCGAGCGCCAACCTTCAGGCCGCGGCGCGCGTCGAGCGCGTCGAGGTCAGCGGCACGCCGCTGAGCGGGATCGCGGCCAAGCGCGATTTCACGCCGGTCAGCGGATCGGTGGGCGTGCTGTTCGAGGCCAGCGACGTGCTGAAGTTCGGCGCCACCCTCACCAGCGCCGCGCGCGCGCCAGCGCAGACCGAACTCTTCGCCAGGGGGCCGCATGACGGGCCCGCCACCTTCGAGACGGGCGACCCCGATCTCAAGCTCGAACGGGCGACCTCGCTGGAGGGCACGATGCGCTATCGCGGCGGGGCTTTCGAGTTCGACGGTTCGGTCTGGGGGTCGCGCTTCGACAACTACATCTTCGGCCGGCTGACCGGTCGGAGCTGCGACGACACCGGCGCATGCGTTCCGGACGATTCCGAGGAGCTGAAGGAGCTGTTCTACGACCAGGCCGACGCCGACTTCTACGGCATCGAGGGCAAGATCACATCGACGCTGTTCGAGACATCGGCCGGGGCGCTGGAGGCGAAGCTGCTTGGCGACTATGTCCGCGCCAAGTTCAGCAGCGGCGGCGGAAACGTTCCGCGCATCCAGCCCTGGCGCGTCGGCGGCGGGCTCGGATGGAGCAGCGACGCGATCGATGCGGGCTTCCTGCTTTTCTATGTCGGACGCCAGGACGATCTGGCGACGGCCGAGACGCCGACCAAGGGCTTTCTCTCTCTCGACGCACAGATTGCGTGGCGGCCGCTGGCCGATCAGGCCGGCCTGACGCTGATCCTCGCGGGCCACAACCTCACGGGTGACGAACAGCACAACGCCGTCGCCCTCAACAAGGACGAGGTCATCCTGCCGGGCCGGGACATCAGCCTGATCCTGCGGAAGACGTTCTGAGCGACATGCGATCCGGCCTCGCCCATCAGCACAGTACACCTGCCGCCGGGCGAGGCGGGAACGTCACTGAGCGCGCAACGAAAAGACTGGACGCCGTGGCGATCGGCCTCTCGATCGCCTGCGCGCTACATTGTCTCGCTTTTCCACTGGCGGCTTCCATGCTGCCGTTGCTTGGCAGTTTCGCGGAAGCCGGGTGGGTGCACTGGCTGTTCGTTGCTATTGCCGCTCCGGTGACGGTGATGGCCCTGAGCCGGCCCTACACGCCACGCGCGCTTCAGGCGCTAGCGGGCGCGGGAATGGCTGGCCTTGTGGCGGGGGCTATCCCCTTTCCTTCACCAACGTGGAGCACGCCGATCACCGTGCTATCCGGAACGATCTTGGCTCTGGCCCACGTACTCAACACAATGAGCCTGCGCCATCGCCGCCTCTCGATCGCGACCGAAAAAGCCGGCGCATGAGAGGCGCCAGACCTGCATTGCGATATGTCGCCAACGACTGAATTGGGCCCCAACTTCGCGCCCTTCCGATGATGTTACCGATGGCAGGGTCGCGCGTGAATTGCCGTTCGCTTCTGCCCTGCTGATCAGGCGGGACCTCGCCCCAAAGCTGCCATTCGCATTTATCAGAACCGAGTTGGATCGCAGCTTCCACCCACCGCGCAACTCGCACCATCCGTCGTGGCAGGTGGACACGCACACACCGCAGCGCGCTTGCGCCTCGCCCGCCCACGCAGGACCAGGAACAGTGCCGACGCCGCCAGCGCGACCAGGACGCCATCGCAGGCCAGCTGCGCCCACGACCGACCGAACAGGCCGCTAGCGGCCGCGCCCGCCACGCCAGCCCCGCCTGCCACCCCGATCAGCGGTAACAGCAGTGGAGCACAGCAGGCCGCGCACGCGACCCCCAGCCCGGCAATAACCTTCCAGCGTCCAGACTTAACCATCGGCAGCGTCCCTACGTGTTGTTGACAGGGCGACCGTGCATCCTCAGGTAACATGAGGATCAAGCGGAAAGTGCAAGATGGCAGGCATGAGCATTGGCCAGGCGGCCGAACGGTCAGGTTGCACAGTCGCCACCCTGCGCCACTACGAAGAAGAAGGCCTGCTGAAGGGCATTGGCCGCGGATCGAACGGTCGCCGCGTATATGGCTGGCCGGACGTTCACCGCCTGCGCTTCGTGCGCCGGTGTCGCGATCTGGGCTTCAGCATTGACGATGTGCGCACGCTGTTAGGTGCAACTGATGCGCCTTCGCCTGACTGTCTGGTCGTGCGTGACATGGCCGTTGCTCACATCGATAGGCTGCGGGTCATGCGTGCGGAAATCGACGCGCTGGAACACTCCCTGTCGTCGCTGGCCAACACCTGCAATGAAGCCTGCGCAACCGGTAGGTCGCCTGTATGCACCATCGTGAAAGACCTTGGTGCTGCAGCATCAAGCTGACCTTGGAGCTAACAGGATCACAACCGCGCCAGCGATGCTCAGGACCGCGCCAACTGCATCCCAATTGTCAGGTCGCGTCTTCTCCATTGTCCACATCCACGCCAACGACGCGACGATATAGACCCCACCGTAAGCAGCGAAGGCGCGACCCGCTGCCGATGAAGGCACAAGGGTCAGCAGCCAGGCGAACAGGATAAGTGACGCAATCCCCGGCACGACCCACCAAGCGGATTGTCCGTTGCGAAGCCATGCCCAGAAGGCGAAGCACCCTGCAATCTCGGCGAGTGCGGCGGCGGCATAGATGATGATGATTGAGGCGTTCATGTCGTTTCAATACCGTGCGGCAGTCCGCCCGGACAGTGGCGCTGCTGGCTCGTTGCTCGCAGTCCGCTCTGCCCTTCGCCCAAACGTCGTGCTTGGCGAACGTCGGGATAGAGCCCCGAGTTGGAGATCCTTCGCCAACGTGCTGTTGCTCAATGCCAGGGATTCTTCCCTGGTGAAAGGGGCAGTTTCCTCCGAATCGGGGGTATTTTACTTCGAGAACCTGGCCGTCGGTCGCTACCTGCTGGCGGCCACGCTGGTGGGGTACCATAAGGCCTATTCGCCGGTGTTTGAGTCGTCTCCGCAGGGATCGTTTTGGGTGCTGATCATGCAGGAGGAACCCAAAAACCTCAATGAAGTGACCGTCACGGCCAAAAAGCCGCTCTTCGAGCAGCAGATAGACAAACTCGTAGTCAACGTAGAGAGTAGCATCACGGCCGCGGGCGGCACGGCGCTGGAAGTACTCGAACGCTCGCCGGGCGTAACCGTTAACCGGCAGAACAATGTCCTGAGCATGAGCGGCAAGTCGGGCGTGATGGTGATGCTCAACGGCAAGCTGACCCGCCTGCCCATGGATGCCGTAATTCAGATGCTGAGCGGCATGAACGCCAGTACCATCGAGAAGATCGAGCTCATCACCTCGCCCTCGGCCCGCTACGACGCCGAAGGCGACGCGGGGATCATCAACATCGTGACCAAAAAGAACCTCAACTACGGTACCAACGGTACGCTTTCGGGTACCCTGGGGTATGGATTCAAAGAAAAAGCCGCTGCTTCGCTCGGGCTGAACCATCGCCGCGAAAAACTTAACCTGTTTGGCGACTACGCCTACAACCTTAATCATGGCTGGGCGATTTATGAAAGCCGGCGGAACATTCAGCAACCGGAGCAACTGGTCAACTCGGGCTTTTCGATAACCCGCAATACGATTAGCACCAACCAAAACGCCAAAGCGGGGTTTGATTACAGCCTGTCTCCCCGTACCACGCTGGGGGGTATTGTGATGGGGTACCTCAACGACTTTAAGATGAATGCGCCAAGTGCGGCCCCTACCTATGAAAACAACCTGCTCGTCCGGCAAAGCGATTTGCAGATTACCGAAAATAGTCAGTGGAAACACCTGATGTTCAACCTGAACCTACGCCATGTTTTCCCTAAAAAGCAGGAATGGAGCCTGGACGTGGACCGGCTGTTTTATAAAAATGAAAACCCTACCGACTACGTGATTGACTTTAAGGATTGGGGGCAGGGGAGTCAGGAAAAGCAACAGTTCCGGATCGCGAAGCATACCCCCATCCGGATGTGGGTCATGAAAACCGACTTTTTGCAGCCCCTCACCAGCAAAGGAAAACTGGAATTCGGGTTAAAATCGTCCAGTACCCAACTTAACAATGACGTACTGATGGAGCGTTTGTCCCAAAGCGACTGGCGGCCCGACCCTACCTTCACCCAGCAGTACCATCTCCACGAAAACGTAAGCGCGGCTTATTCCAACCTAAACTACCAGTTTACGCCCAAAACGAGCCTGCAGGCAGGCCTTCGGTACGAGTATACCCAAACCGACATCAACACCCGGTCGGGCGAGTCGCTGGTGCATCGCCGATACGGAAATCTGTTTCCGAGCGTCTTCCTTTCCCGCAAGCTGTCCGACCAGCATACCCTTACATTCTCCTATACCCGGCGCATCTCCCGTCCGGCCTATACCGATCTGGCGCCATTTGTGATTTTTGGCGACCTGAACAGTTTCTATTTCGGAAACGAAAAGCTATTGCCTACCATCTCCGACGGGGTGCAGGCCAATTATACCCTTAAAAATCAGTACATTTTTTCGGTCCGATACAGCTTTGACAAAAATTCGATCGTCCGGTTGTTTCCCCACATCGATGCTGACCACAACCGCTTCAATTACTATCCCGAAAATATCAACGGACAACGGACGCTCTCGCTGACCAGTAGCATCCCGATAAAATTCACCAGCTGGTGGCAGAGTCAGAACAACCTGACGGGCTACTGGCAGTATATCAACACCGTATTCCAGAACCAGCCCGTCAAGCGCTCGGTGATCAACGCCCAGCTGAACAGCTCTCACACGTATACCCTGCCCGGTAAGTTTACCGCCGAGTTGACGGTTTTTTACAAGAGCCCTTTCCTGGAAGGTTTCCGGCAGATAAGGTCATTTTGGAATGTAACAGCGGGCATTCAGAAGGTACTCCCCAACGGGAAGGGCACTATACGATTGAATATCAATGATATTTTCTGGACCAATAAATTCCGGTGGAACACCAGAGTACCATCCCTGAATCTGAACGAAGCCGGCAGCTACCGCTTTGAGCCACGGGTGGTGCGCTTTACGTATAGCCGGTCTTTCGGCAACCAGAAAGTAAAAGCTGCCCAAAGGCGCGCCACCGGCTCGGAGGAGGAGCGGCAGCGGCTATGAAGGAATTGGCGCTGATTTAAGTGGGGTTTTCGTTTGCAAAGCGCGGATACCTCTGGTAGCTACTGCCCTGCTCCCGCATAGGCTGGTAACGTTCGGCGCCAGGCCAGCAGTTGCTGACTCATCTGCTGCACGACTTTCGGATTTTGGTCGGCGATATTTTCTGTTTCCGGGGCATCCTGTTGCAGGTCGTAGAGTTGCGCCCCGGTGCCATCGTCATTGAGCAGCAATTTCCACTTGCCCCGCCGCAGGGCCAGATTGGGGCTGACATCCTCGGCATCGGGTGGGTAATTAAAGCTGACGTGATTGCGACCGTACTCCCAATAGATGGGCTTCTTCCGGGCAAACTTTTTGCCAAACCAGGCCTCCGACACATCCTCGCCGTCCATGCGGTCGGGGGTAGGTAGCGGCGATTGGGTAATTTCACAAAAAGTAGGAAACAGGTCGGTCGCCGTCATCACGGCGGTTTCGTTCACCTGCCCGGCGGGTACCTGCCCGGGATAGCGCACAATGAAGGGCATCCGGATGACCGCCTTCGTAGAGCGACAGCTTGGTACCCCGCAGCCCCACGGTACGGCGGTCGCCGAAGGCAGGCAGGGGACCGTTGTCGCTGGTAAAAATGACGAGCGTGTTTTCATCCAGGCCGAGGGCTTTCAGGCCGGCCATGAGCCGGCCGACCTGGGTATCTACCTCCACCAGTACCTTTTGCAGGTTGGGCATTTTTTCCGAGTCACGGGGATGGGCCTCCATGGCTTCGGGGTCGGGAATCCAGGGCGTATGCACGTCGTCGAGCCACAGGTTAATGAACGACGAACCACCCTGATTTTTAGCCAGAAAGTCCAGGGTTTTATCCACAAAGTAGGCCGTGCGGTTCCAGCGCTTTGACGCTGTCCTCCTTCGACCAGATCCAGTTGGTAGCCGTCAGCAGCGGGTCGGGGTCGGGGCTTTCGTAGGTACTGGAATATTCGTCGAAGCCGTACTCGGGTATACCAGGGGCTTCGGTCACGTCGCGCCCGCCGCCCATGTGCCACTTGCCAAAGTGGGCAGTATGGTAGCCCGCTTCGCGCAGGGTACGGGCCACCGAGGGCGCCCGCGGATCGAGGAAGTCGGCCTGTTCGCAGGTACGGTTATGCTTCTTGTTACTCAGGTACGAGGTAATGTTCCAGCGGGCCGGGTGCATGCCCGTGGTCAGGCTCACCCGCGAGGGCGAGCAGATGGGCGAACCGCTATAATACTGGGTAAAGCGGGTACCCTCGGCGGCCAGTCGGTCGATGTGGGGCGTGGGCGCCACCTTTGCCCCCGTAGCAGCCCACATCGCCAATGCCCATGTCGTCGGTCAGGATCAGGATGATGTTG
>CAWARK010000010.1:0-4036 GCA_963784415.1 uncultured Alphaproteobacteria bacterium
CCGCAGCCGTGAAGGTGGCGCGCGGGAGCATCTTCTTCTTGCCCTCGACGAAATCGGCCGGGTTCATTGAGAGATCCGTACCCGCGTATTCGCGGATGCGGAATTCCATGAACTTGCCGACCGCCGGATCGCCTTTGTATTTGCCCGACAGGATGTCGTTCAGCGGGATGTTGTCCTTCGGACCGGCGCCGTCGCGATGCTCCAGCGTGTTCACGAAGTACAGGTTGGTGCCCGGCGCGAACTGGCTGAAGTCGACGACGATGTCATAGCGCTCCGCGATCGCCTGCGTCGGCAGATCCTGGCTCTGCGCGTTCGGGAACGGGATCGCGTGCTCCATGATGTTACCGTCATTGCCGATCATGTAGAACGGCACGCGTTGGCCGGATGACGTGACCAGCGCAAGGCGGAAGTAGCGCGACACCGAACCGTTCAGGATGCGGAAGCGATAGCGCCGCGCACGCACGTCGAGATACGGCTTCCACGACCAGTTCACGGTCATCTGGTCGCCGAGAAAGCCGTCCTTGTTGAAGATGTTGAAGAACAGCTGGCCTTTGGAATCCCAAGCCTTGTCGGCAACCACCAGGTTGACGTCGTAGTCGCGGTTGCCCCAGTCCAGAGCCGTGCCGCTCGGCAGGCAGAGGTTGGCCCAGTTCGCGTTCTCGGAACGGCACTGGATGCTCTCATTGCCGCGATCGATGGCGCTGTAGTAGTTCATCATCGCAGCGTTGCCTTTGTAGACATTCTGCGCGGTGAAATCGAGCATGTGGTCGTGGAACCAGTGCGTCGACATCGTTTCGTGCCAGTCGCCACGCACCTTCTTGATGCCGCCCGCGCCGTTAGGCGCGCCAGCCCAGTTGTTCGTCGCCGTCGTGTTGATGCTGTCATGGCCGGCGAGCACCATCGGCCAGCGATAGTCAAAATACTGGCCGGGGTAGAAATACGCCGCAGCGAAGCCGTCGCTCTCGGCCGGGTTGTGGCCGTTGTGCTCGTGCGTCGAAATGGTGTGAAAGCCGAAACCGTTGTTCGCTGCGGTGTCGATCGGCAGGCCGTTATAGTGACGGAACAGGATCGGCTCGCCATAGCGCGCCATCAGCAGCTTCGGCGGCATCGTGCCATCGAACGTCCAGACGGAATTCGGCGCCTGCACCGGAAATTTCGGGTGGAACCGGACATCGATGCCCTTGGTCGAGCCTTCGAAACCAGGCGCGCCCGCGGTGTTGAAATAGAGGCCGCCCGGGCCGAATTCGCCTGCGGCGTATTTGTGGCGCTGGAAACCGTCACGCGCGCCGGTGTTGACGCGCGAGCCCGTCTGCACGCTGCTGAAATAGACTTTCGGCTCGAATTCACTCCAGCGCTGCATGGCATACAGCTCGCCCGGCGGACGGCCCTCGATCGCGCTGGTCTTCAGGGGCGCGCCGATGCACTGGCCAACCTTCGCAGCCCACGGGCTGGGCATGTCGGTACGCGCCATGCGCGTCGGCACGGGCCACAACACCTGCTTGATCATCTTGTCGACTTGCCAGCCGAGCGGCGCGCCTTTGCAATCCGCCGGCGGAGCGAAAGTCGTGCTGTACTGGTCCGGCGCCGTCGGCATGGCCCGCATGCCGAACTCTTCGAACATCAGCATCTTCTGGCTGAAAGGCGTTGCGCCAAACAGCGGGCTAGGCGCCGCGCCGGTCGGAATGTCGTAGCCGCCGCTGCTCGCGCCGCTTTCGGAATCGTCCTTGGCCAGAGCCGGCGACGCGCACATCGAAAACAGGCAGGCCAATACGGCCGCCACGGACGTGAATCTCGTTTGTAGCACTGTGAGCCCCCACGGCTTTTTTGCTTAGACTGCTAGTTAAGCAGACATTTACATTACCATCCGGCAACGCTGCGCCGCAACGAGAGGTCGCAGATTATTCTCGAGTTTCCTCAGACAAATGCAGAAAATGTTGTCGCAAGTGCAATATTCGGTGAGTTTTTGGGCACTCCAGACCGTTACGGCAGCGAGTATCAACTGGGCATACGCCAATAGAGTGTGTTCCCCACTGGTCACTCTCCTCTTTGGGGAGCTGAATTCTTGGACCGGCCCAGTAAATGTGAGTCGTTTGCCCTCACGAACGGCGTGAGAATGTGTTCGGTGACGGGAACTCGCTGCGATACATAATGGAATGGCCGCAACTGTATTTGCGCCATCCCCAGATCTGCCAGGCCCCGCTCGGACAACAAAAAGGCGGGAGCGGCCAAGCCACTCCCGCCAATGTTCAGTCTTCGTCTGAAGCCGTTCCTAGTGCTCGCGACCCACCTTCCAGAAGGTCGAAGCCATCGGTTCGAGCAGGTACCCGAGCGCCGTACGCTTGCGCAGCGGCACGATCACCTGGGCCGGCAGGCCGGCGCGAATGCCGCCGTCCGCACGGATCGCCTTGAGCTTGGCCAGTGATTCCGGCGGAACGCTGACTTCGATCTGGAAGTAGTGACCACCCGTCCGCTGGTCTTCGAAGCTGTCAGCCGAGACCTTCGAAATCTTGCCCTCGATGATCGGGATGTCGCGCTCCTGCAAAGCCGGGAAGCGGATCTGCGTGGTCATGCCGACGTGGAGGTCGTCCGCATCCGTCGGGGCCGCCTTGGCCTCGATGACGAGGTTGCGGTCCGTCGGCACGATTTCCATCAGCGTCTCGCCCGCCGAGACGACGCCGCCTTCGGTAAACACTTTGAGGCCCACAACCTGGCCGCTCGCTGTCGCACGCACGGTCGCCCGGCTGATCTGCTGGCGGGTTGCAATCAGTTTCGGCATCAGCTCGTCAAGGCGGACCTGAAGGTCGCGCAGTTCGGTGGCGACCTCCTCCATCTTGCGGCGATCGATCCCGAGAATTTCGAGCCGTGCTTCGCCGATGGCTTCGGTCAGGCGCGCGCCGTCAGAACGAAGCGTGCCTTCCTTGCCGTCGAGGTCGGCGACGTTCCGCTCCATCGCGCGAACGCGGTTGAGCGCGACATAGCCCGACGGCACCAGCTTGCGCAGGCCTTCGAGTTCTTCGCCGAGAAGATTCTTCTGCATTTCGTTCGAGAACTTCTGGGATTCGATGCCGGAGATCTGTTCGGCATGCTGACGGATGCGTTGCTCAAGAACGCTGCGCTCGGTAGCGTTCGAATTGCGGCGGCTTTCGAACAGCAATTGCTGGCCGCGCATGGCTTCCTCGGCCAACGGCTTGTCTTCCACCGGGATCGACGCGAACTCCACCGGCGCCGAGAACGAACGCGCGTTTGAACGTTCCGCAATCAGGCGGGCACGCTGGGCTTGCAGCGCATACGTTTCGCCGGCAAGGCCGCGCTCCTGCGCTACCAGTTCCGAAGCGGAGATCTGCAGCAGCAGGTCGCCCTCCTTCACGAACTGGCCTTCCTGTACATTCAGCTTGGTGACGATGCCGCCGTCGCGGTGCTGCACGGCCTGGCGGTTGCCCGCCACAGCCACGATGCCTTCCGCGGTTGCGGCCGCGTCGAGCGGGATCAGGGACGCCCAGCCCAGCAGGCCGACAAAGAAGACGCCGGCAATTGCAGCGCCCATACGCAGCTCGGGCAGCACGCTGTCACGCGAAGGCGACATCCAGTCGATCGCACCCGCTTCGCCGGCGTCGTTCGCAGCAGGCTCAGCGATCTTCATGTCGAGGGTTTTCATGTAGTCAGCGGTCATGGAGTCAGACATGGCTACGGCCTCCCGGCTTGGGTCATGGGCACGACATTGGCCCGCGCAGCAGCGCGCTTGCGCAGCTCCTCGATAACGTCCTGACGCGGCCCGTAATGGGCAACCGCGCCCTCATGCATCACCAGCAGGCGATCGGCATTGTTCAGGACAGCTGTGCGGTGCGCCACGATCATGACGGCCGCGCCGCGCGCAACCAGCACTTTCAGGGCGCGGTCGAGCGCCTCTTCGCCATCCTGATCGAGCGCAGAGTTCGGCTCGTCGAGGATGAACACCTGCGGTTCGCCGAACAGGGCCCGCGCCAGCGCAATGCGTTGCGCCTGCCCAGCCGACAGGTCGAAACCGTTCGACTTGATG
>CAWARK010000011.1:0-300112 GCA_963784415.1 uncultured Alphaproteobacteria bacterium
GATCCCACTCCTTCGCGGCGATCTCTTTCTCGTCTTCTTCGGTCGTGTCGCGCAGGGCCATGATGTCGTCGTGGCGGCCCTTGATGGCGAGCGCGTTGTCGTCGAACGAAACCTTGGCGTCGAGAACGCGCAGGTGGCCGTCCTTCATGACGATGAGCGGGTTCACTTCCAGCATGCTCATGTCTTTCGACGTGAACGCCTTGAACAGGATCGGCGCGAGCGTGAGCATGTCGGCTTTCGCGGCGCCGTCGAGGTTCAGCGCGCTGGCCAGCTTGAGCGAGTCGGCTTCGGTGACGCCGGTGGCCGGGTCGATCGAGATGGTGAGGATTTTCTCGGGCGTGTCGTGCGCGACAGCTTCGATGTCCATGCCGCCTTCGGTGGACACCACGAATGCGACGCGGCCGGTTTCGCGGTCGACCAGCATGGAGAGGTAGAGCTCTTTTTCGATGTCGGCGCCGTCTTCGATGTAGATGCGGTTCACCTGGCGGCCGGCGGCGCTGAGTCTGGGCGGTGACGAGGTGTTTGCCGAGCATGGCCTTCACGTGCTCGAGCGCCTGTTCCTTCGAGAAGCCGAGGCGGACGCCGCCTTTTTCACCGGCTTCCTTTTCGATGAACTTGCCCTTGCCGCGTCCGCCCGCGTGGATCTGCGATTTCACGACCCAGAGCGGACCCGGCAGCGCGTCGATCGCGGCCTGCGCCTGGTCAACCGAGGTGATGGCGACGCCTTTTGCGACGGGGGCGCCAAACGACTTCAGGACTTCTTTCGCCTGATGCTCGTGAATGTTCATGGATTACTGGCCTCTGAACGGCTGAGCCCAGGACAATTTGGCGGCTCGCGAGGTGGCGATACCGCACCGGGCGCCATGACGCAACGTGGGCGTTTTGACCCGCTCGAATTCAGTCAGGCGGGCTTGGCCGGAGCGGGAACGTCCTCGTTTTCGCCGGTGGGCGCGGCATGTTCTGCCTGATCCGCGACCTTTCCCTGAACGACACTGGTCGAGCCGACCGGCTGGAAGGGCGTTCGTTGCGAGGCTTGTGGGCGGGGACGCACAAAGAGACGCGAGAGATTGACCACGGCGAGCACGAAATAGCCCAGCGCCACGGCGGCAAAGACGCCCGGCTGGCCGGCCTTCGTGTCAGCGACGGCGCCGGTGAGGATCGGGCCGAGCACCGATCCGCCGGCCCAGACGAACAGCATGCCGGACATGACCTGCGCGATCTGTCCGGGTTCCGTGCGGTCGGTCGCGTGGCTGGCGGAGACGGAATAGAACGACAGCGCGCCCGCGCCCCACAGCGCCGACAGCATCACGGTGATCGAGAACGACACCCGCCCGGCGGTGAGATAGAGCGCGATGCATGCCGCAAGCGCGATAAGCGCCAGCGCCGCCACGACATAGCGGCGATCGATCTTGTCCGAGATCAGCCCCGCCGGCCATTGCGTGACCGTGCCGCCGACCATCGCGGCGATGTAGAGCGTCGCTGCAGCGCCGCCTGCCCCGCCCGGCTGGAGTTCCTTTGCATAGAGCGGCAGCTGGCTGGTGACGCCGGTGTTGCAGATGCCTGCCACGATCGATCCGACGAGGGCGGCGGGCGGAATGCGCATCATCGAGGCAAGGCTCAACGCTTCGCGATCCGGCAGCACGGGCTGGGCGCGTTTGGTGGCGCTGAGCGGCAGCATGGCGAGCACCATCAGCAGGCCCGCCCAGACGAAAGGCTTGATGTCGTCGGCTGCGTGCTGGACGACCAGAAGCGGCCCGAGCGAAATCGCGATCTTGAGCATCAGCTGGTACATGCCCATCACGCCGCCGCGCTTGGACCGTGGCGTCGAATCCGCGATCCAGCTTTCGGCGGACGTGAACATGACAGCGGACGCCGCGCCCTGCGCGAAGCGGAACAGCGCCCACGCGACGCCATCGAAGTTCAGCCCCATCGCCAGGATGCCGGCGGCGTAGATCGCTGCGGCGGCGGAATAAGCGCGGATGTGTCCGACGTCGCGCACGATGTCGGGCGCAAACCACGCGCCGAGCATGAAGCCGCCGGAGAACGACGCCGCGACGGCGCCGACGCCCAGCGCCGTCGTGCCCATGAAGCTGAGCGCCAGTGGCGTGGTGACGCTGAGAATGCCGGAGGCCGCCTGCAGCAGCATGACTGCAAGGATCAGGGACGCGACGTTGCGGTAGAGGGTCATGCGGCGTTTCGCGGGCGGTTGGCGCTCTTGTTTGAGCGATCCTTACGCCGCTTCGCCGCAACGCGCGTCTAAATTCTTGTTACGGAGTCCGGTCGCTTCGCGACCAGCCTCTTCCGTCTTGCGCGCAAGGGCGCGCAATCCACCTTCCCCAGTCTTCGACTGGGGCAGGACCACAAATCGAGAGGGGAAGTCCTGCCCCACGAAGTGGGGAAGGTGGCATGCGAAGCATGACGGAAGGGGCTGCCTGCGAAGCAGGCGGATGGTTACGCCCCCGCCCACGTCCCATGGAAGCCGAGCGGCCAGGCGTAGTCGGCCTGCCACACGGCGACCGGGCCGTCTTCGACGTTGGAGGCATCGAACGCCCAGACTTCGCTCTTGCCGGCGCGGGTGTTGATCGCCGTGCCGATGATCCAGCTGTCGCGCTCGGACACGCCGCCTGGCTTCGGAATGAAGAGGTGTTCCTCGACCATGTATTTTGAGCCGAAATCGTAGATCTGCGCCTTGCCGGACGACCAGTCCTGCACGGCCAGCGCGCTGCCGCCGGGGCGGCCTTCGACGGAGCCGGTGATCATCGCGGTGAGCTTGCGGGAGAGACCCGCGCGGCGCGGATCGACCTGCGGGAAGTCGCCCGCGATGTTGGTCTCGACCAGCTTCGCATCGCCTTTCGGCGGAATGACCGCCATGGTGAGTTTCGAGGAGACGTGGTCGCCATTGAACTTGCCGCGGATCTCGTCGGCGCCGCCGCCCGAGCCGAGCACGGGTTCGGGATAGAAGGCGGCGTCGAGGCGGATCGTGCCGTCGGCATCCTCCCACGCAGAGCCGGTGTGATAGAAGGCGCGCGCGGGGCCCTGCGCCCAGCGGGTCTTGGTGAGATCGTCCTTGTCGACGATCATGAACTTCATCCCCTCCTCCGGCTTCCACACGAAGCCGTCGATGAAGGGCGGGATGTTCTTCGTCTGGATCCAGGGCTGGCAGAGGATGACCAGCTTGCGCTCGGTCATCGTCCAGTCGTGGATGTAGTGGGACGCGCCGATGTCGACCATGCCGAACGATTGGCGTCGAGCCATCCGGGTTGATGTTGTAGATGCCGATCTTGCGGCCCGCGATGGCGAGGTTCCAGACGCGGCCGTCGGGCTCGCGTTTCGGGTGCGCGAGGAACGGCATGCCCTTGAGGTCGTTGCGCCACGTCTTGAAGCCGCGCGTTTCCAGCGTCACCGGATCGAGGCGATAGGCCGAGCCCGCCTCCCACAGCGCCAGCAGTTCGCCGCCCGACATCAGGACCGAGATGTTGCCGGGGTTCACGTCGTCGGACGAGCCGACCGGATAGCTGGGATCGCCCTTCGAGCCGAAGCCCGGTGCGAGGAATTTGTCCGCCGCCATTTCGAGCTGGCGCTTCTTGGTGTCGACATAGCGTCCGGTATGAACCGCCACGCCATCCGCGATGTTGATGCGCTGGACCATTCCGTCGCCATCGAACCAGTGGTCGGCATAGGCATCGCCATGCTGGAACTGCGCGGGGCCGTTCCGGTAGAGCGTGCCGGCGAGACCCGCAGGCGCTTTGCCCGAGACGAGGCGCATCGGGCCGGGGCCGAAGCCCTTTGCCGGTGCAGTCGCGTAGCCGACATGCCAGTCCGGCATCGTCGTTTCGGCAAGCGATTTCGGCGCTATGGCCATTGCGGCGCCGGTCATCAGGCCGGCATGGAGGAACAGGCGGCGGTTGAGGTTCATGGCGGCGGGACCCTAGTTCAGCTTGATCGTTTGGGTCGTGGCGGGCGCCTCGACCGTGAAGGCGGCGGCGTCCCACTTGGCCGGGCCGAACTGCGCCGGGGCGTTGTTCGAGAAGGCGAACGGTTCGATCGGCATGCCGAAGGGGTTCATGCCCATTTTTCCGTCGCCATCGACGTCATGGAACATCTTGATGCCGTACTGGCCGGCCGGGAGGTCAAAGGTCGTCGAGGCTGTGTCGGCGGTGACCGGGACCATGCCGGCGGCGACCTGCTTGTCGGTGTCGTAGCCGGCCTTGTCGTAGATCGCGATCATCAGGGCGCCCTTGTGCTCGGCGATGTTCGTGACGGTGACGGTCAGTTTGGCGGCGCCCTCGGCGGAGGCGGCCTGCGGGAAGAACAGGACTGCGCCCATCAGGGCTGCGGGCAGGATGCCGGCGCCGGAGATGACAGCGCCGAGGAGGGAGAGGGTCTTCATGGGGAGGAACTCCGTGGGTTCGGGGTTTCGGGACACCGCCTTGTTGGTCGGCCAGGACAATCTCTGTCCTTCCACGCTGTGGCGCCACGCCAATTGCGCGAGTTGCCTGTTTTGCTTCGCGAAACGCCGGGCTACACCGTTCGCGAAGCGCGAAATGCAGCCCCGGACACCCTACGAAACGCCAGTGACAGACCCGATCTCCCCCTCCCCCCCCCCGCCGGCAAGCTGCCGGCCTGGGCCGTCACGCTGCTGCGCGGGGCCGCGATCTCGATCGGGCTGGGCGTCATCTTTGCGTGGTTCGGGGTCTATGGGACGGCCGAGTTCCCGATGCCGGTACGGATCGTCTACTGGTCCGGCCTGATTGCGCTCGGCGCCGGCTCGGCCATCTTTATCAGCCCGCTGGTGTTCGAGCGGTGGCTGCGGAACTCGCATCCAGCCGTGCAGATCGCGGTTGCGTCACTCCTGATCTCCCTACCCGTCACGATCGGGATCATCGTGCTTGAGAGAGCCGGGGATGGGTCCGTTAGCCAGCCGATGTGGTGGGGGCAGCAGTATCTTTATGTCGTGGTCGTCTCCGCCCTTCTGACCACCGGCGGATGGGTGCTGGACCGGCTGAAGGAGGGGAAGCTTGCGGCCGCGGCGCCCGCCACGGCAGCTGTGGCCGGTGGCCTCGCCAGCCCTGCGTTTGCCGACCGCCTGCCGGTCAAATTCCGGTCGGGAACGGTCTATGCGGTCTCCGCCGAGGACCATTATCTCCGGGTCCACACCAGCGTCGGCGAGACGATGGTATTGATGCGGCTGGCCGATGCGGTGCGCGAATTGGCGTCCATCGAAGGGCTGCAGACGCATCGTTCATGGTGGGTCGCCAAGCAGGGCCTCGCCGACGCGAGCCGGGGCGACGGCAAGGTGACGCTGACGCTGAAGTCCGGCGCCGAGGCGCCGGTCAGCCGGACCTACCAAAAAGCGGTCAAAGACGCGGGCTGGCTCTAGCTCTCGAAATCGCTTTCGATCTCGAACTCTGGACCGAGGGCCGACCGCAGGCGCGGCAGCAGGGCGGCGATGCGTTCGCGGAACGGCGCGTCGGCTTCGTAACCGAAGACGGTTGGCGTGCCATCGGCGCCGGTATTGGCCGGGTTGTCCCAGTCTATGGTCGCGTCGTAATCGGCCATCAGATGCATGAGGTCAGCAACGAGATCGCGCGGCAGCGGCACGTCGTCGAGTTCGACGGCATAGCCAAAACGCTTCTTGGCGGGCGCGTCCCACGCCCACAGGCAGACGCCGGACCCTGCATCGAGGAAGAAGCGCAAGCGCATAATCAGATTCTCACTTTGTCAGATCCGCTCATGGCGTTCCTGGCCCGACAGCTTGTCGATGATCTCGGCGACGAAGCGGATGTGGGCGCGCAGGCGATAGAGGTCATCAGTGTAACTCACGGGCACTTCGACCTTGCTGGTTTCGGCCTGCAGGTCGGCGAGCTTTGCGCGCACTTCTGTTCGCTCGACCACGTTGTCGGCGGCGCGGCCGGCCGCTTCGAGTTCGCGCAGGTCGTTGTACCAGACATAGATCTTGCGACGGATGCGCCAGCGATAAAGCGGCGGCGCTGCGCGGATCAGCGGGATCACCAGCGTCAGCAGCGGGATCGCGAGCACCCAGGCGCGCTCGAGGAAGTTGGCGACGCTGTAGGGGAAGATGCGGCGCAGGAAGCTGGGGCCATTGTCGTAGTAACGACGCGCTTCGTCGGAGATCGGAATGTCGGCGAGTTGTGGCGTCGGAAAACGTCCCGCATCGGCCAACAGTGAGCCGCCGCCATCCGCCGCTAGCGCCGCCTCGATCAACAGGGATTGCACCGCCGGATGCAGGTCGTCGCGCACCACGATCTGGGCGGCGGGCGCGATCAGCATCACATCCTCGCGTGGCAGGATTTTCGCAAGGTCGATCACGCCGCGATAGAGCGTCACCTCGTCGAGATAGGGATGACGGCGTGCAAGCGCGTGCGCCTCCTTCATCGAGAGGAGTTCGATGTTCGGATCGGCAATCAGGCCGGCAATCCAGGATGTGGTCGCGCCGGAGACGACAACCGCGACATCAATCTCGCCTGCCTGCAAGGCGGTAGCTGCCGCCTGCCCTGCGAGCGGCACGGCGGTGAAGGCGTCGGGCTTCACGCCAACTTCGGTGAGCAACAGGCTTGCAAGCGCGCGGACGCCAGAGCCTTCGGGACCGATCGCGACACGGCGGCCGGCGAGGTCCTGCAATTCCTCGACGCGCACGGACTTGCGATGGAAAACCCAGAACGGTTCGTAGAACACCGCGCCGATGGAGCGGATGCTGTCGTCCTTGGCGCCGGCGCCGGCAACGCCGGTCTGCACGATGGCGACATCGGCCTGGCGCGATTTCACGCGCGCGAGATTGTCGACCGATCCAGCAGTTTCCTGCACATCGACCTCAACGTCGAATTTGCGCAGCGTCGCGGCATAGGCTTCGGCGGTCGCCGCATAGGCGCCACCTGCCGCCCCGCCCGCAAGCGTGATCCGCTTGGGCGGCGCGGGCGCCATGAACATGAAGGCGACCACGAGCCCGAGCACCACGATGGCGATGGGCGCCCCGTAGACGCGGAGAAAATTCTTGATCGCTGTGCTGTTCATGCTGTCCGCCGCACTACCCTGCTCGCACCACCCTGTTGGGCGGCGACACTAACCAGCAGCCGCGACAAACGGAAAGGGTGGCTGGTGAGATCAGGGACCGGCCACGCGCGGCGGGTTCGCGCCCATTTTCTGCTGATCGAGCACGTAGCTCACGGCGCCGATGGCGAGTGCGCCGGCGATCAGGATAGCCCATGGCGGCACGCGCACCGGACGCTTCGGCTTCTTCGGCGGCGGCGGCTTGCGAAACTTGATGACATTGTCGTCGGCCAACGGTCTTCCCCGCCATTTCTTTGCGCACGATACTAATCAGCAGCCGCGTGAAACGGAAAGAGCGACGCACCGGTTGCGCCGCTTCTGCCGCAATCGCCTTTGAGATGCCTTCAGTTCACACGCAATTCCGCCTGCCATCCCGCCTTACCTGACCCCTCGCCGACAATAAGGAAGGATAACGGGACCCATGTCGGACTCTGTTGAACAGCCGCGCCCCAGCGAGGGCAGCGGATACGATCTCTCACGGCTTTTGCCGCAGCGATCGTTTGGACTGAAACTCATACTTGTATGCATGCTTGCACTGCTGATGGCCGTTCCGGCGGGCTTCGTCTGGATGGTGATCTATTCGCGCGCCAGTGACGCGCAGGCCGCCATCGCTGAAGTTGCCGCCTTGCGCGGTGGACCGCAGCAATTGATGGGGCCGGCCATCACGGTGCCGTTCGACCGGGACGTCGTCGTCCAGGTCAACAATGTGAACCAGGTACAGACGCAGATTGGCCGGATGGTGCTGTATCCGGAGACCGGGACCGTGACTGCAAAACTCGCCACCGAGGTTCGCAAGCGCGGCCTGCATGACGTGCCGACCTATCGCGCGGACGTCGACTTCACCGCAACGTTCAATCCGGACCGGATTGCGCGTGAGGCGCCGACGGGCGCACGGCTGCGGTGGGGAGACGCACGCGTCTATGTCAGCATGTCCGATCTGCGCGGCGCGAAAGATGCGCGGCTGGTGATTGGCGGCCAGTCGCTTGAGCTGGCGCCGGTGGAAACGCTGGCCTCCGAGACGTTCAGCCGGCCAGGGATGACGCCCGGACTCCTGGGTGCATCGCTGGGATGGACGGAGGCGCCGGTGGGAGCGCTGCAGGCGACGGCAAAGCTCAATGTCTCCGGTGCGCAACGCGTGGCGGTGGCGGCGTTCGCGCGCGACACGACGATCAACCTTTCCGGCGACTGGGGCTCTCCCAGCTTTGACGGCGGGGCGTTGCCCGACCAGCGGCAGGTGACGAAGCAGGGGTTCACAGCGATGTGGCGTATCCCCTTCCTCGCACGCGGCGCGCCGGGCGCGGGGGCCGATCTGTCGTTCGATACGCTGGCCTATTCGAGCCCGGGCGTGAGCCTGCTCGATGAAGGCAACCCGTATCAGAGCGTGGAGCGGGCGTTGAAGTACGCGCCGATGTTCATCGGTCTCGTCTTCCTCGCCTACTTCCTGTTCGAGGCGACCAGCGGCGTGCGCGCCCACCCGGCGCAGTATGTGCTGGTGGGGCTCGCGCAGACGGTGTTCTACATGCTGCTGCTGTCGATCTCGGAAATCGTTGGGTTCAACATCGGCTTCCTGGTGGCGGCGGTGGCGACCGTTTCGGCGCTGTCCTTCTATGCGGGGGCCGTGTTCGCCTCGCGCGCGGCGATGGTGAAGGCGTTCGTCGTCTTCTCCGCGCTGTACGGGCTGATCTATGTTCTGATGCGCATGGAGGACTATGCGCTGCTTGTCGGTTCACTCGCCAGCTTCACGGCGATCGCAGGCACGATGTGGATGACGCGCAATCTCGACTGGTATGGCGTGGGGCGCCCAGCCGCGCCGCTGCGGGAGAGCGTAGCGTAGCATGGAGGGCGGGCGCCAAAAGGCGTCCGCCTATCCTACACGTTCAGCGGCTCGAACGGCCGGTCCGGCTCGATCGGCAGGATGGTGTCGACATACTCGCGCAGGTGATCGGTCACCGCCTGCGGGTCGCCTGCGAGGTGTTCGGGCGGGATGGGCGGCCCAAACGTCAGGTGGAATTTGTCGCCCTGCTTGTTCAGCAATTCGCGGAACAGCGTGATGTCGCGCAGTTCGCGGTTGAGGCCGCAGAAGGCGTAATAGAGCGACGAGTTCTTGCCGGTGATATGCAGCGGCGTCACCGGCGCCTTGTTCTTGCGGGCGAGCGAGACGGCGGTGGGCAGCCATGGCTCGTCCACCAGCTTGCCCTGCCGCATCTGGGCGAGCGCGCCCGACGGGAAGATCAGCAGCAGGCGTTCACCAGCGAACGCAGCGGCGGCGCGGCGCAGCGTCTCGCGCGTCTTCGGCAGGCTGCGCTTGTCCTGCACCCATTCGACCGGGATGATCACCTCGGCGAAATGCGGGTTCACGCGGCAGGCGTCGGCATTGGCCATGATCTCGATATCGGTGCGCACATCGTTCAGCGCCGCGAGCACGATCGAGCCATCGGCAAGTCCGGTCGGATGATTCGACACGATGACCGAGCGCCCGGTCTTCGGTACGCGATCGAGGCCCGTGGCCGTGACCTTGAG
This sequence comes from uncultured Alphaproteobacteria bacterium, assembly GCA_963784415.1. Taxonomy (GTDB): domain Bacteria; phylum Pseudomonadota; class Alphaproteobacteria; order Caulobacterales; family Hyphomonadaceae; genus UBA7672. The sequence goes on from CAWARK010000011.1 coordinate 9,589, forward strand.
CCCCAGCACCTTGTCCAGATAGGCGAAGCATTCCTTGCCCGACCTGATCGTCTTGATGTGGTCGGCCCAGCGCAGGGCCTTGCGATAGCCGAGCAGCGAATAAAGCGCCGGGCGCACGACAGGCCAGGACCAGTGGCCAACCCAGCTCGGGCAGCGCTCCTCGATCATGATGTCGACGATGTGCCCGGGACGTGATTCGGGGTCGATGAAGGCAGAAAGTCCCTGGTCTATCTGGGGATTTGGGGCATCCATCCGGTGATCACCCTCGACTTGGCGTTCGGAATGGTCCAATCAGCGCCGTTAACCATTCGTAACCGTAAGCGCGCGAAACTCTGTTGCACACAATTCGTGATTGCGGAACGTAGTGTTCGACGTTCGCGTCACAAGCCGATCTGGATCACCCGGTGGAGGGGGTTCCGATCTGGGGGAAGCCGATGAAAGTCCTGTGGATCGAAGACCACGCACGTGCGGGTGAGTTGTTGGCGGCAGCCGCTGCGGCGGCGTCGCGCAAACGCTATGGCATTGATCTCGTGATCGCGACGTCGCTGCTCGACGCCGAGCGCAAGCTGCGGCTGGAGCGGTTCGACCTTGTTGTGATCGACCTGCTGCTTCCAGATTCAGCTGACGAAGACGCGACGGTCACGCGCATCGCCAGCATGGGCCGCTTCCGCGTCGCCATCGTCTCGGGCAGCGACCGCCGCGACGAAGTGATGAAGAGCCTGGCGCGCGCGGGCGTCGATTGCGCCCCGAAAGCTGTCGGCAAGGAAGACCTGCCGCTCGGCGAGTTCGTGCGCAGGCCCGAGCTGTTCCGCGACTTCCTGCACGCGCAGATGCCCGATCAGCCGGCCAAGTCGGCCGCGGGCTGAGCTTCTTCCAAATTCCGCCTGAATGATCTGCGAGCGTCCCGGCAAGAATTGGGGATGTCGCATGCTGTGGTTCAAGAACGGGTGGATCGCGCTTGCGGTGAGTTTGGCGGCGCCAGCCTTCGCTCAGACATCTGAGGACGAGACAAAGGTCCGCGCGATCATTGCTGACTGGTATGTGCGCGTCGGGCAGTCGCCGGCGGAAATGCCCTGGGCATTGATTGCGGCGGGCGGCATCGATTCCGGCCCGGGCTATTCCGTTCCGGCTGACATCAACAGTGGATCGGCGGCTATTCGCGGGCCTTTCCTCAATTACGAACTCGCTGGGCGGGCGCTTCAGTTTTCCTATGACATCGACGTGCTGAAGGTGGACGCGCGGCTCGCCAAGGCGGTGGTCTGGGAGCGCGGCTATTTCTATGCCTGGGCCGCGCAGAAGACTTACGAGAATGCAGCGTCGACGCTGTTCATTCTGGAGAAGCAGGCGGACGGGGGTTGGAAAATTCTTGCCCACGACGCCAATTCGATCGGCATCCCGCCCAACAAGATCACCGATCCGATGCCCGACCTGCGTGCGCTTTACTACCAGCGCTGCGGATCAGCCTGCGATCCTGTCGCCGACGCGAAGAAAGCTGCCGAGTGGTAGTCCTGCCCCTCCGCGACGCAAAACCGCTTTCCTTGTCACCCTGAACCCCGCTATGCGCGGGAGCAGATGACACGCGTAAAACAGCTCTATGCAGAACGCCTGGCCGCCGGGCGGATTGCGCCTGATCCGGCGCAGGCCGCGGCTATCGAGACGCTGGACGCGTTGGCCAAGGCGCTGTCGGCGTCGCGCGGCTGGTTCGGCGGCGGCGCGAAACCGCGCGGGCTCTACATCTGGGGCAAGGTCGGACGCGGCAAGTCGATGCTGATGGACCTGTTCTTCGAGGCGGTCACGCTGAAGGACAAGAAGCGCGTCCACTTCCACGACTTCATGCTGGAGACGCATGCCTTCATCTTCGAGTGGCGCAAGACGGGCGAAGGCGATCCCATCGCGCCTGCCGCGAAGCGCATCGCCGACAAGGCTAAGCTTTTGTGCTTCGACGAATTCCACGTCACGCAGATCGCCGACGCCATGATCCTGAGCCGTCTGTTCGAACGCCTGTTCGAGCGCGGCGTCACGATTGTCGCGACCTCCAACCGCAAGCCGTCGGATCTCTACACCAACGGGATAAATCGCGAGCTGTTCCTGCCCTTCATCCGCCGCCTCGAGGAAGAGGTGGATGTGATCGAGCTGAAATCGGCGCGCGATTTCCGGCTTGAGCGGCTGGTCGCAGCGCCAGTCTACTACGCACCGCTTGGTCCTGAAGCTGACGCCGCGATGGATGCAGCTTTCGAGCGCCTTACCGCCGGGGCGCAGCCGGCGCCGGAGACGCTGGACGTGCAGGGCCGCCAGCTTCACGTGTCCGCACAAGCGATGGGCGTTGCCCGCTTCACATTTGACGAGCTCTGCAAGCAACCGCTCGGCGCTGCCGACTACCTCACGCTGGCGCGTCACTACCCCACCATTCTGCTCGATCGCGTACCGCAGATGGGCAAAGACGAGCGCAACTGGGCGGCGCGCTTCGTCACTCTGGTCGATGCGCTCTACGAATCGAAGACCAAGCTGGTGATGTCCGCCGGCGCCCAGCCGGACACACTCTACGTCGCGGGCGACGGCGCCTTCGAATTCGAGCGCACGGCAAGCCGCCTGCACGAGATGCGCTCGGCGGATTATCTCGCCGCTGAACGCGAACAGGCGGCCGACCCCGCGAAATAATTACGCCCGGTCGACCCGCGCCGAATAGCAGCCGTGCATGGCGTTGTGCACGTGCAGGTAGGCCACCTCAGGGTCTTCGAGCAGGCGCTCGATCACCGGTTGTACGGCCAGCCCAAGCGCCATGTCCGCTTTCAACAGCATGCCCGCATCGCTGAACGCGCGCACGGCAAGCGGGCGGCCATTGAACACAGCCGGGAGTTCGTCGGGCGCAAGGCTTGCCTGTTCCGCGCCCTCGATCACGAAGATCGCATAGCGCGAACGGTAAGGCGTGTCGGCGTCCTGATGCTCGTAGTTCAGCAGCAGGGCGCGCTCGCCCGGACGTGCGTCGCGCAGGCTGACGCGGCACGGAAACCGGTCGCCTTCGCCCGCGCGGCGGACAACGATGCCGCGCGCATCTAGCTCGTCGTCGGACAGGCTGAAGAGATGTGAGAAGTTCTGTGCGGGAAGCGGGCTGACCTGGAACATGGGGCGTCTCCTGAAGTTGAGAGGCTGCTATGCCGTCCGTTCGACACCGCCGCCGACGAAAAACGGACGATGCAGTCGAACCATGGACAAGCCGCGCGGCTTGGCCAAATCTCCCGCCGCTGCAGGCAGGGGGCTGACATGAAAACCATTGGGATTATCGCGGGCGCCCTTGCGCTGGTCCTGCAGGCTATGCCCGCCTCCGCTGGCCCGCTGACCATCGCCTCACGCAAGGAGATCGACAGGCTGCTGAACGTGGTCGCCAGCTATCCGGCGATGGGCGAGACGCAGTATTTCAGCATGAAGACCGGCGAGGTGTTCACCGTGCCCTTCACGGCCGACGCGACGATCGAATATTACATCAACGCGATCTGCGACGATGACTGCGCCAATGTCGATATTGCTGCGATCGAGGCGGACGGAACGGAGGCGGATGTTGACGATGCGGACGATGCATCGCCCGTGCTCAACCTGCAGGCATCGGAATACCGCTCTCCGATCGACAAGCCGACGGGCAAGCCGCAACGGCCGCTGACCATCGAGATTCGCATGAAGGCCTGCAACACGGATGTGTGCACGCTTGGCCTGCGGATCGCGCAGGTCGAGGACTGGAAATAGGACAATACCGGCGTTCCTGACGTCCTGACCCAGCCGAAACCCCGGCCGGAGCACGATAACGCGCGCCGCATTGCTCCCCTGCCCCCATTGCGCTAACGCTCCCCGCGATCGCATTCCGGGGCAGACATGTTCGGCTGGTTCAAGGGCAGGAAGGACAAAGCGGCCGCGCCCGCCTCCCCCTCCCCCAGCGTCGCGCCAGCCGCCGCGCCCATTTCGCCCAAACCCGTTTCGCAACCCGCGCCTGCCGCAAAACCACCAGGAGACCTCCCCATGGCCCGCAAGAAGATCGCCCTTATCGGCGCCGGCATGATCGGCGGCACGCTCGCCCACATCTGCTCGCGTGAAGAACTGGGCGACGTCGTCCTGGTCGACATGAAGGGCGGCATCGCCAAGGGCAAAGGTCTCGACATCGCCGAGGCCGCCGCCGTCTACGGCAAGGACGGCAAACTCTCGGGCGGCTCGCTCGAGGAATACTCGGTCATCGCCGGATCGGACGTGGTGATCGTCACCGCCGGCGTGCCGCGCAAGCCGGGCATGAGCCGCGATGATCTGATCGGCATCAACCTCGGCGTCATGAAATCGGTCGGCGCCGCCATCAAGGAACATTGCCCGAAAGCATTCGTGATCTGCATCACCAACCCGCTCGACGCGATGGTGTGGGCGCTGCAGAAATTCTCGGGCCTCCCCGCGAGCCACGTTGTCGGCATGGCCGGCGTGCTCGATAGCGCGCGCTTCTCTTACTTCTTGTCGGAAAAGACCGGCATCTCGATGGAAGACGTCAAGGCCTGGACGCTCGGCGGCCATGGCGACGACATGGTGCCGATGGTGCGCCACTCCACGATCGGCGGCGTCTCGCTGCCGGATTGCGTCAAGCAGGGCTTCTTCACGCAGGAAGAACTCGACGCGATGGTGAAGCGCACGCGTGGCGGCGGCGGCGAGATCGTCGCCCTGCTGGAGACCGGCTCGGCCTTCTACGCGCCGGCTGAATCGGCTGTCGCGATGGCGAAGTCCTACCTCAAGGACAAGAAGCGCGTCCTCCCGGTCGCCGCCAACCTCACCGGCCAGTATGGCGTCTCCGACCTCTATGTCGGCGTGCCGTGCGTGATCGGCGCCGGCGGCGTCGAGCGCATCATCCAGTTCGACCTCAACGCCGACGAGAAAGCGATGTTCGAAAAGAGCGTCGCGGCCGTGAACGGCCTGCTCGACGCCTGCAAGAAGCTCGAGCCGTCGCTGGCTTAGTCGCCGAGCAACATTTTGATCGAAGAACGAACGCCTCCCTTCACCGGGAGGCGTTTTTTTGCGCCCTAGACCGCCCCGACCATCAGGATCTCGAACAGCAGGTTCTCTCCCGGCCCGATGAGACCGGGATAGCCACGTTCGGCATAGCCGATGGCGGCCGGGATATAGATCATCCAGCGGTCGCCGGGCCGCATCATGGTCAAGGCTTCGCGGAAACCCGGCACGAGGATCGAGAGTTCGTAGACATCGGGAGCGCCGCGATCGAACGCCGAATCAAAAGCGCGACCGCCTGAATTGAGGCGGCCCTCATAATAGATCTTGGCCGATTGTTCCGGTAGCGGTGCAATGCCGGTGGCCGGGCCGCTGGCGAGCACAATGTATTCCAGGCCACTGCTGGTCTTCTTCGCTTCCGGCAGGCTGGAATTCCACGGCGCGTACTTGAACCAGGCCGAGCGCGTAATGGTCGGCGCTGCCGCCTTGGCCGGAGCGGCGGTGATTGTGGGCGCGGACGTGGCCGCAACCGGGGCGGCGGGGGCGCCAGAACAAGCCGCCAATGCCAATGCGACCGAAATTCCAACAAGACAACGCAGCATCAGGCCTTGACCCCTTTTTGTTGGCGAAACCGCCTGCCGGCGGCAGGTCTTCCGCATAATGACAATCTACAACCCGCAATCCCTCAGATTGCGATCAGGTGCGCCATCTGTGGACGAGTCTGCACCGGTGTCGCGTCGCTCGTAAAGCCGCTGCGAAACGAGGAAATGCCCCGGCGCGATCCCATCGGAGTGATCGTACGTGCAAGGACGATCCGTATACTGAGACGTGCGACCTGTGAACGTTTGTTCAGGTGCGACGTTCCGGTGCGACACATTATTTTGCAGCCGCAACTATACGCAAATCGGCGTGTTTTTCGTTTTTTAGTGTTGCAAGAAAACTGAAGAACTAAATTGCATTTCTGTCATGACAAAGTGTATATTAACCATGTCGGTGAGTCTTGAGGTGGTGGCTCGGTCTCAACCGTTCGCGAGCTAAGGAAATTGGCCGGGGTGTGCGTTTGCGCACGCGATAATCCGTATCCAATCCGGCGCCGTGACGTCTGAAAACCGTTCGTATTTGTTGATATTCCGGGGCCGCCTTTGACACTTGCATCACTGTCCAACTTACCGACCAAGCCAGTTCTGACGCTGGCGTCCAACAATCCTGCCATTGCCCCATCTCCCGAGGACGGAGACATCAACCTCTCCATCGGCCGGCGCATCCGCCGCCGCCGCAGGCTGATGGGCATGACCCAGAAAGATCTCGGCGACATGCTCGGCCTGCAATTCCAGCAGGTCCAGAAGTATGAATGCTCGAGCAGCCGGGTCTCTGCCTCGCGGCTCTACCTTCTGGCCTCAGCCCTGAAGGTGCCGGTCTCGTACTTCTTCACGGACCTGCCCGAAAACGCCTCCAACGGCGTTTCCGACAGCGACCGGGCGCGCATGGCGACGACCGAGATGCTGTGTGAAAAGGAAACGCAGGAACTGCTGACCGCCTATGCCAGATTGCCCGAGAACGTGCGCCGCAAATTGCGGACGTTTGCCAAGGGACTTGGCGACGATCTGGCCTGATTCAAGCCATTCCTGAGCAAGGCGGGCGGCTATTGGCCGCCTGCCGGGGCCGTGCGACATCCGCGCATGGTCCTCCGTATCGCGACAATCGGCAGGAATGGTCAGGTGGCGTGTGCGCTCGGCGCCGCCGCGGACGGTCAATCCGGCATCACGCTGGAACAGGCCGACAGCCGCGAAGCGGATCTGCGCGATCATGACAGCCTGATTCGCTTTCTGGACCGGGCGACGCCTGACGTCCTGATCAACGCCGGCGCCTACAACTTTGTCGACCGGGCCGAGACCGAGCGTGAAGCAGCCTTTGCAGTCAACGAGGCCGGCCCGCGCATTCTGGCAACGCTGTGCGCCGAGCGCGGCATCCCCTTCGTCCACATGTCGACGGACTGCGTGTTCGACGGGACCGCGCCCGATGCCTATGTGGAAGACGACGCACCCAATCCGCTGTCCGTCTATGGCCGCTCCAAGCTGGCGGGCGAGCGCGCCGTTGCCGACGCCAATCCAGCCGCCCTGATCGTGCGCGTGTGCTGGGTGTTCTCGGGCTACGCCGACAATTTCGTTTCGAAAATGATCTCCATGGCGCGGGACCGGCCGGTGCTGCGCGTGGTGGACGACCAGGTCGGGCCGCCGACCTATGCGCCGGACATCGCCAACGCCCTGCTTCGGATCGCCGGCGCGCGCGGCGCACTGTCCGGACTGCTGCATCTGGCCTCGCCCGACGAGATGGATCGCGCCGCCATGGCGCGCGCCATCATGACGGAGTCCGCCCGCCAGGGAGGTCCCGCCGCACAAATTGAAGGTCTGCCGTCTGCAGAGTTTGCCGCCGCTGCCCTGCGTCCGCTCAACGCCCGCCTCTCGGGCGCCCGCGCGACGCAGATGTTTGCCCTGCGCTGGACACCGTGGCCGGAAGCGCTCGAACAGTCCGTGGCGGCGGTGCTTTCACGCGATCCGGCGTAGCAAACGCGCGCCGCTGGGGTAGAACGAGCGCCCACGCGGAGGCGGCCAATGTCCTACACATCCAGACTCGATACTGTCATCGAGACGCCGCGCCTGATCCTGAAAGTACCGAGCCTCAAGGAATTTGAGCCCTGGTGCGCCTTCATGGCGGACGAGGAATCGGCCCGCCATATCGGCAAGGCGCAGCCGCCTTCCACCGTCTGGCGCAGCATCTGCACGATGATCGGCGCGTGGCAGGCAGAAGGCTTCGCGATGTTTTCCGTGTTCGAGAAAGCCACCGGCCGGTGGGTCGGGCGCCTCGGGCCGTGGGAGCCGCACGGATGGCCGGGCCACGAAGTCGGCTGGGGCGTCATTCCGTCCGCGCAAGGCAAGGGCTACGCGTTTGAAGGTGCGATAGCCGCGATGGATTTTGCCGTCGACGTGCTCGGCTGGACCGACATTATCCATTCGATCAATCCGGCAAACGTCAATTCGCAGAAGCTGGCGATGCGGCTCGGCTCCGTGAATCGCGGACCTGGAAAGCTGCCTGCCCCGCTTGAAAACGAAACGGTCGATCTCTGGGGTCAGACGTCAGACGAATGGCGTGCGCGACGTTCGGATCTCTGGGGGACAGTCACCGGCCGGTGAAGCTGCCGCCATCGATGCGGTAGGGATGGATGAAGCCTTCGACCTCGTAGGTGCGCCCACCCCAGTATCCGCCCGGCACGTGCCAGACCCGAACCTTCGACCAGTCATTGGCCGCCGACACGTCGATCACCGGCACGTTGCGGCTGATCTCGCCGCCCTTGAGCCAGTTGGCGTGATCGACCCGCAGGATGCGCGAGGAGACGATCTCGGTGACGGCCGAGACATGGCCGCGCGTCATGTCATTCCATCCACGCAGCACCAGGACCGATCCCGGCGCAGGGCGCGTCGAGCGCACATACTTGTTTGCCGCCTGCGCCCACCACGTGACCGCGTCTCCCCAGATCTGGATGCCGGAGAGCGTGCGCGCATAGGGGACGCATTCGGAATAGGGCTGGTCCTGAAGCACATAAGGCGCGTTGCTTGCGTCGAACGGTATTGTTGTCAGGTCGAGCGGCACGCGGACGATGTCCGGCGCCGACGGCAGGCTCACCAGCGTCGCGGCCGGGATCGCCATTGCATATCTGATCGGGGCGGGCCGGTTGCTGGTGCAGGCGGACACGAGACAGGCAAGGAGGCAGGCCAAGCTGGCCAGCCCCACCCTTTTCCCGCTGATCCGACCCGCAAACCGCATGGCGAATAGAATTGTCCCCGAATTGATGAGCGGCTGATGAACAGGCCCCATCCAGCTGCCAGGCGGAACCAAGCCGCCACATGGACTTCCAGCCCCGATTCTGGTCTATCCCCGACCTGACCCGGACTGCCACTTACACCTTCGCAAGGGACTAGAATGACCGGCAAAATCGTTACCGTTTTTGGCGGTTCTGGCTTTCTTGGCCGTCATGTCGTCCGGGCCCTGTGCCGTCAGGGCTGGCGCGTCCGTGTGGCGACCCGCCGCCCGCACCTGGCTGGCGACGTGAAACTGGCGGGCGATGTCGGCCAGGTGCAGCTCGTGCAGGCCAATGTCCGCAACCGCCCCTCGATCAAGCGCGCGCTCGAAAACGCCGACGCGGTGATCAACATGGTCGGCATCCGCACGGAAAACGGTTCGCAGTCCTTCCAGGGCACGCAGGCGCTCGGCGCCGCCAACATCGCCGAACTCGCCGCCGAAGCCGGGATCAGGCAGTTCGCGCTGGTGTCGGCGATCGGCGCGTCGTCCAAGTCGCGCGCCCGCTACGCCTCGACCAAGGCCGAAGCCGAAGCCGCCACCCTCGCCGCCATCCCCACCGCCACCATCCTCCGCCCCTCGATCATGTTCGGACCCGAGGACGGCTTCTTCACGCGCTTTGCCTACATGGCGCGGATAAGCCCGGTCCTGCCGCTGATCGGCGGAGCGACGAAATTCCAGCCCGTCTATGTCGGCGATGTCGCGCAGGCCGTGGCGAATGCGCTGGCCAAGCCCGAAGCCGCCGGCAAGACCTACGAACTTGGCGGACCGCGCATCTACACGATGAAGGAGCTGCTGCAGTTCATCACGCGCGAGATCGATCGTCCGCGCGCCCTGCTGCCCCTGCCCGTGCCGGTTGCAGCGCCGATCGGCTACATCATCGGCGCGCTGTCACGCCTCAACCCGTTCTTCGGCGCTCCGCTGACGGGCGATGAAGTGCAGCGCCTCAAGACGGACAGCATCGTCACGACCGGCGCTGGCACGCTGGCCGACCTTGGCGTCACCAACCTTGAGACGGTCGAGGCGATCACGCCGACCTATCTGTGGCGCCACCGCCCGCATGGCCAGTTCCAGCCGCCGCGCGTGGATGAAACGTCGCGAGTCGACGCCTGATCTGGCCCGCCTGATCTCAGCTTGCATCCTTTCTCCCTGCCGCTAGCCTCCTATCGGGCTGGATCGGACGGGGAGCGGGACCATGGACAAGCTGGCAGTCGACTATTCCGGCATGAATCTCGGTATTCTGGTGCTGTGGCTGCTGATCGCCACGGCGGCGGGATTTGCAGCGCGCAAGATCGTTCGGGGGCGGCCGGTCTTCGGCCTTTGGGGCGACCTTGGCTTCGCCCTGCTCGGCGTCTTTCTGGTTGGAACGCTGATGAAGGCGTTCGCCTTCTCACTGACCGCGTGGATCGCGGGCCTCAATCTCGGCCCGCTGAACGACGTGACCAAATGGGTCGACGTGTTCCTGGTCGCCTTCATCGGCGCGCTGGTGCTGCGTGGCATCCTGCGCCCGATCACCGGCAAGGGCTGAGGGCTGAGGGCTCTTCAGTAGCCCTTCTCACGACGTCATTCCGAACGCGCGTCAGCGCGCAGAGCGGGAATGACGTGAAGGGTGTGAGTTCGCATTCGGACCGGCTGGCGCCGTCCGGGATGCTGTGGTTCTGGGTCTCCAATCAGATGGAGGGCCCGGGGACGCGGGATGCCCCGCGTGATTTTGGGCAGCGCCTTTCGGCTCTACCGGTAGAAAAAGGAAAACGCGGATCCCGCGTCCCCGGCAGACATTGATCGGCAGCCCGGATACCGCGGTATACTTTTCAACCGCTTGACCACGTTTCGGCCACCGGCGTGCAGGTCATGATGTTCGGCCATGATCCCTCGAAGCCTCCCGGATTTGTAGGATTCACCCGGGCTCTTCACGCTCGCCTGCATCCACCCCGCGCCGTTGAACGATTGCGCGACCGCCCTCCTGCGAGGTGGATGTGGGCATCATACGCCGGGGCTAAGGGGTGTAGGATTGAGATATACAGGATCGGCCGGTCTCGATCGCGCAAGCTGTTGAGATTGTTCAGATCGCGCCGAAAATCGCGTGCGCAGAATCGGCCGGTTTACTGGATAGTATCAGGAGTCATTCTCGAGCTTGATCCGAGAATGACTCCGTGAGGGTTGTTCGCGGCTTTGCCGCGACTGGCGGTCCTTAGATATGCCGCGCGATTTCGGCGATCAGCATGGCGGCGGGGACCAGCAGGAGCTGGGCCAGCGCGGTGCCGACGATGCGGCTGCCGGCGAGCCACACGACAGCGCGGCGGAACTGCGCTTCGGAGATGCGGCCTTCGACGACGTCGTCCGTCATGATTGACAGCTGCGGATCGATCAGCACGAACAGGAGGATGGTCGCGACGCCGTTGATGACTGCCGACAGCGACAGCGCGGTCACCCGGAATTCCGGTGCGATGAAGCCCGCATAGAGCGAGGCGAAGACGCCGACCGTGAGGAAGGCCTGCGCTGCAATATTGAGAAAGATGACATTCAGCGAGACGACCGACTTTTCCTTGAAGCCCTTCACATGCTCGGTCGAGGGGATCGTCACCGACGTCTTGATGTAGTTGAGCCCGCCGCGCGCGAAGACATGCATCATCAGCTTCGGGATCGAGCGGTTGGCGTGGAAATGCATGATCGCGCGCGTGAACAGGCGCTGCACCGTGGGCACGAGCAGCGTGCCGACAATGGCGGCAAGGGTCGCCGAGAACATCAGGACCTGGAAGTCCCAGAACAGCGCCTCGCCATTATTGAGAAGGTTAAGCTCGATCCGCTTCGACAGGAACGGCCCCTGAAACGAGTTCGCGGCGCGGGACACGAGGACGAGCACATTGAACAGCGCGAACGAGACCGCGATCTTGCGTGTGCGGACGCCGGCGATGCGCGCGGCATAGGCCAGCGCGCCGATCAGGTAGATGATGAAAGTGAGGCCGCACAGGACGATCAGCTGGGTGTCCATGCCCGCTCCTTCTACTTGCGAGCCCTAGCCGTGGATTGCGCCTGCGTAGATCGCGGCAAGCCCTGCCCCGCCCACAAGGATGCGCCACCAGCCGAACGGCGCGAAGCCGCGTTTCTGCACGAAGTCGAGCATCAGCCGGATGACGATCAGACCAAAAACGAACGAGGCGACGAAACCAATCGCGATGATGCCGAGATTGTCGCCGGTCAGAAAGTCGCGGCTCTCCCAGAAGTCGAGCACGAACGCGCCGACCATGATCGGGATGGCGAGGAAGAACGAGAATTCGGCGGCTGCGCGCTTGTTGATGCGCAGGAGCATCGAGCCGACGATGGTAGAGCCCGAGCGTGACACGCCCGGAATGATCGACAGCACCTGGAAGAGGCCAATGAGCGCCGCCTTGTAGAGCGGCAGCTGCATCGCCGTGTGATCAGTGGGCGCGGGCGCGATGCGGTCGATCACCAGAAGCACGACGCCGCCGATGACCAGCGACCAGCAGATCAGCGTGAGGCTTTCGAACAGGTAGTGCTTGATGAAGTCGTGCAGCAGGAAGCCAGCGGCGAAGGCCGGTATGCAAGCGATGATCACCGACAGCGCGAAGCGCCGCGAAGAGGGATTGCTCGGCAGCGTGACCAGCACGTGCCAGAGCCGGCCGAAATAGAGCAGCACCACGGCGAGGATCGCGCCGAGCTGGATCACCACCGTGAAGGTTGTCCAGAATTCCGACTGCAGGCCCAGCGCCGTCTGCGTGAGCAGAAGGTGGCCGGTGGACGACACCGGGATGAACTCGGTGAGGCCTTCGACCAGGCCGAGCAGGATCGCCTGCAGGATCGTCGTTGAATCCATGACGTGTGTCCGGAGCTAGCGCCAGTTGACGCTGATGTCGGCCCTTTATGGTGGAAGTTGGGTTACCAACACCATTGGTCTCTTTTGGTCCTTATATGTGATGCAGAACTGGTCATCGTGGTCAGAGAGTTGCCATTGACCCGCATATAAGTTCCATATGGTTCTTATATGGGTGTTTTCCGATTGCACAGCCGCGCCATTGGCTGCATTGAAGCGCCTCGCGGTCCAATTGTGGGTGGTCCCATGGCGCAGCAGCGCATGCTCTCCTTTGTCGGCGTCGAGCAGCAAACGCCCGACAAGCGTGAGGCTGACGAACGCCGCGCGGATTTCCACGAGATCTATGCGGATTTCATCGAGGCGAAGGCGAATGAGCAGTCCTCGCGCTGTTCACAGTGCGGGGTGCCGTTTTGTCAGACGCATTGCCCGCTCGGGAACAACATTCCCGACTGGTTGATGCTGACCGCCAATGGCCGGCTCGAGGAAGCTTACGAAATCTCCGCCGCCACCTCGAACATGCCGGAGATCTGCGGCCGCATCTGTCCGCAGGACCGGTTGTGCGAGGGCGGCTGCGTCATCGAACAGTCGGGCCATGGCGCCGTCACCATTGGCGCGGTCGAACGCTACATCACCGACACGGCGTGGGAGCGCGGCTGGGTGCAGCCGATCAGGCCGGTGCGCGAGCACAGCCAGAGCATCGGCATCATCGGCGCGGGGCCGGCTGGCTTGTCGGCTGCCGACGAACTCCGCTCGGCAGGATACCGCGTCACTGTCTATGACCGCCACGACCGTGCGGGCGGTTTGCTGATCTATGGCATTCCGAATTTCAAGCTGGAGAAAGAGATCGTCGAGCGCCGCGTGAAACGGCTCGCTGACGGCGGCGTCGCGTTCAGGCTCGGCGTCGATATCGGCACGGACATCACGTTTGCGGAGCTGCGGGCGAAGCATGATGCCGTGCTGGTCGCGACCGGCGTCTACAAATCGAAGGAACTGTCGGCGCCGGGCAACGAGGCCAAGGGCGTGCTGAAGGCGCTCGACTATCTTATCGCCGCCAACAAGGTCGGCCTGGGTGAGACGGTCGCGGACTTCGCGAGCGGCAAGCTCAACGCGGAAAAGAAGAACGTCGTTGTCATCGGCGGCGGCGACACGGCGATGGACTGTGTGCGCACGGCGATCCGCCAGGGCGCGAAATCCGTCACCTGCCTCTATCGCCGCGACCGCGCCAACATGCCGGGCTCACAGCGCGAAGTGGCCAATGCCGAGGAAGAAGGCGTGAAGTTCGACTGGCTCGCTGCGCCCTCCGCCGTGAGTGAAAAGAAGGGCGGCGGCGCCAAGGGCGTCAGGGCCATCCGCATGCGCCTGGGGCCGCCGGATGCGTCGGGTCGCCAGGCGCCGGAGGAGATCGAAGGGTCGGACTACGAAGCGAAAGCCGACATGGTGATCAAGGCGCTCGGCTTCGATCCCGAAGACCTGCCCTCGCACTTTTCGGAATCGGCGCTCTCGGTGAACCGCTGGGGCGGCGTGAAGGTCGACTATCGCTCGATGATGACGACCATGGATGGCGTCTTCGCCGCTGGCGACATTGTGCGCGGCGCGTCGCTGGTCGTGTGGGCGATCAAGGAAGGCCGCGACGCCGCCGCCTCGATCGACGCCTATCTCAAGGCCCGCGCCACATCGGCGCGCGTTGCGGCGGAGTAGGACGATGGACATCTATCAGATCTCCGTCGACCTGAAGCCCGGGGTGCGCGACAGCCAGTTTGTCGACGCGCTCGATGGCTATCTCGGCGCGCTGAAATCCAGCGGCAAGATTGAAGGCTGGCGTCTTCTTCGGCGCAAGCTGGGGCTTGGTATGGCGGCGCTGGGCGAATTCCAGATCCTGATCGAGACGCGCGATCTCGCGCAGCTTGATGCGGCGTTCACCCGCGTGTCCACACGCGATGAGCCGGTCGAAGGCGCTCACTATGGCGTCAACTCGCTGGTGCAGAATTTCCAGGCTGCACTTTATCGCGACTATCCGGACTCACATCGTCAGCATGGCGAGGAGCGTTTCTGATGTCGAACACAGGTCACTGTCTCTGTGGCGCGGTCGCCTACACGGGCGAGGGCGAGCTGCACATGCACGTCTGCCACTGCACCAACTGCACGCGCTGGTCCGGCGGCCCCTTCATCGGGCTTCGCTTCGCAGATGGCATCGAGATCACCACGCCCGACGCAGTGAACTGGTTCGCGTCGTCCGAATGGGCCGAGCGCGGCGGATGCAAGACATGCGGCGGCGCGATCTTCTACAAGCTGAAAACCGAGGCGGCGCCTCAGGTCGTCAGCGCGGGCAGCCTCGACGTGACGCCGGCCATAGCCATCGGCGAGCACATCTTCATCGAGGAAAAGCCCGCCTACTATGACTTCGCTGACGACGCACCGCGCGTCACCGGTGCTGAAGTCTTCGAACGTTTCACCGGTCCACAGGACGGTCAGTCATGACGCGCGAAATCAGACACGAGACCGCCGGCGAACGCTGGCTCCGTAAATACACCTCCGAGCGCGACACGCTGATCGAAGCCAACGCGTACAATCCCGCCGACGAGAAGGATTCGTGCGGCGTCGGTCTCGTCGCGCAAATCGACGGCACGCCGCGCCGCGAGATCGTCGAGATGGCGGTGCGTGCGCTCAAGGCTGTGTTCCACCGCGGCGCAATCGATGCTGACGGCAAGACGGGCGATGGCGCGGGCATCCGCATCGACGTGCCGCAGGACTTCTTCCGCGACGCCGTGCGCGGCATGGGCCACACCATCGCCAACGAACCGCAGATCTGCGTCGGCCAGATCTTTCTGCCGCGCACAGATCTTGCTGCGCAGGAAAAGGCGCGTTCGATCATTGAAACCGAAGTCGTGCGCTTCGGCTTCTATATCTATGGCTGGCGCCAGCCGCCGATCGACACGTCGGTCATCGGCATGAAGGCCAACGCCACGCGGCCGGAGATCGAGCAGATCCTGTTCTCCGACCAGCTGAAACGCGAGCCGGCCGAGCTTGAGCGCGCGCTTTACATCTGCCGCCGCCGTATCGAGAACCGGGCGCGTGCGTCCAACCTCGATCTTTATGTCTGCTCGTTCTCGGCGCGCGCGCTGATCTACAAGGGCATGTTCCTCGCCGAGGACATCGACAGCTTCTATCTCGACTTGAAGGATCCGCGATTTATCTCGGCGGTCGCGATCTATCACCAGCGCTATTCGACCAACACCTTCCCGCAGTGGAGACTGGCGCAGCCCTTCCGCATGCTCGCGCACAATGGCGAGATCAACACCATCTCGGGCAACATCAACTGGATGAAGAGCCACGAGATCAAGATGGTCTCGGACGTGTTCGGCGAGCATGGCGATGATGTGAAGCCCGTCATCCAGCCTGGCGGTTCGGACTCGGCAGCCCTCGACAATGCGTTCGAGCTTCTCGTGCGCGCCGGTCGCCCCGGCCCAATGGCCAAGACGCTGCTGGTGCCCGAGCCGATGTCGAAGGACGAGAGCGTGATGCCGAAGCGGCATCAGGCGTTGCTCGCCTACGCCAACTCGGTGATGGAGCCGTGGGATGGCCCGGCTGCGTTGGCCATGTTCGACGGCCGCTGGGCCATCGCCGGCATGGACCGCAACGGCCTGCGCCCGATGCGCTATGCGCTGACCGAGCAGGGCGTGCTTGCCGTCGGTTCCGAAGCCGGCATGTGTTCGATCAACGAGGAAGCCATCATCCGCAAGGGCCGCGTGCCGCCGGGCGGCATGATCGCGGTCGATGTGCGCGAGGGCAAATTCTACGACCATGCAGCGCTGATCGACCGTCTCGCGGGCAGCCATCCTTACGAGCAATGGCTCTCCAACGTCGTCGAGCTGGAGCCGGTGATCGGCCCCGGGCCGGAGCCGCGCCTGTACAATCAGAAGCAGGAATTCCAGCGCCGCCAGCACGCCGCCGGCTTCACGATGGAAGACGTCGAGCTGATCCTTTCGCCCATGGCGGAAGACGGCAAGGAAGCCATCGGTTCGATGGGCGATGACTCTCCGCTTGCTGTTCTTTCCGACGTGCATCGTCCGCTGTCGCACTTCTTCCGCCAGAATTTTGCGCAGGTGACCAACCCGCCCATCGACCCGCTGCGCGAAGAGCGCGTGATGTCGCTGCGCACGCGTTTCAAGAACCTCGGAAACATTCTCGCCGAAGACGCGACACAGACGAACGTGTTCGTGCTCGAGAGCCCTGTGCTCACCAATGGCATGTATACGCGCATGCTGGAGACGATCGGCGAGCAGGTTGCCGTCATCGACTGCACCTTCCCGGTCGATGCGGGCGGATCACCCGGCATCGCGCTGCGCGACGCCATCGCGCGCATCCGCGAAGAAGCGCGCGTCGCCGTTTCATCCGGGCGTGGTCACATCATCCTGACCGACGAAGGCCAGAACGCGGAGCGCGCCGGCATCCCGATGATCCTCGCTGCGGGCGCGGTGCACTCGTGGCTGGTCAACCACGGCCTGCGCACCTTCTGTTCGATCACCGTGCGCTCGGCCGAGTGCATGGACACGCATTATTTTGCGGTGCTGGTCGGCGTCGGCGCGACATGCGTCAACGCCTACATGGCGCAGGAGACGCTGGCGGACCGTCATGCCAAAGGCCTGTTCGGCGACAAGCCGCTCGGCAAGATCGTGCTGAACTACAAGAAGTCCATCGAGGCGGGGCTGCTGAAAATCCTGTCGAAGATGGGTATCTCGGTCATCTCGTCCTATCGTGGCGGCTACAACTTTGAAGCGCTCGGCCTCTCGCGCGCGCTCGTCGCTGACTACTTCCCCGGCATGACGAGCCGCATCTCCGGCATCGGTCTCGCGGGCCTGCAGCGCAAGGCGATCGAGTTGCATGCCAAAGCCTGGAACGCCGCTGTCGCTGTGCTGCCCATCGGCGGCTTCTACCGTGTCCGCGCGAGTGGCGACACGCACGCGCTGTCAGGCGAACTCATCCATGCGCTGCAGCACGCCTGCGACACCAACTCCTACGCCGCTTTCCGCAAGTATTCCAAACTCGCCAACGCGCGGAAGAAGATGGTGCAGCTGCGCGACCTGCTCGACTTCAAGCCGCAGGCCACCAAGGCGGTGTTGCACGAAGTCCAGTCGGTCAACGAAATCCGCAAGCGCTTCGTAACGCCCGGCATGTCGCTCGGCGCGCTGGGGCCGGAAGCGCACGGCACGCTCAACATCGCGATGAACCGCATCGGCGCGAAGTCGGTCTCGGGCGAAGGCGGCGAAGTGCGCGAGCGTTACAAGCCGTTGCCCAATGGCGACAACGCCAACTCGATGATCAAGCAGGTCGCGTCAGGACGCTTTGGCGTCACGGCGGAGTACCTCAACAACTGCAAGGAACTCGAGATCAAAGTCGCGCAAGGCGCCAAGCCCGGCGAGGGTGGCCAGCTGCCCGGTTTCAAGGTGACCGAGTTCATCGCGCGCAACCGCTATGCGACGCCCGGCGTGATGCTGATCTCGCCGCCGCCGCACCACGACATCTATTCGATCGAGGATCTCGCTCAGCTCATCTACGACCTGAAGCAGATCAACCCGGACTGCCGCGTCTGCGTAAAGCTCGTCTCACGCTCCGGCGTCGGCACGATTGCAGCGGGCGTCGCGAAAGCCAAAGCCGACGTCATCCTGATCGCCGGCCATGTCGGCGGCACGGGCGCCTCGCCCCAATCCTCGATCAAGTTCGCAGGCCTGCCGTGGGAGATCGGCCTTGCCGAGGCGCATCACGTGCTGACGCTCAACAATCTGCGCGACCAGATCACGCTACGCACCGATGGCGGCCTGCGCACCGGACGCGACATCGTCATCGCGGCGATGCTGGGCGCGGAAGAGTACGGCATCGGCACGGCGAGCCTTCTGGCGATGGGCTGCATCATGGTGCGCCAGTGCCATTCCAACACCTGCCCTGTCGGCGTCTGCACGCAGGACGAACGCCTGCGCGCCAAGTTCACCGGCACGGCGGACAAGGTCGTAAACCTGATGACCTTCATTGCCGAGGAAGTGCGCGAGATCCTTGCCGAACTCGGCTTCACCAAACTGGACGACGTGATCGGCCGCACCGACCTGCTGCACCAGGTCTCGCGCGGCTCGGCCATGCTGGACGACCTTGATCTGTCGCCGCTGCTGGTTCGCGCCGACCCCGAAGCGCGCGTCACCTACAAGCCGACGCATCGCAACGAAGTGCCGGCATCGCTCGACGAACAGATCCTGCGCGACGCCGCCGCTTTCTTCGAACGTGGCGAGAAGATGCAGCTCGACTATCATGTGCGCAACGTGCAGCGCGCCATCGGCACGCGCGCCTCGTCCCACATCGTACGCAAGTACGGCATGGACGGACTGCCGGAGGATCGCCTGTGGGTGACGCTCGAGGGCTCGTGCGGCCAGTCGCTCGGCGCCTTTGGCGTAAAAGGGCTGACGCTGGAAGTGATCGGCGACGCCAACGACTATGTCGGCAAGGGCCTCTCGGGCGCGACCATCATCATCAAGCCGCCCTCCGTCGCGAAATACACCGCAAAGGACAACACCATCATCGGCAACACGGTTCTCTACGGCGCCACCTCGGGCAAGCTGTTCGCAGCCGGCCAGGCCGGCGAACGCTTCGCCGTGCGCAACTCGGGCGCAACCGTCGTGGTCGAAGGCTGCGGCTCGAACGGCTGCGAATACATGACCGGCGGTACGGCCGTCATCCTCGGCGCTGTCGGCGAGAACTTTGGAGCCGGCATGACGGGAGGCATGGCCTTCCTGTACGACGCGAAACAGCGCTTCGATTCGATGGCCAACCCCGAGACCATCATCTGGAAGCCGGTTGTTACGGATCATTGGGCGAAGGTGTTGCGCGATCTCATTGAGGAGCACGTGCGCCGCACCGGCTCGCTGCATGCCAAGACGATCCTCGACAACTGGCAGCTCGAACTGCGCAACTTCGTCCATGTCGTGCCGAAGGAATCGATCAGCCGCCTCGCCGCCCCGCTGGAACTGAAGGCGGCGGAGTAGCGATGCAGTTCGCGAAGCAGCTTCGCGAGCCGGTCATGCAGGGCGATATCACCTGCAGCGTCCGCATCTGGCAGAAGCCGCACGTGAAGGTTGGCGGCCGCTATGCGCTGGGCGCAGGCGAGATTGAAGTGACGGCGCTAAAGCAGATCAGCCTCAGCGACATCACGCCCGCGCTGGCCCGCAAATCAGGCTTTGCTGGCGTCGTCGATCTCCTGAAGATCGCGAAGCACGGCCCGGGCGAGAACGTCTATCTCGTCGAGTTCATCTACCACGACACGCGCGACTGAGAGGCGGCGCTAGTCTTTCCGCCAGGGCGACTTGATCGTGTAGCCTTCGGGCGCGGCCGGGGCAGTCGGCACGGACTGCGTCGAGAACGTGTCGGCGCTCATCGGAATCGAAAGGCCGGCGATCTGCTTCGGCGGCACGATCTGGAAGCCCAGCGCGTTGAACAGCGCGATGAAGCCTACGAACGACAGCACCGTCGTCGCCAGCACCTGCGCGAAGATGCGCGTAATCAGCCCACGGAAAAAGAACGCCGCGCCCAGCGCAGCGACCGTGCTGCCGCCAAGCCCGGCAAGACCCGCCACCGTCGCAAGATCGAAATCAAGACCGCCCATCGCATCCTCCCATATCGCCGCGCACCCGAAGAATTGCTGTGAGGGTTGCTGCGGCCCGACAACTGGGGAGACTAGTCGAAGAGTTCGCCGGAAGGAAACCTGCCCCATGTCACCCAACTCGGGACCGACCTATCATGGCTCCTGTCATTGCGGCGCTGTCAGGTTTACGGTCGAAGGCCCGATCGACGAGGCCTACACCTGCGATTGCAGCCTGTGCAGCAAGAAGAACGCGCTGATGGCGAACGTCCACGAAAGCCGCCTCACCATCACGGCGGGCGAGGACAGACTCGGCCTCTACCAGTGGAATGCCCGCATCGCGAAACACTACTTCTGCACGCAATGCGGCATCTATCCCTTCCATCGCAAGCGCTCGATGCCCGACCATTACGGCGTCAACCTCAAGGCCCTCGACGATTTCGACTGGTCCGTCGTGCCGGTCCGTGACGCCAAGGGACAGGGCATGCCGATCGTCGATCCCAACGCGCGCGAGGACTGGCCGGGGCCTCGGCAGACCTGAGCCCTTGCGAATTTTACCCGGGTATTATATCCGAGCAAAAAACCGGACTGAAAAGAGAATGGTGCCATGGTCGACAAATCCCGCCGCGAAGAGCTGCTGAGGCAGTTTTCCGAACGACCACCGCAGAACGGCGTCTTCGCCCTGAAGAACGCCGTCACCGGCGAAACCTGGATCGGCGTCAGCCGCAATCTCGACACGCAGGTCAATGGTCTCCGGGTCCGCCTCAGGAGCAACCAGCATGTGACCAAGGACGTGCAAGCGTCCTGGAACACGCATGGCGAAGACGCCTTCAGCTACGAGGTCATCGAGCGCTTCGCAGAGACCGACCCGCACGTGATCGAGCTCAAGCGCACCGAACGCGCCGACTACTGGCGCGCGCAGCTCAATGCAGGGACGGTGAAGGGGATGTGACCACAATCATTGGTCCTATCAGCGCGCTCGTGTCCATCCGCTTCAGCGATGGCACCCACAGGCTGGAAACAGCGCCGTCGAAATAGAGCGCGTTGAGGCTCTTGAGGTCATCGCGGAAGAAGCGCGCTAGTTTTCCGAACGACACGGGTTCGTCGCTGATGACGAACCACGCGGTGTGATCGCCGCTGACGCCAACGCCGTTTCGGATGTAGCGGGAATCGCCATCGTCGCTGAAGGCGGGATGCAGCTGTCCATCGATTACCAGCATCGGCCCGGATTGTGTCGCCCACACAGCCTCTGGCTTTGCGGCAAGATAGGCGTCTGTCGCCGTCACATGCGGATCGCCCGCCGTGCCGACCCAGAACACGCCATTCGGTTTCAGGTGGAAATTACCCGGCCCGTCCGTCGCGCTGATGGCGTGCAGCTCCTGCCCGTTCTCGACATAGAGACCGATCGGCGATCCGGCGGCGTCGAACATGCCCGCATTCATCGCGAAAGCGACGTCTGCCTCCGGTATATTACGGCTCAGACCCGCGAAGCCGCGAAATGCTGTCCCGTCAATCGCGCGCCATGCCAGCCGCAAGTCCTGCGCTTTTGAATCGAAACTGCAGACGGTGAAATGCGCGCCGTCAAACGTGCGCGCCTCGCATGCCGCAGGCTGCTGCTGCGCGCCGCTGCACGCAGCCAGCAGTTGAAATGAAACGACAAAGAACAATAGCGCCCGGATCATCGGGTGCAGATAACGCAGAATTCGGGTAAATCCATGGTCTCAAGCGTCCGGGGGAGAGGTTTGAAGTTCGGTCTGTCCACACCTTACAAGCCCACCTTGCGCCATCGCCTGCTGCTGATCGGCGTTCCGGTCGCCGTGCTGGTTGTCGGTGGACTCTTCGTGTTGCGCGTCGTTTACGGTCCGCTGCCGTTCGACCGTGTGCGATGGGATGCGACGACGGACTGGCAAGACAAAACGCGTCATCGGATGGCGGATGGCCTGCTCGAATCCGGCAGCCTTGTCGGAAAGTCCCGCGCCGAAGTCGTCAACCTGCTCGGTGAACCGCCACCAACCAACTACTTCGATGAGTTCGGCCTGGTGTACGAGCTGGGACAAGAACGTGGTCTCTTCGGCATAGACTCGGAGTGGCTGGTCATGCGGATTGACGCGACCGGGTCGGTCAGCGAAGCGCTTCTCGTAACCGACTAGATCTTCACCGCCGGAAGCGCGTTAAACGCGGTCCGCAGCGAGGCGGCCCAGGAGTCGCTGATCTGGCGGAATTCCGGATGGTCGCTTTCGATGCGCTGGCTCTTGGCCTTGAACTCGTTGACCGGGATCACGCACATGTCGAGCGGCATGCCGACCGACAGGTTGGAGCGCACGGTCGAGTCCATGCTCACGAGCGCCGCCTTAACTGCTTCCTCGATCGTGGTGTCCGGGCGGATCACGCGGTCGAGGATCGGCTTGCCATACTTGTGCTCACCGATCTGCATGTAGGGCGTGTCATCGCCCGCCTCGATGAAATTGCCGGCGGTGTAGATCAGGAACAGGCGCAGCTCGCCGCCCTTGCGCTGGCCCGCCATGATGACGGTGGCGTCGGCCGCAGCCCCCTGCGCCTCGATCTCGGCGCGGTCGCGCTTCTGGACTTCGCGCATCGCCTCGCCCACCATCTGCGCGCCGCGATAGAGCGTGTCGCACGTCATCAGGCTTTCGATCTCGGGATCGATACGGCTCTGCTTGATCAGCGTGGTGATGTGCGTGACGACGCCCTGCGTGATGCCGAGATTGCCCGCGGTCATTAGCGCGACAACCCGCTCGCCCGGCTCCTCGAACACGAACATCTTGCGGAAACGCGCGATATTATCGACGCCCGCATTGGTGCGGGTGTCCGACAGCAGCACGAGGCCAGCCTTGAGCTTGAGGCCAACGCAGTAGGTCATTTCCGTCCCAATTCCCCGATCAGGCGTCAGTTCCCGTTATTGCTGGGTCTGGCCGTCTTGATTCTGTGTCTGAGACTGGCCTGTCGCCTGTTCAATGTCGACCGAGGCGCTAAGCCGCTCCTGTGATCCTCCGGACACATTGCCGCGGATCGGCGCGGCGTCCGCCGCATCCAGTCCGCATCCGAGCCGCACATAGCGATCGGTCGGGCACAGCCGGTTGGCCGCATCGAACCCCACCCAACCGATTTCCGGCACGAATGCTTCGGCCCAGGCGTGTGTTTCGGTAAGTTTCGTGTCTTCGGCGAGCAGGTAGCCGACGACATAGCGCGCAGGCATCGCGAGCTTTCGCGCGCCGCTGATGAAGACGTGCGCATGATCCTGGCAGACGCCCTTGCCGGCCTTCAGCGCCTGCGCCGCCGTCGTCATCTGCGAAGTTGAGCCCGGCTTGTAGTCGATCGCGTCAGCCACGGTGTTGAACAAGGCGTGCAGGCGATCCAGCGGCGACTTGCCCGTGATGCCGGCCGCCAACTCCTCGATCTTCTTGTCCGCTTCGGTGAGATGCGTCGGGCGCAGGAAGACCTGCGGGCGCGAGGTTTCGCGCAGGCCGCGCACCACGCCCGCCGTATCGGTCGTCTCGACCTCACCCTCGGCAATGACGACGAGTTCAGGGCCGACTTCCGCGCGTGTCCAGATCGCTTCGCGGTCGGCGGTGGCGGTGTTCAGCAACGGCGGCACGCCCTGCCCGTTGACGCTGACCTTCCAGTCCTTGACCCGCTGGCCGTCAAAGCTCGGCGGATAAAGCCGCAGCCGCAGCGCACAGCGGTCCGCCGGCGGATCGTAGGAATAGGTGGTGGCGTGGCGAACGGTGAGGCGCATGGCTAGAAGTGATAAGCCTTGCTGATCTCCATGGACAAGCGCCGCGTTGTCCCGATCGCCTCGGAGACAAACTCGTGCAGCCCGCTCTGGAACAATTCCTCGATGCCCGTGGCGTCCAGCCGCTCCACCATCTCGCTGGCGACCGATTGCGGCGAGCTGGTCTCGCCATAGTCGCTGGCGAGATCGTCGAGGAAGCGCTTGATCGACCTGTAGCAGTAAGCAATCGACCGCGGGAAAAGTCGCATTCAGGATCAGGAAGTCCGCGATCCCCCACGGCGTGTAATCGCCCTTGTAGACGTGATGATACGCCCGCAGCGCCGATGTCGCGCGCAGCACGCTGGTCCACTGGTGATAATCGCGCCCGCCGCCGACCACATCCGTCTCGGGCAGCAGCACATAGTATTTCACGTCGAGCAGGCGCAGCGTCATGTCGGCGCGCTCGATCAGGCCGCCCATGCGCAGGAAGTAATAGCCGTCATTGCGCAGCAGCGAGATCTCCGACGCGCCGCGGAAGGCGGCGGTGCGGTTCTTGGTCCACTCCAGCAGCGTCGGCAGGCTCTTCAGCGCCGTGTCGGCATCCATCTGGCCGAGCTGGCGCCAGCCATCGTTAAGCGCCTCCCACATGTCCTGCGTCAGCGCCGTGCGGATCGCCCGCCCGTTTGCGCGCGCCGATGTGAGGCACGAGCGGATGGACGACGGATTGTCCGCATCCAGCAGCAGGCGCTGCACGACGGTTGCGCCATCCAGCTTCTTGTCCTCGACAATGTCCGGCGCCGAACCGGAGGCGGCAGCGACCGAGCGCCATTCCTCCTGCTCGTTCGAGCCGGGCAGCATCGCCATGCGATAGCCCATTTCGATCAGGCGGGCCGTGGCATCGGCGCGCTCCATATAGCGGCCCATCCAGAACATGTTTTCAGCGGTACGGCTCAGCATGTCATTCCGCCAGGATCCAGGTGTCTTTGACGCCGCCGCCCTGGGACGAGTTCACCACCAGCGAGCCCTTCTTCAGCGCCACGCGCGTGAGGCCGCCGGGCGTCAGGCGGATTTCCTTGCCGACAAGGCAGTAGGGACGGAAGTCGACATGGCGCTCCTCGATGCCGGCGCCGCCGAGGATCGGCGCGGTTGAAAGATCGAGCGTCGGCTGGGCGATGAACTCTGAGGGGTTCGCCTTGATCTTGGCGCGGAAGGCGTCGATCTCCTTCTTCGCCGCGTGCGGGCCGATCAGCATGCCATAGCCGCCCGAACCGTGGACGCGCTTCACGACAAGGTCCTTGAGGTTTTCGAGCACGTACTTGCCGTCATCCGGCTCCGCACAGCGCCAGGTCTGCACGTTCTCGAGGATCGGCTTTTCGCCGAGATAGAATTTGATCATGTCCGGCACGAAGACGTAGATCGCCTTGTCGTCGGCAACGCCCGCGCCCGGCGCCGAGCACAGCGTCACGCCGCCCGAACGATAGACATCGAAAATCCCCGGCACGCCGAGGAGCGAATCCGCCTTGAACGCCAGCGGATCAATGTAGGTGTCGTCGATGCGCCGGTAGATCACGTCGACCCGCTGCGGCCCGCGCGTCGTGCGCATCCAGCAGAGGCCGTTCTCCACGAACAGATCCTGCGGCTCGACCAGCTCGATGCCCATCAGGTCGGCGAGGAAGGAGTGTTCGTAGTAGGCCGAGTTCAGCGAGCCCGGCGTCAGCAGCACCACCGTCGGATCATCGTCGCACTTGATCGGCGCGACCTCCTCCAGCGTCTTCTTCAGCATGCTCGGATAGTTCTCGACGCCCTCGACAATCCCCGCCTGGAACAGCTGCGGGAACATCCGCATCATGATCTCGCGGTTCTCCAGCATGTAGGAGACGCCCGACGGCGTGCGGCAGTTGTCCTCGAGAACCTGGAACCGGTCCGCATCCGTCCGCACGATATCGACGCCGACAATGTGGCTATAGACCCTGCCCGGCGGATCGACGCCCACCATGTCCGGCAGGAAGGCCTCGTTCTGGTAGACCAGTTCCTCGGGGATGATCCCCGCCCGCATGATCTCGCCGCGATGGTAGACGTCATAGAGAAAAGCGTTGAGCGCCCGGCTGCGCTGCTTGATGCCGCGCGACATCTTCCGCCATTCGGCCGCCCCGAACACGCGCGGGATCAGGTCGAACGGGATCAGCCGCTCCGGATCGCCGCCCTCGCCATAGACCGCGAAGGTGATGCCGATCTTGCGGAAGATCGCTTCCGCCTCGCTCTGGCGCAGCTTGAGCAGGTCGACCCCGCTCGCGTTTATCCACTCGGAGACCTTGTCATAGGGCCCCCGGATTGACCGGTCGTCTGCGAACATTTCGTTGTACATGCAGTCCCAGTCCTAGACGCACCCCGGCCCGGCGCGAAGCCGCCGCTGCCGACCCTTTTAAACAGGCGTCGCCCCTGCCTAAACTTTGAGCACGGAAAAGAGGATACGGAAGCCTCCTCTCGGGCCATTCCCGTGAATATTTCATGAGTTCGGCCAATCCGAACCATATCCCTAGCTCGAACGCCTCTCTGGAACCCGCGAATGCCCATGCGAATGCCCAAGCAGTTTTTCCAGAACGTCCTGCGCCTCGCCTTGAGCGAGATCGGCGCAACCATCGCACTTGGCGTCACCGCGTTCGGCGTTCTCGCCTTTGCACTGATCGCGGACGAGACGTTCGAGGGCGACGCACGGAGTTTCGACGAGTCGATACTTCTCGCGCTGCGCGAACCGGGCGACCCCACCAATCCAATCGGCCCTGCCTGGTTTGAACACGCCGTCGTCGATGTGACGGCGCTGGGCGGCTACGTCATCCTGTCGATGCTGATCATCGGCGTTGCGATCTATCTCCTCGTCGCGGGCAAGCGCGGCACGGCGTTGCTTGTTGTCGGCGCAGTCGGCTCCGGCACACTCCTCAGCGAGGGACTGAAACTCGGCTTTGCCCGTCCCCGCCCCGACCTCGTCGCGCACCTCGCCGAAGTGCAGAGCGCCAGCTTCCCGAGCGGGCACGCCATGGTCTCCGCCATCGCCTACCTCACGCTCGGCGTTCTCCTGACGCGCACGCACAAGCAGCGCCGCACCAAGATGGTCATCATGACCTATGCAATCCTTCTGACCCTGATGATCGGATTGAGCCGCATCTATCTCGGCGTTCACTGGCCGACCGACGTCCTCGCCGGCTGGGCGCTGGGCGCCGCCTGGGCCAGCCTCTGGTGGCTGCTGGCGTGGCAGCTGCAGCGACGTGGCGCGGTCGAAGCGGCGAGTTGATTTGCCCCGCTCATCCCGGCCAGCGGTGAGAGAGCGCGCTTCCCTTTCACACGATCCCGCTCTAGCCATCGCTGCATGTCCGCGGAAGACGCCCTCAAGAGCCAGGCCCGTGCGCTCGGGTTCGACGTCGCCCGCGTCGCGCGCGCCGATGAGGCATGGGAGGCGGGCGACCGTCTTGAGACTTTCGTGAGCCAGGGCTTCCACGGCGACATGGGCTGGATAGCCGAAACGCTCGAGCGCCGCCAACACCCGACCCACATGTGGCCCGATGCAAAGTCGGCCCTCGTTGTCGGCCTCAACTACGGCCCGAAGATCGATCCTCTCGAGCCGCTTACCCACCGCGAACACGCAACCATTTCGGTCTACGCGCAGAACACCGACTATCACGACCTGATGAAGCGCAAGCTCAAACAGCTCGCCTCTCAATTCGCGACCTCCACCGGGCACGATGTAAAGATATTCGTCGACACCGCGCCGCTGATGGAAAAGCCGCTGGCCCATCGCGCCGGTCTCGGCTGGCAGGGCAAGCACACCAACCTTGTCAGCCGCGACCATGGTTCGTGGCTCTTTCTCGGCGTCATGCTCACCGCCGCCGATCTCACGCCGGACGCGCCCGCGACGGATTCGTGCGGCACGTGCCAGGCCTGTCTCGACATCTGCCCGACCAACGCCTTTCCCGCCCCCTACAAGCTCGACGCGCGGCGCTGCATTTCCTATCTCACCATCGAAACGAAGGGACCGATCCCGCGCGAATTCCGTCAGGCCATCGGCAACCGCATCTATGGATGTGACGACTGCCTCGCCATCTGCCCCTGGAACAAGTTCGCCCAGACCGCCCGGGAGTCCGCCTTTCATCCGCGTGCGGAGCTAACCGCCCCGCTTCTCGCCGATTTAGCGAGTCTTGATGACGCAGGCTTCCGCGAGGTCTTCGCGGGTTCTCCCATCAAACGCATAGGACGCGACCGATTTGTTCGAAACGTCATGATCGCAATTGGAAATTCGGGGTCGCGGGCGCTTGCGGACTTGTGTATCCAGAGGCTTGATGACGCCTCGCCGCTGGTTCGCGGCGCATCCGTCTGGGCGCTGGGGTCACTTGCTCCCGACCTGTTCGAGTTGAATGCCAAGCTGCGCCGGCCCGCGGAGGCCGATCCCGCAGTGTGTGAGGAGTGGGACGCTGGACCAGAAGCCCGAAGACGCGAACGGGCCTGATCAGGCCGGTCCAGGCGAGAGCCCGCCCTCTGGCGGCGGCTTCCTTGGCCGCTGGCGCGCGGGCGTCACCTCGCAAGGCGAAGTCTTCGAGAACGAAAAGCCGCTCTGGCGCCGTATCCTTGTCGGCTTCCTCCTGTGGACCGGCATTCTCGGTTTCGGCTTCGCCGCCCTGACGCTGCTTGCCGTCTTCACCATCGGCTGGACCGGCCCGCCGCCGACTTTCAACATGGCCGGCACGGCCATGCGGGGCGTCGAGGTCCACTCAAAATGGGTCGACCTCAAGGACATCTCGCCTCACCTCGTGCGCGCGGTGATCGCCTCCGAGGACCAGAATTTCTGCGCCCACAACGGCTTCGACATGAAGGAAATCCAGAAGGCGATGCAGGCGGCCGAAAACGGCGGCGACCTGCGCGGCGCCTCCACCATCTCGCAGCAGACCGCGAAGAACGTCTTCCTGTGGAATGGCGGCGGCTGGTTCCGCAAAGGTCTCGAAGCCTACTTCACCGCGCTGTCGGAAAAGATGTGGACCAAGCCGCGCATCATGGAGATCTATCTCAACGTCGCCGAATGGGGCGATGGCATCTATGGCGCCGAGCAAGCCGCGCAGGACCGCTTCGGCGTCTCGGCAAAGGATCTCAATCCGAAACAGGCCGCAGCCCTCGCCGCCGTGCTGCCGAGCCCCAATCGCTGGAAGATCGACGGTCCCTACGCCTCGGGCCGCCGCAACAATCGCATCCAGTCGCTGATGGCGATGGTGAAGCGTGATGGCCTGGATAAATGCGTGGTCGGACCGTAAAGGTCACGCCTCAAGGGGACTCACATGAAACGCCTTCTCGCACTGGCCGCGATGCTCGCCGTCGCAGCCTGCACCAGCGCACCCGTAGCTGCTCCGGCTGATCCGAGCACCATCGAAGTAATGGTCCTCGGCACGTTCCACATGGGCAATCCCGGCGCCGACCTCAACAACGCCAAGGTCGATCCGGTGACGACGCCGGAGAAGCAGGCGCAACTGCAGCAGGTCGCCGACGCCCTCGCCCGCTTCAAACCGACCGCCATCGCCGTCGAACGCATCGCGAAAGATCCCGCGACCATGCTCGACCACCGCTATCCCGACTTCAAACCCGCCGACCTCCTCACCAATGGCGATGAGCGCGTGCAGGTCGGCTACCGCCTCGCCGCCCAGCTCAAGCTCGACCGCGTCTACGGCATCGACGAGCAGGACCATGACGGCGAGATTTCGTATTTCCCCTACGAGCTGGTCGACGCCTGGGCCACCGCGCACGGCCGCGCGGACGATCTCAACAACATGAGCGCCGGCATCCAGAAACAGCTCGCCGAATTCGAAACCCGCCAGAAGACAGATTCCATCGGCCGCCTGCTGCACGACTACAACAAGCCTGATGGCCTCATGAGCGAAGGCGGCAACGCCTTCTACATGAGCATCATGAAATTCGGCGGCGGCGCCGACCAGCCCGGCGCGATCCTCAATGGCCGCTGGTACACCCGCAACGCCGTGATCTTCTCGAAGCTGTTGCAGGTCGCCAAACCCGGCGACCGCATCGTCGTCATCTACGGCGCCGGCCACAGCTACTGGCTCCGCAACCTCGTCAAGCAGATGCCCGGCTTCAAGCTTGTCGAAGCGACGGACTACCTGCCGACAAACTGATCAAAGCTCTCCAGCGCCGCGGGGAACGCGACCTCACATCAATTGCCGACGATGCGCGTGCGAGGTTCTGCAGCCTCCTCGAGGCCTGCGGGATCATCCATCCCCTGCAGCCGCATCGCCTCGCGCACATCGCCGCGCAGAAGGAGGACGTTGATGTCCTTGGGCGCCAGCCGCTGCGCCGCCACGACATCCAGCCACGCCTCCGGCAGCCGGCTCTGCTTCATCAAGGCATAGCCGCGCAGGCGATACGCTTCGGCATCGGCCGCGGACAGGACGATCGCACTGTCGAGATCTTCCCCGGCTTCCTTCCAGTGCTTCAGCATCACCTGCGCCCGCGCGCGATCCTTGAAAAGTTCGCCGTCGCTCGGCCGCAACTTCATCGCATTGGTCAGCGTGACGATCGCCTCCTCCGGCATCTTGGCCAGCAGCCACGCATTGCCCGACTGCGCGAGATAAACCCCGCGCTCGTCGATGCCGCCCGCGTCCGGTGCGTTGGCCAGTTCCTCCAGCCGCGAGGCGCCTTCCGCTTCCTGGCCAAGCGCGATCAGCGCGAGCGCCGTGCATTGCCGCGCCGCCGGCCGGTTGCCCTTCGACAGCCAGGTCAGCCCGTCCTGATAAGCGGTCTCCGCGTCCTTATCGATCTGGTCGAGGCAATGCTCGAGCTTCTCTTTCTCCGTCTGCGCGAACGCGGCGGGAGAGATCGCAAGCACGACACAGGCGATGGCAAGATAACGCATGGGAGACCGATTCCGGCGCTGGCCCCGGACACGCAGGGGCTCTAAGCCCTACACCAGATGACAAGGCAACATCATGGCCGGGATGCAGTTCTTCGCCTTCGGATTCGGATATGTCGCAGCTGAAACAGCCCGCCTGCTGGCGGCCGAAGGCGCTGTTTGCGCTGGCACGGTGCGCAGCGAAACCTCCGCCGAACCCCTTCGCGCAGAAGGCTTCGCGGCCCATCTGTGGCCGGGTGAAACCCCGGCCCCGCCGCCCGGCGCAGCCTGGCTGATCTCTGTCCCGCCCGACGCCGAAGGCTGCCCCGTCTTCCGCGATTTCCAGCATCTCGTCCCCACCGCCAGCTGGATCGGCTACCTCTCCACCACCGGCGTCTATGGCGACCTCGCCGGCGGATGGGCGTTCGAGGAAACACCGCTCAACCCGCAAAGCCGCGAAGCCACCAACCGCGCCACCGCCGAAGCGCAATGGCAGTCCCTCGGCGCCCGCATCTTCCGCCTCCCCGGCATCTATGGTCCCGGCCGCTCAGCCCTAGAGCGCGTGAAAGAACCCGGCGCAAGACGCATCGTGAAACCCGGCCAGGTCTTCTCGCGCGCGCATGTGAGCGACATCGCCGAAGCCCTCCGCCTCGCCATCCACGATCCGAAAGCCACCGGCGCCTTCAACATCTGCGACGACGAACCGGCGCCCGCCGATGAAGTGCTCGCGTACGCCGCCGAACTTCTCGGCATCGCTCCGCCGCCGGCTATCGCATTCGAAGACGCGGGACTCTCGCCTGCAGCGCAACGCTTCTACGCGGAGTGCAAGCGCGTCTCGAATGCGCGCGCGAAAGCAGCGCTTGGATGGCGGCCGAGGTTTACGACGTATCGGGAGGGATTGAGGGATTGTCTCCGAAATCCTCAAGGCGGCTGAGCATGGATGATTGAGGGGCGACGCTCGCGTGTTAGGGTGCAGTCGTGAAGTTTGTATGTCGGCGATTGGGTTGCCCAGGGGGGACAGACACATGAAGCGCTTTTTTCTTGCCGGACTATGTGTGCTCGTCGCCTGCACTTCTTTGCCCGCGGCCGAAGCCTGCACGGTCATCTGCGACCAAAAGAGCCAACCGCGCAATGCAAGCGAACGAGCCGAGCAGGTAAGGAAAGCTGTCGAAAAATATGACTACATTTTCGTCGGCGAAGTTGTGTCCATCGGCCCCTCTGAAGCGGTGAAAGTACGGCCAAACATTACGGTTGATTTTAATTCTGTGACGATCCGAACGACCAAGATCATCAAGGGCGACCCAACCGAACTGATAACTGTGCGACTCGTACTGGATGATGGGGGTAATTGCGGCGTTGACGCCGTGGTGGGAGAGTATTTCGAAGGCATCGTGAAGCAGGAGCCAACTGGATTGATCGCGAGGGCAGTCGGCTGCGACACTTGGGCGATCTTTGAGGAAGACGGTCCCTTGCCGCGCCCGACTCGCACGAAGCCAGGCTGCAAGTAAGTGGGCGAGGCGCTCCACAGGTCGCGCAGGATTTCGAGCAGCTAATTGCTATCCACCAACTCCGCCACATCGAGCACCGTCCCCACCATTCGCTCGATATCCTGCGGCCGCGAGAGCCGGTGGTCACCATCCTTGATCAGCGACCACACCACATCTTCCGAGCGTAGCTTGTCGGCGAGGTCGAGCGAGTGGGTCCATGGCACGTCGGGGTCGAGTCCGCCCTGCAGGATGCGCACCGGCACATCGATCGCGATCTCGCCATCGAGCACGTTCCATTCCCGCCCCTCGACAATCAGGTCGCGCGTGATCGGATAGCCTGCGGGATCGTAGGCCGAGGGCCGCGTCCAGTGGCCTTCCTCCATGATCTGCGTGCGCTGGCTTTCGTCGAACCCCGCCCACATCAGCTTGTCGGTAAAATCCGGCGCAGGCGCGAGCAGCACCAGCGCCTTAACCCGACCCGGCCGCGCGAGCGCAACCAGCAGCGACATCCATCCGCCCATCGATGAGCCAACCAGAACCTGCGGTCCATCCGTAAGCTGGTCGAGCATGGCCAGCGCGTCCGACCGCCAGCGCCCGATGGTCCCGTCGGCAAACGCCCCGCCGCTTTCGCCGTGGCCCAGATAATCGAACCGCAGGAATGACCGGCCATCCTCGCGGCAGCGCGCATGGAGGACGCTCGCCTTCTCGCCCAGCATGTCGGAATGGAAACCGCCCAGCCAGACGACGCCGGCGCGACCCGGCTCGCCCTCGCTTCGCCGGTAGGCGAGCTTCACGCCGCCCTGCTCCAGAAACTCTGAGGCCCCTTCTGTCATGCCGTCAGTTCTGGTCGGTTTGCGTGGGACTGGAAAGCGACTATTGGGTCACCGGGGGAAGAAACACCGGGAATCAGATTTGCCGCTACGTGGCGCGACTATCCTTCAGGTCATCCCCCACCTCGCCGCCGGCGGGGCCGAACGCACCACCATCGAGGTGGCCGAGGCGCTGGTGGCGGCTGGCGCAACCGCGCTCGTGGTCAGCGCAGGCGGGCGGCTGGAGAAAGAGCTTGCCCGCGTTGGCGGCGAGCTGATCCGGCTCGAGACCGCGCCGACCAAGAACCCCGTGGAAATCCGCGCCAACGCCAACCGCATTGCGAAGCTGGTGACGGCCCGCAAGGTCAGCCTGATCCACGCCCGCTCGCGCGCGCCGGCCTGGAGCGCGCTGTGGGCGGCGCGGCAAACGAAAATCCCGTTCGTCACCACCTATCACGGCGTCTACAACGCCAAGGGCTCAGTGAAGCGGCTGTATAATTCGGTGATGGCGCGCGGAGCAAAAGTCATCGCCAATTCCGACTACACCGCGCGTCATATCGTGCAGGAACACCCCTGGGCCGCCGATCGGATCGTCACCATTCCTCGCGGTGTCGACATCGCAAAATTCTCGCTCGAAGCCGTCGCGCCTGCGCGGCGCGAGGCGCTGGCCGCAGCCTGGAAAATCGAGCTGGGCGTCGATCCCATCATTCTGTTGCCGGGCCGCCTCACCGGATGGAAAGGCCATCGCGAGGCGATCGCCGCGGCCGCCGCCCTGTATTCCGGCGGCGTTTCCAACTGGCGCATGGTGTTCGCCGGCGACCCGCAGGGGCGGGATGGCTATGTGGCGGAACTGAAACAGCTGATTGCCAGCAATGATCTTGACGGGCGCGTAACGATGGTGGGGCATTGCAGCGACATGCCAGCAGCCTTCGCTCTCTCGAATATCACCATCGCACCCTCCAACGAACCGGAGGCGTTCGGCCGCGTCGCCGCCGAAGCGGGCGCCATGGGCCTGCCCGCAGTCGGCTCCAGCATCGGCGCACAGGGCGAGATCATCGTGGACGGGGTCACCGGCCTGATCGTCCCGCCGTCCGACCCGGCCGCTCTATCCACAGCCATCGCCAAGCTGCTGGCCATGGGGCCCGAAGGCCGCAAGATCATGGGCCAGAAAGCAAAGGCGCGGGTTCTGGACCGGTTCACAACATCAGCGCTTCAGAAGGCGACGCTGTCGGTCTATGAGGGACTGTTAGGTCAGGTCCGATGAGCGTTCCAGAATCCTTCGTCCCTCCCCCGAATCCCGGCGACACGTTGCGCCGGGTGCTTGTCATCAAGCTTGGCGCGATGGGTGATTTCATGCAGGCGCTCGGCGCCATGCGGGTCGTCCGCGCCACCCACCCGTCGGCGCGGATCACGCTGCTGACGACCGAACCCTTCGAAGCCTTCGCCAAGGCCTGCCCCTATTTCGATATCGTCGAGGCCGATGGCCGCCCGCGCGACATCAAGGGCCGCACCGACCTGATCCGCCGCCTGCGCGCCGCCAATTACGACATGGTCTATGACTTCCAGAACAATGACCGCACGGCGCAGTACTTCATCGGCCTTGCGGGCAAGAAGCCGCTCTGGTCGGGCGCGGCCAAGGGCGCCTCGCACCAGCATGTGAACTCGAACCGCGCCGAGATGCACAATTTCGACCGGCTGGCCGAACAGCTGGTCCATGCCGGTCTCGGGCCGAAGCCTCAGGGCGATCCCACGGGCTGGTTCATCGGACAGGACCTTGCCCCCAGCATTGACTGGGTGCGTCCGGCTTTCCGCGATCCGCCGCGTTTCCAGCCGGCCTTCTTTGGCCTCAACGGCCCCTATGTCCTGATTATCCCCGGCTCGTCGGCGGACCATCCGGAAAAGCGCTGGCCGGTGGACCGTTTCATCGGCCTGTCGGTCTGGTTCGCCAATGCCGGGATCACGCCCGTCATCATCGGCGGCAAGGACGAGGGCGATATCGGAGCGCAAATCAACCGCAAGGAAGCGCGGGCAAAAAACCTGGTCGGCCGGACCGACCTGTTCCAGTTGGCGACCCTGTCGGAACGCGCCCTCATGGCGATCGGTGGCGATACCGGTCCGATGCATCTTGCTGCGGCCGCCAGGACGCCCGGCGTCTGCCTGTTCGCCCAGGAATGGACGAACGAACTGGAAAAAGAGCTGCATACGGTGTGGCACCCCAAAACCCGTCTCGGCCGCGCGGCGCCCCGTGGCGGCCCGATGATGGTGCTCCACGCCGCCGCGCTGGACGCGATCGGCCTCGAAGACGTCAAACGGGCTGCTTTCGGCCTTGGCGTCCTGCCGGCCACAATGGCGCCCCCTATCCCGGCCG
Source organism: uncultured Alphaproteobacteria bacterium (assembly GCA_963784415.1). Lineage (GTDB taxonomy): Bacteria > Pseudomonadota > Alphaproteobacteria > Caulobacterales > Hyphomonadaceae > UBA7672. The sequence goes on from CAWARK010000011.1 coordinate 45,139, forward strand.
CCGCCCCCGAGCTGGACCCGACCCCGGTCGAGGCCCCGGCCGCGATCGTGGCGGAACCGCCGCAGGATTCGACTGCCGCCGTGGCGCAGGGCTCTGAATCTTGAATATTTGACGGTTTGCGGGCATATTCCGCGCACCGGAAAACCTAATCCCGGAAGTCACCAAGGAGATCTACCATCGCCCAGCGTCCACAAGCGGCCCAGTCACCCAAGAAAGAGGGCCCGCAAATCAACGAGGACATCCGCGCGCCGCGCGTCCTCCTGATCGATGAAAAGGGCGAGAAGCAGGGCGAGATGCCGCTCGAAGCCGCGCTCGATGCGGCCAAGGAAGCTGGACTCGACCTCGTCATGGTCGCGCCGGACAACGAGCCGCCGGTTGTGAAGATTTCCGACTACGGCAAGCAGCGTTTTGCCGAGCAGAAGAAGAAGGCCGAAGCGCGCAAGAAGCAGAAGTCGGCTGACCTCAAAGAGATCAAGCTGCGCCCGAACATCGACAAGCACGACTACGAAGTGAAGGGTCGCTCGATCCGTCGCTTCTTCGAGGAAGGCGACAAGGTGAAGATCACCATGCGCTTCCGCGGTCGCGAGATGGCGCACCAGAACATCGGCATGGAATTGCTGATCAAGGTGAAGGCCGAATTCGCCGACGTCGCGAAGGTGGAATCCGAGCCCCGGCTCGAAGGCCGCCAGATGGTGATGGTGCTGTCGCCGCGCTAAGCGGCCAGCATCGCTCGCGCGTCACATTTCCGGCGCTATAGTCTGGCTCGCTTGCATTTTGGCGTTGCGTTGCAGGGAGATCGTCCATGGTGAAACTCGGTGTGTTTTCCATGGGCCGCCTTGCCGCGTTCGCCATCCTGCTTGCCGCGTGTTCCGGGCCAGATGCACCGGCGGTCGCCGGGCCGCCTGGCGGCGAGGCATCGTTGCAATCGCCGCCTTTCACCGAGCCGGAATTCCACGCGGCGCCGGGGCAGCCGACAACACCATCGGCGCCGCCAGCGTCTGCGGCGCAGGCCGATGCGATGCCGTTTGCGGCGATTGCCATGCAATTCGATCCGGGCAAGCAGCATCTGGTCTGGGTCATTCCGCCGGGCCTTCACGGCAAGGGTCCGTGGGATCTGCGCTCGGTCGTGAAGCATCTCGACGAGGTGAAGTTCGAGACGACAGTGCCGCTGCGCGCGGTGATTGCGCCAGGCGGCAGCCGGCCTGAATATCCGACTGGCTACGAGGTCGTCCGCCTGACCGATGACGGCACGTGGGCGCAGCGGACGGCCGAGATCGACAAGGTGATTGCCGGCCTGATCGCGCAATACGGTCGCGGCCAAGGCTCGCTCGAGATGACCAACGATCTCAAGCTTTCGGTCGATCCGGCGTACAAGAAAACCTACTGCGTCGAGAACAAGCCCGCCGACCTCCGCTTCTACCTCGAGGAAGACGGCGTCGCCGATCTCGTCCGCCTCGATATCGCGGAAATGGCCGGTATCATTCAGGTCGCCGTGAAAAGCGCCTGCAACAGCTGATCCTGCTCAACGCTAAATGCGCCGTAACTTGAACGCCGTTTGCGGCGCTCTACTCTCGTCCGCATGAAACACGCAGCAATCGCCTTCCTCGCCGGGATCAGCCTCATGGCCTGTTCCCCCACCCCCACCGAACCGATGGCCCCGACGCCGGGACCGGAAGCAGCAGCGCCCATGACGCCTGAAGCTCCGCCCGCTGTCACCCCGGCCGAAGACGCCTGCGGCGCGCTCACGCATCAGGCGCTGATCGGCAAGCCGATCACCGATCCGGGTGTTCCCGCCGAAGGACCGAACGTCCGCTACATCCGGCCGAACACGCAGGTCACGATGGATTTCCGGGCCGATCGCCTGAACATCGACATCGACGCGAACGAAACGATCACGGGCTTCCGCTGCACATGATCCGGCTGGGCGCCTCGCTTGCGGCGGCGGCAATGCTTGCCGCCTGCGCCTCGACCCCGTCAGCGCCTGCGGTTCCGGATGCGCCGAATGCTGCGATTCCCTCGTCGGCAAACGACACGTGTGGCGCCAGCATGTACGCCGAACTGATCGGAAAATCGATCAATGGCCCGGGCGTCCCCGGCCCGAGCCGGTCCGTGCGCCACATCCTGCCCGACATGAAGGTGACGATGGACTACGCCGCCCAGCGCATGAACATCGAGGCCAACGGCGCGGGCGTGATCCAGAAGATCAATTGCGGCTGAGGCTTCGCGCCTGAACAGACACGAAGGCCGCCGGAAATGGCGGCCTTCGCCGTTTGATCACGACGGGACGACCGGATACCCGTGAAGCGCTGAAACGGGGACCAGTCGCAATGGATCGCGAGACAACGACCTACTTCGTCACTTTCGTGGTCGTCGCCCTGATCGTGGGCCTTCGGATCTGGCGCAGCTCGCGCGAACGCCGCCTGCGGGTCGAGCGCATGTGGATACGGCCCGCCATCATCTGCACGATTCTCGGCTTTTCGATCTACAGCCAGCCCCTGCCCATGACGGTCCCGATCCTCGCGGCCCTTGCCTTGGCGACGCTGGTGGGCCTGGCCGTCGGCCTCTATCGCGGGCGCATGGTGAAGGTGTCGATCAATGTCGACACCCACATTCTTACCAGCAAGGCCTCGCCCTGGGGCACGCTGATCCTGCTTGGCCTGATGGTGGTGCGCTTCGGCGCCCGCTTCGCCCTGCGGGAGTCGCATGACGTTGGGGGCATCCCGGTCAACGCCATCATCGATGGCCTGACGCTGTTCTATGCCGGAAATGTCGTCGGCATGCAGGTCGACGTCTGGATGCGGGCGCGGAAGCTTCTCGCCGACGCCATCGCCGCCAAGGCCGCCGGTAAGGCCGTTCCCCCCGAAGTGACCCAGGATCGAGGCGGCGAGACCGCGCACGGCTAGTCCCTTGCTTTTCCGGGACTCCCGCGTATAAACCGCCCCTTCCACAGGACCGGACAGGCTAATGGCATGCCTCCCGGGACCTTTTTCAGGCGTCGCGCCGTTGAATCCATTTGGATTTTTCGGGTCGGACTGTCGCCCACAGGAGACCGAAATGCCGAAGATGAAGACCAAGCAGGCCGCTGCAAAGCGGTTCACCATGACAGCATCCGGCAAGCTCAAGCGTGGCGTTGCCGGCAAGCGTCACCGACTGATCAGCCACAACTCGAAGTACATCCGCACCAACCGCGGCACCGTCGTGGTTTCGGAAGCGGATACGCCTCGCGTGAAGAAGCAGTTCCTGCCGAATGGCGTGAGCTGAGCTTCTCTCAATCGCGCTAGCGCGCACCCCCTGATCAGATAACGGAGTTTCCTATGCCCCGCGCACGCGGCCGAGTTCCGGCCCACGCCCGTCACCGCAAGGTCATCAAAGCCGCCAAAGGCTTTTACGGCCGTCGCAAGAATACCTTCCGCACAGCCCAGGCCGCCGTCGTCAAAGCCGGCGTCAACGCCTACAAGGGCCGCAAGCAGAAGAAGCGCAATTTCCGCTCGCTCTGGATCCAGCGTATCAACGCCGCCGTCCGGATCGCCGATGACAAGCTGACATACTCGCGCTTCATCGACGGCCTCACCAAGGCTGGCCTCGGCGTCGATCGCAAGATCATGGCCGACCTCGCCATGCACGAGCCGGCTGCGTTTAACGCCCTGGTGGAGAAGGCCCGGGCAGCGCTGGCGGCTTAATCGCCTCCAGCACTTATCTCCGAAGCTTTTCTCCGCTAGTTCCGAGCCGCTAAGTGCGGGGCGGACTTTGGCCCCGTGCGCTCTCAAATACGCACGAGGCCATGATGGCGATCGACCAACAGGTATCCAGCATCGAGGCGGAGGCATCCTCCGCCATCGCCAGCGCGACCGATGAGGCCATGCTGGAATCGATCCGCGTGGGCGAGCTCGGCAAGAAGGGCCGCGTCTCGCTGCTGATGCGCGAGCTTGGCGGCATGAGCCCGGAGCAGCGCACGCTTGCCGGCCCCGCGCTCAACGGCCTCAAGGATCGCCTCACCGCCGCGATCTCCGCCCGCAAGGCCGATCTCGAAATGGCGGCCCTGAACGCGCGCCTCGAAGCCGAACGCGAAGACCTGTCTCTGCCGCCGCGCTTCGAGCCGGTGGGCGCGCTGCATCCCGTGATGCAGGTGTTCGAGGAGCTTGCCGCGATCTTCGCCGACATGGGCTTTGCCGTCGCCGAAGGTCCGGACATCGAGGACGACTTCCACAACTTCACCGCGCTCAACTTCCCGCCCGGCCACCCGGCGCGCGAGATGCACGACACGTTCTTCATGAAGCCCGCAGCCGACGGCACGCGGAAACTTCTGCGCACGCACACCTCGCCGATCCAGGTGCGCGCGATGCTGGCGAACAAGCCGCCGATCCGCGTGATCGCGCCGGGCCGCGTCTATCGGAAAGACTGGGACGCGACGCACACGCCGATGTTCCACCAGATCGAAGGCCTCGTGATCGACGAGACGGTTCACATGGGCCACCTCAAGGCGTGCCTCACCGAAGCCTTCTCGCGCTTCTTCGAAGTGCCGACGACGGAATCGCGTTTCCGTCCGCACTTCTTCCCGTTCACCGAACCGAGCGCCGAGATGGATATCCGCTGCGACCGTTCGGGCAGCGAGATCAAGATCGGCGAAGGCAATGACTGGCTCGAGATTCTCGGCTGCGGGATGGTGCATCCCAACGTGCTGCGCTCGTGCGGTATCGATCCCGAAGTCTATCAGGGCTTCGCCTTCGGCCTCGGCGTCGATCGCCTCGCCATGCTGAAATACGGCATGAACGACCTGCGCCCCTATTTCGAAGCCGACGTCGAGTGGATCAAACACTACGGCTTCAAGCCGTGGCTGCTGCCCACCGTCACTGGAGGTCTGTCGTGAAATTCACCCTCCCCTGGCTGAAGGACTATCTCGACACGAACGCGGATCTTCCCGCGATCCTCGAAGCCATGACGCAGGCCGGCCTCGAGGTCGAGGACGCGCATGATCCGAAGGATGCGCTGAAGCAGTTCACCGTCTGCCGCATCGTCTCGGCCAAGCAGCATCCGAATGCGGACAAGCTGCAGGTCTGCCAGGTCGACACGGTCGATGGGATGAAGGAGATCGTCTGCGGCGGCCTCAACGCGCGCCCCGGTCTTGTCACGGCCTATGCGCCCATCGGCGCCTACATCCCCGGCTCGGGCATCACGCTGGTGGCGAAGCCCGTGCGCGGCGTCGTCTCCAACGGCATGCTGTGCTCGGGCGGCGAGATGGTGACGGACGAGGATCCGTTCCGCCTGCGCATCGCGCGCTTCGACGACTGGAAGTTCCGCGCCGAAGCGCTCGGCCTGTCGGAAGAGCAAGCCATCGCCGATGGCGGCATCATCGAACTGCCGGACACGCTGAAAGTCGGCGCGCCGGTGGCCGAAGCGCTGTCGCTCGACACGGTCATTGATTTCGAAGTGACGCCCAACCGCCCCGACTGGCTCGGCGTCACCGGCATCGCGCGCGACCTCGGCGCCAAGGGCGTCGGCAAGTTTGCGCTGCCCGACGTGAAGCCTGTTCCCGGGAAAATTCAAATCGCCCGTCACTGTCCGCATCGCGGACGAGACCGCCTGCCCGGTCTTCGCCGGCCGCCTGATCCGCGGCGTGAAGAACGGCCCGTCGCCGGACTGGATGCAGAAGCGCCTGAAGGCGATCGGCATCAATCCGAAGAACATGCTGGTCGATGTCACCAACTATGTCTCGTTCGACCGCTGCCGCCCGCTGCACGTCTATGACGCGGCCAAGCTGAAAGGCGGCATCGTCGCGCGGCTCGGCACGGCGGACGACCGTTCGCGGCGCTCGACGGCAAGACGTATTCCGGCCTCGACCGACATGTGCGTCATCGCTGATGACTCGGGCACGATCGGCCTCGGCGGCGTGATGGGCGGCGAGAGCACGGGCTGCTCGATCGACACCGTCGATGTCTTCATCGAGAGCGCCTATTTCGACGCCAACCGCACGGCCCGCACCGGCCGCGCCACCGGCATCATCTCCGACGCGCGCTTCCGCAACGAGCGCGGCATCGATCCGCATTCCTGCGTCGACGGCATCGAGCTGGCGACGAAGCTGATCCTCGAAGCCTGCGGCGGCGAACCGTCCGAAGTCGTCCTCGCTGGCAAGGTTCCCGACGGCCCAGCGCCCGTCGCCTTCAAGCCGCGCGACATGAAACGCCTCACCGGCCTCGACATGCCCGTAAAACGCATGGAGCAGATCCTGCGCGCGCTCGGCTTCGAGCCCGTCGTGCCGCCCAAGGCGCAGCACGATGCGCAGACCATCTGGGCCACCAAAGTCCCGTCCTGGCGTCCCGACGTGGAAGGCTCCGCCGACATCGTCGAGGAACTGATCCGCATCGAAGGCTATGACAAGCTGCCGACCGAAAAGCTTCCGGCGCCGGCGGGGCTCGGCGTCGTGGTGACGCCGCTGCAGAACCGCGTGCGGACGTCGCGCAGGGTTCTCGCCGCGCGCGGCTTCCTCGAGACCGTGACGTGGAGCTTCATGCATCACGAGCGCGCCGCGCTGATGATCGGCGGCGCCAACAATCTGCAGGCGGCGCTGACGATCGACAATCCGATCGCGTCGGATCTCGATTACATGCGGCCGTCCATGCTGGCGAACCTCGCCGAAGCAGCCCAACGCAATGCCGACCATGGCGTTGACGATGTGCGCCTGTTCGAAGCCGGGCCCGGTCTATCCCGGCGACAAGCCGAGCGACCAGCGCATGCAGGTCGCCGCCATCATCAAGACCGCGAAGGGCCGCGACTGGCAGGGCGCGCCGGGCGCCTACAACGCGTTCTCCGCGAAGGCCGATCTCTTCGCGATCCTGGCCGCGCTGGATCAGTCGCCCGACAAGTTCCAGATCGGCGCCGCCGATGGCGCATACTGGCATCCCGGCCGCGCGGGCACGCTGCGCCTTGGGCCCAAGCAGGTCGTCGCATCGTTCGGTGAACTGCATCCCGCCTTCCTGAAAGCGTTGCGCGTCGATGGCCCGGTGCTGGCGATCGAGTTGTCACTCGATGCCCTGCCGACGCCGAAAGCGAAGCCGACCAAGACACGCCCAGCGCTCGACAAGGCAGACCAGACGCCGGTGAAGCGCGACTTTGCCTTTGTGGTCGATGAGAAGGTTGCGGCAGGCGACATCGCCCGGCTTGCGCTCAAGGCCGATCCCAAACTGGTGACGGCGGCCCGCGTGTTCGACGTCTATCGCGGAGCGAGCATTGGCGAGGGCAAGAAATCAGTCGCCATCGAAGTCACGCTGCAACCCAGAGGCGCGGCGATGACGATCGAACAGATTGAAGCGGTGGCGCAGACCATCGTGAAGTCGGTCGCCAAGGGAACGGGCGCGGTGCTGCGCGGCTAGTGCAGGAGATTCTTGAGACGACTTTGCCTGGCGTGGAGCTTCCACATCAGGTTCTCGAGAATGTCCATCTTGCTGCGCGCGGCGTCTGTGTCGGCGCCCGCGCCTGTCTGGCGTGAAATCACCTCGACGAGGCAGAACACCTGTTCAGCCAGTATGCTGACCTGTTCCCGTACGGCGGCCAGTTCTGTTTCGCGGCTCATGCCGGACCTCTCGAACAAAGTCCCCGTTGTGCATCTACGCGTCAGTGCCACCGCGGGTTGCATACGCAGACGCTCAGGCTGCCGCTTGAAGCTCCGCCTTCACGCGCTCCGCGAGCTGCTTCAGCGTGAACGGCTTGGGCAGGAAGGAGATGTCGCGATCATCCTCCAGCGCCTTTGCGAGGTCGCGTTCGGCATAGCCCGAGATGAACATCACGCGTGTCTTGGTGAGCCACGGGCGCGCTTCTCTCAGCAGCGCCGGGCCGTCCATGCCCGGCATCACGACGTCAGAGATCAGGAGATCGATGGAGCCCGCATGCTGCTTGATGATCTCCAGCGCTTTTTCGCCATCGCTGGCCTCGATCACGGAATAACCGAACGACTGCAGCAGCTGCGCGGCGATACCGCGTACGCCGTCTTCGTCCTCGACCAGCAGGATGCTGCCGCGCCCGGCGAGATCGCCGCTGCCACGATGCGAAGGCGGTTCCACCGACGGTTGCGTCGCCATCGGCACGCCTTCGGGCGCCGCATCAGCCGCAGTTTCCTCGTCAACACCCGTCCACGCCGGCAGGAAGATCTTGAATGTCGTGCCGCGCCCGACCTTCGAGACCGGATAGATGAAGCCGCCGAGCTGCTTGACGATGCCATAGCAGGTGGCGAGGCCAAGGCCGGTGCCCTTGCCTTCCGCCTTGGTGGTGAAGAAGGGCTCGAAGATCTTCTCGAGGATTTCCGGCGGGATACCGCCGCCATCGTCGACCACTTCGATCAACGCATAATCGCCATCGGTGACGTGGGTGAAGCCGTCCTTGCGCGCCGCGGCAGCATCCGAACGCGAGGTACGGATCAGCAGGCGTCCGCCGCCGCTCTTCTCGATCATGGCGTCGCGGGCGTTGGTGCAGAGATTGGTGACGACCGTTTCGAGCTGGCCCTTGTCCGCGCGGATGCGCGGCAGGTCGCGGCCGTGCACGATGTCGAGCTTGATACGCTCGTCGATGATGTCGCGCAGCAGCGTGTAGTAATCCGACAGCGCGTCCGTGACATCGAACAGTTCCGGACGGAACACCTGCTGGCGCGTGAAGGCCAGCATGGTGCGGATCAGCTGCGCGCCGCGCGCCGCGAACTCGTTGATCGACTTCAGTTCGAAGAAGGTCGGGTCGCCCGGAGGGTGCCGGATCTCGAGCTTGTTCACGTTGAGGATGATGCCGGCCAGCATGTTGTTGAACTCGTGGGCCAGCCCGCCCGCCATGTTGCCGAGCGCCTGCAGCTTCTCGCCCTGGGCGAGACGCTTTTCCAGTTCGCGCTTTTCGGTCGTGTCGATGACGTAGGCGGCAGCCGGGCGGCCCTGCCGGTCGATCGTGACGAACACGTCGGCCGAGCGGTCCTTGCTGCCGGCAAGCTTGAACGAGCGCGCGCCATCGAGCGCCTTGCTCAGCTCATCAGCGAGCGCTGCCGTGCCCTGGTCGGCGACAAACAAATCGGCAAAGCGTGCGCCGGGCTGGGCGCGGCCGCCGGTCATTTCCAGCAGCGAGCGGTTGGAATCAAGGATGACGGCGGTCTCAACGCCTTCGCCATCGAGGCGCACGACGCCGAACGGGGCATCGGCGAACATGGTGTCGTCGGCGCGGCTAGCGGCCCGAACTTCTGCGGCTTCCGCCGGCGAAATCGCGGGGCCAGTGCGACGCGCCGACTGTTCCGACGCATTGGCGATATAGACGATCGAACGCGTCATCGCCTCGGCGCCTTTGCCCGACCAGGTCGTGATCAGCGTGGCGGTCTGTTCGACGCCGTCGCGTGCGCGCAGGACGACCTCGGCGCGCTGGCTCGACTGGCCGCGCACTTCGCGCTTCATCAGCTTGAGGCCTTCGGGGCGCATGATGTCTTCGAGGCGCAGCGCGTTCTCGCCATCCGGCAGGCCCAGCATCTGGCGCAAGGTCTGGTTGAGATAGACAACGCGGCCGTCGCGGCGCGCGGAGAAGAAACCGACCGGGGCATCCTCGACATAGAGCGCGCGGGGATCAACAGACCCGCTCGCGATGGTCGATGACGCGGATTCGATCTTGCGCAGGCGCCAGAGCGAACGGGTATTACCCAGAGGCGCGACGATCGCCTCGAACTGCGTCGGCGAGACGCTGTCGCCGAACAGCAGTGCGGGCAGAAGTTCCGAGCGGCTGATGCCGGCCTTGGCGGCCTTCGACAGGCGATAGATCGGCGCGGCCATGCCGGGGTTGGAGGAGAACAGGCGGTCGACGGACGGCGCATGGGCGCTGTCGCCGACTTCGTGCGCAAGCTGCGCCAGTTCCAGATAGGCTGCGTTGGCGGCAACGCTGGCGCCGCCGCGATCGGAGATCAGCGCGGGTTCGTTCAGCGCTTCGAGCCAGACGTGTTTCTTGGTCGCCTGCGCCGCCGCCTCCGCCGCCCCCCGCTCCGGAAACACCCCCAGCTTGCGGCCCGCGCCGCGCACGGCCCACAGGATCAGCACCAGCGCCATGGCGCCGAGCGCGATCACGAGGACGGCGCCCGCAGGACCGACCGCATCGCTCCACGTCAACGCCATGCCGGCCGCGCCGCCCGCGACAACGAGCGCGGCCCAGAAGCCGAGCTGGATGAAATCGAAGCCCTTGGCGGGGGCTGGCGCTGGCGTCTCGATGGTTTCGTAGACGAGCGGTTCGTTAGCGTCAGCCATAGGCGGATATCCGTTTCTCGGTCCGGCAATATAGGTGTGATTCGGAGTATGACGGGTTAGCAGCACGACCCGCGTTAACGACCTGAGTCTGCACGTGTTTCAGGCTGTCGCGCGAGCATTCCGTCGCAACGAAAATCGCGAGTCAAATCAACGCAAAATCCTGCGGGCGGGGTCAGCAGCGTCATTTCCGCCTGCCCTTCGCCGTGTTCATCACGAAACCGATGACCTTGGCGACCGCCTCGAAATGCTCGCGGGGCACCGGTTCCTCGATCTCGACCACCGCAAACAGGGCCCGCGCCAGCGGCACGTTTTCGATGATCGGGATGTTGTGTTCCTTGGCCTTCTCGCGGATGCGCAGGGCCACCTCGTCGACGCCCTTGGCCATGCAGACCGGGGCTGCGTCCACTTCGGGATCGTAGCGCAGCGCGACCGAGTAGTGGGTCGGGTTGGTGATGACGACGGTCGACTTCATCACGTTCTGCATCATGCGCTTGCGCGAACGTTCCAGACGGATCTGGCGCAGGCGGGCCCGGATGTGCGGATCGCCTTCCTGCTGCTTGACCTCGTCGCGGATATCCCGGTGCGACATGCGCATGCGCTGCATGTAGCTCCAGCGCTGGTAGATATAGTCGATCCCGGCAACGAGCCCGATGACGATGATGGCGGCCAGCAACAGACGGCCCGCGATCGCCTGGGTGACCGCCAGCAAGCCCGCGGGATTGAGGCGCCCAGCTTCGATAATGACACCGGCCTCGGGACCGACCGCGTAAATCATCGCGACCGTCATGGCCGTGAGCTTCAGCAACGACTTGACGAGATTCATCCAGCCCTGCGCGCCGAACATGCGCTGCAGGCCCTTGCCCGGCGACAGCTTGGCCAAGTCGGGCTTTATTTTTTCCCCGGTCCACATCGGACGGTGCTGCACGAGGTGGCCCAGCACGCCGGCGACCGCGATGATGCCGAAGATGATCAGCAGAGGCGGCGCCAGCGCCATAAGCAGGCTGCCAACCAGCTGCTGCGCGCCGCCATTCTCCAGCCGGAAGGCATGGGGATGATCCATGATGCGAACCAGCGGATCGGCGATCATCTGCGCCAAGGGGCCCGCGCCGGACATGATGGCGGCGGTCGCGAGGATCAGGAACCAGATCGGAACGTCGGTGCTCTTGGCGACGTCGCCCTTCTTGCGGGCTTCCTCAAGCTTTCGCTGTGTAGGATCTTCTGTCTTCTGACTGTTGTCCTGGTCTTCTGCCACGGCGTTCCCCTATTGCACCGTGAACAGACGCATCTGCGTCTGCATCGCTTCAAGCCAGACCATCATGCCGCCGCCCAGACCCAGCGCGATCAACGCGATGCCCATCAGCACCGACAGCGGCATTGCGGTCATGAAGACCTGAACCTGCGGGATCAGGCGTGAGACAAGACCGAGCGCGATGTTGAACACGAGCGAGAAGATCAGCACGGGCGCTGCGATCTGGATGCCGAGCTTGAACGAGTTCGACACCGCATCGATCATGAACGTGGTCGCATCCCCGATCGGCGGGAAGGCGCCGGGTGGGAAGAGTTTGTAGCTGTCGGCCGCGGCCTCGATCATCACGCGATGCAGGCCTGCGGACATCAGCAGCACCACGCCCATCAGCGAGAAGAAGCCGGAAAAGATCGCGGCGGGCTGGCTTGCGATTGGATCGATCTGCTGGGCGAAGCCAAGACCGGACGCGATGCCGACCGTGGCGCCCGCCACCTGCAGCGCACTCATCATGATGCGCGCGCCAAGGCCGAGGATGATGCCGATCATCACCTCCGACAGGATCATCGGGATGGCCATCACAATGCTCGCCGGCAGGCGCGGCGAGGTTGCGGCGAGTGAGGGGGCGAGCGTGGCGGTGACGAGCACGGCCAGACCCAGCCGCAAAGACGGCGGAGCTGCCTGCTCGCCCCAACCGGGCGCAACCATCAGCACGGCGGCGAGGCGCGCGAACAGCAGCGCTCCGATCCATGCGTATTGGTTGAGGAAGTCCAACGTCGCTTCTCCCTAGAACGCGGCTATGCGTTCGAAAATCTGGTTGGAGAAACCGGCCAGAAGCGCGCCCATCAGCGGCAGGAAGATCAGGAGGGCGGCGAAGATCGCGAGGATCTTCGGCACGAACACCAGCGTCATCTCCTGGATTTGCGTCAGCGCCTGGAAGAAGGCGATCACCAGACCCACGACCAGACCCGCAATCATCGCGGGCGCACACATCCAGACCGTGGTCCAGAGCGCGTCGCGGCCGAGGTCGAGGACTTCCAGTCCATCCATGGGGGATACTCCCGAGAATATGGTTTCCGAGCGTTAACCATCGCAAAGCAGTGGTTAAGAAAGGGTAGGCAAAACCTGCCGCCCTGCTTCGAAACGCAGCGGTTTCTTGGGTTTTTCTCGGGTTTTTCGGGGGTGCGGCGATCTGGGCCAGGATTAACAGCAGAACGGCCGCCCTTTGGGGGCGGCCGCCTGCGTCTGGGCACGAAGTGCGGACTTATTCGCCCGCGAACGGAACCCCGACGAAGTATTTCGACCCACCGCGATCAAGTTGCAGCAGCACAGCGGAGCCGTTGGACTTCTTGGCCTCGTCGACCGCTTTCTTGGCGGCTTCAGGCGTGCCTGCGGCGGCCTGATTGACCTTGAGCAGCTTGTCCCCGACGCGGATGCCGGCATCCGCTGCGGGCGAGTTCACCTTGACCGACGTGACGACCACCGCGCCGTCATCTGTCGACAGACCGAGGCCGAGGCTGGAGAGCGTCAGGCTGCCCGGCTTGGCGGCATCACCCGTGGCGCTGGCGAGAACCGGCGCTGCGGCGTCGTCCTTGAGGGCGGCAATGTTGACCTTCAGCGTCTGCTGCTTGCCATCGCGGACGATCTTCACATCGCGCGTTGTGCCGGCCTTGGTGTCGGCGACGGCGCGGGTGAGATCCTGGATGTGATCGACCGGGCGGTCGCCGAAGGCCAGGATAATATCGCCTTCGCGCAGGCCAGCCTTTGCGGCCGGGCTGCCATCGGTCACCTGGCTCACCATCGCGCCTTTGGCGGCGGAGAGTTTCAGGCTGGAAGCAATGTCCTGCGTCACCGGGGCGATGCCAACGCCGAGCCAGCCACGCTGGACCGAGCCGTGCTCGATGATCTGCTGGACGATGCCTTTGGCGAGCGCCGAGGGGATCGAGAAGCCGACGCCGACGTTGCCGCCGGAGGGCGAATAGATCGCGGAGTTGACGCCGATCACCGCGCCCGAACGGTCGAACAGCGGACCGCCCGAGTTGCCCGGGTTGATCGGAGCGTCGACCTGAATGTAGTCGTCATACTGGCCTGACCGGATGTCGCGGCCGCGGGCCGAGACGATACCGGCGGTCACTGTGTTGCCGAGGCCGAAGGGCGCGCCGATGGCGAACACGCTGTCACCGGGGCGGGCCGAGGCGCTGTCGCCCCATGGCAGCGCGCGTTCCTTGGAAGCGCCTTCCACCTTGATGACCGCGAGGTCGGTCTTGGGATCGGTGCCGACCAGCGTGGCGGGAAGTTCGCGGCCGTCGGTGAAGACCACCGTCATCTTGCTGGCGTCTTCGACGACGTGGTTGTTGGTGACGATGTAGCCGCCCTCGATGAAGAAGCCCGAGCCCGAGCCGCGCTGGTCAGGCTGCTCTTCCTGGCCGCCCTGGCCGGGAGCGCCGAAGTAACGCTCGAACGGCGTGCCTTCGAAAGGGTTGCCCTGCGGTCCGGCCATCGTCCGCACCTTGGCGGACTGCCTGACATTGATCTGGACCACCGAGGGGGTCGCGGCCTCAACGAGATCCGCGAGGTTCGGCAGCGAGCCCCAGCGCGCTTCCTGCGCCATCGCCGGAAGGGCGAGCTGGGCTGCAGACGACGCGGCGACCGATCCGCCGTTCTGCGAGAAAAGAGCGAAGGATGGGGAGGCCAAGGCCAGTGCGCCGAGGCTCACGCCGGCGACCAGGCCGCCAACAGCGCCAATCACAACTCCGCGGTTCATGTGCAACTCCGTATGCGCCCGGTCGAACCGGTTCTGTAGTTGGGCCAGAAAACAGGACAGACGGCAATTGAGGTGTTGCCTGCTAGCGCGTTTTCAAGCGGGGCGCGGCGACCACGTGCGGGTCACGGCCGCTGAGCGATTGCAGCGTCCCGGATAGGCTTAGGACGCCCGTCAATCTGGACGAAAGTGCGGCGTACCTGCGAGCCGATTCGCGTCTTTCGGACGCAGACGGATTCTGAGAGTCAGCTTTTGAAGCCCACCTTGAGGTGTGTTCCATCGCAGAAGGGCTTGTTGGCGGAGTGTCCGCAGCGGCAGAGGTTTGCGCTCTGGACGCGCGCCACCACTCGCCCGGTTCCCGCAGTGATTTCGAGATTGCCGCGCACGCGCAATGGCCCATCCGTCTGGGGATCTATGTTTAAAGGGCCGTCGCGCACGGCCAGCATGTCGGCCTGCCCCGTCGGCGGTTCGCCCGATGCGTCAAACTTCACATCGTGGTGAGAGCTGTCGCAGAACGGCTTGTTCTTCGAAGCCCCGCAGCGGCACAGGGTCATGCGGAACCCCTGCCGCTTTCCATCGAGCACAATGTCGCCGCGCACCGCATAAGGCCCACCCTCCCGGATCGCGGCGAGGTTCACCGGTGGCGGACTCTCATTTGGGCGACCGTCATTGCGCCGGTATTTTATCGCGCCAGACGGACAGACCTCCGCGATCGCGACCAGCTTTTCGGCGTCCATCGCGTTGGGGTGGATCCACGGCCCGTCGACATTGGCGAGGAAAACTTTTGGCGCGCCCGTCACGCATTGCCGGGAATGGATGCAGCGCTTCGCCTCGAAATCGATGGTGATCTTCTCGCCGACGACCGTCTCGATGCCGTTGGCCTTGCTCGTCTCTTCATTACCGACAGCGCCCCTGGGTTCGGGCGGAGGCGGCGCCGGCAGCGGATCGCCCGCGCTGGCGAACTGGCTGGCGGCGCGCGTGGCGAGGTCCGCCAGCAGCTTGGCTGCGCCGACCGCCCGGGGATCGCCACCCTTTGCCAGCGCATCGGCGACGGTCGTGAACTCTTCCAGCCGCTCGACAAAGAACCGCCGCGCCGCCGGGCCTTGCGCGAACGGCGCGGAGTCACGCAGCGCGGTAAAGCTCATGCCGGCATTGCAGTGCGGATTTGACGGCCCCGCCGGCAGCCGCGCCGCGCGCTCGCCCAGCAGGGTGCAGGCATGCATCAGCGCGATGCCGAGATCCAAGGCTACACCCTTCTCGGGGTGCGGACGCTTGATGACATAGGCATAGCCCAGAAGCCGCAGCATCAGCTGGTAACAGGAGTTGGCGAGATCGACCGTCGCGGTTGCGTCCTGATCTTCGAGCCAGACTTTGCCCTCAGGCGCCGGCGGCTTGCGCAGGACGGGATTGGTCGCGGCCGGGTGAGCTGGATGAAAGCCGGGATTGGCCGCTTTCAGTTGCGCGTATTCCGTGCGGATCGCAGCGAAGCGCTGGAAGTGTGAATCGCTGGAATCGGCCGACGCGCCCTCGCCCTGCGTGACGATGGCGTCGAACGCCTGCAGCGCCGTCTTGAGGCAGAGCACGGGTTTAGCGCCGCCGAGGTCGAGTTCCGCCGCTGACAGCTGCAGTCCCGGATCGCCGCAGAATGCATTGTCCTCGCCGTGCTGGGCGGAGAACGCCCGCAGCAGATGCCCGAGCCGCTCGTAGAAGACGCCGACCGTGTCGTAATCCATCGGCATGGGCGTCAGCCGCCCGGTCTGCCCGGTGTCGCGCCGGAACAGGCGCTCGGGCGCAAAGCCCTCGCCCTCCGGTTCCTCGGACCCAACCGGCCGCTCAAGGTGGACGAAGTGCTGCAGGACATCGGCGTTGAAGGGCGCGAGCTTCACGACAATGCCCGCCGGCAGGTAGCCCGCTTCGAGCGGAAAGTTGGCGCGGCCGAAGCGCGGCTGTCCGCCGAGGGAGGCCGTGATGTTCCACACGGCGGTGAGATGCCCCATCTCCTCGATGGCGACGTCGATGATGGCCTTGCGCCAGCGGGCGACGGCTTCTGCCTCGGTATCCGACAAGCCCTCGCCTGCCGATTTCAGGCTGAAGGCGGCATAGAGATACGTGCACATCAGATTGTGCTCGAGTTCCGCCGCCTCGTAGAGCGAATGGATCAGCTGTTCCCGGCTCGGTGCGCTCTCGATGATCCCGTCGGCCATGTCGTCCTCACTACAATCGCGAGAAGCTTAGGCCGCTGCACGCAGCAGGAACAGGACGAAACCGTCGCTGCGCGCAGAGTCTGGATTTTGCTGGAGTCTTAGGCGGCGCGCTCGTCCGGCCAGGCGATGGTGGCGGCGCTGTCGAACAGGCTGGGCGGCACGAACTCGTCGCGGAACCACGGGCTTTTGCGGCGGTCGAAGATCAGGCGCATCCATGTCACCACGGTGCGGACGCGCGGGGCGCGGCGGGCGCTCTCGTGGAAGCTCAGCCAGACTTTGACCGACGCCATTGGCGGCATCGGCAGCGCGACAAGGCGCTTGTCGAGTTGCGCGGCATAACTCGGCATAACGGCTATTCCCGCTCCGGAGGCGGTCGCCTGCAGCAGGGAGGCGCTGCAATCGGTCATCAGGGTGGGTTCCACCAGCGCCGCGATCTGCGCCGTCTTCTCTTTCCAGCCCGGATTCTCGGCATAAAGCGTGTGATTCAGGACACGGTGCTGAGCAACATCGAGCGGGCCGGACGGCGCTCCATAGGTTGCGAGATAGTCGCGGCTGGCAAAGACGCAGTAGTGCAGCGTCGCTACGGGGAAGGAAATCACCTCCGCCTGTTTCGGCTGTTCGAAGCTGATAACGACGTCGGCATGGCCCTGCCCCTGCCGCGGCAGGTTGCGATCCGACAGCATGGTCAGGCGAAGACCCGGGTTCTCGGCAAGGAAAGACGAAACATTCGGCGCAATACAGAAGCCGAGCACGCCGTCATTGGCCCAGATCTTCACCTCGCCCTGTGTCTTCGTCTCAAGTCCTTTGAGTGTGTTCTCCAGAGACTGACTTGCGCGCATCATCGTTGTCACGTGATCGAACGCTTCTTGTCCTGCCTCTGTTAGCTGAATGCCTGAAGGTGACCGCTCGAGCAGACGCGCGCCGAGGCGCGCTTCGAGTTGGCCGAGACGTTTCGAGATCGCGCTTTGCGTGACGCCAAGCGCCTCTGCTGCAGCGTTCATCGAGCCCGCATTCGCCACCGCATAGAAGGTGCGAAGGTCGGACCAGTCGACCAGCTCGCGGCCGGTGCGCTCGGTGGAGTCCTTGGTGGTCATACCCGGTCTGCCTGAATCGCAATGGCGCAACTCTCCAGTTTGTGTTGAATGGTTAGCAAGAGATTAACGGCGGTGTTGGGAATGACAGCGATGACGGAGAACGCGCACGCCCTGCTCGCATCGCTCGGCGCGGAAAGACTGCATCCGAAATACATGCCCGGCGCGTCCGAACAGATGATGGCGACGGTGCGGTTGACCCACGCCGTGAGCGATCAGGACTTCGAAGACGTCCACGCGCTGGCGACGAAAGAGCTCGGACCGGGGCTTGCTTCACTCGACGAGATCAAGCGCGTTGATGGCCTGACCGGCGCGTCGATCTGGGTCATCCGCCGCAATGGCGATGTCACCGGCTTCCTCGCTCCGCTCGCCTTGACGGCGGCAGGCGTCGCAGCCCTGGTCGACAACACGTTCGACGCCGCCAACATTGACCAGAAGTGGGTGGCCCGCGTGGGCGAGCCGCTCGCCGGCTTCTACTGCTGGTGCTATGCGGGCAAGGATCAGGTCAGCCGCGGCGCGCTGGTGCTTGGCCTGCGCACGCTGATCGACCGGCACTTCCCCGACCTGCCCTTCTTCGGGCGCGATTCAACCGAAGCTGGTGCGCGCATCATGCGGCATCTCGGTTTCTTTTCCTTCGCTTCCACGCCGCACCTCTTCTGGCGCTGCGCCTCGGTCATGGAGATGGCGGCATGATGGCGGCTCAGATCAACCACACCGGACACGAACTTCGCGTCGAGATGGTGCGCGATCTCAACGACTACATGAAAGTCGTCGCGGTCCGCTCGTCCGTGTTCCTCGCGGAGCAGGACTGCCCGTATGACGAGGAGTTCGATAACAACGACCTCTCCGCCTCGCACCTGATTGCCTATCTGCGCAACGAGCCGGTGGCGACGCTTCGCATCCGCTGGTTCGCCTCGTTCGCCAAGATCGAGCGCGTCTGCGTGATGAAGCACGTGCGCGGCGGCGCGCTGGTCAAGCTGATGATCGAGACGGCTGTCGAGATGATCGGGCGCAAGGGCTATCGCCACGTGCTCGGCTATATCCAGAAACGGCTGGTGCCGTTCTGGAAGCAGCTCGGCTTCCATCCGCGCGATGGCCGCGATGGCTTCCGCTTCTCGGACTACGAGTATGTGGAATGCTTCCGCGAACTCGCCGCCCGCAACGACGCGATCAGCATCGATAGCGATCCCTACGTCGTCATGCGTCCGGAAGGACAGTGGGACGAGGCCAACGTGCTCGACCGATCAGCGGATCGGCCCGCCGTCGCCTGACGTCCACAGTCTTCGAGCTATCCCATATCTCCAGACCTGAAATGCGCCGCCATGGACGCAATGCCCTGCCGCTTGCTCTGCATCGACCTGCAGATCGACGCCGTCCCGGATCGCGAACCGGTTCCCGATGCGCTGACCGGCGCGCGCGCGTTGCTGACGCTTGGGCGCCGGCTGGGGTGGACGGTGGCGCACACGCGCCGTCGGACCAACCAGCCGGTGATCCGCGCGCGCGGCGGCGTCTCGGCAACCGGGCTCAATCCGTTGATGTCTGAGCAGGTGTTCTTCCATGAGCAGCGTTCAATCGCGGACTCGCCCGGTCTTTCCGCCCTGCTGCACGCGTGGCGCGACGAGACTGTGCTGGTTGCGGCCTTCGATCCTGTCGCCCTGCTCTCCTGCCTGCTGGCCTGCTACGAACCGGGGCCTCGCCTCGTGCTCGTCGAGGACGTGACCTCGCTGCAGGCGCTGGGCGAGGCCGCCCCTGTCAGCGCATTTCATGGCGCGGCCTGGAAGCTCGCGTTTGGCGCGACCACGCTGGACGATCTGCTGGCCCGCGCGAAACGTCAGGGCATCCATCTCTTCCCTACGTCTGCTGGCGAACCCTCACGCGACATGACACTTTAGGCGCAAAGAAGACCTGTCCGGGGAGGACATCTTGCGCCTGTCAGTGTTTGCCGCCGCCCTGCTGCTCGCAGGGTGCATGACCACGCCGGCCTTCTCGCCGCGCCTTAGCGAACCGCGTCTCGCGCCTGTCGACGAGACAAATCTCACCGAAGCCCAGCGCGACATGCTGGGCAGCCGCGCACCACTCAACATCTATCGTACGCTCGCCAATCACGTTGAGCTCTACAATCGCTGGTCGCCACTCGGACAGGTGCTGCTCAACAACACGTCCATCGCCCCGCGCCACCGCGAGCTGGCCATGCTGCGGATGGGGTGGCTGTGCCAGTCGCCCTATGAATGGGCGCAGCATGCGCGGATCGCGAAAGCCTCTGCTGGATTGACCGACGCCGAAGTGCTCGCCATCGCCGCAGCGCCCGATGATGCTGCGGTGTGGTCGCCGATCGATCGCGCAGTCCTGAAGATGGCCGATGAGCTGCGCTATGACGCCATGATCTCGGATGCGACGTGGGCCGAGCTGCACACCACCTACAACGACAATCAGGTGATGGAGCTGCTGTTCACGTCGGCGCAATACCAGCTCGTCTCAATGGCGCTGAATACACTCGGCGTTCAGATCGAACCGACCGCTGTCGACTTCATGCCGACCGAGTCCGGATATGCCGGCGCCTGCTGCCCGTCCGACGGTCGCGCGCCTGACGACGCCGCGCATGGCGCCGCTCAAGCCGGATGCGATGACGCCGGAACAGCATGCGCTGGTGGCATCGCGGATCGAGCCGGACGGGTCGATCATGAATCTCTACGGCACGCTCGTGACGAACCCGCGCCTCTATGGGCCGCGCCTGCGCTTTGGCTCCTACATCCAGCGCGACGGACTGCTTGATCCGCAGACGCGGGAACTGGTGATCCTGCGGACGGCGTGGAATATCCGCACGCCTTACGAGTGGGCGCATCATGCGGGGCCTGCTGCGACCGCAGGTCTCACCGAGGCGCAGATCGCCGCGATTGCTACCGGTCCGTCCGCGAGCCTCTGGACCCCGAAACAGCGGGCGGTGCTGCAGGCGGCCGATGAACTTCGCCGGGAAGCGTTCATTACGGATGCAACATGGTCCCGGCTTGCCGAATACTTCAGCATGAAGGAGCGGATCGAAATCGTCTTCACGGCCGGTGGCTACATGATGACGGGACTTGCGATCAATTCATTCGGGATACAGACAGAGCCGGGCTACCCAGCCATGCCCAAGTGAAGTATGGGCCGCAAATAAACAGAAACGACCTGCTCCAGGGGACCACGTGAAAATCCGCATCGCACTTCTGACTGCTTCCGTCTTCGCGCTCGCCGCGGCCTGCACGCCCGCCGCCGAAGCGCCTGCGCCCGCGACGCCCGAAGCGGCCCCCATTGCAGAAGCTGCCCCGCCGAGCGGTCCGGCAGCTGAAAACACTCCGGATTCGCTCGCGACAGCGCCGGCTGCAACCCCGGCGCCGGCAACGCCTGCTCCGGCTGCCACGCCTGCAGCTGCGGCTGGTCCGACGGCGGCCGAACTGACTGCCGGCCGCGGAACTTACGCGGCGACCTGTGCGATGTGCCATGGCCCGGCTGGTCAGGGCACGCAGATGGGCGTGGCGCTGACCAACGGGCTTGAGGTTGCGGTGATCAAGGAGAAGGTCACCAAGGGCATGGTGAACCCGGGCGACAAGATGCCGCCGATGGGGGCAGCCCTTTCGGCTGACCAGCTCGATGCGCTCGCCAAGTTCGTGGCCGCGGGTCTCCCGGCCTAGGCTGCGGCAATCGCCTTCCGTTTTTCGACTAGCAGCTCGCCTGAAGCTTTCGCGTCGCCGACGGCGCGCGAGAGATTGAGCACGCCAGCCATCTCGCCAAGCAGGGCGAGCGCTGCCTTGCGGCCGCCAGCGAGCATCAGCTTGCCGAGGCGGTCGGCCAGGCGGTTGAGGCCGGCATCGAATGCGGCTTTCACCTGCGGGGCTGCGCGCTGGACCTCGGCGGAGAGGACAGGCACGGGGCAACCGCCTGTCATGTCGTCGCGGTGGCGGGGCGAGAGATAGAAATCGAGATAGCGATCGAGCGCGCCTGCGCCGTGCTTGTCCTCGAAGCGATCGATCAGCGTGACGCCGGCATCGAACAGATGAGCTATGGCTGCAGCGAGAAGCGCATCGCGCGATTTGAAGTGCGCATAGAAGCCGCCATGCGTGAGACCCGCCTCGGCCATGACGCTGGCGACGCCGACGCCTTCGAGCCCGGACGTGCGAATGCGCACCGCCGTTTTCGCGACGATCAGCGACCGGGTCTTTTCCTTGTGGTCGGGCGAGTAGCGAACCATCGGCGGGCAGGATCTCCTGAAGCGCGGCTTTCGAATGATAGCCATCATATAGCGATCGGCATAGACCGGACCAAGACGGGACCGGCTTTCCCCAGAAACTGGCGGTCTGCGGCCCATCCCGTGTCTTGGCGCTGCTCGTTGCCCGCTGCACAACAGGGCGTCCGGGAGCGCCCATGTCGAAGCTGTATTTTTCCTACGCCGCGATGAACGCCGGCAAGTCGACCGTCCTGCTGCAGGCCGCCTACAACTATCAGGAGCGCGGCATGCGTTCGCTGCTGTTCACCTCCTCGCTTTATGCCGAGGCGGACGAAGGCAGGATCACCTCGCGCATCGGGATCAATTCGTCGGCGCTGCTCTATGGGCTGGAAGACGATCTCCATGCGTGGATCAACCGCGAGCACCGCAAGAAGCGCGTCGACTGCGTGTTCGTCGACGAGGCGCAGTTCCTGACGCGGGAGCAGGTCTGGCAACTGGCGCGGGTGGCTGACCGGCTGAATCTTCCTGTGCTGTGCTATGGCCTGCGCACCGATTTTCGCGGCGAACTTTTCACGGGCTCCTCCGAGCTGCTCGCCATCGCGGACTCGCTGCGGGAGATCCGCACGATCTGCCATTGCGGGCGCAAGGCGACGATGGTGGTGCGGCAGACGTCGGATGGCCGCGCCTTGATGACGGGCGACCAGGTCGGGATCGAGAAGTCGATGTATGTCTCGCTCTGCCGGATGCATTGGGAGGAACAGACCGGCCGTTGGCCGGTGGCGAAAGCGGCGTCTGGGAAGCCCGCGCCGACGCGGCCGGTCGTGCGGAAGAAGGCGGCGGCCAAGAAGGTCAAGGGCGCCGTATCCACGCGCATGCGGGCGCGTTCTCGCAGGTGAGGCCTGCGAGGTAAGGTGGGTTTCAGTTTCCACGAGTCGAAAGGGAGGTCCGCGTGCACGCGCGCAGCCCCCTCCGTCACGCGACGAAGACGTCGCGCGCGTCAACGCTGCGCGTTGACCCCACCGCCTGACGGCGAGGGAGGACTCGGCGAGCGTGAATGGCGGAAGTTCTCCACCGGCGAAGCCGGGGGAGGTGGCTCGCGCAGCGAGACGGAGGGGGCTGGCCCCGAAGGGGACGGACAGGTTGATGCCCTCACGCTTCGCGATGCGGCGGACGTGTTCGAGGATTGCGCTTTCCGGATCGGCGTTGAAGCGCGCGATGGCGAGGAAGCGGCGGTTCATGTCGAACGGCGTGTGCGGGCATGGGCCGCCATAGTCGGCGGGCGGGTCGGTTGAAGGGGATGAAGGCGCTCTCGGCATCGAGGGTCTCGCCGGCGAGGAGGCGCCTGCCGCAGTCGGCGAGGATTTGATCGCGCATCCATTCGAGCTGGCGGAGGTTCTGCCAGTGATCGCGCCAGTTGGCTTTGAAGCGCGTGGTGTGGCGGATGCTCTTGAGTTTTGTGATCTGCTCGAAGATGCGGACGAGCCAGGCGATGAACATGGCGAGGGGCGCGGACCAGTCGTGCTGGTTCGCGGCATCGTCGTGCTCAAGAGGCGCTCGGGTGAGGCTCATGGGCGCGATTATAAGTGCGCTGGAAGCCCGGCCGATTTGCGAAACGCCAATCCAGCATATTTTGCGGGCAAGTCATTGAGATTGCTCGGGGTGCGTGAACGTCAGGTGTTGGATCTGCGCGAACGCTGTCCAACAAAAAGGGGTGTAACTCTCAGCCCGCATCCCCCGCGAAGGCGGGGGTCTGGTCAGTGCGCGTCAGCGCACTCCGGCTGCGGGTTCGCACTGCGTGCGAAGACTGGATCCCGGCCTTCGCCGGGAACGCGTGCCGAGGGGCACGCTTCCAGCTGGTCGGTGTCAGGCCGCGGTGCGGTTCTCGCAGGCGATGATGGCGGATTCGATCCAGGTTTTGACACGCTCGCGGGCGGGCGGTTTGCCATCGCGCAGGAGGCGTTCGCCTTCTTTCGAGGTGGCGTAGAGGTCGATGGCGTCCATCAGCGAGTCGAGATCGATGCCGGCGAGATCGTCGACGCTGTAGATGCCGGCGCCGACGAGGATCTGCGCGTTCGTGCCGTTGATGTCGGCGATGGAGCACGCCAGCAGGGCCTGCGCCTGCCAGTCCTTGATGATGCCGGCGTTGATGTGGCTGACCTTGATGCGGTGGGCGGCGTCTTCAGGGGCAAGCGACAGGAGGTCGCCCACCGTGTTGACGCCGATGACGCTGAGGCGGCTGGCGGTCTTGGGGCCGATCGAAGGCGCATCGACGATGGCGGCTTCGCGGCTGAGGCGCACGCGCGGTTGCATTGGCGCGGGTTCGGCTTTGGGTTCCGGAGCAGGCTTCGCTTTTGCCTTGGGCTCGGGCGCGGCCGCGACCTTCTCGGTGAGTTCGACCACGTCTTCCGCGACAGCTTTCGCAGCCTTGATCTTCGTCGTCACGCGCGGCTTGGCGCCCTTGCCCTGACTTCGTGCCGGTTTCCTGCGGCCACTGCGCAATCGAGCGTGGCCATCGAGACCTTCAGAACTTCTTCCGCGAACAGCTTGCGCACGACGCGGTCGTCATCGCCCAGCGTCTCGCGCACTTTGCCGGTGGCGCGGTATTCCGCGTACTGCGCGCCGACGAGGCGGCGGTCGACGAGATCGTCGATCTGCCTGGCGATCGCGCGCGTGGGAACAGTGGCGACGATGCCGACGGTATCGAGCATCAGGTTCACGTCGGGCGCTTCGGCTTTCGATTCAGCGATTGCGCGGTCGAGGATACGCGCGAGCGTGACGGACGCGTAGCCAAGCAGGGCTGCGACGACGTCCTTCATTTCCTGGTCGAGACCAGCGACGGGGCTCTTGCGGCCGACATCGAAATTGTAGTGATCGATCAGCGTCTCGTAGTGCTTGTTCGAGACCAGCGCGCCATTGCGCACCATGCGCTCGAGCCAGTCCTCGCCGGTGGGCACCGGAATGTCGGGGAAGCCGAGATCCTGTTCGAGGATCAGCAGCATTTCGGGGAAGGCCTTCGACAGCGACCATTCGACGGCGCGGTGGATCGTGCCTTCTGCTTCGGTCTGGTGCGTGTGGAAGGGCTGGATCGGATCGACGACGTAGTGGCTCATCACGCCGGCGCTGTAGACGGCGTGTTGCCAGTCCTTCGCCTGCAGCGCGCGGACCGTGCGGCGATACCATTCGCGGGCGGCCTGCGGCGCGCCGCCCCAGTCGCCGTCGCGCACGTGAAGGACGTGGTTCTTGAAATCCTTGAACACTTCGTCCGGCGCCTTCGCGCCTTGCAGGTAGGCGTCGCGATGCTTGAGGAAGGCGTCGCGCCATTTTGCGGCGTCTTCGCCCTGCAGATGCTCGAGCGCCAGCACCGCGAGGCGGTGGTGGTTGCTGCGGCACACCGAATCCAGAACCAGCCGGTAGCAGACCGACATCGGGCGCACTCCTGTGGGAATTAGTCCCGTGAAAGGGGCGCTATTTCGGTTAGCAAGGCGTTAAGGACATGCAGCGAGCCGAACCGATGGAGGGCAGCCTTGTCCTTCTGGCGGACAACACCCTATCGTTGGACGCCACACTGGCGGGTTCTGTGCGCGTGGAGATTCAAGATGAAGCCAACCGCCTTTCCGTCCAGGTTCCCGCTCTTGCTGGCCGTTTTCCTGCTCGCTGCGGCGTGTGCGCCTGTGCCGCCGCAAGGCGCGACCGTCGCGCCATCGGGGAGCAATGACGACGCCATTGTCGCCCAGGGCCGGGATATTGCGATGACGAACTGTTCGATCTGTCATGCGATTGACGATGAGCGGACGAGCCCGAATCCGGCAGCCCCGCCCCTTCTCCAGATCCTGACGCGGTATGACAGCGAGCGACTGGCGGATGATTTTGTCGAAGGCGTCCGGGTCGGTCACGACGAAATGCCCCACTTCGATTTTACAGTCAGGGAGGCGGACGCGTTGATCGCCTATCTGAAGGCCATTGAGCGCACGCCGCGCGCTGCAGAACATTGAAGCGTCGAGAGGTTTAGATGCGCCCCGTCCTGATAGCTTGCGCCCTGATGGTTTCGGCAGCCGTTCTGCTGACCGCATGCGGAGAGAGCGAGCCGGAGATAGCCTGCTGCGCCATCCTGCCGAGCGCGAAATGCGAGGGCGACATGCTGAGCGCCGGCGTCACGCACGGCGAACTCAACATCCTGATGGGCGCGGAAGACGCGATCTGCCCCTCGGCGACCTTGAGCGAGGCGCGCATCCGCGAGCTCGGCGCGCTCTGGTCGGCGTCCGCTTCCTGCCGCCAGACGCGGCAGTCTGGATCGCGTGCGCGCGCTTGATGGCGGCCTCTGCCCTGTGCGATCCGAGACTGAGGCGCCGCCAGTGCCGGCGGGCGTCGATCAGCAGGTCGCCGCCACATGTGCGGCAGGCCTTGTCGCGCGCGGCGTCAGCGAGCCCGAGCTATGGATCGTCATCGGCGAGCCTGCGGGCGTGTGCCCGAATACTGGCGTGACGGAACAGCGCCTGCGCAAGATCATCGCGGACGACTGGAGCGTCGCAAGCTGCACGCAGTTCACCAAGGAACAGATGCTTCATGCGCTCGATTCAGGCGCGTGCGGCGGCAATGCGGGCTGATCCACTCGCTGCATCTGCACTGAATCTTTTTGCAGCGCGCGCACTGGTACAGGTTGTCGCACGCCCCATGTCCTTGCCGCGGGTGTTCGCCCGCGGGTTGGGGATCAGCAGAAAAGGGGACAGTGCATGCAGGCCTACATTCTTCTCGACCGCTCCGGTTCGATGCAGTCGCTTTGGGTGGAAGCGCTTTCCTCCGTCAACGCATTCGCAAAGGAACTCGCCAACAAGACCGACGGTCCGTCGGTCGATAGCCACGTGACGCTCGCCGTGTTCGACAGTCAGGAGAGCCTGCAATTCGATACGCTGCGGCGGAAGCAGCCTGCCCTTCACTGGGAGAACGTCACCGACAAGGACGCTTCCCCGCGCGGCATGACGCCATTGCTCGATGCGATGGTTCGCATCATCTCGCTCGCGGAAGGAGACAACCCGGACAAGGCCGTCATCGTCGTGATGACGGACGGACAGGAAAACGCCTCGCGCGAAGTGACGCGTGAGGGCGTGAAGGCGGCGCTCGACCGCGTGAAGGCCAAGGGCTGGGAAGTCGTCTTCCTTGGCGCCAACTTCGACAACATCGGCGACGCTCAATCCGTCGGCGTCGGCGGCGACAAGCAGATGGCGATGTCGGCCGGCACGATGAACGAGTCGATGTCGCGCCTGGCGAAGAAGTCCCGCTTCTATGCCCAGTCGGCGCCGGGAGCCGCGCCGATCATGTTCGACGAAGAAGACCGCATCGCGGCGAAGGAAGCGAACATCAAGAACAAGAACTGACGGCAATCGCCTGATCGCTCTGGCGCCTGATCGCTCTGGCTGGCTTGGGGCCCCCTTTCGGGGGCCCCAAATCATGTTCGGCTGCCGGGATTCGTGTTACAGAGCGGGCGATTCCGGGGGGACCACAACGTGGCGGACGTCTTCCTCAGCTACAAACGTGAAGACCGCGAGCGGGCGAAAGCCATTGCCGAAGCCATCACCGGTCACGGCTATTCCGTGTTCTATGACGACGCCATCGACGTGGGCGAATCCTGGAACCGCCGCATCGCGCAGGAGATTGCCGATGCCCGCTGCGTTGCCGTGCTGTGGAGCGCCGCCTCCACCAATGTCGACAAGGGCGAATGGGTTCACAACGAAGCACGCAACGGCAAGGAGCGCCGCATTCTTGCGCCGGCGCTGATCAACGCCTGTGCGATACCGCTCGAATTCTCGTCCGTGCAGGCCGCCAACCTGTCCGACTGGCGCGGCGATCTGGGCGATCCGGAATGGCAGCACTTCGTGAAGCGAATTGCCAATTGCCTGTCGCAGCCGCCCGTGAACCTGCCGCCTGCGGGAAAGAAGCGCGCATCGAAGGTCTGGCTGTTCCTGACAGCGGCGGTCGTCGTCCTGGCCGCTGGCGCAGGGGCTGCATGGTATATGGGCGTGGGCCGCGCGCCGGCGGAATTGCCCAAGGGGCCGGCGACGCCCATTCCGACCACGATTTCGGCCGCGCGCGTGCCCAGCGAAATGGCGATTGCGGCGCTTGGCCCCGAGTGGACTGGCTACGTCACGCAGGCAAATTGCCTGATGATGCAGCGCTGGATCGACGATGTCGGAAAGCAGTATCCCGACTGGGACGTCGTCATCGCCGGTCGCGGGCAGACAGACCGGATGTGCGGCGCCGCCGCCAAGGACGAGCCGTCTCCGCCAATCGAGCCTCCGCCAGTCCTTTCATCACCAACGAAGGATTTCCTTGGCCTGCTGCGTGCGCAGGATCCCGCGCCGCTCACTGACGCACAACTGGCAGACAGCGCTGCGCGACTGGGTGTCGAGTCCGAAGCGATCAAGGCGATCCTTCATTTCCAGGGCGGCCGCGGAGCCGGTTTCACGCCCGACGGGCTGCCTGTGATCAATTTCGAATCGCAGGTCTTTTCGCGCCTGACAGACGGCGCGTACGACGCATCCCACCCCAATGTGTCGACCGCCGTGTTCAAGGGAGACAACTATTCGCGGCCCCAGAAACAACGCTGGGAGCAGCTGACGGAGGCCTATGCGCTGAACCCGGAGGCGGCCCTTTCAGCAACAGCCTGGGGCCGGTTCCGGATTCTGGGATCGAACTACAAGGCCGGCGGTTTTGACTCTCAGGAGGCGTTCGTCAGATCGCAGGCCACGTCGGAGGATGCGCAGTTGCGCGCGTTCGAGCATTTCCTCACGACACGCAAATTGGTCGCCTCGCTGGCTGCGCGCGACTGGCGGGGATTCGCGCGCGGCTTCTTCGGCACCGAACAGTTCGGCGCCCAGCTCGAAAAATACTATCAGGCCTTCAAGAACGGCCGGACGCCGTAACCGGCATCAGTGCCGGAAGTGGCGCATGCCGGTGAAGACCATGGCGAGGTCGGCTTCGTCCGCCGCCTTGATGACTTCATCGTCGCGCACCGAGCCGCCGGGCTGGATCACGGCTGTGGCGCCGGCTTGCGCCGCCTGCAGCAGGCCGTCGGCGAAGGGGAAGAACGCGTCGGAGGCGCAGACGGAGCCGATGGTTTCGGGATCGGCCTTGTTGAGCGCGGCGGCGGCGTCTTCAGCCTTGCGACGGGCGATGCGGGCGGAATCCACGCGGCTCATCTGGCCGGCGCCGATGCCGACAGTGGCGCCGTTCTTGGCGTAGATGATGGCGTTGGACTTGGTGTGTTTGCAGACGCGGAAGGCGAAGATCATGTCTTCGATTTCCTGCGCGCTCGGCTGGCGCTTCGAGACGATCTTGAGGTCAGCTGCGGTGATGCGGCCGATGTCGCGGTCCTGCACCAGGAGGCCGCCGGCGACAGTGCGCACCATCACGCCGGGCTGGCCCGGATCAGGCAGGCCATCGGTGAGCAGCAGGCGCAGGTTCTTCTTCTTCGCAAACACCGCCATGGCGGCTTCATCGGCGCCGGGCGCAATGACAACCTCGGTGAAGATCTCGGTGATGGCTTCGGCAGTCGGTCCATCGAGCGGCACGTTGACGGCGATGATGCCACCGAACGCCGAGGTTGAATCGCAGGCCAGTGCACGGCGATAGGCTTCGGTGACGGTAGCGCCCGTGGCAACGCCGCACGGGTTGGCGTGCTTGATGATGGCGACGGCGGGCGAGATTTTTGCGTCGAACTCGGCGACCAGTTCGTAGGCCGCGTCCGTGTCGTTGATGTTGTTGTAGCTGAGCTCCTTGCCCTGTACCTGGCGCGCGGTCAGCACGCCGGCGCGCTTCACCGGGCCGGCATAGACGACGGCTTTCTGGTGCGGGTTCTCGCCATAACGAAGCGTCTGCTGCAGCTTGCCGCCGAAGGCGCGCCAGTCGCCTGCTTCTTCGTTGAGCTGCTTCCAGTACCACTCCGAAATCGCGGCGTCGTAGGCAGCAGTGCGGGCATAGGTCTTGGCGGCGAGGCGGCGGCGCAGATTGAGGCTCACGCCGCCCTGCTCCATCTCGGCGAGCGCGGCGTCTACGTCGGCGCCATCGGTGCAGACGGCGACGAAGTCGGCGTTCTTGGAAGCGGCGCGCAGCATGGCGGGACCACCAATGTCGATGTTCTCGATGCAGTTGTCGAAATCGGCGCCGGCTTCGACGGTGGCTTCAAATGGATAGAGGTTGATCCAGACGAGATCGATCGGCTCGATGCCGTGGTCGGTCGCGTCCTTGGTGTGGGTGGCGAGGTCGCGGCGATAGAGGAGACCGCCATGCACTTTGGGGTGCAGCGTCTTCACGCGGCCATCCATCATCTCGGGAAAGCCGGTGAGGTCGGCAACGTCGCGGACCTTGAGGCCCGCTTCTTTCAGCGTCTTCGACGTGCCGCCGGTCGAGATCAGGTCGACGCCCAGCGCCGCCAGTTTCTTCGCCCGCTCGACGAGGCCGGTCTTGTCGGAAACCGAGATCAGCGCGCGCTTCACGGCGAGCCGGTCGGGCACGTTCTTGGGGGCGGCTTTGGGGGGCGACATCGGACGGCTCCAGCGCTGGCTGGGCGCCGGATAGCATCAGGATGGCTGTCTTGAAACCATCATCCTTGCCGCATTGCCGGCAGGATCAGGATGCCGCCTAGCGGCTCATCTCGAAGGTTTGCCAATCCAGCCGCGAGCCGAACGCCTCCCAGGCGTTTTCGAGACCCGTCGCCTCGACAATGCTCCACAGGCGACGAATTGCGGCCGAATCGCCGCTGACAAGGAACATTGCCGAGCCGCGGTCCACCGAAAGCTCGCTGGCCTCGACGGTGACGCCGCTGTTCTCGATTGCCTGAAGCGTCCGTTTGACAAGCCTGTCCTGCTTGTCGCCGTCGCAATAGGCCTCGCCATTGAAGACCAGTACGCGCATTTCCATTCCATAGAGATGGAGTTGGTCAGCGGAGGATCAATACCCTCTGTTGCCGGCCCCATCAGTGAACGTGCATCACCGGTTCGCCCCACACCTCGTCGGCGAAGATTTCGGGCGCGAGGGCCTTCATCATCGACAGGGAGGCCTGCGGGTCGCGGCGGGCGGCGTAGGAAATCACGGCGTCGAGACGCGCCTGCACTTCGGCGATCGGCGGAGAGCCGGTGTTGGCGACTTCCAGCACGCCATCAACCTGCGTGTTTTTCACCTGCTCGCGGTTGTAGAACACGGTTTCGGTGAGTTTTTCGCCGGGCCGGGGGCCGGTAACGCGGATCAGGATGTCCTGTCCGGGCGTGAGGCCTTTCATACGGATCATCTTTTCCGCGAGATCCATGATCCGCACCGGCTCGCCCATGTCGAGCACGTAGAGCGTCGCTTCTTCCGAGGTCGAGCTTGCCGACATTGCCGCCGCCTGCAGCACCAGGGCGGAGGCTTCCTCCACGCTCATGAAGTAGCGCGTCATGTCGGGGTGGGTGACGGTCACCGGACCGCCCTCGGCGATCTGGCGCTCGAACAGCGGCGAGACCGAGCCCTTGGAGCCAAGCACGTTGCCGAAGCGGACGAGCGAGAAGCGCGTGTTCGGGGCGGTGGGGGCAAAGGCCTGGATGAAGAGTTCGGCGGCGCGCTTGGTGGCGCCCATCACGTTGTTGGGGTTAACAGCCTTGTCGGTCGAGATGAAGGTGAACGCCTTGACGCCGAGATTGGCGGCGATGGTGGCGCAGCGCCGTGCGCCGAGCACGTTGGTGAGGATCGCCTCGTTCGGGTTCTGCTCCATCAAAGGCACATGTTTCAGGGCCGCGGCGTGGATCACGACATCGGGGGCTGCTTCCTGCATCGCCTGCTCAAGACGGATCTCGTCGCGCACGTCACCGATGACGATGCGACGGACAACGTTGGGATAGGCGCGCGAAAGTTCCTGATCGATCTCGAACACGTTGAATTCCGAGGCGTCGTAGATGGTCAGTTCCGACGGGCCGAGCGCTGCGCACTGGCGCGCCAGCTCGCCGCCGATGGTGCCGCCGCCGCCCGTGATGAAGACGCGAGCTCCCGAGACGAGTTCGGCCACCGGCGCCATATCGAGACGGCGTTCAGCGCGGGCCAGCAGGTCGGCCGGGCGGATCTGTTCCAGCATCGCCTTGGCGCCGATACGCAGCAACGTCGCCTTGCGTGCGGAGGACACGGCCAGCGCCGCTTCCATCGTGCGGCGGTCTTCCGGCGGAGCGGCGATCGCGATCCAGGGCAATTCGCCGAAACGGGCGGTGTAGTGATCGAACAGGGTGGCGAGCTGGTCGATGCCGCCCATCACCTGCACGCCTTCGATGTCGCGGCCATAGTGGAGGCCGGATGTCTCGACGATGCCGATGGCGCGGATCGGCGTGCCGGCAGGCGCCTTGCGGGCGGCGCGCAGGGCTTCAGCGACATGGCTGGCCGGACCGACCACCAGCGCGCGTGGCGCGTAGGGAGGCTCGCGGCGGAAGATGGCGGTGAGATCACCCGTGGACCGGCCCCGCGCCCACAGGCGCACGGCCATCAACGCCACCAGCCAGATCGGGAACTGCAGGTAGATCGAAGCGATCGGATAATCTTCGAGCGTCTTTGCGAGGATCAGGATCGGCAGCGACATCAGGTGCGTCAGCGCGACGGCCTGGAAGATCCGCACGACGTCGCGCAGGGAGGTGTGGCGCCAGACCTGCCGGTGGACGCCGCGCAGCCACATCGCGAAAGCCGCGGTGACCCCGAAAGCGATGGCGACGAAGAATTCCAGCCAGGTCGGCGCGGCGCCGCCGGCGAACATGAAGACGATGTGGGGCGCGACGAACATCGCAACCATGCCGGTCGCAACATCGTAAGCGAAGCAAAGCGCTTTCGCCTCGATGGCCGCCCGTCTGGCCGAGACCTCTACGCTGCTCAACTAACTCTCCCCCTGGCCTCCCTGGTCTACCCGGGAAAGGGCCCATCGAACCCGGTTAGGCGCCTGCGAGCCATCCGCAGCTGGATCAGCAACGCCCCGAATCACGAGTTGTTGCGATTTCTGTGCCGCATCACCCCCCCAGTAACGCGAATCCTCGACGGAAAGCAAAGTTTCACTACGGAATCTCCATACGTGCTGCCGCTGCGGCAAACCAAGGAAAACCGTACGTTCGTCAGGGCCGTTGGCGATCTGAACGCCGGGATGAAGATGGAACCGTATCTCGAACGGAATGAGTGCGCCGGGGAAGACGGGCGCCGCATCCGACATGGGACGGGACAGGCTGTCTTCACCGGTAATCCGCAGGCCGCTCATCGCGACATAGAGGCGGCGGCGGTAGATGAGGCCATGACGCACGCGCCAACCTGCGTGCTGACCTTCCAGCAGGTATTGATCGCCCTCTTCCATCCGCCGCACGGCCAGCTGGGCGGGGCCATCGGGCGCGCGCATGCCGGTTAACGGATCTACCGCGAACACGGCGGCGTCTTCGCCATTCAGGGACAGGACGGAGTGCGCCGCAGTACGGCGGGCGGCGTCGCGGACGGCGGGGTCGAGATCGGTGCTGGCGCCGCACGACGTGATGATCCGCTCCGGCCCGTCATCCACCGTCAGCGCCAGCGCGCCGGCATGGGCATGGCCGCCATGGGGACGGTCAGGACCGGGCCCGGCGTCGATATAGACCGTCAGTTCGCCAGCCTGGACGCGCTGGTAGGCGGACAGGCGCGCGAACGAGAATTTTGAATTGACGCCGCCATGCGGACGCAACGCCGCGCGCGCGAGACCAGCTGCGCAATCGCCGCCGCCATTGGCCGGCAGCAGGCCGCCGTCGGCCGTGTGGAAGAAGCTGAGCATCGCCGCCATGCGCGGCTGCAGCTTGTTGAGGAAGACCGGCGCGCTGACACCCAGGCGCAGCAGGAGTTCCTCGACCGCGTGGATGTCGAGCAGCGCTTCGGCCAGCGCTTCCGGGCTGCGGCTGATGTGGCCGCCATCGGGCAGGATCTGCGCTGCGCATTCGGTCTCGAGCAAGGCGAGACCGACATCGAGAATCTTGCGGCCATCCTCGGTCGCGGCCCCCGCAAGGCAGATGGCGACGGCGATGCGGAAACGCACCACTGGATCGACTTCTTCCGGCGCGGAGAATTGCAGGTGGCGGATCTGGCGGCCCAGCGTGTCCATCACGGCATGGCGACCATCGCCTTCGAGCGGCCCGAAAAGCGCCGGACCTGCGACGAGGAAATTGATTACCCGATCGGCCGTGACGCCCAGCCGCCAGGCAAAGTCATCCCACTTTCCGTACGCTTCGGCCCACGCCACGACGAGCGCACGGGCGCGCGCCTCGCCAGCCGGACCGCAGGCGGCGAGATCCCGCAGCCAGTGAAAGCGGTGAATGCGGTCGGCGAAGTGGAAGGTCGGAAATTCAGGACCCCACGGGCTGTGGCCCTCGGGGGTTTCGATATGGGTCGAGCCAAAGCGCCAGCGGCCGGCGAGGATCGCATCGCCTCGCGCGGGGTTCGCGGGCCGGTTGCTGGTTGGAAAAGCGGTGAAGGCTGACGGGCCGGGGCCTGAGATTTTCAGCCTGTGAACCGGCGACACGTTGATGGCGGCGCCTGACTTGCCGGTATGCTCCAGCCACTCGGCATACTCCGCATCGCGTCCGCTGACCGGCGGCGTGGGGCCGAGGGGAGGAAGCGTCATCCTTCGCTCACTTTCCGCGAAGGGCTGCGATCTCGGCAGCGTAACGATCGGCGCCCTTGCCGAAGATCGCGGAGCCAGCGACGAGCGCCGTGGCGCCTGCGTCGATCACAGCCTGAGCATTGCCGGGGACGATGCCGCCATCCACTTCGAGGATGGTCTTGAGATTGGCGCGGTCGAGCTTCTTGCGGAGGGTTTCGATCTTGCGCAGCTGGCTCTCGATGAACTTCTGGCCGCCGAACCCGGGATTGACGCTCATCACCAGGATGAGGTCGAGATCTTCCAGCACCGGGTCGAGCACGTCGGGATGGGTCGACGGATTGAGGGCGGCGCCGGTCTTCTTGCCGAGCTTGCGGATCACCTGAAGCGTGCGGTGGAGGTGCGGGCCGGCTTCGGGGTGGACGGTGATGATATCGGCGCCGGCGGCGGCGAAGGCTTCGAGATAGGCATCCACCGGCGAGATCATCAGGTGGACGTCAAAAGGCTTGGCTGTGTGCGGCCGCAGCTTTTCGATCACGACGGGGCCAATCGAGATGTTGGGCACGAAATGCCCGTCCATCACGTCGACATGGATCATGTCCGCGCCGGCTGCATCGACAGCGCGCACTTCCTCGCCGAGGCGGGCGAAATCAGCGGCCAGAATAGAGGGCGAAATCAGGATATCTGACATGGGAATCGACCTAGCAGCGCCCTACATGCGGCGCAAGGAAAGAAGCCTCAGTAGTCGCTTACAAGACGGACATTCCGGGCTTCGTTCTGCAGGATGCGCGTAAGGATCACGTAAGACGCAAGGATCGCGATCGAAATCGCCCACGTGCCGTAATTGAGAATGTCGAAGGCCAGGGTCTGATTGTAGAACCAGAAGAAATTGCCCGCCGCCATCGTCACGCCACTGTAGATGATGACCGCCGTCATGAAGGTGCGTTCGGAATTCTGCGTGACCCAAAGCGCAAACCAGAAAAACCAACCGGTGAGCCAACGCTGGCGCAGCATGGCCGCCGCCATCAACAGGAAGGCGGATTGGTTGTCCGGCGACAATGCTAACGCGCTGAGGGCGGCTTCCTTGGCCCGACGGAAACGGCGCTGGGTGAAGAAGGCCCATCCTATGCACTCGTGCGCGAACGAATCTTCCGGTTCGGCGCGCAGCGCCTCCCGCGCCAGCCGCTCTGCCTCGGCGCCCTTGCCTTCCAGCGCGGCGGCGCGCGCGAGCATGCAGACGCCGAACGTGTCTTCCGGGGAGGATGACAGCAGGGCCGTGGCCGCCGCGCGCAGCTCCTTTCCGTCGCGCGTCGCCAGCGCGATGTCACAGCGGAGGACAAAAGCACTGTCACCCTCGGGCTCGAGCTTGCGCACATGCTCGACGGCGGCCTTCGCGCCGCGCACATCGCCGGTGAACAACGCGGCATAGCCGAGCGCGATATGGCCGGGCGGGTATTCGGGATCGATGCGCAGCGCGCGCTCGGCCTCTTCCACTGCGCCGAAGCGACGGTTCATGCGCGATAGGCAGATGCTGAGCCGCGCATGCGCCTCGGCGCTTTCGGGATTTTCGGTGAGGGCGTCGGCATAGTGGACGAGAGCCGATGCATAGGAGCCGCGATGCACGGCGGTCTCGGCCATCTGCATGGCGGCATCGAATATCTGGGGGTTCATATCAGCGACGGCCCCCAGATCCAGAATATCTCCTTCAGGTGGGGGTAGACCTGCGGGATCAGGTAGCGGTCGGCCAGCACGATCAGGCCGACAAGGACGAAGCCCCACGGCAGCGGACGGCCCAGCGTGCTGCGATAAGCGGCAAGATCGATCTGCCGCCCCACCAGCACGCGCACGATCATCAGGCTGCTGATGATGTAGACCGTACCGAGCAGCGCATGGACGAGGCGGCCCGTGTTCTCGAACCACAGATAGTACGCGCCCGAATGCCAGAAATACATGTTTGCCGCGCCGATGCCTGCAACGATGGCGTAGCCGGCGATGGCCAGCGTCGTCTGCCAGCGCGCATCGCGGCAACCGAGCAGCCACGCATTGACTGTCGACCAGACAAGCGATGGCAGGAAGCCGCCCAGAATTGTTGCCCAGTAGGGCGTGCTGGCGCGCGTGGCGAAGCGCGTCAGGAACCCCCGCGGCCTTTCCTCAGGTATCTGATAGCGCATCCGTCCCCCGCAAGCCCACGAACAGGCTCGCGCCCAGTGATAGAGGCGTGGGCGCTTAAAACAAACCCGCCCGGTGCTGGGGAGCTGCCGGGCGGGTCAATTCGATGTGCCTGAGAATGCGGGATCAGGAGCCGTTAGCTGATTTGCTGCCGGATCACGCGGGCGCGGGCGCCGTATTCGATCAGCACCGGCGTGCCCGCTGGCATGACGTAGTCGCCAGCCTGGGCGACTGAGACCAGCTCTCCCGTCAGGAGGCGGATCGTGTAGGCGAAGCCTGGTTGCGATCCGGCGGATTCGCGGGTCGCCTGTCCGATCACCATACCCTCATCGACAAACGCAGCGTGGCCGGTCGCACCCTGAGCATAGGTGTTGGCGCCGAGGCCGCTAGCGCAGCCGGCAAGCGTTGCGGCGAGCACGGCGAAGGCAATCGCGAAGGCTTTCTGCGGCTTGGCGATGCTGGAGCCGCGCGTCTCATCCATGCCGATGTCGCCTGAGATGGAAGGGGCGTCAGACAGGGTGTGGAAGGTGGCGGTCATCTTGTTATCTCCACAGGGACGAAGCCGAGGAAGTCTTGTCCCTATACACGCACGTTAGCCGGCAACCGCTGAACCCAGACTGAACCCATTGGTTCGTCTTCGGTGCTTATCAATGGCAGAAATGTGTCAAGGTCAGCCTTAGAACGTCGCGGTATTCTCTGAGTCCCGGTAATCTTTTTGGAATGGGAATCCGGTCAGAGACGTTCAAGGCGCGCGATGTAGAACGCGTCGGAATTCATCGACGCTGTCGCGAATTCTCCGCCGGTCGTGGCGCCAGAGACACGCGCGCGCGGCAAGGTCAGCACGTCGCCGTCAGACGTTAACGAGTCCTGAAATCCGGCGAGTTCAGCGCGCTGGATTGCAACGCGCTTCCAGCCGCCCGTAGCGATCACCGCCTCGATGATCTCGCGGCCTTCTTCCGGCACGGGCGTGCAGACCGAATAGACCAAGCGTCCGCCGGGCTTCAACATCTCGTGCGCGGCATCCACCAGCGCGCGCTGGATCGAGGGGAAACGCACAAGGTCTTTCGGATCGCGCCGCCAGACGCCTTCGGGATGGCGGCGGATGATGCCAAGCGCCGAGCACGGCGCATCGAGTAGCACCGCATCGAGCGGCTGTTCGGGCCGCCATGTGCGGCCATCGGATTCCACGATTGTCATCGGCAGCTTCGCGCGTTCGGCATTCTCGCGCAGGCGCACGATGCGTTGGCGCGACATGTCGATGGCAAAAAGCTTCGCGCCCATCGCGGCGATCTGCATCGCCTTGCCGCCCGGCGCCGCGCAAAGGTCCGCGACAGCCTGACCGCGCACATCGCCCAGCAGTTTTGCCGGAAGCGCCGCCGCCGTATCCTGCACCCACCAGGCGCCGTCGGCGAAGCCCGGCAACTCCATCAGTCCAGCGCCCGACTGCAAGCGCAGCGAGCCATTGGGCAGCACTTCCGCTTCCAGCTTTTCCGCCCATGCTTCTGCATCTTCCGGCGAGCGAAGCGTGAGATCGATCGGCGGCTCGTCGAGCTGGGCCAGCGCCAGCTCCTCGGCCTGCTCCGCCCCGAGCGACGCCTTCATGCGCGCGGCCAGCCAGTCGGGCCACACAGCCGTCACCGGCGAGTTCGCGAACGCATCGCCCTCGCGCGCGGCGCGGCGGAGCACGGCGTTGATCAGCCCTCCCCCCTTGCGCGCATCTTCCCATTTGCCCGCCGCCTCGACCGTGGCGGAGACCGCAGCGTGGTCGGCGACGTTCATGATCCAGAGCTGGGCCGCGCCCACGCGCAACAGCGCCTGCAGAGGCGGCTGGAGTTCGTCCAGTGGCCGTTTCAGCATTCCGCCCAGCGCCCAGTCGATGCGTCCCACCGCACGCAAGGCGGCGCCCGCCATAGCCCGCGCAAAGCCCCGATCGGGACCCTGGAGGCGTTTGAACGTGCGGCTCTTGTCCATCGCGGCATCGAAGTCGGACGCACCCTCCATCGCCACGAGCACGAGCTCGGCAGCGGCGAGGCGGGCCTGCCAGCCAATGGTCGCGGGGGTGTCTGATTGGGGTCGAGCCATGGCGCGGCTCCTAGCGGTTCAGGACCTGCCTGTCACCGCTGGTCGCTTGTCGGGGACGTTACTGGCCGAAAATCCGCTGGATCGCGCCAAGAACGCCTTCGAACTTCAGTCCGGCGTCGGTGACGGCCAGTGCATAGGCGGGGGCGCCCGGATGGGCCTTGGGCTGGTGGCGGATGCTGCCGTCAGTAACCGAGAAATCGCCGGGACCGTAGGTCGCCAGCGTGTCCGAGAATTCGCCGTGGACACACAGCGTCAGCTCGCGGCCCTTGTGGGTGTGCCAGGGCACGGCCTGCCCTGCGCCAAGCCGGATAATTTCCAGTTTCAGCGGGCCATCCGCGCCAAGGTCCAGCCGGCGCACGCCGGGACCGGCATAGGACCAGCCGCGTTTCGCTTCGGACTCGCGGACGAGATCGAGCAGCCCGGCCGGCAAGTCAGCCAGCTCGGGATAGGCAAGCTCGCGCTGTTTCGGTTTTCCGCCCCGCTCGATCGCGGCGAACGCCATGTCGAGCGCGTTGGGCGACATCGCGGCGGGCGCTTCGGCTTCCAGCGTGGCGCCCGCAATGATCTCGCCCTCGCGATCGGAGATGCCCCTCAATTCCATGAGGGTATCGATGAACAGGCCGAGCGCAGGCTCCGCACGTCCCGACGCCAGGGCGGCGCGGGTTGCGTCATCAAGCACCATGGCCTGCGAAACTCTGATCATCTCCAGACTCGTTGTCGCGAAATCCCACGTTTCGGCGTCAGTACGCACGGGTTTCCTTGCCGGATCAGTGCCCGCTGGAACATTGGCTGTCTATTCATCGCCCAGCCTCGCCTTCATCTTCACGAACGCCAGGCGGATGCGCGACTTCACTGTTCCGAGAGGCACACCCAGCTTGTCGGCGATCTCCCGGTGCGACAGGCCGTCATAGAATGCGAGCCGCAACAGGCTGAGCTGTTCTTCGGGCAGATCCTTCATCGCCGCCCGCACGCGTGTTTCGGTTTCCATCGCCTCCACCCGGGCATCGGGCGCCTCGACACCCGCGGGCAGGATCATGGTTTCTTCGGGATCGAGGGCTGGACGTTTGGCGCGCCGGAAGAGATCGATCCGGCGATTTCGGGCGACCCGGAAGATCCAGGTCGAGACGGACGCCTGCGCGCGATCGAACAGCTGCGCCTTGCGCCAGACCGTCACCATCACGTCCTGAGCGATTTCCTCGGCCTGCGCGTTATCGGCGCCGAGCCGCATCAGGTAGGATTTCACGCGAGGCGCATAGTAACCAAAAAGCTCGGCATAAGCCTGACGATCCTGCCGCTCGGCGACTGCCACCAGCAGGTCCGCAAAATGCGCGCGCTCACTCTCGCCCAGCGTTTCGCCGGCGGGTCTTGGCGCTCCTTTGGATGATGGTTCGTCCGGTCGCATGCGTCATGCCAGCCACCCGCACAGGATGCGGATGAGGACTTGTACGCACGTGCTGCGCCAGAGGTGAAGCCGTCAGCTGGACTCTTCGCCGCCGCTATCCCCGGAAACTGTCGGGTCTTCATCGACAATCACCCCGCCGGGGCCGGGGGAATCGGCATCAGTCGCGTTCTTCTGCCCAAGCCCGAACATGTCGAGCTGGTTGGGATCGATCGCCTTGCGCTTGCGCTTGGCCTTCGCGTCCGCCTTGGTGAAATAGAGATCGTCCGTGTGATCCTCGGGCGTCACTGATTCCGGCTCGGGCCTCGTGCGTGGCGCAGGCGCGACCTTCTCGGCGCCGGGTTTCCAGTAGGTGACGGCGATCACCGGTCTTCCTTTGGCGTCCTCGTAAACCTGCACGAAGCCGCGCGAGATGCCTGCATCGGCCTTGCGCTGGATTTCGCCGGCTTCGGCGGGCGATGGACGCAGCCAGTCGGACACTAGCGCCACCGGACCCTTTGCGAGTTCACGCGCCTCGGCAATCGTGCGCGCGCCTGCGTCAGGCTCGGCGTCGAGCGCGTCTCGCGGGTTGGCGGCAATGGGAAAGAGCAAAGGCATGAATGATCGCGTAGGACTGAAAGCTTAATCGATTGCAGGTTCGGAAGCCGATGCGCCAGCAGCAACGCCCGCACGCATCAACCGTGCCGCGGCGAGACGCGCGAAAGACAGCGTCACCGCCTTGCGCCGCGCAGCGCTGAGCAATTCTGGCTGGCATTCACGCAGGATGGCGCCGCCGAAACCATCGCACACCATCAACCCGGCATGCTCAGGAATGCGCTCTTTCGGAAAGTCGCAGTCGACGGCGAAATAAAAACGGTCGCAGTAAGGCGCGTATTCCGGCCATTTCTGATCGGTCTGGAAATCCTGCAGACAGGATTTTACCTCGACGATCACGATTTCGCCCTTTGAGCCGACGGCCATCACATCGGCGCGGCGGCCATTGGCGAGCGTCACCTCCGTCAGCGAGGCGAGCCCGAGTTCGGCAAACATCCGCTGCACGCCGCGCACGATCTCGGCGGCGCGACCGTTGGGCACGGGATCGCCAAAGGGCTGTGAAACCGGTGAAGGCGCGAGCGCGACCATTGCGGGTGTTCCTGTTACGTACCGGTTATGGCGCCGCTCTCCGATCAGGGCAACGCGAATTGACGAACGACGCGCTTTGGCAGTTGCTGCCG
This sequence comes from uncultured Alphaproteobacteria bacterium, assembly GCA_963784415.1. GTDB lineage: Bacteria > Pseudomonadota > Alphaproteobacteria > Caulobacterales > Hyphomonadaceae > UBA7672. The sequence goes on from CAWARK010000011.1 coordinate 86,354, forward strand.
AAAGCAAGAATCCTGGGGAGGACATCATGAGCGAGCCGCGCGATACCGCGCCTGACGAGGCCGCGACCTTCCGCAAGATCGCGTGGCGGATCGTTCCGCTCCTGTTTCTCGGCTACATCGTCGCCTTCCTCGACCGCGTGAATGTCGGATTCGCCAAGCTGCAGATGGCGGCGGACCTGCAGTTCTCCGACGCCGTCTATGGCTTCGGCGCGGGCATCTTCTTCATCGGCTATTTCGTCTTCGAGGTGCCGAGCAATCTCATCCTGCGCAAGGTGGGCGCGCGGATATGGATGGCGCGCATCATGTTCAGCTGGGGGATCATCTCCAGCCTCTTTGTCTTCACGGGCATGGTCGCATGGGGACCGGTCGCGAAAGCATTCGGCTGCTCCGACCAGCAGTTCACCTTCTATGTCCTGCGCTTCCTGCTCGGCGCGGCGGAGGCCGGGTTCTTTCCGGGCGTCATCCTTTTCCTGACCTACTGGTTTCCCGCCCGGCGCCGCGCCCAGATGGTGGCGTGGTTCATGACCGGCATCGCGGTCTCCAACATTATCGGGTCGCCCCTGTCGGGCGCGATCCTGCAATACATGGACGGCGTCAACGGGCTGCGCGGCTGGCAATGGGTGTTCGCGCTTGAAGGCGCACCCTCGATGGTGATGGGCGTCGTCCTGCTGCTGTGGCTGCCGGACATTCCGGCGAAGGCCGCATGGCTCAGCGCGGCCGAACGCGATCTCGTCGCTGCCCGCATGGGTGAGGAAGCGGCGGCAAGAGACGCTCACGCTAGGCACAGCATCGCGGAAGTCTTTCGCGACATCCGCATCTGGGCCTTCGGCGCGGTCTATTTCGCTGGCGCGCTCTGCCTCTACACCACGAATTTCTGGATGCCGACGCTGATCTCCGAGTTCGGAATAGGCACGAAGGACTTCTTCATGGTCGGCCTGCTCAGCATGATCCCGTGGGGCATCACAGCAGTCGTCCAGGTGTTGTGGGCGTGGAATTCCGACCGCACGGGCGAGCGGCGCTGGCACACCGCGGGCGGCTTTGCGATGTGCGTGGTCGGCATGGTGATGCTGGCGCTCATCGACAATGCGCCCGTGCTGCAGCTCACCGCGCTAACGCTCGTCACCTGCGGCGCCCTCTGCTGGGTCGTCGCGTTCTGGTCGATCCCGACCGCCCTGCTCTCGGGCGCAGGCGCCGCGGCGGGCATCGCGTGGATCAACGCGATCGGCAATCTCGGCGGCCATTTCGGACCGGACCTGATCGGCCGCATCCGCGAAGCCAATGGCGGCAATGCCGATGCAGCCTTTCTCACGCTTGCAGCTGCAGCTGCAGCGGGTGGCGTGCTTGTGCTGCTCATAACGCGACCGCCAAAGCCGCTGATGCAGCCCTAGATGGCGAACGCCTTGGAGAACCTGCCTTCGGGCCGGCGTCACCGCGCCTGCAGGACGTCCTGCACATTGCGGGCGATGTGATCGAGATGTTTGTCCCAGGTCCCGCAGCACCCGCCCCACATGTCCATGTGCGGATAATTCCGGGCGAGCATGCCCATCAGCAGGCCGAGGGCTTCCGGGTCGCCCTCCTCCAGATGCCCGAGGGTGCAGAGTGACTGCTTGTCCATCATCGCCGCGTTCGGACGCAGGCTGCGGATACGGCGGATCCACGTGCCCGGCTCAAGCGCGGGCGAAAATTCCAGCGGGTGCGAGCAGTTGATCCCGTAGAAGTCCGGCCGGTCCTCGCCGGTCTGGAAATCCACGGTCTCGATGGCTGACTTCAGTGTCGGGCCGGATTTGAGTTTGTGATTGCTGTCGAGCGTGAACGAGACTTCCAGCGGCAGGCCCGCACGCGCCGCCGCCCGCGACACGCCGACGGCTTCGGGCACACTGTTGAATGTCATCGCCATGGCGAGGTCGACGCCGGCCGCCCTGAGGCCTTCGAGCTGGAAGCTGTGGTACGCCTCGGCTTCTTCTGCGGTGATCGTCTGGTTCAATGAATAGGCGTCGCCGCGCGGACCGATGCAGCCAACAATCATCACGCCCGGCAGGCGTCCGGCATAAGGCGCGGCCACATCTCGCAGGAAATCGATCGAGCGCTGCTGGTAATCGGCGAGCTGCTGCTCGCTGAGGCCGATCTTGCGGCCCCAGTCCGGGCTCGCGCGATAGTCGAGCCCGCCCATCAGCGCGACGCAGCCATGCTGGACCGCAACATCGAGATAGCGCTGGTACATGCCGCGCATCACCTCGACCGCGGCCGGATTGTCGAGCAGCGGATACATCGCGAATTCCGGCAGCTCGAAACCGTGGCGATACATCACCTCGGTCTCCTGGCCACCTTCGGTCAGGTAGAGCGTGCCGGCCTTCTGCTGAGGAAAGCGGCGGCGCGTCATCAGCTAGTTCGCGAACGCTTTGCGGAACATGCCCTCGGGCAACGTGGGTCCGCGTTTGGGATGGATCAGGAAGTAGTCCTTCCAGCGGCGTTTCGGATCGATCTGGGTCGATTCGAACATGTGCGAATTGTCGTCGTTGAGCTGCCACATGCGATAGCCGAGGCCGATGAAGTAATCCCGCACCGCCTCGCCCGAAGAGCCGAAGTTACGTTGCAACGAGAACGGATGGATCTCGATCAGCAGGCTCGGCAGGTCGCGTTCGATCGTCTTCTTGCCGCCCTCGATGAAGCGAATTTCAGCGCCCTCGACGTCGCAGCGTATGAAGTCGACACGCGACAGCTTCTCCTTGGCCATCAACCCGTCGAGCGAGACAACCTCGGTCGGCTGGTCGATGAATTCGGTGCGGTTGCCCGTGGCGAGGATCTCGTCCGACGCCGTGCCGCCGCGGTCCGTGACCACGCCATAGGCGCGGCCGATATGCCCGGTGGTCTTCTTCGGCACCGACAGCAGCATCGTCCCCTCATTGGAGCCGATCGCGGCATTATGCGGATGCACATTCTTGAGCCCATGCCAGCGTAGCAGGCGCGTCATGATCTTGTACGAGTAATTCGACGGTTCGTAGATGTGGACGACGCCCTTCGGCCCGATCTGCTGCGACAGCAGGTAGGAATGGCGCCCATCCGAGCCGCCGAAATGCAGGCAGACATCGCCCGGATTCACGACTTCTTTCATGTAGGGGGCCTCGGGCTCCCACTTCCGGTCCTGCTTGTTGCGCTGGTAGATGCGGACGGTGGTGGTGAAGTTGCGCAAGCTCTCGAACGACATGGACAAGGCGGACAACTCCCCAAGGCGGCAAGTTGGCTAGAAAGCGCGTCGCGCGCAAAAAGGGAAGCCCTTCAATGCAATCGTCCCTGCAATCACCCATGCAATCACGCAGCCCCGCCATTACATGAGCGACATGATGGACCGGAAAAACTGGGGCCTCGCCCCCTCCCTCGACGATATTGCCGCCATGGCGCGCGCAGCCCTGGATACGCTGGACGAGCCGTTCCGCACGCATGCGCGGGCCGTGGCGATCAAGGTCGAAGACTTCGCTGACGACGAAACGCTAGAGGCGATGAAGATCGAAAACCCGTACGAGCTGACCGGGCTCTATTCAGGTGTCGCCCTGACTCTGGAGACGCACTCGGCCCCCGCGGACATGCCGGCCAGGGTGTGGCTCTACCGGATGCCCATCATCGATGAATGGGCCGCAAGCGGGGAAATCACCCTCGAGGAGCTTGTCGCGCACGTCGTCATCCACGAACTCGGCCACCATTTCGGGTGGTCGGACGAGGAGATGGACGTGATGAACGAGGCGGACGACTAGGCGAGAAGACTAGCGCAGTCCGTGCACCATGCCCGCGCGCTCGAGCTGCTCGACGAGATCGGCCGGGATGGGCGATGAGTAGGCCGAGACGCCCAGGCGCTCGCGCACTTTCTCGGGCGGCTTGTCCCACACATCCTTCCAGTCAACGCCCAGCAGCGACGGCGTATCGCGGCCATGACGCCAGCCGGTGAGTGACACCTCGTACACCAGCGGAATGCCCTCGGGCCTGTTCATCGCCGTCTTGGCGATGATGAAGGCGAGATACTGCGCCGAATAGTTGTGGCCGAACTGCGCCAGCTGGAAGCCGGAGATCGCCGTCTCGTGCAGCGCCGTCAGATGATAGCCGCCGACAAGGTGCCAGAGGTCGTGGCATTGCAGCGCCCGCGCGTTCAGATAGTCGAGCGGCGGACGCATGGCGGACAAACCAAGCGTGTCGCGGTCGAGCACTTCGAGATCGAAATTGTTGTCGACGATCTGGCGATGAAATTCATTGCCGAGCGAGCCTTCCGGCAGGGCCGCCAGTTCTTCCATGGTGAATTTCGGCGGCCATCCCTGCGCGACTGCATCCGGCACGCCGGGAAAGCCAAGGCTCGCCTGACCCGCGCGCACGTCGAAACCCTGTTCGACAAACTGGCCGAGCGCGGCGACGCGCATGGTGAAACCGCCCGGGTCCATCTTCGACGTGTCGTCGATGAACTCCCAGAACTTCGGCCACAGCGCGGGCAACGCCTTGCCCGTTCCGCGCGTGAGATCGACCGCCGGATGATCTTCGCCAAACCAGCCAGCTGTCGCCGCATCATAGACATCGAGGATGGTTTCGGGCTCGACCCAGCCTGCGCGGGTCAGCAGCGCGGCCAGATCGATGGCGGCGGCGACATCGCCCGTCTTGGCTGCGCGCGCCAGCGACGCGGGATCGCCCTGTCCGGTTTGAACGATGGTTTCGAAGCGTTGTGTGATGGCGAGGTTGGGCATGGGGATGTGCTCCAGTTTCCGCGAGCGTAAGCCTCGAATTTTCGGCCTTCAAGTTCACGTCGCGGAAGCGTTGACCCCTGTCAGGTCGATGCGCACGAGTATCGGGATGGGCACAGACATCGCCGCAATCGCGTTCTGTAGTCTGCTCGCCGGGCTGGCAGTGTTCCAGCTCGCGCTCGCCCTCGGCGCACCGCTCGGACGCTTTGCCTGGGGCGGCGGACATGAGCGGCTGCCGCGGAACCTTCGCATCGGCAGCCTGATCGCCATCGTGATTTATGCACTGCTCGCGACGATCATGCTCGACCGCGCCGGCCTTGCGCGCATTTTTCCTGATCCGGCGATCGCCAGTATCGGTGCGTGGATCGTCGTCGCCTACCTCGCGCTGGGCATTCCCATGAATGCGATCTCGCGTTCGCAGCCCGAGCGCTTCACCATGACACCGATCGTGATGCTGCTGTTCGCGCTGGCGCTTTTCATCGCGCTGTCGCCCGCCGTGACGACGCCTACAGCCTGATCTCGCGGATCACGTCGCTGACCCATTCATCGACCACCTGCGTCGCCGGGCCATAGCGGCCTTCGCCAAAGTCGCTGCGGTTGGCCGAGGGTTCGAGGTTGAGCTCCACCGTATGCGCGCCGTGCAGGCGGGCTTCGTGGACAAATCCTGCCGCGGGATAGACCTCGCCCGAAGTGCCGATGGAGACAAACAGATCGCACGCCGCGAGCCGATCGTAGATGGCGTCCATGCCGTACGGCGTCTCACCGAACCACACGACATCGGGCCGCAAAGCGCCTGCGCCGCAGCGCCAGCATTCCGTGTCGGTGAACAGATCCTCGTCCCACACGCCCTTGACGCCGCACGAGGCGCACATCACGCGCTTCAGCTCGCCATGCATGTGAAGCAGGGATCGCGAGCCCGCCCTTTCGTGGAGGTCGTCGACATTCTGCGTCACCAGCAAAAGGTCCCTGCCGGCTGACGCCATCGCCTGCTCCAGCCGTGACAAGGCGTGGTGCGCCTGGTTCGGCGCAGCTTCCTTCAGCGACTTGCGGCGCGCATTGTAGAAATCATGGACCAGTCGCGGATTGCGCACGAAGCCTTCCGGCGTCGCCACATCTTCAAGACTGTGGCGCGTCCAGATTCCGTCCTTGTCGCGGAACGTCCCCATGCCGCTCTCGGCCGAGACGCCCGCGCCCGTCAGCAGGACGATGCGTTTGAACTTCATTCCGCTCCCGCCTTCCCCAGCCGATGATAGCGGTCAGGGTCCGGCGGTTGCCAGTGATCTTTTGGGCGCTGGAAATCAGGCAGACCCGTTTCGGGTCACGCGTGCCTTTACGACAGGCGCTAGCGCGACATCGCGGTCTGGGTCGCCTGGGTGCCGGTATCGGCAAACAGCGAACGCTCGCCGGAAGAGAGCATGGCAAAGCTGCCGAGGATGGCTGCGCCCATGAAGAGCAGCGCCATGACCCGGGAAACCAGTTTGCTTTTCGTGTCGTCGGTCATCTGATCAGTCCTGCATTCTCTGTGCCGTCACGTTCCGGCGGTCTGGCGGATCACTCCGTGCCACCTGAACGGTCAAGTTGCGCAGCGGTTGCCTCGCGGGAACGATTGAGACCCAATTGGGACGTTGAAAGCGCGCTTGCTCTGGTTTCAAGGCAAACGTTGCGGGTCCGATCTGCCTGTCATGTGAGCCAGCTATGCACGGATGTTGGCCGGGATGTGGTCCGGGCATTCGCCATGTGGGAATGACATGGTAAACAGCGCTCAGACGCGTGGTGTGTGCGAGGCGGGGTAATGGCAATGAAGCGATACATGACGGGCTTTGCCCTGGTGGCGATGCTTGCGGCGGCGACGGGGTGTGATCGCCTCAACGAGGCCGGCAAGCTGGCGAGCGACGCCCTCGCGCAGATCACCGGTGGAGCGCAGGACTCCGGGGTGCTGGTCATCTCGGACGAGCAGATCCTCGCTGCAGCGTCTGTCGATGACCGCGCCCTCTTCGGCCCGATGCAGGCCCCGGTCGATCTGGCGCCGATCGACATCGACACGCTTCTGCAGACCCAGCGCTTCTACGCCGTCGGTTCGGTCATCGCGATGCCGAAGGTCGAGATCACGCAACCCGTGCTCGAGCCGGAGAGCTTCAGCCTGATCGAAGAGCCGACCGACGCATCGCAGGCCGCCAGCGCCCTCAACACGAATGATGCGCCGCTCCCTGAATCGCTCGAAGTGGCGGCCGGCCCGCCGCCTGTCGTGCAGGCGCCAGCGGCTGCCGCCCCGGCGCCGGAATCCAATCGTGTCACCAAGGACGGCGCGCCCGCCATCCTCAAGCCCGGCGCGATCGCTGGCCGCGCGCAGATCAAGCTGCCGACGGCCGGAGAGCTTCGCCAGCAGGCGCAGGTCGTCGCTCCCAAGGCGCTGAAGGAAGCGCTGCGCGATTCGGGCGTCGAGGTCAGCAAGGAAACACTGCGCACCGCCCGCAGGGCGGCCGAGGACACGTTCAAGGCCAACACGCAGACAGCGCAAGCGCTGGGCGATGCCGTTACGCGCAAGATGGCAGACGCTGCAGCCCCGATCCCGAAGGCGCTGCAGGTTCGCGCGCGCCTTGATGTCGATACCGCTGTCGCCGCGCGCGACAAGGCCGGCCGACAACTGGAGAAACTCGGCCTCTCCGGCATCGTCACGCCGGGCGAAGGCGGCCAGATGCGCATCACCATCGGCGTCAACCCGACCCAGTTCCGCGAAGGCAAACTCGACTTCCAGAAAGTCGCGACCATGCGCTCGCTCTTTGCGCCGCAACGCCGGGGCGCCGAGGAGGAGTGCGCTGGAACGCCGGACATGGAGAAAATCAAGGCCGACCCAGTGCTCGCGACCGAATGCGTCGTGAAAGTGCTGCGGGAGAGCGGTGAATACCAGTATGTCGAGAAGGACTTCATCTTCAACAACCAGATGATGAAGAAGCCGACGCAACAGCCGGTCACCGTTTCCACCACCAAGCCGAACGATCCGCTGTTCAGCCTGCAATGGAATTTCCGCGATCTTGGCGCTGCCGCCGGCCAATCGAATGGCGGCGCCGGTTTCAGCGGTTTCTGGGCGCGCTCGAAAGACACCGGATCGCGCGATGTCGTGGTCGCGGTTGTCGACACCGGCATCCAGATGAACCACCCCGACATCAAGGGCTCGCCCAATCTCGCGCCGGGCTTCGACATGGTCTCCGATCCGATCATGGGCAATGACGGCGATGGTCGCGATAGCGATCCCAACGATCCGGGCGACAAGTGCGATCCGAACGACAACACGGTCGGCGACAGCTTCCACGGCACACACGTCGCCGGCACGATCGGCGTCGCGGCGACCAACAACGCAGCCGGTGTGGCCGGCGGCGCATGGAACGTCACCATCGTTCCGGTGCGTGCGCTCGGCCGCTGCGGCGGCAAGCTGTCGGACATCAATGACGGCATCCGCTGGGCTGCCGGCACCGTTCCCGCCCGCGACCTGCAGGGCAAGGAAGTCTGGAACTCGAAGCCTGCCGACATCATCAACCTGTCGATCGGCCTGTTCGGTCCCTGCCCCGCCTCGATGCAGGCGGCGATCAACGACGCCGTCGCGGCTGGCGCGATCGTCGTCTCCGCTGCCGGCAACGCGCGGGTCGACACACAGTACTTTGCGCCCGGCGGCTGCCAGAACGTGATCTCGGTTGCGGCCAACGATGCGCGCGGCGTGCTGACGCCTTACTCGAACTTCGGCGCCAACGTCTCGATCATGGCGCCGGGCGGCGACATGTCCCGCGACGACGATCATGACGGCCGGCCGGATGGCATCCTGTCGACCAAGTACTCGAAGAACTGCACGGACCCGGTGAACCCGAGCCAGAAGATCGCGCAGTGCTACTACAGCTACGAAAACGGGACTTCGATGGCGGCCCCGCACGTTTCGGCGGCGCTGGCGCTGCTGAAGACGAAATTCCCGTCGTCGGTGCCATCGGAGCTGAAAACACGCCTGATGACGGCGACCACGCCGCGCACCAACATGCAGTGCTCGGGCGCGTGCTCGGCCTATCCGGGATCGACGCCCATCCCCGGGTCGGCGGACATGTGTTATCGCCCGTGCGGGGGTAAAATGCTGAATCTGTCGAACGCAGCGCTTCAATAGGCGTTCAACAGTCCGGGGGGATATGTCACAACCGGCGGTAGGGACCCTTTGGGCCCATTTTCCGTTGGGAGTATATCCCGGAAGGAGAGGGAGAATGGCTGTGTCAGACGCCGAAGGCGCCCGTCACGAGGCGAACCGTTTCAAGGCCGCCGGCCCCACCGCCGCTGCGATCGGGATTATCACGTCGATCATTGGCGTGTCGCTTCTGGCGAGTTCGCCGGAAAATCCCAGTGCGCCAGCGCCCATCCCGTCCGCAATCACATCTGAAGCGCCCACGGCTGCCCTGCCGCCTGGCGTGACGCCCGAACCCGGCCTGCCCGGCATCCAGTTCAACCAGCCCGGCGGCGCAGGCGCGGCCGTGATGGGCATGGAGATCGTCGTCAAGTTCAAGGACGACGCCAAGGTGAAGGACATCATCGACGCGTTCTGGAAGGACCAGGGCTCGGCGAAGACCAAGTTCGATGCATGGAAGGCCAATCGTCCGGAATTCGCCAAGCTGAAGCTGGACCGCGTCACCTATTCCAACGAGCTTGTGCTGGTGCATGACGGTTCAACGCCCGCTGCCGAGCAGCTGCCGGCGATGAAGACGATTGCAGCCAGGCTGGGCTCTGTCGCAGATGTTTCCTATGCAGAGCCCAACATGACGGCTCATCCCGGAGGACAATGATGAAAGCCCTGGTTCTGGCTGGCCTGTCGGCAGTCGCCCTCCTCGCGGCGGGCTGTGGCAATGAAAAAGCGCCGGCGCCTGTCGCTGAAGCGCCTGCGGGCGAGCAGCCTGTTCAGGTCGCCTCTGTGCCGCAGGGCCCAGCGCCTGTGACCGGCACGGTAAACTGGGAGGCTGCGCGCGCCGACCTCGCCAAGCGCCCCGCCGACGTCGTCGTCCCGCAAGCCGCAGGCAGCGACCCGCTGGTCGTGCCGATGCTGCTGCCCGGCGGCATAGTCCAGACCGCTGCCGATCGTCCGGTGCCGCCGCGCATCATGAAGGACGGGTATTTCGCGACCTATCACCTGCCGCGCTACGACGTGACGGTGAACGGCTCGCAGAAGGCCTACGATGCGGGCGGCAAGCCGGCCGCCGACAAGAGCGCGATGAAATTCCAGATCGGCGAGGCCAGCGCTTCGCTTACGTTCTCGCGGTACGGCGCGGACTATCTGATCGACTTTGAATGCCGCGAAGTGGACGGCCCCGAGGGCTGCATCTCGGAAGCGGAAGCCAGGGAATTCGCGGACAGCCTGTTCGTGGCGCAGTCCCGTTAAGGGTACGGCGCGCTAAGGGGTATGCCGCGCAACGATGCGGCGAGTAGGTGTGTGGGAGTGGCGGGATGAAACGGTCATCGATCCGGATGGGACTTCTCGTTGTGGCGGCCGCAGGCGCGCTGGCGGCATGCGACGCCAGCAACGTCCTGCTCTGGCCCTGGGTCCAGATCGCCGCAAAGGACGAACCCGTCCCCGCCGACCCCTCCACCCCCCCACCCCCCCCGCCCCTAACCGGCAGCGACCCGCTGAACCCGAGCGATCCGCTCGGTGGTTCGGTGCCGAACCCGAACGCCAACACAGGCGCGCCGAGCATCGATGGCACGCCGTTCGAGAACAAGCCGGAGAACCCCGCTGTCGATACAGGCGACGGCAAGCCGCTTGAAAGCGCGGAGACGGGCGAGCCGCTGCCGCCTCTTCCGGTGCCGACCGAGACAGCCGAAAACACGCCTGAGCCGACGCCGCCGGTGACGACACCCACGACACCGCCGGAAACCACGCCGCCCGTCGCAACCCCGCCCGTCACGACGCCGCCCGTGACAACGCCCCCGGTCACAACACCGCCCGCGCCGGTGACGCCGTCCTTCTATTTCTTCCGCGCCGGCAATCTCGCGCCGAGCAGCGGTACGGGCTCGACCGAGATGGCCGTGCTCGTCCCGGACATGCTGTTCCCGATCAAAAGCGCGCCTGCAGTCGCCCAGACGCAGGTCTATCGCTGGGGCGGTGGCGTCAAAGGCGGCGACCAGTGTGACACGCGCAACTTCGTCGCCCCGTGGCGCGACAATTACTGCGAGACCCGCTCGAGCGGATCGACGCCGTTCTGCTCCAAGACCGGCGTCCACCTCGGTCAGGACATTCGCGTCGGCACACCGGAAGGCTGCAAGCTGGAAGTGAAGACCAAGGCCGCTGAGCGCACCCGTTATGAAATCGTCGCGGTCGAGGACGGCGTCATTTCCAACGTCGGTTCCTACTCGATCTCGCTGCGCGCCGATTCAGGCGGCCGGATCTATCGCTATCTCCACCTCAACATGGCGAAGCTGAAGGTCGCCACGAACCAGACGGTGAAAAAGGGCGACGTGCTCGGCTATGTCTCGAACGATTTTGGCGGCACGCCCACGACGCTGCACCTCCATTTCGAGATCAAACTGAATACGACCGCCAATGGCTGGCAATACGCCCCGCCCTTCGCCTCGCTGCTGGAAGCCTACAAGCGCCGCGAAAATAACCCCGGCGCACAGGTGGCTGACGATTTCCTGGTCGCTTCGACGCCGCACTAGGGCGCCGCTACACTTGGTTACACACCGGCGCTGGGCGGGCGCGACGGGCGTGCTATAGGCTCGCGCGGTCGCTTTGGGGGCGACGGTCGGAACGACGCCTATGGATATCCGCGGCCTGCACCACAACGCTTATCGCTGCAGCGACTCGGAGGCGACGCGCGCGTTCTACGAGGGCTTTCTCGGCCTGCCGCTGGTCAACGCTTTCGAGATCACCACGACCAAGACAGGGCGCAAGACGCGCGTCCTGCACATCTTCTTCCAGATGCAGGACGGCTCATGCCTCGGCTTCTTCGAGGCGCCGGACATGCCGTTCGACTTCAAGGAGCAGCACGATTTCGACCTGCACATCGCGCTGGAAGTGCCCATGGCCGACATTCCGGCGTGGATGGAAAAAGGCCGCGCGCTGGGCATGGAGGTGCGGGGCGTTTCCGACCACGGCATGATCGACTCGATCTATTTCCGCGACCCGGATGGCTATGTCATCGAACTCGCCGCCAAGCGGCCCGAGCACGATGCCCGCATGAACCCGGAAACCAACCGCGCCCGCGACGTGCTCGCCAACTGGACGCGCACGAAAGCGGGCTGAGCCGCTTCCCCAATTCCTCCGGACGTGCTTCAGAACCCGCAGGTTTGCAGCGGGAGTTCGAGCATGGCGCAGCTGGCATTGATCCGGCACGGCCAAAGCCAATGGAACCTGGAGGATCGCTTCACCGGCTGGTGGGACGTCGATCTGACCAGCGTGGGCGAAGACGAAGCGCGCGCCTCCGGCCGTCTGCTGCGCGAAACCGGCGTCGACTTCACCCGCGCCTACACCTCCGTGCAGAAGCGCGCGATCCGCACGCTCAACATTGCGCTGGAGCAGATGGATCGGCTGTGGATGCCGGTCACCAAGGACTATCGCCTCAATGAGCGTCACTATGGCGGGCTGACCGGGCTCAACAAAAAAGAGACGGCGGCCAGGCACGGCGATGACCAGGTGAAGGTCTGGCGCCGCTCGTTCGACATTCCGCCGCCGGACATGGTCGCGGGCGGCGAGTTCGATCTTGCGAGCGACCCGCGCTATCGCGGCATCAGCATTCCGGCAACCGAAAGCCTCAAGACGACACTTGATCGCGTGCTGCCCTATTGGGACGCGGAGATCGCGCCGAAGCTGAAGGCCGGCGAGAACATTCTCATCGCAGCCCACGGCAATTCCTTGCGCGCGATCGTGAAGCACCTGTTCAAGGTGCCTGACAGCGAAATCACCGAGGTGGAGATCCCGACGGGCAATCCGTTGCTGATCGATCTCGACGGGTCGCTGCACGTGACCGCCGCGCGCTATCTCGACGCCGCGCGCGCCAAGCCGCTGCCGAAGGTCTGAGCATGAGCGCGCGTGCTGCTCCGCAAGACGACGCGCGTTTCATGAGCCGCGCACTTGAGCTTGCGCAGGCGCAGCTGGGCCGCACGGCGCCGAATCCGAGTGTCGGCTGCGTGATCGTGACGGATGGAGCGATCATCGCTGAAGGCGCAACGGGCGATGGCGGACGGCCGCATGCCGAGGAGATCGCGCTGGCCGCCGCCGGAGATCGCGCTCGCGGGGCGACGGCCTATGTCACGCTGGAGCCGTGCAACCAGCGCTCGGGCGGAACGTCGTCCTGTTCGGAATTGCTGCTCGCAGCAGACGTCGTGCGCGTCGTGATCGCGTGCAATGACCCGCACCCGCTCGGCGCGCATGGCGCGGACCGGCTGGTGAAAGCTGGCGTCAGCATCGAGCACGGGCTGATGGGCGATGAAGCCGAACGCCTCAACGCTGGCTTCTTCAAGCTCAACGCGACGGGGCGGCCTTGGCTCGCCATCGACGGCGATGGCGCAACGTATGATGGCGCGTTCGCGCTGGAGGGTGATGAGACGCCTGAGGCGGCGCTTGATCGACTTGGCGCCGGGGGGGTTACGCGTGTTTTCGTGCGGCCGGGTACGACGCTGGCGCTTGAGTTGAAGGCGCGCGGGTTGGTGGATGAGGATCACGGCTAGAGTCGTAAGCTCGAGACCTCGTGGTTCGACGGGCGCGAGCTTCGCTCGCTGCTCACCATGAGGCCTCTCCTCTACATCGCCGTTGCTCGAGCCCTCATGGTGAGCAGGCGCGTAGCGCCGTCCGTCGAACCACGAGGGCGGGATGGGGATTGCCGCAACAATACCAGTCCATCCGCTAAACGAAAAACGGGCCGGCCTTTCGGCCGACCCGTTTCGAAGTTTGTGCGTGAAGCTACATCCTGGCCGGATGAAGCATCGTCGCTTAGAGCGGCTGGATCTGCGTCGCGGCCATTTTGCCCGAACGCTTGTCCTTCTCGAGTTCGAAGCTCACACGCTGGCCTTCGTTGAGGCCGGCGAGTCCGGCGCGCTGGACGGCCGAGATGTGAACGAACACATCAGCGCCGCCAGATTCCGGCTGGATGAAGCCGAAGCCTTTTTGCTCGTTGAACCATTTAACAGTACCGGTAGCCATGTAGATCTAGTCTTTCGATAGGCGTCCACGAGACCGGGGGGTACCCGTGAAACAAATGAGAGAGCGCTTGCAGCCGCGCTCCCGGGGGCGATCAAACTCGACTGTTCGGAAGGCCAGATCCGGAGCTCGATCCAGCGGGCGAACCCGCAAGTAGAGCAAGGAGAGCAACCGAACCTGTGCAGAATTCGACGCTATCCCTATTGCATAACGTCGCAGGCTTGAAAAGGCGGGCGCCCGCGCGTGACATAGAGTTTAGCACGATCACGCCGCTTGCTTCGGCTGGCGCTGGCCTTATCGATGCGCAACGAAATCCCTAACTGTGCCAGATGCATCAGCCACTTTTCCTCGCCCATCGTTCCATCGTTTCGGTTACCGGCGCGGACGCTGAGCCGTTCCTGAACGGCATTGTGACGGTGTCTACGTTGGGTCTCGTGGAAGGCGAGTTCCATTACGGGGCGCTGCTGACGCCGCAGGGAAAAATCATCGCGGACTTTCTGGTAACGCGCCTCGGCGATGAGATTCTGCTCGACTGCACGGCCTCTGTTGCGCCTGCTCTCATCAAGCGGCTGACATTGATGAAGCTGCGGGCAGCCGTCGCCGTGCGTGCGCGTGACGATCTTGGCGTCACGGTCTTCACGGGCGCACCCGACCCGCGCAGCGCCGCCGCGCCGCAGCGCATGATCGGACCACGCAGCGCGCCGACGGACGCTGCGCCCTATCATGCAGCGCGCATCGCAGCGTGCGTTCCCGAACAGGATTTCGATTTTGACGCGGAGGATGTGTTCCCCGCCGACATCAACATGGACCTCACCAATGGCGTGGACTTCCGCAAGGGCTGTTTCGTCGGTCAGGAAGTCGTCTCGCGCATGAAGCGGCGCGCAACCGCCCGCCGTCGCACGCTTCGCGCCGAGGTGGCGCCGGGAACGCCGCCGGGCGCGCCGGTGCTGGCCAATGGATTTGAAATCGGAATGCTGACGTCGGTTTCCGGCGGCGCCGCCCTCGCCCGTGTGCGTATCGATCGCCTGGCGGATGCGCAGGCCAAGGGCGAAGTGATCACCGCCAACGTCTCGCCCGTCGTGTTCGACCAACCGGACTGGCTGGCGGGGGAGCTGGCCGCGCTCGCGGCGGCGAAGGAAGCGAAAGCCTGATGAAACCGCTCGACGATATTCCCTGCGGCTGGGCCCCGGCCGGCGACGAACTCTATCGCCGCTATCATGACGAGGAATGGGGCGTGCCCGAGCGCGACGGCCGCACGCTGTGGGAAAAATTCCAGCTCGATGGCCATCAGGCCGGCCTGTCGTGGATCACCATCCTGCGCAAGCGCGAGACGATGCGCGAGGAATTCGACGGGTTCGAGCCGGAAAAGGTCGCCCGCTGGACGCAGAAACGCATCGACAGGGCGATGAAGAATCCGGGCATCATCCGCAGCCCGATCAAGATCGCGGCGACCATCAGGAATGCGCAGGTCTATCTCGACATGGCCGAGCGCGGCGAGGATTTCGCCGACTATGTGTGGAGCTTCGTCGACGGCAAGCCGATCGTGAACAAGCTCGACCACTGGCGCAATGTGCAGCCTAAGACGGAGCTGTCCGAGGACCTGGCGAAGGACATGAAGAAGCGGGGCTTCAAGTTCTGCGGCCCCGTCATCGTCTATGCGTGCA
This sequence comes from uncultured Alphaproteobacteria bacterium, assembly GCA_963784415.1. Classification (GTDB taxonomy): domain Bacteria; phylum Pseudomonadota; class Alphaproteobacteria; order Caulobacterales; family Hyphomonadaceae; genus UBA7672. The sequence continues at coordinate 101,890 of CAWARK010000011.1, forward strand.
TGCAGGCGATGGGCATGGTCAACGACCATGAAGTGCGCTGCCCGCGCCACAAGGAGATCCAGAAGCTTGACAAGGCTGCACGCAAGGGCGCGTGAGGGCTCAGAAGCCGGGCTTCAGTTGCGGCTGTGCGAAGTGCGCGCGGACGCGCTTGCGGTGTCCGGCATACTGCGCGCGCCAGAACAGCTGATACGCCACAGCCACGACGAAGGCCGGCACGCGTCCAGCCAGCGCCACGATAATCAGCGCCGCGAACAGCACCAACCAGACCAGCAGCCAAGCCAGCCACCCGGCGAGGCCATAGCCTTTGCGCCAGAACTGGAACTGCGCGTTGGCCCGCAACAGACGATAGCGATCAGGCTCCGTCAGCAGGAACAGCGAAATCGCATCCTCGTCATTGGCGTCGCGGCGCAGCACGACTTCCAGGAGGTCGTGCGCCTTCTGCAGCTTGCCGCGCATCAGGGCGATGCGCGCCGCTTCCGTCATCACATAGGTCTCGTCCGGAGACAGACGCAGCGCTTCGTCGGCAAACGGCTCGGCCGCCTTCGGTCCCTTGTGATGCAGCAGGATCAGCGCCTTCTGCGCTGCCAGCACGCCATACCAGGGCGCGATCCTGCGACCCTCGTCGACCGTCTTCAGCGCCTCGGCATATTGCTTTAGCTCGAACTGGACGACGCCGAGATAGTGATACCCCAGCGCTTCGTCGGGATTGAGCCGTATCGCTTCCTTGAAGTAGCGCACGGCCGGCGTGAGCTTGCGCTGGCGGCGGAGGACTTCGCCCCTGATGCGATGCGCCTGCGCCATGTTGGGCGCCAGCTCCAGCAACCGGTCCGCTGTCTGTCCGGCGTCGACGAATGACCCGAGCGCGATCTGTGCCTGTGACAGGCCGACCAGCGCTTCGGGATTGTCGGGATCAATCGCCAGGGCGGCGTGAAAATCACGCAACGCGCCACGCCGGTTGCCCGCCTGGTAAAGCGCCCAACCGGTGGTAACCAGCTGCTCAGCCCGCTGCCCTTCGCTCATCCTCCCCGTGTCTCTCGCGTACCCACGCAAAACAAGCCCTTTCGTCCAGTTCGGGCCACGGTGTAGCGTTGCGAAAAATATCAGGGACACGACGCCATGCAGGATTTCGCAACAACCATGCGCCGCATCATCACCGGCGATGATGCTTCGGGCGACAGCGTCATCATCGTCGATGGTCCGCCGGCCGCGACCAGCGGGCCGATCGAGGCGGGCGGCCTGTTCGATATCTGGCATGACGTCGTCACGGGATCGCTCGACCCCACCGACCATGCCGACCTTGGACCCAAGCGCACCGTGCTGTCGCCTGATGCGGGAAAGGTGCGCGTGCGCTGGTTCGCCATCAATCCGCGCCCGCCTGGCGTTCCGGACGAGATGATGAACGCCATGGTGCGCGAGCGTTTCGCGTCGTTCGACGCCGACCACCACCTCACCGACCAGTCGAAGCATCCGGCGATGCACAAGACGGCGTCGCTCGATGTCATCTGTCTCCTGCAAGGCGAAGTCGACCTTATCCTCGACACGGTGCGCACGCGGGTGAAGCCGGGCCAGATCGTGATCCAGCGAGGGACCAGCCATGGCTGGGAAGCGATCGGCGGGCCTGCCCTGCTGCTCGCCGTCCTGATCGACAGGCCGCTTGTGTCCGGGGAGCACTAGCTCCTTTCAGGCGTTAGGCGTACACAGCCGAGGGGGATGCAGGAGAGACCAGATGGGCCGCGTTCAACTTGTTTTCGCATGCATTGTGCTGGCTCTCGGCGCATCGGCGTGCGCGACGCCCGGCAAGGCCGAGGCGGAGCTGTCGCAGGAACAGGTCTGCCTCGCTCATTTCGAAAACGATCCGGTGGAGCGCGACCGCTGCATGCTCGATGCGCGTGTGCGCGGCGACACCGTGCCGGACGTGCGCCCGCTCGACCTGCCGCTCCGCACGGGCCAGATTGGCGACTGATCTAGCGGCCCGTTGCTGTCCACGTCAGGTAGACCGCGAAGGCGGCTGACAGGACCATGGCGAGCGCTGCCACTCTGAAAAACGCGTGGGCGAATGTCGCTGACTGGAAGCGCCGCGCCAGCGCGTCGGCGCCACTGGCGTAGACCACCAGCCCGAACATCTCGCACACCGTCACGGTCGCCATGCTGATCAGCACTTGCGGGATCATGTCGTGGTCAGGGTTGAAATAGGTCGGCAGCAGGCCGCCGAAATAGACCAGTGCGTTGGGGTTCGCGAGCTGCAGGCCGACGCCGTGGGCGAACAGTTTGCGGCGCGGCGGCGGATCGCTGCGCAACAGGTCGACCGGCGCGCCAAACGCCGTGCGCCAGGCAAGCCAGACGATGAAGGCGATGCCGGCAATCTTGAACACGAGGAAGGCCTCGGGGAAGGTCTTGGCGACGACGGCAACGCCCGACGCCGCCAGCGAGATCCAGACGAGGTTCGCAGCACAGATCCCAGCCGCCGGCGCCATCGACGCCCAGAAGCCATACCGGATCGATGCTGTCGTCACGAGGATGACGGCCGGTCCGGGCGTGAGGCCCCCGGCCAGGAATAGCAGCGTGAAATTGGCCCAGACCCAAATACTCATGTGACCCAGAATTCCATTGCGGGGCTCTATAGGGCTCGCGGAGTGTTGAGTCAGCCGGGGTCATCGCCGGTTGCCCCTCATGGCGGCTGCGCTATCACAGGATGCTCAACCGAGAGGCGTTCGACATGTGGCATCGTTCTCTATTGCTGACCGGCGCGCTCGCCTGCGCGGCCTGCGGCAGCCAGCAACGCGACACGGCCGCCCTGGCGCAGCCGGCGCCGCCTGCCGCAGCATCGGTTCCCGCCGGCGCTCCGCCGCTTCCCGCCGATCTCCTGGGCATCGGCTCGCAGGAAGCGCGCAATGCGCTTTACTGCTCTGCACTGATCTATCTGGAAAACCCCGACGTCTCCGACGCGCTCGCCCCGGTCGACGAGGCGCTGCTGCGCAAGGCGCAGATGCTGGGGTTTGCGATCGGCGAGTTCGGCATCAACAAGCTGGTCGAGGAGAAGGCCGCGCACGCGACCCACGCGCGCGCGATATCCGACGCCTATGCCGCGCAGGTCGAGAAAGACGCGAAGGCCGGAAAGCCGCGCATATCGCTCAAGGATTGCAACGCGCGCGCCGCCGCAATACCGATGCCGGAATAGAGTCTGACTCACATGGAGTCTGATACACGCAGCGTTTGATACAGGGGATCGGGGCCATGAAACTCCAGCCGCGCCAGCTTATCGGCCTCTTCGCCATCATCGTGTTCGGTGGTGGAATGATCTGGCGCGCAACGCAGCCCAGCGAACGCGAGATCATGGACAAGCGGATCGCCAGCCTGCCCTCGTTCACCCCGCCGGCGATGGAGCTGCCGCCGCTTGACCTCAGCGTTCCCGTGCCCGTCGCGCCGCTCGATCTCAATGCGCCGGCCAGCGGCGGTGCCTCCGAAACGCCGGTCTGGATGATCGGCGATCACCCTGACTACTTCAATGTCGGCTCGCAGGCCGCGAAGGACGACATGTATTGCTCCGGCGTGCTCGGCGCCGAGTTCAGCGTGCGGATCAAGGATTCCCACCCTGATGTCGCCTCGCTGCTGCTGCGCGACCACGAAGCGCTCGACAAGGCCGGCATCGCCAAATTGATCGCCGAGGGCGTCACCACCGAACAGGCGTCCGCCGGGTTCAGCCTCGCCTATGCCGACAAGGCCGAGAAGGACCACGCCGCCAACACGCTACGCATCCCCGTCGCCGCCTGCACCGCACGCGCCACCGCGCTGAACTAGCGCCGCTGCTCTGCCAGACGCGGATCGCACACAAGCGACGCCGGCACGACATTGGCGACGCGCCAGAAGGCGTCGTCCTTTTTCATCAGGGGTGCGCAGCGTTCGACAATGGGTTTGCCAATGCCGGCATCGTTAAGCGCGGCGCTCGCCTGCTCCAGCGCGGCTGCGTAGCCATCGGCGTAGAGCGCGTCCTGCAACAGGGTTTCGCCATCGGCGGACTTGAGGCGCAGCGAGAGCGACTCGCCCTTGGTCAGCGCCGCCATCAGTTTCGGCACGGGTTCGTCGCGGATATTCTGCGAGGCGAAGAACACCATGGCGTCGGGCGCCTTGTAGCCGCCATTCACAGGCGTCTCGGCGGCGGCCATGCCGCCCGCGGTGACAGAAAACAGGACGCCCTCGGCGCCGACGATCTCCAGCTTCGCTTCGTCGAGCCCTGCCGGCACACCCGTAAGAAATGGCGAGATGATCTGGAGGCCGTAAGGTTCAAGCACGTCTGATGGCGCCCGGTAGTCGATGGTCAGCGCCGAACGTTTCGCGCGCGCGCCGCCGAGATTGTCCGGCAGTTCGTCGATCGTCAGCGGCCGCCCTGCCTTGCCGCCAACGCCACGCGTCCCGAATAAGCTGAGCTCCGCCTTGGCGCCATAATCCTCCCCGCCCTCGCCGACTTTTTCGCGCACCTGCGCGAACCACACGACCGAGCCAACGCTGTTGGATGCCTCGCCCGCCCCATCGCCAAAATCGCTCATCGGGTCGCAGGCGGGCGAGCGCAGGCAGTGTTGCAACAGGAGTGGCCAGACCGCGCCTTTATCAACCACATCGGCGACAACAGCGTCCGAGGCGGCGCGTTTCGGGCCTGCCGGTTCGCACGCGGTTGCCGCGAGCACGGCGATCGTGAGAGCGAGATACCTAAACCGTGACGTCGCGAACATCGTAGCCATAGATCCAGTCCTGCCGTGAGCGGACGAAGGACGGGAACAGCCTGTCCGCAAGCTTCATCGGACCATAGGTCGCCGCCTGCGTCACGGCGTTTGAGCGGTGAAAGACGCCCATATTGGCGCGTGCGCTGGCGAGAACTTTCGAGGTGCGCGGCTTTCGGAGCTTTTCGTAGTGCAGCAGGGCCGCCGCTGAGACGCCTTCGGCCTGCAGGCATTTGGCGAGCACGATCGCATCTTCGAGGGCCATCGCCGCGCCCTGCGCCTGGAAGGGCGGCATGGGATGGCAGGCATCGCCCAGCAGCGTCACGCGGTCGTCCGACCAACGCGCTAGCGGATCACGGTCGAACAGCGCCCAGACAAAACACTGGCTGGCGGAGGCGATGATATCGGGGATGGGCCCAGCCCAGCCGCCGAACTCCTTCGCCAGCTCGACCGGATCGCCGGTCTGATCCCAGCTTTCGCTGCGCCAGTCCCGCGTCTCGACCACGCCGACGAAGTTGATCAGTGCGCCGCGACGCAGGCGATAGGTGACGGCATGCTTGCCCGGACCGGCCCACACGATTGCGGAGGGCGGCAGGTCTGGCGCGACGTCGGCCGGGGCGGTCATGCGCCAGGCAACGGCGCCGGTGAAACGCGGCGCTTCCTCGCCCAGCATCTGCCGCCGCACGGTCGAGCGCACGCCATCGGCGCCCACCAGCAGGTCGCACGGCAGGATGGCGCCGGTGTCGAGCCCGACACGCAGGCTTGGACCATCATGCACATAGGCGGACACGCGCGCGCCGAGCCGGATCTGCGCGCCGGCATGCGTCGCCGCTCGCGCGAGGATTTCGATCAGGTCGGCGCGATGGGTGTGCAGGTAGGGCGCGCCGTAGCGCTTGCGGGCTTCCTTCGCGATCGGGATGGAGAAGACTTTCTGGCCGGTGCGGCCGATCCGCATTTCCAGCGTTTCGGGCGTCGAGGATACTGCGGCGACGGCTTCGAGTACGCCCAAGGCTGCGAGCGCCTTGGTGGCGTTGGGCGAGAGCTGCAGGCCCGCGCCGACTTCAAGCAGGGCCGAGGCGCGTTCCACGACCTCGACTTCGAATCCGACCTTGCACAGCGCGATGGCGGCGCTGAGCCCTCCGATGCCTCCGCCTGCGATGACGATTTTCATGAGAGGGTGGGTTTCATGAGGGAGCGGGCTTCATGAGAGAGCGAAATAGACCGATGGGGGCGCCACGTCACGTCTCCCTGCAGGTCAGGCGCCGCAAAATTCGTTCAGAGCATGAAGCTTGAACGGCTGTGCGTGCGCATGAAGATCCGCATTTCCTCGAGACTGTTGCGCTCGAAGCCGCGCATGACTTCGAGCTTGCCAGCTATGCCTTCAGCAATCTCGAAACGCTCGCTCGCGACCAGGATGCTGGCGCGATACTGTTCGTAACGCTCCACATCGCGCGAGGGTTGCAGGCCGGTCTCGAGCGCACGGGCGGCGAGCGCGATGAGCGCGATCCAGACGACGCCGACTTCGAGCCAGGCACGCGCGGCGCTTTCCGGATCGAGCGCGAAGAGGCCGATATGGAGGATGATCACAGTCGCGACGCTGGCCCAGCCGAAGCGGGAGAACGCCTCTTCGGTCTGGCGCGCCGACATCCGCTTGCCGGTGCGGGCCGGCGCGAGCATGGCTTCGCAATAGCCGAGCTGCCATTGCAGGCGCAGCTTGCGCCAGACAGCAAACACGTTTTCAGCGATGGCGGTATCTTCCGCGCCAGCAAGATGCGCCTCGACGGCGGCGCGGAAATCATAAGCGCCGGATTGTTTCGAGATGCGGTGCAGCTCGGCGTCCGGGTCCGCCAGCGGTCCGCTGGTCAGCACGGCGTAGGCCTTGGCGCGGGCTTCGAGATAGGCGGGGCGCAAGGCCGGGTTGGCGCCCGCAGCGATCAGGGCTGGGAACTGCGCCGCCATGTACTGGAAATGGAAGAGCCGCATCGACTCGGTCTTCAGCCGGTTGCGCAGCCAGGTGTGGCGCGAGGACGATTTGCGCAGGCCAAGCAGGCCGAGGATCGCGCCGAGCAGGCCAAGGGCTGCGGAGCCATAAGCAATCACCAGCTCGACATCGTGGCTGAGATGGAGCGCATGGAAGACGGGGGACGCGGCGCCGATCAGGAGCGTGAACAACACCAGCGCGATGGTGATGTAGCCGGCGCGGCGGCTGGTCTTCTTGGCTTTGTTCGCCTTGGCGTCGGCGGTACGGAAATCGGCGAGCAGTTCGGGGAATTCGAAGGCGAAGCGGACGGTGTCGGCGCGCGCTTCCTCGGCTTCGGCCTTGAGGTCGAAGTTCTCGAAGGTGGTGTTGACGGGTTTCTTGCCGCTCACCGTTGCCCCTTGTTCGCCGCGCCTCCGCGCTGGCTGGAAGCGAGGCGGTCGCCTGCCTCTCGCGTCCGGGGCGGGTCTTGTCAATCGGAGCGGCGGGCGGTGAGGGCCAGCGACAGGCAACAGCCGGAAAAGCCAGCGCGCCCCGGAGGGGAATACTAGACTTCCGACATTGTGGAAAATTGGAGCGGGCGATGGGATTCGAACCCACGACCCCGACCTTGGCAAGGTCGTGCTCTACCCCTGAGCTACGCCCGCTTCCTGGCGCTACAATCCCGACTTTCGCCGGTTTGCTGGGTAAATCCTGAGCCTTTCGGCTTGGGAGGGGGTCTATAAGCCGAAAGCCGAGGCCGATGCAAGGGGCGGGGCTCTGTCTGCAGCACTTCGTCTATCTGGAGGGGCGCCCGGTTAGACGCCAGTAAGGGGATGGTCAGGAACATGGTCCAGTGTGCCGCCGTTAACGAACTCGAGCGTGAAAGTGACAGGGATGTCCAAAACGTCAGCCCGAACGATGGCGGCCAGCATCGGCGTCGATATCAAGGTTTTTCGAGCGGCGCTGAGCAAGCAGAACTTTGCCTGGCACGACCCGGAAGCCGGCTGGTCTGTGGAAGTCGACAGCCCTGAGCACAAGCAGATGATCGCTGTGCTGAAAGACGTTTTTGCCGCCGAGCAGGCTGCGAAGAAGGCGCCTGCCAAGGCCAGGGCGACCGCTGCGCCGAAGAAAGCCGCCAAGAAAGCGGCGACCCCGAAAACGGTCTAGCTTCCCGTCATCAGGTTCCGCCCAGTCCCGGCAACGGCTTCGCGACGGGCTTCGGGGCTTTCAGCTTGCGCTTGGTGACGTGGCTTTCAGCCTCGCCGCCGGTGACGGTCTGGCCTTTCATGTAGTGGCGCTGCCAGCCTTCCTTCGACGTCTTGGGATCGCGCTGCATCAGCTTCTTGTTGAAGTCGCCGCGGCTTTCGGCCCACGCCTTGAACTCGTCATTGAGCTTGGGGTTGTCGGCGAGAAGGCGCAGCTGCGGCTCGATCTCTTCCAGCTTCTTGTCCTGCACCAACGTGAAGAAGCAGAACGGCTCGCCCTTCTCGAAGCGCACTTTTCCGGGGCGCGTCATCTGCCAGTTCATGGTGAACGGGAAAGGCAGCCATTCGGTCTCGACGAGGCCCTGCAGCGGATAGATGCCGTCCTTCGGCTCATTAGGCGGACCCATGGTCCAGAGCGACCAGCCCGGCTCGGTGCGGAACAGGTGGCCGGTGTGGAAGGTGACGATGCCGCGCCGGAAATGGCTGTCGGCGACGTTCTTGACCGGCGGCCACGGCTCGTCGCCGGTGATCTTGATGCCGGCCTCCATCATGCCGCCATCCCATTCGATGGTCATGCCGATGGGCGAGAGGATTTCCCAGCCCGTGGTGTTGGCCATGGTGAGCGGCAGGCAGCGATAGGGGTGGCGGTCCTGGAAGGCGTCCATCCAGGCGCGGCGGCCCTGCCCCGGCACGATCTGCGGCGCCCATTCGTGGATCTTGTAGCAGTCGAGGCGCATGGGGGCTCCGAAACCGGTCTTCACGAGGCTGTCTGTCACATCTAGACCAGCGATCATGGCAGATCAAAGCACCCCTTCGGAACGCGGACCCCATGACAGGGGACCGATGCCGGCGCCGGACGACTTTTCCCGCGAACCGGAAAAGCCGCTGTTCGCGCTGCTCGACCAGCTGGGCATCCAGATCGTCACCCACCACCACGCCAAGGTCTTCACCGTCGCCGAAAGCGAGAACGTGAAGGTCGACATGCCGGGCGGGCACACCAAGAACCTGTTCTTGAAAGACAAGTCGGGCCAGCTGGTGCTGGTCTGCGCGCTGGGGTCCAGCGTCCTGCCGCTGAACCAGCTGCACCGCCAGATCGGAACCCAGCGCCTGTCCTTTACCGACGCTCCCGTGCTGTGGGAGGCGCTGGGCGTCACCCCCGGCTCGGTGACAGGATTCGCCATCCTGAACGATACGGCGGGCAAGGTCCGGCTGGTGCTGGATGAGGCCCTGCTGGCCCATGAAACCCTGAATTTCCACCCTTTGCGCTGCGATATGACGACAGCCATTTCCCGGGTGGACTTCCTTGGCTTTGCCGAAGCGACGGGCCATACCGTCACCCGCATCGACTTCACGAAACTGGGCGCCAGCTAGGGCGTTGCGGTTTCAGGGGCAAAAACCCATCTAGGGGTCGAACAGGATACAGGAGCCCTTCTCGTGGACATCATCGGCGCAGGCGCAGGACGTCCCCCGGCTGGAGGCCCGAAAAGCCCCCATGTCAGCGATGGCACTGACCAGACCTTCATGACCGACGTCATCGAGCCGTCGAAGACCGTTCCGGTCATCGTGGATTTCTGGGCGACCTGGTGTGGGCCGTGCCGTTCGCTCGGCCCGACGCTGGAAAAAGTCGTCGCCGAGAACAACGGCGCCGTGAAGATGGTCAAGATCGACGTCGACAAGAACCCCGGCGTGTTCTCGCAGATCGCCAAGATGACCGGCTCGCAGTCGATCCCGACCGTGGTCGCCTTCAAGAACGGCCAGCCGGTTGACGCCTTCATGGGCGCCCTGCCGGAGAGCCAGGTCCGCGCCTTCATCACCAAGCAGATGAATGGTGGAGCGGATGCCGGTCCGACCGTCGCTGAAATGCTGGCTGCCGGCGAGGATGCCTCGGACGCCGGCGACTTCCCCGCCGCCGCCGAAATCTACGCCGTCGTGCTCGAACAGGAGCCGGAGAATATCGAGGCGCTGGCCGGTCTCTCGCGCTGCTATCTCAAGGCAGGCGACGTTGAACGCGCCCGCACGATTGCCGAGATGATCCCCGAGGCGAACCGCAAGCACCCATCCGCTGTCGGCATCTTCGCTTCGCTCGACCTGCTGAGCCACACGTCCGAGCCGGACGCGAAGCTCGACCTCAAGACCCGCGTCAACAATACGCCGACCGACTGGGACGCGCGCTTCGATCTCGCCGGGCTCTATTCCGCCGAAGGCAAGCACGAAGAAGCCGCCGACCAGCTGCTCGCCATTCTCGAGAAGAACATGGCGTGGAAGGAAGGCGCGGCGAAGGAACAGCTGCTGAAGATCTTTGAAGCGGCAGGCCCCAAAGCGGACGTCACCAAGGAAGGCCGCCGCAGGCTGGCGGCGTTGCTGTTCAGGTAGGCACTACACGGCCCGCTCGGCCAGCTTTGCTTCCAGCTCTGCAACGCGCGCGCGCAGCGCACTTACGCCCGGCTCTATATCCGCCAGCGTGAAGCGCGGCGTGATGTGCTGCGGGCAGTTCCAGTCGAACGCCTCGATGGTAATCAGCATCGCGCGCTCGACCTTGGCCTTGTAGCCGGGGTCTATCAGCGCATCGGCCAACCCGGGCGAGGCTGCAGGATCGACCTCGCGCATCCGGCCGAGCAGCTTCAACCGCCGCTTGTTGGGATAGTCCATCAGGAACAGCGCCACACGATCGTCATGCGCGATATTGCCGAGGCTGATGTATTGCCGGTTGCCGCGGAAATCCGCGAAGGCAAGCGTTCGCGCATCAAGCAGCTTCAGGAAGCCCGGCGGGCCGCCGCGATGCTGGATGTAGGGCCAACCATCTTCCGATGTCGTCGCCATGTAGAAACTGTCGCGCTCGGCGATGAACTCCGCCTCCGCCCCTGTCAGGACATCCGGCTCGGCCGGTTCGTCGAAGCGCGAATAGGCAGCGCGGCTGCCATTGGCCGTTTGGGCGGCCTTCACGTCGTCGGTGAAAAGCGTGGACATGAACTTGTGCGTCATGATGGACCTCAGCCTGCCAGCAATTCGCCGGGTAGCGCCTTCAGCGCGTGCCTGAACGGTTCGACCGAGCCCAGCCCCCGCGAGAGAACCAGGCTCCCCTGCACCAGCATCAGCGCCCGGACGGCGCTGTCACGCGCGGCGCGCGGCGGTCGCCCCGCATCGCGCGACAGCCGCGCAAAGCCATCGGCGAGCATTTCCATCGCCGACTTGATCGCCGGAGAGAATGGGCCCGTCTCGATGCGAGGCGAGGCTAGCATGTTGAGCAGACAGGCTTGCCGCCCACCTGCATAGAAGCTGTCGAGATTGCGGGTGACCTCCGCCAGCCGCAGCGCCGGTGGTCCGTCGCCAACGAGATGCGCGATGATGTGTTCTGCAAACCAATCCAGCGCTGCCGACAGGACTTCCTCCGCCATCTCGCGCTTCCCACCCGGAAACCGGTGATAAAGGCTCGCTTTCTGCAGACCGCTTGCCTCGGACAAGGCCGCGAGGGACGCGCCTTCATAGCCGACATCGCGGAACACCTGCCCCAGCCGGGACAACAGATCCTCTTCACTGACAGACTGTGGACGCGACATCGGCTTCCTCACTTGGCCCACATCTATACCGAACGTTCGGTAATGTCAAGGCCCGCGCTGCATGCCTTGGTTGCACTCGCTGAAAGCTGCGGTCAGCGCGCCCGGCTGGCGGCGAGGAATTCCGCCCGGATCATCGCCGGCGTCATGCCCAGCGCCGGCGGCTTGCCCGGCGCCGGAGCGATGTCGGCCACAATCATCGCAGGCCGCGCCACGCCCGCCCACTTCTCCGCCGTCAGCTCAGACAGCCGCGCACACGCTTCGCCAAAGAACGCGCGGCCGACGGCGAGCCAGTCGAGGTCGCGCGTCGGCGTCGGCACCGAGTTGGTGAATTCGTAGATGCGGTTGTCGACCAGCAGGATCGAGAGGTTTTTTGGTTTCGCGCCGGCAATTGTCGCCAGCGAGGTGAGGTTCATAGCCAGCGCGCCATCGCCCGCAATTGCCAGCACCTGTTCGTTCGGACGCACGGCGGCGAGGCCGAGCGCCACTGATGTTGCGAGGCCCATGGGGCCGGAGACGTAGAGATTGCGCGGATCGTGGCCTGTGGCCTTGAGCCAGCCGGTCTGCGAGCCGATGTCGGAGACGGCGAACGGGCGGCTCGGATAGAGCGCGAGGGCGGTTGCGATGGCGTCCTGCTGTGAGGGAAGGTTGCTCATGCCGCAGCCTCCGCCCCAAGCCGCTTCTCGAGGGCAAGGATCACCGGCTTGCGCGCCGCCTCCGCCCATTTGAACGCAGCGGGGATCAGGTCATCCGGCAGGTCGTTCGCGTCGAAATCGAACACCCGCGCCATCGGCCGCACACCGGCGTCGAACGCCTCGCGCTTCTCGATGTCGTAGCCATTGGGATCGGCCAGCGCGCCCCGGTTCGTCACGATGACGACAAAGGGCAAGCCATAACGCAGCCCCATGGTCGCAAACGCACCGAGCGAGTTCAGCAGCCCCGCATTCTGCACCATCACGATGGCGCGCTCGCCCGCCATTGCCGCGCCGCTCGCAACCCCGATGCACTCTTCCTCGCGGGCGCAGGCGATGTAGGGGAAATCGGGCGTCGCCTCGCACAGCATGATCGTCTGCGACAGCATGCCGTCGGGTACGCCAGTCACCAGCTTGGGCTTTGCGGCCTGAATGGACCGGAACAACCTCTCTCCGCTTGATGCACTCCCAGCCATGCGGCTCTCCCTGTTGCGGACTTGGTAAAGGGACCGCCCCTGCTTGTCATCCCGCAAGCCCGGTCTCGTGGCTCACGGCACCCCTTCTTCCTTTCCGCCCCGGCGCATGGCTATCTCCCCGCCAGCAGGCGGACGGCCAGACAAGCCGACGCCATGGGGAGGATAAAATGGATTTCATAACGATGATGAGCCCGGCTCAGGCCGCGGCCATGAACGTGGGCTTGCTGATTCTGGTGATGCTGGGCCTCAAAATGTATGTCGGCGCGCAGCGCGGCAAACACAAAGTGCCGTCGGGGGAAACGACGCCGGAATTCAGCCGGTCAACGCGGGTGCAGCTCAACGCGGTCGAGGACGTGCCGGTCCTGATGGCGGGTATCGTGGCGCTTGGGCTGCTGGGCATGCCGGCCTGGTACATTCACCTGTGCGGCCTGGTGCTGGTGATCTCGCGCCTGCTGCACGCCACGGGCCTGCACAGCTCCAACGGCTTCTCGTTCGGCCGCGTCGCCGGCACGCTCGGCACGATGCTGGTCTATCTCGCGATCGCGGGCGCGCTGCTGGTGCACGCCTTCCTGAACTGACACGCCGCCACGGCTTGGAAACGGTCGCGACCTCGCCCATTTCATGATATGACTTACGTGACTCGGGTGGGGTCGCAGCCCTTCGGGGCGCATCGTCGAGGGCTACTGGCTTTGCCACGTGTCTACCGAAAACCGTCCGATCTTCCCGCCGCCATCCCCGTGTTTCCGCTCGGCGGCGCGCTATTGTTTCCGCGCGCGACCCTGCCGCTCAACATTTTCGAGCCGCGTTATCTCGCCATGGTCGATGCAGCCCTCGCGAGCCACCGGCTGATCGGCATGATCCAGCCCGCCGCCATGTTCGGCCCTAACGCGCCGCTTGAAGATGACCGTCCCGCCCTGTCGCAAGTGGGCTGCGCGGGCCGTATCACGGCCTTTCAGGAGACCGAGGACGGCCGTTATCTCATCGCCCTCACGGGCATTGGCCGCTTCCGCATCGGCGAAGAACTGCCCGCCGGCGCGCCTTATCGCCTCGCCCGCGTCGACTGGACGCCTTTTGCGCACGACCTTGCCGCCAACACCAACCTGCTCGACGACGCGGCCCGCGCCCGCCTGCAGGAAGCCCTGCGCGCCTACCTGCGCCGCGGCGAGTTCAAGGCCGACTGGGCCGCCGTTGAATCAGCGCCGCTCGAGGCGCTCATCAACTCGTTGTCCTCGGGCTCCCCCTTTTCGAATTCGGAGAAGCAGGCGCTTCTCGAAGCACGCACACTTGAGGACAGGTGTGCGGCTCTGATAAGTCTGCTACAGATGGAGCGCCCCGGTCAGGGCGGTGGATACGTCCAGTGAGCTACTCGAAGCGAGCCACACGTAATGAGCAACGCAGAACGCGCCATGCAGTCGAATCATAATCAGCCGACCCAATCTGAAACAGGCGATCCGGGCGTCGACCCGCGTCTCCTCGAAGTTCTGGTCTGTCCGGTCACGCGCGCCGCGCTGACCTATGACCGTGAAGCCAACGAGCTGGTCAGCCGCGCCGCCGGCCTCGCCTTCCCCATCCGCAACGGCGTCCCCGTCATGCTCCGCGACGAAGCCCGCGACATCGGCGCGTCGAAGTAACAACGCGTCCTCCCTCGCCAAAGGCGGGGGAGGTGGATCGCCGCGCCTTCGCGGCGAGACGGAGGGGGCTGCCCCCAATAGGGGATTTCCATGTCAGTCACGCCGGCGCCGCCCTTCCCCGCCGAACTCCGCTTCAACAAGGCCCGCGCCGAACTCATCCTCCTGTTCGACGACGGCCGCGAAGCCTCCATCCCCTACGAACTCCTCCGCGTCGAAAGCCCCAGCGCCGAAACCAAGGGCCACGGCGCGGAAAACCCGCCGCCGCCCACGAAGAAGCGCCATGTCGGCGTGACCGGGGCTGACCCTGTAGGCCGCTATGCCCTTCGGATCCAGTTCTCCGACGGCCACAACACCGGCCTCTACACTTGGGCCTATCTGGCCGAGCTCGCGGACCAGAAGAATTCCCGCATGGCGGCGTATCTCGGCCGCATGAAGGATCTGGGCCTGCCGCGAGAGTAATCTCGCGCGCGTTTGTCCGTGTACGGACAGAATAATCCGCGACACATTTCTGCCTCATAGCAGCCCTTCAGCGCCATATTCGCCTTCAGCGCGATCGGGAACCCTCCGCGCGTCAGCTGCGTTGGACCTGTTGAACATCCTGTGAGCCGCCTCGCGGATCACCACATTAGACGTGTGAGCGTGGGAGGCATGAGGCCGACCGGCCGCGCCTGAGGAGGCTGTAATGTATGTCACGACACAACGCTCCGGTAAGGGCACGAAGGTTTTCGGCGTCGCCGCCGCAGCCGTCCTGACGGTCGGCATGGCGGGGCTATTCGCCTCGATGAACATGAACGTCGACAAGGTCATGCAGACCCGGACGGAGCTGGTGATGCTGTCGCCGCCGCCTCCGCCGCCGCCGATCGAGAAACCGAAGCCGAAAGTCGAGATCGTGAAGGACACGCCTGCGCCGCCGGAGACGCCGCCGCTGGTTGCGCCTGACATCATCGTCCCAGAAGAGCTGCCGGTGATCACCGCGCCTGTGGCTGATCCCGTCCCGTTGCCCGATCCGGTTCCTGTCGCGCCCGCGCCTTCGCCGATAAGTCAGTCGACACCGAAACTGATTGCGAGCGCCAAACCTGATTATCCGTCCGCCTCGCGCCGCGCTGGCGAGCAAGGCACGACCCACCTTGAAGTCTGCGTCAGCAATGGTGGTCGCGTCACATCAGTGTCGGTTGCCGGCACGAGCGGTCACCCGCGCCTCGACGATGCAGCGGCCAAGTGGATCCGTGGCGAGCGCTTCACGCCGGGCAAGATCAATGGCGTGGCGCAGGACGTCTGCGGCTACGACGTTTACTACCAGTGGACGCTGCGCGACGCCTAAGATTGCTAACGTCTAGTGCGCCGTCTGGCCGATACTTCGGTCAGGCGGCGGCTGGCGGTTCCGTTGCAGGTGGCTCGGCAGATGGCGCGTCCACCTTCTTCTTCGGAAACAGCAGCGCCTTGGCGCCATAGAACAGCGCGACGCCGGCGATCACGAGCCAGAGCGAATAGCCGAACAGCAAGTCGATGATCGGGATCGCGTGCGAGGGCATCGGGTTGGGAAGCACGCCCCTCTCCTGCAGCACAGCGATCTGATTGTCATCGAGCGCCCAGTACTTGTCATTTCCGATGACGCGGATCGCATAACCCTTGTCGGTGATGTTGACGCCCGCGAAGACGAACAGCGTCGATGCGTGCGAATCCAGCTCGGTCTTGTCGCCGACCCATTCGGCCGGAAGCCCAAGCTCGGTCGCCAGCTCGGCGGACACGGTGATCTTCTGCAGGGTGTTGAACGAATCTTCTTCGCCGAACATTCCCGCCGCGTGCGCCTGTGGCGCAAACATCGCGGCGAATGCCACCGCGAAAACTGCCAGCATGATTTTCAAGACAGCCCCCTGTCAGACAACCCCACACCCCAAGCCTGACTAGCACCTGTGCAGACGTCGAAAAAGCAAAACCGCTGCCCTGGTTGGGGCAGCGGTCATGCAGTTCACGAATTGGGTGGTCCGGATTACTCGGCGTCCTGCGGACGGGCGCGGGTTTTCTCGGCGATCCGGGCGCGTTTGCCGGTGAGGCCGCGCAGGTAATACAGCTTGGCGCGGCGAACCTTGCCCTGGCGGCGGACTTCGATGGAGTCCAGCGACGGCGAGTTCAGCGGGAACACGCGCTCGACGCCTTCGCCGAAGGAGAGTTTGCGGACGGTGAAGTTCTCGTTCACGCCCGAACCCGAGCGGGCGATGCAGAGGCCTTCGAAAGCCTGGACGCGCTCGCGCTCGCCTTCCTTGATTTTCACGTTGACGCGCAGCGTGTCGCCGGGCGCGAAATCAGGGATTTTCTTGCCTTCGGTGACGCGGGCAATTTCCTCGGCTTCGAGGATCTGGATGAGATGAGCGGCCATGGATAAATGTCTTTCAGTCGCGCGGTTTTGCCCGCGTACCCTGCTCTGGAGGGGCATTCCGGGAAGCGGCGTATAAATCGGGTCTTCTGGCTTTAGTCAACTCCTCGGCCTGATTTCTCCGCCAGACCGCGACCTTGGCGTGGTCGCCAGAGGTTAACACGGCCGGGATCTCCTGCCCCTCCCAGACCTGCGGCCTTGTATAGTGGGGATGTTCCAGGAGCCCGGTTTCGAAGCTTTCTTCCTGAAGGCTCTCGGCATTTCCCGCGACGCCGGGCAGCAGCCGGATGCAGGCTTCCAGCAGGACCTGAGCCGCCACCTCCCCCCCCGCCAGCACAAAATCCCCGATCGAGACCTCCTCCAGACCGCGCGCCGCGATCACCCGCTCGTCCAGCCCTTCGAACCGTCCGCACAGCAGAATGACCCCGGGACCCGCCGCCAGCTCGCGGACTTTCGCCTGGGTCAGCGGCTGTCCGCGCGGCGACAGATAGATGCGTGGCCGGCTATCCTGCGCAACGCTGTCGATGGCCGCTGCCGCAACGTCCGCGCGCATCACCATCCCGGCGCCGCCGCCCGAGGGCGTGTCGTCCACCGTCCGGTGCTTGCCAAGACCGAACGTCCTGATGTCGACGGCCTCCAGCTCCCACGTGCCCTGACGCAGCGCGTTGCCGACGATCGAGACGCCGAGAATGCCTGGGAAGGCCTCGGGAAACAGGGTGAGACATGTGGCGCGGAAACTCATGGCTCGTCCGTTAGCGCGGCCTCCGGCGAAATGCACCTGCATGTGCAGCCGCCTCTTGTGAGAACCCGGCCGTCAATGCTATCGGAAACTCATAGGTTTCCAATTGGGGATAATCTGGGAGGTCTCGTCTTGAAACTGAAAACTGTCCTGCTCGCCGCCGCTCTGATCGCCGCGCCCGCCTTCGCACAAGATGCCGCTGCGCCGTCCGACACGGTCGCCGCTGTTGTCGCCAAAGGCGTCAGCATGGATGTCGGCGGCAATGTCGGCGACATCGAATACAAAGCCGACGGCACCTTCTCAGGTTTCGACGGCATGTTCTCGGGCACGTACAAAACCAACGGCAACAAGCTCTGCATCACGGTCGAAGCTTTCGGCCTGAACAACGCCTGCCAGGAATATCCCGACGGCAAGAAATCCGGCGACACGTTCACGCTGGAATCCGACATGGGTCCGATGCAGGTGACAATTCGCTAATCAGCCGGCGCTGCAGCAGGCTCTTGCCTGCGACCGCGTGTCCATGTTCTTTGCCGACCTGACACCATCAAGTAAGATCGGGTCTGGGAGAAAACATATGAAACTGGTCAAATACACGCTTGCTGCAGCGGCCGCCTTGGTTGTTGTCGCTCCGGCCTTCGCGCAAACCGCGCCGAACGACACGCTCGCTGTCGTCCTTGCCAAGGGCGCGACACTGAACGTGGTCAGCATGGGCGCGACCGGCGACGTCGCCTACAAGGCTGACGGCACCTTCTCTGGCTTCGACGGCCAGTACGAAGGCACCTACAAGATCGATGGCGACAAGCTTTGCGCCACGTCGGCTGCCGTCGGCGAAGACAATGCCTGTGTCACGTATCCGGCCGGCAAGGTTTCGGGCGACAAGTTCACGCTCAAGCACCCGACCATCGGCGACATCGAAGTGACGCTGAAATAATCCAGCCATCAGGCTGACAACGCGAACGGGCGCCCCGCAACGGGCGCCCGTTTTGCGTTTGGGTCTGCGGTTCCCGCCTGAGCGCCCAGTTTTCTTCTTGAGGGATTGTGATGTGGCGCGTGCGCGCGTGGCGCCTAAGATCGTGGCCGATGCAGACAGGGCAATCCCGACATGGACGGACACTGGCGGCGGCGCTTCTTGCCGCGTGCCTCGCCGCGCCCATGCTTGCCGCCTGCGAGACGCTGTTGGAGGCGGAGGCGGTGCGTGAGTATCCAGCGCCGGGCAAGCTGGTCGATGTCGGCGGCGGGCGGCGTATCCAGATCGACTGCCGGGGCGATGGCTCTCCCACCGTCGTCTTCCAGTCGGGCGGCGACCTGCTCGGCGCGCTGGCGTGGACGCCGGTGATGGCGAAGGTCGCGGAGAAATCCCGCGCGTGCGCCTACAGCCGCGCCGGAATCCTCTGGAGCGATCCGGCGCGCGGGGCTTTTGGACCTGAAGAGGTCGCGCGTGACCTGCACGCAGCGCTCGCGTCAGCAGGCGAGACGGGCCCCTACCTGCTGGTCGCGCACTCGCGCGGCGGGCTCTACAGCATGATCTTTGCGGGACTCTACAAGCGCGAGATCGCGGGGCTGGTGCTCGCTGATTCCTCGCACCCCGACCAGGAGGCGCGCTTTCGCGAGGCGGGTCTCGAGGTCGGCGAGTATGTAACGCCGGCGCAGGAATTCGCGCTGGCCTTCCGCTGGACAGGGTTGATGCGGCTGTCGCCCTACCCGGCCGATCCGTCCATCTCCGCAGAGGTGGAGGCGTTCTATCCGAAGTCCGCCGAGGCCAATGCGCGCGAGGCCCGCGCACGTACGCAGACAATGGCGGAGGCGGGGAAGTATCGCGACTGGCAGAACTGGCCCGTTGTCGTGCTGGCGCGTGAGCTGCCGGAACAGACGCAGGCGCGCCAACGCGCCGATGCGCATGATGATTACCTGCTCTCGGCTGACGGTCTTGTTGCGGGATCGGACACGCAGCTAAGCGAAGTGGTGTGGCGCCGGCTGCAGGCAGACATGGCGACGTGGTCGAGCCGGGGGCGGTTGCAGATCGTGCCGGACTCAAACCACGCGTTCTTTTTCTATCGGCCCGAGGCGGTGCTTGCTGCGATCGACGAAGTGCTTGCGGCTAGCCGGGTTGTGAGACGGGCGCCGCCGCCTCCTGGTTAGCGGGTTGGCCTTTGCCGACGATAACGGTCGCCGCCATGTCGCCCGAGACGTTGCCGACGGTGCGGAAGATGTCGGGAATGGCTTCGACCGCGACGAGAATGCCGAGCAACTCGATCGGCACGCCCATCGCCATCGAGATCGGCGCAACGCTGGCGACATAGGAGATCTCGCCGGGCAGGCCGACAGAGCCGATGCTGATCGCAATCGCCACAAGTCCGCCGACGACAATGGCGCCGAGCGACAGGTCGTGGCCATAGACGGCGGCGCAGAAGAACACGACGCCAAGGTTGGCGACCGGGCTGGTCATGCGGAAGACGGCAACCGCCATCGGCAGGACGAGGTTCACGACACGGTTGGGCACGCCCATCGCGTCGATCGACCGCTCGACCATCAGCGGCAGCGAGGCGAGCGAGGAGCGGCTTGAGATGGCGACCGCGAGCACGGGCGTAATCGCATTGGTGAAGCGCGCGGGATTGGCGCGGCCCCAGAGAAAGGCGAACAGGAACGCCATCGGCACGATGGCGGCGGTGACGGCCGATACGATCACGATGTACTGCGCGATCAGGCCGACAATGCCGACGCCCGCTGTAAGACCAACGCCCAGCGCCAGCGCGAACACACCGATGGGAGCGGCGTAGAGCACCCAGCGGACGATGATGATCATGGCGTCGGCCACCGCGCGGAAGAAGGCGACCATCGGCGCACGTTGAGCGGCCGGAAGCTGGGTCGCGGCAAAGCCGAAGAACAGGGCGAAGACCACAAGTGGCAGGATCGCGCCTTCGGCGGCGGCGGCGACTGCGTTGCCGGGCGCGAGCGCTGCGAGCCACTGGCCGATGGTGGGCGGCGAGGCTGGTTGCACGGGCTGTCCGCCAGCGCCGGCAATGAAGTTGGCGGCGGCTGCGTGGTCGACCGGCCAGAGCGACAGGACAAGCGGGAAAGCCACGCAGGCAAAAGTGGTGGCCGCAACCAGCAGGACGCCAAACACGAACATCGACCGCGCCGCCAGCCTGCCCGTGGAAGCAGCATCGGCGACGGAGGCAACGCCTGTGACCAGCAGCGAGAACACCAGCGGGATGACCGTCATCCGCAGGAGGTTGAGCCAGAGTGAGCCGATGTATTCGACTTCGGTGGTGATGCCGACGAGGCCCTGATCGCCCGTTCCGGCGACCATGGCGCCAACCGCGATGCCCGCAGCGAGCGCGAGCAGCGTAATGATGCTCAGCCATTTCAGCATGTGGTCAGCCCCTTGGATTTCCGTCGAGATGGCCAGCACAACAGGCCGCTGGCAAGCCGTTCACCGTCGCCACGGCCTTAACGCACGATATAGCGCCCTTTCAGTCGGCCCCGCGCGATGCACCTCGACCAGCTTGCGCCGCGCCAGATGCGCCATCGCATCCTGCACCGCCCGCTTGGACAAGCCCGTCATCTCAGCAAGGTCGCCATACGACATGCCCCGCGCACCATCCGGGCCTACGCCGGCAATCGCCAGATAGACGAGAAAAGCTGACGGCCGCCGGTCATGCCCGACGAGATCGCGCATCAGCGTCTCGACGACATATGCATCCAGCTCAAAGATCGCCTTGGCAGCCATTGCCATAGCAATAATTGCGCTACTTCCAATCCGCAATGGCCCGGCTTTCTATCCGGTCAAACGGAGCGTGGCATGATCAAGCAGGTGAAATTCGTCGGCATCCCGACGCGGGACCAGGAACGCGCCCTGAAATTCTGGACCGAGCAGATCGGCTTCAAGGTGCTGACTGACCAGCCGATGGGGTCTCAGCGCTGGATAGAGCTACAGGTGCCCGGCGCGCAGACGCGGGTGGTGCTGTTCACGCCGGAGGGGCACGAGGATCGCGCCGGCACGTTCTTCAACGGTGCGTTCGGCTGCGACGATGTCGAGCACACCTATGAGAAGCTAAAGGCGAAGGGCGTAGAGTTCGACGCCCCGCCGGCCAAACAGCCGTGGGGCACATTCGCCAAGTTCCGCGATCCGGATGGCAACACCTTCGTGCTCAGCAGCACCTGACACCGCATTGCGGGTTGCCCGCAGGCGGATCGCCCGGCAGAACGGGCGCATGAACCTGCACGCCCTGTTCCTCTGCGCACTTCTCGCCGGCTGCTCCAACCTGCCGGTTGTCAGCGCGCAAGAGATCGACCCCGACAGCTATGCAGCCGCCGACATCGCCGCAATCCAGAAGGAAGCGGATGATCTCGATATCGACCAGCTGGTCGAACGGATGGACGCGATGCGCGATGGCGTCTGGCAGGGCAAGGCGCCCGCAGCGCCAGCCGGGCCCAGCATATCGATCGAGCTTTTTGTCTCCAGCAGCTTTGCCCGCTCCGAGAGCAGCGCGCTGCTGTGGCGCGATGCAACGGGACGCTGGGACTGGCATCGCGCAACCCATAACGGCGATGCGCCTGCGGAGACGGGGTTCAAGACCGCTGGCGGCGTGGTCGATGCTGCGCACAGCGCGGAGTTGGAGCGCATGCTGGACAGCGCGGAGCGCCGCGCCGAGATCTGGTTCTCGCCGCCGGCGACGCCGCTGAAGGGCACGAGCGAGGAGAACAAGTGCTTTGACGGCGCGTCTTTCCTGATGGCGATCCGCCGCGCCGGACAGCCGGAGGAACTCGTGGTGCAGAGCTGCACGACGCGGTGGCTAAATGGCGACCTGATCAACCTGATCGGCGGCATCGGCCGGGGCTGAGCGCTGGCCCCTGACTACTGGCCTTGTAGGAGGCGAGGTGTATGATCCCGGCGGGGTCAGCATCGTAACGTCTCTAGCCGGAGCCAGTGATGCGCCCCCATTCCATGCTGTTTGCCTGCCTTGCCGTCGCCCTTGCCCAACCGGCGATGGCGCAACAGGGAAATCCGCCGCCTGCCTGCACCGACGCCGCCAATCGCGCTTTCGATTTCTGGATCGGCGAGTGGAAGGCCTACGTCACCGGCACCGACAACCTTGCCGGCCTGAGCACCATCACGCGCGAGGATGGCGGCTGCGTCGTCACCGAGCACTGGCGCAGCCAGGCGTCGAACTTCACCGGCCGCAGTCTCAACATCTACAGCGCCGACGCGAAGCACTGGGAGCAGTTCTGGGTCGACAGCACGGGCGACATCACCCACTTCATCGGAAACGCCACGCGCGACGGCATGGACCTGATCGCCGAGGACGACACGTCTCCCGGCCAGCCCAAGCCTGTCTTCACGCGCATGATCTTCACGCACAATCCGGACGGGACGGTTCGGCAGCACGGCCAGACCTCCGCCGATCGCGGCAAGACGTGGGCCGACAGCTACGATTTCACCTACCGGCCCGTTCCGAAGGGATAGGGGCCTGAAGGCTGCGTTATTTCACGATCGGCAGGACGATGTAGCTCGGCTCGCTGCGGGCATGCCTGACCGTGTTGGTGGCGATGACGCCCTCGGCTTCGAACTCGTTGCGGCCGCCCGTGTTGAGGTTGCGCGCGTATTTCGGGAAGCTCGACGACGTGACCTCGACGCGGATGCGATGGCCTGCGAGGAATGTGTTCGCGGTGGTCATGGGCGTGAAGTCGAGTTTGTAAGTCTTGCCCTTCTCCATGAAGACCTCGCGGTCATAGCCTTCGCGGAAGCGGGCGCGGAGGATGGTGTCGTCGAGAATGTAGGCGTTGCCGTCCGGATCGACGTCGACGAGTTTCACGGCGAAATCGGTGTCCTTCACGTCCGACGACACGTTGAGGATCGCATCGACGAAGCCCGCCACAGTGATCGGCCTGGTCAACACGTCTGATGTATAGACCAGCACATCATGGCGCGCTTCCACCGGCTTCTGGTCGAACGCGCCCGGCACGACAACGCCGCCATTGCAGCAGTCGCCGCCGCCAATCGTCTGCACGGGGTTCCTGGGATCGTAGATAAAGCTGTCGGCAGGTTCAGCGCCCGGCGCTGTAAAGGACAGCTTGCCATCGCCGAAGACGGAGTTCGCGCGGCCGTCGGAGCGCAAGTAGAGCTTGGTCTGCTCGACGCCTTTTGGCGGCCATTGCGTGGCGGTCTTCCACTGATTGTCGCCCATCGAATAGTAGCGGATCTTCGGCGTCGATGACGGGAAACGGTCGGCCTGGCCTTTGAGGAAGCGGTCGAAGAATTTCCAGACTTCACCGTTCACATCCATCGTGGCGTCGCCCAGTTCGCGGTCGCCGGATTTGAAGTTGGGTCCGAGCTGCGAATAGCCGCAATGAACGCTGGGGCCGACGATCGCGTACTGGTTGTCGCGCGCCTCGGCGTCGACGCCCTTCTTTGTCGCGTGATCATAAAGGGCCAGGTTCGGCCCGATCGAAACGTCGTACCAGGAATTGTACCAGAGCGCGGGCACGCCCCAGCTTTCATTGTCGTGATAGAGGCCGCCCTTGTACCACTCCGGATCGTCGGGCAGTGCGCGCGCGATCAGCTTTTCGTTCGTGCCGGCGGGCTCGCCCAGCGAGGTCAGCATTTCCGCATAGGGCAGATGCCAGACCTGCTTGGCCCACGTCACGTCGGGCTTCTTCGGGTTGAGATCCGAATACTGCGAGATGTACTGGCGCATTTCGGCGGGAAGGCCCTCGGGGATTTGCGCGCGGAAAGGATTGTCGACGCCATAGAGCCAGATCGAGAACAGGGTGCGCGGCACGCCGCCGCGATACCAGTTGCCCTGCTCGTGGAATTCCCCGACGCGGCCAATGCCGGCGCCCGAGGCCATCGGCACCATGGCGGCATGCGCGGGATGGTTGGTGGCGGCGAGCTGAAGTTGCCATTCGGCGGTGGACGAACAGCCAAGCGTGCCGACTTTCTTGTTCGACCAGCTCTGGTCGGCAATCCATGTCAGCGCGTCATAGCCATCGGTGCGCGGGTAGCCGAGGATCTCGAACTTGCCTTCGGAGAAATAGCGGCCGCGCTCGTTCTGGTAGATCACCGCATAGCCGCGATCGACGCCTTCGAGCACTTGTCGCAGCGAGCTGCCCTGCAGGGACTGCATGTTGTATGGCGTGCGGATGAAGATGGTGGGGACGGGACCGGTGACGTCCTTCGGGCGGAAGATGTCAGTCGAGAGGTGCACGCCATCACGCATCGGCATCAGCACCTTGCGCTCGACGATCGCGCGCCTGGCCAGCTCCGCATCCAGGGCTGCCTGTGACCATTTCGAATAGTCGGTGTAAGGCGCGTCGCCGCTTGACGCTGCGAGCATAGGGTGAGCGGGAGCAGGCGCGGCGCGGACGGGCCCTGTCTGGATCTGGTTCTGGGTCGCAGCCGGCATCGCGAACAGGAGCGCGCCGGTAAGCGCGAGCGCTGCGCAACCGAGCAGGGTCTTCTTCATGCGGCAGTCTCCCGTTGATATCAGGGAGACTAGCAGCGGGAATCGCCCGGCGGAAAGCGTTCCGGGACAAGAGATGCTTGCGACCTGCCGGGAGACTGTTCGCAAGATCGAAACGACAGTCTATATCTGGGGGCCATGACGAGCGACGCGACTCATCCAGCCCTAGCCACGCACCCCAACAAGGCGGCGCGCGCGGCATTCATCGCCTTTGCCGTGCTGGCGGTCATGGTGTGGGTCGGCATTGCGGTCGGAGCCAATGTCAGGGCGCCCGGCGTGATCGGACTTGCCGCAACGGTGGTCGGCGGGCTTTCCGCAGCGGTGCTGACGCTGGCGGTGGGCGGGTTGATCGCGCTGAAACTTGCCGAGACGCCTGTCGTGACCAGCGGAGCGGCAGCGCCCGCTGGCAGCGATCCGGCAATCGCGACCGCGCTGGCGGCCGTGGAAGACGCGCAGCGGCCAATAACGCGACGCATGGTGGAGCGCTCGTCATGGCGCACGCCGCTGTTCGCGGCTGTCGCCGTGGCGGCGTGGTGCGTTCTGGTCCTGCTGGGCGCATCGGGCGGCGTGTTCGATTTCTCGATCATCCTCCTGGGTGGCGGTCTTGCCGGCTATGGCTGGTCACATCGCGAGGCGGCGAGCGAACTGAGTGATGTTTACCTGCAGCGCGGCGTGGGCACGCTGGCGGCAGCGCAGGGCGATCTTGCGTGGCGCAAGCCGACCCGGATCGACCTCGGACGTCTGCGCGCCGAAAATGTCCTGCCGCCGGCATCGGAAGCTGCCAGCGCGGGCGAGATTGCCGGCACGCATCGCGGCGTCGCTATTCGCATCGCGCCGATCAAGACCAAGCCGCTGCCGGATAAAGCCTCCGCCGCCGATGGCGCTTTCACCGGCGTGCTGATCGAACTCGAAGCGCCGCACATGTCAGTCTCGTCACTGGAGGAAGCGGTGCTGGCCTATCCGCGCCTGGCGATCCGCATCAGCCAGCTCAGCGCAATGCCGGGGTTCGGCGCGCCGGCAAGCGGCGCTGCGGGTGGGCGCATCTCTATCGCCGTGCCCGAGACATCCCGGCCGCGCGTGTTCGATCCGCCATCGGGCGGAGACGCCAAAGCTGCCGCGAAACGCCTGTCGCGCATCCACGATGTGATTGCGGCTGCAACCGGTCTTGCCGATGCGGTGGCCACGCAGTCTGCAAGACC
Organism: uncultured Alphaproteobacteria bacterium; assembly: GCA_963784415.1. Lineage (GTDB taxonomy): Bacteria > Pseudomonadota > Alphaproteobacteria > Caulobacterales > Hyphomonadaceae > UBA7672. The sequence goes on from CAWARK010000011.1 coordinate 127,898, forward strand.
GCAGGGCTGACTCAACAAACCTCCGTTTCGCCCCATTTCACGCAGCGACCGGCCCCAATCGGGTGCGACAACCTGTACATCGCAGGACCAATGCGGTCCTGCAGTCAGGTTTGGGGACGCGAATGAAACACACGATCCGCCTCCTGCTGACCGCGCTGGCCATAAGCGGCGTCACCTTCGCCGCTGCGGGCACGCCATCGCGCTCGAACGTCACACCGCCCGCGATCCAAGAAGCTCATTAGGAATTTGACCGGCAACACATGCCCTGGGGACCTACCATGAAGACCCGTACCGCAATCGCCGCCCTGCTCGCCCTGACCGCCGGCGCCGCCACGTCGACGTCGGCATTCGCCAAGCCGCCGCAACACCCGGCGATCCATTCCTATATCCTGCTCGACCGCACAGGTTCGATGGAGCCGATCTGGTCTGAAGCGCTGTCCTCGGTGAACGCCTACGCCGATGGCCTTGCCTCGCTCGATGGCGGGCCGCGCGTCGATGCCGACATCACGCTGGCCGTGTTCGATGCGCAGGATGGCCTGCAGTTCGACGTGCTCCGCGATGGGCGTCGATGCGCAGAACTGGCACGACGTCACCAATCGTGAAGTGAACCCGCGCGGCATGACGCCTCTTTATGACGCCATCGGCCGCATCGTCTCGCTGGCCGAGAAGGACAAGCCGGAGAAAGCCGTCATCGTCATCATGACCGATGGCGAGGAAAACTCCTCGCAGGAAATGACCAAGGTGGCCGCCAAGGCCGCGCTCGATCGCGTGCGCGCCAAGGGGTGGGAGGTTGTGTTCCTCGGCACCGAGTTCTCGAACTTCGACGACGCCACCGGCGTTGGTCAGACGGCCTCGCGCAACATGGCCGTCTCCAAGGACCAGCTGTCGGATTCGATGAACCGCCTCGCGCAGAAATCGAAAGACTACGCCAACGGCGCGGCGCCTTCGGTCGAGTGGAATGCGGAAGACCGCGCCGCCGCCAAGGAAGAAGAAGTGAAAGAGCGCAATGGCGGCAACCAGTCTTCGCCGCGCGGCAACCACTAGTCGAACGGACGGCTTGGCCGACACGGCATAGCCGACCCCGACCCGGCCAGAAGCGGTATCTCCCCCGCCGCTGGCCGGGTTGTCTTTTCGGGCCTTGAGTTCGGGCGGGATATGTTGTCCCGATGGGGTGGGAAACGACACACGGGGACTTTACATGCGTATCCGTCTTGCCATCACCGCCAGCGTGCTGGCGCTCGCTGCCTGTCAGCCGCCGGCGACCACCGATGCGGCAAAACCGGCCGAACCCGCAAAGGCGGTCGAGACGGCATCCGTCGAGGCTGGCTGCAATGTGACGGTCAGCAAGCCGTGGATCGATCAGGAGACGCCGATCCGCCGCTACACTGCCGAAGCCTCCGTCCTCGGGACAACCTGCCAGCAGGGCGTGGCTGTGCTGGTGATCCGCCAGCGTGAAGGCACGCCGATCTACACATGGGCCGGACAGGTCGACTATCTCTTCGGCCTGCGTGATGCGGCCGATCCTGCGGCGATGAAGACGGCGCTGCTTGAGTGGATCGACCAGGGTCCGGACGGACCGGAGAAAACGGGCACGCTGCCGGCCTGGGAAGAAACCGACGGCCAGCCCAAGCGCACCGAATTCCCGTTCATGCCGATCGAAGGCACGGACAAGGCGCAATGGGACCAGCTCAAGAAGGACAATCTCGAGATGTTCTGCTTCCCGCAGGGCATGGAGAGCACCAACTGCGCTGTCCTGCGCCCCGGCGAAGACAACGTGCCGCCCGCGATGGAAGAGATCGGGCTGCAGCTGTTCCCGGGCTAGTTTCCGGCGGCTGGCGCGCGCTAACCTTACTTCCATGCCACGAAGGAAGCCATTCGGGCCCTAAAACAGGGCTTGTGTGGCTGTTTTGACCGTCCTGGCGTCTCAAATCGCCTGTGGCGCCCTGGATGCTCGCTTTCTTCACAAAACACGGGTATTGCGGCGCACAAATCCGCCCCCTCCCGGCCAGAAGACAGCACCATGCAACTGCGCAACATCGCGATCATCGCCCACGTCGACCACGGCAAGACGACGCTGGTCGACTGCCTGCTCAAACAGTCGGGCTCCTTCCGCGAGAACGAAGCCACGTCCGAGCGGATGATGGACTCGAACGACCTGGAGCGTGAGCGCGGCATCACCATCCTGGCGAAAGCCACCTCGGTCGTCTGGAACGACTATCGCATCAACATCGTCGACACCCCCGGCCACGCCGACTTCGGCGGCGAAGTCGAACGTATCCTGAACATGGTGGACGGGGCCATCGTGCTGGTCGACGCGGCCGAAGGCCCGATGCCGCAAACCAAGTTCGTGGTCTCCAAAGCGCTTAAAGTGGGCCTGCGCCCGATCGTCTGCATCAACAAGATCGACAAGCCGGAAGAGCGCCACGTTGAAGTCGTCAACGAAGTGTTCGACCTCTTCGCCAACCTCGACGCCACCGACGAACAGCTCGATTTCCCGATCATCTACGGCTCAGCCAAGAATGGCTGGATGAGCCTGGATCCGGCGCACAAGACCGACAACATGAACGCGCTGTTCGAGACAGTGTTGAAGCACGTGCCGCCGCCGCGCGTTGACAACGGCCCGTTCCGCATGCTCGGCACCACGATCGGCTCCGATCCCTTCCTCGGCCGCGTTCTGACCGGCCGCGTCGATAGCGGCTCGGTGAAGCCGAACCAGACCGTTAAAGTCCTGTCGCGCACCGGCGAAGTGATCGAACAGGGCCGCATCTCGAAAGTGTTGGCCTATCGCGGCCTCGTGCGTTCACCCATCGATGAGGGCAAGGCCGGCGACATTGTCTCGATCTCGGGTCTGACCAAGGCGACTGTCGCCGACACCATCTGCGATCCGTCCGTCACGCAGGCCATGGAAGCCCAGCCGATCGATCCGCCGACGCTGGCCATGACGTTCCGCGTCAACGACTCGCCGCTCGCCGGCACCGAAGGCAAGAAGGTCACCAGCCGCGTGATCTGGGATCGCCTGCTGAAAGAAGCCGAAGGCAACGTCGCGCTGAAGATCTCGCGCGCGCCGGATAGCGACGCGTTTGAAGTTGCGGGCCGCGGCGAACTCCAGCTCGCCGTGCTGATCGAGACAATGCGCCGCGAAGGCTTTGAAATGGGCGTGTCCCGCCCAAAGGTCGTGATGCAGAAGGACGAGCTGACCGGCGAGATTCTGGAACCGATCGAGGAAGTGGTCATCGACGTCGATGACGAGCATACCGGCGTTATCGTGCAGAAGCTCTCCGAGCGTCGCGCCGAGATGATGGACATGCGCCCGTCTGGCGTTGGCCGCACCCGCCTCGTATTCCACGCGCCGACACGCGGCCTCATCGGCTATCAGGGCGAACTCCTGTCCGACACGCGCGGCACAGCCGTGATGAACCGCCTGTTCTACCAGTACGCCCCGCACAAGGGCGAGATTCGCGGCCGCCACACCGGCGTGCTGATCTCCAACGGCTCGGGCGAGTCCGTCGCCTTCGCCATGTGGAACCTCGAAGACCGCGGCCCGATGATGATTGAAGTCGGCGTGAAGGTTTACGAGGGCATGATCATCGGCGAGCACACACGCGGCAACGACCTCGAAGTGAACGTTCTCAAGGGCAAGAAGCTTACCAACGTCCGCGCTTCCGGTACGGATGAAGCGGTACGACTGACGACGCCGATCCGCATGACGCTCGAAAAGGCGCTCGCCTATATCCAGGACGACGAGCTGGTGGAGGTGACCCCGGAGAACATCCGTCTCCGCAAGGTCTATCTCGACCCGAACGATCGCAAGCGCTTCGCGCGCGCAACCGTCGACGCGTAATTGCCCGAGACTCTTTTGCCTGAAGCATTGGCGCCCTGCCCAAGCTGCGCGTCCGCCCTCACCTATGAGGACGGCGCGATGCTGGTCTGCCCGGAATGCGCACACGAGTGGTCGGCGACGGCTGCACCCGTCGCGGGACCGCGTGTCTACAAGGACGCGAATGGCAACCTTCTGGAAGACGGCGACACCGTCACGCTGATCAAGGACCTCAAGCTCAAGGGCTCGTCCCAGGTCGTGAAGCAGGGCACGAAGGTCAAGAACATCCGGTTGGTCGATGAAGACCACGACATCGACTGCAAGATCGATGGCTTCGGTGGGATGAAGCTGAAATCCGAGTACGTGAAGAAGCAGCCGCGCTAGGCGCTACTTCGACGCCTTCTCCCGCGCGATCGCTTCGACGATCAGTTCGTGCGCGCGCTCGGGGCCGTGCAGGCCTTCGATCTTGACCCACTTGCCGGGCTCGAGATCCTTGTAGTGCTCGAAGAAGTGCACGATGCGCTCGACCAGGATTTCCGGCAGGTCGTTGTAGTGTTTCACCTTCTCGTAATAGCGCGTGAGCTTGGGATGCGGCACGGCGAGGATCTTCTCGTCCTGGCCCTTGTCGTCGGTCATCATCAGGACGCCGACGGGCACGCAGCGCACGACGCAGCCCGGCACAAGCGCGCGGTTGCCTACCACCATCACGTCGATCGGATCGCCGTCGAGCGAGAGCGTGTGCGGGATGAAGCCGTAGTTACAGGGATAGCGCATGGACGTGTAGAGGAAGCGGTCGACGAACATCGCGCCGGACGCCTTGTCGATCTCGAACTTGATCGGCTCGCCGCCGAGCGGCACCTCGATCAGGACGTTCACGTCCTCGGGCGGGTTGGGTCCGGTCGGGATTTTGGAGAGGTCCATCGTGTCGTCCTGTCGTCGTGGGCTGTGCGGGAGGCTGGTCTGGAGCGGCCGTCATTTGACGTTACGGCGCCTGCAATATCGGGGCCTCCAATACCGAGGCTTGGGCCAAGCGCAAGATCAACCTGCAGATCGTGCGGCCGGACGCTGCAGGATCAGGCCGCGTTTGCGACCGCCCGCAACATGGCGCGCGGATCGATCGGCTTGGCGATCACGTCGGCCGACCCGGCCTTGCGGTAGGCCGCAATCTGGTCTGGCAACACATTGGCCGTGCAGGCGATGACGGGGGTGTCCGAATTTGGGCCTGCCTCTTTGCGCAAACGCGCCAGCACGTCCAGCCCATCCATGCCGGGCATCACCATGTCGAGCAGGACGACGTCGAATTTCGTCTCGCGAAGGAGGTCGAGCGCCTGGCGCCCGGTTCCGCATTCCGTTACGCGGTGGCCCGCCGCACGCAGCAGGCCGGCCAGCACGTAGAGATTTCGGGGATTATCATCGACACACAGGATGTCGCGCGAAATCAGTGTGCCCGTGTCATTGCTGGCGTTCAGATCGATCGGACGCGCAGGGCTGGTCGCCGCGATCGGCGCTTCGATGCGAACCGTGAAACGGGATCCCTGACCGGGCCGGGACTCAAGCTCGATATCGCCGCCCATCGCTTGCGCCAGCCGCCGGGCAATCGGCAGGCCGAGACCGAGACCGCCATGACGCCGCTTGGCCGAGACATCAATCTGTTCGAACGGTTGAAAGATGCGCTCGGCCGCATCCGCCGGCACGCCGGACCCTGTATCCTCGACTTCGATTGCGACGCCGTTGGGCTGGCCGCGGCTACGTTCCGGCCAGGCGCGCAGCGTGATGCCGCCCTCGGACGTGAACTTGATGGCGTTGGCGATCAGGTTGCCGATAATCTGCAAGAGACGCGCACTGTCGGCAAAGCGCGCCGCCGAGAGGCCTGGGTCGATCATCACCGACAGCGACAGCCGCTTGGCGCGAACGTCGGACGCCCAGATCACGGCCGCATCCTCAATGAGACGCAGCATCGACACCGGCTCGGCTTCGATCCGCACTTTATCCGCGTTGAGCGCCGACAGATCGAGCAGGTCGTTGAGCACGGCGAGCATCTGCTTGCCCGCATCTTCGAGCACGCCGAGCGTGCGCCGTTGCACAGGGTCGAGCTTGGACTGCGAGATCAGCAGCGCGCATCCTATGATCGCATTCATCGGCGTACGCAGTTCGTGGCTCATCACGCCCATGAAATCAGTCTTGGCTCGGTTGGCCTTCTCCGCCTGCTCCAGCGCTACAGCCAGCTGGCTGTTGCGAGACGTAAGCTCCGCCTCCGCGAGGTGCTGATCGGTGACGTCCTTCATCGTGACGACGGCGAACTCCACCTCGCCGGTTTCGACGTGGCGCAGGGGCACGGTGTTGACCGACAGCCAGCGCTTCTCGCCGCTGGGTAGCTCGATCCCGAGCCGCTCGTTGTCAAAAGCCTTGCCGCTGCGCAGGGTCACGATGGCTGGAAATTCGTCAGGGCCATAGAACGTGCCGTCCGGACGGAAGCTGCGCCAGCGCGGGTCCTTGCGATTGCGCGAAAGGATGTCCTCGCGCGTAAGCCCCATGATCGACAGGCATGCGGGGTTCATCTCCACGATCCCACGCCGGGGCGAATGCACGTTCACGCCCTCCTGGATCGCATTGAAGATAAGTTCGAACAGGTGCTGGCGCTGGCGTTCGGCCTCCGTGGTCTCCGCGGCGCGTGTCGCCCAAATGGCGGCGCGGCGCTGGCCGAGGAAAGCGGCAACCAGTTCGGACACTTTCGTAAGGCGGCTGATATCGCGCTCACCGAACATGCCAGGCTCGGTATGGCCTACGGCAAGAACACCAACCGGCAGGCCCGGCTCGATACCCACCGGCACACCGACGAAGCTGCGCACGAACGGCGCGCCCGTGACATAGCGGGCTGAAGCTAGGCGGGGATCGGCCGCTGCATCGGTCACATGGAGCGTCTGGTTGGTGGCGAGCGGCGTGCTGCACATGCATTCGCCCTTTGGCATCATGCCGTGCGCGCCAAAGCTGGACGACACCTCATAGGCCGTCGTCTCATCGTGGATCGTGAAGGCTGCGAGATTGGCGCCGCAGATGTCGGCCGCGAGCAGCACAAGCCGGTCGAGATCCTCGATCGGATCGCCCTGCGTCAGCTCAAGTTCCTGAAGCGCTGCCAGCTGATCCTGGTCAGCGGCAGGTTTCCGATCAGTCACATGCAAGCTCCCCACCTCATGGACATGCTGCGCCTGCGGCGGCAGTGCGTCCAGTCGCTGTTCAATTTACATTTTGGCCTGACTGGTCGCCCGGCTGGTCCGTTGGCGAACGGGTGCACGGGCCACGGCGAGCACGAGGCTGGCCGTGTCGATAGGCTTGCCGATGATGGCGACGATGCCTTCGATGTCCTGGAGTTGGCGGCGGGCGATGGTCATGTTGGCGGTGCAGATGATGATGGGCGTGTCGCAGTTGACCTCGCAGTTACGCATCTGCTCGGCCACCACGACGCCGCTGATTTCGGGCATGACCAGGTCGAGCACCACGATGTCGAAATGGCGCCCTTCGAGACGGCGCAACGCCTCGGCGCCCGAGCCGCAGGTCTCGACGTTGTGGCCGACCGAGGAGAGGATCGTGCTGAGGATGTCGAGATGGCGATCATTGTCGTCAACTATCAGGACGTTGCGCGAAGCGGCGACGCGGATCCAGTCGGTGGCGGGATGATCTCGGCCGGTGATTGTGTTTGCGCCGGCAGATAAGGAATCCGTGCCGACCGCCGATGCATCGGCGGCTCTGGTCTGCCCACGAGGAGGCTGGGGGGCGCCCACTGCAGCCACCTTCTGCCTGAATCGTGCAACCAGCCTGCCCGCACGAATCACGGCCAATCTGTGCTGCAAGCATAGTTAACCATTTCGCCAGCAAGGCAACCCCGGACCGGGCCGCCAGTCGATCAAATCATTGCAATACCCTGCGGACCTAGGGGAGTTCCCCGAGGAAGGACTGCTGCCGGCGTCGCGTCCTGTCAGCCTTTCTTGGCTAGCCCCAGCAGACGCAAGCGGAGCGCGTTGAGGCGGATGAAGCCTTCGGCATCCTGCTGGTTGTAGGCGCCGGCGTCGTCCTCGAACGTCACGTGGGCGGCCGAGTAGAGCGAGTTCGGCGAGGACCTACCCGTCACGATGACATTGCCCTTGTAGAGCTTGAGCGTGACCGTGCCCGACACGTTGGCCTGCGACTTGTCGATCGCCGCCTGCAGCATCTCGCGCTCGGGCGCGAACCAGAAGCCGTTATAGATCAGCTCCGCATAGCGCGGCATCAGCTCGTCCTTCAGGTGGCCGGCGCCGCGATCCAGCGTGATGCTTTCAATCGCCCGATGCGCCTGCAGCAGGATCGTACCGCCGGGCGTCTCGTAGACGCCGCGCGACTTCATGCCGACGAAGCGGTTCTCGACGAGGTCGAGACGGCCGATGCCATTGTCGCGGCCAAGATCGTTGAGCGCGGCCAGCAGCGTCGCGCCGGAGAGCTTCTTGCCGTTCAGCGAGACAGCATCTCCCTTCTCGAAACCGATCTCGATTTCGGTCACCACATCGGGCGCTTCCATCGGCGAGATGGTGCGCATGAAGACGTAAGGCGGCGGCTCGACCGCGGGATCTTCCAGCACTTTACCTTCCGAAGACGAGTGCAGCAGGTTGGCGTCGACCGAGAACGGGGCCTCGCCGCGCTTGTCCTTGGCCACCGGAATCTGGTGCTTCTCGGCGAACTCGATCAGGTCGGTGCGCGACTTGAACTCCCATGTGCGCCACGGCGCGATCACCTTGATGTTGGGGTTCAGCGCATAGGCCGAGAGTTCAAAGCGGACCTGGTCATTGCCCTTGCCGGTTGCGCCGTGCGCGATGGCGTCGGCGCCGGTTTCTTTCGCGATCTCGACGAGGCGCTTGGCGATCAGCGGACGCGCGATCGAGGTGCCGAGCAGGTACTGGCCTTCATAGACGGCGTTGGCGCGGAACATCGGGAACACGAAGTCGCGCACGAACTCCTCGCGCACGTCCTCAATGTAGATGTTCTCGGGCTTGATGCCCATCAGCTCGGCCTTCTTGCGGGCCGGCGACAGTTCTTCGCCCTGCCCCAGGTCAGCCGTAAAGGTCACGACCTCGCAGCCATATTCCGTCTGCAGCCATTTCAGGATGATCGAGGTGTCGAGGCCGCCGGAATAGGCGAGCACGACTTTCTTCGGGGCGGGTTTGGCAGCGGACATCTGGGGCTCCCGGAGCGGGCAATTTGGATGCGCGCTTATAGCTCCGACTGGCGGCGCTGCAAGCAAAGCTGGCGGTGTGAGCGGAGCGCTGTTGGCAAAACTGGCGCCGGACGACCTGCGTGCTAGTTTAGCCCTGTCCGGCCGGTCTGCGGCCACCTCGCCTGGAGACGTTCATGGCCGGATTTGCTGCTTTCGGACGCCTTGCGCGCCGGACCCTTGCTGCGATCATTGTGACGGTTTCAGCGTTCTGCGCGCCTGCCATGGCGCAACCGGCCTTCTGGGTCGTGAAGGATGCCGATTCCACCATCTATCTTCTCGGCACGGTGCACCTTCTGAAGCCCGAGACCGTCTGGAAAACCGACAAGCTTCTAGCCGCCATGAAAGAAGCACAGCAGCTCTATCTGGAACTGCCGACGACCGACCCGCAGGCGATGGCCCCGGAAATGTTGCAGCTGGTCACCAAGTACGGCCTGTCGCCGGGCGTGCCGCTGTCGAAGGACCTGACGCCGGAAGAGATGAAGACGCTGGATGAGGCCGCCAAGCTCGCTGGCCTGTCCGCAGCTCAGCTCAACGTCTTCCGTCCCTGGTTTGCCGCGCTCACCATCTCCAACGCGGCGATGACGCGCGCGGGCTATGACCCGCTGTCAGGCGTCGACATGAATGTGGAGGCGATCTTCAAGACGCGCGACATCAAGCCGACAGGGCTCGAGACGGCCGAGCAGCAGATCAAGGTCTTCGCGAACATGACGCGTGAGGAGGAACTCGCCTACCTGCGCACGACGATGGAGGAATACGAGAAAGCCTCGACCGAGCTCGACCTGATGGTCGAGCAGTGGTCGCACGGCGACATTGCCGGGCTGGAGAAGATGTTCGTCACCGACATCATGGACGAATCGCCCGAACTCTATGACGCGCTGCTGAAGAACCGGAACGCCAACTGGGTCGTGAAGATTCAGGAGATGCTCAAGGGCAAAGGCACCATCTTCATCGCCGTCGGCGCCGGTCATTTGATCGGCGATGACAGCGTGCTGGCGATGCTGAAGGCGAAGGGCGTCAGTTCGGAGCGGGTGCAGTAAGGGCTTCCGATCCTAAAAGCTCAAACCATTCCTGGCCACGCCGCGAACACCGCGAGCGCAAGACTTGCCGTGACAATACCCACCGCCGCGAGGCGCGGGCCGTGCAAACGGCTCCATAGCAGCGCGCCGGTCAGCGCCATGGCGATCAAGCCGCCGGCCATGGTGTCGATGAACAGGACCCAGATCCAGTTCATGCCGGATCCCTTGTGCATGTTCTTGAGCACGCCCCAGACATTCTGTTCGGACTTCGACGCTTTCACCGCAACCGAGCCGGGCGTGTATTCGACGTTGAGCGTGGCGTTGGCGCCGTTGAACGCCTGTTTCCAGACGACGGCTTCCTGAATGTCGCGACCCATCATCTGCACCCGCCCGCCCCCACCTTCAGCGCGCGGCGCGCGGGATTCGAGCGCCGTGCCAAATTGCGTCTGCGCCCACTTGCCGAGATCTTCCGGCGATTTGATGAGCGCGGGATCGACCGCGATGCTCGCCTCCATCACTTCGCGCGGCGCGCCGGTGTCGATCTTCAGCGTCGAGCGGTGGTTGAGCAGCAGGCCGCTCGTCCCGATCAGCAGGAAGGCGAGCGCGCCCCAGAAGCCGATCCAGGCGTGGATACGCTTCAGCCACTGGATGACGTCTGTGCGGTTGGCGAAAGCTGGCAGGAACAGGAGCGTGCCGGGCGGACGCTTGCGCGCCAATTTGGCGGCGGCCTTGGTGGAAACGTCCATTCTGGTTCGCCCCGGTTGCGCAGGCGCGGTCAGGCCGGCGCATTGCCGAAGCCAGGATCGCTAGCTGCGAATGAATTGCAGGATCATCTAGACTGGCTGGCGGATCGCAACAAGCGTCGACCGCGCCGCAGGCGTCAGAGCCTGATCCGTTGCCCAAAGAAAATGCGCCGGCCTCTTGGGGAGACCGGCGCGAGGCAGCGTCTAGAACGATTGGGGAGGAGAGAGATCGTTCTGCGCAAAACTGGCCGGGACGCCTGGCTCGGGGAGGAGGAGAGCGTCCCGGGAGAACCTTAGGCCGTCAGGCGGTGGCCGACGTCCAGAAGGTAGAGGAAGAAGGCGGTGCCCAAGACGGCGGCCGGGATAGCGGCGAGCAGGCCGAGGGTTTCCTGGATACGGAAGGATTTGGGGAGGAAGGTCATTGTGCAGTCCCTTTTCTTTTCCGGGGTCTCTAACGGCCCCTGGGAGGAGTTTTTGGTGTCCGAGGTCTCGTGCCCCGTCCATGCACTCTATCTAGCCCAGCCCTGATCCAAATGCAATGAACAAAATCGATAACGTTCAATATTTCTGCTGCAACAGCGATCACGAACCCGCGATTTTGCTGCTGACGCTAAGTAAACGCCATCGGCTGCAGGGGATTTGGGAGAGGAATTGGGCGTGCGGCATCGGCGCCGAGGTCAGCGGCGCGCTGAAAGTCCCGTAAAGACAAGGCTGAGGACGCCTTCCATCTCCGGCACGAGGGCATCGAGCATTTCGGTGGTCCACAGCTGGGGAATGCGGAACTTCATCATCGCGCACTGAACCAGGTCGGCCGTGATGGTGAGATCGGCGGGAAGCGCGAAATCACCGGTGGTGCGGCCTTCATCGAGGATCTTCTCGATCAGGATGCGCTCCTGTGCGCGCTCCTCAGCCAGATAATCCGGACGCTCGCGCGCCATGATCTCGGCCAACTCCATCAGCTTCGGGTTCTGCTCGAAGGTACGGAAAGTGCGCTCGAGCCGAAACGCGAAAAAATCCCTGAGCTTTCTGGAAGGCGACCGGCCTGCATCACGGATTATGTCGTCGAAAGCGGCGTGCGTGTGCGACGTATATTCCCGCGTCATCGCCTCTGCGATGTCGGCCTTGGACGGATAGAAACGATAGATATTGCCGGCCGACATGCCGCAATCGGCGGCGATCTCGGACATGGTGGTCTTGTTGTATCCGTAGTGGAGGATACGTTCGGCAGCTGCGCGCAGGATGGTGACGCGCGGATCGGCCTTCTCGGCGGCCTTGTCAGTCTGCTGGGGAGAACTCATTTCGCTACATTATACTGGGAACGCTGAACGTTCAATGAAATCTTCAGCGGATATAAACCAGAGCGGTTCCGTTTTCCAGCGCGTCGGCGTCGCAGGGGCGGGGGCGTGGGGGACGGCGCTAGCCGTGTGTGCGCTGTCGGCGGGGCGCGAGGTGCATGTCTGGGCGCGTGAGCCCGAGATTGCAGCCTCGCTGTCGGCAGGCGGCGGCAACCCTGCCTTCCTTCCCGGCGCAAGCGTGCCGGCCATGCCGGCGTCGACCGACATGGCGGAGTTGGCCGATTGCGATGCGATCCTGCTGGTCGCGCCGGCCCAGCACATGCGCGCGACGGTGCGCGGGCTCGCCCCACGCCTCAAGCCGGGGACGCCGGTGGCGCTGTGTTCCAAAGGGATCGAGCGCGGCACGCTGAAGATGATGACCGACGTGCTGGCCGAGGAAGCGCCGCATGCCTCGCCTGCCGTTCTCTCCGGGCCTTCGTTTGCGAGCGACGTCGCCAAAGGCCTGCCGACAGCAGTGACGCTGGCCTGCCCTGACCGCGCGACGGGCGAGACATGGATGCGCTCGATCGGGCGTCCGCACTTCCGCACCTACTGGAGCGACGATCTGGTCGGGGCCGAGGCGGGCGGCGCGATCAAGAACGTGCTCGCGATCGCGTGCGGGGTTTGCGAGGGGCTGGGGCTGGGACGTTCCGCGCACGCAGCTCTCATTGCGCGCGGGTTTGCCGAGATGACGCGGCTGGGCGTCGCGATGGGCGGACGGGCGGAGACGCTGGCGGGGCTGTGCGGGCTGGGTGACCTCGTGCTGACCTGCTCCTCGCCGCAGTCACGCAATATGAGTTTCGGGATGGAGCTGGGGCGCGGAAAATCCGCCGCCGATATCCTTGCCGCGCGCACAGCCGTGACAGAAGGCGCAGAGACCGCGCCGGCGGTTGTCGAACTGGGCCGCAAGCTGAATGTGGATCTGCCGATCTGCAGCGTCGTGCTGGCGATGATCGCCGGAGAGATTGATGCCCGCGCTGCGGTGGGCCAGCTGCTGAACCGTCCGATGAAGGAAGAAATCTGATGGCGCTGTTCGTATTCCAGGGGCTCGACAAAGCAGGTGCGCTCGATCTGCGCAAGGCGACGCGCGAGGCGCATCTGGCGTGGATCGCCGGGCTTGCTCCGCGCGTGAAGATCGGCGGGCCGATGCTGTCCGACGACGGCGCGATGCCGGTCGGCTCGATGCTGGTGGTCGAGGCGGAGACGCTGGCCGACGCGAAAACGCTGTTCGCTCAGGATCCCTACGCGCTGGCCGGGCTGTGGGCGAGCACGAGCGTGCGTGCGTACAACTGGCTGATCAGGCAGTGATGCGCGGGGCGACCCTCGTAGCCGCCGTTGCGCTGGTATGCCTTTCTGCTTGCGAAAATCCTTGCGGCAACGAAATCGTTCGCGAACTGCCATCGCCGGATCAGAAGTCCAAAGCCGTCCTGTTCACGCAAAACTGCGGAGTGACAACGGACTACACGTCCCAGGTGTCGATACTCTCTCGGGGCGAAGCGTTCTCCGCCGACGGCAATGCCTTCATAGCTGACAGCAATCATGGCGCTGCAGAGACCATTCCCCAAGGCGGTCCCGTCGTCTCAATGACCTGGACCGCGCCGGATGCGTTGCTGGTCACATATGCCAACCAGTCGCGCGTTTTTCTGTCTGAAACGCAGGTTCGGAACGTCAGCATTACGTACCGGGAGGAAACGCCATGAGCCTGCGCCTTCGCGCTGCTATGGCTGCAGTTTGTCTTGCGCTCGCGCTTGCCGCGCCCGTCTTCGCGCAGGAAGTCCCCGCGCCGCGCACCGATATCGCAGCGCTGCGCAAGGAAGCGAAGGCCAGCATCCCGATCCGCAAGGCGCTGGGCGACGACAGCCGGACGATGGATGCGCGCCTGCGCGATGATGGGCGAATGGTGGAGTTGATCCTGCGTGCGGCCGCCGTGAAGCCTGGCGATCGCGTGCTCGATGTTGGCGCGGGCAGCGGCTACCTGACCGTTCTGTTTTCCGCAATGGCGGGAGCCGCAGGCCATGTCGACCTGCACAACACGCCGGGATGGATCGCGCAGTTTCCTTCAATGGAGCCCGAGCGGCAGCAGGGCTGGATCAAGAAGCCCAATATCGGCTGGGTCACGCAGAGCTGGAATGATCTCGATGCGCCGGCGAACAGCTATGACGTCATCATGCTGGGACAGGTCTATCACGACGTGTTCCTCGAAGCGGGTGATGACCGGGCGATGCTCAAGCGGTTCTTCGCAATGCTGAAACCCGGCGGGCGCGTCGTGGTGGAAGATCACGATGCGATTCCAGAGATGACGCTGCACGATCAGGTCGTGCTGCACCGGATCAGCCATGGCGATGTGACGGGACAGTTCCTGCGCGCGGGATTTGCGTTGAAGGAAATGGTTCTGATCGACAGCAAGTTCGACGATGAGAAGTTCAACGTTTTCCTGCCAACGGTACGGGGGCGGACGGACCGGTTCATCGCCGTGTTCGAGAAGCCGCTGGATGGAAAGCCGCTGCGGTAGCAGCCTTACACGCGCGCGATGCCTGGATAGTGGTCGACGGCACGCCCCTGCCAAGGGTGCACACTAGGTCCGCACGAAATCCAGGAACACCGGCGCACAGTCGCCGAGACGCTTTTCCTGATAGCGCGTGGTGACGTGGTCGGCGGGAGGCACACGCCAGTCGTCGGCGCGCGTTGCGGTCCATTCGAAATAGCCATCACGGATAAGGGCGGCGAGCGCGCGGTCGGCATAGTCCGCCCAGTCGGTGGCGAAGCGCAGGCGTGCGCCGGGCTTCATTACGCGCGCGAGTTCGGCAACGAAATCAGGCTGGACGAGGCGGCGCTTGCGATGACGGGTCTTGGGCCACGGGTCAGGAAAGAGAATAAAGGCGCGATCGATCGAGCAATCCTCGAACGCCGCCACTAGATCACGCGCATCGCCGCGGCGCAGGCGGATGTTGGAGAGCCCTTGCTCATCTATCGCCGTCAGCAGCTTGGCGACCCCATCGACAAAGGGCTCGGCGCCAATGAAGCCTGTCTCGCGATGGAGCGCAGCCTGCCCTGCCAGATGCTCGCCGCCGCCAAAACCGATTTCGAGCCACACACCGCGCGTCGCCGCGCCGAACAGAGTTGCCGGAAACAGTTCGCCCTTGCCCGTCTCGGGGATACCGATTTTCGGGAGCAGTTCATCGACAAGCGTCTGCTGACGCTTCGACAGCGGCTTGCCGGCGGCGCGGCCATAGAGGCGGTGCCGCGGTTCAGGTGGTTGCTCGGGTTGCTGATCGCTCATCGGCGACCTGAAACCACGGCTATCAGCCGGGCGCAATCGCCTTGAGAAGGCTGTCGACCAGGCGGGCCCGATAGATTTCGGGCACCGGACCGCGCATGGCGATCAGGCGATGCCAGATCGGGCCGAACAACAGCTCGATGGCGACGTCGATGTCCCAGTCGCGCCGGACAGCGCCCTTCAACGCCTGCTCGGCCAGAATGTGGCGCAAGGGGATTTTCACCCGCTCGTTGAACCAGGCGCGGAAGATTTCGCCGGCTTCGCCATCGTCGGCTGCGGCCAGCAACGCGCCGCGCCAGGCATGGGCCCCATCACCTGTGCGCACGGCGATCAGGATGGGCTCGATCAGGCCGGCAATCCGTTCGCGCACGTCGACGGTCGACGGCTGGGCGGATTTTTCAGGCAGCGTGCCCAGCACGGCGTCGACCGCGAGACAGGCTGCCGATTTCCACCAGCGATAGATGGTCTGCTTCGAAGCCTTGGCGTTCTTGGCCACGCGGTCGACGGAAAAGCTGCGCCAGCCGTGTTCGGTCAGCTCGGTATAGGCGGCGATCAGAACGGCGTTTGTCGAGGCTTCACTGCGCTTTGGCCCAACGCGGCGGCGATCGCCGTCCTCGACGTCGGCATCCGCCGTGGGATCGTCGGGCAAAACTTCGTTTTCAACCATAGCGACCTCGTCTCGGCAGCGTCTGCGGCGGATACGGGAACAGGCGCGATACGTGTGGCGGAACTGCCCGTACCTTGTCGATCAATCCCACGCGTCGAGTCAATCGCGCTTGAGGAGGAAGCGTTTGATTCAATCGGAAACATTAGCTACGCGGGGCGAATGACCATCGACTTTGCCGATGACGCACAGGATTTGATCGCCGGATACCGGCGTTTTCGCGCCAATCGATATCGCGAGGCGCGCGACCTGTTCCATCGCCTGCGGGACGGGCAGGAGCCGGCGACCATGATCCTGGCCTGCGCCGACAGTCGCGCCGACCCGGCCATGATCTTCGATGCCGCCCCGGGCGAGCTGTTCACCGTGCGCAACGTCGCCGCCCTGGCGCCGCCCTTATGACGAGAGCGGCGGTCTGCATGGCGTATCGGCCGCGCTGGAGTTTGCGGTGACGCGCCTGCGCGTGAAGCAGATCGTGGTGATGGGGCATGGCGGTTGCGGCGGCATCGCCGCGTCGCTGGCGGCGGCGGCGGACAGGCCGGTGGGCAAGTTCATCGCGCCGTGGGTTGAGCTGGCCGCCGAAGCGCGTGACGCCGTTCTGGGCAATGAGGCGATCCCGCGCGCCGACTGGCAGGAGGCTGTCGAACACGGCGCTGTCGGCCAGTCGATCAAGAACCTGATGACCTTCCCGTTCGTTCGCGCGGCGTACGAGCGGGGCGAGCTGGCGATGAACGGCGCGTGGTTCTCCATCGGCAGGGGCGAGCTGCACTGGCGCGATGAAGAGACCGGCGCATTCTCGGTAGTAGCGACGGAAGATCCCGAGATCGATCAGGACAACAAGATCTAGGCTGGCGGACAGCTGAGTGGGTCTTCGGCCTTGATCGGCGTTGCGCCGACCTTGGTGATGCGCCAGCCGTCCGCGAATTTTGAAAGCGTGTACGAACTCGCGCGATCCTTCGGCGGCAGCGGTTCTCCATCAGCCTTCAGGCGCGAGAATTTCATGCCGGCCCACGCTGTATCGACGCCCGTCATGCAAGCCTTGATCTCGAAAATGTCGGAGTGGTGATAGCCTTGCGCGCGCAGATTTTCGAAGCCGCGCTCAAGGTTCGCCTGCTGCTCTGCCACACTTGGCCCCGTCCGATAGAAATCGCGCCCGATCGTCTGCGCATCGTGCCGGTTCCACGCTTTTGTGTAGTCCCACATGAACTGCTCGACAGCATTTTCCGGGGCAGGTGCAGGTGCGCTGGTGCAGGCGGTGAAAGCGAGCGCGGCGAATGCGAGGACGAAGCGCATGGATCTCAGTCCAGCGCCGGTTTGCGCAGCAGGAGCAGCGCGACAAAGCTCAGTCCTGCCGCCGCGCTGAGATAGACGCCGACCAGTGGCAGTCCGCCCTGCTGCGCCAGCGCCTGTGCGGCCACCGGCGTAAAGCCGCCGCCGATCACGCCGCCGACATTGAACGCCACGCTGGCGCCTGTGTAGCGCACGCGCGCCGGGAACAGGCCGGGCAACCAGGCGCCGAGCGGGCCGTACACGAAGCCCATCATGAGCAGCAGGATCGACAGGAAGATGCCGATCAGCAGGAGATCGCCGCCGCCCATCATCGGCCCGATCAGGAAGCCTGTAGCGATGCTGAGCGCACAGCCGATGGCGAGGACAAGCCGGGGCGTTGCAGCGTCCGACCAGTAGCCCGCCACGACGATGCCGCCCGCCATGAACAGGATCGCGACCAGCTGGATCTGCAGGAATGTCTCGCGCGGAATGGCGAGCGTGGTGGTGCCATAGCCAAGCGCGAAGGCGGTCGCGATATAATATATGCAGAAGCACGCGACGACGCCGAACGTGCCGCCGATCGTTTCCTTCCAGTGATCCCGGAACAGCTCGCCGAGCGGGATGGCGGGCGGACGTTCCTTTTCCAGCGCGGCCTTGAACGCCGGCGTCTCGGTTAGCTTGAGCCGCACCCAGAGACCGATGATCACCAGCAGCGAGCTCGCAAGGAACGGGATGCGCCAGCCCCATGCGATGAAATCATCCTGCGTGAGGACGAGGCCCAGCAGCAGGAACAGGCCGTTGGCGGCGATGAAGCCGACCGGCGCGCCAAGCTGCGGGAACATGCCGAAGCGCGCTTTCCATCCCGGCGGCGCGTTCTCGACGGCCAGCAACGCCGCCCCGCCCCACTCCCCGCCAAGGCCAAGCCCCTGTCCGAAACGCAGGACACACAGCAGAAGCGGCGCAATCCATCCGGCCTGCGCGTAGGTCGGCAGGAAGGCGATCGCCATGGTCGATCCGCCCATCAGCATCAGCGACCAGACCAGCGTCGACTTGCGGCCAATGCGATCCCCGAAATGTCCGAAAGCGACGGCGCCGACGGGCCGCGCGATGAAGGCGATCGCGAAGGTCGCATAGGACGACATCAGTTGTGCGGAGGCCGACTCCGAGGGAAAGAACAGCGCCGGAAACACCAGGGCCGCCGCCGTTGCGTAAATATAGAAATCGTAGAATTCGACGGCCGTGCCGACGAGGCTCGCGGTAAGGACCCGCGCGGCTGGCGCACGTGTCGTGGTGGCTGTCATCTTCCGCCCCTGTTGTCTTTGCGCGAGGGTTAGCCGCCTGCGTCGCGACTTACCAGAGGGTAGATGGCCAGAGGGTAGATGGGGGCCCGCGCTGTTCGGCCCGGCGCCTTTGTGTAAGGTGTCCGGAGGCGGCGGGGAAACCGGTGGAAGAAGCGTTCGGATATTATCGCGCGTTCATCAGCTATTCCCAGCAGGACAAGGTCTGGGGACGGCGGATCCATACCTGGCTCGAGACCTACCGCCTTCCTGCCGACGCGATGCTGCACCGCAGCCGGGACCGGAAGCTTGGGCGGTTCTTCCGCGATGATGAAGACATGGCGGCGGCAGCCAACATTGCCGAGATCGTCCGCAATGCGCTGGATTGTGCCGAGGCGCTGATCGTCATCTGCTCGCCGCGGTCGGCGCAATCAAAATGGGTCAATGCCGAGATCCAGCATTACCGGCGCACGGGGCGCTCAAACAAGGTGTTCGCCGTCATCATCGACGGCGTGCCGAACTCCGGTGATCCGGAAACCGAATGCTTCCCACCTGCCCTGCGCGCCGCCGGCGATCCCGACGATCCCCACGCGCTGCCGATCGAGCCGATGGGGCTGGATGTTCGCAAGGAAGGACAGGCGCGCGTGTGCGCGCGGCTGGCAGCAGGACTGCTGGGCGTCGATTTCGACGAGCTGTGGCAGCGCGATCGCCGCCGGACCGAACAACGACAGCGCCTGCTGGTCGGCGGGCTTGTGGGCGTCAGCGTCGTGTTCGCGGCGCTTGCGGCGACGGCGGTGTGGTTCGGCATTCAGTCCGAGCGCAATGCCTCCGAGGCGCGGGCGCGCAGCGAGGAAACGCAGTCCGCGCTCGATCAACTGCAACGTGAATATCTCGGCATGATGGGCGAGACAGCGCTGAATGATGTTCTGGATCTCGACAGTATTCCCGGCGAACTCAGCACGATCAATCCCGCCGACTGGGTCTCGTTGATGCAGGAGGGCGATCGGCAGTTCGCGGTGGCGCGGGAGTATCAGGCCGGACGCATCATCGCGGTGGCACACGAAGGCGTGTTGAGCGGGTCCAATATCGGAACGAACGGAAAGTCGGATCGCAACAAGGGCTTCCTGTGGCGCGCCTTGCAGTGGCTTGCGGGTCCATGGGGAAGCGCCTCGGTCGCGATCGCCAGCGGCCATTGCGAATGGCTGCCGACGCGCAAATCAAAATGGGCGCTTCCGGATGATCTCGCGGAATGGGGCTATACGGTCGGCGAAATCCCCGGCGTCATCGATGACGCCAGCCTGAAGGACGCCAACGTCCTCGTCATCGGCAATGCGTGGGGCGATTTTGACAAGGCAGAAATCGACGCGATCCAGCGCTTCGTTGCGCGCGGCGGCGGACTGCTCGCCGCAGGCCTTGGCTGGTCGTGGCAACAGTCCAGCACCAAACCGAACTTCGTCTGTGAGGGACAGGCGGCCGGACAGGACATCAACGACATGACGACCTACCCGATGAACCGGATGGGAGCAGCTTTCGGCCTGCAATGGACGGACGCGGCGATCGGCGGCTAACGCTCAGCCCTCGGTCACGGCTTCGCTGGCTTCCTTCTCGGCCAAGCGCGCGTTCAGGCGGACGCTCGCCTTCTCCTTCACCGACTCCGAGCGCAACTGTCCGCAGGCGGCGAGGATATCGCGGCCGCGCGGCGTACGGATCGGCGAGGCATAACCTGCGCGGTTCAGAACTTCAGCGAAGGCCTCGATGGTCTCCCAGTCGGAGCATTCGTACTTCGTGCCCGGCCACGGGTTGAATGGGATCAGGTTGATCTTCGCCGGTACATGTTTCATCAGCCGCACCAGATCGCGCGCCTCGGCCAGCGTGTCGTTGACGCCCTTCAGCATCACGTACTCGAACGTCACGCGCCTGGAGTTCGACAGGTCCGGGTAAGACCGTATCGCGTCGAACAGCTCTTTCAGATTGTACTTCTTGTTGATCGGCACGAGCTCGTTGCGCAGATCGTCATTGGTCGCGTGCAGTGAGATCGCCAGCATCGCGCCCGTGCGCTCGCCCAGCTCGCGGATCTTCGGCGCGACGCCAGCCGTCGAGACCGTGATGCGGCGCTTCGAGATCGAGATGCCGTCGCCATCGCCGATCGTCTCGAGGGCCTCGACCACGTTGTCGAGATTGTAGAGCGGCTCGCCCATGCCCATGAAGACGATGTTGGTCAAAAGGCGGTCGCCGAGATTGAGCGGCTTTTCAGCTGTCGGCCATTCGTCCAGCGCGTCGCGCGCGACCATTACCTGGTTGACGATCTCGGCCGCGGTGAGGTTGCGCACCAGCTTCTGCGTGCCGGTATGACAGAATGAGCAGGTGAGCGTGCAACCGACCTGGCTTGAGACGCACAGCGCCCCGGCCTTGCCGACATCGGGAATGTAGACGCACTCGGCCTCTACGTTCGGACCATAGCCGACCAGCCATTTGCGGGTGCCGTCGACCGAGACCTGCGCCGTCGCAATCGCCGGACGCTCGAGCACGAACTTCTCGCCGAGCAGGGCGCGAAGTTCCTTCGCCACGTCGGTCATCTTCGCGAAGTCGGTGACACCGTAATGGTAAATCCAGCGCCAGAGCTGGCTCGCCCGCATCCGGGCCTTCTTTTCCTCCACGCCCGCCCCTATCAGGGCCTGGCGCAGCTTTTCCCGGCCCAATCCTGCCAGGTTCTGGCCGGCGAGATTGGAGGCGGCCGCCAAAGCGGGTTTGCGCGAAAGATCGAGTTCCACGGACATTTGCGGGCCTCATACCTCAATCCGGCAAATCACGCGATACCCGGCGCTGCGGAGGCGAAAATCCGCCCCGAGCCCTATCCTTGCCAAGCGTCTATTTGCAGAGCGCGCGGGCCTTTTCGATCGCGTCCTTCGAGCCCTTGAGCGAGAAGTGATAGGCTGTGCGGGCGTCTTTCACGGATGCCGCCTCAACGCGCAGTTCCGATCCGTGCTTCAGCCCTTCCACGAGTTCCCTGTCGCGGTCGTCCTTGACGAAAGCTTCCGTTCCCGACGCGTACATGGTGAAACGATCACGCCCGATGATGGCGACCGGCGCGATGTCGGTGCGCAGCGCATAGCCAACGCGCAGGCTCGGCTGGTTCACCGCCGCGCCGGATTTCCACGCCGTAACGTAGAACACCACCTCGCCGTGATCGACCGATTTGGGCGCCATGTCGGACGCCTCCACGGTGGCGAAGCAGATCAACGAGCGCCCCTCGCCCTCGGTATAGACGCGCCAGTCATTGTAGCGGCCAACGGCCTTCGACTGCGCGAACGCTGCCGGCGCAGACATGGCAGTCGTCGCCGCCAGCAGCAGTGCAGTCAAAACCAACGGTCGCGCCATGTGTCGGTTCTCCGGTCCGCAGTCTGACGGGTGCTGAGGCCAGACTAGTGCTGAATACGGACGAATTTAGACCCAAGGCTTAAACGCACTGCTATCGCGGCGCCCGTTTGGCCAGAATGCGCTGCAGCGTGCGGCGGTGCATGTTGAGCCGCCGCGCCGTTTCCGAGACGTTGTGGTTGCAGAGCTCGTAGACGCGCTGGATGTGTTCCCACCGCACCCGGTCTGCCGACATGGGGTTTTCCGGCGGTTCCGGACGGTCCGAGCGGCCAGTCAGCAGCGCGTTCACCACATCATCAATATCGGCGGGCTTGGGCAGGTAATCGATCGCGCCGGCCTTCACGGCGGCGACGGCCGTCGAAATGGCCCCATAGCCCGTGAGGATGACGGCATGCGTGTCTTCGCGAACCCGGTGCAGCGCTTCCACCACATCGAGGCCCGACCCGTCTTCGAGGCGGAGATCGACCACGGCAAACGCCGGGGCCTGTTTCTTCAGGTGCTCGCGCGCCTCGGCGACGCCGCCGATGGCGGTAACGTCAAAGCCGCGCTGGGTCAGCGCCCGTGCAAGTCGCGCCCGGAAAGGCGCGTCGTCATCCAGGACCAGCAGCGTGCGATCCTCGAGAGCGGCGACCCGTGGGTCTGGTTCAACAGGTTCTTCCACCCATTATTCTCCCGCAGAAGCTGTCGGACAGCTGGGTTTATAAACGGCAGCGCGTCCTTAAGCCACAGGTTTGCCGCCTGTCCACCCAAGAAGGTCAAATCACTCGATAAGCCGTCTACCCCTCAATCCAGCCTTCCGGGGCTTCAATCGCCTTGCGCGGCCATGCAATGCGCACAACGGCCCCTTTTGCTGGGAACTGACGGTTATAAGGGGTGACCCGCGCGCCACTCCGCTCCAGCAGGGTGCAGGCGATGAAGAAGCCGAGGCCCATGCCCCCGCCCCGCTGCTCGATCCGCCGTTCCGAGAAATAGGGCTCGCCCAGCTTGGCGAGCACGGACGGGGCAAAGCCCGGCCCATCGTCCGTGATGTAGATTCGGACCTCTTCGGCCGACCAGCGCGCGTTCACCGACACCTCGCGCGCCGCAAAGCTCGCCGCGTTCTCGATGAAGGCGCCGAGCGCGTGGATGATCTCCGGCTTGCGCAACACGTCCGGCGCGCGCTCTTCGCCACTGCCGCCCGCGAGCGGCGAAGACGAGCACTGAATATGGATGCCGCCCGCGCGGTGCGGTTCGGCGGCCTCCTCGATCAGGCCCGGCAAGGTCGCGCGCGCCATCGCCGCATCCGTCATGTGGCGGCGCTGCGAAATCTGCTTCAGGATCGTGCGGCAGCGCTCGGCCTGGTCGATGATGAGTTCGACGTCCTCGCGTGCAGGATGCCCCGGCTTCACGCTGCGGCCAAGTTCGCGGGCGGCAAGATGGATTGTGGCCAGCGGCGTGCCCAACTCGTGCGCCGTTGCCGCCGCGAGTGCGCCCAGCGCTGAAAGTTGCTGTTCGCGGGCCAGCACGGCCTGCACGGCGTCCAGCGCCGACACCAGCCGCGCCTCGTCGCGTCCGGTACGCCATGCTGACACGGTGAAGAAGATCAGTCCGATGGCCACTGCTGCAAGCTGCCCTAGCTGGTAGAGCGGCGGGATTGCCAGCACCTGATCCTGCCGCCATGGCAGGTCGAGCCCCCACAGCCACATGCCGCCGCAGCAGATCAGCGCGATCACGGCCAGCATCCCGGCATAGACCGGCAACAGGCGCGAGGCGCCCACCGTCACCGGCGCCAGGATCATCAGGAGGAATGGGTTCTGCAGGCCGCCCGTAAGTCCGATCAGCACCGACACCTGCACCGTATCGAACGCCAGCTGTCCGGCCGTCTCTGCGGGCGAGGACAGGTGCTGCGCGGGGAACACCGCCATCAGCGCCACGTTGAGCCAGGCCGACGCGCCAACCGCCGCCAGACACGCCGCCAGCGGCAACTCGAAGCCGAGCACGTAGTGCACGAACAGCACCGCGACGGCCTGCCCTGCGATCGCCATCCAGCGCAGTGAGACCAGCGTGCGCAGGCGCGTGCGGCCGAATGCGGCTCCGACACTGCGCAACGCCTCGACGCGCGCGGGATCGAGACTTGTGGTCGCCGGCAGGTTGACCGTACGGGGCCCAGCAGCGGTGTGAGTGGCGGTGTGATCAGCCATCACTCTTGCTCGCGCATTGGCGCCCAAATGTCATCAGGACGCGATTGGCTTTGAGGGGGGCTCATGCACATATCCGCGCATGCGCAACAAAATACCCGCCCTCGCCTTTGCCTTCGCGCTTGCAGCGTGTTCGCCCGCGACCTCCACCGGACCGCAGGCAGCCGCCGGCGCCAATCCGAACTGTTTCAAGCGCTCGTCCGAAGCCATTGGCGGACCGTTCCAGCTGACCGCATCTGACGGCAAGGCGATGACCGAGGCCGACTTCAAGGGCCGCAAGGCGCTTGTCTTCTTCGGCTATACCTACTGCCCTGACGTTTGCCCGGTGACGCTGTTCAACCTCGGCAAGGCGATGGAGTCGGTTCCAGCCGACAAGCGCCCCGTGACGCTGTTCGTCTCGGTCGACCCCGAGCGCGACACGCCCGAGAAACTCACCCAGTACATCGCCAGCAACGGCTTCCCGAAGGACATCATCGGTCTCACCGGCACGCCGCAACAGCTCACCGCCATCACCGACGCCTTCCGCACGCAGTACGGCCGTGACGAAAACGCCGGCGCGTCGGGCTATCTGGTGAGCCATTCGTCCATCCTCTACCTGATGGACAAGGACTGGAAGCTGCAGACCTTCTTCATGGAAGGCGAATCCCCCGCAGAGATCGCCAGCTGCCTCTCGGCGCTGGACTGATCCCGCGGAGATCGCTGCTCAGTTCACCGCCGGCGCGGGCGGCGTCGCCGCCGTGAACGTCGCCGAGAAGCCGAGATTTTCCTTCGTCATCGGCGTCATCATCGCCGACATGACGCCAAGCGGCGCCTTGGGCTTCAGCACGATATGGAACGTGCCCGGACCCGCGAGGAAGCCCGACACCGCCGTCGTCAGCTCCGTCGAGATCGCCGGATCGACGCCTGCATCGGTGAGGAAGGCCGAGCTTGCCGTGACCATGTCCACCAGCTGCTGGCGATAGGCCTCGACGGTCTGGCCCGACGAGAGCGCCTGCGGCTCGACGATCAGGTTGATCAGCTTCTGGTCGGTGATCGACACGTCGAGATCGGTGAGCTGCAACGGCAGCACGCCCATCATCAGCTTCATCATCGCCGCGCCGTTGTCGGGCTTCTTCATCGGCATGTCGTGATGCTGGTCGTGGTCCGCATGATCTTCGTGATCGGCGTGCGCGTCATGATCGGCATGATCTTCATGCCCCTCATGCCCTGCATGCTCGTCCGCGTCGTCTGCATCTGCATCATCGCGTCTTCGTCGCTGTCGGCGTACCTCGTCATCGGTGACCATTTCGTGATCGCCCATGCCGCTTTCGGCCGATGCCGCAGCCTCCATCAGTCCGGCCATCAGGCTCGGCAGGGCCTGCTTGAGGCCGACGATGCCGCCCGACACTTTCACGTCGAAGGCGTCAGTCACGCCGAGATTGAGGCCATCCCAGCGCGTGATGTCCTTGACGGGGTCGAACGTGGCGTGGCCTTCGGTGTACATCTCGACGACGTTCGAGGTGTAACCGCCCATCGCGAGCACCATCAGCCCCATGGCGCCGAGCGTGCCGCCCGAGGAATCCGCCGTGAATTTCAGCGTGGTGCGCGGCGTGTCGGAGGCGATGACGACATCGTCGGCATTGCGCTTGATGATCGCGCGCGTCGGCGCGACGTCGAACTTCAGGCCCGAGAAGTTCGCCGCGAGGCCGGACCAGTCGAGGCCGTCTATGCCGCTTTCGAGCGGGCTGGTGTAGTCCTTGTACAGGGCGGAATAGTCGGCGGGCTCGCCCGGATTCAGCAGTGGCTGAAAGCCGGCCATGAACGCGTCCGAGAAAATCTTGGTGCGGATGCCGGAGATATCCAGCTTGCCGAAGTCGAACGTGCCCGCAACCGACAGGTCGCCGGGAATGTTGAGATCGCCCTTGAGGCCGTCAAAGCGGAAGAGACCGATCTTGGTGTTGTCGAGGTTCGAGACCGACAGTTCACCCAGGGCGATATTGATGTTGCCCGGCTCGGCTTCGTCCTGCGGGATCGCCGAGGTGAAGGTCAGTCCGCCGAGACCGGCCTTCTTGAAGCCCCACTGTTCAAGCGGCGGGGCATCGCCCGGACCATCCTTGGTGAAGGCGCCCGCAATATAGCGGCCCGTGACTTCGTTCATGCCCTCGAAGCCGAGCGACTTCAGCGACATGGTCGCGCCGTCCATCGGGACCGTCGGCGTGATGTCGTTGAGCAGGATATCGCGCGCAAGCGGCTTGCCATCCTTGATGGTGAGACCCTTCAGCGACATCGACTTGGCGCGGGCGACGGTCGCGGGCTTCGCGCCCGGCGGCACGGCAGGCGTCGCGTCATCATTGTCGCCACTGCCATCGGTCATCGCCGCCATCATTTCGGCCGGCGCGCGGACCTCGACATCGTTCAGCGTCAGGTCATTCCCCCAGCCCGACACGCTCTTGTAGGAGATGCTGGCCTGGTCGTTGTTTTCCAGGATCTGCATGTCCTGCAGGGCCTGCATCGCCTCGCGGCTGGGTCCGCAGCCGGACAGCACCAGGACGCTGGCAAAAGCGAGCTTCATCTTCATACGGGAATCCCCCTGCAGTTGGGTCGTGTTGCGTCTGCGGTCGCGGAAGGCTACGCCTTAGCATGGTCATCGCGGAATCGCATCACCGGGTGTTTTTGCTAGCAAAATCAGGTACTTCCGTGCCTGTGCGCGTGCACATCGACAAGCGCGCGCGGCGCGTTTCCGTCCGCATTGACCCTACGGCAAGAGAAGCCATCGCCACCGCCCCTTCGCCCCGCTACGCGCTCGATGCGATCGGCTTTGCGACGGAACGGGTGGACTGGATTGCCGAGCGGCTGGACGCACTACCACGGGCGGTAGTGTTCAAGCCGGGCGCCTACATCCCGTTGCGCGGGGTGATCCACCGGCTGCGCCATGCCGAGACCGGCCGTACCGTCAAGATTGATCGGACGCTCGGACCCACGCCTGTGCTTTTAATTCCCGGATCACGCGAAGTTTTTGCAGATAAAACGCGAGCCTTCCTGCGCGCCGCCGCCCGGGTGGATTTCGCCGAACGCGTCGCTGTTCATGCCGAAACGCTGAAGGTCAAACCGCGCTCGATCTCGATCAAGGACACCCGCTCGCGCTGGGGCTCCTGCTCGTCCGAGGGGCGGCTCAACTTCTCCTGGCGGCTGGTCTGCGCCCCGCCCTTCGCGCTCGACTATGTCGCCGCGCACGAGGTCGCGCACATCAAGGAGATGAACCACTCCGACCGGTTCTGGAAACAGGTCGAGCGCTGCTATCCCGACTGGCGTGAGGCGCGCAACTGGCTGCACGAACGCGGCGGCGTGCTGCACTCGATCGGCGAGTGAGACTTCAGCAAGTGAGACAGGTGCGGACGCCAGCCTGATGGCCAGCGTCCACGTGTCCTGTCGTTACTCGGCGCCGACGCCCGGCCCGAGATTCTGCTTGAAGAATTTCAGGCTCTCGCCGAGCACGATCTGGCGGTTCGTCACCGTCATCGGCGCCCATTGGTGGCCTTCATCCTTGAGCAGGATCAGGCTGACATTGTTGTTGCCGGCCTTGCGCATCGAAGCCTCGAGCATCTCCGACTGTTCGGTCGGCACGGTCTCGTCCTCGTCGCCATGGATCAGCAGCAGCGGCTTCTTGATTTCCGCCGCACGCCGGTTCGCCGAGTACTTGCTTCAGCATCGCAGCGTCAGCGCCTTCATCGCCCTGCGCCTGCGACCAGTATTTGTAAGCGATGCCCTGGCGGCCACCGCCACCGCCATCGATCACGTCGCCATCATTGCCGCCTTCACGCGTCCAGCGCAGCATTTCGAGCTGATCGGACACGCCGGCGCCGGCGAAGAAGCACTTGAACATGTCCTGGTTCAGCACCGAACCGATCATCGTGGCGTAGCCGCCATACGACCAGCCGGCCATGCACATGCGGTTCGCGTCAGCCTGGCCTGACGCGATCAGCGCCTTCGCGCCATCCATCACGTCGTCCTGCATGCGTTGACCCCACTGGCGGTGGCCTGCTTCAACAAAGGCGCGACCAAAGCCGCCACCGCCGCGGAAGTTGGGCTGGAACACGGCATAGCCATTGGCCGCCCACCACATCGCAAAAGGATCGGAGCCAAAGACGTCACGCCCTTCCGGTCCGCCATGCGGCAGCACGATCAGCGGCAGGTTCTTTGCGTCCTTGGCAACGCCCGGCGGCGTCCAGAGATACCCCCAGAGCGCCGTGCCATCGCGGGAGGTGTAATGCACCACCTGCTCGCTCGGCATGTCTGCAGGCAACAGGTTCGGACGCGAGCCGCCGACATAGTCCACGGCATGCGTCTTCAGGTCGTACAGATAGAACGAGCCAAGATCCTGCGGACCGGACACGTTGATGAACCAGCGGCCATTGTCGCGCGAGCGGCCGACCAGACGGACGTTGCTATCCGGAAAAGCCTTGAGCAGCGCGGGCCAGTTCTTGGCGAAGACCTCGTCCTTCGGCGCGCAGGTCCACGCCTCGCCCCAGTAGCAGGCTGCGAGCACGACGTTGCGGTCGGTGTCGAGATACGGGCTCGAGGCGTCGAAGCCGGGAACGCTCAGCACTTCCTCGTCGTAGGAACCGGTCGCCGTGTTGTAAATGTAGAGACCCGACGTGTCCTTGCCTTCTGGCCGGGCCAGTACGAACACCTTGCCCGCGCCGATCGCCGGGCCTTCGCCCTGGAAGGTCGGACCGCTGTTGGCGCTTTCCGATCCCATGAAGCGCACGACTTCCTTCCACTCATTGGAGCCGGGAGCGCGACGCTTCCACGCGAAGCCGCGACCGCTGCGCGAGAACGTCCTGGCGCAGGACCGCCCTGCCCGTGTCGTCGAGCACGAAGTTGCCAGTGTTGGTGTCGCCGCGATCAACCTCGACCGACTTGCCGGTCGCGACGTTGACCTTGAGCATCTTGGTGCCCTGGATGCTGGGGCGCGGCGAGCAGGACGTTGGCATCATCGTTCGGCAGCACGTCGATCAGGCGGGCCTGCACGCGGCGCGGCACGTCGCCGGTCGGTTCGTAGAGCGAGACCAGCGCCCCACCATCAACCGATGTCGAATAGATGCGGGCAACCCAGGTGAAACCATCGTCCGACTTGCGGCGCGCGCGATCGGCGGAGGATGAACCGTCCACGACGTGGATCTTGGCGCGCGTCGAGAAAATGATGCGATCATTGCCCTTGAACTCGGCCCAGTCGATCCACTGTTCCTTGTCCGTTTTCACGAACTGGATCGCCTTGGTCTTCTTGGTGACCCAATCGAGCACGATCAGAAGGTCGGCGCCGTTCTCGTGCCGCACACCGGCGATCTTGTTGCCATCGGGCGAGATGGCGGCGCCCCGGAACGTGTTGGGCTGGGTGTAGTCATCGAGCGAGGGCGTGGCGAAGGCCGTCCCCCCCAACATCGAGAAAGCCGCAAGAATAACGGCAAGGGTTTTCGCAATACGCGTCACCGACAACTCCTTAGCTGAGCTGGAATGCACCGTCCGCAGGACCCCGAAGCAGCGCAAACTTGTGCCTTTTTATGCCTCGCTGGCTAGCGCGATGCAATCGCCAAGGGCGCCTTCGCACCTGGAACCTGCCCTTATGCCTAACGGCCGCCTGCGCAAGATTGCCCCATCGCAAATGAGGGCAATCCGATCGCCGGCCGATAGCTTGACGGGGCGGAGTGCAACTGTGCAAAGACGCAGGCTACGCCAACATGCCGGCATGGATTTCGATGCCGCCTGCTTCAGGATGAACCCTGCCTCGTGACCGCCCGCGAAGTTACCGCCCTGATCGAGGAATCGACCGCCCATCGCATGGCGGGGCGGTTCGCCGATGCCACGCGCTGCGCCGAGATTGCAACGCGGCTGGATCCAAAGAACCCCGAGGCCTGGCTTCTGCTCGTGACGGGACTGTCGGCTCTGGGCAGCGGCGATGTCGAGAAGGCGATCGCCAAGGCCATCACCAACCTGGGCGATGACCATCCCCTGGCCCCCACCCTCTATGCTGACCGCGCGGGCGCGCTTTCACGAGTTGGGCGTTGGGCGGAGGCTGCTGCCATGGCGCGGTATACCGCTGCCCGCTACACTCTGACGCCGCAAGGACAGAACCTGCTCGGCGCAACGCTGGCGCAGATCGGCCTGTACGATGAGGCGCTGGTGCATTCGGAAGCCGCTGCGGCCGGCGCACCGAACAGCGCGATCGCGCAATACAACCTCGCGACCGTCCTGCGTTATTTCGGCCGTCAGGACGAAGCAATCCAGATTTACGATCGCGTGCTTGCAATCAACCCCGCCGAGACGCTGACCTATGCCTCGCTCGCATCCATGAAAAAGTGGACGGCCGAGAACAACCACGTCGCCGCCATCCGCGCGGCCATTGCGACAACGCCGAACGAGGGCGAGGCGGCAGCGCGCCTCAACCACGCGCTGTTCAAGGAACTCGACGACCTCGGACAGCCGGAGGCTGCGTGGCCGGCGCTGGAACGCGGCGCTGAGCTCGCGAGCCATGTTTTCCAGCACGATCTCGTGGAAAAGAAGCTGCGCAACGAGGCCCTGATAATGACCTACACGGCGGACGTCATGGCGACGGCGCGAAGGCAGCCTGTTGCCGCAGGCCCGAAGCCGATCTTCATTTTTGGATTGCCCCGGTCAGGCACCACGATCACCGAGCGCATCTTTGCTTCCCACAGCCGTGTCACGGCTCTTGGAGAGACGCCAGCTTTCGCCCGGGCCGTGCGCCAAAGCCTGAACGTTCGTCATGCCACCCAGATGACGGCAGACGAAATTCTCAAGACCCCGTCCGTCGACTGGAGCCTGGTGGCGCGCGTCTATTCCGAGAACATCGCCTACCTTGCCGGTGACGCAGAATACTTCACCGAAAAGACGCCTCAGAACTACGAACTGGCAGGCATGTTGAAGCTCGCCTTCCCTGACGCGGTTCTGGTTCACGTTCGCCGCGCCCCGATGGACAGCCTGTTCGGGACCTTCCGGCTCATGTTCGGCGAGGGCGGCTATCACTGGTCCTACACGTTTGAAGACCTGGCCGAGAACTATCGCCAGTATCGCAGGCTGATGGATCACTGGCGGCTGGTGCTCGGACAGGACCTGATCGAAATCACGCTGGAAGATCTCACCGAAAATCCGGATCGCGAAATCAGGAAGCTGATCGCGCGCGCCGGACTGCCGTTCGAGGAGGCGTGCCTGTCACCCGAAGACGCTGAAGGCGGCGTATCGACTGCCAGCGCATCGCAGGTTCGCCAGCCGATCAATCGGCAAGGCGTTGGAAAATGGCGCCGGTACGCCAAGCAGTTTGAGCCGCTGAGAGCGATGCTGGAAGCGGACGGGTTCGTCGACGCCAACGGCGACCCGATCTGGTAGGCGCCAGCTTGCGATAAAGCCGGAAATCTCGCGGACACACGAGCTCAGATGCGCATGCCGCATTCTGGCTGTCGCCGGATCGCGTCTTCGCGGCGGCAGTCAAACGAAACGCGATGAGTCCGGAAGATGCGCGTACGGAAGCCGCGCCCTCTTAAGCCAGGCGTGGGGCAAACAAAAAAGGCAGTGGACGATGTCCACTGCCTTTCCTGTTTCGACTTGGTCGTAAGGCCTAGAAGCGCATCCGCGCCGAGATCGAGTAGCTGCGGCCGAGGATGAACGGAGCGTAGAGAGCAGCGTCCGTGTTCGCTTGGTCGAAGGTACCCGTCAGGGTTTGCGGCGGCAGATCGCCGAGAGCGTTCTTGACGACGGCGGTGAGCTGCCATGCGTCCGAAACATTCCAACGAACCGACAGATCGAGGTTCGACGCTTCGGGAGTATCCGGAACGTTGAGACCGCCGAACGTGCCGCCCGGGTAGTCCTGTTTCAGGCCAGGAACGTACGAGTGACGAACCTGGAACAGCCAGTCACCGATGTCGTAGCGCACGGTCGTGACCGTTTTCCAGTCCGGAACAGCGCCACCGATACCGGCTTCCGTCGTGCCGGAAATCTCGGTGCCGAAGCTGTCGTAGCTGTCGATGATCGACGCCAGGATGTTGATATTCAGGCGGCCTGGCATGGTCGCGAACAGTTCGTCCAGATCGAAGGTGAAGTCGCCCTGGATGTCGACACCTTTGGTCTCGAGGTCAGCAAGACCGTTGACCAGGCTGGTGTTGACGGACGTGATCTGGCCCGTTGCCGGATCGCGAACGATCTGGGCGCAGTCCGAAGCCGACTGAGGCGTCGAACCGAGAGCGGGGCCATAGCACGAGTTCAGGATCGTTTGCGCGCCACGCGAGACGATCGCGTGTTGCAGGGTGATGTCATACCAGTCGACCGACAGGTTGAGGTCGCCGATCGGCAGGAAGTCAGGCTGGAACACCATACCGGCAGTGATGGTCTCTGCTTCTTCCGGCTGCAGGTTCGGGTTACCGAACGAGAAGGCCTGAACCTGAGCGTTCGCAGCAGCGAACGTTCCAACGTAAGCGGAGGCCGGCACGCCCTGCGTGATGCAGAATGCGCGGAGCGCGGAGAGCGCGGGCGCAGCGCCCGAGCGGCACGGTTCGACGTAGGCCGGGAAGCCTTGGTCGCCCGCCTGGTTGATCTCGATCAGCGAAGGCGCGCGAACGGCCTTGTTGAACACAGACCGGAAGTTCAGCCACTGGAACGGAGCGTAGTTGCCGCCGTACTTGTAGCTGGCGACGCTGCCGACGGTCGAGTAGTCCGACGTACGATAGCCGGCTTCGAGGGTCAGGTCGTAAGCGAGAGGCATCTTGCTGAGGATCGGAACGCTGACCTCAGTGTAGGCCTCTGCCACGTCGATGGCGCCTTTGACCGACTGCTGGGCGTTGAAGCCCGCGATCTCGCCGCGACGCTGCGCGTCATCGACGTGCAGGGTGCCGTTGTCTTCGCGATACTCGACGCCGAACACGGCGGCGACCGGACCGGCCGGGAGCTGGAACAGGTCACCACGAACAAAGCCGGAGAAGGCGCTTTGTTCGAAGGTCGAAGTCGTCGTGACGTCCGTTTTGATGAAGTTGGCCATCGGGGCCGTCAGTGCGTTCGGCCCGAAGATGTCGACGTTGACGCAGTTCGTGAGACGGGCGCTGACCGGGATGTTGTTGCATCCGGTGAGACCCTGCAGAAGCGCGACGGAGTTGACGTTGTTCTTCAGGGTCGCGTCGAAGCCAACGCGGCCATAGCCAGCGGTAAAGTTCCATTCCCAACCCGGGGCCAGATCGCCGTGCAGGCTCGCACGGGTGGTGAGGCTGTGGTTGTTGAAATCACCGACGCGGCCACCGAGCGGAACCGAGCGCCAGGCGTAGGTGAAGTTCGAGCCCGGCGTCGGACGCGAGTTCAGCGCAGCCGACAGGTCGGGGTGCGGGTCGTCAAGCGTGCCTACGATACCGTCCGCGCCAGCGATGACCGGGGAGCTGACCGGGATCGAAAGGCCCGTGATCGGCGTCGGCGCGAGCTGAACGGTCGCCGCGCTGTTGACGTACGACAGCATGAGTTTCAGGTCGACGCTGTCGGAGATGTCGTAGTGACCGAACGTCTGGAGGCCCCAACGTTCGCCGGGGATCTGCAGGTAGTTGTCCGGCGCGAAGTTATAGCGCGACGAGCCGTTGGCGCGGATAGGAACCGCGCAACCGCGACCCGTGAAGGACGGCGTCAGGGCGCCGCTGTCGTTGAACGACAGGGCACCGCCGTTGACCGCAACACCAGCCGTCGTCGTGTCGCAATCGGTGTTGGCCGCAGCGAACTGACCCGGCAGCAGCGCCGCCAGGTTCTGGAAGGGGTTGCCCGCGTTGTTCGAGATGCTGCCCCACGGCGGCGTTGCCGAACCACCACCCGAGAACGTTCCCGCGATGGTCGAGCCGGGCGTGCCACGCGCGATGAGTTCGGCGCGCGCCGCTTTGTATTCTTCGAGCGAGTCAGCTGCGATCACGCCGGTGTAGCTCGACGTGGCGTAGTCATAACCATAGACGAGCGCTTGCGAGACACGCGAGTAGTCGAATTCGGACTGGAAGACACCTTCGCGCGTATAGTACGAACCGTACGTCGCAAGGTTACCCTTGCCGTTGTCGAAGTTGCCGCCGACCAGGAAGTCGACGTTGAGTTCCTTGCCGAGGCCATCTTCGCTCGAGCTGACGGTGGAGCGGATTTCCGCGCCTTCGTAGTCCTGCTTGAGGATGAAGTTGACGACGCCCGCGATGGCGTCCGAACCGTACACGGCCGATGCGCCGCCGGTCACGACTTCGATACGCTCGATCAGGCCAGCCGGGATGGTGTTCAAGTCGACGACGCCCGTCGTCGAGGCAGCCGGAACGCGTTCGCCGTCCACGAGGACCAGCGTACGTGCCGGCCCGAGGCCGCGAAGGTCGATGGTAGCGAAGTCTTCACCGCCAGCGTTGTTCGACGTGATCGTGTTGCCCGGGATGATCTGGGGCAGTTCGTTGAGCAGCTGTTCAACCGACAGCGTGGCGGTCAGTTCGACGTCTTCTGCGCCAACGGTCGTGACCGGGCTGACGGCGGTGAAGTCCTGGCGCGCGATACGCGAACCGGTGACGACAACAACGTCACCCTTGTCGTCAGCTGCGGGACCATCGGTCGCCGTGGGAACCGTTTGTTGCGCGTATGCACTTCCGATAGCTCCTGAAGCCACCGAAAGGGCGGCAAGCAGTGTGGAGCGCAGCAGGTGCGCTTTGACGGTAGTTTTCACTTTTTGACCCCTTCAGAAATCCAAACCAACATGGCGCCTAACGCCTTGGCCCACTCCCCCCGTCCGACGAATGCCTACGCCGGACACTAAGAATGGATTTGACACACTCCCGCCATAAACCGGGACCCGTCAATAGCCCCCCGGCCACACGAAGGATTTTCTGCCAACATGCATGTCCGTGCAGCATTTCTGCATCAGTGAGGTGCTTGGGGGCAAGAAATTCCATCCCGCGCGCGCGACGGTCGCGTGACAGCCACGGCAGGCCGCCTCCGCGAGAAACAATCTTGCCTCAATTGGCCGTGCAGTGCGGGAACCTGAAATAAATATCCACCCGCTGCGTCAGCGCGCGACGCCTACGCGTCGACTTGCGCGTCCAGAGCGTTCTCCTGGATGAACTCGCGCCGGGGTTCCACAACGTCACCCATCAGCTTCGTGAACATCTCGTCCGCGGTGTCGGCGTGTTCCACCCTCACCTGCAGCAGCAGGCGGGCGTTGGGATCGAGCGTCGTTTCCCACAATTGCTCGGGATTC
This sequence comes from uncultured Alphaproteobacteria bacterium, assembly GCA_963784415.1. Lineage (GTDB taxonomy): Bacteria > Pseudomonadota > Alphaproteobacteria > Caulobacterales > Hyphomonadaceae > UBA7672. The sequence goes on from CAWARK010000011.1 coordinate 163,316, forward strand.
ATCTCGCCAAGGCCCTTGTAGCGCTGGATCTTGATGCCGCGCTCGCCTGCCGCAAGCACCGCCGCGAGCAGCGATTCCGGCCCGTGAACCGACACGTCGCCCGTCTTTTCGTGCCGCAGGATACAACGTCCATCATAGAGAGCGCCGATCGCCTCGGCGCGTTCAGCCAGCCGCCGCGCATCCGGCGTCGCCAGCAATTGCGGGTCGAGCGCCGCTTTTTCCTCGACGCCACGTACGGTGCGTCGAAACAGGAAGGCGCCGTCAATGTGGGCGCCTGTCCAGTTATCTTCGCCTTCTTCCGCAATTCGGTTGAGGCGTCGCGCAGCAACATCAACTTCAGCCGCGCCCGCGCCCGGTTTCATGACGCCGGCCAGCGCCGCCTGCTCTATAATCGGCCCCGGCGCCCGCATGACGAGACGCGACAGCGTGCTCTTGAACGAAGCGGCCTCTTTTACGCGTGCCCGCAGGTCAGCGCCGGCGATCTGTTCGCCGCTCTCGAGAACAAGCGTCTGGCCGGCGACGCCCTGCTCGATCAGGTACTCGTCAAGTTCAGCGTCGTCCTTGAGGTAGCGCTCGGACTTGCCGCGCTCAGCCTTATAGAGCGGTGGCTGTGCGATATAGAGATAGCCCTTCTCCAGCACTTCCGGCATCTGGCGGTAGAAGAAGGTGAGCAGAAGCGTGCGGATGTGGGCGCCGTCGACGTCGGCATCGGTCATGATGATGATGCGGTGATAGCGCATCTTCTCGATGTTGAAGTCGTCGCGGCCGATGCCGGCGCCCAGCGCCGTGATCAGCGTGCCGACCTGTTCCGAGCCCAGCATCTTGTCGAAGCGCGCCCGCTCGACGTTGAGGATCTTGCCACGCAGCGGCAGCACGGCCTGGTTCTCGCGGTTGCGGCCCTGCTTGGCGGAACCACCGGCTGAGTCACCCTCGACGATGAACAGTTCGGACTTTGCCGGATCCTTTTCCTGGCAGTCGGCCAGCTTGCCGGGCAGCGAGGTGATATCGAGCGCGGTCTTGCGGCGCGTGAGTTCGCGCGCCTTGCGAGCGGCTTCACGTGCAGCGGCCGCTTCGACAATCTTCTGCATGACCTGCTTAGCGGGGACCGGGTTCTCTTCGAACCACTGGCTCAGCGCCTCTGTCATCAGCGTCTCGACGATGGGGCGGACTTCGGACGAGACCAGCTTGTCCTTGGTTTGCGACGAGAATTTCGGGTCCGGTACTTTCACCGAGAGGACGCAAGTCAGGCCCTCGCGCGCATCGTCTCCGGAGATGTCGACCTTCTCTTTTTTGGCCAGCCCCGTCTCGTTGGCGTACTTGTTGATCACGCGCGTGAGCGCGCCACGGAAGCCCGCAAGGTGCGTGCCGCCATCGCGCTGCGGGATGTTGTTGGTGAAGCAGAGGACGTTTTCGTAATAGCCGTCATTCCACTGCAGCGCGGCCTCGACCACGACGCCGTCCTTCTTGGTCCTGGTGTAGATCGGCTTGGGGATCGCCGCCGCACGCTGACGATCGATGTGTTTCACGAAGGCTTCGACGCCGCCTTCGTACTGCATCACGATTTCCCACGGCTCGGCGCCGCGGAGATCCTGGAAGACGATCTTCACGCCGGAGTTGAGGAAGGCGAGTTCGCGCAGGCGATGTTCCAGCGTCTCGCGCTTGAATTCCAACATGGTGAAAGTCTGCTGGCTTGGCAGGAAGCGAACCGTTGTGCCGGTTGCGAATGTGCCATCGGCCTTTTTCGGCGCTTCGCCCGTGATTTTCAGCGGCGCTTCGGCATCGCCCAGCCTGAAGCGCATCTCGTGCTGCTTGCCATTACGATAGATCTTGAGATCGAGCGTCTCCGACAGCGCGTTCACCACCGACACGCCGACGCCATGCAGGCCGCCTGAAACCTTGTAGGAGCCCTCTTCCTCGGTGTTGGCGAACTTGCCGCCCGCGTGCAGCTGGGTCATGACGACCTCGGCGGCCGAAACGCCCTCCTCGTCGTGGATGTCGACCGGGATGCCGCGGCCATTGTCCTCGATTTCGGCCGAGCCGTCGGGATACAGGGTCAGGCGCACGAAGTTGGCATGGCCGGCCAGCGCTTCGTCGATCCCGTTGTCGACGACCTCATAGATCATGTGGTGGAGGCCCGACCCGTCATCGGTGTCGCCGATATACATGCCCGGCCGCTTGCGCACGGCATCGAGCCCGCGCAGCACCTTGATCGATCCGGCGTCATAGCTCTTGTTGTTTTTCTCGGGCTCGCCGTTGGTTTCGGTCACGTCAGACATTCCGTCTTCCTCGTTGCGGCGCGCACTGGCGCTGCTCTTTCTTCAACTCGGCTCTCGCGCCGCTCAGTTTTCGCGAACGACCCCGTCTGCAACCTCGAACCGCTGGGTGCGGTCGCCGAATGCGTCGAACAGGGAGCGGTCCGTTCCGGTGAGCCAGGCCTGGCCGCCGAGCGCGGTCAGTTCGTCATACAATGCCGCGCGCCGATCCGAATCGAGATGGGCTGCGGCTTCGTCCAATAGTAGCAGGGGAGAGGGGGCAAAATCACGCTCGAATAATGCCTGCGCATTAGCCAGAATGAGCCCAATTAACAAGGCTTTCTGCTCACCCGTCGAACACTGTTCCGCGGGCAGCCCCTTGGGCGCGTGAATGACGCGCAAATCTGTCCGGTGAACGCCCTCTGTCGTGCGTCCCGCAGCGCGGTCACGGCCACGATTTTCGCGCAGCTGGGTGACGATTTCCTGCTCGATATCGGTCAGCGCCATGCCGTTGGCGGCGTGCAGCTCGAACTCGCCATCGAGATCGATCAGCGCCTTTGGAAACGCCCCCTCGGGCCGGGCAAGGATCGCCTCCTGCATCACCTTGACCGCATCCACCCGATGGATCGCCACCGCCGCCCCCGCCCCCGCCATCCCCATCTCGATAGCGTCCAGCCAGGCGGGATCAGCCCTGCCCTGTTCGAGCAGCGAGTTGCGCTGGCGCATCGCTTTCTCGTAGCCGGCCGACGCTCCCGCGTGGCTGGGGAAATGGGCCAGCACCTGCCGGTCGAGGAATTTGCGCCGGTCGCCTGCCGGCCCGGCAAACACACGGTCCATCGACGGCGTCAGCCAGATAACCCGCATGAACTCAGCCAGTTCGCCCTGTGCGGTATCGACGCCATCCAGGCGCGCGGTGCGTTTCGACCTGCCCTGCTCATCCAGTTCGAGCGAGAGCGACAGCTTGCGGTCAATATCGCCATCGCGCACATCCGCCGACAGCGCCCAGCCATCCGCCACAGCGCCTTCGGGCGTCCTGCGCACAAGATCCGCAAATTCGGTTCCGCGCAGGCCACGCCCCGGAGACAGCATGGAGACCGCTTCCAGCAGGTTGGTCTTGCCCGAGCCATTGGCCCCGTAGAGGCAGACATGGCGGCCATCGAGCCTGAGATCGAGGCCCCCGTAATTGCGGAAATTGCGCAGTCCCAGCCGCGTCAGGCGCACATGCGGGCGGCGGATTTCGGGGGCGTCGTCGTTCACGCGCGCCCCTCCCCGTGGCGCGCCGACCAGCACAGGAAACGCGCACGCACCGTAGAGTTCATGCCCTTCATCTCGAAACCCGGCAGCTGTTCGAGCCGCTCCAGCACCCGCTGCTCACCCGACGCGCCCAAAGGGAAGGACAGTTTCGCATCATCGACATCGCGCAGGATGAACCAGACATCGCCGCCGGACGGACCGCTATCGTTGGTTTCGACGTGCACAGACGCCAGCCGTGCGACCGAAACCCTCTGCTCCTCGCCATTCGGCCAGCGGCAAATGATGTCGTCGTCCGCCAGCGAGACGTAGAAGCTCTGCTCAGGCCATTTCCGGCGCATGGCCGCAGTCTGCCATATCAGACTCGCAGCGGCATCAGGACGTATTGCGCGCCTTCGTCTTTTGCATCCAGCACGCGCGCGGGCGAGGCCGCGTCGTTGAATTCGATGCGCGTCTCGTCGCTTTCGATCTGGCCGGCGACGTCGAGCAGGTATTTGGCGTTGAAGCCGATCTCCATCGCCTCGGCATCGTAGTCCGCTTCAACATCCTCGACGCCATGGCCGGATTCCGAGTGCGTCACCGCCAGCGTCAGCTTGCCCGCCGAGATCGACAGTTTTACGGACCGCGAGCGCTCTGCCGACACCGTTGCGACGCGATCGACAGCCGCCTTGAACAGCTTGGTGTCGATGGTGAGGATGCGGTTGTTGTCCTTGGGAATGACGCGCTGGTAGTCGGGGAACGACCCGTCGATCAGCTTGGACGTCAGAACAGCTTCGCCGACCCGGAAAACGATCTTTGAATCCGAGGCTTCGACGGTCACGATTTCCGGCGCGTCATCGAGCAGGCGGCGAACCTCGGCCACGGCCTTGCGCGGTACGATCACGCCTTTCAGCTTGTCCGAACCCTTGGGCGCTTCGGTTTCAGCCAGGGCGAGGCGGTGGCCGTCGGTCGCCACGGCGCGCAGGACATTGCCTTTCGCGCCCTTGGCGTGATGCAGGTAGATACCGTTCAGATAGTAGCGGGTTTCCTCGGTCGAGATCGCAAAGCGCGTCTTGTCGATCAGGCGGCGCAGCTCGGCGGCCTCCATCTCGAATTTCACCGGGGCCGCTTCCTTGGCCATGGTCTGGAAGTCTGCCGCCGGCAGGGTCGGCAGGCCGAATTTCGAGCGACCCGCTGAAATCGACAGGCGGCCTTCGGACAGGTCGAGGACCACCTCGGAGCCTTCCGGCAGTTTCCGCACGACGTCGAAGAAGGTCTGGGCCGGCGCGGTGACGGAACCCGCCTTTTTTACCTTGGCCTCGGCCGCATCCGTCGCCTCGATGTCGAGATCGGTGGCGGTGAGACGCAGGCGGTCGCCTTCGGCTTCCATCAGGATGTTGGACAGGATCGGAATCGTGTTGCGCCGCTCGACTACGGCCTGAACGTGGGACAGCGCCCGCATCAGGGCATTGCGGTCGATGGTCAGTTTCATGTCGCCCGGTTCCTGTCAGTTGGCGCCCGGATGGCGCCTGCGGTCCACCGAAAAAGATCGGCCCGCCGGTAAGGGGCGGGCCGGAACATTAGCGGATTGCCGCGCCGCGAAAAGGCCTGTTGAGGGCCAACTGACCCCCTATCAACAGGCCCTCCCCAGTTTGCAGGCGCCTGCGGAGCGCGGATGCACGTCCCGGAACCTTTTTCGGGGTCCCGGGCGCGTCCCGATCAGCGCGTATTGCGCGGATCGGCCATGATGCGCTGCTCAAGCTGGCGCAGCTCGTCTGCCATGGCTTCGTTCGAGGCAACCATCGCGGCGATCTTCCGGTAAGCGAAAAGCACCGTGGTATGATCGCGATCCCCGAACATCCGGCCGATCTGCGGGTAGGAGCATTTGGTCAGCTGACGGCTGAGATACATCGCATACTGGCGCGGCAGGGCGTACTGGCGCTTCCGGCAGGCGGATTCCAGCTCGTTCTTGGTGACGCCATAGGCTTTCGCCGTCACGTCCTTGATCGTATCGATGCGCGGCGCGCGCGAGGGAGCGCCGCCCATCTGCAGCTGGATCGATTTCTCGACAGCCGTACGATCCAGCGGTTTGCCGGCCAGCACCGTGCCGCAATAGACGTTGCGGACAGCGCCGCAGAGCGCCCGGCCCGAAGCCGGCAGGCGATCGGCCAGAAGGTCGATCCACTCTTCGGTCAGGTCGAACTCGGTATCGATCGCGGCGGCAGCCTTGGCGACGCTGTCGACACGGGCGCGCAGGATCTCGCGGCGGAGATTGCGTTCCGGCAGATCCATCTGGGCGATGACGCCGCCATGGATCTCATCGCGCATCCGGTCGTCGAGCTGGTCGATCAGGGCCGGTGTCTGATCAGCGGCCAGCACAACCACGCCGCCATTCGCGACGATGGCGCGCAGGTGCGAGAAGAACTCGACCAGCGTGCCCGGCTTGGAGCAGATGAACTGGAAATCGTCGAGCAGGACAACCTTGGCGCGGCGCACCAGCGTGCGCAGGTCGGAGGTGTCCTTGCGCTTCACGCCGTCGACGAACGCGACCGTGAAATCTTCCGAGCTCATGTAGAGGACGCTGCCCTCGCCCCTGGTCGAGCGAAGCGCGGCCTCGATGCCTTTCAGCAGGTGCGACTTGCCGACGCCGTGCGGGCCGACAATCGTCACGACATTGGCGGAGACGCCCGCGCCCATCGCCAGACGGCGCGCAAGGCCGAACGCGACGCGGTTGGAATCGCCAACCATGAAGTTCTCGAGCGTCGGCGCTTCTTCGTCAGATCCACCCGAGCCGCCCGCTGGCGGGCCGAACTCGCCGGTCTCTTCGTCGAACACATCTTCGTTGCGCTGGGCCGCAGCGGCATTGTCGACACGCGCCAGCGCCATCACTTCGTTGGAGATGCGCTCGCGCGCTTCGATGCGCACGCGGCGACCGTTGCGATCAGCCTGTTCCCACGCCTGCTGGATGAAGTGGCCGTAGTCGGCCTCGACGCGCGCACGCTCATGCTCGCTCGCGGCGGAGACAAGAATTTCGCCGTTCACTTCGGCGACGAGTTCGAGGCCAGACAGCCAGCTGTCGAACTTCACGTCGCCAAGGCGGCGACGCAGCAGGGCGCGCGCCGTTTCCCAGATTGCCGGGATTTGATCTTGCGTGGTGTCAGCGGCCGCCTTGTTCGCATTGCCGGGGTTCGCGTTGCCGAGATCGATCGCGCGCGGAGCTCCGCCGGCGCCGCCAGGCGAGAAACGGGTGGTGTTTTGTTTATTGATCATGGCCCCTCATCTACCCTTTTAAGTCGATGCCCTCCTTGTCTTTTCGGACACAAAAAGTCCTCGTCGGCTCCAGCCCCGGAGCCGCAGAACGTGTTCGAACGAAGGATGGGTTACTCGCTACAGAGTTGAGTTTTTGTCCCAACGAGGCGAGCCGTCAACCGACTCATCTGCCGCAGCTGACGAATTATTTTTCACAAATCTGTCGTCGCAAGTCTTGCCACTGGATTCATTGAACTACTTGCCGACGACCCGCAGAAAGCCGCGACTTTGTCGCACAATGACCATTACGCCACCGTCAGAAATTGTCCGCACACGGATCAATTCTGGAACGCGAAAAGTCGCAACGCGTGACGCGCTGCGACTTCGGAATTCAACTGCGAAGCAGGATAGAAAGCAACCCCGAAATTCCGGGGGCGGGGCCTATTAGGCGGCAACGCCTTTGACGCGGGCAGCGAGGCGGGAGACTTTCCGCGAGGCCGTGTTCTTGTGCAGCACGCCGACGGTCACGCCGCGCATGATTTCCGGTTCGGCAGCCTTGAGGGCGGTGATCGCAGCTTTCTGATCGCCTGCCGCAACGGCTTCCTCAACCTTCCGGATGAAGGTGCGGATGCGCGACTTGCGCGACTTGTTGACCTCGGTCCGCCGGGCGATCTTGCGCACCATTTTCTTGGCGGATTTCGTGTTGGCCATTGGTCTTCCAAGCTCCGTTTGCCCTGGCCCCGAGCGCTACCGCCGGGATTTTGGGGAGCGGCCTCTTATCAGCGTCGCCAGAGGCGGTCAATTCGGGTGACGCACGATTTCGCGCAATACCCGAAAGACCGCCTGAATCCGGCCTTTCTCAAGCGCCCGTGTCACTTGTTCTTGAACGCGGCGGGCCGCTTGTCGACGAAAGCCGCCATCCCTTCCTTCTGGTCCTCGGTGCCGAACATCGAGTGGAAAAGCCGCCTTTCGAACTTCAGGCCCTGGCTCAGCGTGGTTTCATAGGCCGCGTTGACCGTTTCCTTGGTCATCATGGCGATCGGCAGGGAGGCGGCGGCGATCTTCTGCGCAGCCTTCCTGGCCTCCTCCATCAGCTTGTCGGCCGGCAGCACGCGCGAGGCGAGGCCCGCCCGCTCTGCTTCCGCTGCGTCCATCATGCGCCCGGTCAGACACATCTCCATCGACTTCGACTTTCCGACCAACCGGGTGAGACGTTGCGTGCCGCCAATTCCCGGCATCACGCCAAGATTGATCTCCGGTTGGCCGAACTTCGCGGCCTCCGACGCCAGGATGAAATCGCACAGCATCGCCAGCTCGCACCCTCCCCCCAGCGCAAACCCGTTCACAGCAGCGATGATCGGCTTGCGGAAGGCCGAGATCGTCGTCTCGAACGCTGCAAACATGTCGTTGAGGTAGACGTCCATATAGCTCTGCGGCGCCATCTCCTTGATGTCCGCTCCCGCCGCAAACGCGCGGCCGGCGCCCGTGATGATCACGCAGCGGATGCTGGCGTCCTTCGCCCATGCGTTGAGCTGGTCGCAAACTTCCGCACAGAGCTTCGATGACAGCGCATTCAGCGCTTCAGGCCGGTTGAGCGTGATGATCCCCACCGGGCCATCGGTCTCGATCAGCAGCGTTTCATAGGCCATCAGCATCTCCTCTTCCCGACCTTACTAGACCTCGGGAAGACTGAGTTCCACCCGGCTTGCGCCTGCCGCGCCCAATCGGTCGAACAGGTCGATCACGAGCGCGATATCCAGCGACCCGAAATCAATCAGGGCGATCGTCGTCGCGCCCTCGACGACAGGATCGGAGATTTCGTGCGCAACCCCGAGCAGGCTTTGATTATCGGCGCCGCCACGCTCGCTGAAAGCCTCTTCGAACCAGTCGGCCAGCACTTTGGCCGCCGCCTGCGCCTCGCAATCGACCGCGATCCGGGCATTGTCCCAGGTGAAGGGTGATATGACGACCGTCAGCCCCGCGCCCGTAAACGAGGCCGGCTCGAACTGCAGCATCCGGTCAGCCGAAAGCGTCGTCGGCGTCAGCGTGTCGCCCACCATCACCAGCACGTCGCAGCGCGCGCCCGTGTCGAGCGCGCCTTCGCGCACGACATCGCCCTGGGCATTGAGAAGCGCGGGTTCGACGATGAACGTGCGGCTTTCCGCGCGTAGCGCGTCCAGCGCCTCCCCGAAAATTCCCAGATAGTGCGAACGGATCGCGGACAACAGCTCAACAAGGTCGCTCAAGCGCGCATCCGTGGAATGGAGTTGGGTAGCCAGTTTACTCTGGCAAACGCGAAGAGGCGAGCTTCACGACGAGCTCGAACTGGACGCGCACGGGATCACTGGAACGCGGCTCGCGAACAGTGATCGTCAGCCGCTCATTCTCTCGCGCGAAGACCAGCCCGGACTGGCCATCGGCCTGCTTCCAGCCGAGCGAAGGAAGCGTCGCGACGTAAAAGGTCGAGATGGCGGTTGAGCCGACCTGTCCTTCGGCGACTGTCTGCACAACGCGGCCCTGGTCGCTCTCGAACACCACGGGCTCGGGCTTTTCGGAGAGACCCGCAACCAGCGGCACGTCATCGATTGCGCGCAGGAATTCCGTCGCATGCGCCGGCATGGCCGCACACACGACGAAGGCGATGCTCAAACCCGCGCTGGCGATCCGTCTCAACAACAGCGTCTCCCGATAGGCCCACGACAACAGCGAGAGTCTCGGCGTGTTTGCGTTAACGGGCAAACAATCGGCCTGCGCTCGCGAAGTTGTTCTTGAAATGTTCTTTAGGAATGGTAAACAGACCTCGACGGCCTCCAGATTGGGTTGGGGACCAAATACGGCTTGGGGCGGGCCATGATCAGCCGCATCACCACTTTTGCGTTCGAGGGCGTCGATGCACGCCCGATCGACGTGCAGGTGCAGCTGTCGGGCGGCGCCAACGCCTTCAACATTGTCGGCTTGCCGGACAAGGCCGTGGGCGAAAGCCGCGAGCGTGTGCGCGCCGCTTTCTCGGCGCTGGGCCTGTCTCTGCCGCCCGAGCGCACGCTGGTGAACCTCGCGCCCGCCGACCTGCCGAAGGAAGGCAGTCACTACGATCTCGCCATCGCGCTTGCGATCCTCGCGGCCATCGGCGCCATCCCGCGCGACAGTCTCGAAGGCGTCGCGGCGATCGGCGAACTCGCGCTCGATGGCGGCCTCGCACAGACCGCCGGCGCCCTTCCCGCCGCGATGGCTGCCGAAGGCCTCGAGATGGCGCTCGTCTGCCCCGCCGCGTGCGGTGCAGAGGCGGCGTGGTCAGGCGGCACAGTGCTCGCCGCGCCCAACCTCATCACGCTGGTCAACCATTTCAACGGCACGCGACCGATCATGCCCGCGAAGTCCGGGCCTGCTTGCTGAAACGCCACCGCCTCCCGACCTGCGCGACGTGAAGGGACAGGAAGGCGCCAAGCGCGCACTCGAGATCGCGGCTGCCGGCGGCCACAATCTCCTGATGATCGGCCCGCCGGGCTCTGGCAAATCCATGCTGGCGCAGCGCATGCCCGGCCTGTTGCCGCCGCTATCGGCGCGCGAACTTCTCGAAGTCAGCCAGATCCATTCGATCGCGGGCCTGCTGGAACGCGGCCAGCTTTCGCGCACCCGCCCCTTCCGCGCGCCGCACCATTCCGCCTCGATGCCAGCCCTGGTCGGCGGCGGCATCCGCGCCAAGCCGGGCGAAGTGTCGATGGCCCATCATGGAATCCTGTTCCTCGACGAGCTGCCGGAATTCACGGCGCAGGTTCTCGATAGCCTCCGGCAACCGCTGGAGAATGGCGAAGCCGTGATCTCGCGCGCCAACCGCCATGTGCGCTATCCCTCGCGCTTCCAGCTCATCGCGGCGGCCAACCCGTGCAAGTGCGGCGGCGGTCCCGGCGCCTTCGCGTGTCGCAAGGGGCCATCCTGCCAGGCCAATTATTTCGCGCGAATCTCCGGCCCCTTCCTTGATCGCATCGACCTTTTCGTCGACGTCGCTCAAGTCACCGCAACCGACCTCGCCCTGCCCGCGCCAGCCGAAGGCACAGCGGAGGCCGCGGCCCGCGTCGCAAAGGCGCGCGACATCCAGCTCAAGCGCTATGGCGAGAGTGACGCCCGCCGCCGCGCCATCAACGCCGATACGCCCGGCTCGGAGATCGAAGCGCTGTGCCGTCTCGATGACAGCGCCCGCGCCCTCGTCGCCAAAGCCGCCGAGCAGATGGCGCTGTCAGCCCGCGCCTATTACCGCGTCCTCAAGGTCGCGCGCACGATTGCCGATCTGGATGGCGCTGCCCACGTCGCCCGCGTCCACGCCGCCGAAGCGCTGACCTATCGCTTTCGTCCAGCGATACCGGCCCGCCCATCCGCCGGCGGACAACCGGGCCTCGTCTACTGACGTGAGTCTGCCGAACCCGATCTGGAGGATGCGGTGAGCGAGGCAATTGCAGTTCTTGGCGCCAACGGGGTCTATGCCCGCCACCTGTTGCCGCGCCTCGCGGCCGAAGGTCATCGCGTCATCGCCATCGTGCGGAGGCCCGAAGCCGCGGGCGCCGCGCATGCGTGTGGCGCCGAAGTCAGGATCGCGGACATCTTCAACTCTGAGTCCCTGACAGCCGCCCTGCATGAAGCATCCATCGCCATTAATCTCGCGACCTCTCTTCCCGGACCAAGCGGGCGTGGAGACTTCGACGCCAACGATCGCTTGCGCGCGCAAGGAACAGCGACATGGGTCGCCGCCTGCAGCACCGCAGGCGTTGCGCGCGTGATCCAGCAAAGCATCGGCATGATCTGCGCGTCTGGCGATGCGACCTGGACCGACGAAACGCAGCCGGGCGTATCCTCGCGACACAGGCTAGAGCAGCCTCCTCCCTCGACTGGCTCATCCCGGCCTTTTCTAAGGGCGGTCACTCGCACATATCGCCGACATGGCGCGCGCCACTGTTGCAGCAATCAGGGCGTGGAATTCGCGCAAGACGTTTATCGTATCGAACGCACCGGTCCTGCGGCGCGACCGTCTCCACGTCGAAGACTGACGGGCGGGATCCGTCGCCTAGCCGACCTTCCTCTCGACCGCATCCCACATCGCGGCGACCGCATCGATGCCAGAGAGGTTCCTCAACGCCCGCGCGCCTGTGGGCGAGGTCACGTTGATCTCGGTCATCATGCCGCCGATCACATCGATGCCGACAAAGATCAGGCCTCGCTTCTTCAGCTCCGGCCCGATGCGCGCGCAGATTTCGCGCTCGCGTGGAGACAGGTCTGTCGCCTCGGCCTTGCCGCCGACGACGAGGTTGGACCGGATCGCGCCGACCGGCGGGCGGCGATTGATGGCGCCAACCGGTTCGCCATCAATGATCAGGATACGCTTGTCGCCTTCGCTGACGGCCGGAAGGAAAGCCTGCGCGATGAAGGGTTCGGGAACCATCTTGTTGAACAGGTCCACAATCGCTTCGAGATTTCCATCGTCGCGCCCGAGCTTCAGGACGCCATTGCCGCCATGCCCATGCAGCGGCTTCAGCACGATATCGCCATGCTGCGCGCGGAATTCCTGCACGCGCCTTACATCTCGCGTGATCAGCGTCGGCGGCTGCAGGTCGGGAAACATCAGCGGCAGAACTTTTTCTGGCGACGACCGCACGCCCGCCGGATCGTTCACGACAAGCGTATCCGCACTCACAAGTTCAAGCAGGTGCGCCGCAGTGATGTAGCCCATGTGAAACGGCGGATCCTGCCGCATCAGAACGACATCGACATCCTTGCGCAGGTCAAGGCGAACCGCCGCGCCGATCTCCGCATGCGGCGTCTTGCCGGGAAACACTTTCGCCGGGCGCGCCCACGCGAACACGTCGCCGCTGTCATAGGACAGGTCGCCGACGCCATAGACCCATACCGCGTGGCCCCGGCGCTGCGCCTCTTCGATCATCATGAATGTCGAGTCGCCAGCCGGGTTAACGGCCTCCAGCGGGTCCATCTGGACGGCGATGCGTAGTGACATGGGAAGACTCCGGCGAAGTCATCCCTACCTAGGTGGCGCGGCGACCTCTAGCAATGCGGCGCGCGAATGAATGGGGTGGGGTCAGTTCCGAAGCGGCGGCCCTAAAGCGGCGGAAGCGGCGAACTTTGCAACCCCGACGTGTTGCCATTCGACCCCGGTGGCGGTGTCGCCCCCGGCGCGTAGGGGTCGCCATACTGGCCGCGTGTCACAGGCTGGCTTTGCGGCGGTACGATCGGCGCAGGCTTGGGCGCGCTCGGCGCAATGCTGATGGCGCCCTGCGTGTTGTCGAGCGCGACCGGCTGTCCCTGTTGGTCGAGCGTCGGCGCAGCGGCCACGCTGATATCCGGCGGCGGGGAGCCACGCTCGCGCATCTTCACATAGGAGACGACGCGCTTGACGCCGCTCACCACGCTGGCGTGCTCGGCGGCGCGGCGCAGCTCGTCCTCCGAGCGCGCAAGACCCAGCAGATAGACCACGCCTGAATGGACCTGGATGTTGTAGTTCGTACCCTTGATGTCGTCGTCGGCGATCAGGCGCGCGCGGATCTGCTCGGTGATCCACGCATCGTTGAGATCGCGTCCCATGTCCCAGTATTCGATCTGCAGCTCGTTCGCGACTTCGTCGACCGCATTGGTGAGCCAGGCGATGCGCTCGGCTTCCTTGCGGTCCGCCTCGCTGGCCACCCGCCCCGACAGGAGGACGAAGCGATCAACCACCGCGACATCCACTTCCATGAATTTGCCGCTGAACCCCGCCGCGCCCAGCAACCGCGTCTTGATCTCGGTCGCCGCGCTGCCGTCGTCCAGAGATTCGCCAAAGGTGCGATCCGACAGGCATCCGCCCAACAGGGGCGCTGCAAGCAGCAGGCAGGCGATCAGGCGCGCAGTCATGTTGGCTCCGTCCAATTCGGGGTCGTCACGTACAGTCAGTTTGGCAGTCAGTTTGGCCCCTACCCGCCTCATGCGGCGAATTTCAGGCGCAGGTGAAGTCTTCTACACGTTCCCACAGCAGCGTGAAAACCGCGTCAATTCTGCGCCCGCCACGCATCCCGCATGTGACGCGGCAACCGCCCGGGCGCCAGCAGCACCGCATCGAACCGCCACAGCAGGTCCTGCATCCCCCGCCGCCGGGAAGCCCACTGGTTCGCCGCCTCCTCCAGCCGCGCGCGCAATTGCGGCGTCACCGCCTCCAGTGCGAGCGCGCGCGTACGCCGCGATTTCACTTCGATGAAGACGACCATCCGTCCCTTGCGCGCCACAAGGTCGATCTCGCAGGCGGGCATGCGCGCGCGGCGATCGAGGATGCGATAGCCCTTCAGCTGCAGCCACAGCGCAGCGGCCGTCTCGGCGCGTCGTCCGGCCTGCTCGCGCAGCCGCCTCTGCCTGCCGCCATCAGCCTTCTTCATCGTCGGAAGACTCGTCCCGGCGCAGCTCCAGCGCACGCTCATAGACATCGCGCCGCTTCATGCCGAAGCGCTCGGCAATCTCGGCGGCGATCTCCTTGACGTGGCGCTCCTCGCCGGCCGCCATGATCGCCGCATCCAGCGCATCCCCCTCCAGCGCTTCGACGCCCTCGCCCGGCCCGACCAGCACCACAATCTCACCGCGCGGCGGACCCGCCTCCGCATAATGCGCCGCCAGCTCCGCGAGCGTCCCGCGCCGCAACTCCTCGAACTTCTTCGTCAGCTCGCGCGCGACTACGGCCTCGCGTGCGCCTAAAGTTTCGGACATGTCGTTAAGGCTGGCGACGAGCCGCGAGGGGCCTTCGAAAAAGATCAGCGTGCCGGCGTTGGATTTCAGGTCGGTCAGGAACCGACGCCGCGCGGCAGATTTCGGTGGCGGGAAGCCGGCGAAGGTAAACCGGTCAGTCGGCAACCCCGAACTCGCCAGCCCCGCCAGCGGCGCGGAGGCCCCCGGAATGGCGATGACGTTGATCCCCATCTGTGCTGCTTCACGCACGAACTTGAACCCCGGATCGGACACCAGGGGCGTGCCCGCATCCGAAACAAGCGCGATCCGCGCCCCGCCTTGCAGTTCTTTAAGGAGTCCTGGCCGCGCATGCGCGCCGTTATGGTCATGATATGGCCGCAGTCGCGCGGAAACTCCGAAGGCAGAAAGCAGCTTGCCGGCAACACGCGTATCCTCGGCGCAAACGACGTCACATGACGCCAGAATGTCGAGGGCCCGCAGCGTGATGTCTCTCAGGTTGCCGATCGGAGTCGAAACAACGTAGAGCCCGGGCGCCAGGTCCGGATCGATCCTGAACAGGCGGGACGGAGCAGCCGCTTCGCCTTGTCGGGAATCGTCGGCAGCACTAGAGTCCACGGTAGTGTGGGCCGGGTCTATCGCCGCATCCTCAGGAGGGGTCGCGCATGTCATCCAGTACTCGGGTCCGTTTGCTTGCGACGGCGTCCGCCGTGATGTTCGCCGCCCTCGGCGCCTGCACCAGCGGCCCGGTGAGGCCGACCACGCCGCTATCTAGCAACGACCTGCGTCCTGATCCAAGCCGTCCTGCCCGTCCGGGCGAGGTTATGGACAACCCCGCCCCCTCCGCCGCCCCCAACGAAACCTACGCCAGCCGCGGTTACACCCCCCGCCACCTCCCGGGCGTCCAGGCGCAGCAATTGCGCCGTCTTGCAGTGCTGCTGCCCTTCTCCTCGACCAACGCAGAAGTGAAAAAGCAGAGCGACGGCATCTACAACGCCATCCAGATGGCGCTATTTCAGGTTGGCGCGCCCGACATCGTGCTGATGCGCCGTGATGCGACCAGCTCAGATCCGGCCATCATCGCAGGCATCGCGCAGGACGCCATCCGCGATGGCGCCATCGCCGTGATCGGCCCGGTCTTCGCCCAGCAGGTCGCCCCCGTCTCTGCCAAGGCGTCGGAAGTCCACGCGCCCGTGTTTGCCTTCTCGACCGATATCTCGGCCATCGGCCAGGGCGCCTATCTCGTCTCGCTGACCCCGTACTCGGAGGTCGAGCGCATCGTCGACTGGGCGAGCAAGGATGGCGTCACGCGCTTTGCGATGCTCGGGCCGAACAACGCCAACAGTCGCACGATCGAAACCGCGCTGCGCCAGGCCGCCGCCGAGCGTGGCGCCACTGTCGTCGGCGTCGAATACTACCAGCAGGGCAATTCCTCGCCGCAGGCCGAAGCCCGCCGCATGGCGTCACTGGTCGAGGCCGAGAACCGCGCCAACCCGAACAAGGTCGCAGTCCTGATCCCGGAATCCGGCGTGCAGCTGCGCTCGGTCGGCGCGCTGCTTCGCGCCGTCGCCAACGTCACGCCCAAGCAGGTGCGCTTCCTCGGCACCGGCCAGTGGAATGACGCGGACGTGTGGCGCGAGCCCGGCCTCTACGGCGGCGCTTTCCCGGCGCCGGATGCCGCCGGCATCGCCGACTTCGAGAAGCGCTATCAGGCCATCTTCGGCGATGCTCCGCCCAAACTCGCGAGCTTCGGCTATGACGCCGGCGCCCTTGCCGCGACGCTGGCCGGCGCCAACCGCCTCGACGCCGCGATGGTGCAGCGCCAGCAAGGCTGGGGCGGCGTCAATGGCCTGTTCCGCTTCCTGCCCGACGGCAGCGCCGAACGCGCCCTCTCCGTGATGCAGCTGCAGTCGCAGGGCGGCGTGAAGACGGTGTCGCCCGCGCTGCAGACGTTTGGCCCCGGCAGCTAAGGCGAAACCTCCGCCGCGATCCGGTCGGCCAGCAACCGCCCGCGTGCCGTAAGCGCAACGCGTTCGGCTGTCGCCGTCAGCAAGCCATCCGCCACAAGCTCCGCAACGCGCGCGTCGTTCAGCTGCAACCCAAGCTCGGTGATGTCGCGCTGCGCCAATCCCTCTACGACGCGCAGCCCCATCGCCACACGCTCCCGCGCGTGGGCCAGCGCATCGAGCTTGTCCGCCGACGCCCAGCCGAGCCCCTTCGCCTTCACCTGATGCAGATAGACGCCGGGATTGTCCGCCGCCTCGATCGCAAGCCGCTCGTCATCCACCGTCAGCCGTCCGTGCGCGCCCGGCCCTACAGCCACCCAATCGCCCGATGACCAGTAGACCCGGTTGTGCACCGACTGATGCGCCCCGCCCCGCGCATGATTGGAAATCTCGTAGCCGTCATAACCGGCAGCCAAGGTCAGCTCCTGCGTGATCTCGTAGAGTTCGGCTGCAACCTCATCCTCCAGCGGCGCCCACTCCCTGCGCTGCACGGCAAAGGCAAACGCCGCGCCCGGCTCGATCGTCAGCTCGTAAAGCGAGAGATGATCCGCATCGAGCGCCACCGCGCGCGACAACTCCTCGCGCCATCCGACGAGCCCCTCGCCCGGCAGTGCATAGATCATGTCGATCGACACCGAGCGGAACTTGCCCCGCGCCTCATCCAGCGCCGCCAGCGCATCCGCAGCCGAATGCGTGCGGCCAAGAAATTTCAGGCGCGCATCATCCAGCGACTGCAGGCCCAGCGACAGCCGGTTGACCCCCGCCGCCGCAAAATCCGCAAACCGCGCCTTGTCGTCTGGGTTGGCTTCCAGCGTGATCTCGGCGCCAGGCTTCAGCCCCCACAGCCTGTCGACTGCCTCGATCACGCCTGCGACCTGCGCGCCGGTCATCAGCGATGGCGTACCGCCGCCGAGGAAGATCGAGTCGACTTGTCGTTCGCCCGTCCGCGCGCGCCATCCGCGCAGGTCGGCAAGGATCGCCTGGAACAGCGGATCGGTGTCGCGCGCCTTGGCTGCGTAGACGTTGAAATCACAATACGGGCAGATCCGCGCGCAATACGGCCAGTGCATGTAGACGCCGAAGCCGCGCGCTGGATTGAAGTCCATCATCGCAAGACGCGTGGCGCAAAACCGGCGCGCCAGTCAAGTTTAGAGACCTCAAGTTTTGGCTTGCGGGTTTTGCGGCAGGGTGAAGACGATCCGCGCCCCGCCCCGGAATGTCGTATCAATCCTGATCTCGCCGCCATGGCTCTGGACGATGTTGCGGCAAGTTCCGAGTCCGATTCCCGCACCGTCGCCGGCCGTATTGATGCCGCGCGCAAGGGGATTGAAGGCGACCGGCGCGAAGTCCGGGTCGAAACCAATACCATTGTCCTCCACCGAGATGCGCCAGAATCCTTCGACGCTTTCGGCATTGATCTTGATTTCGAGCGGGCGATCGCGGCGGCGGCTCTTCAACGCGTTCGCCACCAGATTCTGGAACACCGAGGTCAGCAGGGTCGAATCGCAATTCAACCGGGCCTCCGAGAGAACCCGCACGCTTCCCGCAGCCGCGTCCAGATCGGAGGCAAGCTGCGCGATCGCCGCCTGAACCAGTTCGCTCAGCGAATGCTCGCCCAGCGTGATGCGCGTATAGGCCGAACGTGAATAGTCCAGCATGCCATCGATGATCTTCGGCAGCTCAAGCGCGCTTTCCCGGATGGACCGCGCAGCCTTGCGGGCCGCATCCACATCACCCCGTGTCAGCGCCTCGTCCAGCAGTTCGCCATAGAGCATCACATGGCGCGCAGGCGCGCGGAGATCGTGCGCCGCGGACGACGCATACTGCTCAAGCGTTTCGTTGGCGCGGGCAAGGCGCGCGGCTTGCGCATTGGCTTCCTTCTGCCAGTCCTCGATCAGCCGCGACAGCCACCAGATCAGCCCCGCCGACAGCGCCACCGCCACGGTCGCGGTGATCGCGAACAGCACCTCTTCAGTCCAGCCAAAGGCAAGCGACAGCTGAAGTCCGACAACGGCCGCGCCAACAGGAAGCAGCAGCACGAAGGGTAGAGCCCGACGCAGCAGGCGGCCACGCAGACTGGTCTGTAACGCGGCGGCGCCGAACCCCAGTCTGGGATGCATCAGGATGCACACGCCCATGAACCAGACAATGAGGATGGCTGTGTGGATGCCCATCGAGCTGAGCAGGCTGCCCTCCTGCAGCGGCGCTCCCCAGAACACCAGCAAGGTGAAGATCCGAAAGAGTGCGGGCGTCACAGCGATCAGGGCCAGCATCCCGGCGAGCAGCCTGAGGCGCGGCGCTAGGTTGATCAGGAGGATCGCGAAGGCGCCGAAAATGACCGAGAGCAACGTGCCCTGGATCGGCGCGAGCACCGATTCGCCATTCTCTTCGCGGCCCCAGTTGTTGATGACTGCTTCCAGAATCCAGACGATCGTGCCTGCCGCAATGAGCGACGACATTACCTGTGCTGCGCGGCCCGGCCGCAATGACAGCAGGAAGCTGATCGACAGAAGCATGAACGTCGCAGCGGTTCGCGGACGCATTGCCGGGAAACCAGGGATGAATACCTGCAGCGCCTCTACATTGAAGCCGTAGCCGATCAGCAGGACGATTGCGGCGACGGTGCCAACGGCAGCGGCATGAATCTCCAGCGCCGAAAAATAGCGACGGTGAGGTACACGCAGATATGTTTCGGCCGACCGCAGCATTGATTGCCCTGATCCTGCTTTTGCGAAGACGCCTAGTGCTTCGGCAGTTCGCCGCGGCGCCAGTACTCTAAAACTGCACCCGCCATCGCGCGGTAATCCTCCAGCGTGGTCGGCTTCTCGAGATAGCCGTTGCACCCGTTGGCGTAGGCGCGATCGACATCCTTCTGCAGCGCTGAGCCCGAGCACATGACAACCGGAACGGGATTGCCCTCTCCCCGCAGGAGCGACAACACCGTGAAGCCGTCGATATCGGGCATCTTCACATCAAGCATGATCAGGTCGGGCTTCTCCGCCCGGATTCGCTCAAGGACGTTCGTCGGCTTGATTTCGCTCGCGACGGACACGCCCCCCTGCGCTGCAAAGGCGAGGGTCATGAATTCGAGACAACGTGGATTATCGTCGACGATAAGGACGTTCGCGAGTTTCGCCATTTGCCTCCCCGGAGCTGTGAGTTGACCCTAACGCTGGTAGCATAGGTGTGCACCCTATTCGTTCGAGATAAATTACATTTGGAGTTACCCAGCCAGGAATTGCCGGAGTTTTGCGAATGCTACCGCACGGTGACTCATCGCGTGCTTCTTCGCAGGGTCCATTTCCCCGAAGGTTTCGGTCTCACCCTCCGGCACGAATATCGGGTCATAACCGAAGCCAAGCTCACCGCGCGGCGGGAACACGAGTTGCCCGCGAATGACGCCCTCGAAGCTTTCGACGTGCCCGTCGGGCCAGGCCAGCGACAGGACACAGATGAAGCTCGCCCGCCTGTCGACTTCGCCATCTTCCGTTGTCTCGAACGTCAGCCCGTCCTCGACCTTCTGCATGGCCGCCCGGAAATCCTTCTCGGGACCCGCCCAGCGCGCCGAATAAATCCCCGGCGCCCCCGACAGCCCGTCACACGCCAGCCCGGAATCGTCCGCCAAAGCTGGCTCGCCGGATGCCTTTGCCGCCGCCAGTGCTTTCAGCTCGGCATTGCCCTGGAATGTGTCCGCGGTTTCCTCGGGCTCAGGCAGGCCCAGCTCGCCGGCTGAAACAGCGGAAAAGCCGATATCCGCCAGCAGATCCGTCAGTTCCCGCACTTTCCCAGCATTGTGCGTGGCCGCGATCAGCCTGCCGGGAGCGGGTTTTCTGGGGGTTGTCATGTGCAGGTGCGTCCTTTCGTCGGGTACTCTGCCAAAAGGGTGGACTGGCATATTGTTTTTCGATATGGTCCGAATCCATCCCGCCAGACAAGCTAGTGTCTGGCAAGCTGTTGGTCTGGCTAGAGTCGGCCGGATAATGGAACGCGATCGTCGCGGCACGGGTCTGATCGGAGCCCAGTTTCTTATGCTTATGCGCGCGACCGGTCGCGGGTCGATCTCGTCATGGTTGAAAGTGGTCGTGGACGTCGTGTGGGTCGTGGCGTGCGCCGCGCTCGGCTTCGTCTGGATCATCGCGGCATTCGCGATCTATTCGCTGATCACCGGCAATCAGACCTTCCTGAATTTCAAGGACTACCAGCTGTCCACGGGCCGCGCGCTGACGATCTGGATCGCCGCCGGCTCGATCGTGTCGATCAGCATCATGATCGTCTGCGCCTATTTGCGTGGCGTCTTCGAGACGCTGGTGGCGCGCGATCCCTTCGTGCCCGAGAACGCCAAGCGGCTCGCCGCCATCGGCATCGTGCTTGCCGTCATGGAGGCGCTCCGCATGTTCCTCGGCATGATCGTCAACCTCGCCTACGGCGTGTTTTCCAGCAGTGGCGAACCCATTCCATGGTTTCCGACGTTCAACTGGCCAGTCTGGATCGCCGTTATCACCCTTCTCATCCTCGCTCAGGTATTCCGCGAAGGGGCAGCGATGCGTGAGGAACAGAAGATGACGATCTGAACCCTACGCCTCTGGCGTTGGTTCAGTGATTGCATGGGCCCCATGAATTCAGGGGCGAGACTTGGTTAAGGCGTACGCGGCCATAATAGCGTGAACGAAGCGCCGGCGGATGGTCCGCCGGACGATAGACTGGATGGCACAATCGCCGATGGCGATCCGCGTCACTCTCGACAGGGTCCTGCTGGACCGACGCATGTCGCTCACCGAGTTGGGCGATCGCGTCGGAATCACGCTTGCGAACCTGTCGATCCTCAAGACCGGCAAGGCCAAGGCGATCCGCTTCTCCACCCTCGAAGCGCTCTGCCGCGAACTCGACTGCCAGCCCGGCGACATCCTCGTCTGGGATGCAGACGCAGTTGCCGACGCTGACGACGAAGACGGCAATCAGGCCGTCGCGGCCGAGTAGCGATAGCGGAATAGTTGCGTACCTGCCCCGCGCGGAAGCCTTGACGGATGACCCCGGCGTCTTGATCTCCTAGGATAGTCTGATCACGAGCTTCCGAGCCCGGGGACACATAAATGACCGGCACAATGACCGGCGAATATACCCAGCTCCTGCTGGGGCTTTGTGCTGGCGCACTTCTCGCCATGGCGGCAGCCATGCTGCGCAGCCCGCGCTTCTCCGCGCGCTGGACAGGCTTCCTGTTCTTCTTCACCTCCGCCTTCTTCGCCGCCAAGCTCTGGGCCGATGCGGCGGGCGCCTTCCCGTTCGAGGTGCGCTGCGTCGTCAACGTCATCGCGATGTCGTCGGTCGGCTGGTTCTTCCTGATGGTGCGGGCGCTGTTCGCGGACTGCGACGACTTCCAGCCCGATCGATTTTGCCGCTCCGGCCGCGCTGACGCTGGTCGGCATCCTCCACCAGTTCCCGGTGCACGATTTCCATTACGTGCTCTGGGTCGTCGGATCCGGGCTGCAGGTCGGTCTCGCCCTCGCCGCGCTGATTATCGTCGTGCGTAGCTGGAAGGGCGACCTCGTCGAGTCGCGCCGCCGCCTGCGCGGACCCTTCATGGTCTCGGTCTCGCTCTACATCCTCTCGCTCAACGGTTTCGACCTCTGGGGCCTGATCGGCGAGGTCCCCGCCTGGTATCCGATGTTCAACGCCGCGCTTCTGGCCGGCATCGTGCTCGGCGGCGCCTTCACCTTCCTCGATCCGCGTAGCGAAATGTTCGGCGCCCAGCTGGCCATCCCATCGCCTCGACCGCATGAATCGGCTGCACAGCGTACGTTGCAACCTGCGGTTCAACTGAATGGTCACGCGCCCGCCGCCGGTCTTGCCAGCGGCGATGGCGCCAGCAACGGCAGCGCCGCCGCCGCAATCGACCGTGCGGCCAAGGTCGATCTCGATTGTCTCGAAAACCTGATGGCGCGCGACTGCGTCTGGAAAGAGGAAGGCCTCACCATCGCCAGCCTTGCCCTCCGCGCCCGCATTCCAGAGACGCAACTGCGCCGGCTGATCAATGACTGCCTCGGCTATCGCAACTTTCCGGCCTACGTGAACGCCCATCGAATCGCCGCCGCCAAGTCGCGCCTCGCAGACCCGGTCGAAGCGCGCATTTCCATCTCCACCATCGCCTACGATATCGGCTTTGCCTCGCTCGGACCTTTCAACCGCGCTTTCAAGGAAGAGGCTGGCGTCTCGCCTTCGGAATGGCGCCGCAAGGCGCTCGAAATCCCCTCGCCGATTCCTGAGCCAGCCTGATCGATTTGTTAAATCGGCTGGAAATACAGGGCCCGGATGCGCCGGTAAGACCGCGACACTCTGACAAGCCCTCACGGCTCTCCGTTTCCCGAAAAGGCTTATCGATTTCTTCCAAGGCGCGTCGTTTCCCGGAAACGGCGAGCAGGCACATGCCGCCCACCCCATTGTTGGTTCATCCATAGAAGGAGAAACCACATGGATACGACCAACGCCTCCCGGAAGACCTCGACCAAATCCTCCTCGCCCAAAACCAACTCAGTTGTGTCCGGCATCCTCTCGGCGACCCTCGCGCTTGCCGCCGCCGCCTGGACCCTTTCTGCCGGCGTGGGCCTCGCCTCCGCCCAGACGCCGGAAGCCGTCGCCGCCAAGGTCAGCCATGCCGACCTCAACCTGCGCACCGAAGCCGGCGCCCGCGCCTACCTGAAACGCGTCAACGTCACCGCGAAGGAAATGTGCGGCAACGAACCCGTGCACAGCCCGCTCTTCCCGCGGGCGCCCGCAAAGTTCGACCACTGCGTCCAGATCGGCGTCGAAACGGGCGTCTACAATTCCGGCGAGCCGCTGGTCATCCAGCTCCACGCCGGATCGCCTCTCTCGGGCAGCATGACGCTCGCGTCGCGCTAACGGCCTCTCGGGCGGTGCTCCCGCCAAACACCTGACGGCGGGCTTCGCGGCCACACCGATTCACGCGAAGCCCGCCGGTTTTTCCGGAAGGTCGCCTACCGCTTCCGCGGCTTCCCCTGCTTCGGCTGCGCCATCAGCCAGAAGCCCAGCGCCATCGCCTTGGCGTCGTCGAAGAACGCCGCGTCCACCCGCGCCAGAAAATCCTCGCGCGAGAACTCCACCCGGCGCGTGTCTTCCTTCTCGGCCGCCAGCCCCGTGGCCTTCGGATCGACCAGGTCCGCCGTCATCACCGGCGCATAGTAGAGAAAGATCCGCTCCGAGCTCGACCCCGGCGACGACATAGCCCTGCGAGATCAGCGTGAGCTTCCCCGCCCGATAGCCGACCTCTTCCATCATCTCCCGCCGGATGCAGTCCTCGGGCTCTTCGTCTTCCTCGACCGACCCCGCCATCGCCTCGACGATATAGCCCGGCCCCTTGTCATAGGTCGCGATGCGGAACTGTTCCGTCAGCACGATCACGTCGCGCTCGACATCATGGATCAGCGCCGCCGCGCTATCGCCGCGCTCGAACACCAGCCGCTTCACATCGGTGAGCTGCCCCTTGCCCGCCGCGCGATCGAAAGTCGAACACATACTCGTCGATCTTGTAGCGGCCCTTGAAGACCGTCTTCTTCGACTTGATCTCGACCTTGCGCTTTTTCGCGCCATCACTCGAACTCCGGTTCAGCTCTCACCCGCGCATGGCGCGCAATCGCTCAGGCGGCAACCCGTGTCGCCCGCGTGGCGAGCCAGCCCAGCAATGTCACCACGCCCAGCGCCGCAAACGCCTGCGCCGCAGTCAACGGATCTTCGCTGACGAACGCGATGAACAGCGCTCCATTGATTGCCAGCGCAATCACCGCAGGCAGCGGATAAAGCGGCATCTTCCACTGCCGTTCCAGCCCCGGCTCCCGCACCCGCATCGCGATCACAGCCGCATTCACCACCACGCCCATCGCCGCCAGCAGCGACGCCGAGAAGGCAAGCAGCAGATCGTAGACCCCCACCGTCGCCAGCAGCGCCGCGACGCCAACCGTCACCAGCAACGCAAGGCGCGGCGTACCGTTTTTCGCGACGCTCCTCAGCCCCGGTATGTTGAACTCCCGCGCCACCGCAAACAGCACGCGCGGAAACACCATCACCATCGAATTGAGCACCGTCACCAGCGAGATCAGCGACACCGCCGTCACGATCGGCTCCGCCGCAGGCCCGAACACGCGCGACGCCGCATCCGCCGCCACGAGGTTGGAGCCCACCATCTCCGCCGGCGACAGCACGCTCATGTAGGCAAGGTTCGCGAGCACATAGATCACCGCCACGACTGCAATGCCCGAGAATGTCGCCCGCGCAATGCTGCTTCCGGGATTGCGAACTTCCTCGCAGAAATACGCCGCCGAATTCCAACCTTGATAGGTTCCGAAGATCGCGCGCAAGGACACGATCACGCCGCCCAGCGTCAGCGCCGTTACCGTCTCCGGCGTCACCACTGTGGCCACCGGCGCACTGCGCGGCGCAAGGAACAGCGCGACAATCAGCACGGCGAACAGCGCCGCCTTGATCGCGCTGCCGACCTCCTGTGTCCGTCCCCCCACCTTGGTGCCGAGCAGCTGCACCGACCCTGTAATCACTACGATCCCGGCCGCCAGCGCCCCCAGCGGCACAGTCGTCGCAATGCCCAGCCGGTGCAGGTATTCCGCAAACACCACCGCGATGAACGCGATCCCGCCAAGATTGCCGAGCCAGTCGCAGATGCCGATCGCCAACCCCGGCAGCGATCCAAACGCCCGCCGCGCAAACGTGAACGGCCCACCCGTCTGCCGGATCGACGCCGCCAGCTCCACCGTCGACATCGAGTCGATATAGGCGATCACCGCGCCGAACACCCACAGCCCAACGATAACGGCCGGTGCGCCGGCATTCTCTGCAACAATGCCCGGCGTCCGCAGGATGCCCTGCCCAACCGTCCCGCCGACCACCACGGCGATGCCGAACGCCACGCCCAGCACGCGCAGCAGGTGCCCGCGTCCGGCCTCAGCGCCGGCCGCCGTTTCGTCATTTACCATGCAGGATCCCCGTCACGCCGGACGAGATAGAGCACCGTTTCAGAAGGCCGCCTAGAGCCCCAGCACCCGGCGTTGTTCCGCGAACAACTGCTCGCAGCCATGCTCGGCCAGATCCATCAGCGAGGTGAACTCAGCCCGCGAGAACGCGCGCTGTTCGCCCGTGCCCTGGATCTCGATCAGCTTGCCGCCCGTCGCCATCACGAAGTTCGCGTCGACCTGGGCTGCGCTATCCTCGGGATAATCAAGATCGAGCACCGGCACATCATTGAAGATGCCGCACGAGATCGCCGCGACCTGCGCCGACAACGGGTTCGTCTTGATGACGCCCTCGTCCACCAGGTATTTGCACGCCAGCGACAGCGCCACATAGGCGCCGGTGATCGACGCCGTGCGCGTGCCGCCATCGGCCTGCAGCACATCGCAATCGAGCGTGATGGTGTTCTCGCCCAGCGCCTTCATGTCGGTGACCGAGCGCAGCGCGCGCCCGATCAGCCGCTGGATCTCCTGCGTCCGCCCCGACTGCTTGCCTTCCGCAGCTTCACGCCGGCCCCGCGTGTGCGTCGCGCGCGGCAGCATGCCGTACTCGCCCGTCACCCAGCCCTCGCCCTTGCCCTTCTTCCAGCGCGGAACCTCGCCCGCCCACGACGCCGTGCACAGCACATGCGTGTGCCCGAACTTGGCAAGGCACGACCCTTCCGCATAGCGCGTGACGCCAACCTCAAGCGAGACAGGGCGAAGCTGGTTGGGAGAACGGCCGGACGGACGCATGGGAACCTCGAAATGAATGAGCGCCGCTGGTAGCAGAGCCCGGCTTGGGCGCCTACCGCCGCCCGCCGCTCCGTTGTAAGCGCGAACCGCACGGAGGCATGAACCGATGAGCGAGACACAAGACTACAGCCGCTCCTTCGGCGGACAGGCGCTGGCCGCCCGCCTGCGCCGGGCCTCCGACCGTGTCGATCGCGACGGCACGCGGATCTACGCCACGCAGAAAGTCCGCTTCGAGCAGCGCTGGTATGGCGTCCTGCGCCAGCTGGTGAACCAGACCGACATGTCGGTCGGCGAAATCGCCGCGGCGCTGCGCATCACCCACGTCTCGGTCAGCCAGGCCTGCCGCTCGATGGAGAAGGACGGCCTCATCAAGTCCGCAGCCTCCGCCGAGGATGCCCGCCGCCGCAATCTCAGCCTCACGCCCAAGGGCCGCGCGCTCGTGAAGAAACTCACCCCCCTCTGGGACGCCTTCAACGCCGCCGCCGAAGAACTCAACGCCGAGGCCGGCAATCTCGTGAAGCTGCTCGACCGCTCGACGATGCCCTCGACCGCAAATCCATGTTCGACCGCATCACAGCAAAGATCGGCAAGTCGCCGCCCAGTTGACAATATGTAGGCGCCTACATATCTAGGCACAAATGGACCCTGCCGGGAGATCGCCAATGGTTGCCCTCACACGCCGCGCCCTGATCGGAAGCGCCGCCGCCGCGTCCATCCTGCCCACCGCCTGCCTCTCCTCGCCGCGCAGCGTCGCCGACCTCTACCGCACGGCCATCATCATCGACGGCAACCTCGTGCCGCCGATGGATTCAGACAACGCGCTTCCCGCGTCCGATGCCGAGCAGATCCGCAAGTCCGGCCTCACCGCGCTAAAAATGACATTCGCCGGCGGCGACGGCTCGCACGCGGACGCGCTGGAATACATCACAGGCGTCACGGCCGCGATCGCGCTCAACCCGGACCTGTTCAGGAAAATCACCTCGACCGCCGACATCATCGAAGCGCGCCGCACCGGACAGGTCGGCATCATCTATTCGTTCGAAGCCGCCTCGATGCACGATGGCCGCCTCGACAGCATCGACGAATTCCGCGCCATGGACGTGCTGGTGATGGGCCTCAGCTACAACCAGCTCAGCCCGTTTGCGTCCGGCGTCATGGCAAAGGAATCGACCGGCCTCACGCCCCTCGGCCATCAGGCCGTCGAACGCATGAACGCGCGCGGCGTCACCGTCGACATCAGCCACAGCGACGAAGCCTCCAGCCTCGCTGCCATCAAGACCTCGAAAAAGCCGGTGCTCATTACCCATGCAGGATGCAGCGCCGTACAGGCCCATCCGCGCAACAAGTCCGATGCCCTCTTGCGCGCGCTCGCCGACAAGGGTGGCGTCGTCGGCATCTACGAACTGTCCTACCTCAACACCAATTCGCCCCAGCCGACGCTGGACGACTACATGGCCCACCTCACTCACGCGCTCGACGTCTGCGGCGAGGATCATGTCGGCATCGGCAGCGACGCGATCCTGACCGAATTCAAAGTCACCCCTGAATCCATCAAGGCCTGGAACGAAGACATCGCCCGCCGCAAGGCCGCCGGCATCTCGGCGCCCGGCGAAGGCCCGTTGCCTTTCGTCGTCGGCCTCAACCGCTCCGACCGCAGCCGTGTCATCGCCGAAACGCTGCAGGCGCGCGGCTACAGCCTCACCACCATCGAGAAAGTCCTCGGCCGCAACTTCCTGCGCGTCTTCGAGGAAACCTGGCGCGCCTAGTCCGCCGCCTTCAGCGCCGCGAGCGCGCGCGGCTCGACAAGCTCGCTGGCCTTCACCGTGAACATCACCGTGTCCTGCCCGGGCGTGTCGCCCTGCGAGAAGACGATGAACGTGTCGCCGGGCTTGCCCATGATGGCGTCAAAGTGCGGCTCCGGTCCGCAGCTCGACTCACCCGTATACCCCAGCTCGAACTGCCACGGCCCGCCCTGCCCCTTGAGCCATGTCAGCGGCATCAGGTCGACCTGGGCAGCGTGCTGCACGCCGACAACCGCCTTCATCCGGCTCTGCTCGACACGCGCGACAAACACCAGATCGGCCTTGTCCCACATCTCGGCCTGCAGCGCGCTGACCTTCGCAGCGACCTCCGCAGCCGAGCCCGGCGGCTGCACGGTGCACGCCATCGCGGAAGGCACGAGCAACACACCCGCCGCCACGCTCAGCGCAAGAAACACCGATCTCGATTTCATCCTCTATCTCGCCGTCAGCGCCGCAAGCGTGCGCGTCTCCATGATCCGGTCGATCGGGTACGCTTCGAGCACATCCTTCTGCGTCAGCACATCGCCCGAGAGGTAGACCAGAAACACATCGCCCGGCTTGCCGTAGTAAGCCGCATGCCCGCGCATCTGCCCGCACGGCGGCGGATCGCTCATGCCGAGCTTCATCTCTGTCGCCGCGCCCTGACCCTTCACCCAGCGCACCGGCTTCAGCACGGCGCTCGGCTCTCCCTCACGCCAGTTGGCGCCCGACGCGGTTTTGCCCGCCGGTTCCTGCCGGTCGTAGCGCACGATGACGAGGCTCTTGGCCATATCGAACAGGTTGGACTGCTGCTTCATCTGCCAGTCCCGGTCCTCGATTGCGCGGCTCGCTGCGTTCGACTTGCTCCACGCCAGCTGCAGCGCCGCCACATCGGCCGCCGAAGCCCCCGCAGGCGCCTCAGGCATCGGTGGATAAGGCAATGGCGAGCAGGCCAACGCGGGCGACGCCAGCAACACGGCCGCCACAGCCGCCATCCCGATCCCGATAAACCTGCCCATGCCTTTTCCCCTGCGACGCGTGTGTTCCCGCAGCTATCCTTGATCGCCCGGCGTCCGGGGAGCAAGTCTGCGCAACATAAAGGTTTTTGGCTGAGTTCCGCGCTCATTACCCGGTTGAACCGTGTCGGGCGGGCCCATACCTTCCCCCCGCAATGACCACCGCCCCGCGCACCCCCCCCGCCGCCTCCCCCGCCCTGTCCGCCTTCGCGGCCATGGACAAGCGTAGCCGCGACATCTTCCGCGAGATCGTGCAGTCCTATCTCGACACCGGCGAGCCCGTCGGGTCCCGCACCATCTCGCGCCGGGGCGTCGCCCTGTCGCCCGCCTCGATCCGCAACATCATGTCCGACCTGTCGGAGATGGGCCTGATCGACAGCCCCCACACCTCCGCCGGCCGCATCCCCACCCATGCCGGCCTCCGCATGTTCGTCGACAGTCTCCTGCAACTGGGCGAGCCCGGCGAGGACGACAAGCGCGCCATCGAAAGCCGCCTCGCCGGCTCAGGCCGCCGCATGGAGAACGTCCTCTCCGAGGCCTCCGACCTTCTCTCCGGCCTCGTCGGCGGCGCGGGTCTCGTCTCGACGCCGGCAGCCGACGCGCCGATCCGCCATATCGAGTTCGTGCGCATTTCCGCCGAGCAGGCGCTCGCCATCATCGTCGCCGAGTCCGGCGAGGTCGAGAACCGCGTCCTCGCTCTGCCGCCCGGCCTGCCCGCCTCGTCCCTCATCGAGGCCGGCAACTATCTCAACGCCCGCATGAAGGGCCGCACCCTGGCCGAAGCGCGCGAAGCCGTGCTGCTCGAAGTCCGCTCCTCGAAGGCGCTGCTCGACCAGACCGCCTCCCGGCTGGTGGAGGATGGCCTCGCGCAATGGTCCGGCGAAGACCCCGGCCGGGGCCGCTCGCTGATCGTGCGCGGCCGCGCCAAGCTCCTGGATGATCCCAACGCCGCCGAAGACCTCGACCGCGTCCGCGACCTCTTCGCCGAGCTGGAACGCTCGGAAAACCTGCTCAACGTGCTTGATACCGCACGGGACGCCGAGGGCGTCCGCCTCTTCATCGGCTCGGAAAACCCGCTGTTCTCGCTGTCGGGTTCGGCAATGATTGTCGCCCCCTATATGAATGCGGAGCGGAAGATTGTAGGGGCGCTGGGCGTAATCGGTCCGACCCGGCTCAACTATGCCCGCGTGATACCGATGGTGGACTACACCGCGCAGGTCGTCGGCCGGATTCTCGGCGAGCCGCGCGGGACTGCTAAGAGAGAGTAGACTTGATGAGCAATACCCCCTCCGACGACGATGCGATCCTGTCGGCCGAGAATGAAGGCATGGACGAAGCCGTTGGTCACACGCCTGCCAGCCGCATCAATCCGCTGGCCGACACCGTCGCCGCGCTCGAGAAGGAACGCGACCAGCTGAAGGACAATCTCCTTCGCGCCCTCGCCGAGACCGACAATGTCCGCAAGCGCGCCAACCGCCAGATCGAGGAAGCGCGCCTCTACGCCGTCGAGAAATTCGCGCGCGACCTGCTCAACGTCGTCGACAATCTCGCGCGCGCCGTTGAGTCCGTCCCGCCCAGCAGCCGGGGCATCATGACCGACGCCGTGAAGACCGCGCTGGAAGGCGTCGAGCTTACCCAGAAAGAACTTGTGGCCGCCCTGTCGCGCAACGGCGTCACCGCCATCGATTCCTCGCCCGGCGCCGCGTTCGACCCCAACATGCACCAGGCCGTCACGCAGGTCCCGTCCGAGCATCCGGCCGGCTCCGTTGCCGAACTCTACCAGTCCGGCTGGCGCATCGGCGACCGCACCCTCCGCGCCGCCCTCGTGGCCGTCAGCGGCGGACGCGGCGCAACGCAGTAGAGGCGCAACGCAGGAGTTGCATCAGGCCGCCGGCCTGTCCCCTTCTCGCGTCCGATTACGCTTTCGTCTTGGGTGGGGGCGCAGTCCCGATAGCCGGACGCGCGCTCCGCGACCACGCCTTCTCGTGCAGCATGTAGGCGACCGTCTGCACCATCGGCTCGATCACGCCGACACCCAGCGCAATGCGCCATTACACCTGCAGTCTGGCACGCGTCAGCGCATACGCGACACTGATCGCTACCGTCAGATGCATGAGTGAGTAGGTCACCGGCTTGAACGCCGTCGCCCGAAGGCCCCCCAATCGGCTTGTGAGGCCGAACCGGGAAAGTAGCCGGCGCCGGTCGCTACCGCCGGAGGACTCTGGCCCATGGCCTATCCTGTCGGTCGGTGCGCTTCCGGCGCCGGGGTTCGAATGAACGTGCGCGTGCATAAGTGGCGACCTCTCTCATGGCAATACGTACATGCAACTTAGAAGCATTTCAAGTATGCCGACGAAATTCGAATTTCGCGTGTGAAATCAGCCCTGTCGAAATTGCGATCCGCGCCCGTTAACATCCCTGACGCCGATTTCATGCCCGCCGCAAGCCCAGCCGCGACCCTCACGTCGTGTCATTCCGGACGCGCGCAGCGCTAGCAAGAACCCAGGAGCCAAGCGCACGGTCCTGGAAACGTGACGTAGTCACGTGTTCCCCGCGCAGGCGGGGATCCAGTCTTCGCACTTAGTGCGAACCTGCAACCCGAGCGCGCTCCGCGCGCTGTCCAGACCCCCGCCTTCGCGGGGGACACGGGCGACAAGAGTTACACCCCATTTTGTTGGATGAGATCCGCACTTATCCAGCAGCCCGCGTTTCCGCGTCTCCAGCAATCTCAATGACTTGCGCGCAAAATAGGGTGGATTGGCGTTTGGCAAATCGGCCGGGCTCCGGGCGCACGTATAGTGGCGCCCATGAAACGCAAAGGCTGGCCCATCTGGCTGCTGCGTGACCTCCCGGCCTTCCTGGGTGTCATGCTCAGCTTCTGGCCGCTGGTGATCCTCCTGATCTCCAGCGAACGCCGTGTCATGCGCGGAAAGACGCTTCGCAGGTCGGTGTTCGAAACCATCGCCCTCCTGCTCGCCCACGCCGAGGCGCGTCTCACCTTCGCGCTGACGCGACAGGCCTACCGCCGGCTCGGCTGGAACCCCCGCCTCGTGCGCTTCAATCTCATCCCCGCCACCTACAACCTGCGCGACGTGCAGGAGCGCTACGCGAACTACGTGAACGCCTTTGGCGACATGAACGCGTGGTCGAGGCGTACATCGAGGATATCCGGCAGCGCTATCGCATCAGCGAACGCGAAGCTGAGTCCGCTTCCACGCGCGCGCCTGTTCGCACTCCCCTTGCAACGCTTACGAAGTCCTCCCTCGCCGACAGGCGGGGGAGGTGGATCGCCGCGCCTTCGCGGCGAGACGGAGGGGGCTGCGTGCGCACTTGCGCACGCGGTCCGCCGCTCAATCTCGAATTCCGAAAATCAGCTCCAACCCACCTCGCCGGCCCTCGCCAGCGAGACCGTACCCACATGCGCTAGGGTTCGGACTCAATTAGCCAGAAGGCGACGGTGGCGGCGAGCAGGGCTCCGGACAGGAAGTTTCGGGCGAGCTTGTCGTATCGGGTGGCCACGCGACGGAAGTCCTTCAACCTGCACCACATGCGTTCGACGCGGTTGCGGTCTTTGTAGGCGCGCTTGCTGTAGGGGATGACGGTGCTGCGGTAAGCCACGGACGGGATGACGGCCTCGACGCCTTTTTCCGCCAGGAGATGGCGCAGACTGTTGGCGTCATAAGCCTTGTCCGCGATCAGCTTCTGCATCCGTCCGCCAGCCTCCACGAGCTGTGCGGCAAGGTTGATATCGTTGATGTTCCCGGCGCTGAGGAGAAGTACGCGCGGCCGCCCAAGATGATCGCAGAGGCCATGCAGCTTGCTGGTCCGTCCGCCGCGCGAGCGGCCTACGCTCTGCGCGAAGTCCCCCCTTTTGCGCCCGAGGCCGAGCGGTGAGCTTTGATGTGCGTGGCGTCGATGGCGGCCGATGAGTAGATGCCGCTCGATCCGGTCAGGGCATAGAAGATATCGTTCCAGACCCCCTGTTTGCTCCAGCGGTTGAAGCGATTGTAGACCGTCGTGTAGGGCCCGTATTCCGGCGGACAATCGCGCCAGCGCGCGCCGCAGCGAAGCATGTGGACGACGCCTGAGATGATCCGCCGATCATCGACACGATGCGCCCCGCGCCGCCCCTTCGGCAGCAACGGCTCTATCTTCGCCCACTCCGCCTCGCTCAGCCAGTAAACACGCTTCGTCATGACCAAAGCTCCTTCCGGAACCTTGAATCATCCAACACGCGACAGAGCCAGACCTAATTGAGTACGAACCCTAGGCCGTAATGCCGCTCAGACCGCCATTCAGCATGATCAGATAGCGCTGCGCGATCGTATCCACATAGCTCGCCGTCTGCAGCTTCGCCGGGTTCATGCGCTGGGTGATCGCCTTCACCTGCGCCTCGATAGACTGCACGGCGATCTGCTTGGGAATGTTCAGGGCCGTCGTGATGACTTCGCGTCCCAGCGGCGAGCCCAGAATATCGATGGCGTCCTTGTAGGTCGAGGCGACCTGCTTGAACAACACCGCCGACCCCAGGCCCGGCAATTGCGCATCCAGCATGTCGAGGCGCTTCTCGGCGATATAGGCGTTGCTGACCTCGCTCAGCGAATCCTTGAAGTAGGCGTCCGCGCTCCACGCGTCGGCCTGTTTCACGCCGTCGTCGTACTGCGCGCCCGAAAACCCGTCCTTGCCGAGCGTACCCGTAAGGCGCGTCGTGTGAATCTCATCCACATCGTCGCGCCAGATCATATCGACGGTGACGTCGTTGCCGCTGACCGTGATCGGCACCGCAACGCCATCGACCTCGGCCTGATAGGCGCCTTTGACCTTCTTGATCTCCAGCATCGCCTCGATCGGCTCGCCCTCACGCTCGAACGCGACGCGGAACCTGCCCTGCACGCCATTCTGCTGCGGCGACAGGCGGTCGAGCCCGTAGGTTGCGAGATCATAGTCCTTGGCGAACTGCAGCCAGCCGCCATTGATCGACGACATCTTGTAGGCCACGGAACTCTTGTCAGTCGGGTCCGACAGCATCGCTTTCTTCGCGAGGCCGACTTTGTCGACATCGGCGCCAACACCGCCTGCCGTCATCAGAACCTTGCGCGCGATCGGATCATTCAGCACGTCGTCGATCGTCTTGGCGTTCTTCACGACCTTGGCGTAGCGCGCGAGGTCGCGCACGACTTCGGGGTCCTTGGCGACCTGCTTCAACTGCTTGGCTTCGTTCTTTTCGGCGTTCATCAGCGCCGTCTTGATCGACCCCGCGTTGGCGACCGACGTCCCCGAGGCGGAAGCCGACGTCCCGGTCGCCAGCGAAGTAAGCGTGTTCGTGCCCGACGAGCCGAACAGCATGCTGAGCGAGGACAGGGGCAGAAGCGATGTCATGACGCCGGATCATACCGGTTCACGTTTAACGTCTGCTTAACCACGTCATTAACCATCCGTACCCGGCAGTTTGCCGGGCTTTTGAGCGATTTTGTCGGCGGCGGGAACACGGACGCGAATCGTCCGTTGGTAGTGCGAGGACGGCTGGGGCCGTCATGGCTGGTCGATTTCAGGGGTTCCTTTTCATGTGGCCGTTCAAGTCTGAAAAGAAAGCTGTCGTCGTGTTCCACATCGACAGCGACGGCCACGCCCGCGGCGCCTGGTTCCGCGGCAATGCCGATGTTCTCATCATCGACGAGCGCGACCCCAACAGCCGCGTCTACAAGATGGCCTCGGAGTCCACCGATGAAGACCTTCGCCGCAGGATCGGCAAACATCCGCTCGGCCGCACGCTGGGCGAAGCCGCCCCGGTCAACGAGCGCCCCACGCTCAACCTGCACTGGCGCGTCGACGGCCCGCAAACGGCCTGAGGGTTTCAGCCTAGGGCGCAGTCACCCGCCGCAAGGTCAGGTTGATGCGCCCGCCTCCGGGAACCAGTGTCGAGCTATCCGGATAAATCCGGTCGACCCCGTGATAGGCGCGCCGGGCCTGCCCGCCCAGCACCACGACATCCCCCGACGCCAGCCGCATCGACGATGTCGGGCTCGACCGCTCCAGCCCACCCAGCCGGAACAATGCCCGCGATCCAAGCGACACCGAAACGACCGGCGCATCCTTCGCGCTCTCGTCCGCATCGATGTGCAGTCCCAGCCGCGAGTCCGCTTCATACCAGTTGACCAGGCATGCCTGCGGCGGCGCGTCGTAATTAGACACGTCGCGCCAGAGATCCATCAGCACCTGCGGAATCGTCCGACCACGCCTTGCCCGTCTCCGGATGCGTCGGCTGATAACGATAGCCCTTGATGTCGCTGACCCAGCCAAGCGGCCCGAGATTGGTGTTGCGAACCGACAGTGCTTTTCCCGTCCGCGGCATCGCGCCCCGGTAGAGCGGGTTCTCGTCGAGCAGCCCAATCACCTCCGCCACCAGCGCGCGTTGCGCGTCTGGCCGAAAATATTCAGGCAGGAATCGAAAGCCTTCGATCATGGGCGCAACTCTACGCCCATGCCGAAATGGCGTCGCCGGATTTGCGACAGGATAGGCGGACTACGCCAGGCCCTTCAGCGCGCTGCCGAGGTCCGTCTTCTCCCACGAGAAGCCGCCATCGGCATCGGGCTCGCGACCGAAATGGCCGTAGGCGCTCGTGCGCGCATAGATCGGCTTGTTGAGGCCGAGATGCGTGCGGATGCCGCGCGGACGCAGGTCCATCACTTCGCCAAGGCGCTTTTCCAGCTTGGCGAGATCGACCTTCTCGGTGCCATCGCAGTTCGCATAGATCGACAGCGGTTCCGGAATGCCGATGGCGTAGCTGAGCTGGATCACGCAGCGATCGGCGAGGCCCGCCGCTACAACGTTCTTCGCAAGATAGCGCGCAGCGTAGGCTGCCGAGCGGTCGACCTTCGTCGGGTCCTTGCCCGAGAACGCGCCGCCGCCGTGCGGGGCAGCGCCGCCGTAGGTGTCGACGATGATCTTGCGGCCCGTCAGGCCGCAATCGCCATCGGGTCCGCCGATCACGAACTTGCCCGTCGGGTTGATGTGCCAGACGCAATTCTTGGCGATCGGCAGCGTGTCGCCCAGCGCCTTGCGGATGTAGGGCTCGACGATCTTGCGGATGTCGTCGGACGTCTGCTTCTCGTCGGTGTGCTGGGTCGACAGCACGATCGAGACGGCTTCCTTCGGCTTGCCGTTCTCGTAGCGCACGGTGACCTGCGATTTGGCGTCCGGCGCCAGCGTCTTTTCCGCGCCGCTGTGACGCGCATCGGCGAGCAGTTTCAGGATGCGGTGCGAATACTGGATCGGCGCCGGCATCAACTCGGGCGTCTCGTTCGTCGCATAGCCGAACATGATGCCCTGATCGCCCGCGCCTTCTTCCTTGTTGCCCGACGCATCGACGCCCTGCGCGATGTGCTCGGACTGGCCATGGAGAAGAACTTCGATTTCCGCGTCACGCCAGGAAAAGCCTTCCTGGTCGTACCCGATATCCTTGATCGCCAGCCGCGTGTGGTGGGCAATCAGCTCCTTGGTGACTTTATCCGTCCCGCGGAATTCGCCAGCGATGACAACACGGTTGGTGGTGGCCAGCGTCTCGGCCGCGCAGCGCAGCGACCAGACGTCGAGACCCTGCTCGATCGTGGTCCGGTAATAGAGGTCCACGACCTCGTCCGAGATACGGTCACACACCTTGTCCGGGTGTCCCTCGGACACGCTTTCGCTGGTGAAAAGGTATTCGGAACGCGCCACGCGAAACTCCCTTCAGGCAATTCGGCTGCCATAACCCGGCAGGGCATATAAAGAAAGCTTTATATGATTTGGCTGGCACTTCTCGACAGCTGAATGCTGCTCAGCGCTTCGCCTTGGCCGGCTTGCGGGCAGCCTTCGCGCCCGGCCTGGCCTGTTTCTTCGCGAGGTCGATTACCGCCTTGCGGGCATTGGCAAATTCGATCCGCCGGAACGCCGCCAGCAGTTCGAGCTCCTCGCCCGTGTCGGGGGCGTCGAACCCGGCATGCTCTTCGGCCACACCACGACGGGCGACCGCAAGTCGCGGGGCGGATTCGTAGAAGAACTGGATGGTCACGCCCAGCGCCTTGGCGATTTCATAGAGCCGACCGGCCGAAACCCGGTTCTTGCCGTTCTCGTATTTCTGGACCTGCTGGAAGGTGACTCCCACCCGCTCGGCCAGTTCGGGCTGGGACATGTCCAGCTCCATCCGCCGCGCCAGAATCCGGTCGCTGACGATACGATCGATGTCCGTTGGATCGCGCGTTTCCACTGTCCGTACCTCGACGACTGCCACACCCAGAAGTTGAGGTATCAATTAGCCTAGCGGCGCGGCAGCACGAACAACCCGAGGTTGAGTGCCGCGAAGATCAGCCAGAACAGGCCATCACGCCAGTTGCTGTAGGGCGTCGCCGGGAGGGCTGCGGGAATGCGGGCGTCGACCACGGCCGAGCGCCAGCCATCCGGGTCCGCGCCGTAGAGTTTCGGATCGGCGACCGTCGCGCGCGCGGTCCAGCGGCCATACGCGTCGATCATGCCCGTGTCGCCGCGGCTGGCGACCCGCGCCATCGGCAGGCCTTCCTCGATGGCGCGATAGCGCGCCTGCGCTGCGTGCTGGCCCGGCCCGAAGAGATCGCCGAACCACGCATCGATGCTGATATTGACCAGCCATTGCGGACGGTCGGGACCGTTGGGCGACAGTCCCGGGAAGATCGCCTCGTAGCAGATCAGCGGACCGAAGGGCGGCACGCCGTCGGCTGTGATCGTTGCGGGCATCGGCCCCGCCTCGAACCCGCCGGGCGCCAGGTCCTGCAGCGTCTTGAGGCCGATACTCTTGAGCACGCCGGAGAACGGCACGAACTCGCCGAAGGGCACCAGCATGTGCTTGTCATACCAGGCGAGCGCGCCCTGCACGTCGCTGTGGCCGTTGAGGACGGCAAGCGAGTTGTATGCGCGCTGGTCGTCCTTGCCCGGATTTTCAACGCGTGCCGTGCCGATGAGCAGCTTACGCGAGCCCAGGGATCCCGTGACGGCGCGCAGCGCCGGATCCCAGCCGAACAGGTAGGCGGGCACGGCGCCTTCCGGCCAGATGAGAATTTGTGGGGCGCTCGCCGTCGCGGGGCCGGAGAGGCGAATGAAGCGTTCGACCAGCGCCACGGCGTTCTGCGGGTTGTCCTTCGCAGCCTGCGGCGTGCCGGTGTCGACCAGGCGCACCATCGGGCCTGCGGCGACGTCAGCCGCGGATTCGCCAAGGCGCTTGGCGCCCCAGCCCCAGAGCGCGCCGAACACGATGGCGGCGACGATCAGAGGAGCGGCGCGCGAAGCCGTCGATCCACGCTGCCGCGCATCGGTCAACACGGCCGGCGACGCCATCGCGACGAGCGTCAGCACGGACAAGCCGTAGATGCCCCAGAGTGATGCTGACTGCGAGATCGCTTCGCCCGGCGCCCAGATCATGCCGGGCATGTTCCACGGGAAACCGCCAATGCTGAACAGCGAGGCGCGGAACCATTCGGCCAGCATGAACGCGCTGGAGAAGATGATCAGGCGCGCAGGCCCCGGGCACCAGTAGGGATAAGCCAGGAACATAGCGCCAGCCAGAATGCCGCCGAGCAACGCTGGCAACGCGATCAACGGCATCCAGATAAAAATCACGAAGGCGTCGGCATCAACGAGGAACGCCCACGCGATCCAGTGCATGCCGACAAGGTAATAGGCGAAACCGAAAGCGCCCACGCGCCAGAACGCAGCGCGGCGCGGCTTCGGGGTCAGACGTGCGCCATCAAGGCTCCACACCAGACCCGACAGCGCCACCGCATAGAGCGGCCAGATGTGAAAAGGCGGGAAGGCAAAATTTGCGATGGCGCCGAGCACCGCACAGAACGCCAGCGCGCGCCAACCCTGCAGGCCTGCTACCCAGAGATAGGCCGGCGTCAGGAAATTGGCCCAGCCATGAGGCTGCGGGCCCGCGGCCAAACGCGTGTCGGTCATGGAGCCTCCCCGGCACGCCCTGCACCAGCTTTCCCAGCCATGGATGGCATGGGCCAGCAGATCAACGGTCTACAGCCGCTGGCTTGTCCTCGGCAAGCGCGGAAGGCGCCGGTCGCGGCCCCCGCAGCTTGGCCCGCACGACACGGCGCGGATCGGATTCGAGAATCTCGATGATCAGCCCGCGCGGATGCTCGATCGTCTCGCCGGTCTGCGGCACGCGTCCGGCCAGCGCTGAAATGAGGCCGCCAAAGGTGTCGACCTCGTCCTCGAAATCCTCGACCTGCACAGGCAGCCCGGTTTCGCGCTCGACGTCGCCGACCTCCGCGAGGCCATCGACCTCCCACGTCGTCTTGCCGCGACGCAGGATGCGCGGGCGCGCCTCGTCGTGTTCATCCTCGATGTCGCCAACGATCTGTTCGACCAGATCCTCCAGGCAGACCATGCCCCCCGTGCCGCCATACTCATCCACCACGATGGCGATGTGGATGCGGCTCGACTGCATGCGGATCAGGAGGTCCGGCAGCGGCGTCGATTCCGGCACGTACATGATCTCGCGCAGCAATCGTTTCAGCGGGCGCGAGGCCAGCGTGTCGGCTGACCATCCCGCACGCACGCCTTCGGCGACAAGGTCCTTGATGTGGATGAAGCCCATCGGCTCGTCGAGCGAGTCGCCATAGACCGGCATGCGCGAGTGCGCTTCGGCCGCGAACTGCACCAGCACTTCGCCAAGCGAGGCGTCGATGTGCACGGCGGAAATATCGGCGCGCGAGGTCATCACGTCACGCACGGACGATGTCTCGAATTCCTTGAGGCGCAGGCGGATCGCCGCCTGCGTCGTCGGGGCAGCGCCCGGCGTCGGGGGCAGGTCCAGTTCTGCCTTGCCCGCAATCAGGCGTGCGAGGCGCGTGCGGAACGTGCCCCGCTGCGGAGGCTCTCCGTCGTTCGGCATGGTTCAGCCCTCCTCTTGCCCGCCGGCATAGGGGCCGGTGGCGTACGGGTCCGGCCA
This sequence comes from uncultured Alphaproteobacteria bacterium, assembly GCA_963784415.1. Classification (GTDB taxonomy): domain Bacteria; phylum Pseudomonadota; class Alphaproteobacteria; order Caulobacterales; family Hyphomonadaceae; genus UBA7672. The sequence continues at coordinate 203,291 of CAWARK010000011.1, forward strand.
GCCAAGCCCGGCAAGAATGTCGGCTTCGAGAGGTTCCATTATCTTCGCATCTGCAGCTTCGATGTGATCATAGCCGAGGAGATGCAGGAAGCCATGAACGAGAAGGTGGCTGATATGACCATCGAAAGGCCTGTGCATCGCCTCGGCATCGCGCAGGGCCGTCTCGTAACCCACCGCCACATCGCCAAGGTATTGAGGTTGGCCCGGAATTTCCGGCTGGTCAGAGGGGAAGGACAGCACGTCGGTCGGCTTGTCGATGCCGCGCCATTGCTTGTTGAGGGCGTGCATTTCGGCGTCATCGGTCAGCAGGATCGCAATTTCCCCGCCGGTTTCCATCCGCACAGAAGCCAGCCCCAGCACGTGGGCGGCGAGGGCCTCGACGTCGCCCAGACCCTCCCAGCGCGGATCGGCGATGCGCAGATCTATCGAGAGCGGCTCGCTCACTTGCGCGAAGCCCCCTTCGCCGCGTCCTTGTCGTAGGCATCGATAATGCGGCCGACCAGCTCGTGGCGCACGACGTCGGCGCGGGTCAGTTCTTCCAGCGCTACGCCCTTCACGCCCTTGAGGATCGAGATGGCATGGGCAAGGCCCGACTTCACGCCGCCCGGCAGGTCGGTCTGCGAGGGGTCGCCCGTCACCACCATGCGCGAGCCACGGCCAAGGCGCGTCAGAACCATCTTCATCTGCGGCACGGTGGCGTTCTGCGCTTCGTCGATGATGACGAAGGCGTTCTTCAGCGTGCGCCCGCGCATGAAGGCCAGCGGCGCCACCTCGATCTCGCGGCGCTCCTTGCGGCGATCAACCTCCTGCGCGCCGAGACATTCATTGAGCGCGTCCCAGATCGGCAGCATGTAAGGATCGACTTTTTCTTCCAGCGCCCCCGGCAGAAAGCCGAGCTTCTCGCCCGCCTCCACTGCAGGCCGCGCCACGATCAGGCGATCGCGCTTGCCGGCTTTCAGCTCCGCTGCGCCAACTGCGACGGCGAGATAGGTCTTGCCCGTGCCCGCAGGCCCGACGCCGAACACGAGGCCCAGCTCGTCCTGCAGCAGTTTTGCGAGATAGCTTTTCTGCCCCGGCGTCTGCGCCATCACAGGCTTGCGCAGCCCCATGATCGCATCGCCCGACGCCGCCGCCATGCCGTGACTGACCGTCAGGCTGATGGCCGCTTCCAGTTCCGCCGTCGAAGGCTCCGCGCCATTGGCGATGCGCTTCCCGAACGCCTGCAGCGCCTCGGCGGCAAGACGCGCGCCATCGCCATCGCCGGTCACGATGATCTCGCTGCCCTGGCTCTGGCTGTCGACCCGCACGCCATCGTCGGCGAAAGCCTGTTCGAGGAATTGCAGATGCACGTGCGCGGGTCCGCACATGTCGCGCAGCAGCTTCTGGCTGGCGACCGGAACCGCGATGCGATGCGCGCGTGGCGTCTTCGATTTGGCGCTCACGCCGTCACCCCAGACATCACCTGAGCGGCGACAAGACGTCCCGACAGGCTGGTGCCCGTCGCGCCCACGATCTCGACTTCTGCAATGCGATTGTTCAGGTGCGCTCCATCATCGACGTGCACGGGTTGCATATAGGGCGAATAACCCAGCGCCTGCCCCTCGCGCTTGCCTTCGCGCGAGAACAGCACGGGCAGCCTGCGTCCGACCGTTGCCTGGTTGAAGGCCTGCGACTGTTCAGTGATCGCCGCCAGAAGCCGGGAAAGCCGTTCGTCCTTCACCGCTTCCGCGACCTGAAGATGCATGCCGGAGGCCGGTGTGCCGGGGCGCGGCGAATATTTGAATGCGTAAGCCTGCGCAAAGCGGGCAGCTTTTACCAGCGCCAACGTGTCTTCGAAATCCTTGTCGCTCTCGCCCGGGAAGCCGACGATGAAATCCGACGCTAGCGCGATATCGGGACGCGCCGCGCGCACACGATCGACAATGCCGAGATAGTGCTCCGCCGTGTGTTGGCGGTTCATCGCCTTCAGGATGCGGTCCGATCCAGCCTGGACGGGCAGGTGCAGGAAAGGCGACAGCTTCTCGACATCGCGATGCGCTTCGATGAGATCATCGCTCATGTCGCGCGGATGCGAGGTCATGTAGCGGATGCGCTCGACGCCACCGATCTTCGCGACATGGCGGATCAGATCGCCCAACCGCCATTCCCCGCCCTTCGGATCATACGCCGGCGCAGCGCCATGCCAGGCGTTCACATTCTGGCCGATCAGCACGATCTCTTTCACGCCCTGCCGCGCAAGGTCGCGCGCTTCGGCGATGATGGCGTCGACACCGCGCGAATACTCCGCGCCGCGCGTGTAAGGCACCACGCAGAAGGTGCAGAACTTGTCGCAACCTTCCTGCACCGCGAGGAAAGCCGATGCGCCACTGAACTTCGCGCGCCGGCAGCGCGTCGAATTTTTCTTCGGCCGCAAAATCGATCTCCAGCCCGTCGCCGGTCTTGCGGGCGAGCCGCGCGATCATCTCCGGCAGGCGGTGATAGGCCTGCGGCCCGACCACCATGTCGACGGCGGGCTGACGGCGCATGATCTCCTCGCCCTCGGCCTGCGCCACGCAGCCGGCGACCGCGATACGCATGACGCCGCCGCCGGCCTGCTTGATGTCCTTCAGACGGCCGAGTTCGGAGAAGACTTTCTCCGTCGCCTTCTCGCGGATGTGGCAGGTGTTGAGAATGACAAGGTCAGCCGCCTCGGCCGTACTCCACCGGCGCATAGCCAAGCGGCTTCAGCACGTCCCGCATCCTTTCGGAATCGTAGACGTTGGCCTGGCAGCCATAGGTCTTGATGTAGAGGCCTTTCGTATTCGGCTTCGTGTGTTGGACGTCTGCGGCTTGTCGCCCATGCAGATTACTTCTTCTCGTCCTCGTTCAGAGGAACGCCGTAGAGTTCGAGCCGGTGATCGACCAGCTTGTAGCCGAGCTTGCGCGCAATCTCGACCTGCAGTTTCTCGATCTCGTCGGACTGGAATTCGATCACGGCGCCGCTCTTGGCGTCGATCAGGTGATCGTGGTGCTCCTTCGGCGCTTCTTCATAGCGTGACCGGCCATCGCGGAAATCGTGACGCTCGATGATGCCGCTAATCCTCGAACAGCTTCACCGTACGATAGACGGTGGCCAGCGAGATGTTGGCGTCAACGGCGGCCGCGCGGCGGTGAAGCTCCTCGGCGTCCGGATGGTCGGCTGCTTCCGACAGGACGCGCGCGATGACGCGACGCTGGTCCGTCATGCGCAGACCCTTCTCGATGCACTTCTGCTCGATCACGCTGATCTCCTTGTCGCCGTGGGGCGCATTCGTTCGCATGGCGCACATATGCTTGTCAGGCCGCGCCCTGTCCACTGTGAGCAGAGCCGACCGGACGAGACATGACCAGCGCGTCCACCACACCCTGCCTCGTCTTATAATAACCCTTCCGGACGCCGATTTCCACGAATCCCTCGGATTTATAGAGACTGAGAGCAGGAAGATTATTGCGCGCGGCCTCCAGAACCCAGCGTTCAAGCCCGCGCTCGAGCGCTTCAGCATCGAGCGCGCGGAAAATCTGCCGCCCCAGCCCGCCCCGGCGCGCCGCCGGATCCGTCGCAATCGTCAGAAGCTCGGCATCGGCGCCCGCCATCAGCGCAAGACCGAATGCGACTGCCTCGCGTTCACGAAGAACAAGAACAGCCATGGCTTCCGGCCGCATCAGCCAAATCGCGAAGTCGTCGCGCGTCCAGCCATCCTCGAACGATGCGGTGTGCAGCCGGGACAGGTCGGCCGCATCCGCAACGGTTGCTGGACGCGAACGTCATTGCCCTGCCGACTTTATCGGCGGCCGCATCGGCGTCGCATCCGGCTCACGCACGTAGACAGGACGCGGCGGCGGCAGGTCGCTGTCCGCCAGGCGTGAAGCAAACAGCGCCGCGGCGCGCGCCGACGGCGCGCCGACAACCTGCCGCGTTCCAAGATCGGGCAGGTCTGCAAGCCCGCCACAGACAGCGTCGGTTCCAGCAGCGAGCGCAGACAGCTCGTCTTCATTGGCCTCGAACGGTTCCGCCCCGCCTCTGCCCGCATCGATCAACTGGCCCCACCATGTCCGATGCGGCGGACGGCGCTTGGCCGGCAGCAGGCCGAGCACATAGCCAACAACCGGCATCCCATCGATAGCTTCAAGACTGGTGACGCCGACCGCCGGAATATCCAGCGACAGGGAAAGCCCACGCGCAAAAGCGACACCGACACGCACGCCCGTGAACGAGCCCGGCCCCACAACGATCGCAACGCGATCGAGGTCCGCGAAGGCAATGCCCGCATCGACCATCAGTTTTTCAACGACAGGCGCAAGCCGCGCGTCATGCCCCTGGTTCATCGGCTCCGACAGCGCGGCGACCACCACGCCATCGCGCACCAGCGCCGCCTCGCAGGCGTCGGCCACCGTGTTGATGCCGAGCACAAGCATCAGAGAATCCGGCAGGCTTCGTCGAAATCCAGTCGCGGCGCGCGCGGACGCAGGCGCGTGTCGTCGCCATGGCCGATATTGCAGAGGAAGCTGGAGCGCCACGACTTCATCACCGGATCGGACGAGAAAGAATTCCGCGTCGACGCCCGCGCGATTGAACCCGCCCATCGGCCCGCAATCGAGGCCGAGCGAGCGCGCCGCGATCATCAGATAGGCGCCCTGCAGGGTGCCGCTCTGGATTGCGTTCCACTCGGCATTCTTCGGATCGGCGAACCAGTCCTTCGCATTCGGCGCGTGCGGGATCAGCTTGCCGAGATGATCCGCGAAATCGAGATCGTAGGCGACGATGGCGGTCCACGGCGCCGGCTTCGGTCTGCTTGCGGTTGCCTTCATCGAGATGCGGCATCAGCCGCGCTTTCGCCTCCGCCGAGCGCACGAACATGAAGCGCCCGGGGCAGATGTTCGACGCCGTCGGCGGCAGCTTCAGCAGGTCATAGGTCGCGCGGATCAGGACTTCCGGCGTTTCTTCTTCGGTCCAGCCGCGCCGCGTGCGGGCCGTGCGGAAAAGCTGGTCGAGTGCTGCGTCCCCGATCGGCTTGCCCATCAGGCCGCCGCCTCGACGGCCGTAACCTCCGGCACGTAGTGGCGCAGCAGGTTCTCGACGCCCTGCTTCAGCGTCAGCGCCGAAGACGGACAGCCCGAGCAGGCGCCGCGCATGGAGAGATGCACGATGCCGGTGTCGACATCGAAGCGGCGGAACACGATGTCGCCGCCATCATTGGCCACCGCCGGGCCGTACCCGCGTGGCAATCAGTTCCTTGATCTCGGCGACGATCTCGGCGGTCTCGCCTTCGTAGACGGTGTCGTCCTCATCGACCGGCGCTTGGGCGCCCGGAGCGGCGTCGGCCAGCAGGGGCGCGCCCGACACGAAGTGATCCATGATCGCGGCCAGCGCCTGCGGCTTCACAACGGCCCAGTCGGCGTCCTCCGACTTGGTGATCGAGACGAAGTCGGAGCCGAAGAACACACCGCTCACCCCGTTCACGCCGAACAGGGCGGAGGCCAGGGGCGACGCCACGGCCTCGTCCCGGCTGGCGAATTCATAGGGCGTGGCCGGCGAAACATCCCGCCCGGGCAGGAATTTCAGGGTGGCCGGGTTCGGGGTGGTCTGGGTCTGGATGAACATGGGGAACTGCCTGTTGCTGACCCGTAGATGGCCCCGGACGGGGCCTGACGCAATCGGGCTCGCCCGCTCTTAACCCGGCATGCCGCCGATTTCCTTGAGCTGCTCGTCCGTCAGGTTCCCCGGAATGACCGTTACCGCGATCGGGCGGTTCGCCACCGGCTTGCCCTTGGCAAGGCGCGAGACCAGCGGACCCGGCCGAAATCCCGTCGCCGCCGCCAGGATCAACGTCTTGATCGCAAGGTCCTTCTTCACCAGCGCCCGGATGGCGTCGACCGGCTCGTCCTCGCTGATCACGATTTCAGCCTTGATGCCGACCTTGCTCTCGATGATGTCGACATGCTGGATCGCCTTGAGCCGGGCGGAATCGATGGCGTCCTGGCTGATATCCTTGTCGAGCCCGACCCAGCCGCCAAGCCCCGGCACGCGCGCGCACCGCAGGACGACGACCCCGGCGCCAACGGCTTTCGCCCGCATTCCGGCAAACAGCATCGCGCTGATGCATTCCTCGGTCTCGTCAGACACGGCCAGGAATTTGCGTGACAGATCTGTCATGAGCTGAGGTGGCGCTTTCACGTCGTTGAGGTCAAGCCTGACGCGACGTTGCGCCGATTACCGCGAAGCGCCCGTACCCGCCGCCGGCGCAACCGCTGGCAGGGAGGCTTTCACCAGGTCGCTGAACGCCTTGGTGGCCGTCTCGGCGCGCGCGATCAGATAGCTCATCGCGGCGGGATGGTTGCCCCAGAGCGATCCGTCGGGATCGCCGTTCAGCACCACGAGCGGATGGAATTCGGCGACCGCTTTCCAGGCCGACTGCGCTGCATCGCGCGCCTTCGAAAGCTCGACGCTTTCAGGCCATTTCAGCGAGTCGAGCATGAGGAAGGCGACCGTCGCGCGGCCCTTGGCGGCGTAGACGGCGCGAGTCGCCTCTTCGTCCATCGGGCTGCCGCCGATGGCGCTGGTGGAGGCGATGACAGCCTGCTGGCTCGTCGTCGCCCACGTGCCCAACAGCGCGAGTTCGTCGGAGACCTGTTTGGCCGAGATGTCGGTCGCAACATCATGGCGACGCATCCGGCGATCGAAATTGAGGAGCGCGTCACGCGCGGCGCGCAGCTGCACGCCGGTCGAATCTTCCTTCACCAGCCGCGCGGCGGCTTCTAGATCGGCGTCCGTCCTGCCGGCCACGGCCGCTTGCACGGTCGCGAGCTTCAGCACGTCGCCGAGGCTGCCAGCCATGGCAGACTGATACGCAGGCTTTGCGGTAAGACGCGCCATCGGCTCCCAGGCTTCCGCATCGGAGGCCCAGCCGAGCTGGCTGAAATGCTGTTCGAGCAGGGTCGAGACGCCGCCGACCCAGGGGGCCGCCCAGTCAGCGCGGTTGACCAGTTTTTCCAGATCGCGGTCGCCGACATCGCTCGCAGCGATCGTCATGACCGGATAGGCGCCGAGCAGGCCGACGATCACCACGGTGTTGAACCAGAAGCGAACGTGCTGGCCGAATGTCTTGTGGGTCGCGAATTCTTCGGCGTGCTCGTCATGCACAGTCGTCGGCATCGACAACATCTGCCTCGATGATGTCGGACGGACGCGCTTTCGCGGGTGCGCAGCGGGAACGGGCGATCGATCTCGGTGACGGGTTCCGCCACCGGGTCTGCTTCGACCACGACCATGTCGCGGCGGAGTTTGAGTACAGACATGCCCAGCCCCAGCTAGCGGCAAATCGAACCCTGACCGGGCCCGTCGTTAACCTCAACCCAATAATCGTTTATGTGACGTTACCAGCTGCTATTTGGCCGCGGCTTCATCTGTGAACGAAATAGTCTCAGTCCGACCCGATTCTAGCGTGATTTGAATCGGAAATGTGGCATTCGCCTGCCTGGGGACAGGCGTGAACACCATGACGTGGAGGCCGCCAGGACCGAATGTCACGGTTTTTCCGGCGGGTAGCTCGACCTGGTCGAGTTTCTGCATCGTGGCCATGCCGCCTGTCGTACTGGACCCGTGAATTTCCACCGACTGCGCATCCGGCGAAGAGATCCCGACAATGCGGTCATTGGCCGCCGACGTGATCGAAAAATAGGCGACGCCCGGCGCCCCGTCGACGAGTGGCGCCCGGTAGTGGGCGCCCTCGACCTTGAGGCCGGCGCCCTGTCCGCAAGCGGCCAGCAAGAGCGCGAAGAGTCCGATCAGTCGTTTCATAGCGTTCTCCGGATCAAGGCCGCCAGAAACCGATCACCTTGCGGACCTCGTCCATCACCGGCGCTGCGATCGCATTGGCGCGCTCGCCGCCCGCCTTCAGGACGCGATCGACTTCGCCCGGATCGTTCATCAGCCGGCGCATCTTGTCCGCCACGGGCCCGAGCTTGGCGACGGCGAGATCGGCCAGCGCCGGCTTGAACTTGCCGAAGCCGATGGCCGCCGAATTCATCCAGCACCTGTTGCTCGGTCTGTCCGTTCAGCACCGCGTAGATGCCAACAAGGTTCGCAGCCTCGGCGCGGCCTTCAAGGCCCTTCATCTCGGACGGCAGCAGGTCTGAATCGCTGGTGGCGCGTTTGATCTTCTTCGAAATGTCGTCCGCAGTATCGAGCAGGTTGATCCGCGAGGCGTCGGACGGATCCGACTTCGACATCTTCTTCGTGCCGTCCTTGAGCGACATGATGCGCGCGCCCGGCCCCTGATAGATCGGCTCGGGCAGCGGGAAGAAGCCCGGCGCGTTGAAATCGCGATTGAACTTGCCGGCGATGTCGCGGCTGAGTTCGAGATGCTGCTTCTGGTCCTCGCCCACCGGCACGTGCGTCGCCTTGTAAGCCAGAATGTCGGCGGCCTGCAGCACGGGATAGTCGAACAGGCCGACGGAAATGTTCTCCGCATCCTTGCCCGACGACTTGTCCTTGAACTGCGTCATGCGCTCGACCCAGCCCATGCGCGCGACACAGTTGAAGATCCAGCCGAGTTCCGAATGCGCCAGCACGGAGGATTGCGCAAAGATGATCGATTTTTCGGGATCGACGCCGGCCGCAAGATAGGCCGCGGCGATCTCGCGCGTTTGCGCTGCCAGCAGTTTCGGATCCTGCGGCACGGTGATGGCGTGCAGGTCGACGACACAGAAGATGCAGGGATAATCGTCCTGCATCGCGACGAACTTCACCAGCGCGCCGAGATAATTCCCAAGGTGCAGGCTTCCCGAAGGCTGCACGCCCGAGAACACGCGCTTCGGGCCGGAATATTCGACGGGTTTCTGCTCGGTCATGGCCGGGGACTTATCAGGCGGCACGGCGATACGGCAAGGCAGGTCGGCGTAGCGGGCGGACTTGCCTCAGCCCTCGCCGCCCGGCGCATCGCCGATCGGTACGCCCGGGATGCCCCTGTCGCGCCGCATGGCGTGGCGCAGCTCGCCCACCGTCACGGCGCGGAAGATGAAGGCGCAGAGCATGAAGATGACCAGGCCGACGAAGGTGACGACGACCGACGCCAGCTCCTTCTTCCACAAGAGGTGCTTAAGCATCGAATAGTTGAAGGCGCACCACGCGACGAACGCGCCCATCGCGATGCTCGCCAACCCCATCCGCGCCAGACGCGACCAGGCGCGCGCACTCACCTTGTAGATGCCGTCCTTGGCCAGCGAGCCCGCAAGCATGAAGACGTTGAGCCAGCCCGCGATGCTGGTTGCGATCGCCAGGCCCACGGCGCCGTCGACACCCATCGTGGGCAGCCAGAACCACAGCCCGGCGCCGAGGACGATGTTGAGGACCACCGAGATCAGCGAGAAGGTCGCTGGCGTTTTCGTGCGGTGGCGCGCGAAGAAGGGCGGCATCAGCACTTTCGCCAGCACGAAGGCCGGCACGCCCCATGCGAATTGGCGCAGCACTTCGGCCGTGCGCACCGCGTCCTGCGCCCTGAACTCGCCGCGCGTCATCAGGCCGTCGACGAGGAAGAACGGCATGATGAGCAGCGCCAGCGCCGCCGGAAGGGTAAAAGCCATCGACAGCACGATGCCGTCATCCATCGAGCCCGTGGCAGCCTTCTCGTCGTTCACGGCAAAGTGGCGCGACAGGCGCGGCACCAGCGCCATCCCGACCGCGACGCCAATGATGCCGATGGGCAGCTGGTAGAGCCGGTCGGCGTTGTAGAGCACGCTGGAGGCGCCGGGGTCCGTGCCCGTCAGCACGTTGGAGACGGCGCTGTTGATCTGCACCGCCCCGCCCGCCACGGCGCCGGGAATGGCCAGCGCCAGGACGCGCTTCACCGTGTCGCTCAGCACGGGCATGCCGATGCGAATGTTGAGCCCCAGCCTTTTCACCCCCCACCACAGCATCGCGCACTGGAGCACGCCCGCCAGCGTTACCGCCGCCGACGTCCAGTAGGCTGCGGTCACCTGATCCTTCACCATCAGAAGCGGCGCCAGCGTCACGACGTTGAGCAGGATCGGCGCACCGGACGAGAGCGCGAATTTCTCCTTGGTGTTGAGCACGCCTGACAGAAGCGAGGCGAGCGTCATGCAGGCAAGATAGGGCGTGGTGATCTGCGTCATCAGCACGGCCATCTGCATCGTGCCGGGGTCGGCCTTGTAGGCTGACAGGATCACCTGCATCAGCCACGGCATGCCGACCTCGAGCGCGATCGACAGCAGCACGACGACCATCATGATAAAGGCCAGCGCCTGCGAGGCGGCCTTCTCCGCCGCCTCCTTGCCCTCGGTCTGCAGCGTCTTGGCGAAGACGGGCACAAAGGCCTGTGCGAAGGCCCCTTCTGCAAAGAGCCGGCGGAACAGGTTAGGAAGCCACAGCGCCTTCGTCCACGCGTCCATCACGGGGCCCTGGCCGAAACGATTGGCCAGCTCCATGTCGCGCCAGAAGCCGAACACCCGGCTGCCCAGCGTGTAGAAGGTCTGCACGATGACGTTGCGCGCAAGAGACATGCGGGGCTGTTTCCGGTCTACCGATTGAACGAAGCCGGCGCGCGCGCCAGCGTGTGGGCCGGAATGCGCGGCGCATTCGGCGCGCTAACGCGCAGGATTTCGACCAGCCGCGTCGTCAGGGCCTCATCCATGTCGGCCGGCATCAGCCCGCCGCCAAGCTTCTCGACATAGAAAACGTCATGCACGCGTTCGCCATAGGCGCCGACATGCGCTGAGCGGATCGACAGCTTCGTGTCCGCAAACTCGCGGGCGATATCGTAGAGCAGGCCCGGCCGGTCGCGCCCCGAGACTTCGATCACCGTCGAGTTTGCCGACGCCGCGCGATCGATGCGCACCAGCGGTGAAATGATGAAAGCGGCAAGCCGGCGGCTTGCAGCCGGCGCCTTGCCCGGACGCTTGACGCCGTCGCCGCCGAGCGCTGCCGACCGCAGATCCGCCACCAACCGGTCGAGCGCCTGGCTGTGGTCGCTCCCGAAAGCTGTCCCGCGCGAGTCCTGGATGTCGAACACGTCGAGCACGCGGCCATCGCCCGCTTCATAGAGGTGCGCCGCGACGATGTTGGCGCCGGCCGCACTGAGCGCGCCGCAAAGATCCGCGAACAGAGCTTCACGGTCCGGCGCCGAAATCAGGATCTCGGTTGCCGAGCGCACCTTGTCGACATTGGCGGCGACCGTGATCGGCTGGCGCGCGCCCTGCGCCATCGCTGCGGCGTGGCGCGCCTGCGTCTCGACCGGGAAACCGACCCAGTAGGCTGCCTCCACGGCGGCCAGAAGTGGCGTTGGGCCAATGCGGTCGGACAGCGCGCGCCGCGCCTGTTCCGCCCGATCGACCAGTTGCGAGCGCACGCTGTGTTCGTCGGTCCGGCCGCCGCGCAGCGCTGCTTCGGTCGCGTAGTAGAGATCGCGCAGCAGCTGTCCCTTCCACCCATTCCACACGCCCGGCCCCACGGCGCGGATGTCGGCGACGGTCAGCACGAGCAGCAGGCGAAGACGTTCGAGTGTGCCAACCCGCTCGGCGAATTTGGAGATCGTCTGCGGATCGGAAATATCGCGCCGCTGCGCCGTGTCGCTCATTTCGAGGTGATTGCCGACAAGCCAGGCGATCAGTTCAGCCTCATCCTCCGGCACGCCAAGACGCAGCGAGGCCGAGCGCGCCTGCTTGGCGCCTTCCACCTGCTGGTCGCCTTTGCCCTTGCCCGTGTCGTGCAACAGCATGGCGAGGAAAAGCGCGCGCCGGTTTACGATTTTCGGGAAGATCTCGGTCGAGAGCGGATGCAGCTCCTTCTCGGTGCCGCGCGCGATATCGTGGATCGTGCTCACCGCCATCAGCGTGTGCTCGTCCACCGTGTAGTGATGGTACATGTTGAACTGGGTCTGGCCGACAATGCCGCCAAACTCCGGCAGGAAACGTCCGAGTACGCCGGTCTCGTTCATCAGCGGCAGCACGCGGCCCGGATGGTTCTTGCCCGCGATTATGTCGAGAAACATCGTCCGCGAGTCTTCTTCCGTACGCGCCTGGCGCGTCACGGCCCACAGCGAGCGCCGCGCCGCCGTCATCGCCTCGGGATGGATGTCGACCTGCCGCTCATTCGCGAGCCAGAACAGGCGCATCAGCTTGCGCGTGTCAGTGACGAACATTTCGGGATCAGTGATCGAAAGACGCCCGCCATCGATGGCGAAGCCTGCCTCCTTCAACGGCTTGGCTGCAGCGCCGGGGATAAGCCGCGCCTTGCCGCCAGGGCGTTTCTTCTCATCGACTTCCAGCTTGGCGCAGAGGATGCGCGTCAGCGCGCCGACCTCTTTCGCGGCGAGGAAGTAGCGCTTCATGAAACGCTCGACCGCCGTCGCGTTGTTGCGCTCGGTATAGCCCATGCGCCGCGCCATCTCCGGCTGCAGGTCGAACGACAGGCGTTCTTCCGGACGTCCGGTAAGGAAGTGCAGATGACAGCGCACCGTCCAGAGAAAGCGCGCCTCGCGCATGAAGATGGCCTTGTCGGCCGGCATGAAAGCCGAGTTGTCGAGCACTTCGCGCAGCGTGACGCCGCCATGGATATACTTGGCCAGCCAGAACAGCGTCTGCAGATCGCGCAACCCGCCCTTGCCGTCCTTCACATTCGGCTCGACCCGATAGCGGCTATCGCCTTCGCGCGCGTGACGGTCGGCGCGTTCCTGCAGCTTTGCGGCGACGAACTCCGCGCCGCGCCCCGCAATAACGTCCTTCTGGAACCGCTCCGACAGCTTGTCGTAGACACTGCGGTCGCCGAACAGGAACCGCTTGTCGAGAATTGCCGTGCGGATCGTCACGTCTTCGCGCGACAGCTTCACGCACTCATCGATGGTCCGGAAGGCATGGCCGACCTTGAGGCCCATGTCCCATAGCGCATAGAGCATGTATTCGATCACGCTCTCGGCCCACGCAGTCTGCTTGTAGTTGCGCACGAACAAGAGGTCGACGTCCGACGACGGCGCCAGCACGCTGCGGCCATACCCCCCTACCGCCACCACCGCCATCCGCTCCGCCTCGGTTGGATTGTGAGCGCGGAAAATGTGGACGACCGTAAAATCGTAGAGCGCCGACAGCGCCTCATCCATCACGGCCGACATCAGGGCAGCAGTATCGAGGCCGTCCGCCCCTTCCTCCAGCCTGTCCTGCGCGATCATGCGGCCCCGGAACAGGGCGGCGTGGATCAGGTCCAGCGCCCGCTTGCGCTGCGCGACAGGGTCGGAACCATTGTCGAGGGCGGCGGCAGTAAGCTGGATGCGCAGCTTGCGCCCGTCGACAATATCCGCAATCCGCCACGGACCCGGCTTCACAGGCCCGGACTTTGGTTTGGGAGTGTCGGATGCCGGCGCGGCGTCGTTCATAGGGCGATCTCTAGCTCTGATTTGCGGGACGCAACAGGCGGCAGTTCAGACCCGAAAATCCCGGGACATTGCCCTGTCGTCCCCGAACGGGCAGGTTCCCGGTCGGGAAAGCGCCGGGGACTGGTTTGAACGTCGATCCGATTGAACTTGTGGCCACGCTGGTGACGCTCGCCTGTGTCATCCTCGGGGTGAAACGCAGCTTGTGGCAGTTCCCGGTCGGCATCGTCGGAACAGCGATTTTCTTCGTTTCGGTCTGGCAGGGGCAGCTCTACGCCAACGCCGCGCTGCAGGTCTTCTTTGTCGGCGTGCAGTTCTATGGCTGGTGGTACTGGCTGAAAGGCGCAGACGGCCGCCGTCCGCCCATTCGCACGACCGACCCTCGCCTCCTCGCGATTGCCTGCGCCGGGGCGCTGGTCGCGGCCATCGCCATGTCGATGATCATGACGAACTGGACGCCATGGGCGACCACCATCATCGAGGCATGCACCTTCACCTTCAGCGTCGTCGCGCAATTCCTGCTCGACCGGAAGCGCGTCGAGACCTGGTGGGTGTGGACCTTCGTCAACGTCCTCTCGGTCTATCTCTACGCCAGCGCTGGCAAATGGCTGTTCACCGCGCTCTATGTTTTCTTTTTCTTCAACGCCTTCTGGGGATGGTGGGAATGGCGCAAGGCGATGCGCGCCGAGGCAGCCACGGGCGTTAAAGCAATGGCATGAACGTGCTCGGGGAAAGGCCAATGAAGCGCGTCACGCTTTTCGGGGCGGAATCGACGGGCAAGTCGACGCTCGCGGCCGCTCTTGCGCGTCACTACGATACGATCGTGATGCCGGAATACGGCCGGACCTACACCGAGATTCATGGTCAGGGCGCGAACAGTTCCGAGGACATGCTGCGAATCGCGCTCGGTCATCTCGAACGCCGCGCAGCGTTGCAGGACAGGGCCAATCGCGTCCTCATCGAAGACACCGACCCCGTGCTGACGGCGATCTGGTCGGATATTCTGGCCCACACGCGCGATCCCTGGTTCGACGCCTTCCGCGACTATCCGGACCTCTACCTGTTCTGCGACATCGACCTGCCGTGGGTGAAAGACGATGTCCGCTATTTCGGCAACGCTGCGGAGCGCCAGCGCTTCCATATTGCCTGCGAACGGGAACTCGTCGCGCGCGGCGTTGCCTTCGTGCGCATCAACGGCGCGCCGGACCAGCGCCTCGCGCGCGCCATCCGGGCGATCGACGCGCTGCTGGATTCGAACACCTGACCACAAAATCAAAACCGGCCAGCCGGGGGAGCGGCTGGCCGGTTGATTGGCTGGGATCTATCCGGCTTTGGAGAGGGTTCAGGCAACCCCGCCGCCGGTGATGGCCGTCGCCATCACGTAGATCACAGCCGCAACACTGAAGAGGGCGATGGTGAAAGATGCGACCGTGTTCAGGCCGTCGAGCTTCGATTGTTTGATCAGACCGTTCATTGTTTTCTCTTTTTCTTTTCCGCGTGGATCTTGCGTCCACACTGGTCTTTGGCATTTCGCGTGGGCACTTCCGGGGGGAGGCACGTCGGGGGAGGCATTGCGCAGGTGGGCCTTCTGTCGGGCCGTGCTGCGGGTCGGTTTGGATCGTGGGGAATTCGCCGGGAGGAGGGAGGCTGGTCCCTAGATCAGGCGGGTGCCGGTGAAGGCGGTCGCGAGGACCGCGAGCACCGCGGCGACGCTGAAGAGTGCGATGGCGAAGGAAGCAACCGTGTTCAGGCCATCGAGCTTCGTTTGTTTGATCAGACCGTTCATTGTTTTTCTCCGTTTCTTGTTTTTTTCGGCTGCGCCTCTTCGTGGGCCTCGCCGTTGAAGACTTGTTTGCAACCCCCGTGCCAGACTTTTTTAACCGTACCACACATTGATTTTGTTTGATTTTATTGGTTTTAGAGTCTGAAGCTTCAGGCTTCCCGCGCGACCCTCGCCACATGAGTGGCGAATAGCGCCAGCGATGTGGCAAATTTCACATCGACTTTCGATGTCAGGACGCGCAGCAATCGCCCGAGCTCAGACCTTCGTCGCGGCCTTCAGGCGATAGACCAGCTCGAGCGCCTCTTTCGGCGTCAGCGTGTCCGGGTCGAGCGTCGCCAGCATCTGGTCCGCCTCGGACGGCGCGAACACCTCCGGCTCCTCAGCCACGAAGTTGGCAAACAGCGGCAGCTCTTCAAGACGCTTCGCCCCACCCTCTTTCGCCTCGAGCTTCTTCAGCACCGCCTCGGCGCGCTTCACGGCGGCGCTCGGCAGGCCCGCCAGCTTCGCGACCTGCACGCCATAGGACCGGTCGGCGGGGCCGGGCTTCACCTCGTGCAGGAAGACCAGATCGCCTTTCCACTCCTGCGCCCGCAGGCTGGCGTTGGCGCAGGCGGCCAGCGTGTCGGCGAGACCCGTCAGCTCGTGATAGTGCGTCGCGAACAGCGCGCGGCACTTGTTGACCTCGTGCAGGTGCTCGACCGCCGCCCACGCAATCGCAAGACCGTCATAGGTCGACGTGCCGCGTCCCACCTCGTCGAGGATGACGATCGAATCCTGCGTCGCCTGATTGAGGATCGCCGCCGTCTCGATCATCTCGACCATGAAAGTCGATCGCCCGCGCGAGAGATCGTCCGAGGCGCCAACGCGCGAGAACACGCGATCCGCCAGGCCCAGACGCAGCCTACGCGCCGGCACATAGCATCCCGCCTGCGCCAGGATCGCCAGCAACACGTTCTGGCGCAGGAAGGTCGACTTGCCGGCCATGTTCGGCCCGGTGATCAGCATCAGGCGCGGACCCGAACTCCCACGCGCATCCAGCCTGCAATCGTTCGCGGTAAAACCCTGCCCGCCGCGCGCGCAACGCCGCCTCGACAACAGGATGGCGCGCGCCCTCCGCTTCGAACACCGCCGCATCCGCAATCTCGGGACGCACGGCGCAGACGCTTCCGCCGCCCAGTCCGCATTGCCCGCCGCCACGTCGAGCCGCGCAAGGCCATCGGCGACAAGCGCCAGTTCCGGCCCCAGCGCGTCGGCCTCGGCGAGGAAGCGGTTGAAAATCTCCATCTCGCGCGCGAGCGCCTCGCCATCGGCGCGCGAGATTTTCGCTTCCAGCTCGCTGAGCTGCGTCGTCGAGAACCGCATGGCGTTCGCCATGGTCTGGCGATGAATGAAGGTCGCGGCCAGCGGCGGCTTCATCAGCTGATCGCCATGCTTGGCGTTCACCTCGATGAAGAAGCCCAGCACGTTGTTGTGCTTGATGCGCAGGCCGGAAATGCCTGTCTCCGTTGCGTAGGCGACCTCCAGCCGCGCAATCACGCCACGCGCGTCTTCCTTCAGCGACCGCGTCTCGTCGAGCGCCGGATCATGCCCTGCCGCGATAAATCCGCCATCGCGCGCCTGCACCGGCAGTTCGCGCGCCAGCGCTGCAGACACCTGCTGTGCAAAGGCCCCAAGCCTTGGCTTGTCCGCCAGCGTCAGCGCCGCACAGGCTGATGCGATCTCGGCGGGCGGATCGTCCTGCGATGACAGGTCCGCACAGATCTGCTCGCCGACCGCAAGACACGCCGCCAGCGCCGCAAGATCACGCGGGCCGCCCCGGCGCAGCGACAGCCGCATCCGCGCCCGCTCGATATCGCTGGCGCGCTTCAGCGCATCGCGCGCAAACTCGCGTTTGTCTGAAGCATCGAGGAAGAACGCCACGGCATCGAACCGCTGCTCGATCTCCGTCCGGCTGCGCGACGGTCGGCTGAGGCGCAGCGCCAGAAGCCGCGCACCCGCCGCCGTAACCGTGCGGTCCACCGCCGCCACCAGCGAACCCTGCCGTGCGCCCCGCGTCGAACGCTCGATTTCCAGGCTTGCCCGCGTCGCCGGATCGATCGCCAGAAATGTATCCGGCGCCGTCCGGATCGGCGGATCAAGCCGCGCCTGCCCGCCCGCCTGCGTCACAGCGAGATAGTCGAACAGCAGACCGCACGCGATCAGCTCGGCCCGCGTGAACGTACCAAAGCCATCAAGCGTCGAGACGCCATAAGCATCACGAAACAGCCGCTCGCCCAGCTTGGCGTCCGCCCGCGCATCCGGCCGCGGCGTCAGCGTCAGACCATCGGTGGCGCGCGCAACGTCCGGCTGGGACATGACGCTGTCGGCGACCAGCACTTCGCGCGGCCCGATCGCGCCGAGCACATCGGCCAATGCGGCAGGCGTCAGCGGAAACACTTCGAACCGGCCCGTCGACACATCCGCCAGCGCCAGCGCCGCCTCGCGTCCACCGCCTGCCAGTCCAATCGCCGCAAGACAGTTGGCCGACCTCGCCTCCAGCAGCGATTCCTCGGTGATCGTCCCCGGCGTCACGATCCGCACGATCTCGCGCCGCACCACCGCCTTCGATCCGCGCTTCTTCGCCTCCGCCGGATCTTCCGTCTGTTCGCAGACCGCGACGCGGTAACCCGCCTTGATCAGGCGCGCGAGATAGCCCTCGGCGGCATGATGCGGCACACCGGCCATGGGAATCGGCTGTCCGTTGTGCGTTCCCCGGAATGTCTGCGTGATACCCAGCGCCTGCCCCGCCAGGATCGCATCGTCGAAGAACAGTTCGTAGAAATCACCCATCCGGAAGAACAGCATCGCGTCCGGGTGATTGCGCTTCATCTCGAGGTATTGCGCCATGAAAGGCGTCGCGCCCTCGGCGGAGGGCGTGTCGCCCCCGGCAGGGACTGCACTTTGAGCAACTTCTTGCTCTTGCGAAGTGGAATCACGCCCCTTCACGCTTGATTCAAACCCCTTTTGCGGCTCAATGCCCGCCAGTCTCGCCGGACGGCTCTATATTCGCGAGACCTGCCTAGTGACCCGCGCTCCCGCCCTCAAGCCCAAAGCCCCTCAAAGGCAGTAAGTCCTGTAGATGACCACCAAACGCCCGAGCTTCACAGACGAGGAAGCCCTCGCCTTTCACCGCTATCCACAGCCGGGGAAGCTGTCGGTAACGCCGACCAAGCCGATGGCGACGCAGAAGGACCTGTCGCTTGCCTATTCGCCGGGCGTGGCGATCCCCGTGCTCGCGATCGCGGCAAACCCGGAGCTTGCCTACGATTATACCTCGAAGGGCAACATGGTGGCCGTCATCACCAACGGCACGGCGATCCTCGGCCTCGGCGATCTGGGGCCGATGGCGTCGAAGCCGGTCATGGAAGGCAAGTCCGTCCTCTTCAAACGCTTCGCCGACGTCGATTCGATCGACATCGAGGTCGACGAGAAAGACCCGCAGAAATTCATCGATTGCGTCCGCGCCATCGGCGCCACCTGGGGCGGCATCAATCTCGAGGACATCAAGGCGCCCGAGTGCTTCATCATCGAGAGCGAGCTGCGCGCGAAGCTCGACATCCCCGTCTTCCACGATGACCAGCACGGCACGGCCATCATCGCGACTGCCGGCCTGATCAACGCCTGCGAGATCACCGGCCGCAAACTCAGCGACGTCAAAGTCGTCATCTCCGGCGCCGGCGCCGCCGGTCTCTCTGTCGCCGGCCTCATCCGCCATCTAGGCGTCAAGCGCGACAACATCCTGATGGTCGACCGTCAGGGCGTCATCTACGAAGGCCGCACCGAAGGCATGGACCAGTTCAAGTCCGCCTTCGCCGTGAAGACCAAGAAGCGCACGCTGGCTGAAGCCTTCGAAGGCGCCGACGTGTTCATGGGTCTCTCGGCCAAGGGCGCCGTGTCGAAGGACATGGTGAAATCCATGGCCAAGAACCCGATGATCTTCCCGATGGCCAACCCGGACCCGGAAATCACGCCGGAGGAAATCCGCGAAGTCCGCTCCGACGCCATCATCGCGACCGGCCGGTCGGACTATCCGAACCAGATCAACAACGTGCTCGGCTTCCCTTACATCTTCCGCGGCGCGCTCGACGTGCGGGCGCGGACGATCAACGAAGAGATGAAAGTTGCCGCGGCGCAGGCCCTCGCACAGCTGGCCCGGGAAGATGTCCCCGATGAAGTGGCCGCAGCCTACGCCGGCGCTCGCCCGACCTTCGGCCCCGAATACATCATCCCTGCCCCGTTCGATCCGCGCCTGATCTGGTACGTGCCGCCGCTTGTGGCGCAGGCTGCGATGGATACCGGCGTCGCGCGCAAGCCGATCGCCGACATGCAGGCCTATCGCGACTCGCTGGCGCAACGCCTCGATCCGTCCGCGTCCTTCCTGCAGCGCATCTACGGCAAGGTTCGCGGCGAGAAGCGCAAGCGCATCGTGTTTGCCGAGGGCGAGGAACCTGCCGTCATCCGCGCGGCCTGGCAGTTCAAGACGCAGGAGCTGGGCGAGCCCATCCTCGTCGGCCGCGAGGAGCAGGTCACACGCAACATGCAGCTGCTCGGCATTCCCGCCGGCGAACTCACCGTCATGAACGCGCGCGTGTCTGACCAGAACGATGCGTACACCGAGTTTCTCTACAAGCGCCTCCAGCGTCAGGGCTACCTGCTGCGCGACGCGCAACGTCTGATCAATCAGGACCGCAACGTGTTCGGCGCCACCATGGTCGCGCTCGGCCACGCTGACGGCATGGTCACCGGCGTCACCCGCAACTACGCGACCTCGCTGTCGGACGTCATGCTGGCGATCGACAAACGCGACGATGTGCGCCCGATCGGCGTCTCGATCGTCATCGGCAAGACCGGCCCGATGCTGATCGCCGACACCAGCGTCACCGAAATGCCCGACGCTGCCGACCTTGCCGAGATCGCGATCTCTGCTGCCCGCACCGCCGCGCGTCTCGGCTTCACGCCGCGCCTCGCCTTCCTCTCCTACTCGACTTTCGGCAACCCGCCGGGCGAGCGCATGGCAAAGGTGCGCGACGCCGTCGCGCTCCTCGATGCGAAGGGCGACGTGGGCTTCGAATACGATGGCGAGATGGCCGTCGACGTGGCGCTGTTCCCCGAAGCACGTCGTCTCTATCCGTTCTGCCGCCTCAAAGGCCCGGCAAACGTGCTGGTCATGCCCGCCATCCACTCCGCTGCGATCTCGACCAAACTTGCAGCAGCCTTGGGTGGCGCGACGGTCATCGGCCCGCTGCTGGTCGGCCTGCGCTCATCGGTGCAGATCGCGCAGCTCGACGCCACCGCGCAGGACATTGTGAACCTCGCGGCCTTCGCGGCGCACAACACCAACAGCTAGTCCGGCAGCTGACGCGGCCATAATGGCCGCACAATCAACGTTCAGCCTCTCTGTCCGTCGCCTTTACGGACTGACAGAACACGTCCACGACTAGGCGGCCAGAAGATGGAGGCCGCGCCTTGACCTCGACCCCTTCCGCCCCGCCGCCCGCTGAACCCGGGGCGGTCCCCGCGAAGAAGAAATACGGCCTCAAGGAAACCGTCCGCGCGATGAGCAATCCGCGCGTCGCTGGCATGGCAGCGCTGGGCTTCTCCTCCGGCATGCCGTTCATGCTGACGGGCGCGACCTTCGGCTACTGGCTGCGCGATGAAGGCACGGAGCTGACCGCGATCGGCTTCCTGTCGTGGGTCGGCCTTGCCTACACGTTCAAGGTCTTCTGGGCGCCGATGGTCGACAAGGTGAAGCTGCCGGTCCTGGGCAAGCTCGGTCAGCGCCGCAGCTGGGCGATCCTCGTGCAGATCATCATCGCGATCGCCCTGCTGGCCATGGCCACTGTTGGTCCGCACGGGCCGGGCGGCCTTGCGGTCATGGGCGCCTTCGCGCTGGTCGTCGCCTTCGCCTCGGCGACGCAGGACATCGCCGTCGACGCCTGGCGTATCGAGGAAGCCAACGACGCCGACGAGCTTGGCACCTTCACCTCGGCTTACCAGCTCGGCTATCGCATCGCGCTTCTGGTGACCGATGCCCTCATCCTTGTCTTCGCCAACCATCTCGGCTGGCCCGTGTCCTATTCGATCATGGCCCTGCTGATGGGCGTCGGCCTGTTCGCCGCCCTGCGCATGCCAGAACCCAAGCCGGAAGCGCGCGCGGTCAGCAAGGCAATTCCGGCAGTCGGCAGCGATACGGGATCGCGCATGAAAGCGGCTGCGTTTTTTGTCGTCGCGGCCCTGCTGTGCTGGCTGCTGCCATTCCTGCCGACGTGGAAGTGGCTGGAAATGTTCGCCGTGCTCGGCCGTCCCTCCACCTTCGGAACTGTCTTTGCCATTGTCAGCCTGGCCCTGGCCGTCGGCGCATTCGCCCGGATTCCCTACACATGGGTGGCGGGCGCCGCCCTGATCGCCGCCACCGTTCTGTCGGCCTTCTATGGCGCGATTGCGGGACAGGACGTGATCGGCGGCGCGCCGCTGTTCTGGCCGACCATACTCTGTCTCGTCGGCGCCACGCTGGCCGCCCCGCCGCGCATCTTCGACGCGTTCATGGGGCCGCTGCTGGAATTCTTCCGCGCGCACGGACGCATCGCGTTCGTCATGCTCCTGATGATCAGCCTGTACCGCTTGCCCGAATTCGTGATCGGACCCGTGGCGGGCCCGTTCTACTCAGACCTCGGCCTCGGCAAGGACGTTGTTGGCGGCGTGCGCGCCTCGGTTGGCATGGTAGCATCCATCGCTGGCATCGCGATCGGGGGCATCACGGTCGCAGCGCTTGGCTTCCAACGAACACTCATCATCGGCGCGATCCTGCAAGGCCTCGGCGTTGCAGCATTCGCCCTGCTTGCCTTCACGGGTCCGAATCTCGGCGTCTTCTCCTTCGCCATGGCCGCCGACAATTTCTGCTACGCCTTCGCCGGCGTCGCCCTCGTCACCTACATGTCGAGCCTCACCAGCGTCGGTTACACCGCGACCCAGTACGCGTTGCTGAGTTCGATCTACACAATCTTCGGCAAGTTCCTGAAAGGCTTCTCGGGCGCGGTCGTCGACGGTTTCCAGACATCAGGGCGAACGCTGATGGAATCCTACGCGCTGTTCTATGTCGGCGCGGGATTGATTGCCTTGCCGGCGCTTGTCCTGTGCGTGGTTCTGCTCGCACGGCAACCCAAAAAGCCCACTCCCTCGACCGCCTGACGCCTACTCCGCAGCCCTGTCATGCCGTCTGGCCCAGTACGTGGCGAGCTCACGCAGGCGTGGCGGGTCGATCGGCTTTGCCGCCAGTTGCGAGATGCCCGCGTGGCGTGCGCGCTCTTCAAGGTCGGGATCGATATCGGCCGTTAGCGCCACAATCGGCGTCTGCGACACAGGGCCAGCGAGCGCGCGGATGCGCCGCGTCGCTTCAAGCCCGTCCATCACCGGCATGCGGATGTCCATGAAGACGACCGCGTAGTCGTTCTCGCTCATGCGTTCCAACGCCTCCGCGCCAGTCCCCGCGGTGTCGACGCGGAACCCCGCCGCCTTCAGCGCGCTGCTGGCGAGCAGCGCGTTCACGGCATTGTCGTCCGCGATCAACACCGCGCCCGCGGTGCCGGGTGCACGCGCTGCTTCAGGCTCAGGAGCAGAAGCGCCCCGCACTGCCAGCCCGACACGCTCGACGATCGAGGCCGCGCGTAGCGGGCGGATCAGGTAACCCGCGCATCCCATCTTGCGGAACTGTTCGATGCGCGCGCGATCTCCGGGGCGCAACACCACCAAAGTCCGCTTCGACCGTGCAATCGCTTCGATCCGCGCCGGCGCAAGCGCTGCATCAAGAATGACGACATCCGCCTCTTCAGGCCCGGTCGCGATAGCATTCTCGCCCGCAAGCGCTGCCATGCAGGCCAGGCCCGACGCCGGCGTCAGATCGAGCGCGATACGCAAGGGCTTGTGCACACGCTTGCGCGGCGTCGATCCCGGCGCTGCCTCAAGCGGCACGTCGACGATGAACATGGCCCCATGTCCGAAGGCAGACTGGAGATGCACCTTGCCCTTCATCGCCTCGACCAATCGCGCGACAATCGCAAGGCCGAGCCCGACGCCGCCATCGCGGCGCGCATCGGCAGCGCTGACCTGCGAGAACGCATCGAACAGGTGCGTCTTGGCGTGTTCGGGAATGCCCGCACCCGTGTCGCGCACGACCAGCGCGATACCTTCGCCGTCAGGACCGGGACGCGCCTCGATCAGCACCGCGCCCGACTGCGTGAACTTGATGGCGTTGCCCGCGAGGTTGAAGAGGATCTGCCGCAACCGGCCGGCATCGCCAATCATGTGCGGCGCGAGATCGGGATGCACCACGCCCGCAATGTCGAGCCCCGCCGCGTGCGCGCGCGGCGCCAGCAGCTCGGCCACGTCCTGCACCAGCTCATACGTATCGAACGGCGCGATATCGAGCGGAATGTCGCCCGCTTCCATGCGCGAGAAATCGAGCACGTTGTTGAGCAGGTCCAGCAGGCGCGCGCCCGATTTGCGAATGGCAACGGCATAGTCGCGCTGCGACGGCAGCAGCTCGGTCTCTTCCAGCAGCGCCGCCATGCCGAGAATGCCATTGAGCGGCGTGCGGATCTCGTGGCTGACCGCCGCCGTGAAGCGATGCGCGGCATCCAGCGACTCATGTTGCTCCGTCGTGGCGAGCCGAACGCCTTCGACAGGCGCGGACACCCGCCAGCTGCGTCCCGCCTTGTCGACACACTGCGCCGCAATGTCAGCGGCGGGCAACGCAAACGGCGCATGCATGCGCGGCGTCAGACCCGACAGCGGGCTTGCCGCAAGCACCACGCCATCGGCGCCGATCGCCAGCGCCGGTCCCGGCCAGCCCTGCGCGACAGCCGACAGCGCGGAGACCGCGCTGGCTTTCATCTCTGACGTATCACTGTCGCCGGGCTTCATCGCGGCGACCCTGCGGCGCCGGGCTCACCATCCGATTAACGCGCCATCAGGCTCGGCAATTCGCCCAGATCGCCGCCGGCTTCACGCGCGAAAAGTTTCCGAGCCGGCGGGATCATTCCGGCAACAGCCATCGCCGCCCCCGCCGCCAGCCGCACCGGCAGAGCCGACGTGAACGTTCGTGCAAACCCCTCCATCGCCGCCGCCGTCGCCACCACATCGCCCCGCCGCCACGTCGTGTATGGCGACAGCGCGCTCGCCGCGCCGATATCCAGACCCGCCCGCTGCGCCTCGCCGATCACGTCGACCAGCGCTGCAACATCCTTCAGGCCGAGATTGAGGCCCTGCCCGGCGAGCGGATGGATGACGTGCGCCGCATCCCCCGCCAACGCCACGCGCTCGGCCTCAAAGCGTTCCGCTATGTAGAGACCAATGGGAAACGCGATCCGCGGTCCGGCCAGTTTCGCATCCGGCAGGAAAGCGCCCGCCTTCTTCGCCAGCTCCAGCTCGAAATCATGCGGGTCGAGTTCGGCCAGCGCCTGCGCCACCGCCGCCTTCTCCGTCCAGATCAGGTTGGCGCAATCATCTTTCAGCGGCAGCACCGCCATCGGCCCGTTGGGCAGGAAGATCTGCCGCGCCGCGCCATTGTGCGGCCGTCCCAGCTTCACCGTCGTGGATATCGCCGCCGCATCATAGTCGTGGCCTTCGAAGCGGATGTTCGCCGCCCGCCGCACCAGCGAGTTGCGCCCATCGCATCCGACCACCAGCGGCGCTTCGATTTCCGTATCGCCCAGCTTCAGGACCGCGCTCGCGGCGCCAAAACGCGTCTGCGTGATCTTCACGCCCGACAGCAGCTTCACATTGGCTTCAGCCTTCACCGCCCGCGTCAGCACCGCGTTCAGCACGCCCGCATTGATCATGAAGCCCGAGCGCCGGCTCGCTGCAGTCTTCGGCAATGAACGAAATGCCGCCCACGCGGCCCTCGGCCTCGACCTGCGTCACCGGCTCCGCGTCCGGCAGCAGCTGATCCTCGATCCCCAGCGCCCGGAAAATCCGCCAGCAGCCATGCGAAATGAAATAGGCCCGCGTATCCGGCCGGGTCTTGTCGGTGACGGGGGCAGCGTCTGCCACCACGACCTCAAACCCGCGTCGCGCCAGCGCCAGCGCCAGGGTCAGGCCCACGGGTCCGCCGCCGGCTATGGCCACATCGCAGCGAAAGGATCCGGAGGCAGGGGTCATGCCTCAGATGTAGTCCATCCGGCGGGCAAAGAAAAAGGGGCGCGGCCGAATGACCGCGCCCCCATTCTTGATCCCCTCCCCGACGCCGCGCCGGCAGCGCCGGTTCCAGGACGGTCAGTTCACGTCCTACGAGTGGTAGGCCGCTTCGCCGTGCTCGTTGATGTCGAGGCCTTCTTCCTCGACCTCTTGCGACACGCGGAGCAAGCCGAGCAGTTTGAGCGCGAACCAGATCACGAGGCTGACGCCGCCAGACCACAGGAGCGTGGTGCCGACGCCGGTGGCTTGCGCGATCATCTGGGCGGTCATGTCATAGGCCGCGACAGGGCAGGTCACGAGGACCGCGCCATCGGCCGAGCAGTTGACATAGTCGACCACGCCAGCGCCGCCCCAGGCCGGGTTCACGACCAGGCCGGTGCCGAGAGCGCCGATGATGCCGCCAACGCAGTGGATGCCGAACACGTCGAGCGCGTCGTCATAGCCAAGCATTTTCTTCACCGCTGAGCAGAAGATGATGCAGATCGGCGAGACAACGAGGCCGAGGATGATCGCGCCCATCGGGCCGGCGAAGCCGGCTGCAGGCGTGACCGCCACGAGACCCGCAACGATACCCGAGCACATGCCAAGCAGGCTGGGGCGACGGCGCGTGACCCACTCGACCAGCATCCACGAGAGACCTGCCGCCGCTGTCGCGAGGAAGGTGTTCGTCATGGCGAGGCCAGCGTAGAAGTTGGCTTCGAGGTTCGAGCCGGCGTTGAAGCCGAACCAGCCGAACCACAGAAGGCCCGTACCGATCATGGTCATCGTCAGGGAGTGCGGCGACATCGGCTCTTTCTTGTAGCCGAAGCGCGGTCCGAGAACGATACAGCCCATCAGCGCGGCGATGCCGGAGTTGATGTGAACGACCGTGCCGCCAGCGAAGTCCAGCGCACCCTTGCCATAGAGGAAGCCCGAGTTGAGGACCGGATCGGACGCATGTGTCGCCACTGCGTCAGGACCGCCCCAGAACCAGACCATGTGAGCGATCGGGTAATAGACAAGCAGCGGCCAGACGACCGAGAACACCACGATGCCCGCGAATTTGACGCGTTCGGCAAGGGCTCCGAGAACCAGCGCTGCGGTGATGCAGGCGAAGGTCATCTGGAAGCAGACGAAGACGATCTCGTGGATATAGGTGCCGGTCGAGAAGGTCGCGCCGAGGCTGAACCCGTCCGGGCTGAGCGCTGGGTCAACGACCTGCGTTCCGTTCAGGAACATTTTCGACAGGCCGCCGATGAACATGTTCATCGTGCCCCCGTCGGTGAAGGCGAGGCTGTAACCCCAGAACGCCCAGGCCAGCATGCCGATCACGGTGACCGTCGAGACCTGCATCAGGACGGACAGCATGTTCTTCGAGCGGACGAGGCCGCCGTAGAACAGGGCAAGGCCCGGGATGATCATGATCAGGACCAGCACGGTCGAGACCATCATCCAGGTGTCGTCGCCCTTGTTGACCGTCGGCGCAGCGGCCGTGATCACGCTCGGGTCAGCAGCAGGCTCGGCAGCAACTGCCTCAGGCGCGGCTTCAACCGGCGCTGCAGCTTCTGGCGCCGCCACAACAGGCGCCTCGACCGTCGCCGGGGCTTCCGGCGTCGGCTGGGCCGTTGCCGGGCTCAGCGTCGTGAAAATGAAAGCGGCTGCGATTGCCGCCACACCGGTCTTGAGACCGGTCCCCCAAAGCGAAAGTCGATCTACTCGACTGGAATTGCTCACAATTTGTCTCCCCTGAGGTTGGCTTGCAACCGGCGCACAAGAACACACCCGAGACCCGGCTAAACCGCCCCTCGCAGATGCGAGATCGATAGGGGCTTCAGGCTGCCCAATGGACAAGCAAAGCCGCGTGCGGCTTTCTGGACTCGGCCGGGGTTGCACAATCTTTGGGCGCCTGCCCGGCGGCTCGCTTCCGATCAGGGCAAGACCTTTCGTTGGACCCGGCGCCAAGGCCTGCACTCATGCGCCGTCCACGAAGCGCGCTAGAGAGGGTGGGTGAACCGCCGCAAGGCTGGATCATGGGGATAGGTCCCGGATGCGCCTCTGCGCGTCCGGGACCCTTTTTTGTCCCCCTCACCCCGCTTTCCGCTCCGCGTGGGCGCCTCAATTCACAACGTGGCCGTAACGATATTTCCCGGCGGTTCCGTGCAGAAAACCCCTTTTGGTAGCAGCCCGTTAAGGCTGCCCGCGCCAGTGTCGGCTCGCGTAATTAATCTTGTTTCGTGCAAGGACACCGGCATGCCGCATCCCCGTGCGCCTCATTCCGAGGACGACGGCTACGAGGCCCAGGGGTCGCGTGCGTTCACCCGTTTCCTCAGCGGGCTGGCGGCGTTCTCCGCCGGCGTCTTCATCTGCGGCGCCTGTTCGTCCTATTCGGCCGGCGATCCGAGCTTCAACATGGCCGTCGCCCGCGTGCGTGACGCCGGAACCGGCCTGATCTCGGAAGCCTCCCCCGAAAACATGTTCGGCCTCCTCGGCGCCAGCTTCGGCGACGTGCTGATGCAGGGTTTTGGCTGGACCGCCATCCTGCTCGGCTTCGGCCTGATGATCGGCGGCGTGCGTCGCGCTTTCGGAATTGGCCAGCAGGATCCCGCTTCGTGGATGTGGGGTCTCTCCGCCATCCTGTTCGCTGCGTGCTGCCTCGCTGAATGGCCGATCCCGAAATCGTGGGACATGTCGGCCGGTCTCGGCGGCGTCGTCGGCGAAGTCATGCTCGTCGTCACCGCAACGCCGTTTGCGGCGCTGAAAATCCCCGAGCCGCAGGTCTGGGCCTCCGCCCTTGCCGGTCTCTGCGCCATCCTGTTCGCCGCGATGGCGATGGGCATGGGCGCCAGCGACGCCACCTCGCTGTGGCGCGCCCTCACCAAGAAGCCTGAGCGTGACGTCGACAATCACCCCGCCATCGTCGGCGTGCCCGCGCTCGCCTCGCGCCCGGTGGCGGACGCCGGACTGCTTGGAGGCGTGATGCGCCTGCTCGGCCACAAGCCCAAGGAAGTCATCGAACCCATCGTCTACACCGAGGACGACGGCTTCGAGGATGGCGAACGCGGCTTCTTCAACGCCGTCGAGAATTCCGAAACGGCGAACCGCCAGCGTCCCATCGTACCGCGCGTCCTCGAAGGCCGCCCGGTTCCCACCGAACCCGTCGCCGCAACCGCCGCACAGGCATCGCACGCCGCGCCGCGCACCGTGCAACGTCCCGCCTCGCTGGCCGCACAGGGAAGCGCCATCCGCCCGCCCACGACAAATGCCGGCTCACAAACAGCCCGCGTGCGCGACGCCAACAGCGCCGTGCCGCCGATCGAACTCCTCGATGTACCGCCGGCGCGCCGCTCCGAAGTCGACGAAGCCCGCCTGCTCGACATGGCCGACCGTCTCGGTGGCGTGCTCACCGAGTTCGGCGTCAAGGGCCGCATCACCGAAGTGCGCCCCGGCCCCGTGGTTACGCTGTTCGAACTTGAACCTGCCGCCGGCGTGCGCTCCTCGAAAGTCATCGCTCTCGCCGAAGACATCGCACGCGCGATGTCCGCGACATCAGCACGCGTCGCCGTCATCCCCGGCCGCAACGCCATCGGCATCGAATTGCCCAACCCGACGCGCGAAACCGTCTATCTCCGCGACCTGCTCACCGCGAACGAGTTCACACGCTCGCGCGCCGCCCTGCCCCTCGCGCTCGGCGAGAGCATCGAAGGCCAGCCGCAGATCGGCGATCTCGGCAAGATGCCTCACCTGCTCATCGCGGGCACCACCGGCTCAGGCAAGTCGGTCGGCATCAACGCGATGATCCTGTCGCTCATGTTCAAGCTGCCGCCCGAGAAGTGCCGCTTCATCATGATCGACCCGAAAATGCTCGAACTCTCGATCTACGAGGGCATCCCGCATCTTCTCGCCCCCGTCGTCACCGATCCGCAGAAGGCCGTGCTGGCCCTCAAATGGGTCGTGCGCGAAATGGAGAGCCGCTACGAGATCATGTCCAAGATGGGCGTGCGCAACCTCGCCGGCTTCAACCAGAAGGCCGAGGAAGCCGCAGCGAAGGGCGAGCATCTCACCCGCCAGGTCCAAACCGGCTGGAACAAGGAGACCGGCGAGCCGATCTTCGAGAACGAGCTGATGAAGCCCGAGCCGATGCCGCACATCGTCGTCATCATCGACGAGATGGCCGACCTGATGCTCGTCGCGGGGAAAGACATCGAAGGCGCCGTCCAGCGTATCGCGCAAATGGCGCGCGCCGCCGGCATCCACCTCATCACCGCGACGCAACGTCCGTCGGTCGACGTCATCACCGGCACGATCAAGGCGAACTTCCCGACCCGTATCTCCTACATGGTCACCACCAAGATCGACTCGCGCACCATCCTCGGAGAACAGGGCGCCGAACAGCTGCTCGGCATGGGCGACCTTCTCTGGATGCAGTCGGGCGGCAAAATCTCCCGCGTCCACGGCCCGTTCGTGAAGGATGAGGAAGTCGAGCGCGTCGTGAACTGGCTCAAGGACCAGGGCCAGCCGCAATACGTGGAAGGCATCACCGACGACGTGGAAGAAGAAGCCTCGGTCGCGGACGCCGCCTTCGGCGTCAAATCGGGCGACCCGGAAGAGGACATGTACCGCGACGCCGTCGCGGCCGTGGTCCGCGACAAGCGCCCCACCACCTCCTACGTCCAGCGCGTCCTGCGCGTCGGCTACAACCGCGCCGCCTCGATGATCGAACGCATGGAACGCGAAGGCGTCATCTCCGCCGCCGACCATTCCGGCAAGCGCCAGATCCTGTCCCGCGACACCGGCCGAGGCGGCGACTCCTCACACGAGGACGCCGCCTGACGACAAGTCAGTACGCGGATTATCTAAGACATGAATCGCAAGGCCGGCTCATCGAGCCGGCCTTTTCATTTTTGCCGTGACTACTTCTCGGCTTCGGCCGTCGCCTTGCGCTGTGCCGTACGCTTGGCGCGGGCGGCGGCGATGTCCTTGGCGCGGGCGGCTTTCTTTTCGGCAGAGGCGATAGAGTCTGCTCCCCGCCGGACCACCAACGCTTCTTCGATGATCGGCAGGAGGCGCGCCGCCTCGGCCTGTTGCTTCGACGCGCTTCCCTTGGAGATGCGCGTGGCATTGGTCTGAAGGCTCTCGAGTTCGTCTTCGGACATTCCAGGGATCAGTGCTTCGATCGACATTCCGGGCCTCGTGACGGCGCCCTCCGCGCGGCACGGGTCCGCGCTCCGAAAGAACGACATCCTTTCAAATGCGCCCCATGGGGTCCGGAATCAAGCAAAAGCGGCTTCCCCGGAACAGTTTTGGGAACGGTTTTGCTATCCGCTTTGAAATGGGGTATGGGGTGCTGATCGAGTTTACGGCCGACGACTTGGCCCGCCCTGCCATCTATGGCTCCCGGCGCCCGCTGACGACATCCACCCACACTTGATTGTCCCAAAAGGCGGATCGCGTGCGCGCGGACGTCGTCACGTAATGTTTCAAGGAAGACTATAATGGCTACCGGTACTGTTAAGTGGTTCAACACCACCAAAGGCTACGGCTTCATCCAGCCGGATAACGGCGCGAAAGACGTGTTCGTCCACATCAGCGCTGTCGAAGCGGCCGGCCTCCGCAGCCTTGCCGACGGTCAGAAAATCACGTTCGAAGAACAAGCTGACAAACGTTCGGGCAAAATGTCCGCCGTGAACCTGCGCGTCAGCTAATCGCTGTAGCATTCAACTGCCTCTTCGGCGTGCGCGTGCAGCCGCGCCGCTGACAGGCGGGAAATAGAAAAGCCGGCTCCCCAGCTACGTCTGGTGGGCCGGCTTTTTGTTGTCCGGCTTTTCTGCTGTCCCCCGGCCCGTCCTCCCCGGCCTGTCCTTTTTGTGTCTGCCGATCTGGCAGGCGGCGCATTGCGCTCTCGCGCGCCCATGCCTAAAATTCGCGCGATCGAGAAACTTTGGGGAACCAGGATGAGACCAGCAAACATCCGGCGCCTGATGGCCGCCTGTGCAGCCGTCGCCGGCCTGCTCACCGCAGCGCTGCCCGCTGCCGCGCAGACGACGTCAGACCCCACCATGCGCCCGGATACGCCCATGCCCGCCTACCCGGCCCAGTCACGCAAGAACAAGGAAGCCGGCGTCGTGCAGATGAAACTCTGCGTCGAAGCCGACGGCCGGGTCAGCAAGGCGGACGTCGCCCAGACGAGCGGCTATCCAAACCTCGACAATGCCGTGGTGAAATGGGTGAAGAGCATCCAGTTCAACCCGGCGGTGAAGGGCGCGACGCCGGTCGCCCTCTGCGATTTCGCGATGTCGTACGAGTTCCAGGTCACCAAAGGCCCGACCCGGCAACAGCAGACGAACAATCCGTTCGACATCGGCCCGGTCACAGGCGCAGCAAACGGCCCCTGAACCTGCGCCCGCCTCAGTTCTTGAAATCGCAGATCGTCACTTTGAAAGCGCCGACACAGTAGAACGTCTTGTCGCCCACGGTCGCGACGTGACTGACCGCGAGCACCCAGTCGTGTGATTCAAGATGGGTTACCGCCGGCATCGTCTCGCCCGGCTTGAGATGGTATTTCGCGTAGTCCGCAAGGCCCTCTTCGACGCCCTCGCGCATCTGCTGCAGCGGCGGCTTCAGCCATAGGCCGGCTGCGATCACCGCCACGAGGATGATCCCGACAACCGTCAGATATCGCCGAACCGCCCCCGGTCTCATCTGCTAGCCCACAGCCGGCGCCTGCACTTGCGGCGGCGCTCCCGTACACAGGAAGCGCGTGAAAGCGCCCCAGCACTGCAACACTTCACGATCGCCCGACGTCATCGTTGATCGCGTCGCAACGAAGAAATCGTCGAATGCATATTTGCCCGTGGCCGCATCCGGTCGGGTCGTCTTGCCCTGCGCCATCAGCACGGAGGCCACGCCGCGATGCAGACCCTGCCCCGGCCGCGTGAAATAGCCGCCAGCCGCCACCAGGCCGAGTATCACGATCAAGACCAGAATTGCGCGCATTGCTTGTCCCGCTGTGGCAGGTGCCCCCGCGCAGTTATGACCTACTTCTTTTCGGGCTGCGAGCAGAGAAACTGCGCATAAAGGCCCCAGCATTCCAGGATCACCGCGTCGTCCGCCTTCACCGTGTACTTGGTGGCGACGAACAGGTCTTCGAACTTGCGGCCGTCGGTCTTGCCCGCGCCGAACACCTTGTCCGCGATCAGCGCCGAAATATCGAAACCGCCGCGCGTCGATGACAGCACCTTGGCGGCGTTCTGCTCCTGCGCCTTCTCGTCAGGCCGTGTGAGATAGCCGCCAGCCGCGAGGGCCGCCGCAAGCAGCAGGATCATCAGTGTTTTCATCGCGTCGTCTTCCTTGCCCGTTTGCGCGGCGCTGTGACTTTCAGCTCCGGCAGCTCCGTTGCCGCATCGAATGCTTTCAGCCACTTTGCGGGAGCATTATGGCGCCACTGCCGCGTCAGATACCCCCGAAGCGTCTTTGCATCGAGCCGCTTCAGCCGTGCGAGGACATAAGGATAATTCCGGTAATGATCGGTGAAGTGGAAAGTCTCGGGGTCGGCCTCGCAGATGATCTCCCGCTCATCGATCGGCACCTGCCCCAGCACGACGCTGTCATCCTCGTGTCGCAGCCGCGTCAGGAACTTGCCGAACGCCTTGTAGGCGGGCTCGCCATAGGATGTACCCAGTTCCGTATGCGGAAAGGCCATGACCAGCTCATGAAACTGTTTGGGTCCCATCGCGTTAGCCCCTCCCGGGTGGTGTCACCTGCAGCTTAGGACTGAACCGATGTTCATGAAAACAGGGCGAAAAATCCTTGGACCGGTCTTGTTTTCGCCCGGGGTGAAGACGAGGTTGGGCCTCATGAGCATCCTGTCCAGCCTTTTCCCCCTCGCCCTTTCGGTCTCCGCGCAAGCTCTGGCTGCGCCGGCTCCTGTTGAGGTCGCGCCTGTTATTCCGGTCGTCGCCCCGGCGGTTACGCCCGCGCCCGCGCCGGTCATGATCGCGCCCAAGCCGGTTGTCGTACCCGCAGTCGTCAAAGCGCCCGCTGCCGAGATCGTGAAGGTTCAGGCGCCCGGCGCGCTCGACCGCAATGCCATCATCGACCGCGTCGCCAAGGCGATGACCGACACCAAGACGGTGCAGGGCCAGTTCACGCAGGTCGACCCCTCGGGCTCGCCCTCCTACGGTTCGTTCTACATCAGCCGCCCCGGCAAGGTGCGGTTCGAGTACACCAAGCCTGAGCCGATCTTCATTGTCTCCGACGGCACAACCGTTTCCATCGAGGAGACGAAGCGCAAATCCTACGACGCCGTGCCGCTGGCTTCGACGCCGCTGAACCTGTTCCTGCGCTCGAACATCGATCTCAAGAAAGACGGCAGCGTCGCGGACGTTCAGACCAGTGGCGGCAACTACTTCGTCACCCTGGTCGACAAGACCGGCGAAGCCGAAGGCAAGATGATCCTGCAATTCCGCCAGGCGGACTTCGAGCTGATGGGCTGGCGCCAGGTTGACGGCACGGGTGCGGAAACCAGCGTCAAGCTCAACAACATCCAGAAGAACGTCGCGCTGAAAGCGTCGCTCTTCGTCGTGAAGGATCCCGCCGACGCCGGCGACGACCGTCGCTAGACAGCCTTCCGCGTGTCCGGCCGCATGACGTAACGATCCCGGCGTGACCGGACACGCGCAAAATTTTAACCATGTTTCTCGTGACAAAACATCGCGTGCGTGGCTTTATTGCCACGTGGATCGAGTCAGCTCGCGCCTGAGCTTCCCCCCGCAGGCGTTCGTAGCGGATCGAATGCCGGACCTATCCACCGGCCCATACGCGCTCCCGGAGCGCAAAGCGCGCCTGGCCGTCCCCGCGGCTGGGCGCGTCTGTATTTCCTCCATGGTTTTCCCCCACGGTTTTCGCTGCGGATCAGAGCGCTTTTCCTTGATTTGGGCGCCGGCGCACCCGATTGTCCGGCAGAACGACAGCCCCCACAAAAACCCCAGCCCGGCGCTCCCCCAACGACATGAACCGCCTCTCCCTGGCGACCTGGAACATCAACTCGGTCCGCCTCCGCATCGATCGCGTGATCGCCTTCCTGAAGCGGGAGAAGCCGGAAGTCCTGTGCCTGCAGGAGATCAAGTGCCTGGACGACCAGTTCCCGCGCAAGGCGTTCGAGGCGGCCGGCTACAAGCACATCCATCTCTCCGGTCAGAAGGGCATGCACGGCGTCGCCATCGTGTCGAAGCTGCCGATCCGCCCGCTTGAAACGCCGGACTTCTGCCGCCACGGCCATGCGCGCTGCACGGCGGTCGATGTCGCCGGCTTCGAAGTGCAGAACCTCTACGTGCCCGCCGGCGCCGACATTCCCGATCCCACGCTCAACGAGAAGTTCGCGCACAAGCTCGATTTCGTCGAACGCATGCACGACTTCTACGCGACGCGCGCCGCCAAGCGCTCTGCTCTGCCGTTGCTTGTCGCGGGCGACATCAACATCGCGCCCGAAGAGAACGATGTCTGGTCGCACCGCCAGCTGCTCAACGTGGTGAGCCACACAGCTGTCGAGACCGATGGCCTCAAGCGCATCCTGGCAGATGGCAAGCTCACCGACATCGCGCGCGCCAAGCACAAGCCGGAAGAGAAGCTCTACACCTGGTGGAGCTATCGCGCGACCGACTGGCGCGCCTCCAACCGTGGCCGCCGCCTCGATCACTGGTGGGCCGACAAGCGCGCCACGCCGCTCGTCGATATCGCGAGCTATCGCATCCACACCGACGAACGCGGCGGCGAGAAACCGTCCGACCACGTGCCAGTCACGGTTACTGTCACGGCAGCGGCCTAGGTCTTGCCGGACACGAGCTTGAAGAATTCTTCGCGGTCATTGGTTCGCGGGAATGGGTCGGCGGGAACAGGCACGTCGAGAAACGCGCACAGCGGCGCCCAGCCCTGCTTCACGTCGAACTCCAGCAGGCGGCTGGCCGGGATGGTCGCCTTGACCGCGTCATTGTGCGCGGTGAAGGCCTTGATCAGCCCGTCACGATCAAGACCGCCAGGAATGCCGGCCTTCTCGAGCACCTTGACCACCATGTTCAACCAGGGCTGCATTTCGGGCGGCGCGTTGTCCTTCCCGCCAAGCACCTTGTAGATGGTCTCGCCAAAACTCTCCGCCCAGCTTTCGGGACTGCGCGTGGAGAGAACAAACTTTGCATCTGGATAAGCGACAACGAGTTCACGAAAGAACGAGGCGGTTGGCCAGTCCACCGCACTGCCATGTCCGGCATAGATCGCCGTCCAGTCGGGACGCCCGGCGACAGCCGCATCCCACAACGGAACCTGCACCGGCATGTTCTGCCTGACGCCTTCCATGTGATGGCAGGGTCCAAGCCCGAGCTGGTTGAGTGCGGCCTTGAGCGAATATGTGCCCGTGCGTCCGAGCCCGGCGCCAATGACCTGCATGCTGTGTACCCGTCCCCAAAGACGGGATGCTATATCGCGGCATGTGGGAGTACAACGCAGGCTGCAGTTACGTAGCGTGACCATTGAGCGTTCGCTGGAGCGAGCTATGTGGTTCACTGACAGGAGAACTCGCCGTGAAACACATCGCCCTTCTTGCCGTCTCGATGATCGCCCTCGCCGCGTGCGGTGGCGAGACGCCCGCGCCCGCCGTCCCCACGGTCGAGACGCCGCCGGCCGCGATTGAAACGCCCGTCACCAGCGCTGCGCTCACCTCGCAAGGCTGGGGCCCGCTGAAGATCGGCATGACGAAGGACGAAGTGCTCACCGCCGTCGGCGACCAGCGCGATCCTGATGCCGTCGGCATTCCCGGCGACTGCCTCGAGTATCAGCCGAAGAACGCGCCTGAATTTCTCTGGGTCATGATCGAGGCGGGCAAGCTCACCCGCATCACCATCGCCGACATGTCGAAGCTGAAGACCGACAAGGGTCTTGGGCTGGGCGACAGCGCCGAAGCGGTGAAGGAAGCCTACGGCGCCGCCGCCGTGGCAACCCCGCACAAATACCAGGACAAGCCCGCCGAATACATCACCGTCTGGGACGGTGGCCCGCGCAAGGAACCCTACGTCGAGGACGAAACCGCGCGCGGCCTCGTCTACGAAGTCGACGGCACGGGGAAAGTCGGCGCCATCCACGCCGGCAGCCCGAGCATCCAGTATGTCGAGGGCTGCGCCTAACGCTCGACATACGCGCGCAAGCCGCCAAAAAACGCCGACACCTCGCGCGCACGCCCGCTGCGATCCAGCGCCGCGAGTGACGCTGGCGTTTCCGCGTCCCACTCCAGCGCGTCGACAAGCGCGCGCCGACACGCCGCCTGCTCGGACGTCAGCGGCAGTTTATCCGCCTCGCGCAGAAGCAGCAGCATTTCATGCACGCGCCGCATGGCGCCGAACGCGTCGAACATGCTGCGCGCGATCTCCTCGTCCTCCCGCCATGACTGGCCCGCGAACAGGCGCGTCACGCGCTGGCCCGCCCCGAGGCAATCGAACCTCACACACCCCGCGAATCCGCTCTCCTCGCGCTGCGCGTGGATCGTGCAGCGATCCCGCGTCGACAGGTTGAGGCACGCCCTTCCCGCGGGCTTGTCGAACGCGAACAGGTGTGAGGCGTCGAAAGCCAGCGCGACGCAGCAAAGCGCCGCGCATTGCGCGCAATCCGCGCGCAGCGAAACATCCGTCATGGCGATTTTCCAGCAAGGCTCCGCCCGCGCCGCGTTCGCGGACGTCAGGACGATGCGGCGTAGGGGGACAGCTTCAGGACAAAAACAAATCGCCGGCCCCTCTCGGGACCGGCGATGCTCAAAACCTAGCAGCCGGGCTTTGCGCCGGTCAAGTTGACCTTACGCCTGCAGCCGATACCCGCCGCTCTCGGTCAGCAGCAGCCGCGCATTTGCGGGATCCGGCTCGATCTTCTGGCGCAGGCGATAGATGTGCGTCTCGAGCGTGTGCGTCGTGACGTTGGCGTTGTAGCCCCACACTTCCGACAGCAGCTCCTCGCGCCCGACCGGCTTGCCGCCCGCGCGATAGAGATATTTGAGGATGTTGGTCTCTTTCTCGGTGAGCCGGATCTTGCGGTCCTTCTCGTCGACCAGCAGCTTCGCCGCCGGGCGGAACTCGTACGGCCCCAGCCGGAAAGTTGCGTCTTCACTTTGCTCAAACGTCCGCAAGTGCGCCCGCACGCGCGCCAGCAGGACGGAGAACTTGAACGGCTTGGTGACGTAATCGTTCGCGCCGGAATCCAGCCCGAGGATCGCATCCGCGTCCGTCGACTGGCCCGTCAGCATCACGATCGGCGCGGCGATGCCGTGTTTCCGCATCAGACGGCAGGCATCCCGCCCGTCCATGTCCGGCAGCTCGACGTCGAGAATGACGAGGTCGGCCCGCTCTTCCTCGGCCTTCTTGATGCCCTCGCCTGCCGACCCGGCATGGACAATCTTGAAGCCCTCATGCAGCTCGAACTGCTCGGCCAGCGCCTCACGCAGTTCCTGATCGTCGTCGACCAGCAGGATCGTCTTTGCGGCGGTCATGTCGTGGGCGTCTCCCGTCCCCGTCTCCACAGCCATCTATGTGTGGTGCGGGGAATGTGAAGTCTAGGTAGAATGGCCCAATCAAGGAAGCCATTCACGAAGCGGACAGCGACATGGCGAATGCGTCTTTCACAGCTGATTCAGGCGGTATCCTGCGCTGGGCGGGCGGCGAGGCCCGCTGCGCGCTCGGAAAAGGGGGCGTCACCCCGGCCAACGCCAAGCGCGAAGGCGATGGCGCAACGCCTCTTGGCGTCTGGCCGATGCGTCAGGTTTTCTGGCGCGCCGACCGTCTGGAGCGCCCGGTCACAGCCCTTCCCGCCGACGCCCTCATCCCCGAAGCCGGCTGGTGCGACGACCCTACCAGCCCGCTCTACAACTTCCCCGTCGCGCTGCCCTTCCCCCTCAGCCACGAGAAACTCTGGCGCGAGGACGCGCTTTACGACGTCATCGTCGTGCTCGGCTACAACGACAATCCGGTCTTGCCCGGCAGGGGCAGCGCCATCTTCCTGCACGTCGCCCACCCGGATTACTCGCCTACCGAGGGATGCGTCGCCTGCTCGCGCGAAGACCTTCTCGCCCTGCTGAGCCACGCGAAACTGGGCGATGCGCTGGAGATCGCCAGGTAGCTCCGCTCCCCTACGACAAATCGACAACTCCTCCGCCACCCGCTAGCAACCGCGCATGAGCAACAAGACCGCCCTCAACATCTTCTTCGTCTTCGCCGCCCTGATGGCGATGGGCCACCTCGCGAATGACTGGGTGAACCTCGCCCAGCCTTGGGGCCTCGTCTGGAAAGCCTCGGGCATTGTCCTGCTCGGCCTCTACGCCCTGTCGCAGCGCGCCTGGCTCGCCGCCCTCGCCCTCTTCCTCTGCGCTGCCGGCGACGTCCTGCTCGAGATCTACTTCGTCGCCGGCATGGCGGCGTTTGCGCTCGGCCATGTCGTCTACATCTTCTGCTTCCTCGAATGGGGCCGCGTCCTCGGCCCCAACAAGCGCGACCGCCCGGTCGCCGGACTCGTGGTCATCGTCTCGCTGGCGATGCTCGGCTGGATGGTCCCCGGCATGGGCGACCTCCTGATCCCCGCCCTGATCTATCAGGCGATCATCACGGTGATGGTCGCAACCGCCATGGTCGTGAAAGCCCCGATGCTGGCGCGTCTCGGCGCCGTCATTTTCATGCTGTCCGACACGCTGATCGCCATCGGCAAGTTCACGGACACGGGTGTCCCGCCCGGCTCCGTCTGGATCACCTATGCCGGCGCGCAGATCATGATCGCGTGGGGACTTTCTCGGATTGCGCCCTATCGCGATCGCAAGGCAGCGCAAATCGCCAGCGCATCCGCATGACCGCTCGTCCCGACGAAAGTCGGGACCCAGGAACGGTTGGGCGACGCTAACGGAATTGAAGCTGCAAGCCGGAACAAGCTTCGCCGCGATCCCTGGATCCCGACGTCCGTCGGGATGAGCGGAGAAAGATCAGCTGCCCCGCGCCCCAAACAGCGCAGACCCAACCCGCACGCTCGTCGCGCCGAACATCACCGCGATCTCGTAATCCGCGCTCATGCCCATCGATAGCTTCGCCACGCCATTGCGCGCCGCGATCTTCGCCAGCAGCGCAAAGTGCGGCCCCGCAGGTTCATCCGCCGGCGGAATGCACATCAGCCCCTCGATCGCAAAGCCATAGTCGCGCCGCATCGAGCCAATGAACGCATCCGCATCCAGCGGCGCAACGCCGGCCTTCTGCTCTTCCTCGCCCGTGTTCACCTGAACGTAGAGAAGCGGCGTCTTTCCCTCTTTCGCAAACGCATCGGCGAGCGCGACCGCCAGCTTGGTCCGGTCCAGCGTCTCGATCACGTCGAACAGGGCTGCCGCTTCGCGCGCCTTGTTGCTTTGCAGAGGCCCGATCAGGCGAAGGTCGAGATCTGGATACGCCCCACGCCGCGCGACCCAGCGGCCCTCGGCCTCCTGCACGCGGTTCTCGCCAAAGATGCGCTGGCCCGTCGCCAGCATGGCGTCGATGCGCTCATCCGGCTGCACTTTCGAGACAGCCACAAGCTCGACAGACGCAGCATCTCGTTTCGCGGCCTTGGCGGCGGCGGCGATGCGCGCAACAACATCTGCGCGCGCATTCGCGATTTCGGTCACAACAGTTTCGTCCATGAGTCAGTCTCAACCTCAAACCGCGACCCGCCGCAAGCTCATGGCGGCCGCGCGTCTCGCAAAACCCGCGCGCGCGCGAGATGGCCGCGCCCTTCCCCGCGCCTTCTTCGTCACCGATCCCGTCCGCACGCCCGACCCGCTGGCGATCATAAAGCGGCTGCCGCGCGGCTTCGGCGTGATCTGGCGCCATTTCGGCAGCCCGAGCCGCCTCGCCACCGGCCTCGTCCTTGCCCGCGCCTGCCGGAAGCGCGGCCTGATCCTGCTCGTCGCCAATGATCCCGCGCTTGCCGCGCGCATCGGCGCCGACGGCGTCCACTGGCCCGAACGCCAGCTGAAAGGCATCCGCGCGCGCAAGCCCGGATCGATTGAAACAGCCGCCGCGCATTCCCGCGCCGCAATCGCGCGGGCAGCTGCACTTGGCGTCGATGCCGTGCTGGTCTCGGCCGTCTTCCCAAGCCAGAGCCCGACAGCAGGCCCAGCCCTCGGCGCGCTTCGCTTTCGCCAGCTGACGCGCACCGCGCCGCTTCCCGTCTACGCGCTGGGCGGCATCGGGGCGGGCAACGCCGCACGCGCAATGCACAACGCAGCCGGCTGGGCTGCGATCGAAGGGGTCATGGAAGGTTGGAAGAAGCGCTAGGCGCTAGAAGGAAAAAGCCGACTCGATGCGAACCGAGGCTTCCGTATTGCCCTGGCGGCCGAAATTCTGCGCCGGGTTGGACAGCGACGCGGCCAGCGAGTCGCCCTTCACCGTAACGCCGCCGCCGAGGCGGAAGCGCGGCGTGACCTGATAGCCAACGCCTGCGGTGACTTCTTCACGCGGAAACAGGTCGTTCGGCGAACGGCTGGTGAGGTCGAGCGTGACATCCCAGTTGCCGGCCGGTTTCCATTTCAGTTCGAGCTGGTCCTTGGCGACCGGTCCGATCGGCATCAGCGTGCGTTCGGTTTCGCCACGGTTGATGCCGAGGCCGAAGCTGAACTGCGAGGCGGCTTGATCCTGCGCGGTGGTCTGGCCAGTCCGGGCGGCAGGCTGCGATGAGGCAGGCGCGGTCGTCACCTGCGCAAAGGCAGGGGCAGCAGCCAGGCTGGCGGCAAGACAGAAAAGAGACGCCGAGATGCGCATGTCCACCCTCTCTGACGATATAGTACGCACGACTCAAGCGACAAAAGTTAATGAAAACGGGTTGGCGGGTCTTCTCGGAGCATTATCCGCCGGGTGTCACTAATTCCGCACAGTGAGTTCGAGTAAAAGCCCGTCATTACTGGCATTTCTGTGGCCAAAGCTGGGTCCAACCGGTACCGGAATATCGGCATCTGCAGCCGTCCAGGCGACGCCAAGCGAAACATTATGGGAAATATCGTGGCTCACGCCGGCCAGCCACGAATTTCCCTCGAGTCCGCTGAGGCTGTCCTCGGACCAGCCGCCTTCGACGCCGAATCGCCAGCCATCGACCTCCTTCACCAGCCCGACTTCCCACGCCTCGTAATCGCCATTGCCTGCAGCCCAGGCATTGTTGCTCGACAGCCAGCGCACGCCGCCGGTCCAGCCGTCATGCTCCAGCTCAAGCCCCGCGCCCCAGGCTTCATAGCCGCCGAATTCCGGCTG
The DNA here is from genome assembly GCA_963784415.1 of uncultured Alphaproteobacteria bacterium. Classification (GTDB taxonomy): domain Bacteria; phylum Pseudomonadota; class Alphaproteobacteria; order Caulobacterales; family Hyphomonadaceae; genus UBA7672. Next base: position 244,963 of record CAWARK010000011.1, read on the forward strand.
GCCAGCGCCAGAATCAGCGCTGGAATACGTCACCGCCGCCCGCACCCGCAGATCCTGCTCGGCGAACTGCCGGGCGAATGAAACCGCGCCCTCCCAGACATTCTCCAGCTCCGCGCTGGCGAGCCCAGGCGCACTGAAATCCGGGTCGAAATCGGCCGACCGCGTGTTGGCGTCGGGCGTATAGGAAACACCCAGCCGCAGCCCCAGCCAGCGCGGGCTCAGATAGGTCGCCTTGGCCGAACTCGCCGTCACGTCATTACGGGCCCGCGTCGTGCCAAGCCCTGTAGGATCAAGCCCCGGCGAGAAAGCCGACACCCGGTTCAACACCGTCGGCGCCCGCGCATCGAGCCGGCTCGCCGCCCCGACATCATACCCCACCACCCCCTCGCCCCACGGCCCCCCCACCGACACCGCCGCCGCTTCGACGACGACAAAACCGTCGTCATCCAGAGGAGCTCCCCCCGCCGCGAGGCCTGTTGCGGGCGAGATGGGCGACAATGCGCCGCTGGCGAGGGTCGGACAGGCAGGATTTGTCGCCGGGCAGCCGCCGAGCGCGCCGATGAAAGCTGGCCGATTCGGGTTGTCCCGCTCAAGCCGGACCGATCCCAGCCACCCCAGCGTCAGGCCATTGTCGAACGTGTCCGAGCGCGAAACCTCAAGCAGGGCCGAGCCCAGCGGCCCATCAGCCGCAGGGTCCAGCGCGTCGTCCGCGCGCACGCCCGAGACCACCACGGTGGCCTCCGCCTTGACCGCCCACTCCCCGTCGCCCGCCCCACCGCTGGATTGGGCGAAAGCCGGCCCGGCCGTCCCGAAAACGACGGCCGCCAGGGTAATCGTTCGCCGCATGCCAGAATTCCTCCGCAATCTCCGTCCACTTCAGTGTGTATATGAGGCGGTGTTGCGGCAGGGCTAACGGCGCCCGGCCCTTGCCTGCTGGATAGCCCAGCAGCTAAGGAACATGCCTCAAAGCTTACCCGGGGGCGCGACATGCGCCGGCTGACGGAGTGACGTTGTGATGATTTCTCGCGTGGCGATCGCCGCCCTGATGATTTCTGCCGCTGTGGGTATGGGGGGCTGTGCTGTGTTCGGCTCGTCCACCGCCAACACGGCCAGCACTTCCAGCGCGGACTCCGGCCCGGAAGAAACCGGCTCGCTGGGCGTCAACGCCTATCTCTGGCGCGCCACGCTCGACACCCTGAACTTCCTGCCCCTGGCCTCGGCCGACCCGTACGGTGGCGTCGTCATCACCGACTGGTACGCCAACCCGGCCAAGGCCGATGAGCGCCTCAAGGCGACCGTCTACATCCTCGACACCCGCCTGCGCGCCGACGGCATCTCCGCCGCGGTGTTCCGCGAAACGCTGGTCAACGGCGCCTGGGTCCCGGCGGCTGTCAGCCCCGACACCAACATCGCGCTCGAGAACGCCATCCTCTCGAAAGCCCGCCAGCTTCGACTCGGCGGCTCACAATAACACCCCTGTCGTCTTTCGTTCGGCAGCGGGATATGAGAACCCCCCGCTACTGACCGGACGAGAGCGACGCGATGGCCACCCGCTACAACCCCAAAGAAACTGAGCCGAAATGGCGCGCCGCGTGGGACCGCGCGCAGGTCTTCCGCGCGAAGTCCGCGAAGGAAGCGGGCGACATGCCGAAGGCCTACGTCCTCGAGATGTTCCCCTACCCGTCGGGCCGTCTGCACATGGGCCATGTGCGCAACTACGCCATGGGCGACGTGGTCGCGCGCTTCCGCATCGCCAACGGCTATAACGTCCTGCACCCGATGGGCTGGGACGCGTTCGGCCTGCCCGCTGAAAAGGCGGCGATCGAAAAGAACGCCCAGCCCCGCGCGTGGACCCTGCAGAACATCCAGGCGATGAAGGATCAGTTCGCACCGCTGGGCCTCTCCTTCGACTGGTCGAAGGAAGTCACCACCTGCGAGCCGGACTATTACGAACAGCAGCAGCGCATCTTCCTGAAGATGCTCGACAACGACCTGGTCTTCCGCCGCACAGCGAAAGTGAACTGGGATCCGGTCGACAACACCGTGCTCGCCAACGAACAGGTCGTCGACGGACGCGGCTGGCGCTCCGGCGCAATCGTCGAATCGCGCGAACTGGAACAATGGTTCTTCCGCATCACACGCTATGGCGACGATCTGCTGGATGCGCTGAATACGCTGGACCGCTGGCCCGACAAGGTCCGCACCATGCAGGGCAACTGGATCGGCAAGTCACAAGGCGCGAAGATCTGGTGGGAGATTGCGTCCGCCCCCGACTTCCTGTCGCGCGACAAGGACGACAAGGGTCGCAACCACGCCACCGATCCGATCGAAGTCTTCACCACGCGCCCCGACACCCTGTTCGGCGCGAGCTTCCTCGCGCTGGCGCCCGATCATCCGCTGACCAAGACGATTGCCCAGCATCGCCCCGACGTCGCCGACTTCATCGCGCGCGCCGCCCAGATCGGCACCGGCGAAGCCGACATCGAAAAGGCCGAGAAATTCGGCGTCGATCTCGGCATCACCGTGAAGCATCCCTTCGACCCCTCATGGGAACTCCCGGTGTGGGCTGCGAACTTCGTGCTCTCGACCTATGGCTCCGGCGCGATCTTCGGTTCGCCAGCCGGCGACCAGCGCGACATCGAGTTCGCCGAGAAGTATGGCCTGCCCTTCAAACCCGTCGTGCTGCCGCCCGGCGCCGATCCCGAGACCTACGTCGTGCGCGGTGAGGCTTACGCTGGCGAAGGCACGATCTACAATTCCGACTTCCTCAACGGTCTCTCGACGAAGGACGCCATCACCGTCGCGATCAAGGCGCTGTTGAATCGCCAGTCCGGCGAAGCCACCACGCAATACCGCCTGCGCGACTGGGGCGTCTCGCGCCAGCGCTATTGGGGTTGCCCGATCCCCGTCATCCGCTGCGCCAAGTGCGGCGTCGTGCCCGTGCCCGACAACCAGCTGCCGGTCATGCTGCCCGACAACGCCGACTTCTCCGAGCCCGGCAATCCGCTCGCGCGCCATCCGACATGGAAGCATGTCGACTGCCCCTCATGCGGCGACAAGGCGGAGCGCGAAACGGACACGATGGATACATTCGTCGATTCTTCCTGGTACTTCGCGCGCTTCACCGATCCCAAATCGAAAGAGCCGATCAACAAGGAAGAAGCCAGCTACTGGCTGCCCGTCGATCAATATATCGGCGGCGTCGAGCACGCGGTGCTCCACCTGCTCTATTCGCGCTTCTTCTCCCGCGCCCTGCGCGACTGCGGCCTGCTGGATCTGCCGAGCGGCGAGCCCTTCGCCGGTCTCTTCACGCAAGGCATGGTCACGCACGAGACCTACAAGTCGGAAGCCGGTCTCTGGCTGTTGCCCGAGGAGATCGAGAAACGCGACGGCGGCACATTCGAGATCGGAACGCAGAAGCCGGTGACCATCGGCCCGTCCGAAAAAATGTCGAAGTCGAAGAAGAACGTCGTCGATCCGCTGCAGATCATCGCCGACTACGGCGCCGACGTCGCCCGCTGGTTCACGCTGTCCGACAGTCCGCCCGAGCGTGACTTTGAATGGTCCGAAGCCGGCGTTCGCGGCGCGTGGAGCTCGATCCAGAAACTGTGGGGCCTGGTCGAAGCGGCGCCCGCCGCCGACGATGGCCCGGCCGATGCCGGCGAAGCCCTCGACCTGCGCCGCCTCGCCCACCGCACGGTGCGCGATGTCACGCTGGGCATCGAGAAATTCCACTTCAACGTCAGCATCGCCCGCATGAACGAGCTGGGCAACGCGCTGCGCAAGGCCGAACAGTCCACCGCCCCCGGCATGGCCACCGCCCGCCGCGAGGCCCTGCGCCTGTTCTCGCAGATCGCCGCGCCCTTCGCGCCGCACCTGGCCGAAGAATGCTGGGCGCTGCTCGGCGGATCCGGAATGGTCACGACAGCGAAATGGCCCGTGCCGGACCCCGCCCTGCTGGTCTCCGACACCGTCACCTTGCCGGTGCAGATCAATGGCAAGAAACGCGCGGAAATCACCGTTTCGGCCAGCGCCGACAAGGCCGCTGTCGAGGCGATCGCCCGCGAAGATGCCGAGGTTAAACAATTCCTCGGGGCAATGACCGTGCAAAAGGTGATTGTCGTTCCCGGCCGTATCGTGAATATCGTGGCATCATGATCAAAGCTGCACTCCTTGGTCTCGCCCTCCTGCCTTTGACCGCCTGCGGGTTCACCCCCGTCTATGGCGGACAGGGCGCCTCCTACGCAAACTCCGGTCCGATCCAGATCTCCGAGATCCGCGCAACGTCCAGCGAAGGCGCAGCCTCCGGCCGCACCGGCCACTTCCTGCGTCAGGAACTGGTGCGCACGGTCGGCCAGGGCGTGCCGGGTTTCACGTCGGGCACGCTCGACGTCGACCTGCGCCAGAGCATCGAGCGTCTGGCCTTCGCGCCTGACCAGGCGGCCTCCCGCTCGGATTATGTCGGCACGGCAGTATGGACCCTGCGCGCCGCCAGTGGCGCCGTCCTCGGGACGGGCTCGGTCAAGGAGCGCGCCAGCTTCAACTTCGCGAACGCCGCCTACGCCGACATGGCCGCGCAGACCGGCGCGCAGGAACGCCTCGCCACACTGCTAGCCCGTTCGATCCGCTCCGATCTCATCATGGCGGCCGGCAAGACCGTGAATCCGAAGACAGGCAAGCCGGTCGATCCGGCCGCTCCCACTGATGCGGCCGCGCCTGTGCCGACGCCTGCATCGCCGCAATGAAGCTCACCGGCCAACGCGCGTTGGCCTTCTGCGAAAAGCCGCAGGGCAAGTCGCGCATCGCCCTGATCTTCGGATCCGACAGCGGCCTCGTCTCCACCGCCGCCGACATGCTGGCCGACCGCTGGGTTCCCGGCATCGACCCGTTCAATCTCATCAAGCTGTCGGACGACGATCTCAAGCGCGATCCGCAAATGTTGGCCGACGAGCTCGTCGCGCGCTCCCTGCTCGGCGGTGACCGTCTCGTCCGCGTCCGCCTGGAAAAAGAGACCGGCGCGAAATCGCTGATCGATCTTCTCGGCGACGTCGATAAGGGCGTCCTCACGCCGGAAGCCGCCTGGATCATCGAAGCCGGCGATCTCGGCAAGTCGAGCAAGCTGCGCGGCGCCTTCGAAGCCTCCAGCAGCGCCAATGCGCTACAGCTTTTTGCTGACGACGAAGGCGCCGTGAACGATCTCGTCATCCGCCGCCTCGCTGCTGCCGGCGTCGTCATCGACCCGCCCGCCCTCGCCGCTTTCGTGGCCGAACTCCCCGGCGACCGCCGCCTCGCCCTCTCCGAACTGGAGAAGCTCGAACTCTATTCCATCGGCCTCGGCCGCGCTGTCACCGTCGAAGACGTCGCGCAACTTGCCTCCGCCGAACAACCCCGCGGCGCGGACGACGCGGCCGACGCCGCCATCCTCGGCGACGCCCCACAGGCCACCCTCTCGATCAACCGCTTCCTCGACAGCGGCGGCAGCCCCATCTCGGCCCTGCGCACGCTCCACTTCCGCATGTTGCGTGTGATGGACGCTGTCGCGACCAACGCTGGAACTGGCATGCGCCTGCGCCCGCCTGTCTTCGAGAAGGAATGGCCCGCCTTCTCCCGCGCCGTCCGCGACTGGCGCACGCCCGTCATCCAGCGCACCTTCACGCGCCTCTACGAAGCCGAGAAATCCTGCAAACAGGCCGGCGCCCCCTCCGACGCCATCGTCCGCACCCTCATCCACCGCATCGCCACGCGCACGATCTGACGCGCGCCCCGCATCCATACCGCACCGCAGCGTGACTACCCGCGCGTTTCCCGCTCCTATCCTCCCCAAAAACATATCGGGGGAGATCCATGAAACACGCGCTGCTCGCAGCATCCGCACTGATGCTCGCATCCTGTACCTCAACCACGCCAACGGACCCCGCAACGCCAGCAGCTTCAGCGGCCCCGGCGACTGCCACCGCCGACATCGCCGCCGGACAACACGTCTACCGGACCTACTGCGTCGCCTGTCACGGCGGCGGCGATGAGACGGCGCCTGTGCTCGACACACTCCACACCCTCGGCCGCGAGCGCGTGTCCGTCGCTCTTTCTCCAGACGGCTTGATGGCTGTCCCCGCCGGCATGATCGATGAAACCCAGCGCGCGCATGTCATCGCTTTCCTGTCTGCATCTCCCGCTGCGCTGAAACAGCTCGCCGCAGCCGACACGAGCACCGACCCCACGGGTCAGAATCGTGCGGCCTATATCGACGGCATTCCCTATCCGGCCCGCCGCATCCGCGCCGAGCGTGACAGTCCCGATGGCCCGCGTCCGCCGGCATGGGCCGATCCGAAGATCGGCGATGGCCCGTTCGAGTTCGAATCCTGGGAACAGCCGAAGCTGCATGTCTCCGTCGTCACGCGCGGGCTGACGTCTCCGCGCGCCATCGAATTCCTGCCCGCCGGCGACGTGCTGATCGCCGAGCGTAGCGGCGCCCTTCGCATCGTCCGCAATGGCAAGCTCGATCCCGCGCCGATCGCAGGCACGCCGAAAGTCGCCGTGCTTGGCACCGCGACCGGCTTCATGGACATCAAGCTCCATCCGAACTTCGCGACCAACGGCCTGATCTACCTCGCCTACCACAAGCCCGCGCATGGCGAGTACGGCAACAACGCCATCTTCCGCGGACGCTGGGATGGCAAGGCAATCGTCGACGGCAAGGACATCTTCGTCGGCGACGATGTCGATGCGCTCTACACCAAGCTGATGTTCGGCCCCGATGGAAAACTCTACGCCACCATCGGCTGCCCGGGCGTCGGCACGGACGACTCGATCGGCCGCGCCCAGAAGCCCGACGACTTCGCCGGCAAGACGCTACGTCTCAACGAGGACGGCACGGTCCCGACCGACAATCCGTTCTCCGGCAAAAAAGGCTACAACCAGGAAATCTTCACGCTCGGCCACCGCGTCAATCTCGGCCTCGCGCTCAATCCCTGGACGAAGGAGTTCTGGGTTTCCGAGATGGGCCCGCAGGGCGGCGACGAGGTCAACATCCTCAAGGCCGGACAGAACTATGGCTGGCCGATCATCAGCGATGGCCGCTATTACGCCGGACCGAAAGTGTCGCCGGTTCCCTACAAGGACGGCCTGACCCGCCCGCACATCTCTTACGTGCCCGCCATCGCACCCGGCGGCATGGTCTTCTACACCGGCGACAAGTTCCCGGCCTGGAAGGGCAACCTTCTCCTCGGTTCCATGCGCATGAGCAACTCCCCGCGCACCGGCCATATCGAGCGCATCGTGTTCAACGAGAACTGGGAGGTCATCCGCAGCGAGATGCTGCTGCTCGATCTGCACCAGCGCGTCCGCGACGTGGAACAGAGCCCCGACGGCTATATCTTCGCCATCACCGACGAAGGCGCCGACAGCGTGCTGCTGAAGATCGAACCGTGAGGGTGCGGCTCGGATCTGTCAGGCTGTTTTTCTGGGGGTAGGAGTCGCGGCAGCTTCTTCGTGGGGGTCGGGGGGGACGGAAAGAAGAAGCGCCGCGACATCCAATCAACAATCATCCCGAAATCGGGTTGCATCGCCCGAACGACTTTTTCGCCGCCAACACCAAAATGGCCCGCACCTTCCGGGGCGGGCCATTTCAATTTCCAGTCAGCGTTTCCGCTATTCGTCGGCGTTCGGCATCATGCGCGGGCGGCTCAGCAAGCGGCAGATCTCGTCGAGCTGTTCGAGTTGCGCGTACTTGATACGCACCTCCCCGCCTTTGCCGTTCACATGACGGATATCGACGGCGAGACCCAGCGCGCGCTGCAGGTCCATCTCCAGCGCCTTGGTATCGACGTCCTTGTCCTCGGCCGACTTGCCCTCGAACTTGCCGCCCAACTTGTCGGCCTTGGACAGCGCCTCGGTGTCCCGCACCGAAAGCTGCTTCGCGATCACCGTCGCGGCAAAGCCCGATGGATCAGATGTCTTGAGCAGAGCGCGGCCATGGCCGGCGCTCATCCGCCCTTCCCGCACATGCTCGCGCACGTCCTCGGGGAGGGACAGCAGGCGCAGCGTGTTCGAGACATGCTCGCGGCTCTTGCCGACCTGCTGCGCTACCGACTCCTGCGTCCGGCCAAACCGGTCGATCAGCGCCTTGTAGGCCTCGGCTTCCTCGACCGCGTTGAGGTCAGACCGCTGCACGTTCTCGATGATGGCGATCTCGAGCATCTCGCGATCGTCCATCTCGCGGACGACCGCCGGTATCACCGACAGGCCGGCGCGGCGTGCGGCGCGCCAACGGCGCTCCCCGGCGACGATCTCGAACATTTCCGGCTGGGCCGGATCGGGGCGAACCAGGATCGGCTGGATCACGCCCTTGGTGCGGATCGATTCCGCGAGTTCTTCCAGCTCGGCCTCGATGAAGGTGCGGCGCGGCTGTTTGGGGTTCGGTACGATGCGATCGATCGCGATATCGGACGGCGACATGTCTTCCGTGGACGGAGCATCCTGCGTCATGTCATCCCCCGCCGCGACGGTTCCCGCCTCGATCGCATTGCGCGCGCCGGCATAGTCGCCCAGCAGGGCCGAGAGCCCACGTCCAAGCCGCGCCTGTTTCGCTGGTTGGTTCACGCCGCTACCCTCTCACGTTCCCGTTGCATCATTTCCTGCGCGAGCATGATGTAGGCCTCGCTGCCAGTGCATTTGTGGTCGTACAGTATGGCCGGTAGTCCGAAGGACGGGGCCTCCGACAACCTTACATTCCGGGGTATGACCGTCTGGTAAACCTTGGCGCCAAGGTAGGTCCGCACTTCGGTGGCGACCTGGTCGGACAAGTTGTTCCGCTTGTCGTACATGGTCAGCACAACGCCCTGGATTTCGAGATCAGGATTGAGGCCCGAGCGCACCAGTTCGATCGTGCGCAGGATCTGCGACAGACCCTCCATCGCAAGGAACTCGCACTGCAGCGGAACCAGCACCGCATTCGCCGCGACCATCGCATTGACCGTCACGGTCGACAGCGACGGCGGGCAATCGATCAGCACCGTGTCGTACTTTGCGCCGGCCGCGCGGAACGCCGCGAAGGCGTCGCGCAGTTTGAAATTCTTGCGCGGGTCGTCGTGCAGGATCGTCTCGACGCCGGCGAGGTTTTCATCGCCCGGCAGGATGTCGAGGTTCGGAACCTTGGTCGGAAGAATCGACTCCGCCATTGTCGCCTCACCGACGAGCACGTCATAGCTCGACTTGCGCCGGTCCATCGGTTCGATGCCGAGACCCGTCGAGGCGTTGCCCTGCGAGTCGCAATCCATGATCAGGACGCGCTTGCCCACCGCCGCCAGTGCGGTGCCGAGGTTGATGGCGGTGGTGGTCTTACCCACTCCACCCTTCTGGTTGGCGACAGTGATGACACGCATCATGCCCTCCGGGGACTGATCGACGAAATAGTCAGGACGCGACCTTCCGGGCTTGAGAGGCTCGCGCGGTCGGACATGTCGAAGGTCCAGGCCTGGCGCGCCTCGGCCAGCTCGGCCTCCGCGTCCTTACCTTTCATCAGGAGGGCCTTACCGGAAGGTTTAAGCCATGCGTAACCATACCCGAGAAGTTTGGGCAGCGGGGCCAGCGCCCGGGCCGTGAGCAGGTCGAATTTCTCCCGCGGCGCCTCTTCAATCCGGACATTGATGACCTTGGCAGGCAGGCCCACTTCCGCGATAGCCGCCTGCAGGAATTGCGATTTCCTGACACTCTTCTCCACCAGCGTCACGCTGGCGCCGGGTCGTTCCGCTACCGCACAGGCAATCAGCAGACCCGGGAACCCGGCCCCGGAACCCAGATCAACTATTTTTACAGCCTCGCCCGGAATCTGCTCAATCAGCTGCAGGCTGTCGAGCACATGCCGCCGCCACAGGTGCCGCCCCTCGCCCGGCCCGATCAGATTGATTCGCTCGCGCCACTCATCGAGCACCTCGAGATAGACGTGGATCCGCTCCAGCGTTTCACGTGAAACCCCGGTCAACCGAACCGCATCCTCCGGCCCAAAACCATCTTCATCGTGGGTCGGCCAGGTCATGTCAGTTCAGTCTCACAGCTTGTCATCCCGGAAGCGCGTAGCGCTATCCGGGACCCATTGATCGTCTTGTTCAGTCGTTGAGGGATGGGTCCCGGCTCTCCGCTGCGCTCCGGCCGGGATGACAGACGGAGCATGGAGCTCACCCCTGCGCCGCCCGATCAGCCTTCTTCGCCGCCCGCTTCAGATTCGCCAGCACCGCCGTGATCGCCCCCGGCGTCATGCCCTCGATCCGCGCCGCCTGGCCCAGCGTCGCCGGCCGCACGCTCGACAGCTTGTCTTTCGCTTCGTTCGAAAGCCCGCCCATCGCGTGATAGTCGAGATCCACCGGCAGGCGCATATCCTCATCCTTCCGGAAGGCGAGAATGTCCGCCTCCTGCCGGTCGAGATATCCTGCGTACTGCGCCTCGATCTCCATCTGCTCGGCGACCTGAGGCGTGACCTCCGCCAGCTCCGGCCACACGCTGCGCAGCTTCGCAAAGTCGACGCCCGCATAGGCCAGCACTTCGAGCCCGTGCCGCCGCTTGCCGTCCATGTTGATCATGATGCCCTGCGCCCGCGCCTCGTTCGGCGTCAGCGTCAGTGCACGGAGCTTCTCGCGCGCGCCGTCGATCGATGAACGTTTCACGTGAAACATTTCACGCCTGTGGCTCCCCACGACGCCGGCCGCCACACCCTCTTCCGTCAGCCGCTGATCCGCATTGTCCGCGCGCAGCGTCAGCCGGTATTCGGCGCGCGAGGTGAACATGCGATAGGGCTCGGAAACACCGCGCGTCACGAGGTCGTCGATCATCACGCCGATATACGCGCGGCTCCGGTCGAGGATGAAAGGATCGCTCCCCGCCGCAAAGCGCGCCGCGTTGAGACCGGCCACAAGGCCTTGTCCCGCAGCCTCTTCATAGCCTGTCGTGCCATTGATCTGCCCCGCCAGGTAAAGACCGGGCAGGCGTTTCACACTCAGCGTCGGATCAAGTTCGCGCGGGTCGACATAGTCGTATTCGATCGCGTAGCCGAAGCGCTTGATCTCGACTTTCTCAAGCCCGTGGATTTTTCGGATGAAAGCTTCCTGCACATCCTCCGGCAGCGACGTCGAAATACCGTTCGGATAAATCGTGTCGTCATCCAAGCCCTCGGGCTCGAGGAAGATCTGGTGTTTGTCGCGATCGGCAAACCGCTTCACCTTGTCCTCGATCGATGGGCAGTAACGCGGCCCGCGCCCCGCAATGGCGCCCGAATAGACCGCCGACTTGTGGATGTTGTCGCCGATCACCGCGTGCACTTCGGCCGACGTCCAGGTGATGCCGCACGCAATCTGCGGCACGGTGATGCGATCATTCAAAAACGAGAACGGGATCGGCTCCGCGTCCGCTTCCTGCATTTCGAGATCCGACCAGTCGATGGTCGAACCTTTCAGCCGCGCCGGCGTGCCAGTCTTCAACCGGCCCATCTTTAGCCCCAGCCCATAGAGCCGATCCGACAAGCCAATCGCCGGCGCCTCGTCCACGCGCCCAGCCGGAATCCGCTTCTCGCCGATATGGATCAGGCCTTTGAGAAACGTCCCCGTCGTCACCACGACAGCGCCCGCGCCCCACGCCCGTCCCGACTGACCGATGACGCCCGCGACGCGGCCGCCTTCGACAATGAGGTCTTCAACCCCATCCTCGATCAGCGTGAGATTCTCATACTCACCCAGGATCGACTGCACCGCCTCGCGATAGAGTTTGCGATCCGCCTGCGTCCGCGGCCCGCGCACCGCCGGTCCCTTGGACCGGTTGAGCATCCGGAACTGGATGCCGCCGCGATCCGCCGCCCGGCCCATCACGCCGTCGAGCGCATCGACTTCCCGGACCAGATGGCCCTTGCCCAATCCGCCAATGGCCGGGTTGCACGACATCTCGCCAATGGTCGAAAGCTTGTGGGTGACCAGCGCCGTCTTCGCGCCAAACCGCGCCGCCGCCGCGGCGGCCTCGGCCCCCGCATGTCCACCGCCAATGACGATGACGTCGAACGTATCCCGGATGTCGTGGTTCATGACGGCGGCTGCCTGTGAGTAGATGCGGTCATGTAATGGACCCGGCCCCGCCCGTCGAGGCGCCAGAGTGTTTCACGTGAAACATCCTAAGGACCGCCGGGCGGCTCACCCTGAGGAGCCGCCGCAGGCGGCGTCTCGAAGGACCGGCAGTCGGGGCAAAGCCACGATCAGAGCAACATCTCGAACAAAATATGATACCTATCGGTATCTAGCGTGTTTTTCGGACTAAGCCTTTGTAATCAGGCGAAATCGAAAAAATTATCCTACACCCCCACACCTGAACTGATAATCCATCCATCCATCCCGCAGGAGGGCAGCTGATCACTGTTCAACGGCGCGGGGTCGGACGCAGATGAGCGTGAAAGCCTGTGTGAGCCGAAGAGGAGCCAGGGACCAAACTACGGAGCCCTGGAAAACACGGGAGTGATCGAGGGATTGCGGCTGAACATCCGCAACCTGCACGCCGGCGACGAGAATAGGGTCAGGCGGTTGAAACACCCCGCTGTTCCCCCGTGGCCGGATAACATCTGTCGGGGACGCGGGATCCGCGAACCTTCTTCTTCTACCGGTAGGTCGCTTCGGCGATTGCCAAACCACGCGGGGCATCCCGCGTCCCCGGGCCCTCCATCTATTCGGAGACCCAGAACCACAGCATCCCGGATGGCCAAGCCAGTCCGAATGCAGAATTGCGGTCGTCCCCTCATCCTGAGGAGGCCCGAAGGGCCGTCTCGAAGGACGAAGTCGGGCTCACCGCCCTAAACCCGCCCCATATGTTTCACGTGAAACGTCCGCCGTTCACTTCCCCACGCAGAACTGGCTAAAGATCCGGTCCAGCAGATCCTCGGCATCGATCGACCCCGTAATCCGCCCCAAAGCGCGCGCCGCGAGCCGCAAATCCTCGGACACCAGCTCGGCCCCGATCCCGATCCTGGCCGCCTCCAGCCCGCGCTCGACCGCCGCCAGCGCCTCCTCGACCAGCTCCCGATGCCGCGCCCGTGTCACCAGCGGCGCTTCGTCCGCCTCCAGCCGCACCCGCACCACCTGAGCCAACCGCCGTTCCAGCGCGTCGAACCCCGCCCCGGACTTGGCGGACACGACGAACACGTCCTCCCCGCCGGCCTCAGGCGGCGCCGCGCCGATCAGGTCCGCCTTGTTGAGAACCCGGAGATCGCCCGGCCGGACCTGCGCCGCGCTGGCGGACGTTTCACGTGAAACACCTCCGGCCGCATCCGAAACCCAGATCCGCAGATCCGCCTCCTCCGCCCGCGCCAGCGCCCGCCGCACCCCCTCCGCCTCGATGGCATCCTGGGCCTCCCGAAGCCCCGCCGTGTCCGCCACCCAGACCGGATAGCCGGAGAGCACGAGCCGCACCTCGACCACGTCCCGCGTCGTCCCGGCGATGGGGGACACAATGGCCGCCTCCCGCTTCGCGAGGCGATTCATCAAGCTCGATTTACCAGCATTGGGGGGCCCCAGAATCGCAATCCGGAACCCCTCCCGCACCGACGCCAGCCGCCCCGCATCGCCCAGCGCCGCCTCCAGATCGGCCGCCAGAGCCTCGATCGGCTCGAGCGCCGACAGGTCGATTTCACCCGGAATGTCTGCCTCGTCGGGGAAGTCGATCGACGCCTCCAGCGCCGCCATGGCCGAGACCAGAAGCCCCCGCCACCCCTCGAAAACCCGCGCCGCCTCGCCCTGGTAGAGTCGCCCTGCCTGTCGCCGCTGACCCTCGGTTTCGGCGTCGATCAGGTCGCCGACCGCCTCAGCCTGCGTCAGGTCCATCCGCCCCGCGTCGAACGCCCGGCGTGTGAACTCGCCCGGCTCCGCAATCCGGCACAGCCGCGTCCGCAGCACCGCATCGATCACCGCTGCGATCACCGCAGGTCCGCCATGGACGTGCAGCTCGACCACGTCCTCACCGGTGTAGGAGTTCGGCCCCGGCATCCACAGCACCAGCGCCTCGTCGAGAAATCCGCCCTGATCATCGTGAAGCATGCGTGTCGCCGCCCTGCGCGGCTCGGGCAGCGATGTTTCACGTGAAACAATGCCCTCAACCCGCATCAGCGCCCGAAGCATACCGGCACTACCGGGCCCGGAGGCGCGTATGACCGCCACGCCCGCGCGTCCGGCGCCGGATGCGAGCGCAATGATGGTGTCGGAAGCACCGCGCGACACGGCCATGTATCTCCGGTCATACCTGGCCAAAGCGATATGTTCCGGCCCTACCGAGCCCTACAACTCACGACGCCAACAATCCAGAACCGGGAGTGCCGCGCATGGGCCGCAGTGTGACCCTCAACGGACACGCTGGACTGGTTCAGGAAGCACCTGGGCGAGTGGTAGGGCGGTAAGCCCGCGCCCGTCCTTCGACGGACGGCCCCGCGGGCCTGCTCAGGATGAGCGCTCAGAGGTAGCTGCTAGAGTAGCGCTCATGGTGAGCAGGCGGCATAGCCGCCGCCCGTCGAACCACGAGCGCGGGCCTACCGGCCCTACCGCACGCCCGGCCGTTTCACGTGAAACAATCAGGCACGGGGCCGGTCAAAGCCGGTAGTTGAAGCTGATGCTCACCCGCGACGTCGCCGCCCGGTTGACCGTCACCTCATGGCGCAGCCAGCTCTCCCACAGGAGCACCTCGCCCACCTTGGGAGCGACGTAGACAAACCGCCGGTGATCCTCATCGGCGTCCGCGTGAGGCGTAGGCGCGGCCATCATCATTGCCAGGCGCGGGTCTTCGAACTTCAGTGACGACGCGCCGTCGGGGACTTTGACGTAGTAGGTCCCCGAGAGAACGCAGTGCGGATGGATGTGCCCGGTATGGCTGCCGCCCGGCTCCAGAACATTGACCCAGATATTGTCGAGCTTCAGCCGCTTGCCCCGCAGGTCCATCTGCAGGTGCGCCGCAAAGCCTTCGACGTGCGGTTTCAGTGTACGGACGAGTTGGTCAAAGCAGGTCGCGCGTTGCGGCAGGTCATCCAGCGAGGCGTAGGACGTATAGCCCTGATAGCCATACTCCTTGCACCAGGCGCGGCCGGCCCGGTCCTCCCGCGCCAGCATCTTGGCGCCGTCCAGAAGGTCGGCATTGAACTCGGCATTGCCGACGCTCTCGCGGTAGATCTCAGTGATGAAGTGACGGCTGACGGACATAGGCGCTCGCTAGCACAGGAGAGCAGGGACGTCAGTCCCGCAGCGAGGCGGCATTGGCGCTGGTGAGTTCGAGCCCATATACATCGCGCAGCTGGGCGATGACCTTGAGCGTGTCCTTCGAGAACGGCGCCTTGTTGTCGAGCCCGTGCAGCAGCATCGCCTCCAGCAGGTCTCCCAGGCTCATGTCCCTGTAGTCCGCCAGCGCGCGAAGAACCTTCAGCAGCGGCGTCGCCATTCTTACGCCCGTCTGGGTTTTTTCGACGTCGGCGACATTCATCTTTTGTTACCTAGGTAAGTTGGTAGTTCGGTAATACCTGCCGGACATACTGTCAAACATGGGGACTGCGACGAGGTGGACATCAAGGTGAGATCCCGGCGTGGCAAACGGGCGTTAAGCGTAACCAGCAAGCGGAGTGGCGAACAGAATGTACGCAGACCAGGTGCAGGCGAGTGAGAACAGCGGACAGAGACGGCGCGTGTTGTCGATCGAGGAGTTGAGAAAACGGCTGGGCGTGGCGGCGCCTGTCGAAGCAGCGGCGAGGCCCGCGAAAACGGAGACGGAGGTTCGAACCCCTCCGCGGATTGTGCGGCGCAAGGAGTTGATCGCGGCTTACTAGGAAAGCAGCGGCTACAAATTCCGGACTGATCAAAAAGAAGAACCCCGCCCTCCGGACAGGAAGGCGGGGTTTCTGTTTTCAGCGCTTGGCAGCGAAGACCTAGTTGTTCATCGCCGCGAAGAATTCGCCGTTCGTCTTGGTCTGCTTGATCTTGTCGAGCAGGAACTCGATCGCATCTTGCGCGCCCATCGGGTTGAGGATGCGGCGCAGGATGTAGATCTTCTGCAGCTCTTTCGGATCGGTGAGCAGTTCCTCTTTCCGCGTGCCGGATTTGAGGATGTCGATCGCCGGGAAGATGCGTTTGTCGGAGACTTTGCGGTCGAGGATGATCTCGGAGTTACCCGTACCTTTGAATTCCTCGAAGATGACTTCGTCCATGCGCGAGCCCGTCTCGATTAGCGCGGTTGCGATGATGGTGAGCGAACCGCCCTCTTCCAAGTTACGCGCGGCGCCGAAGAAGCGCTTCGGTTTCTGCAGCGCGTTGGCGTCGACACCGCCGGTCAGCACTTTACCGGACGACGGGACAACCGTGTTGTAGGCGCGGCCGAGGCGCGTGATCGAGTCGAGCAGGATCACGACGTCGCGGCCATGTTCGGCAAGGCGCTTGGCCTTTTCGATCACCATCTCGGCGACGGCGACGTGGCGCGTTGCCGGTTCGTCGAAGGTCGAGGAAATGACTTCGCCGCGCACCGAGCGCTGCATGTCGGTGACTTCCTCGGGACGCTCGTCGATGAGCAGCACGATCAGGTAGCACTCAGGGTGATTTTCCGCGACCGACTGCGCGATGTTCTGCAGCAGAACGGTTTTACCGGTACGCGGCGGCGCAACGATCAACGCCCGCTGGCCCTTGCCGATCGGCGAGACGATGTCGATGACGCGGCCCGAGCGATCCTTCTTGGTCGGATCCTTGGGCTCCATGTGGAGTCGCTCGTCCGGATAAAGCGGGGTGAGGTTGTCGAACGGGACCTTGTGACGGGCGCGCTCGGGATCCTCGAAGTTGACGGTCGAGACGCGGACGAGGGCGAAATAACGCTCGCCATCGCGCGGGCCGCGGATCGTGCCCTCGACCGTGTCGCCGGTGCGTAGGCCCATTTTCCGGATCATCTGCGGCTGGACGTAGATGTCGTCGGGCCCGGCCAGGTAGTTGGACTGCGGCGAGCGGAGGAAGCCGAAACCGTCCGGCAGGACCTCGACCACGCCGACGCCGATGATTTCGACATCGCGTTCGGCCAGCTCCTTGAGGACGCCGAACATCAGTTCCTGCTTGGAGAGGAGCGAGGCGCCTTCGACCTCGAGCTCTTCCGCCATGGCCAGCAGTTCGGCCGGTGTTTTTTTCTTGAGATCGTTGAGCAACACGCGCTCGTGCTCTTGCTCAGCCGCTTCGGTGACGTCGTCAGACATTGAATAAATACATTTCGATTGTGGTTTGCCCTGGAGATGGCGCGAGGCGCGGGTCTGGCGGGCAAATTTTGAGAAGGGAAGGACATCGACCGGACGGCCGACGTTCGCGGTTAGACCGCCAAAACCCCTGACGGTCAAGTGATATGGGGTGACGGGCGCAGTCCTAGAAGGGCTGAACGACCACCAGGATGACCGCGAAAATCGCGATAACCATGGGAATTTCGTTCATCATCCGCAGTTTGCGCGGCTCGATCGGGCGCTGTCCGGCGCTGATCTTCTTGCCGAGGCCGATGATGTAGCCGTGGAAGCCAGACAGGCCCACAACGAGCAAGATTTTACCCCAGAACCAGATCTGCGTGATGTAAAATTGCCAGTTATTGCCAATCATCGCGAGGCCCATCAGCCAGGCGAGGATCAGCGTCGGGTTGAGGATGATCTTGCGGGTGGAGTTGGCCGCCTTGTCCATGGCGGCCTCCCAGCGCTCGTCCCCCTGCGCCTCCAGCCGGTAGACCAGCAGGCGCGGATAGATCAGCAGGCCCGCCATCAGGGCGATGACGCTGATGATGTGGATCGCGCGAAACCATTCGAACATGCGGACGCCCCTCTAGGCCGCCTTGTTAGCGGCTGGGCGATGGTTGGGACAGTCCTTCCGGTCGGCCGGGCAGATTCGCCCACCACAGCCGGAGCGGATTTTCGAGGCGTCCGTGTCGCCCAGCGCGTCCTCGACCAGATCGGCCAGTGTTTCGACGAAGACGGCATCCACGCCAAGGGCAGGGGCGCGCAGGTAGTGTTTGACGCCGTGCTTGTCCGCGAGATGGCGATACTCGATGTCGAGTTCCACCAGCGTCTCGATATGTTCGGAGACGAACGCGACCGGCGAGAGCAGGATGGCCTTGCCATCCTTGGCCGCCTGTTCGATGCACGCATCCGTGGCCGGCCCGATCCATTTCAGTGGACCCACGCGCGACTGGTAGCAGATCTGGACGTCCCATTCCGGCGGCAGCAATGGCTTCAGCTTCGCGGTGGTGAGTTCGACCTGCCACTGATAGGGATCGCCGGATTCCACGACGATTTCCGGCAGGCCGTGCGCCGACAGCAGGCAGCGCACATTGGCCGGCGACCCGCCGGCTTTCCACACGTCGATCAGCTTGCGCGCGTGCGCGGCAATGAACTTGTCGCCATCAGGATAACAGCAGATGGCAACGCCTTCCGGCCCTCGTGCCTCCTTCCACGACTTGAACGACGATTGCGTCGTGGTCGAGGAGAATTGCGGATAGAGCGGCAGCAACACGATCCTGTCCGCGCCCCAGGCGCGCACGTCGCGCACGACATCAGCCGCATAGGGCTTCCAGTAGCGCATGGCGATAAAGCTCTTTGCCGTGCGACCGCGCTTCGTGAGTTCCGCATCCAGCGCCTGGGCCTGCTTGCGTGTCTCGGCGAGCAGGGGAGACCCACCGCCCATCAGCGCATAATTTGCCCGGGCGCTCGCCGCCCGCGTTTTCGAGATCAGGCGCGAGACGAACCAGCGAACGGGCGCAGGCGAACGAATGATCGCCGGGTCGCTGAAGAGGTTTTTCAGGAAGGGCTGAACGTCGTCAGGTCCATCAGGCCCGCCAAGGTTGAACAGCACAACCGCGATTTTTTCGGCGCTCAAGTCAGGCTCCGGATCGTGCGAAGCACTGATTCCACATTGGAAATGGGCACTTCCGGGGTCACGCCATGGCCCAGGTTGAAGATATGCGGCCGGCCTTTCAGCTGGCCGATGATCTCGCGGACACGAGTCTCAAGGCCCGGTCCGCCGGCCACCAGCCGCATCGGATCGAGATTGCCCTGCACCGGCATGCCTTTCGGCAGCAGGGCGTCAATCCGTTTCAACGGCATCGCCGTATCGAGACCAACAGCTGTCACGCCCGTCCGCTCCGCATAGTCCACAACCAGCGTTCCAGCGCCGCGTGGAAAACCGATAATCGGCTGTTTCACGCCCAGCGCCCGCACCCGTTGTACGAGCTTGGCCGTCGGCCCGATCACCCAGCGCTCGAATGCGTCCTGCGGCAAACCTTCCGCCCAGCTCTCGAACAGCATCAGCGCATCAGCGCCGGCATCCGCCTGCATTTTCAGATAGTGCGCGCTGGCCTCTACGAGCTGCTCCAGCATGCCATCGAGTTCTTCGGGGTGCTGGTAGCCAAACTTGCGGCTATCCGCCTTGTCGGTGCCTCCACGGCCCTCAATCGCATAAACGCCGACCGTCCAGGGTGAACCGGCAAAGCCGATCAGCGTGACGGACGGATCCAGCGCCGCCTTCACCCGCTCGACCGTCTCACCAACGGGCGCCAGTTTCGACAGCAGTTTTTCCATCGGAACGTTGGCGAGATCGCTCGCCTTGGTCGCCGGATCGACTCGCGGTCCTTCGCCTTCGAGGAAGCGCACATTGCGTCCCATGGCGTCGAGGATGAGCAGAATGTCCGCAAAGAGGATGGCGCCATCCATTCCATAGCGCCTGACCGGCTGAAGCGTCGCTTCCGCTGCAAGGGAAGGGGAATAGCAGAAATCGAGGAAGTCACGCGCTTGCGCTCTCGTCTCCCGATATTCGGGAAGATGCCTTCCCGCCTGACGCATCATCCAAACAGGAACTGGATCAATGCGCTCACCGTTTAGCACTCTGAGAAGAGGTTTCCCGTTCAAGCATCACCCGGTGAGAAGGAAGAAAGAGATTCTTTGAATCTGAATCTAAATAGACTCTGGTGGTGTTTAGTCAGTTCATAAGTCGGGTCCAAGCGTCATCCCCAAAGCGTGCACATGCCTGTGCACCGTGAATCACGCAATGTTCCGACTCCGAGTCAGATGTTTACGTTTCATTAAGATCTTCGTTAACAAGAGCTTAACGAGAGTCGAGTCCCAAGCGCGTGACTCATGGGCGCCAATTCGATGAGTCTTGCTCAGTCCCTCCACCTGTCAGCAACTGTGTGACTCAAACGGGTGCCGAATCCGGCGCCCTGCTTGTCCACAATCAACTCCCAGCGGTATGGGGGTAAGCGTCCACAGGCAGCGCTACAGGGTGGGGCGCAACAGGGTAGGGCAGGAGTAACGACCACCGGATGACCTACGAGACCTATTTCAACGTGCACCTGGTCTCGGACTCAACGGGTGAGACGCTCAATGCCGTCATGCGTGCGGCATGTGCGCAGTTCGATCACATCGCCCCGCTGGAACATAACTATTACCTGGTGCGCAGCCCGAAGCAGCTCGAACGCGTGCTGAAGGAGATCGAGTCCGCGCCGGGCGTCGTGCTCTATACCATCACGGACGAGGCGCTCCGCAGCCGGCTCGAGGAGCGCTGCCGGGAGGTCGGATCGCCAACGCTGGCCGTTATCGACCCCGCCGTGAACATGCTGTCGCGCTATCTCGGGCTGCAATCGGCGCACAAGGTCGCCGGCCAGTATCACTTGGATGCAGATTATTTCGCGCGGATCGAGACCATCAACTTCGCGCTTCAGCACGATGATGGCCAACACACGGAACGTCTGCGCGAGGCCGATGTCGTGCTGGTGGGCGTATCTCGCACATCGAAGACGCCAACATGCGTTTATCTCGGCAACCGTGGCGTGAAGGCGGCGAACGTGCCGCTGGTGCCCGGCGTGGAAGTTCCCGAAATCCTGACACAACCGGGAGCCCCACTCGTCGTCGGGTTGAAGATTTCGCCCGACCGGCTGGTTCAGATCCGCCGCCACCGCCTCTTGTCACTCAATGAGACGCCGGACGGCTCATATGCCGACGAAGAAACGGTGCAGCAGGAAATCACCAACGCCAACCGCCTGTTCGCGCGCATGAAGTGGCCGACCATCGATGTCAGCCGCCGTTCGGTTGAAGAAACTGCGGCTGCGATCCTCAACATCATCCAGGAACACGAGCGGTGAGCGCCTCTCCCGAACACCGCCTGATCCTGGCCTCCAAGAGCAAATCACGCGCGACCGTGCTCCGCGCTGCTGGCCTGTCGTTCGAACAGATCGGTTCGGGCGTGGACGAAGATGCGCTGAAGGAGGCGCTCCGCGCCGAGGGTGCCAGCGTTGCCAAGCAGGCGGATTTGCTGGCTGAAACCAAGGCGATGAAGGTGTCGATCTCGCACCTCGGCGTGGTGCTGGGTTGCGACCAGATGCTCGATCTCGACGGGCAGGGGCTGGATAAAGTCGCAACGCGCGCCGAAGCAACGGACGTGCTCCGCAGCCTGCGCGGCAAGACACACATCCTGCAGTCGGCCATCGTCGCCTGTGTCGAAGGCGCGCCTGTGTGGCGTCATCTCTCGCAACCCAGACTGCGCATGCGCAACTTCTCGGACGCTTTCCTCGAAGACTATCTCGACCAGATCGGTGACGCTGCCTTCGAAGGCGTCGGCTGCTATCAGATCGAAGGTCTCGGCGCGCAGCTGTTCGATCGCATCGAGGGGGACTATTTCTCCATTCTCGGCATGCCACTCCTTCCGCTGCTTCAATGGCTACGCGATCGCGGCTCGCTCCGGCCATGAACAATTCGCGTGAGACGAAAAAGTACGCGGTAGTGGGCGATCCGGTCGCGCATTCGCTGTCGCCGCTGATCCACACTGGCTGGATCGCGGATCACGGCATCAATGCGCACTATACGCGAATCCATCTGCAGTCAGACACAGCCGCCGACGACCTGCGCGCCATGGCCGGCGAGTATGATGGCCTCAACGTCACGCTGCCGCACAAGTTGAGCGCGCTCAACGCCGCCACGAATTCTTCCCTCGAGGCGCGCGCCGTCGGCGCCGCCAACACTCTGGTCCGCGAAGAAGTCGCGTGGACGGCGTACAATACAGACGTTGCAGGCTTTGAAGCTGCAATGCACGCTGCGTGTGGTGATGAACTCCGAAACCTTCGCGTCCTCCTGATCGGCGCAGGCGGCGCCGCACGTGCGGCCGTCGTCA
Organism: uncultured Alphaproteobacteria bacterium; assembly: GCA_963784415.1. Lineage (GTDB taxonomy): Bacteria > Pseudomonadota > Alphaproteobacteria > Caulobacterales > Hyphomonadaceae > UBA7672. The sequence goes on from CAWARK010000011.1 coordinate 267,126, forward strand.
GCCTCAATCGCGCGCATGCCAAGCTCACCATTGCCAACCGGTCTGCTGCTAACGCTGCCGCGCTCGCCAACGAACTCGCGCCGCACGCAGACACGTCGGATCTCAGTCAGGTCGAAAGCCTGTCCGAATGGGCCGACATCATCGTCAATTCCGCCAGCCTCGGCCATTCCGGCGCCAGCCTGCCGCCGCTCGCGCCGGGCAGGGGCAGGCCCTTCCTCGATCTGTCGTATGGAAAAGCTGCTGCTGGCGCGCTCGATGCTGCATCGTCCGCCGGCTGGGCGCCGCACGATGGCCTCACCATGTTGGTTGCGCAGGCGGCCGCCGCTTTCCATCTCTGGTTCAACGTCTGGCCGGATCAGGCGAAGGCGCTTCATGCCTGCCGCGAAGCCGTGGCGGCGCGCACATGATCAAACTCGCGCTCACCGGCTCCATCGGCATGGGCAAGTCCGCCACCGCGGCGATGTTCGCGGCGCGGCGCGTGCCGGTTTATGACGCGGATGCCGCCGTCCATCGTGTCTATGCGCCGGGGGGCGCTGCCGTTGCGCCCCTCGAAGCCGAATTTCCGGGCGTCACCGGCGCAGACGGAGGGATCGACCGCCCAAAGCTGCGCCAGCGCGTGATCGATAATCCTGCCGCCATGAAAAGGCTGGAAGAAATCGTCCACCCCATCGTCGGCGGCACGCAGCTGGCCTTCCTGCAGAAAGCCATCGAAGACGCCCAGGACATCGTCGTGCTCGACATTCCGCTCCTGTTTGAAACGGGCGGCGACAAGCGGGCGGATGCAGTTCTTGTGGTCACCGCCCCTGCCGACGTCCAAAGGGCCCGCGTTCTGGCGCGCGGACAGATGACCGAGGCCGAGTTCGAGGCGATACTCGCCCGTCAGGTTCCCGATTCGGTGAAGCGGAGCCGCGCCGATTTCATCATCGACACCAGCCAGGGCTTTGCCGCCGCCGAGGCCCGCGTCGATGAAATCCTCGCGGAACTTCGCAAGCGTATCGCGAACAGCAACGAGGCAAGCTGATGCGGGAAGTTGTCTTCGATACGGAAACCACCGGCCTCAATCCGGGGCAGGGCGACCGCATCGTCGAGGTCGGCTGCATCGAGCTGGTCAACCTCCTGCCCACGGGCAAGGAATTCCAGATCTACATCAATCCCGGTCGCCCGGTGTCCGAGGCGACGGTGCGCATCACGGGCATCACCAACGAGACACTGCGCGGCAAGCCGCCTTTCGAACACCCCAGTGTTGTCGACGCCCTGCTCGAGTTCTTTGGGGACTCGCCGATCGTCGCCCACAACGCAGAGTTCGACCGCGGCTTCCTGAACTACGAGCTTGAACTGATGGGCCGCGCGCCCTTCCCGAAAGAGCGCTTCATCGACACGCTGGTGCTGGCGCGCGAACATCGCCCCGGCTCGCCCGCCTCGCTCGACGCCGTCTGCAAGCGCTTCGACATTTCGATCAAGGACCGCGTGCTGCACGGCGCGCTCCTCGACGCGCAGCTGCTCGCGATGGCCTATCTCGAGCTGCGCGGCGGGCGCGAGCGCGCTTTCAATTTCGGTAATGGCGCCGGCGGGAACACGTCCGGCCAAACCGTCTTCACGCCGCGCCGCCAGCGTTCGACGCCCCTGCCGCCGCGTCTGAGTGAAGCGGAGGCAGCCGCACACGCCGCCTTCGTCGAAACGCTTGGCGACAAGGACCACGAAGCGATCTGGAAGAAGTTCACCTGATCTGAAAGCTCGCCAATAAGCTACCGCTTTCCGCCGCCGGCATTCCGGCCCTACAGTACGGGGCAGGAGACGCCGCACATGAAAGCCCTGACGTACCACGCCGCCAAGGACATCCGCTTCGAGTCCATTCCCGACGCGAAGATCACCAAGCCACATGCGGCGCTGGTGAAGGTGAAAGCGTGCGGCATCTGCGGCAGCGACCTCCACATCTATCAGGGCCACGGTTTCAGCGACGACATCGGCTTCTGTGTCGGCCACGAAGCCGTCGGCGAAATCGTCGAGATCGGCCCGCATGTCGAAACGCTGAAAGTCGGCGACCAGGTGATGATCTCCGCGGCGGTCGGTTGCGGGCGCTGCGCCGCATGCCGCGCCGGCGACTGCGTGAAATGCGAATTCAATGCCACGGGCTGTTACGGCCTCAGCCACGCCCTCGAAGGCTGTCAGGCCGAAGCGGTGATGGTGCCGCACGCCGACCAGAACGCGGCGCGCATTCCCGAAGGCCTCACCCTCGAACAGGGGTTGCTGCTTACCGACAACCTGCCGACCGCCTATCTCGGCGCCACCAACGCAGACATCCGTCCCGGCGGCATCGTTGCTGTCGTTGGCCTCGGGCCCATCGGCCTGATGGCGGTGGAGATTGCCTTCGCGCTGGGGGCCGCGCGTGTCTATGCGGCTGATCTCGTGCCCGAACGCCGCGCCCTGGCCGAGCGCCTCGGCGCAATTCCCCTGACGCCGAGCGACGAACGCGCCGAACTCAAGGAATTCACCAAGGGCCGCTTTGCCGACAGTGTGATCGAAGCCGTCGGCGCCGACGCCACGTTGAAACTCGCAATCGCGCTGGCGGGCAAGCAGGCCACCGTCTCCACCATCGGCGTCAACCAGACCAAGCAGTTCCCGTTCCCGATGGCGCTGGCCTTCAACAAGGGACTGACCTTCCGCACCAGCCTCTGCTCGGTGGTGAAACACTGGTCCGAGCTTGTTCCGCTCGTGCGCGGCGGCCGCCTGAAGCCGGAGCAGTTCATCTCCCACCGCATGCCGCTGTCGGAAGGCGCACACGCCTACGAGCTCTTCAACGAACGCCGCGATGGCGCGCTCAAGATGGTGTTGACGCTCTAGGCGGGGGAGAGGCCTAAGCCTTGGCCTGCGCCTCGGCTTCTGCGCGCAGGCGCTGCTGGCGATAGAGCCCGACGAAGTCGATCGGGTCGATCATCAGCGGCGGGTGGCCGCCTTCGCGCGTGATGTCGGCGATGATACGGCGCGCAAACGGGAAGAGCAGGCGCGGGCATTCGATCAGCAGCATTCCCTCGGCGTCTTCCTGCGTGGCGTCCTGCAACTGCACGACACCGGCATAGACAAGCTCGACAATGAAAACGACGGCGTCCTGGCGCTTGGCGCGAGCCGACAGTTTCAACTCAACGGCGAAAATCTTCTCGGCGGGCGGGCCGGGTTCCACGCGTACGTCGATCCCGAGTTCGATCTCCGGCGCCGTGCCGCTCTGCTGCGAGGCGAACAGCCCCGGATTTTCGAATGAAAGGTCTTTAACGTACTGCGCCAGCACGCGGATCATCGGCGGTCCGGCGGCTTCCGTGGCTTCCGGTGTTGCTGTTTCGGTCATGTCGGCGTGTCCGGAATTGTCAAAATCTGAAGGCTGGGCCGCTATCACGCTGCTGCGACGGCGGCAACAACGGGCTGACTTGCTGGCTTTTGTGTCTATATTGATCTCTCGGGTGGCGAGGACTGTGCCCTGTCTGGCCCAGAAGTGTCCTGCCCAGAAGCTGAAGGTCCGCCTTGTCTATTGATCTGATCATCCTCGCAGCGATCGCGGTCTTCGTGATTTCTCGCCTGTACGCGGTTCTGGGCCAGAAAACCGGCGCGGAACCCCCGGCGCGCCGCCTGCGCGAAGCGCCCGTGCGCGCGCCCGAACAGGATGATGACGCCTCGGCCGAGCCTGCCGACAAGAAACGCCTGCGCCCCGCCTTCACCGGCCCGGCCGCCGCCGGAATGGAAGCGATCGCTGCCGAAGACGACAGCTTCTCGCCCGAGGAATTCACCCGCGGCGCCCGCAAGGCCTACGAAATGATCGTTGCAGCTTTCGCCGACGGCGACCGCAACGCCCTGCGCGACCTGGTCGATCAGGATGTGTTTGACGCCTACAGCGACGCTATCGCCGAGCGTGAGCGCGCCGGGACCGAGCCCATGCGCCTCGTTCGCCTGCGTCAGGCCCGCATCGCGGAGGCTTCGGTTGACGCCGGCAACATGGCGCGGGTGCTGGTTTCGTTCGAAAGCGACCTGTCGGATGGCGAGAACATGCGTTCCGCCAAGGAGATCTGGACGTTCAAGCGCCAGCTGAAGATCGACAATCCGAACTGGCTGCTCGACGAAGTCACGACTGCGAACTGATCCGCTCCCGAGACGTAGCTGGTTTCCGATGACACGCCGGCTTTCTCCCGAAGAAAAGAAGTTGTGGCATCGCGTAGGGCGCACCGTTCGCCTCATGCCGGGGCGCGTTCACGAGCCGGTCGAACCCGAAACAGTTGAAGAAGCACCGCGCGCCGCGCGACCGGCCGCCTCAAGCGCCGAGGGCAAGACAACCCGCACCCAACGCCCCAGCCCGCCCGAAGATCTCTCCGGCCAGCGCCGCATCCGCCGGGGCCAGAGCGAGATCGACGCGCGGCTCGACTTGCACGGTCACACGCAGGACACGGCCCATCGCGAACTCATCGACTTCCTGCTGCGTCAGGCGGCGCTGCAGGCGCGCTGTGTGCTGGTGATCACCGGAAAGGGCAGGCTTGGCACGGGCATATTGCGCTCGCGCCTGTTCGACTGGATCGGCGATCCGAGCCTGCGCCCCTTCATTGCCGGCTATGCGCAGGCGCACCCACGCCATGGCGGGGCAGGCGCGACCTACATCTTTCTCAGGTCGGCGAAGCGCTGATCTGCGAGCCCGTAAGCGCGACATCCGCAAACTGCCACATCGCCTTGAAGTGCTCGCGATGCATGGCGGCTTCCTCCGTCTTGCCCTGCGCTTCCAGCGCTGCGATCAGGCCAGACGTCGACCAGCCATTGTGCGGATACTGCTGCAGGTCCTTCTCGTAGACAGCCTGCGCTTCCTTCGCCTTGCCGGCCTTCAGCAGAACCTCGCCCAGCGATTGCCGCGTCGGATAATACCAGAAGGGCGGCTCGGTGTAGGGCAGGAGGTCCTGGCTCGCGACCGCCGCCGTGAATTTCGCGATCGCCGTCTTGGTGTCTTTCGACGCCACGGCGATCTCGCCCAGCAGCAGATTGTCCGCAATCGCCAGCAACTGGCTCGCCGGATAGTCGCTGCCGTCGAGCACCATGACTTTCGGGTTCGACTTCAGTGGCGCGAGCGCGGCCTGCTCAGCCTTGGCGCCCTTCACGTCGCCCTTGCGGGCCAGTGCAACACCGCGCGCATAGCGCCAGATGGCATTCGAATAGGCGAGATCGGGTCCAGGCTGCGGCTCGACTAGAATTTCGTCCCAATGGCCAAACTGCACCAGCGCCAGCAGCGGCACGGTGTGGAAGAACTCGACCGTCGGGAATTGCTGGATCTGCTCCAGCCGCACATTCGCCGCGAGCTTTCGTGCCGCCTCGATCGCTATCTTGCTCTGGCCCTGCATGGAGGCCGCAGACCACAGGAAGTGAATGTTGTGCGGGTAATACGACGCCGGATAAAAGCCCTGCGCGTTGCACTGCTTGATGTAGTCCTCGTCGATCTTCGCCGCTTCGATGTTGGCCTGCGCCGCATCATTGTACCGTCCGACGCGATAGAAGATGTGCGCCGGCATGTGCACGAGATGGCCTGATCCCGGCACCAGCGGATAAAGCGCGTCGGCGGCTTTCTCCGCCTTCTCGGGCGTAGCTGACGCTTCCATCGCGTGAATGTAGAGATGCAGCGCCAGCACGTGCTTCGGGCTGCGGGCGATGGTCTTTTCCAGCGCCGCGATCACGGGCACGATTTCCGGCCGCGGCGTTGTTGCGTCCGACCAGTAATTCCACGGCATGGTGTTCATCCACGCCTCGCCATACATCGCGGCGATATCGTCATCCTCGGGATATTTCTGCACCAGCGCGCCGAGCGCTTCGGCATAGGCGTGATCCAGCGCCGTACGATCCGCCACTGGTTCGGCGACATAGCGCTTGCCCAGCGCATCGATAAGGTCGCGCTCGACCTGCGGCTTGGCTGCGGCGACGGCTTTAGCTTTCTCGAGCGCTGCCCACGCCGCCTTCTGCTCGTCCGGCGACATGATCGCCTTGCCCTTGGACGTCACATTGATGTTCGGCCCCGTCGCCAGCGCCTCGCCCCAGAAACACATGGCGCAAGCGGCATCCAGCTTCTGCGCCGCGCGGAAGGAGCGGATCGCCTCGGCGTGGTTGAAGCCGAAGGCCAGCACCATGCCCTGGTCGAAATACTTCTGCGCGCCGGGATCCTTCGTGTCGATCACACGATGAAACTCACCCATGCCCTTGAACAAGGGCGCGCCTGCGCGCGCCACAAGCTCTGCTTCCGTCTCGGGTTTCTGCGAACAGGCGGCGACGAGAGCAATGACTGGAACGAGAAGAAACCGATACGCGCGCATCTGATCCCCATGTGTTGACGAGCGACCGTACCACTGCGCGTTCGGCACGAACAGCGGCTGCTAGGCCTCGGCGCTGACCGGCGCCGGCCCGGCAAACTCGTCGAACGCCTTCAGCGCATCGGCCGCATGAACCATCGCTGGTCCGCCGCCCATCTGCACCGCTACTGCCAGCATCTCGGCAAGTTCCTGCCGCGTCGCGCCCGCGCGAACCGAATTGCGCGCGTGATAGGCAATGCAGCCATCGCACCGCGTCGCGACGCCAATCGCCAGCGCGATCAATTCCTTGGTCTTGCGGTCGAGCGCGCCCGGCTTCTGCGCGGCCCGGCTCAGCGTCCCATAGGCGCCGACAGCATCCGGAACCAGCGCGTGCAGCTCCTTCGAATACGCGTCCAGTCCAGCAATGCGTTCCGCATTCGTCGTCATGAACACTCTCCCGTTCTGATTATCTGAAGCACGGCTCAGCCGCGGCCGGCTTTCTCGTCGATGCCCGACTTGCCCTGCCGCGCCTCCAGCACCTTCGCCACCTCGTCCAGCGTCACGCCGCGCGAGCGCAGCGCCACGAACAGGTGATAGAGCAGGTCAGCCGCCTCCGCCGCCACGGCCTTGTCGTCCTGCGAGGCCACGGCCAGCGCAGCCTCAACGCCTTCCTCGCCCAGCTTCTTCGCGGTGAGGGCAGGTCCGCCCATCAACAGCTTCGCCGTCCACGACGATGCCGGATCGGCGCCTGCGCGCGCATCGATCGTCTTGGCGAGATCGTTCAGCACTTCGGCGAGAAAGCTCACCGGTCCAAGCGGATCATGCATCACGACATCTCCTTACGCGCTCACGGTTGGACGCACCGGCGCGCCCGCCGCCGCCAGCGCCGCCTTGGCGTCCGCGATCGTTGCCTCGCCGAAGTGGAAGATCGACGCTGCCAGCACCGCATCCGCGCCGCCCTTCAGCACCGCGTCCGCCATGTGCTGCACATTGCCGGCACCGCCTGAGGCGATCAGCGGCACATTCACCACGTCCCGGATCGCGCGCAGCAGCGGAATGTCATAGCCGTCCTTCGTGCCGTCGCGATCCATCGAGGTCAGCAGGATCTCGCCCGCGCCGAGGCTCACGATCTGTTTTGCGAACGCCACCGCATCCTTGCCGGAACTGGTGCGGCCGCCATGGGTATAGACCACCCAGCCATCACCTTCGCGTCGCACGTCCAAAGCCATCACGACGGCCTGCGATCCGACTTTGCGCGCGCACGCCTTGATGATGTTGGGGTCGAGCACGGCAGCCGTGTTGATCGCCACCTTGTCAGCGCCCGCCTTCAGCATCGCCACCATGTCGTCCGGTGTTCGCACGCCGCCGCCAACGGTCAGCGGCATGAAGCAGGCGTCCGCCGTCCGCTCCACCACGTCGAGCATGGTGGCGCGCTTCTCATGGCTTGCCGTGATGTCGAGAAAGCAGAGCTCGTCCGCCCCCTGCGCATCATAGGCGCGGGCCAGCGCCACCGGGTCGCCCGCGTCGCGCAGGTCGACGAAGTTGACGCCCTTCACGGTGCGCCCGTCCTTCACGTCCAGACAGGGAATGACCCGAACTTTCAACATGCCTTCCCAATCGCGCGATAGCCCAGGGAAGGCAAGTGTCCGAAGGCAAGGGTTGGGCCTATCCATCGTCCAGCCCAATGTCCCGCATCAGGTGCGGCGACAGGCGCGCGCTCAAGGCTTTCGCCGCAAGACGCCGCTGTTTCTCAATGTCTGTGGTCCTGCCGGCATAACGCCAGCGCAGTCGGGCGGCGCTACGCGCCAGCCATCTCAAAATGTCCATGCGATCCTGAAGCTTGTGATTGGAGACGCGCGTGAAGTGTCATGGTGCGTCTCCTTTCAGGCTCAGGGCCGCGCGAGTGTCGCGGGCGGGTGGATGGCGTTCTTCTACTGCGAAGCCGCGCGCGCGTCTAGCGAACCGGCGGTTTCAGCGTCATGGCCGCATCACTGGGCAGAGCGGGGAAGGGCGCATGCGGCTCCGCCTGGTACCAGTAAGCGACCGAGGCAAGATAATCGTCGAGCGGCTTGTACGTCCCCTCGCCAAGAATCTTCGCAAGGCTCGCGCCCTCCCAGCCGAGGCTCTGGATGGTCACTTTCAGGTCGTCGGTGAACCGCACCGCGTCCATCACGTGCCAGCGGTATTGCGCATAGCGTCGCTCATAGCCCTCCTTGAAATACTGCGTCACGAAGTCGACCGGCTCGGTGGTGTAGAACCCGGCATAGGCTGACGAATAACTCGTCTCCTTCGGCATGCCGCCATTCTCGCGCTTGGCGTAGCCGTATGAGCCGAGGAAATAGTCCTCCTCGCCCGTGCCGTTGATGGTTGGAAAATCCGTGTCGCCGTCGATGTAGAACTTGATCTCGCCTTCGCCCCACCAGCCGGGGCTGAACACGCCGTGGCCGAGATAGGTGCCGACATACTGTCCGCGCCCCTTCACGCCATCGAGGAGCGCGTAGACATCGCCCGCCTTCAGGCGATCCGCCATGCGGAATTGCGCATGAAAGTAGGCGGCGTTCGCCGGAACTTGCGTCAGCGCGTAGTCCACCTGGTAGTATATCGTCAGCGGCTTCGCGCTGCGGTTCTCCATCGTCATGCGGAATTTCTTCCGGAACGGCATCTGCCAGAAACTGTTGAATCCGCTGCCCGTGTTCACCGCCAGCACGGCAGAGTCGATCACCGGCTCCTTGCCCTTGCCCCATCCGCTCGCGAAGAAGTCACCCGCCGGCGCCTCGACCGATGGCGTCGCTTCATCGTCCCAGTAGATACGCAGGATCGCGGAGCGATATTCGGCAGAGCCGCCCAGCGTCATCCAGATATGATTGATGATGCCGGGCCCGTTGGCCTCGCCCATCGTGAAGGACGCACCCGGCGCGATGCTGATGTAGGGGTTTACCTTCCATCCCGCGCCCAGCTTTGCCGCCGCCGCCTTCGCGCTGCCCTGTTCGAGGGGCGTGCGACCGCCCATGCCTTTCCCGCCCGTGAGATTCTCGGGACTGATCGAGCGGCTCTGCGCGTCCGACAGCAGGAAGAGTGAGCTTACACTGGGAGATGTGGGCATGGCAGGCGCGACATCTATCCCAGCGCAGGCCGCTGCGATCACCGCCATCGCGATTGCCGGAAAAAGACGCAACCAGCCAACACGCTGCATGCCGTCCATGACGCTCTCCCCGTTTCTCGTTGAAGGGACTGTCGTCGTCGGATCGGCGCCGGTCAACGCTCCACCCCGCGCGGCCGCTTCTAACGTTGCGGCAATGCAAACGTCGCAAACAGCGGCAGGTGATCGGAGCCGATGTTTTGGCCGACATGATACTCGGTCAGCACCAGCCCGCCGCCAAACCGGACATGGTCGATCGGCAGGCCCAGCACGCCTGCGAACGACGGGAACGTCCCCTCGAACCGCGGATCGCCCGCCCGCGTGCCCGGCACGCTTGCATAGGCATGGCCCCACGGCGTGGTGTTGAAGTCACCCATGATGATGAAGGGCAGGCTGGTATCGAGCCCCTCCCCAATGGAGGCGAGCTGGCGATCCCGATCCCATTTTTCGTCTGGCCCGCCGGGCGATGGCGGATGCGTCGTGACAATCTGCACGCCATTCTCCTGCGCACGAATGATCACGCCATTGCTCTCCAGGAACCGCGTGACACGAATCTCACCTTCGCCGTCCGCCACCAGCATCGACCGCCGCTTCAGGGGCCAGCCCTCCAGCCGTACGCTCGGCAGGCTGCGTCTCGCCATCGCCGGGAACAGCCCCGCAAGATCGGCATCTTCCAACTCGTCTGGCGCTTCATAGACCGAGACAATGTTCGCGCCGTAGGCCTTCGCTTCCACGACCAGCGTCTGAAACGCCTCCATCGAGCCGTGCACGTTCGCACTCACCACGCGGATCATCGATGCGCCCGGCGGCGCCGGTTGCGGCGGCGCAAATCCGCCCACACCGACCAGGATAGCCAGATTCACCGCAGCCGCCCCGAGCAGAATTCCTGCCGGCGCCGTAGCGCGCCGCCAGGCCGCCAACGCGCCAATCACCATGCCGACAACGAACAGATGCCTTGGCCAGTGCGACAGCAGGTCAAACGCCCAGCCGATCGCGCCATCCATCTGCAGGCGATCGGCCAGGCCAAGCGCCGTCACGCCCGCAATTGCGAGCGCGCTGATCCAGAATACCAGTTTGGATGAGTCCCGCATGACAGGATGGTGTCAGAGACCTCAGCGCGCCGCCAGCAGGGCTTCGGTCGGGTCGATGTCACCATCGTAGAGAGCGCGGCCGAGAATGGCGCCTTCGATCGGCGTGCCCTCGCGGTTCTTCAGCGCCGTGATGTCGTAGATATTCTTCACCCCGCCCGAAGCGATGATCGGGATCGACACGGCGTCAGCCAGTTGTCCAGTCAGCGCAACGTTTACGCCGGACTTCAGCCCGTCGCGCGCAATGTCCGTCACGATGATCGCCGCCACGCCGCAACCTTCGAATGCCTTGGCAAGATCAACCGCCTGCATGTCCGTCGTCTCGGCCCAACCCTGAACGGCGACGCGTCCATCGCGTGCATCGATGCCAACGGCGACGTGGCCGGGGAAGGCGCGCGCCGCCTCCTTCACGAATTCCGGATCGCGCACTGCGGCCGTGCCGAGAATGACGCGCGCGATGCCGGCATCCAGCCAGCGCTCGACGCCATCCATGTCGCGGATGCCGCCGCCCAGCTGCACCGGCGCGCGCATCACATCGAGGATGGACGACACCGCATTGTGGTTCACCGAATGGCCTTCGAATGCGCCATTGAGATCGACGACATGCAGCGCCTCGAAACCCATCGCAGCAAAGCGCAGCGCCTGGTCGGCCGGATCATCGTTGAACGAGGTCGCCGTCGTCATCTCGCCACGCAGGAGGCGCACGCACACGCCGTCCTTCAGGTCGATAGCAGGATAGAGTTTCATGTCGTCCGCCTTCTTCGGGCGTGATGGGAGAGGCTGTGCTTGAGTCGCTCTTAACCCGACTGTCAATGTTATGCAGCAGCACACATCGGCCCTGACGCCGCGAAACCGCGTCACGTTTAGGTCAGCCGGACAGGCAGGTCAGGGCTTCCAGCGCAGGAAGTTCGCCAACAGTGTCTGCCCGGCCTTCTGGCTTTTCTCGGGGTGGAATTGCGTGCCGAACAGGTTGTCGCGCGCAACAGCTGCAACAAACTTCCCACCATAATCGCACCGCGCCGCGATGTGGTCGCGGTGCTCCGGCTTCAGCGCGTAGGAATGCACGAAGTAGACGTGCGGGTCGGGGCCGAGCCCAGCCAGTACCGGATGCGACGTCAGATCGGTCAGCACATTCCAGCCCATGTGCGGCACGGGCAGGGCGCCCGCAGGCGTGATCTTCACCACCGCACCCGCTATCCACCCAAGCCCGCGCGTCTCGACATCCTCGCGTCCAACATCGGCCATCAGCTGCATGCCGACGCAAATGCCGAGGAAGGGGCGCTTAGAGCGAAACACGGCCTCGGTCAGCGCTTCGGTGACGCCCTGCCGGCCGGACAGCCCCGCGGCGCAATCGGCAAAATGCCCAACGCCCGGCAGCACGATGCGGTCCGCCTGCCGGATGCGGTCGGGGTCGTCCGTCAGCACGATGTCGAGCTTGATCTCATGCGCGTTCGCCGCCGCTTCAAGCGCGCGCTGCACCGATCGGACATTGCCCGAGCCGTAGTCGATGATTGCAAGGCGGGTCATGACGCAGGGATAGCGCGTCCGCCCCGAACTGTCAGGCGCCTTCGACGAAGATAACCTTCGCGTGGGCCGTCTTCTGGCGCAGGGCGAGGAGGGGCGCGTACTCCGGCGAAGCGTACCATGTTTTCAGCGCCGCCATGTCGGGGAATTCAAGAACCACCTGACGATGCAGCGGGCCCTCGCCCTCGACCAACTCGGCGGCGCCGGCGCGCACGACATAGCGGCCGCCATACTGGGCGATCACAGCAGGAACCTGCTGCGCATACGCCGTGAAGCCGGGAAGATCGGTGATGTCGAGACTGCCGATGAGATAGGCCGCCATATGGTGCTCCGGTGTTCTAGAGGCTGCCCTTGGTGCTCGCGACCTGGCCCTTGAGCCGGTCATCGACCACGGCCGCCGCCCGCAGCGCCCGCGCGAGCGCCTTGAAGCTGGCTTCCGCGATATGGTGCGAGTTCTCGCCATAGAGCAGTTCGAGATGCAGGCAGATGCCGCTGTTCATCGCGAACGCCTGGAAGAATTCCTTGAACAGCTCGGTGTCGACCGTTCCAACCTTGTCCCGCGTGAAGCCCACTTTCCAGATCAGGTAAGGCCGGTTGCACAGATCCACGGCGGCGCGCGCCAGCGTCTCGTCCATCGGCACATAGGCATGGCCGAAGCGGATCACGCTCGAATAGCTGCCCACGGCCTCACGAAATGCCTGGCCCAGCACGATGCCGACATCTTCCATGGTGTGGTGCTGGTCGATGTGAAGGTCGCCCTTCGCTTCGACGTTAATGTCCATGGCGGAGTGTTTGGCGAAGCTTTCCAGCATGTGGTCGAAGAACCCCACGCCTGTGGAAATCGTAGACTTTCCAGAGCCATCGACGTCCACGGTGACCCGGATCCGGGTCTCCTTGGTTTCGCGGACGACCTCCGCTTTGCGTGCTTTGTCCGCCATGGGCGGGCCCCTGTGTTTACCGGCATTAACTGTGCGTTCGCACCCAGAACCTAGCTTCGCACACAAACGGTCGAAGAATCCTGAATGCAGGCGTGCATTTAGGGTCTGACCGTCCCGAAAGCCACCGGATTCGCGCAGGGACCGCACTCTATGCCCGCGAAGAAACCACTGCCAGCGAAGACAGCCGGGGAGCGCGCCGCCCCCCGGTCTGCCAAGCGTCCTCCAGGCAAGAAATTGGGCCTTGCCGGCCGGGTCGCGATGGTTGCGGTCGTCGCCGCCTTTCTGGCGGCTATCGCCCAATGGGTCGTCACGCCGCTCATGGCGCAGGGCGAGATCCGCAACCAACGGCAGATCGCAGTGGCCTCAGGCGTCGACCTGCTGGCCGATATTTCCCGCCTGCACGCCGAAGCGGGCCACTGGGGCGAAATCAGCAAACTGGTTGGTGCTCTTTCGGCCCAAACCGGGATGCCCGAGGGCCAGTCCGTCGTGCTCGATGCGGACTGGAAGGTCATCGCGGAAAACGGCGCTGCCGTGAAACTGCCGGCGGCAGGCACGCTGCAGGCTCTGGCCAGCTCGTCCAACGGCATCTTCGTCGATGGCGAGCGCTACTACGCCGCTCGGCCCATCGTCTCGCAGGGCAAGACGTTTGGCTATGCGCTCTATTCCTTCGTCCCGCGCCCGTTCGTGAACACCTGGCTGCTGGTGGTGACGCTGAACGCGGTTGTGCTGTCGCTGGCGCTGCTGGCGATTGCGCCGCTGATCTATCGACTTGGACGTGGCGCGCTGAAGCCGGTCACCGACCTTGAACGCCGCATCCGCCAGCGCGATCCCAGGGACAAGTCGAAGCTCGCGGACAGCTCCGACGATCGCCTGCTCAAGCCCCTGCTGACCGCAATCGACGAAGTGCACGAACGTTCCGAAGCCGCGATGCGGCGTGCGCTCACGATGGCTTATACGGATCCGGTCACGCGCCTGCCCAATCGTCTGCGCTTCGTTTCCCGGCTCGATACCGTGGTCGCCAGCGGGCAGGGCGTGCATCTGGTTATCTGCGATCTCGACAAGTTCCGGCAGGTCAATGTCACCTATGGCCCGCACGTGGCGGATCTCGCCCTTGCCGTCGTGGCCGACCGTCTGCGCGCGGTAGCCGCCGCCTCGAAAGTTTCCGGCTTCTATATGGGCCGGATCGGCGCCGACCAGTTCGGGCTGCTCCTGCCAGGCGCAGCTGACCTCGACGTCGGGCCCTTTCTCAAAGGCGCCGGGGCCGTGATTGGCGAACCGATGACGCTGGACGACCAGGTTCTCCGCGTCACCGCCTCCTTCGGCGCCTCTTCCTCTCCCTCCGACGCTGCGACCGGCCCCGACCTCCTCAAGCTGGCCGAGGTTGCGCTCAAGGAAGCCAAGCGCGAGGGCACACAAGGCATCGCCTTCTTCGACCAGCGTCTCCTCGACAAGGCGCGGGCGCAGACCAAGCTCGAAGAAGAAGTCCGCGCCGGCATCGAGCGCGGCGAATTCGTGGCCGTGTTCCAGCCCAAGGTGAAGCTTGAAACCGGCGAACTTGTCGGCGCTGAAGCGCTGGCCCGCTGGCGCCGGCCGGATGGCGCGATCGTCTCGCCGGGCGTCTTCATCCCGATCGCCGAAGAGCTTGGCCTGATCGGCACGCTGGGCAAGCAGGTGATGCGCGATGCGTGCTTCGCGGCCGCCGGCTGGAACCGCAAGGGCATTATCTCGTCGGTCGCGGTCAACGTCTCGCCGCACCAGTTCGACGATCCGGATTTCGTCAGCTCCGTCTATCAGGCGCTCGACGATTCCGGTCTGCCGCCCAATCTGCTCGAGCTCGAGATCACCGAAAGCGCCGCCGTGGCCGACGCCGACCGCGTCGCCCGGACGATGTGGCCGCTGCGCAATCGCGGCGTCCGCCTTGCCATCGACGATTTCGGCACCGGCCACTCCAACTTCGCCGCCATCACGCGGCTGCCGTTCGATGTGTTCAAGATCGACCAGCAGTTCGTCCGCGCGCTGTCCACCGACCCGCACGCCCCCGCTATCGTCGAGATGATCCTCGCCATGGCCGAAGCGCTCGGCCAGGAAACCGTCGCAGAGGGCGTGGAAACGAAAGAGCAGGCCGACTTCCTGCTCCGCCGCGCCTGCACCATCGGGCAGGGCTACTACTACTCCCCCCCTCTCCCCGCCCCCGAATTCGACGCCTTCGTGCGGAGCTATCGTCCGAGGCCGGCGGATCGGTTTGCAGCGTAGAGCCTTGGACTTGCCTATTATTATTGCTATGCGCCGAGGAAACGGAAATTATCGAAAAACGATAAACTTGCTTGCCGGCGCAAGCGCAACGACATAGACTGCTCAACGGTCAGGAACTTGAGCAATGTCGTCTGAGCCTATTTGGCACTCCACTACCATTCTCGCCGTGAAGAAGGGCCGCAAGCTCGTCGTCATGGGGGATGGGCAGGTGTCGATGGGGCAGACCATCATGAAGGGCAACGCCCGCAAGGTCCGGCGTCTCGGCGAGAAGGGAGAGATCCTCGCAGGGTTCGCAGGCGCCACGGCGGACGCTTTCACGCTCTTTGAGCGCCTTGATCAGAAGCTCGAACGATTCCCCGGCAATCTCCAGCGCGCCGCCGTGGAACTCGCCAAGGACTGGCGCACTGACAAATACCTCCGCAACCTCGAGGCGCTCATCATCGTGGGCGACGCGACATCACTGCTCGTCATCACGGGCAGGGGCGACGTGCTTGAGCCGGAGCATCCGATCGCGGCCATTGGTTCAGGGGGCAACTATGCGCTGTCCGCCGCACGAGCGCTGTACGAGTACGAAGACGATGCCGAAAAGATCGCACGCAAAGCGATGACGATCGCGGCCGAAGTCTGCGTTTACACAAACAGCAATTTCGTCGTGGAGACCCTGGATGTTTGACAAGACTGACATACGCGCAGCCGTAGAGGCTGGCGCGATCGGCGATGAGGCAGCCAAACGCTTCGAAGCTTTCCTCAAGGCGCGCAACGATCCGGATCGCATGCTTGATCCTGAAAACCTGCGCTTCCTTACGAACTTCAACGATGTGTTCCTGACCATCGGCATCGTCGTGCTCATGACGGGGCTGGGCTTCCTGTCGGCGATCTCGGTCACCAACATGCTCGGCCTTTCCAGCATGGCGGAGCCGAACTCAATGGTCGCGGCGCAAGCCATTGCGGACAAGGTCCGCTGGGCGTTGATCCTCACGCCGCTCCCGCTGATCGTCGGCGCGTGGTTGCTAGCGGAATACTTCTGCGGCAAGCGCCGTCTGCTCCTGCCATCCATGGCGCTGGCTATCATCATCACCTGGGCGTCCGGCGTCCTGGCTGCCGGCCTTGCAAGCTTCATGGTCGATCCCGTCATCGAGGCTGGCCACGTCGAGAGCGGCATGAACCCGTGGAACATTCTCACCGGGCTCAGCTATTCCGGCTTTGCCGCCGCGGTCGCCGCTTCGGGTCTCTTCTTCTGGCGCTTCCGCCTGCCATTCTCGCTCTTCCTGCTTGCCGGTGCGATCGCGGGCCTGTTCTACACCGCTGTCGCGCAGTTCGCCGGCATCGGTCAGGTTGGCAGCGGCGCAGCCATGCTGGTCGTTGGCCTCGCCACGCTCGGCACGGCCATCGCGTTCGACATGAGGGATCCGACGCGCTCGACGCGTTCGTCCGATCATGCCTTCTGGCTGCACATGGCCGCCGCTCCGCAGATCATCCTCGGCGTGCGCGGCCTCCTGCTTGGTTCGGGCTTTGCTCCGGCCAGCACGGCCGAGGCCACGATGATGCTGGTGGTGCTGATCGCGTTCGCCGTCCTGTCGCTGGCGCTGAACCGCCGCGCCCTGATTGTTTCGGGCCTCGTCACGTTCGCCACTACCCTCTGGGTGCTGGTCAACGAGTTCGGCGGTGGCGGCGTCAACACGCTGATGCTGACGGCCTTGATCATCGGCGGCGCCATCGTCCTTCTGGGCGGCGGCTGGCGCACGGCGCGTCGCGGTCTCCTGAAGGTGTTCCCGCAGGAAGGCGCGCTCGGCCGCATCTTCCCGCCCGAACCTGCGTAACGACAGAACCCGCTTGCTGAGATAAGCAGGCATGAGCTAGCGAAACGGCTTGCCGCACACTAGCTCATGCCTGTCTCATTTCAGGAACGTCATGTCCGAATTCACCCCGCGCGAAATCGTCTCAGAGCTTGATCGGTTCATCGTCGGCCAGCCCGAGGCAAAGCGCGCCGTCGCCCTCGCCCTGCGCAATCGCTGGCGCCGCAAGCAGCTCGCCGATGGCCTGCGCGAGGAAGTGACGCCCAAGAACATCCTGATGATCGGGCCCACCGGCGTCGGCAAGACGGAGATCTCGCGCCGCCTGGCCCGCCTCGCGAAAGCGCCATTCCTGAAAGTCGAAGCCACCAAGTTCACCGAGGTCGGCTATGTCGGCCGCGACGTCGAACAGATCATCCGCGACCTCGTCGAGATCGCCATCGGCATGGTGCGCGAACGTCGCCGCAAGGAAGTGCAGGCCAAGGCCGAAGCCAAGGCCGAGGAACGCGTGCTCGATGCGCTGGTCGGCGCCACCGCACAGCCCTCCACGCGCGAGAGCTTCCGCATAAAACTCCGGGCAGGGCAGCTCGACGACAAGGAGATTGAGGTCGATGTCGCCGACACGGCCTCTCCCTTCGGCGGCATGGAAATCCCCGGCCAGCCCGGCGGCATCGGCATGATCAACCTGTCGGACATGCTGTCGAAATCCTTCGGCGGCCGCACCAAACGCATCCGCACCACGGTGAAGGACGCCCACAAGCCGCTGATCGAGGAAGAATCCGACAAGCTGCTGGACAGCGAATCCGTCACCCGCGAAGCCCTGCGCGTCACCGAAGAAGACGGCATCGTTTTCCTCGACGAGATCGACAAGATCGCCTCCCGCTCCGAACGCGCCGGCGCAGATGTTTCGCGTGAAGGCGTGCAACGCGACCTGCTGCCGTTGATCGAAGGCACCACCGTTTCCACCAAACATGGCCCGGTGAAGACGGACTACATCCTGTTCATCGCCTCGGGCGCGTTCCACGTCGCCAAGCCGTCGGATTTGCTGCCCGAACTCCAGGGCCGCCTACCGATCCGCGTCGAGCTGAAGGCGCTCAGCCGCGATGACCTCAAGCGCATCCTCACCGAGCCGGAAGCCAGCCTCATCACGCAGTATGTCGCCCTGATGAAAACCGAAGGCGTCGATCTCACCTTCGAGCCCGACGCCATCGAAGCCATCGCCGACATCGCGGTGCAGGTGAATGACAGCGTCGAGAATATCGGCGCCCGCCGCCTGCACACCATCCTCGAACGCGTGCTCGATGAAATCAGCTTTTCCGCATCCGAAAAGCCGGGCCAGGCCTTCAGTATCTCTGGCGCCTACGTCCGCGAGAAAGTCGAAGCGATGGCCGGTAACAAGGACCTGTCGAAATACATTCTCTGAGAGGCTCCATGCTGCGCATCCCGCTCGTTTGTCTCGCGCTGCTCACCGCCAGCTGCGCGGGCGCGCCGGATGCGGCTGAACGCAAGCCCCTGTTTCAGCACTGGATCGACGGGACCGATCCCGCCGAGCCGCAGACACAGCTGCAACGCTACGATGCCGATACCTTCGTCATCCGTCAGTCCGTCCTCACCAATCCTGAAGCGCCGTTCCTCTATCTGCTGTTCGGAAAGGACAGGGCGCTGCTGCTCGACACCGGCGCGGGCGGCCTGAAGATCAGGCCCGCTGTCGACGCCGCAATCGATCAATGGCTGGCCGAACACAAGCGCACATCCATCCCGCTCGTCGTCGCCCACTCTCACGGCCATGGCGACCATCACGCGGGCGACGCCGAGTTCACGGACCGGCCAGACACCACCGTCGTCGGCCTGCTGCCCACTGACGTCGCCGCTTTCTTCGGAATCACCGACTGGCCCAACACACTTGCGAAGTTCGATCTTGGCGGTCGTGTGCTGGATGTGATCCCGACGCCGGGCCACCATCCCGCGCACATCATGCTCTACGATGCGCGCACGCGCCTGCTGCTATCCGGCGACACGCTCTATCCGGGACGTCTCTACATCCCCGCCAATCTGCTGGGCGATTTCCAGGCCAGCACGGATCGCCTGGCGGCTTTCCTCGAAACGCACAAGGTCAGCCATGTCCTCGGCGCTCATATCGAGCTGACGCAGGAGCCCGGCGTCGACTTCAAGCAGAACGTTCGCCAGCATCCGTCCGAACATGTGCTCGAGCTTCCAGCCGCCGACATCGCCGAACTCCGCGACGCGGTGAAAGCGATGGGCGCAACGGTCGTTCGCGACGTCCACGACGACTTCATCGTCTTCCCGCTGCCGCCGCGCCCGCCGACGCCGCCAAAGGCGCAATAGAAACGCCGGACGCAGCCGGCAGCTGCGCTATGGCGGGATCACCCCTGCTCATCGGCGCTCTCAGGCCTCACGGCGTCGCCGCGCAAGGCCGCATCTCCATCTACACAAAAGGGGGATCCACCTCCCTTTGAATGAGAAAGATACGCCAATGCTGAAGCGCTTTGTTATCGAACGCGACATCCCGAAAGTCGGCAGCTTCAACGCCGGACAGCTGAAGGATGCAGCCTGCACCTCCAACGCGGCGCTCGCCAAGCTGGCGCCCAAGGTTCAGTGGGAGCATTCCTACGTGACCGGCGACAAGACGTTCTGCGTCTATCTCGCCGAAGACGAAGCAGCGATCCACGAACACGCGAAGCTCTCGGGCTTCCCGGCCTCGAAGATCACGCCCGTCACCGGGATCATTGACCCGACCACCGCCGTGGGTTGATCGTGTCCCCAAAGGAAGCGAGCGCAATGGGGTCGGGTAAACCAGCCGGCAGGAAACTGGATGTGTGCGTCGTCCTCCTGGACGATGGTTACGCGTCCACCGCCTTGATGCCAATCGAGGTGTTTCATTCTGCCGGCGCCCTGTGGCGAGAGCTGAAAGGCGAAGATCCTGAGCCTCGCTTCCGTGTCACGACTGCATCCATAGACGGCAAACCCATCCGCAGCCCCTATGGCGGCATGTCGATGACGCCGGAAAAAGCGATCGAAGATGTTGAGCGTGCAGACATCGTCATCGTGCCCACGTCGGGCCTGCAACTCGACGAAAAGCTGATCGAGAACAGCGCGCTCCTCCCCTGGCTCCGGCGGCACTATGCTGCCGGGGCCTATCTGGCGGGTGTCTGCATGGGCGCCGCCTACCTCGCTGAATCGGGTCTGATGGACGGCCGGCGCGGCACCACACACTGGGCGCTGGGGTCTGAATTCATAAGCCGCTGGCCGAAGGTAGAGTGGCAGCCAGGCATGATCGTCACCGAGGACAGCCGCCTCCTTTGCAGTGGCGGCGTCACGGCGGCAGCCGACGTGTCGCTCTACCTCGTCGAAAAACTTTGTGGCCACGAGATCGCGATGCAGACGGCGAAGGCGCTGCTGCTGCCAATGCCACGCACGCACCAGTCGGGCTATGCGGTGCTGCCGCTCTCGCCGCCACATGCCGACGACAGGATCCGTACCGTTGAATCCTTCCTGCAATCGAACTTCAGCACCGGCCACAGCAATGACGGGTTAGCCACAAACGCCGGCATGTCCGAACGCGCTTTCCTTCGCCGCTTCAAGGCCGCCACGGGCAGGGCGCCCGCCGGCTACCTGCAGGCCGTCCGCATCGAAGCCGCCAAGGCGATGCTCGAGCGCGAAGCGACGTCAGTGCAGGAGATCGCCATCGCCGTAGGGTACCAGGACGCGTCCTTCTTCCGCGAAATATTCAAGCGCGAAACCGGCATGTCGCCCATCGAATACCGCACCCACTTCGCTGCCGTGAACGTGCGCGCGCCCGATGCGATGAACCTCGACGCCGTAAAGTAACTTCAGTTCCTATATGGAACTTATGCTGCCGCCGGCTTGCGGATCGGCATGTGCTTTTTGCCCCAGTCCTTCAGTCCGACTAGTGCCGGCGCGAAATCGCGCCCCTTCTCCGACAGCGTATACGCATACCGCAGCGGCTTTTGCGAATAGGCGTTCCTTTCCAGAACCCCGCTCTCAACCAGCCGCTTCAAGCGGTCCGACAGCACGTGGCGCGTGACTCCCAGGCTCTTCTGGAACTCCTCGAACCTTGATTTTCCAAGGAAACAGTCGCGCACGATCAGCATTGTCCAGCGGTCGCCGATTACCGACAGCGCTCGCGCGACGGGGCACCAGTCGGTCGCCAACTCGTCCCACTTGCTTGCTATCGCTTGTTTTGTACGTTCCATTTTCGAACCCTGCACCGATTGCGCGAACATGGAAAGGTTGTACGTTCTCTTTCCGAACGGAGAATTACCAATGCCCGAATCCAAAGCTGCAAAGCGCTCAGCGCTGATCGTCGGCGCTGGAGACGCCACCGGCGGCGCCATAGCCCGCCGTTTTGCGCGTGAAGGTTACGCCACCGTCGTCACCCGTCGCGAAGTCGCCTCGCTCGACGGCCTGCTCGCCCAGATCCGCGCCGATGGCGGCGAGGCGCACGGCTTCGGAACCGATGCACGCGACGAGGATCAGACCGCCCAGCTCTTCGAAAGAATCGAATCCGAAATCGCCCCGCTGGAAGTTGTGGTCTTCAACATCGGCGCGAACGTGAACTTCCCGATCCGCGAGACCACGTCGCGTGTGTACCGGAAAGTGTGGGAGATGGCGGCCTTCGCCGGCTTCCTCGCCGGGCGCGAAGCGGCGAAAGTCATGGTTCCCCGCGCGAAGGGCACCATCATCTTCACCGGAGCCACCGCCTCCATGCGCGGCGGTTCTGGCTTCTCGGCTTTCTCCGGCGCCAAGTTCGCGTTGCGCTCGCTGGCGCAATCAATGGCGCGCGAGCTCGGCCCCGAAGGCATCCACGTCGCCCACACCATCATCGACGGCGCTATCGACACCGAATGGATCGCGAAGAATTTTCCGGCCCGCTATGCACTAAAAGAGCAGGGCGGCATCCTCAACCCGGATCACATCGCCGACGCCTACTGGATGCTCCATGCCCAGCCGCGCGATGCGTGGACGCACGAACTCGATCTCCGTCCGTGGATGGAGAAGATGGCGTGAGCCAGGATGATGTCGCCGCCGAGCTTCTGGAACTGGAAGGCGCGCTAATGCAGCCTGCCGTGCGGCGCTCTGCGGCGCAACTGAAGGCGCTCATCTGCGAAGACTTCTTCGAGTTCGGCGCCAGCGGCAAAACCTACGATCTCTTGTCGCTGATCGCCTTCCTCGCCGCCGAGCCCGACGGCTCCGCCGCAACCATCAGTGATTTCACCGCGCGCCTTTTGTCACCGGACATCGCGCTCGTCACCTATCGCACGCAACTCGAAAACGTCGCCCGCCTACGCAGCTCTATCTGGCGCCGCGAGCAGGGCGCGTGGCGTCTGCAATTCCATCAGGGTACGCCAACAGGCTGATTACAAAACGACGCCCCTGGACGGAGGGGCGCACGGAGGACGCCATGACCAAAACAGTCGAATTCTTCTACGACTTCACCAGCCCCACGGCCTATCTCGCCTGGGCGCGGCTGCCCGATATCGTGAAGCGCGCAGGCGGCAAGCTGATCTATCGCCCCATGTTCCTCGGCGGCGTCATGCAGACCACTGGCAACAAGCCGCCCGGCACGCTGCCGCAGAAGGGCAAGTGGATGCAGGAAGATCTCGCCCGCTGGGCCAAACGCTTCAACACGCCGTACAAACCCAATCCGCATTTCCCGATGATGACACTGATGGTTCAGCGCGCAGCGCAGGAGTGGGTGGACCGTCCCGACTTCGACAAATACCTCGCCGCCATCTTCAACGCCGCCTGGCGCGACCAGAAGAACATCGCCGACAAGGCCGTTCTCACGGAAGTCCTCACCACGGCCGGCTTCTCTCCGGAGGAATTTTTCACCGCCACCGAAAATCCCGCCAACAAGGAAAAGCTGAAAGCCACCACTGATGAAGCCGTCGCCCGCGGCGTCTTCGGCGCCCCCACCTTCTTCGTCGGCGATGAAATGCACTTCGGCCAGGACCGGCTGGATTTCGTAGAGGAAGCTCTGACGCGCGCGTGACCTTCGTCCGTAGACGGATTCGTACTAGACTTAGCGCGGGGACTTGGAGGACGTGGGGCCATGTCAGACGAAGCATCCGACGAAGCTGCGACGAAGAAAAAGCGCTGGCCAAGGCGCATCCTGTTCTTCTTCGTCGCCTTCTTCATATCGATCGCTATCGGCAAGGCTTTCGAGATGGCCAGCGATCCTGAGTTGCTGACGGAAGCCAGGACCGCCCAGCAGCAGTGGATAAAGACGGTATCGGGCACGTCTCCCGTGGCCGTCGCCTCGACTTACTGGACCGAGCTCAACGGCGCCTGGTGGGGGGAATCGTCCGAAGGCGCCTGGTCTGCCTTTGAGGCGAACGGCAAGGGCAAGGGGATCGTGACGCCCGTCTATGCGCTGATCATGACAGGCGCGCGCTTCTTCTACGAAGGCGGCATCCCGATCATTATCCAGCTCGTCCTTGGCGCACTTGGCGTGGCCGTGTTCAATTTCGTCCGTTCCCGCGGTCAAACGATCTTCTTCGACAACGAGCTGGCCACGCTCCTGTTCGGCCCGATCGCCGTCATTCTCGCGGCCAGCCTAATCGGCATGGTGCTCTGGGTGCTAATGCAGGGCGGGCTTTACCTGCTCGGCTGGGCGACCGACTTCGCCGCATGGGCCGTCGGCGCAACCGGCATTGTCGGCTTCTGCGCCTTCTGCTTCGGAGAACTTGGGAAGAAGGGCGTGGAGCACGTCCTGACGTCGAAGCTGAAGGTCTAGACTTTCAGCCCCGCCGCCACCGCCAGCTCGCGCAGGTTCACCGCCGGGCGCGGTCCGATATGGCTGATAACTTCGCGCGCACACAGGTTTCCAAGCGTTGCCGACTCCTGCAGCGACAGCCCGTGCGTGATGCCATAGAGCACGCCCGCCGCGTACTGATCGCCCGCGCCCGTCGCGTCCATCACATGCGCCGATGTCACCGGCGCCACCCATGTGTCAGACCCCGACACGATCACCGAACCCTTGGACGCCCGCGTGATCGCCGCGATCTGGCTGTCATTGCGGATCTGGCTCACCGCCTTGTCGAAATCGTCGGTCTCGTAGATCGCCAGCAGCTCCGCCTCGTTCGCGAACACCAGGTCGCAGTGCGTGCGGATCAGGTGGACGAAGCTCTCGCGGTGCCGGTCGACGCAGAACACGTCCGACATGGTGATGGCGACTTTCCGCCCCGCCGATTTCGCCACTTCCGAGGCATGGATGAACGCTGTCTTCGCCGCCGGCTTGTCGAACAGATAGCCCTCCAGATAGAGCCATTCGCCCGCCGCCACTGCGCGCGCGTCAACATCGCTCGCCCCAAACTCGGTCGAGGCGCCGAGGAAGGTGTTCATCGATCGCTCGCCATCCGGCGTCACCGCAATCATTGAGCGCGCCGTCGACAACCCGCCTTTTAGCGGCGATCCGAAGAAGTCCGCGCCGATCGCCTTCATGTCCGCGACATAGGCCGAGCCGATCGCGTCATCCGCCACCTTGCCCATGAACGCCGCATTGCCACCGAGGCTGCGCAGCCCCGCAATCGTGTTGCCGGCCGATCCGCCGCTCGTTTCGATCCGGCTCGGGGGCAGGGCGTTGTAGAGATAATCGCACCGCTCCGGCGTGATCAGGTTGGTGCGCGCCTTGGGAATGTCGTGCTTCACCAGGAAGTCGTCATCGACCTGCGCGATCACATCCATGATCGCATTGCCCAGCGCGACAACGTCGTACTTCACCGGCATGAGAAATTGTCCCAGCGCCGGCGCCAATTCCACGATGGAAAGCCGGTCAAGGCGGGCTTAAAGACCGGGGTGTCCCGGCGCAAGTGAGACAACTGGAAACATGGCCCTATCCCGCGAAATCGCCCTGCTGACGGCCGCGAACCTCATCCCCGATGCGCCAGACCGCCGCGCCGACGCCTACCTCTTCGATATCCAGATCGACATCCTGCGCCGGGGCTTCGCGCCCCACGGCCTCATCCTCACGCCCGTCTGCTGGACAGACCCGCGCGACTGGAAACGTTTCGCCGCCGTGCTGGTCAACTGCGCGTGGGACTATCAGGACAATCACGAGGCTTTCCTCGCCACGCTCGACCACATTGCGGCGCTCGGCGTCCCCGTCTTCAACGACCTCGCCACCGTCCGCTGGAACATCCGCAAGACCTACCTGCGTGAACTCGAAGCGAAGGGTGTGCCCATCATCCCGACTCACTGGCCAGAAATGCCCGTGGCCGCCGATATCGAAGCGGCGATGACCGCCTTCAACGCCACCGATGTCATTCTGAAACGCCAGGTCGGCGGCGGCGCCCGCGAGCAGGTGCGCTACACCAGCAGCAATATCCCGGCGCCCGGCCCCGTGATGGATCGCCCGGGCATGATCCAGCCCTTCATCCCCGCCATCGCCACCGAGGGCGAATTCTCCTTCCTCTTCGTCGACGGCGATTTCAGCCACGCCATCATCAAGCGCGCGAAATCGGGCGACTATCGTATCCAGGCCGCTTATGGCGGCTCCTCGCTCGCCATCACGCCCGCTCCTGAAGACCGCGCCGCAGCCCAGCGCGTCCTCGACGTGCTGGATACGCCGCCGCTCTACGCCCGCGTCGACATGGTGCGCGGAACAGAGGGCGATCTTCTCCTGATGGAGCTCGAAGTTCTCGAGCCCTACCTCTTCGCCCAGGACGGCCCGCAGATCGGCGATATGCTGGGCGCCGCCCTTGCGCGCAAGCTGGCGATCTAGCGCGCCTCTTCACATCTGCACTCCACCCCTTCCACGCACACGGCCGCGCGCTTACGTTGAGCGCTCGGGAGACAGCACACATGCAATTCGTCTGCGATGCACCGAAAGGGCGCGCCTGGTTCCGTCTTGAAACCGAGGCCGAGGCGACAGCGGAATCCCGCCTGATGCGCCACGCCGTCGAAAAACACTACCAGACCGCCCAGCAGCGGGCGCGCCGGTCCTATGTTCCGGGGCCTGGTCTGGAACGCGATATCGGGCTGAAGTGCCACATCGCCCGCACCATGCCGATATTCCTCACGCTCCGGGCGGATGATGGCGCGGGACTCGCCACCGCAATGCTGCCACCCGGCAGCAAAGGCGGGACGGATTTCACCATCATCATCGTCGGTCCTGAAAACGCAGACCCCTATCGCGACCACGCCGACGCCATCGCCGCGCTCGGCCGTCATTTCGGCATCGACCTGCCGCGCGCCCAGTGTTTTCCGTACGCTAACAGGTAGCGCTACTCGCCGGTCTTGGCTTCATACTCGCAAAGATCGCGGATCACGCATTCCGGGCAGCCCGGCTTCCGCGCAAGGCACGTGTAGCGCCCGTGCAGGATCAGCCAGTGATGCGCGCCCTTCTTGTACTTCTCGGGCACGACCTGCAGCAGCTTCGCCTCGACCTTTTCCGGCGTTGTCTCCGGCGCGAGCCCCGTCCGGTTCGAAACGCGGAACACATGCGTGTCCACCGCAATCGTCGCCTCGCCATAGGCTTCATTCAGCACCACGCTCGCCGTCTTGTGCCCGACGCCGGGCAGGGCGACGAGGTCCTCGCGCGTGCGCGGCGTCACGCCGCCATGCTGTTCGAGAATGATCCGCGACAGCGCGACAACATTCTTCGCCTTGCCGCGCCACAGCCCGATCGTCCGGATATGCTCGGCGACGCCTTCCTCACCGAGCGCCACCATCTTGGCTGGCGTGTTGGCCGCCCTGAACAACCCCTTCGTCGCCTTGTTGACCGAAACATCCGTCGCCTGCGCCGACAACGCGACAGCGACCACCAGCGTAAAGGGGTCTTTGTAGTCCAGTTCCGTCTTCGGATCCGGCCGCGCCTTGGCCAGCCGCCTGAACATCTCGGCCGCCTTCTCGGGCGAAAAGCCCTTTGCTGGTTTTGCTTTTTTCTTCTTCGCGACAGCCATGGGCCTAGCTAGCCTTACAGCTTGTCATCCCGGAAGCCCGCAGGCCAAGAAACAGGTGATGGCCGGGACCCATTTCTCAATATTTGAATGACCCGCAATTGATCCCGGCTCGCGCTGCGCTTGGCCGGGATGACAAGCCAATCCCTCTTGCTCCCTTCGCCCGGCGCGCTCATCTTCCACCCATGCCGACCGTCTACCTCGATGCAGTGCTCGAGCCGCCGCGCTCGCTCAGCCCGCGCGGCTTCAACCGCGTGATGCTGTTCTTCGGCGTCATGAGCCTCATCCCCGGCCTGATCTTCTATTCCATGGGCGCCTGGCCCATCGTCGGCTTCCTCGGGCTCGACGTGCTGGCCGTTTGGGCGGTTTTCAAATTCAACTTCCGCTCGCAGACCGCGCGCACCTATGTCCGCGTCACGGCCGAGGCCGTTGATGTGCGTAAAGTGGATGGCTGGGGCAGGGAACGTCTCGCCCGCATGCCGGCTCACTTCGCCCGCGTCGAATTCGACCGTGCTGCCACCGGCCCCAACGCCCTCCGCCTTGCCAGTTCAGCCAAGGCTTACCCTCTGGGCGAACATCTCACACCGCGCGAACGCGAAACCTTCGCCCGCCGCCTGTCGCAAGCCATCAGCGACGCCCGCCGCGAACGCCACACCCACGATCAGGATCGGTAGGACCCCGCATGAGCATCGAATTCCTCCACGCCATGGTGCGCGTCGGCGATCTTCCGGCAGCGGTGAAATTCTTCTGCGACGGCCTCGGCCTCGTCGAGATTCGGCGCAACGACTATCCGCAGGGCAAGTACACGCTCGTCTTTCTCGCAGCCCCTGAAGACGTCGCCCGCGCCAAGTATGACGGCAAGGAGCGCCTGCCGCCCGGCGTGCCAATGGTGGAGCTGACCCACAACTGGGACGAGAGCGACTACGCAGGCGGCCGCAATTTCGGCCACCTGGCCTACAGGACGGACGACATCTACGCCGCCTGCGAACGCTTCCAGAAGATAGGCGTCACCATCAACCGCCCGCCGCGCGACGGCCGCATGGCCTTCGTGAGATCGCCAGACGGCATCTCGATCGAGCTGCTGCAGAAGGGCGAGGCGCTTGCGCCGCAGGAGCCTTGGGCCTCGGCCCCGAACATCGGCAGCTGGTAGCCCGCGCTCACGATCGCCAGCTACTGTCCCTTCAGCGTCCGGTCGAAGAACGCAATGATCGTTGCGCTCAACTGCTCATGCACCTTGGTCCGGTCGACGCCCGCGCGGTCCTTGCACAGCGGCACGCCCAGCGCCTGGATCGGCACGTCGCACACGTCGACATAGACGAAATGTCCCTCGCCAGTGTCCAATGTCACGCGCTCTGCTTTCGGCAGCAGGTCCATGAACCGCCCGGCATGCGCATCGAAATGCAGGAAGTCGTTCTGCTCGGAACCGATTACCAGCGTGGGCGCAGTCACATCGGCAAGTGACGCTGTGCTGAACCCCTGCGCCAGCGCCGGGTCGAGCCCCACCAGAGCGCGGATCGGGCGGCCCAGCGCCTCGGGCGCTTGTTTCATGTCGCCTCCGCCGGTTGTCGGATACGCGCACGACTTGTCGCCCTTCGCCGCCTCGGTCCGGCAATAGGCCAGCATATCGCCCGGCAGGAATTTTCCACCCGCCAGCATGATCACGGTTGTCCCTCCGGACGAATGCCCGAGCAGGCCGATGCGATCCGCATCGACATGGCTCACATAGGCAGGCTGCGAGAGCAGGTAGGCAAGCGCCGCCTTGAAGTCGCGCGTGCGGTCGCCGAAGTGCGAGACGTTCATCGGGCTGATGGTCGAAGCCCCGAATGCGGGCGACTCGCCGAAGTGCGAAACGCCCAGCACGACATAGCCGCGCCGCGCCAGCGCCTCCGCGATCCACGAATAGTTCACCGCTGCGCCCATCGCGCCATGTGACAGCAGCACGACGGGCAGGTGGTCGCCGGCAATGGCCGCGTCAGCAGCGACACTGCCTTTGCTGATGCCGTAATTGTGGACCGCCTCCACCGCGCCCTGCGCCGGGAACCAGATGTCGAGCGCGATCGGCCGGGCGTTCGCATCTGTGATGCGCAATGTCTGGTATCCGGCCGGGAACGTCTTTGGATTGGGCTGCAGCGTGGTGCAGGCTGCAACGACCAGGGCAAACAGTGAGAGAGCACAAAGGCGCGTCCACATAGGTTCGTCTCCTCGCGCTCACTTGGTCGGAGCGCTCTATCTCCTTGGCTTATCAGGCTTCGGCTTCGCCGGCTTCACGGGTTTGGGAGGCTTGGGCGGCTTCACCTTTGCCGCCGCTTTCGGCTTCTCGACTTTCACTGGTTTCGCCGGCTTTGCCTTGATCGCCTTGTCTTTCGCGGGCTTTGGCGGCTTCGCAGGCTTGGCCTTCGCGACCGGCTTGGGCTTCGCCTTGTTTTTCGGCTTTGCCTTGAGCTCGAGTGGCGCATCAAGGCCTTCCTCCGGCGGGCGTTGGAACCCGCCCATCTGAGCCTCGATGGCTTCGGCGATCGCAAGTACATCATCGTCGCCGCCCTCGGGGCCGATGATCTGGATGCCGCACGGCAACTGGCCGGGCTTGCGTGGAACAGGGATCACGACCGCCGGCAGATGGCAGATCGTCGCCAGCGCGATCCAGCCATGCATCAGGTGATAGGGCGAAAGCTTGCCGTCGACGTCCATCATCCGGCTGACCGCGTCGCCGGTATCGATGTGCTCGAACGCCGTCGTCGGCGCGACCGGCGTGATGATCGCGTGCCACCGGCTGAAGAAATCGGACATCGTCCGCTTCAGCCGCCGGCGCACTTCGTCCGCGCGCAGCCAGTCATGGTGAGTCGCCGCCGAATAGGCCGCCCACTTGCCGCGCCCGAACGGCTCGCCGCGCGCCATCAACCGGGCGAGGGGACGCCCCGCCTCCAGCGCCTTCACTAGCTGCCCCGGCATGTCGGTCGCGAGCACGGGTAAGAGCAGCTGCAGGTAGAGATCGATGAGTGCCGTCCCGTCCACGTCTGGCCGGGTCGCGAGAACCTGCGCGCCGGCGTCGGCGGCAGCTTCAGCGGCGGTTTCGACGGCTGCGCGGCAGATGGCAGAGGTTGGAAACGCCTTGTCCTCAGCCCACACGCCGATTCGGCGGGCCCGCAGCGATGTCCGCTTCGGCGGCGCGATAACCGGCGTGCCGGTCAGCACCTGGAACATCAGGCGCAGGTCGGCGACGTCCCGCGCCATCGGTCCCGCTACGTTGAGATCGCGTACGGCCAGCGATCCCGGCGCGGGCGGCACATGGCCCATGATCGGCGCGCGGCCATAGCTCGGCTTCAGGGCTGCGACACCGCAGAAGTGCGCGGGGAAGCGAAGGCTGCCGCCAATGTCCGAGCCCAGCTCCAGCGGCGTCATGCCGGTCGCCAGCGCCGCCGCGGCGCCCCCGGAACTCCCTCCCGGCGTCCGTCCAAGATCCCAGGGATTCGACGTGCGCCCATGCACGGTGTTGTAGGTCTGGCTGTCGCCCGCGAGATAGGGCGTGTTGGTCTTCCCCCAGATCACCGCCCCCGCCTCCCTCAACCTCCCCACCGCCGCCGCATCCGCCGTCCGCGCCGGGCGGTTGGCGTATTCGGGCGCGCCGGCGGTTGCGGGCATGCCGTCGACGTCGAACGTGTCCTTGATGGTCATCGGCAGGCCGTGAAGCGGACCGGCCGGTATCCCTGAAGTCAGCAGCCGGTCGAGCTCAAGCGCCCGTCTCCGCGCCGCCGCGAGATCGGTGCGCACCACGGCGTTCACTGCAGGGTTCGCAACCTCATAGCGGGCGATATGTTCTTCGAGCAGGTCAGCCGCGCTCACTTGGCCGAGGGCCAGCCGGTCGAGTTGCGTCCGAGCCGTCAGAAATATGTTCGGCGCTTGCGTCATCCCGCGCGCCTACCCCCGTAGCTGCGTTCCCACCATTGCGGCTCGTCCCGGCCGCACGCATTTGGTCTATGCGGGCAGGGCGCCACACGCAAAGTGAAAGCCGCGCAACAATCTGAAACAGCGACGCGATTCAGAGCGAGAGAACATCTCGCATCGTATAGAGCCCCGGCTTCTGTCCGGCCGCCCACTTCGCTGCAGCCAGCGCACCCTTGGCGAAGATCGCGCGGTCGAGCGCCCGGTGGCTGATCGACAGGATCTCCTC
Organism: uncultured Alphaproteobacteria bacterium; assembly: GCA_963784415.1. Lineage (GTDB taxonomy): Bacteria > Pseudomonadota > Alphaproteobacteria > Caulobacterales > Hyphomonadaceae > UBA7672. The sequence continues at coordinate 298,269 of CAWARK010000011.1, forward strand.
GTCGGAGATGAACGCCGCTTCGTGATCGCCGATAATGCCGCCGCCGCGAATAACAGAAAAACCGATCGAACCTTCCTTGCGCGGACCCGTCTGGCCATCGTGCGGCGGTACGCGCAGGTCATTGAGTGGTTCGCCCCGCCCACGAGCGGCGGCCTCGCCGATCATAAGAGCGGTGCCGGACGGTGCGTCGACTTTACGGCGGTGATGGCCTTCGGAAATCTCGATGTCCCAGTCCGCCTTGAGGCGGGCGGCGACCTGTTCGACCAGGCCGATCATCAGGTTGACGCCGAGCGAGAAATTCCGGTCGCGCACGATGGCGATGCGTTTGGCGTGTTCCGCGATCTGTTGTTCCTGTGCCGCCGATAGCCCGGTGGTGCCGACGATCGCGGCTTTCACCTTGGTCAGCTTCAACAGGTCGAGCGCCTCGATTGAGGCGGTCGGTGTCGTGAAATCGATCCAGACGTCGGCTGACTGAGCAGCCTTCGCTATGCTGTCGCTGACGGTCCAGCCGCCGGGCGCATCGCCCAGCGCCGGCGACCCTGCTCGCTCGCTGCCGCCGGCAATCGAGAAGTCCGCGCCGGCCGATCCGACCAGCGCGTGGCCCATGCGGCCTGCGATTCCTGCGATGGCGATCCTGATGCTCATGTTCGCCTTATAGCCGGATTTCCGGGTGAGGCGAGGGAGGGCTAAATTGACCAGCCCGGCCAATCACGCCAAGCCTGTGAGCCATGAAAAAGATGTCGCTCCTGATCCTGCCATTCCTGCTCGCCGCGTGTGGCCCTGCGCCAGCTCCGGGCGCATCGTCGGCTGACGAGACCGTCAAGCCAGCGAGCCCTTACGCGTTTGACGTCAACCTGACGCTGACCGCGCGCGCAGCCGAACGGCTGAAGGATACGGATGAGCGGGTGATCGTCTCGGCGATGTATTACGGCCTGCCGACCAGTGACGATGCGCCGGGCATCGACAAGGAAGGCATGGAGGTCCGCCTCGGCGCGAGCGACATCGAAGTCGGACCCGAAAGCGCTGTCGTGAACGTGACGGGCGAGGGGTTCGATCCGACCTACCTGAAAAGCGTCAAGGGCGAGCCTGAAGTCCTGATCAACGTCTACTCTGCGCGCAAGACGCACGAGAACAACCTTCTCAACTGCGGCATCTATCAGGGACCGGTGCCGATGGCGCAGAAGAAGCCCGTCGAGGTGCAGTGCGACCTGATCGAGGGCCTAAACGAAGACGGCGATGTCGTCGTGGAGACGGGCACGCCGGGGCAGTAGGATCGGCGCATGCGGTTGGGGTTGGTTCTGACAGTTGGAGTGTTGGCTGGATGTCAGCCTGCGCCGGTAAAAATCGGATCGGGTCCACCACCGGCCGAACCATCGCCATCTGCTCCGGCGCCGGCTGCGCCACAACCGGTCGCGGCGCCAGATGCCGCATTCGACTTCACAGATCCCGTGTGGCTCGTCACGGACTTTGGCGCCTTGATGTTCGCACCCAGAAACTCGGGCGACATTCATATCGACATGTCTTGCGGGCCGAATGGAACGATGTCGATCTGGGCGCCCAACTCCGAGGAGGATGGCCGGAGACTGTTTCTCGTCTCGGGCGGCGAGTCGGAGATGTTTCCAGCTACGCGCATCCCGGCCGACGATGAAGGTTATGAAGGCGTCGCCAGCAGGATCGAGATCGCCGCGTCAAATCACGTGCTCGCGGCGTTCCGGGTTTCCGGCCAACTGTCTCGCGGCAACGTACCCGACGTCATGAACGCCAAGACGCCGGGCGAAATGCAATCGATCAATAGCTTCTTTGCAGATTGCGTAGCTTCGCCTGACTAGCGCCTAAGCTCGCGA